>NZ_CP009285.1:0-1359468 GCF_000758665.1 Paenibacillus borealis
GATAAGATTCAGCAACAACCCATTTTCTTCGACATTTCCACTTCATGGCTGATGCCACATTTGGAAGATTTAAAGGAGTGACAGTCTGTGGACAGCCATACTTCCGAATTATGGCAGCAAATTTTATCGATTATTCAAACCAAACTAAGCAAGCCGAGCTTTGATACCTGGTTTAAGGCTACCAAGGCCTTAACGTTTAGCCCCCAGGCTCTTATTATCTCGGCGCCTACAACTTTTGCCGTAGAATGGCTGGAAAGTCGCTACACCAAACTGGTAGGAGCAACAGTTTATGAGGTCACCGGACAACAGGTTGACGTCAAATTTGTAATTGAAGAGAACAAACCCTCTGAGCCGATCGTTCAACAAATGGCACCCTCTCCCGCAGTTTCACGCGAAGAAGCACAGACGCATTTGCTCAATCCCAAATACACTTTTGATACGTTCGTGATCGGCTCGGGCAACCGTTTTGCGCATGCGGCCTCACTGGCAGTAGCCGAAGCGCCGGCCAAAGCTTACAATCCTTTGTTTTTGTACGGAGGCGTGGGTCTCGGGAAGACTCACTTGATGCATGCCATCGGGCACTATGTGCTGGAGCATAACCCCAATAATAAGGTTATCTACATCTCGTCCGAGAAATTTACGAATGAATTCATCAACTCCATTCGTGACAACCGTGGTGAAAGCTTCCGTAACAAATACCGCAATGTTGACATTTTGCTGATTGACGATATTCAATTCCTGGCCGGCAAAGAGTCAACGCAGGAGGAATTTTTCCATACGTTCAATGCTCTTCATGAAGAACGCAAGCAAATTATTATCTCAAGCGACCGGCCTCCAAAGGAAATTCCCACGCTGGAAGAACGGCTGCGCTCGCGCTTTGAATGGGGACTGATCACCGATATTCAGCCTCCGGATCTGGAAACACGGATTGCCATTCTCCGTAAGAAGGCTAAGGCAGAGAACCTGGATATCCCGAACGAAGCGATGATGTATATCGCTAATCAGATTGATACGAACATCCGTGAGCTTGAAGGCGCGCTAATACGCGTTGTGGCTTATTCATCACTGACTAACCAGGATGTGACGACGCATCTGGCAGCTGAAGCACTGAAGGATATCATTCCTTCCAGCCGGCCGAAGATGATTACGATCAACGATATTCAGCAAAAAGTCGGGGAATACTACAATTTGCGCATGGAGGATTTCAAAGCGCGGAAACGCACGAAGGCTGTTGCTTTTCCAAGGCAGATTGCCATGTATCTCTCCCGTGAATTAACCGATTATTCGCTTCCCAAGATCGGCGAGGCCTTCGGAGGACGCGATCATACGACAGTTATCCATGCCCATGAGAAGATTACGCAGCAATTAAAGGTGGACCAGGAGCTATATAAAGTGGTAAATAATCTTGCGGAGAAAATTAAAAATCCTTCCTAAGAGGAACAAAGAGCCTATACACAATCTATACACATGTGGGTAGGCTTAATTTTATGCTGTTTAGTGACTTATCCACATAAACGGAGCCCCTACTACTAATACTATTAAATAACTATAATAATTCATCTTCTAAGAGCAGGTTTCAAAGAAGATAAACGTACACCCATTTCCCAATTTTTCAGCTAGGAGTGAAATCATGAAAATCAGCATTCTCAAGAATGAACTTAACGAATCCATAGGACATGTCTCCAAGGCGATCTCGAGCAGAACAACCATCCCTATTTTGACCGGAATCAAGCTTGAGGTTAGCCACCAGGGAGTAACATTGACGGCAAGCGACACGGATATCTCGATCCAATCCTTTATCCCTGCAGAAAATGACAGCCATACGATCGTAAAAGTGGAACAGCCCGGCAGCGTAGTGCTTCCAGCCAAGTTCTTTGTCGAGATCATCAAGAAGCTTCCCTCCAAAGAAATTCACATGGAAGTCAAAGAGGGCTTTCAAACCTATATCTCTTCCGGATCTACGGAGATTCAGATTGTTGGCCTGGACCCTGAAGAATTCCCTGTTCTGCCAAGCATTGAGGAGAATGAAACCATCTCGATGCCAGGCGATTTGCTGAAGAATATGATTAAACAAACCGCTTTCTCCATCTCTACACAAGAGACAACACCGATTCTGACGGGGATTCTGTGGAATCTTGCCGATAACGAGTTTAAGTTCACCGCTACCGACCGCCACCGTCTGGCAACAAGAGCAGCACATCTGGAAGGTACAGAGAATGTTCAGTTTGCGAATATTGTTATTGCCGGCAAAACGCTGAACGAGCTCAGCAAAATTATTCCGGATCAGAATATGCTGGTGGATATTGTCGTAGCAGATAACCAGGTCCTGTTCAAAATCGACAAAGTGCTGTTCTATTCGCGGATCCTGGACGGAATTTATCCGGATACTTCTAGAATTATTCCAACCAACTACAAAACAGAACTAACTCTTGATACAAAAAAACTCAGCGAATCGATTGACCGCGCTTATTTGCTGTCCCGTGAAGAAAAAACGAACATCGTCCGCATGCAGACTCTTGAGAATGGTGATGTAGAGATTTCTTCCAGCTCGTCTGAGCTGGGTAAGGTCCGCGAAGAACTTGAAGTGATTGATTTCAAAGGTGAGCCTTTGCGGATCTCCTTCAACTCCAAATATATGCTGGACGTACTGAAGGTTGTGGAGAGTGAGCAGCTCGTGATTGCCTTCACCGGCATGATGAGTCCGATAATTCTCAGACCGCTCGACGAGAGCCGCAGCCTATATGTCATTCTGCCTTACCGGACAACCAATTAACGCCCTGTCCATGACCTGTGGATAAGTGGTGGAAAGGATAAAAAAGATGAAAAAAATAGTTATCCACAGTGGATATATTAAGCTGGACCAGTTTTTGAAGCTGGCGGATTGTGTATCCACAGGCGGTATGGCCAAAGCGCTGCTGCAGGAAGGGCATGTGCAAGTGAACGGGGAGAAAGAAGAACGCCGTGGCAGAAAGCTCTACCCGGGTGATAAGATAGAGGTACAGGATAACGGCGTATTCGAAGTTGAAGGCGGCGGAGTCAAAGAGTAGTACACCCAAGGAGGATCAGGGTCTTGTTTGTCAAAAACATCGGTCTGCAGTATTACCGCAACTATGGGCTGCTGCGCCTTACGAATCTGGGGGATGTGAACCTCATTCTCGGCCAGAACGCCCAAGGCAAAACAAATCTCATGGAGGCTTTGTTCGTCCTGGCGATGACCAAAAGCCACCGTACCTCCAAGGACAAGGAACTCATATCGTTCGATGCTCCCGCAGGTTCCGCACAGATTGTAGCCGAAGTGGAGCGTAAATACGGTGATCTTAAGCTGGAGCTAACCCTGTCGGCTCAAGGCAAAAAAGCCAGAATTAACGGACTGGAGCAGCGCCGGCTTAGTGAATTCGTAGGTTCACTGAATGTGGTGATGTTTGCTCCGGAGGATCTGGAGATTGTCAAAGGCACCCCGGGCATACGGCGCCGGTTCCTTGACATGGAGATTGGCCAGGTCCAGCCCAGCTACCTGTTTCATCTGCAGCAATACCAGAAGGTGCTGCTCCAAAGAGGCAATCTGCTGAAGCAGTTATGGGGAAAAGAGGCAGCCGGCAAGGAGCTTCTGGAGATTTGGGATGCCCAACTTGTAGAGCATGGTGTTAAAATCGTCAAAAAAAGGAAACAATTCATAAAGAAGCTGCAGATATGGGCAGAAAGCATCCACCGCGGCATTACAAACGGCGGAGAAGAGCTTAAACTGCTCTATGTCCCCTCTTTCGGTGAGCGTGAAGAGGAAGATGAAGCTGTCTTATTAGACAAATTTATGTTAAAGTTATCACAAACGAGAGATCAGGAAATCAGGCGCGGCATGACGCTGACGGGTCCCCATAGGGATGACCTGTCCTTTTTTATCAACGGAAGAGAAGCTCAGGTCTACGGTTCCCAGGGACAGCAACGTACGGCAGCTTTATCGCTCAAGCTGGCGGAAATTGAACTGATCCATGAGGAGATCGGAGAGTATCCTGTGCTGCTTCTTGATGATGTTTTGTCTGAACTTGATCCCTATCGTCAGACCCAGCTTATCGAAACTTTTCAAAGCAAGGTACAGACTTTCATCACCGCCACCGGTGTGGAGGGACTGAATGCCGATAAATTAAAAGGCGCAAGCCTGTATCATGTTCACGGCGGCACAGTGGAGTTATAAGAGCGGAGGAAGACCATGTATATTCATTTGGGCGGAGAGAAAATTATTCGATCCTCAGAGTTGATTGCTATATTTGATATATCGATTGAGAAATCCTCCAAGGTGTCGAAGCAATTCATGACTCATTCCCAGCAGGATAAGAAGCTGGAGCGCATTGGTGAAGAGGAAGCGAAGTCTATTGTCGTCACCAAGAATACTGTCTACTACTCCCCTATCTCCTCCTCCACTCTCAAAAAAAGAGCCAAAATCTTGTTAGAAATATAATGTTTCGGTAGTTACAGGAGATAATCTGAAAGAAGTAGGTGAAGGCATGTCAATGAATCAACCGACATATGATGAGAGCCAGATTCAGGTACTGGAAGGGCTGGAAGCGGTTCGGAAACGTCCCGGCATGTACATTGGCTCCACTAGCGCCAAAGGTCTGCATCATTTGGTCTGGGAGGTTGTCGATAATAGTATCGATGAGGCGCTGGCAGGTTTTTGCGACCGGATTCAAGTAAAAATTCATGAAGATAACAGCGTGACTGTTATTGATAACGGGCGGGGAATACCTGTCGGCGAGAACGTAAAGCTGAAGAAATCTACACTTGAGGTCGTAATGACTGTCCTGCATGCAGGCGGTAAATTCGGCGGCGGAGGTTACAAGGTTTCCGGCGGTCTTCATGGTGTGGGTATATCTGTTGTTAATGCATTGTCCGAGAAGGTAGTTGTAACGGTCAAACGTGACGGACATGTCTACCAGCAGGAGTATAGACGCGGTGCGCCGCAATATGACATCAAGGTAATCGGAGATTCCGAGGAGACAGGGACGACTACAACCTTCCACCCGGATCCGGAGATTTTTACCGAGACAACTATTTTTGAATACGCAACTCTGCTTACCCGTATCCGCGAGCTTGCCTTCCTGAACAAGGGCATTGAGCTTTCTCTGACGGATGAACGGACCGGAGTCTCTAATACATTCAAGTATGACGGCGGTATTGTGGAGTATGTGAAATATCTCAATGAGAAAAAAGAAGCCCTGCATGATGATCCGATCTACGTGGAAGGCTCACGGGATATGATCGCGGTTGAAGTGGCTCTCCAATATAACGATTCTTACACAGAGAACATTTATTCCTTCGCCAACAATATCAACACCCATGAGGGCGGAACGCATGAATCCGGC
Source organism: Paenibacillus borealis (assembly GCF_000758665.1). NCBI lineage: Bacteria > Bacillati > Bacillota > Bacilli > Caryophanales > Paenibacillaceae > Paenibacillus > Paenibacillus borealis. Next base: position 5,358 of record NZ_CP009285.1, read on the forward strand.
TTCAAGAGTGCCTTGACGCGAATCATCAATGACTATGCCCGCAAGGCAGGCGTGATCAAGGACAGCAGCCAGAATCTTACCGGAGATGATGTCCGTGAAGGTCTGACAGCAATTATCTCTGTCAAAATTCCTGAGCCGCAGTTCGAAGGCCAAACCAAGACCAAGCTGGGAAACAGTGAAGTCCGCGGGATCGTCGAATCTCTGTTCGGCGAGAAGCTGCAGGAGTTCCTGGAAGAGAATCCCGCTGTCTCACGCAAGGTGCTGGAGAAGTCGCTGCAGGCTTCACGTGCCCGTGAAGCAGCCCGCAAGGCCCGTGAGCTGACCCGCCGTAAGAGTGCGCTTGAAGTCAGTGCCCTCCCGGGCAAGCTGGCTGACTGCTCCTCCAAGGATGCGTCAATCAGTGAGCTGTACATCGTCGAAGGTGACTCTGCGGGCGGATCGGCCAAGCAAGGCCGTGACCGTCATTTCCAGGCAATCCTGCCGCTGCGCGGTAAGATCCTGAACGTAGAGAAAGCCCGGCTCGACCGGATCTTGTCCAACGCTGAAATCCGGGCGATTATTACCGCTCTGGGGACTAGCATCAGTGATGATTTCGATCTGTCCAAGGCACGTTACCACAAGGTTGTCATCATGACCGATGCGGACGTCGACGGTGCCCACATCAGAACATTGCTGCTGACCTTCTTCTACCGTTACATGCGGAAGATTGTCGATGCCGGGTATATCTACATCGCCCAGCCGCCGCTGTTCAAGATTGAGCGCAACAAAGTCATCCGCTACGCGCAGACCGAGAAGGAACGCGATGAGATCATCGCTGGCTTTGGCGAGAACGTCAAAGTTAACGTACAGCGCTACAAAGGTCTGGGTGAGATGAATGCCGCGCAGCTCTGGGATACTACAATGGATCCTGAGAGCCGCACGATGCTGCAGGTAACGATTGAGGATGCGATGCTGGCTGACAGCATCTTCGATACACTTATGGGTGACAATGTTGAACCGCGCCGTGAATTTATTCAGGAGCATGCTCAATCTGTCAAAAATCTCGATATTTAAACGCAAGCTATATAACGAACCTCCGGTTCTCCCGTAAGGGATGAAACCGGAGGTTTTTTTATTGGGAATAACGTTTTGCTGTCGGGGGGGGATTAGCGCTTTAGCCTTGGTTTTCTGCGGCGGTAGCCCGGGGCCGGCCGGTTGCGCTTCAAACGTCCATAGGCAACAGCATAGCGTTGGATTCTGCGGTAAATAGCTTTGTTCGGGAACATTTTGAAGACAATGATCGACGGCAGCGTGTTAACCTCAAGCAGCCACAGATCATGATGCTGATCCATTGCCACATCCAGTCCGATCTCTTTGAGACCCGGATAGGCCGTTTCCAGCTGTGAACCGATTCTAACTCCCAGTGATTTCAGCTGCTGGATGGTTGCAGTCATTTCGCCTGGCGTCATATGTTCCTGGAACAGGTCATCGATCTGAAAGATGCTGCCTCCGTTGTGATAGTTCGTGACCACCTTTTGCGGAGCGGCCACGCGGCCGAGCATGCCCGTAGTCTCCCAGGCTCCCTGAAGATTCTTCTGGGTCAGTACCCGCAGATCAAAAGGCCGGTCCTGATGCTGGAGCAGATCTATGCCTTGCTGCACGAGATAAGTACGCCCCTTAATCCGCGGCAATAGGGCAGCATGAAGCTCTTCCGGTGTATTGAAAATCTCCGCATCTTTGGCGTATCTCAGAATATACATCAGCTTGGGTTCTGCTGGTGCTTCTGCTTCACAGGTTAAGGGATCTGCTTCCGGGTAGCTGAAGTCCGGCTGCTGCTCGCTGGGGCTCAAATGAACTACCCGCTGTTCAGCTCTCATGACTCCGCTGCCGTAGGTGCCGCGGTCAGGTTTGATATATACCGTTCCGTACAGACCCAGCAGCTCTTTCAAATCTTCCAGGGCGTATTTACGTGTTTCCGGAATGAAGACCGAGAGCAGGCGGTTCTGAAGAATGACTTTCGTTTTTGCCCACTTGCTGGACACGCGCTGAATCCTCATTTTCTGCCTCCTTGGGTAGTTGTGCAGTTGCCGGTTTTCCCACAGATGAACGTATATCCGTTTGTTCATCTGTGGCGAATTTTCAGGACAATCTAACTAAACAATGTTATAATATAAGGATATGGGGTTATGCTTTTTTGGACGAAATCAGGGTCATAAAGCCATTCTTCTTGTCTTTACAGTCTATGTACTGAAGACACCAGCGGAAAGGGCGTATATCCTTATCCGTACTAAAAGAAAATCAATATAGAAGATAAAAGGCTATCATGTTTAATTGTGCTGCTTTTGTGAAAGTAATATAATAAAGGGTAGCGGTTTTTAACTGAAGGAGGTCCACCAACTCATGGCTGAACAAAATAACCCGCAAATCAGGGATCGGGACATTGGCGTGGAAATGCGTGAATCCTTTATGGATTACGCAATGAGCATCATTGTAAGCCGGGCTTTGCCGGATGTGCGGGATGGACTTAAGCCTGTTCACCGACGCATTTTGTTTGCGATGTCGGAACTTGGAATGTCCTCGGATAAACCTCACAAGAAATCAGCGAGAATCGTCGGTGAGGTTATCGGTAAGTATCACCCTCACGGTGACTCGGCGGTTTATGAAACAATGGTACGTATGGCACAGGATTTCTCCATGCGCTATATGCTCGTAGACGGCCACGGAAACTTCGGCTCCATTGACGGAGATATGGCAGCTGCGATGCGTTATACCGAAGCGAGGCTGTCCAAAATCGCCGGAGAAATGCTCCGCGATCTGAACAAAGAAACAGTTGATTTCGCTCCCAACTATGACGGTGAAGAGAATGAGCCTGTAGTATTGCCGGCGCGTTACCCTAACCTGCTTGTGAACGGGGTTTCGGGGATTGCGGTCGGTATGGCTACCAATATTCCTCCGCACAATCTGGGCGAGGTCATTGATGGTGTACAGGCAATGATCAAGAATCCTGACATTACGCCTATGGAGCTTATGGAATATATTCAGGGCCCGGATTTCCCGACGGCCGGTTATATTTTGGGCCGTGAAGGCATCCGTCAGGCTTACCGCACAGGACGCGGATCGGTTACTATGCGTGCCAAAGCGACGATTGAAGAGAATAACGGTAAAGCGCGGATTATTGTGCATGAGCTTCCTTACCAGGTCAACAAAGCCAGACTGGTTGAGAAGATTGCTGAATTGGTGCGTGAGAAACGTATCGAGGGCATTACGGATTTGCGTGATGAATCTGACCGTAACGGAATGCGTGTAGTCGTTGAAATGAGACGTGATGTGAATCCTAGCGTCGTGCTCAACAACCTCTACAAACATACCTCTATGCAGTCTACCTTCGGGATTAACATGCTGGCTATCGTCAATAATGAACCGAAGATTCTGAACCTGCGTGATGTGTTGTATCATTATTTGCAGCATCAGATCGAAGTTATCCGTCGCCGGACCGTGTTTGACCTGAAGAAGGCGGAAGCCCGGGCGCATATTCTGGAAGGCCTGCGTGTTGCCCTCGATCATCTGGATGAGGTTATTGCTCTTATCCGTGCTTCACGGACAACAGATATTGCCCGTGAAGGCTTGATGGAGACCTTCAGTCTAAGCTTGGAGCAGGCTCAGGCGATCCTCGATATGCGGATGCAACGCCTGACCGGTCTGGAACGCGAGAAGATTGAGAATGAATATAACGAATTATTGGCCAAAATCACTGAATACAAGGAGATTCTGGCTAATGAGCATCTCGTCCTGGAGATTATCAGCAATGAGCTGCAGGAGATTCGTGATAAGTACTCTGATGACCGCCGTACGGAAATTACGGTTGGGGAAGAGAGTATTCTCGATGAGGATCTGATTCCACGTGAAGAGGTTGTAATCACGATTACACATACCGGCTACATCAAACGTCTTCCGGTTAGCACTTACCGCAGCCAGAAGCGCGGGGGCCGCGGTGTAATCGGGATGGATACCAAGGACCAGGACTTTGTGGAGCATCTCTTCGTGAGTAATTCCCATAACTACCTGATGTTCTTCACCGATAAAGGTAAAGTGTACCGGATTAAGGCTTATGAGATTCCGGAGCTTGGCCGCACCGCCCGGGGAACGCCGATCATCAACCTGATTCAAATTGAGCAGGGTGAGAAGATTAGCGCGGTAATCCAGGTAGAGGAAGCGGACAGCGACAAATACCTGTTCTTCGCTACCCGGGAAGGGATCGTGAAGAAGACCCCTCTGGAGGACTACAACAACATCCGCAAGGGTGGTCTGATCGCGATTAATCTCCGTGAGGAAGATTCATTGATTGAAGTGAAGCTGACCGATGGTGAGCAGAACCTGATTATCGGGACTGCACGCGGAATGTCGATTACCTTCTCCGAGAGCGATGTGCGTTCCATGGGCCGCAGTGCTACAGGGGTTAAAGGGATCACGCTTGATGACAATGACCATGTCATTGGTATGGACTGCGTGGACAAGGATCTTGAAGTGCTGATTGTAACAACCAAGGGTTATGGTAAACGGACACCTGCCGGTGATTACCGTTCGCAGACCCGCGGAGGTAAAGGCATCAAGACTATTAACCTTACCGATAAGAACGGACCGGTAGTCGGGCTGAAGGTTGTCAAGACTGATGAGGACCTCATGATTATTACGACCAGCGGTACTCTAATCCGGACCAGTATGGATGGAATTTCCACAATGGGCCGGTACGCACAGGGCGTTAAGCTGATTAACATCCGTGAGGATGATGCAGTGGCTACGCTATGCAGAGCGGATAAAGAGGAAGATGACTTGTCCGAGCAAGAGGAAGGCGAAGAAATTCAAGGTACAGTAGTGGAAGGCGATGGCGAAATTAGCGAGCCTGAAGCGGAAACGGATACCGGGAACGAAGACGATAGCCTCGAATAATCCTTTGCAGCATAAGCATGAGTTTCTGATTTATAGAAGCTCATGCTTTTTTATTTATAGAATGGGAGTCCGCTATCTAGCCGCTTGCCGGGTTCCATACTATAATTAGAGAATTACAGGTGTCACAGAAATAAAGGGGCTGAATTTATGCCAAACATATCCGTTGGAGAGATCAAAGCGGGATCAAAGATTATTAAGGATGTAATCACTCCATTGGGAGGAGTGTTATTCAGTAAAGGCAAGATCATACTTCCGCGGGATATTGAGATACTGCAAGCCTTTTTGATAGGGCAAGTGGAGATTGAGGGAGTTCAGGGAGAGGACAAAGCTCAGGAAGGCTCCAAACCGGCAGTGAAGCAGCAGGCAGCCAAAACAGGTGCGCTCATTAATGAGTCCATACTGGCCAAGAGCAATTCTCCGCTTCACGATGAGTATGAGAAGATGCTGGTGCTAATTAAGCAGAGTTATCGCGCAGCAACCGCAGCGGTACTTCCGATATTTGAGTTGCGGAGCCAACTGGAGCTGTTGATCAGCCATTTGAAAGATTATCATGTCTTGAAGTTTGCACCGCGTGTCCTGTTTGACCAGGACTATAATTATCATAACGCTGTATTGTCAGCCCTAACTTCATATAAAATTGCCCAGTGGTGCGGATATCCGCAAAAGGATTGGATGCAGGCTGCCTTTGCCGGTTTGCTTCATGATATAGGGAACATTAAGGTTGATGAGACTTTGCTGCACAAGCCGACTCCTCTTAAGGGCACTGAGATAGAAGAAGTACGCAGGCATACCACCTATGGATACCAGCTGTTGCGTAATGTTACAGCAATCAACGAAGGTGTCAGACTAGCTGCCCTGCAGCATCATGAGAAGATAGACGGTTCTGGTTATCCGCTTAAGCTGGATGGCAGCCAGATTCACTTCTATGCGAAGATTGTTGCGGTCGCCGATATCTTCCATGCCATGACGCTTGAAAAATCCTACAGGAAGGCTCAGTCGCCTTATCTGGTTCTGGAGCAGATTCAGAAGGAGAGCTTCGGGAAGCTAGACCCGGTTATTGTACAAACCTTCATTCAAAAAACAACGGATCTCTATAATGGCACGCGGATACGCCTCAGCGACGGGCGGCATGGGGAGATCATCTTTACGGATCGCACTAATCCTACAAGACCAATGGTCCAGGTTGAAGGCAAGATCGTGAATCTGGTCAATGAACGGGAGCTTCATATTCAGGAGATTATTGCTTAGGCATAAGCGGGTGTGATCAACAGAAGCTATGTCATCTGTGGCTAGCCTTATCCGGGCGGTTATTAGGGGCATAGCTTTTATAATTGAATTCAAAATAATGCTTGCAATCAGAATCTATACATGATATATTCTATTTCTGGCCGCGAAACATCAACGTCGGGCTCGAAAAAGAAGTTGAAAAAAGAGCTTGCATTGATAGGTTGGATGTGATATATTATAAGAGTTGCTGGTGACGCAGTGAGCGGCGCTAACAACGAGCTTGATCTTTGAAAACTGAACAACGAGTGAGTATCGGAGATCGCTTCGGCGAGATCCAAAGTAGAGAATATAACAATTCTCGTCAGATGTTTCAAAATGAGCAATCGCTCTTTCTAAATACAATTTGGAGAGTTTGATCCTGGCTCAGGACGAACGCTGGCGGCGTGCCTAATACATGCAAGTCGAGCGGAGTTTGAATGGAAGCTTGCTTCCATTCCTGCTTAGCGGCGGACGGGTGAGTAACACGTAGGCAACCTGCCCTCAAGACTGGGATAACTACCGGAAACGGTAGCTAATACCGGATAATTTCTTTCCTCTCCTGAAGAGAGAATGAAAGGCGGAGCAATCTGTCGCTTGGGGATGGGCCTGCGGCGCATTAGCTAGTTGGTGGGGTAACGGCTCACCAAGGCGACGATGCGTAGCCGACCTGAGAGGGTGAACGGCCACACTGGGACTGAGACACGGCCCAGACTCCTACGGGAGGCAGCAGTAGGGAATCTTCCGCAATGGGCGAAAGCCTGACGGAGCAACGCCGCGTGAGTGATGAAGGTTTTCGGATCGTAAAGCTCTGTTGCCAGGGAAGAACGTCCGGTAGAATAACTGCTACCGGAGTGACGGTACCTGAGAAGAAAGCCCCGGCTAACTACGTGCCAGCAGCCGCGGTAATACGTAGGGGGCAAGCGTTGTCCGGAATTATTGGGCGTAAAGCGCGCGCAGGCGGTCATTTAAGTCTGGTGTTTAAACCTTGGGCTCAACCTGAGGTCGCACTGGAAACTGGGTGACTTGAGTACAGAAGAGGAAAGTGGAATTCCACGTGTAGCGGTGAAATGCGTAGATATGTGGAGGAACACCAGTGGCGAAGGCGACTTTCTGGGCTGTAACTGACGCTGAGGCGCGAAAGCGTGGGGAGCAAACAGGATTAGATACCCTGGTAGTCCACGCCGTAAACGATGAGTGCTAGGTGTTAGGGGTTTCGATACCCTTGGTGCCGAAGTTAACACAGTAAGCACTCCGCCTGGGGAGTACGGTCGCAAGACTGAAACTCAAAGGAATTGACGGGGACCCGCACAAGCAGTGGAGTATGTGGTTTAATTCGAAGCAACGCGAAGAACCTTACCAGGTCTTGACATCCCTCTGAATCCGCTAGAGATAGCGGCGGCCTTCGGGACAGAGGAGACAGGTGGTGCATGGTTGTCGTCAGCTCGTGTCGTGAGATGTTGGGTTAAGTCCCGCAACGAGCGCAACCCTTGACTTTAGTTGCCAGCAGGTTAAGCTGGGCACTCTAGAGTGACTGCCGGTGACAAACCGGAGGAAGGTGGGGATGACGTCAAATCATCATGCCCCTTATGACCTGGGCTACACACGTACTACAATGGCCGGTACAACGGGAAGCGAAACCGCGAGGTGGAGCCAATCCCAGCAAAGCCGGTCTCAGTTCGGATTGCAGGCTGCAACTCGCCTGCATGAAGTCGGAATTGCTAGTAATCGCGGATCAGCATGCCGCGGTGAATACGTTCCCGGGTCTTGTACACACCGCCCGTCACACCACGAGAGTTTACAACACCCGAAGTCGGTGGGGTAACCCGCAAGGGAGCCAGCCGCCGAAGGTGGGGTAGATGATTGGGGTGAAGTCGTAACAAGGTAGCCGTATCGGAAGGTGCGGCTGGATCACCTCCTTTCTATGGAGAATCGTCACCTGCAACGGTGACATTCAAATCGGAAGCTAAGCTTCCAAAACTCAGGTTTAGGCCTGTTACTCACTCGTTGGTCAGTTTTGAGAGTTTAAGCTCTCATCTTTAACTTGATCCTTGAAAACTGGATACCGAAACGAATTTGCGTTTTAGAACATCTTTTAGCTGAAACTTGTGTAAGCAAGTTGAAATAGTTATTAGTCATGCTGAGCGATGGTTTTGGATTATGAGGGACTTTTGGCTTTAAACAGAATAGCGGACGGATTCATCCGGAAGCGCTGTTTAAAACAAGATGAGCGAATGAGCCAATACCGGAGCGATTGGTTAAGCTAATAAGAGCACACGGAGGATGCCTAGGCGCCAGGAGCCGACGAAGGACGTGGCGAACAACGAAACTGCCTCGGGGAGCTGTAAGCAAGCTTTGATCCGGGGGTGTCCGAATGGGGAAACCCAGCTGTGGTAATTCGCAGTTACTCATTTCTGAATACATAGGAAATGTAGAGGCAGACCAGGGGAACTGAAACATCTAAGTACCTTGAGGAAGAGAAAACAATAGTGATTCCGTCAGTAGCGGCGAGCGAACGCGGAACAGCCTAAACCAAGGGGCTTGCCCCTTGGGGTTGTGGGACGTCTCACATGGAGTTACAAAGGAATATGGTAGGCGAAGAGGTCTGGAAAGGCCCGCGATAGAGGTAAAAGCCCTGTAGCCTAAACTGTGTTCTCTCCGAGACGGATCCCGAGTAGTGCGGGGCACGTGAAACCCCGTATGAATCCAGCAGGACCATCTGCTAAGGCTAAATACTACCTGGCGACCGATAGTGAAACAGTACCGTGAGGGAAAGGTGAAAAGCACCCCGGAAGGGGAGTGAAATAGAACCTGAAACCGTGTGCTTACAAAAAGTCAGAGCCCTCTTTATGGGTGATGGCGTGCCTTTTGTAGAATGAACCGGCGAGTTACGTTTAACATGCAAGGTTAAGGTGAGAAGCCGGAGCCGCAGCGAAAGCGAGTCTGAATAGGGCGACTGAGTATGTGGACGTAGACCCGAAACCGTGTGATCTACCCCTGTCCAGGGTGAAGGTGCGGTAACACGCACTGGAGGCCCGAACCCACGCATGTTGAAAAATGCGGGGATGAGGTGGGGGTAGCGGAGAAATTCCAATCGAACTCGGAGATAGCTGGTTCTCCCCGAAATAGCTTTAGGGCTAGCCTCGGTGAATGGAGTGGTGGAGGTAGAGCACTGATTGGGTGCGGGGCCCGCAAGGGTTACCAAGCTCAGTCAAACTCCGAATGCCATTAACTTCTTGCCGGGAGTCAGACAGTGAGTGCTAAGATCCATTGTCAAAAGGGAAACAGCCCAGACCATCAGCTAAGGTCCCCAAGTGTGTGTTAAGTGGGAAAGGATGTGGAGTTGCACAGACAACCAGGATGTTGGCTTAGAAGCAGCCACCATTGAAAGAGTGCGTAATAGCTCACTGGTCGAGTGACTCTGCGCCGAAAATGTAACGGGGCTAAACACACCACCGAAGCTATGGCTAGATGCTTTGCATCTGGGGTAGGGGAGCGTTGTATGTAGGTTGAAGGTGTACCGTAAGGAGCGCTGGACAGCATACAAGTGAGAATGCCGGTATGAGTAACGAAAAGATCAGTGAGAATCTGATCCGCCGAAAGCCCAAGGTTTCCTGAGGAAGGCTCGTCCGCTCAGGGTAAGTCGGGACCTAAGGCGAGGCCGAAAGGCGTAGTCGAAGGACAACAGTTTGAAATTACTGTACCACCGTAATCCGCTATGAGCGATGGGGTGACGCAGGAGGGTAGTGACGCGGACTGATGGATGTCCGTCTAAGCAGTGAGGCTGGTGTGTAGGCAAATCCGCACACCGTTAAGGCTGGGCTGTGATGGGGAGCGAAAATTGTAGTAGCGAAGGTCATGATCTCACACTGCCAAGAAAAGCCTCTAGCCAGGAGAAGGTGCCCGTACCGCAAACCGACACAGGTAGGCGAGAAGAGAATTCTAAGGCGCGCGGAAGAACTCTCGTTAAGGAACTCGGCAAAATGACCTCGTAACTTCGGGAGAAGAGGTGCCTCGGTAGGGTGAATAGCCCGAGGGGGCCGCAGTGAAAAGGCCCAAGCGACTGTTTAGCAAAAACACAGGTCTGTGCGAAGCCGCAAGGCGAAGTATACGGGCTGACGCCTGCCCGGTGCTGGAAGGTTAAGGGGAGTGGTTAGGGGTTAAACCCGAAGCTGTGAACCGAAGCCCCAGTAAACGGCGGCCGTAACTATAACGGTCCTAAGGTAGCGAAATTCCTTGTCAGGTAAATTCTGACCCGCACGAATGGCGTAACGACTTGGGCGCTGTCTCAACGAGAGATCCGGTGAAATTTTAATACCTGTGAAGATGCAGGTTACCCGCGACAAGACGGAAAGACCCCATGGAGCTTTACTGCAGCTTGATATTGAATTTGGGTACGATCTGTACAGGATAGGTGGGAGCCGGTGAGAGCGGAGCGCAAGCTTCGCTGGAGGCGCCGTTGGGATACCACCCTGATCGTATCTAGGTTCTAACCTGGTACCCTAAGCGGGTACGGGGACCGTGTCAGGCGGGCAGTTTGACTGGGGCGGTCGCCTCCTAAAGAGTAACGGAGGCGTTCAAAGGTTCCCTCAGAATGGTTGGAAATCATTCGCAGAGTGCAAAGGCATAAGGGAGCTTGACTGCGAGACCTACAAGTCGAGCAGGGACGAAAGTCGGACTTAGTGATCCGGTGGTACCGCATGGAAGGGCCATCGCTCAACGGATAAAAGCTACCCTGGGGATAACAGGCTTATCTCCCCCAAGAGTCCACATCGACGGGGAGGTTTGGCACCTCGATGTCGGCTCATCGCATCCTGGGGCTGAAGTAGGTCCCAAGGGTTGGGCTGTTCGCCCATTAAAGCGGTACGCGAGCTGGGTTCAGAACGTCGTGAGACAGTTCGGTCCCTATCTGTCGTGGGCGCAGGAAATTTGAGAGGAGCTGTCCTTAGTACGAGAGGACCGGGATGGACGTACCGCTGGTGCATCAGTTGTTCCGCCAGGAGCATGGCTGAGTAGCTACGTACGGACGGGATAAGCGCTGAAAGCATCTAAGCGTGAAGCCCCCCTCAAGATGAGATTTCCCAATTAGTAAGACCCCTTGAAGACGACGAGGTAGATAGGTTGGAGGTGGAAGTGCAGCAATGCATGGAGCTGACCAATACTAATCGGTCGAGGGCTTATCCAATAATTCTAACACGCAGATTCGTTTCGGATTCAGTTTTCAGGCGATCAAGCCTGATACATCTTAAGCTGCATGTCCTTTCAGGGGACTGATCTTTTCTCGCAGCGTATATTTTGGAAGGTTGATTATTTTCCTGAGGAAATTCAGGGAGAAAAGCGACCGGAAAAAATCCGTTTGGTGGCGATAGCGGAGGGGTTCCACGCGTACCCATCCCGAACACGACCGTTAAGCCCTCCAGCGCCGATGGTACTTGGACCGAAGGGTCCTGGGAGAGTAGGACGCCGCCAAGCACATGAAGCCATTGTTGAGCAATCGACAATGGCTTTTTTGTATATATACAGAGGTAAAGAGGGCAAAAAGCAGAAATCAGAAATAAAACGCTTACAAACGAGTGACATTTTTGTTACCGACGAGTCGATAGTTCCAAGTATAATAGAAAAGTGCAAATATTAAGCAGAGGCCTTAATACGAATGAACTACAGATAAATTCTAACTTTGAATTTTCTTGCGTCTTTAGATGCATGGTAGAGGTAAGGAGGATTTAAGGTATGAAGCGAACCCAACCTTTATGGATATTAGTTATTCTTTGTATAGTTGGAGTTATGCTGGCCGGTTGCGGAACGAAAGAGCCGGCCTGGGAAACGTTTGACGGCGCACTCAATGAGAAGAGTTTTCCGGTTCCCAAAGAAGCGAGTTCTCCTGACAGGACAACTACAAATGTGGCCATGGATTATGTAAGGTACTCTTTACCCGGACTGAAAGAGAAGAAGGGTGTACCTGAACCTTATCTTGAGGAGATCAAGGCATGGGGATGGGAGGAGCAGAGTAATGAGGATTCCGGAAGCTCCCGTGTTTTTCAGAAAGAAGGACTTATTGTACATTTAACCGTGCATGATGGCTACTTCATTGTAATGATCCCGAAGGAAAAGAAAGTCACGACGAAAGGCTTAAAGAGCAAATGAAAAAATCGCCGTCCGCATGTGGATGGCGATTTTTTGTGTGGGATGCAGATTGAATATGCACCCTTATGTATGATTGCCTAAGATTATTGGGCGTAATAGGAGGCGTCAGCCGGATTGAACTTCAGCATGCCGTCTTTCGCTTCGCTGCGCAGCCGCAGGAGGGTATACAGGCGGGGCAGCAGTAGCCATAGATGGCAAATCACTAAAGAGGCAGTAAACGCAGGCGGAGCCCAGACGATAAAGAGCGCTGTAATGCAGAGGCCGATCCACAGGTTATGCATTTGTACCTTCCGGAAGATACCATAGTTGATATATTGATCAGGCATATAACCCGGCCAAGGCAGTTGAAGGGACATTTTCCACCGCTTTACGATAGGGTGACCGGAGATCAGCAGGACTGATCGTGAAATGACATATTGAATCCATAGCATTACCGGTCCGGCAATAATCATGAACAGAATGCTCAGCCAGGATAAGAAAACCGTTTCCAGCACAAGGAACACAAAAGGAAGCGCAATATAGACCCGCAGCAGGGGTGCGGAAATATTAATTTTTTTGATAAGCTTGTATTGATAGAATGTAGCAGCGCCTTTGGTGTTTGGTTCCATAAAGAAAATTCAGACCTCCTCACAAGTTCTCTTGTTATTAATATCGGCCTAACTGTGTATTTTATTAAACCCGGGATCAGATACACCGATTGGGCTTTAGACGAATATATATATTTCAGGCTATGATGGATAGGAAAAAACTATGAAAAGGTTTAAAATGATAGAAGGTGTACCATACTATTCTTAAAAGAGTCAAGGTGGGATGAATATGGAACAGCAAATCGCGCAGGCCTGCATCATCTGCGGGCAAGAAAAGGAAGAGGGCATTGTGATTGTCTCGCATTTCATCTGTGAAGATTGTGAGAGTGAGATGGTGCGTACAGAGGCTGAAGATGCCAAGTACCGTTTTTTCATTGGCCGGATGAAGAAGATCAATCTGCAGAAGAATGCCTAGCAAGAGAAGCAGCACTTAGAGTTTACAGGATAGTATATAAAGAGCGGGCGGTGGATTTGTGTCGCGTTGGCTGCAAATAAAAGGATTCATCTAACGGTTTCTCCGCCAGGGTATGGTGAGAGGGGCCGTTTTGTTGTTGCGGGAAGAGTTTGGGCAGAATAATAGGCGTTTGGGTATATTTGCGTTAAAATAGAAGGTAACCCCCAGGGAAGGAAGAACAAATGAACAATCTACAGCCTGGCAGGGCACCTGTATACGAAATGCTGGAACAATATAGACTTAAGGATGATATATCTTATCATGTGCCTGGTCACAAAAATGGCGAGGCTTACCGGGATACCCCGGATGCAGGGTATCTGGCGGAAGTGATGCGTCATGATGTGACCGAGATTACCGGAACCGATGATCTTCATCATCCTGAAGGGGTCATTCAGGAGGCGCAGGAGCTGGCGGCGGATTGTTTCGGCGCCGAGGAAAGCTTCTTTCTGGTTGGCGGCAGCACATCGGGGAATCTGGCACTTATTCTGACCGTTTGCCCTGAGCCGGGCATGCTGCTTATTCTGCAGCGTAATGTCCACAAGTCTGTAATCCACGGGTTGATGCTGGCCGGGGCGCGTGTTGTATTCCTGGAGCCGCAGATTGACCCGGACAGCGGGCTTGCAGTTGCTCCGGCTGCAGAAACGGTGCAGGCTGCGCTGGCAGCATACCCTGAGGCTGCCGCCGTGCTGGTCACCATGCCGAATTACTACGGCATGGGCAGTGACCTTGCGCCCCTCGCGCAGGCCTGTCACGACAGCGGGATTCCGCTGCTGGTAGACGAGGCGCACGGGGCGCATTACGGGCAGCACCCGGCGCTGCCAGCCGGGGCGCTTGCCCAGGGCGCGGACGGCGTGGTGCAGTCCACGCATAAGATGCTGACGGCGCTGACGATGGGCGCCATGCTGCATGTGCAAGGGCCATGGCTCGACCGCGCGCTGCTCCGCCAGCGCCTCGCCATGGTGCAGAGCTCCAGCCCATCCTACCCCGTGATGGCTTCGCTCGATCTGGCCCGGCGGCTGCTGCACAGCCAGCGCGCCGGTGCCTTCACGGCGGGGCTCGCCGCCGTGGACGTACTGCGGCGCGGCCTGGCTGCGCTGCCGCGCTTTCAGCTGCTGCAGCCGGCGGGGCCGCTGCAGCGCACCTGCGGCGATGCTGACGCCGCAGAGACAGATACGCCGCCGCAACGCGGGGCGGCGTACGGGACACAGGACCCCTTTAAGGCCGTCATTTATGACGCCGCCGGGGTCCTGGGGGGCTTCGAGCTGCAGCGCAGGCTCGAGGCGAAGGGGATCGTGCCGGAGATGAGCGACGACCGGCACGTGGTTCTGGCCTTCAGCCTCGGCTCGAAGGCAGAGGATGCAGCGGTGCTGCTGGAGGCGTTGCGGGATATCGCGGCGCAGACAGCCTGCGGGGTGCCGCAGACGGACGGCACAGAAGCAGCTTGTGACTCCGGGGCCAGGTATGCTGCTGGTTCCGGCTCTGCTCCTGAGGAGGCAGCAGGGGCTGGCCTTGTCGCTGGCTCTAGCCCTATCGCGGAATCTCAACCGGATTCCGCCTCCATGACCGTAAGGGCTGCTGCATCATATAATAATAGCGAAGAGGTTATACCAGCCTCTCTCAGCCATAATTCCACGTGGAACAATTTCAGCGCATCGCTGATCTCAGCTCCGGTCCCGTTCTCCACGAAGCCGGTGGCCGCTGGTGAGACAGAGAGTATAACGCTTGAAGCAAGTGCGGGCCGAGTGGCGGCCGAGATGGTTATTCCGTATCCGCCGGGTATACCGCTGCTCTATCCCGGAGAGATCATAACAGGGTCCATATGCGGCAGGCTGGGCAGCCTACGTGAAGGCGGGGCTAAGTTTCAGGCCTGTGCCGATCCCGCCTTACAGCATATTAAGGTGTACAACATTCAGAAGGGCGGAGAAGTATAAGTGAAGCGAGAAGGTTTCTTCATTACTCTGGAGGGAGGCGACGGCTCCGGTAAAACAACCGTACTCGGCAGAGTAGCGGCTTATCTGCAGAATCATTCCATGCCCTACTTAATCACCCGCGAACCGGGCGGAATTGAAATCGCCGAGAAGATCCGCTCCATAATTCTGGACCCGGCGCATACAGCCATGGATGCGCGGACAGAAGCACTGTTATATGCGGCAGCAAGAAGCCAGCATCTGGCGGAAGTAGTCGAGCCAGCGCTACAGGAAGGGATTACTGTGCTCTGCGACCGTTTTGTAGACAGCAGCCTGGTCTATCAAGGCTATGCTAGAGGACTTGGCATTGAGGAAGTGTGGGGAATTAACCGGTTTGCGACCGGCGGCAGGATGCCTGATCTTACGTTCTATCTGGATGTAGATCCCGAGGTGGGGCTGTCACGGATAGCGGCCAATCAGAACCGGGAAGTCAATCGTCTGGATCTGGAAAGTCTTGAATTTCATCAGAAGGTAAAAGCCGGTTATCAGCTCGTGGTGGATTCCGATCCGCAGCGGATTGTTGTTCTTGATGCTAACCGCCCGATCCATATGGTGGAGCAGGACATCGTACAGACACTGAAGGACAGAATATTAAAGGATTTCTAAGATGTTTTGTCAAATAAACAATAGAGGTATAATGATTAAACACAGACCTGCGGCGGGGTAGCTGCTGCTGCCGGGAGCTCTGTGATCACAACAAATGCAGGAGGGGAAACGAAGATGAATTTGATCATTGCAATTATCCAGGACAAGGACAGCAACCGTCTATCCAGTGAACTAGTAAAAGCGAATTTCCGTGCAACCAAGCTGGCGAGTACAGGCGGATTTCTGCGGGCAGGCAACACTACTTTTCTGATTGGGGTAGATGATATTCAGGTGGATGCAGTACTCAGTGTAATCCGCAACAGCTGCAAGGTGCGCGAACAATTGGTCACACCTGTAACGCCGATGAGCGGTACGACAGATTCATATTTGCCTCTTCCAGTGGAAGTTCAGGTAGGCGGAGCTACAGTATTCGTTCTTCCGGTCGATCGTTTCGAGCATTACTAACGCATAATATAGCAATAAACCATAAGGGCGGTAGATACCTTTGAAGATCAACCCGGGCTACAGGCCCTTAAAAAGTGAATTGTCGACCACGGAAGCTGACCGGCGGCCTGTGGTGCAAAAGAACTTTAACGATGTATTTCAGCAGCAAAGTGAACAAAAAACAATAGATGAACTGAACCGCCAGATTAAAGATATCCAGCAGCAAGGCGACCGGCTCTCCAAATCAATGACCGTCCGTGAACTGGCTATCTACCGGAATATGATCAAACGGTTTCTGGAGGAGACTGCACGCCGCGGAGTGATCCTGAAGGAAACCAAGGGCTGGGACCGGCGCGGCCGGGGCAAACGCTACAAGCTGCTGGATGAGATTGATGCCGCTCTGCTGAATATGGCAGATGATCTGCTCGATAGTGAACAGGGCCGGATTGATCTGCTCGGACGGGTCGGAGAAATCCGCGGGCTGCTGATTAACCTTTCGTTCTGACAAACTTGGAGGAATATATGTCTTTTGATGAACTATTAGGCCAGGAGGATGCCAAGCGGCTGCTTCAAAATGCCTTACGCAAGGACGCTGTAAGTCATGCTTATCTGTTCACCGGCCCGCCAGGAAGCGGTCAGGTCAGAATGGCTATGACGTTCGCCCAAGCGATATTCTGCACCAAGTGCAAGGATGATGCCTGCGGGGAATGTCTGGAGTGTCGTAAGGTAGAGCATGGCAACCATCCCGATTTATCGTTGCTGCGGCCCGACGGGGCGAGTATTAAGATTGACCAGATCCGTGAACTTCAGCGCGTTTTTTCCTACCGCTCGGAAGGAATCAACCCGAAGGTTTATATTATAGAAGGAGCGGACAAAATGACGGTGCAAGCCGCAAACAGTCTGCTGAAATTTCTGGAGGAGCCTCCTGCTCCTGCGGTAGGTATTCTGATCTCCGATAACAGCAGTTCCCTGCTGCCGACGATCCAGTCCAGAACCCAGCGCATTCCGTTTAGCCCGCTCCATCCGGATATTATGCTTCAGGCGCTGTCCGGTGAAGGGGTTCCGGTGCCGCTGGCACGGTGCGCGGTATCACTGACTGCAGGTCTTGACGGCTGCAGGGAACTTTTGGCACAGAATTGGTTTGCAGAAATGAGAAATCTAGTGTTACAATTAGCAAAGGAGTCTTTGGGCAAAGGCAGCTCCGCGGTAGCAACTGCAGGGCAGAAGGTGTTCAAGACCGGGCTTGGTGAACATTTGGATATTCTATTCAGCATGTTTCACTTATGGTTCAAAGATATGCTCTACTTCCTGTACCGAAAGCACGAAAGTATCGTTTTCATAGATCAGTTAGACTTCATTTCCAAGGCTGCCCGTCAGCGGAGTACGGAACAATGGGTAGCTTACATGGAATTTGCGGTGGAGAGCAAGCGCAGGCTCCGCTCCAATACCAATACCCAGTTGTGTTTGGAGCAGTTCTTAATCCGGTTAGAAATTTAACAGGCCGGGTTATTTATGATAAATCCTCCGGATAAACGCTTCAGCACCTGGAAGTACGGGTTTAACGGATGAGGAAGGACAAGCAGCATGGATCATCTGGGAAGCAGGCTTGCTTAAGGATTCCTTTACCGGCAAACAAGGGGGTTAATTTTTGTACAGCGTAGTAGGTGTCCGCTTCAAAAAAGCGGGTAAAATATATTATTTTGATCCACTTGACTTCCCGATTGAACGCGATCAATGCGTAATTGTTGAGACAGCAAGAGGGGTCGAATACGGTAAGGTTGTCGTTGGCAAAAAAGAGGTGCAGGAAGCAGACGTTGTACTGCCGCTCAAGAAGGTCATGCGTATTGCCGGTGAAACCGACGCGCGTGTGGTCGAAGAGAACAAAGGTGCTGCAAAGGACGCTTTTACCACCTGTTTAAATAAAATCCGCGATCATGGCCTCAAAATGAAGCTTGTGGATGTGGAGTTTACGTTTGACCGTAATAAGATTATTTTTTATTTCACTGCTGAGGGCCGCGTGGATTTCCGCGAACTGGTTAAGGACCTGGCAAGTATTTTCCGGACCCGCATCGAGCTCCGGCAGATAGGTGTACGTGATGAAGCCAAGATGCTTGGCGGACTTGGACCTTGCGGGCGGGTGCTCTGCTGTTCCTCCTGGCTGGGCGATTTCGAGCCTGTGTCCATCAAGATGGCCAAGGACCAGAACCTCTCGCTTAACCCGACCAAGATCTCGGGATTATGCGGACGGCTGATGTGTTGTCTGAAGTTTGAGCATGATAATTATGAGAGCACGAAGGAAGAAATGCCGGCGGTAGGCAAAATCGTCGTAACCTCACTGGGTGATGGCAAAGTAGTTGGTATTAATGCCGGAAGCCGCACGGTTCATGTGCAGTTGTTTGAAGTGGGCAAAGTTAAAGAACTTCCAATGGATGATGTTGTCGTCAAGTAAACCATTATAAGGTTACTTTCGGGGTGGAAACTTGGAGAAGAAAAATATATTTGCACACATGCAGGAGATGGAAGCGCAGATGGATGAAATGCGCACCACTCTAGGAGATTGGAAACAGACGGTTAAAGAGCTGATGGAAGCTAATCAGAAGCTTAGTCTGGAGAATGAGCAGCTACGTATCATATTGAAAAGGGAAGCCCCTCTGGATAAGGCCGCTCTTTCTGCTGAGGCGGAGGCTATACTCGCTGCCGAAGGCAAAGAAGAGGTTGTCGGAGAAGGTTACGATAATCTGGCCAGGCTGTACCATGAAGGCTTTCACATCTGCAATGTCTATTTCGGACATTTGCGAACGGAAGGCGATTGTCTGTTCTGCCTTTCCTTTCTTAATAAATGAGGATATCCAGCCGTAGGAGATTTTCGCCTACGGTTTTTTTTGAATTTGGAGTATATGCTTCGTAAGCAAGTTTAGTTTCGAAGGCTTATCAAGTAAACATATGTTCAACAAAACGTTAGGAGTGTACAATGACGAATTCTTTTAATGATATTCCTGTGTCCTTGCATCCTGCAGAACGGATAGATGATTTGTTGACCCATGATCTGCGGATTATCCAGAGTGATGAAGTATTCAGCTTCTCGATGGATGCTGTGCTTCTGGCCCGTTTCGCCGGCATACCGCCGCGCGGAAGAGTACTTGATCTGTGCACTGGCAACGGAGTAATTCCGATGCTGCTGACCACCCGTACGAAAGCTTCTATTGAAGGAATAGAAATTCAGCCCCGTCTTGCCGACATGGCCCGGCGCAGTGTAGCTCTGAACGGGCTTACGGAGCGGGTGCTGATTCATGAAGGCGATTTGCGGGAGCTGCATAATACTGCAGGCTATGGCGTATATGATGCAATAACGGTTAACCCCCCCTATATGCCGCTTAACGGGAGCGATCTGAAGCTGAATTCGCATCAGGCCATGGCCCGTCATGAAATCGGCTGTACGCTGGAGGAGGTCATTCAGGCCTGTGTCCGGCTTGTCCGTACTGGAGGCAAAGTCAGTATGGTACATAAGCCGCAGCGTCTGGTAGATATCATTAGTCTGATGCGTAAGCACCGGCTGGAACCGAAGCTGATCCGCTTTGTACACCCCCGTGCTCATCTGGAGGCGAATATGGTACTAATTGAAGCGGCGCGCGACGGGAAACCGGAGGTGCGTTTACAGCCGCCTTTAATCGTATATAATGAGGACAATCAATACTGCCCGGAGATTATGGATATTTATTATGGGAACAAAGAGGATATCAGCCAATGACGATAACATGCCAAAGCAGCTTTCAAAATAACAATGACGGGGCAAAGCCAGAAGGATGCGGATGTCTGTATCTGGTGGCTACACCAATCGGCAATCTGGAGGATATGACGTACCGCGCGGTACGCACTCTGAAGGAATGTGATATTATTGCCGCCGAAGATACGCGACAGACGCGTAAATTACTTAGCCATTTTGAGATTACTCCATCCATGCTGTTCAGTTATCATGAGCATAATAAGGCGGCAAGCGGACCTGAGCTGATACGCTATATAATAGAAGGTAAAAATTTAGCCCTTGTCAGCGATGCCGGTCTGCCGGCGATTTCAGACCCCGGAGCGGATTTGGTAGCCCTCGCTGTAAGCCATCAAATTCCGGTGATTCCGATCCCCGGAGCTAACGCGGCGCTGTCAGCTTTGATTGCTTCCGGATTGCCTACCGCCAGCTTCACTTTTATTGGTTTTCTGCCTAGAGAGCGCAAGGATATCCGTGCTGCTTTAGCACCTCTCCGTTCTGCACAGGGCACACTGCTCTTCTATGAGTCACCGCACCGCGTCGCTAAGACGCTGGTTCATTTACAAGAGGCCTTCGGCAACCGCCGGGTTACGCTGGCCCGTGAACTGACCAAGCGTTATGAGGAGTTTCTGCGTGGAACGATTGAGGAATGCTGTGTCTGGCTGGAGGAGCATCCTCCGCTGGGCGAGTATGTAATTGTGCTTGAGGGAGAGAGCAAGGAGGAGGCGGAGCTCGCCGAGTCCTCCTGGTGGCGTGAGCTGAGCATCGAAGCTCATGTTGCCCATTATGAAGCCTCAGGCCTGCCGCGCAAAGACGCGATGAAAAAAGCGGCCTCTGACCGTGGCTTGGCCAAACGCGATATTTATAATGCACTGCTGGAGCGGGAATAAGGGGATAGAGTGGATAGCAAATTTGATGACTGTGCGGTTAATGAAATAATTGTATTCTGTACACTTATATGGATATAATTATTCCTTATATTAGATATAGATGTAGTTTGTACATTTATATTTATAGAAAAAGGATAAGTTAGAGGATATGTATGGATATAATTGTATGAAATACAACTAAAATAATCAGCCGCTCACTTTGGTATTAAATAACTGTACAGAATGCAGTTATCCAATTTTCCCAAGAGGGATTATCCAATATCGTACCTAAACTATTTGCCTGAACCATATTCATTTGCCCGCGCTGACATGGTGATTCCCGCAAGGAGAGCGTGCCGCAGCACGAAGGTAACATGAAGGCAAATAACCAGTACGCACCAAAGTTGCTAATCGGCTCCGCCTTAAAGCAATTCCGCAGGGAGAGCGGTTCCACACTCCAACGTCACTCAAGAGCGTAACCGCACATCCGCCGCAAGAGCGAAGCGTGCGGCGAAACACTGCGTATGGCAAGGCCCTGAGGACGCACCTTCAGGGAGTCCGAAAAGGGCCGGTCCACCGCCGAACATGACTTCCTTCCGCCCCATCTGCACAGTTAGCCAAGCTTCCGGGTGTCCAGAGGGCCGGGGCCCTTGGGGCCCTCCCTGTAGGGAGGGTTTGGGAGGGGAAGAAGAAGTTAAGGATTATGATCTAAGGGTTATGATCTAAAGGTTATGATCTAAGGGTTATGAATTTAATAGTTAATGTTTAAATAGGGTAAAGGGGTATCCGGGGAAAGTCCCCGAAAAAAATGCAAAAAAATACCTCCCGCGCGAACGGGAGGCCAAGGAGATATAAAAAGGTTAGAATTAACAATTTGATTAGTTCCTATTATAACCTATTTGTTTTAGTTTGTCACAGGGGTAGGGATAGCAGAAATACATTCATGACAAACAATTTTACCTTTGAAATAGGTTACATTCTCAGCATTACCGCAGAAAATGCAGGCAGGCTCATATTTCTTAAGCATGATCCGCTCACCGTCCACGTAAATTTCGAGCGCATCTTTTTCTCCAATGCCCAGCGTGCGGCGCAATTCAATTGGAATAACTACCCGTCCAAGCTCATCTACCTTACGTACAATTCCTGTTGATTTCATCATTACAATCGTTGCTCCTCTCAATTATCAAAAGCGTCAATATTCGACATTGTTCACTGTTTTATGATATTTATAATACCAACCATTCCCAAAACAGTCAACCTTTTTTGAGTCGAATTTTAAGGAAACTTTGAAGGAAACATTCATACCGCCATTGGTCTGGCATATATCATAAAAAGAGCACCGAAAATATTTGTCGATTTGTAAATCGTTATATCGTCATTATTCGACAAAGTGCGACAATATTTATTATTATAACTTTATTTCCACCTTATTTCTATTGATATTATTCAAAGGAGTTGATCTCATGAAGCAACCGTTGACAGAAGAGAAGGTATTTAAGGATCCGGTTCATAACTACATCCACGTGCAGGACACCATTATCTGGCGCCTGATTAACACCAAGGAATTCCAGCGCCTGCGGCGGATCCGCCAGCTCGGCACCTCTTATCTGACCTTCCATGGAGCAGAGCACAGCCGGTTTTCCCATTCGCTTGGTGTTTATGAAATTACCCGGCGGATTATATCGCAGTTTGAACGGAGCGGGTATAAGGATTGGATGCCTGAGGAAAGTCTGCTTACCCTGTGCGCGGCTTTGCTGCATGATTTGGGACATGGCCCGTTCTCCCATTCTATAGAAGAAGCTTTTGAAATGGACCATGAAGACTGGACCTGCCGGATTATTCTGGAGGATACAGAAATTACCGCCATACTGCGTGATGTAGCTGAGGATTTCCCCAAAAAAGTAGCCTCGGTGATCTCCAAAACGTATGAGCATGAGATTGTTGTCAATTTGGTGTCGGGGCCGCTGGATGCGGACCGGATGGATTATCTTTTGCGCGATGCGTATTACACAGGGGTGAATTACGGAACCATCGACATTGACCGGATTCTGCGGATGCTGCGCCCCTACGATGGACGGGTGGTTGTTAAAGAATCAGGGATGCATGCGATTGAGGATTACCTGATGTCACGTTATCAAATGTACTGGCAGGTCTATTTCCATCCGGTAACACGCAGCTCGGAAATTATTCTGCGGCAGATCCTCCGCCGGGCCAAGGAGCTGGTGCAGCAGGATTATGCTTTCCGGTTCATGATTGAGCCGTTAAGCGATTTGTTCCGCGGTGAAGTAACGGTGGAGCAGTATCTGCTGCTGGACGAGGCACTCATGCAGACAGCCTTCATGCAGTGGACGCTGGAGGACGATGAGATTTTAAGCGACTTGTGCAGCCGTTTTATTCATCGTAAACTGTATAAATATGTGGAGATGGAACATCTGGATACAGAGACAATTGACGAAATCCGCCGCAGCTTTGCCGGTGCCGGACTGCGTGCTGATTATGACCTGGAAATTGATTTTCCGACAGATCTCCCATATGATGTGTTCCGTCCGGGGGATGCTTTTGACAGCAAACAGATACTGCTGCTGGACCGCAATGATAAGCTGCGCGAAATCTCGGAGGTATCAGATATTGTACGCTCGATCAGCGGTATTCACCGCGGCAGATACCACCTGTATTTCCCGCAGGACAGGCTGCAGAAAGCCCTTCCACAGCTGCCGCCGTCCATCGCAGATATTTTTGCAAAATAACCTAAAAAAATTGGAATTCATCATAGAAATCAAGGCGGAAAGGATGAAATATAATGCAGCTATTCGACACACATACCCATTTGGATGCTCCGCAATTCGACGAAGACCGGGAGGAGGTTATTGCCAGAGCGCTTGAGTCTGGAGTCAGCAAAATGATCAATATCGGTTTTAACCGGGAGACGATTCCCACAACGATGGCGCTTGCAGAGAAATATGATTATATTTATGCAGCGGTTGGCTGGCATCCCCAGGATGCGGTCACTATGAAGGATGGTGACCTCGAATGGATCGCTTCGTTGTGCAGCCACCCCAAGGTTGTGGCCATCGGCGAAATCGGACTTGATTATTACTGGGACACCTCTCCTAAGGATGTGCAGCATGAGGTATTCCGCAAGCAAATCGGCTTGGCCCGTGAACTGAAGATGCCAATCTGTATCCATAACCGGGATGCGCATGAGGATGTAATCCGGATTCTGCGGGAGGAAAAAGCGAATGAGGTCGGAGGCGTAATGCATTCCTTCTCCGGCAGCTGGGAAAGCGCCAAATTATGTCTGGATCTCGGCTTCCATCTTTCCTTCGGGGGACCCATTACGTTCAAGAATGCCAGAGTGCCCAAGGAGGTACTGGCCCAGACTCCGCTGGACCGGCTGCTGATCGAAACCGACTCCCCATATTTGACTCCGCACCCCTTCCGCGGGAAGCGAAATGAGACGGCTCACGTAAGATTGGTAGCAGAGGCAGCCGCGGCAATAAAAGGGATTGATTTACAGGAATTGGCGGAAATTACGTATGCGAACGCACTGGAACGATTTGGAATTGTCTGAAAACGGGAGAAAAAGCGGTGAAAAATGAAGTATAGCCGATATATTAAACTTTTATGATCTTAAAACGGCCGAATATTACAATATTTTAATCATTTTTTTACGTAAACGTGGTTGAATCGTCCTTTACAACATGCATCAAAACAGGATATCATCTTTTCAGTGCAGTGAGCTGTTGTTACTGTGACAGTCACTATTTCATGGATCGTCTCGCTGAGTCTCCGTATGGAGAACGGGGGAACCAATAAATGCCCTGCCGCATGCCCGTACATAGAGTACAACACAGAATTGCCGCAGACTTTATTTGATTTCTTCACGTGGTCTTTGGGGTGAATTTGAGGGCAACCGCCGTGAGCGGGTGACCTAAGATAGGGCGTCTCTCTTATGCCCGAACCCGACAGCTAACCCCGTAAGCGCAAGTAAGAGAGGAAACCTCGTGCATAAACATTCCCGCGTATTCGACACCGGAGAAGCCACGAAAGAGTCCTCTGTGAACTCTTTTTTGGGCTTTTTTTTGTTTTGAATAATGCGCATGTTCCCGGCATACTGTTATATAACAGATATCCGGAGTAGCTATGCCGAGCAGGCGATCCATGAGCAGGAAACGCTGGAGCAATGCGGGCGTATCCTGTTGCAATCTCAAACCTAGTTTCGTCAGAAATGATGCAGTCACCTTGATATAACTTGGACGACGGGGCTATGTAAGGAGGATGGAGAGAGTGGGCGTATTCCAACCAGAGGTATCCCATGATTCGCAATCATCCAGCAGGTCTTTCGCATTACGGTTGAAGCAAGTGAATCCTCGCGTACTTTCACTTGCAGGTGTGATATCGATTGTTATCGCACTGTTAATTCTGCTGTACGTACACGGTCAGAGTAATAAAGAAATTATTTTAGTCATAGACGGACAGGTACAGACACTGGAGACGCGGGAAGCGCTGCTCAGTGATGTGCTGGCAAAGGAACAAATTTCGCTGCAGCCGTATGATGAATTATCTATTGGCCTTAGTGATGAAATACAAGACGGCGACCGTGTCGTAATCACCCGTGCGCAGAAGCTTGTGCTTACTGCAGACGGTGCAACCAAGACCATATACACCACCGAGGATTCGCTCGGAGATGCCATTACCAAGCTGGGTTACAGCCTGGAGGGCGATGACAAGATTTTCCCTTCGCTTGATACCGCAGTTACACCTGACATGGAAGTCAAGATTGTCCGTATTACTAAGCAAACGGTACAGCGGACAGTAAACTTGCCTTTCAAGGTCATCAAAACCGCAGACCCCTCTCTGTATAAGGGAGACGTAAGAGTTGCACAGGCAGGCAAGCCGGGCGCTATCATCCAGCATATCGAGAAGATATATCAGGATGGTGAGTTAGTCTCCATGAATATGGTCGGCAAGGAAGTTCAGACGGTAACCAAAGATAAGGTTATTGCCGTCGGTACCAAAGCAGTTCCGAAGCCTGTTGTAGCTGTTGCAACTACACCCAAAGCAACAACAACCTCCAAATCATCCAAAGTCAGCGCGAAGAGCAACAACGTCACTAGCAAGGCAGGCGTAGATTTTGAATACAAAAAAATGATCAAAAACGTATCCATGACGGCGTATTCCTCGGAAGAACCGGGAATTGGAACTCGTACCGCCTCCGGCACACGCGTAACGGAAGGCCGCACTATCGCTGTTGATCCGAATGTAATACCTATCGGCTGGTGGGTGTACATTGAGGGATTAGGGTTTCGCCGAGCAGAGGATACCGGCGGTGCCATCAAAGGCAACAAGGTGGATGTCTATTACGATTCACTGAGCCACGCCCGTAATTTCGGCCGTAAGTCGCGGACCATCTATGTGATTGGACCTGTGAAGCCGGAGCTTAATTAACCGGTATGCCTTTTGCAAATTAACGGTTTATAAGATATAGTGGGAGTAGCACTTACGGAATTAGAGAGCTGCCGCTCATCACTTATACATTCTTTAGCCAAAAAGAAGGGGAGCGAATCCTCTTCTTTTTGCGTTTCAGAGTAAGGGAGTAAATTATTTATGATTAAAGAGTTAATTGTAGTGGAAGGTAAAAGCGACACCGTCGCCGTCAAGCGGGCTGTAGATGCGGATACAATTGAAACGGGCGGTTCAGCAGTGGACCGCAAGGTCATTGCCAAGATCACACTAGCCATGGAACGCAGAGGGGTTATCATCCTTACCGATCCCGATCATGCCGGAGAGCGGATCCGTAAGATTGTCTCCTCGAAGGTACCCGGATGCAAGCATGCATTCATCCCGGAGAAGGATGCTACCCGCAAAGGAGATATTGGTGTGGAGAATGCCTCGCCTGAGGCAATCCGCCATGCGCTGCAGCATGTTCACACTTCTTTTGAAGGGGCGCCGGCGGTAATTGGGCTGGATGATCTTATGGCCGCAGGTATGATGGTACATGCCCAGGCAGCAGAGAGAAGAATGCAGCTTGGCAATCTGCTCGGTATCGGTTATTGCAACGGCAAGCAGTTGTACAAGCGTCTGGCGATGTTCGGTATTACGCGCGAAGAGTTCGCGCGCGCGATCGCCCAAATTGATCAGGGAGGCATTACTTCATGAGCGACACTCTGAATATCTCATCGCCAACAAGAACCAAAGCCATTATTCAGCGTTACGGATTCTCTTTCAAAAAAAGCCTGGGCCAGAACTTTCTGATCGACCAGAATATTCTGGACAAAATCGTCGATGCCGCTGGCCTCGACAGCACTGCCGGCGCACTGGAGATTGGGCCGGGTATCGGAGCATTAACTGAAAGACTGGCGATGACCGCCGGGGCAGTTACTGCAGTGGAGATTGACCGCAGACTGATTCCGATTCTAAGGGATGTATTGTCGCCATATCCCCATGTGAAGGTCCGCAATGATGATGTACTGAAGGTCAATATGCAGGAGCTGTTTGCCGAAGACTTTGCCGGTGTGGACCGGGTCAGCGTAGTTGCCAACCTGCCTTATTATGTGACGACTCCTATCCTCATGAAGCTGCTGGAAGAGAAGCTGCCGCTTGATAATATTGTCGTTATGATCCAGAAGGAAGTTGCCGAACGAATGGCTGCTTCTCCCGGGGGCAAGGAGTACGGAAGCCTCAGTATTGCCGTCCAGTATTACAGCGAGCCTGAGCTGGTCTGCATGGTGCCCCGCACGGTGTTCATCCCGCAGCCGAATGTAGAGTCAGCCGTCATCCGTCTGAAGGTCAGAGAGCGCCCTCCGGTTGAAGTTGCCGACGAGAAGCATTTCTTTGATGTCGTTCAGGCATCCTTCACCCAGCGGCGCAAGACGATTGCCAATAACCTGAAGGCCCGCTTCTTCGCTGAGGAAGGACGTGAACGCCTGGAGGCTCTGCTGGCTGAAGCTGGGATAGAGCCGTCCCGCCGCGGGGAGACGCTTAGCCTGGAGGAATATGCGCGGCTAAGCGCTGTCCTGCTGGCTGCGGGAATAGCATAATCGGCAGAAAACACTCCCGGTGATGAACCAACCGTGACCTTTGCCCATAACATGGGGTAGAGGTGGTGTTGTAATGAATTTAGGAGACTTGGTCGTTCGTAAATCTTATGGCGGCGATGTGACCTTCCGGGTAGAGAATATATTGCAGAATAGAGCCGTCATCAAGGGGACAGAGTTCCGTCTGCTGGCGGATTCTCCACTGGATGATCTGGTGCAGGTGCCACCTACACGGATTACCGAGCGGGGGCAGCAGGCACAGATCAAAGCCATAGAATCCTTAAGCTGGCTGCGCAAGGACCGTCAGGAGCAGAGCCAGCGCAGCGGGGAGAGTGTATCGGGGGCAACTGGCACATGGGCCCCAACTCCGAAGGAAGCCGGATTTTTTGAAGTGCCGGGTAAGGTGCTGCATTTGGATGGCGACGCGCTGTACCTGAAGAAGAGCCTGAGCCTGTATGAGCAACTGCGCATACCGGCGGAAGGGCATCATATTCATGAATCCAAAATGGCGGAGACCTTATACCGGCTGCTGCCCCGTGTGCGTCCGGATATCGTAGTGATCACCGGTCATGACGGAGTACTTAAGCAACAGCAGGCTTATGATCTCTACAGCTTGAGCAGCTACAAAAATTCACAGAATTTTGTCGCCGCTATCCAGGTGGCCCGGGAGTATGAGCGGAATTTCGATGCCCTGACGATTGTTGCAGGAGCATGCCAGTCTCACTTCGAGGCGCTGCTGGGCACAGGAGCGAACTTCGCCAGCTCACCGGGCAGAATACTCATTCATGCCTTGGACCCCGTTTATATTGCGGCTAAGGCCTCGTTCACTTCAATACGGGATACAGTCAATTTGAGTGATGTGCTGAATCATACCATCAGCGGCAATCAGGGAATGGGCGGGATTGAGACCCGCGGGAGCTTCCGTATCGGAATGCCAAGGCTGCAGAATCTTGCAACGCTTAAGGTTGCGCCTTCGGTGCTGTAGCGGCGGATATGGAGAAGGAAGGATAAGCGACCGGGCTTATCCTTCCTTTTTTGTTGGGTCGATTTGCAGGCAGCATTACCGCTAACAAGGACCTTAAGCCGGGACTTCCTGTTTCTAAAAAAATTCCGTTGACAACTATTTTACCATCATCTATAATTATTTATTTACTTTGACAATGATTGTGAAAAGTTGTATAATGGACAAGGAAAGAGGTGGTCGTCAGGCAATGGCTAATAACGCGCTGTTGGAAATCAAACGCAGTCTCGAAGCTCACGTCGGTCATAAGATCACGTTGCGGGCTAACGGTGGTCGTCGCAAGACCGTTGAACGTACCGGTGTCCTGGAAGAAACGTACCCTTCTGTATTTATTGTCAAACTGGATCAGGAGCAGCAAACTTTCAAGCGGGTCTCCTATAGCTATGCCGATATACTTACTGAATCTGTGGAAATCACAGTTACCGAAGACGATGGGCAGATGCGGATTATGTATATTAAAGCTTAGCGTCACGGACAGTCTCCCTGCAGGGAGGCTGTTTTTTGCTTTTCCGCTGCATGACCCTTGCCTCTTGGCCGCATACTACATAGGCAGTAGCTCATCATCCAATATCGTAAAGGGAGGAATCCGTAAATGAGCCGCAGAAGACGGGGCATGATGTCGGAGGAACTGAAGACGGAGCTGGCCAAGGAGCTTGGGTTTTATGAAACGGTCGAGCAGGAAGGCTGGGGCGGAATCCGGGCGGTGGATGCCGGGAACATGGTTAAGAGAGCGATTCAGCTTGCTGAACAGGCTGCGCGCAAATCTTAAGGGACAGAGGCCAAATCTGCTGTAGTGACGGGGTATCGCCTGCGGGCGGTACCTTTTTCAAAATATAAAATACATATTTTTGTGGTCCCCGCAAAGTACTTGAGTAATCATCGATGACCAGAGCACCACTTTGTGGGGTTATTTAATGGACTTCACTGCCGGTTTCTCATATAATATGTTAAGTTGTTTTTACGGGAAAAGCTGAGGGTGGGTGAACGCCTTGAAAATGTATGAGAAAGCGCCGGCCAAGATTAATTTGATGCTGGATGTGCTGCATAAGCGTGCTGACGGATTTCATGAAGTGGAAATGATTATGACTATGGTCGATCTGGCCGACCGTCTGGAGCTCTCAGAGCTGAAGCGCGATTCAATTATTATCTCTAGCCAGGCCGGGTATATTCCGCTGGATGAGAAGAATCTGGCCTTCCAGGCTGCAAGACTGATTAAAGACCGCTATAACGTGAGAAGCGGTGTACATATTCACCTGGACAAAAGAATTCCGGTCGCTGCCGGCCTCGCCGGCGGCAGCAGTGACGCCGCGGCTACGCTGCGCGGCCTGAACCGGCTCTGGCGCCTCGGGATCCCGGCGCAGGAGCTGCAGGAACTGGGCGCCGAGCTGGGCTCGGACGTCCCGTTCTGCGTCACCGGAGGCACTGCCCTCGCTACGGGCAGGGGAGAACGGCTGACTCCGATAGCGAGTCCGCCGCAATGCTGGGTCGTCCTGGCCAAGCCGCCGATTAATGTATCGACGGCTGAGGTGTACGGACGCGTACGCGCGAATAACATCGCGGTGCATCCGTCCGCACTCCGGATGCAGCAGGCGATTGAGGCCGGGGACTTCGCGGCCGTCTGCGCAGGTCTGGGCAATGTGCTGGAGGATGTAACCCTGAAGCTGCACCCGGAGGTGCAGCAGCTCAAGGAAGCGATGATCAAGCTCGGAGCAGACGGGGTGCTGATGTCCGGCAGCGGACCGACAGTGTTCGGCCTGGTGTCGAAGCAGTCCAAAGTGGCTAGAATCTATAACGGGCTCCGCGGATTCTGCAAGGAAGTCTATGCCGTGCGTTCGCTGAGTTAAGCCGGAGGCACACAGAAACGGTCACCGCTGCCCCAAGCAGCTAAGCCGTTTCTTCTTGCGTGAAGCGCAGGCTTTCGTCCGGAAGGACGCTATAACCGTTTCCGCTTGTGTAAATCCGTACAAAAATGATATTATTCATAATAATATTCGGTTTTGGCGAGGAGCATTCCGTGAAGAAACTTAAACGAAGCCAGCGATTGGTTGACATGACCCAATTCTTACTTGAAAAGCCGCATGATCTGCTGCCGCTCTCGACCTTCGCAGAGCGGTACGGTGCAGCGAAGTCATCGGTCAGTGAAGATTTGGCTATTATAAAAGAGGTATTTGAAGGCGAAGGCATGGGCGAACTGCAAACCCTGGCGGGTGCTGCAGGCGGAGTCAGGTATATTCCGCGGATGCCGATGGACATGGCCCTTGCTTTCGTGAACCGGCTGTGCGGGCAGCTGGAGCAGAGTGACCGGATTCTGCCCGGCGGTTATTTGTACATGTCGGATCTGCTGGGACTGCCGTCCCTGATGGAGCAGGCCGGTAAGATTATTGCCACTGCTTTTTACGGGGTAGAGATTGATGTCGTGATGACGGTGGAGACCAAGGGGATTCCGCTGGCTTACGCAACGGCTGCGCAGCTTGGGCTGCCTGTAGTACTGGTGCGCCGTGACCATCAGGTGACCGAAGGCTCGGCGGTAAGTATTAACTATGTATCGGGTTCGCATAAGAGCATACATACAATGTCGTTGTCCAGACGGGCACTGCGTGAGAAATCCCGGGTGCTGATCGTGGATGACTTCATGAAGGCGGGCGGTACCGTACGCGGGATGGTCGATTTGCTGGGTGAGTTCAATGCAGAGGTTGCCGGCGTGGGCGTGCTGGTAGAATCCGGAGCGGTGGAGAAGGAAGAACGTCTGCTGCATGATTACGTGTCGCTCGTAAAGCTGACTGAGGTAGATTCCAAGGTACGGCGTATTTCCGCGCATCCCGGCAACTATTTCTCCTCCTGAGGGAGCGGATTTTTACGGATTAAAAACCGGGGCATAATGTCGAAACCGTGAGGAATCTTAAGATAATGGCACGAAATGTGTCGAAATCAATGGTTCTGCAAAAATATTCTTCTTAATCAGGCATTTTATGGAATGAAAAAGAAGGATTTCGCTTTGCTGTGTGGAATTATACACCAAGTCTCTGATGGAAAAAGGTGGTGAACACACACATGCAAATTACGGATGTCAGACTCCGCCGCGTCAACTCTGAGGGGAGAATGAAAGCAATCGCATCCATTACAATCGATAACGAGTTTGTTGTTCATGACATACGCGTTATCGACGGTAATAACGGGATGTTCGTTGCAATGCCCAGCAAGCGTACACCTGACGGTGAATTCCGCGATATCGCTCACCCGATTTCTTCGGGAACGCGCGAAAAGATTCAATCTGCGGTTCTGGCCGAGTACGAACGCGCCGCTACGGAAGAAGAAGAAGTCATTGAAGAGGGAGCTTAAGCTGTGAAGCGCTGACTCTCAAGGATTGCTGCCCTCCCGGGCGGCGTAAAGCCATGCCGTTTTTTTTAAGATAAGACTTTTTATGTTTCGGGGTCCCCGCAAAGTACCTGGGTCAGCCTCGAAGCCAAAGCCCCACTTTGTGGGGGGATTTTATTGGGGTTCGAAGAAAAGGGAACCATGCCTTCATGGTTCTCTTTTCTTTTTGCCCGGAATGAGATATATTCAGTAGTGAGTTCAAGAAGTAGGAGGTTGGCATTCTTGAAAAGAATGGCTGTTGTACTTGCTGCAGGCCAAGGCAAGCGCATGAAATCTAAATTATACAAAGTGCTGCACCCCGTCTGCGGTAAACCGATGGTAGGGCATGTGCTTGATACAGTACAAGCGACCGGATGCGAACGTACAGTAGTTGTCGTAGGTCACGGCGCTGAGAAAGTCAAAGCTTATGTAGGCCAGAATGCTGAATATGTGCTGCAGGATACCCAGCTGGGAACCGGGCATGCCGTCAAACAGGCCAAAGATCTTCTCGGCGGTGAAGAAGGAACCACGATCGTGATCTGCGGAGATACGCCGCTGGTCATGACCGAGACGCTGGAAGGGCTGATGGCGCTGCATGAATCGCAGAAAGCTGCCGCAACCGTGCTTACGGCTGTTATGGAAGAGCCTGCCGGGTACGGCCGGATCATCCGCGGTGAAGACGGCGGAGTGCTGAGGATTGTAGAGCAGAAGGACTGCACGGAGAGCGAAGCCGCTGTCAGCGAAATCAATACAGGCACTTATTGTTTTGATAACGTTAAGCTCTTTGCCGCTCTGGAGAAGGTCACTAATACCAATAACCAGCAGGAATATTATTTGACTGATGTTATCGGTATACTCCGGGCACAGGGAGATATTGTTCTTGGATATCAGGCCCATGATGCTGCAGAGTCTATTGGCGTGAATGACCGCCTGGCATTGTCCGAAGCGGAAGGCTATATGCGTGAGCGTATCAACCGCGGGCATATGCTGAACGGGGTAACTTTAATCGACCCTGCTTCTACCTATATTGGAGCGGATGTTGTCATTGGAGCAGACACTGTGCTGTATCCGGGCACTGTGCTCAAAGGCAAGACGGTTATCGGAGAAGATTGTGTGATCGGACCCGCGAGCGAAATTGAAGACTGCGTGATTATGGACGGTGCTGTAGTGAAGCATTCCGTACTCAATCAGGCTGAGGTCGGCGCACGGGCTTCCGTTGGGCCTTTTGCGTATTTGCGTCCGGGTGCCGTGCTTGGCCAAGAGGTCAAGGTCGGTGATTTCGTAGAGATCAAGAATGCTACAATCGGTGACGGCTCCAAAGTGTCCCATTTAAGCTATGTCGGTGATGCTGAGGTCGGTAAGAATGTGAATATCGGCTGTGGTGCCATCACCGTTAATTATGATGGCTACAATAAGTCGAGAACAGAGATCGGGGACGGTGCCTTTATTGGCAGCAACGTGAACCTTATAGCCCCGGTAACTGTGGGCAAAGGCGCATTCGTTGTCGCGGGATCAACCATCACGCGTTCTGTTCCGGAGAATGATCTGGCTGTTGCCAGAGTAAGGCAGGAGAACAAGCCGGGTTATGCGGATAAGATCCGCTCCCGTGCCAAAGCGAAGAAAGACCAGTCGAGTCCATCGTAAAGCGCCCAAGGCCAAAGCGCCGGACGGACTCTGCAAATCCGCGCCGGCGCTACTTGGAAGTTAAATTCCGTCACGGAGGGTTTATATTTTATGACTTATTGCGATTCCAAACTAAAGATTTTCACCTGCAACTCCAATCCTAAGCTGGCCAGTCAGATTGCCGATTATATCGGTATTCCGATGGGCGAGTCCCACACTACCAGCTTCAGCGACGGAGAGATTCAGGTTAAGCTGTCGGAAAGCGTCCGGGGCTGTCATGTATACATTGTGCAGTCCACCTGTGGACCGGTTAACGACAATCTGATGGAGCTTCTGGTTATGGTAGATGCGCTTAAGCGTGCGTCTGCGAAGAGCATCAATGTCGTGATTCCTTACTACGGTTATGCGCGCCAAGACCGTAAGGCCCGTTCACGTGATCCGATTACGGCCAAGCTGGTAGCGAACCTGATTGAAAAAGCGGGTGCACATCGCGTCATTACCATGGACCTTCATGCGATGCAAATTCAAGGCTTCTTCGATATTCCTGTGGATCATCTGCTGGGTGTTCCGATTCTGGCCCAATACTTCCGTTCCAAACAAATTCAGAACCCGGTTGTCGTATCTCCTGACCATGGCGGTGTTGTGCGGGCAAGAAAGCTTGCTGATTTCCTCAACGCTCCACTGGCGATAATCGACAAGCGCCGTCCTGAGCCGAACGTTAGTGAGGTCATGAACATTATCGGTAACATTGAAGGTAAAACAGCGATACTTATCGATGATATCATTGATACGGCAGGAACGATCGTGCTGGGGGCCAATGCTCTGATGGAAGGCGGCGTGAAGGAAGTCTACGCCTGCTGTACACATCCTGTATTGTCCGGGCCTGCGCATGAACGTCTGGAAAACTCTCCAATCAAAGAAATTATCGTGACGGATACCATTCCAATTCGCAGCAGTAATCCGACAAGCAAGCTTAAAGTGCTGTCCGTAGCTCCGCTTATGGGCGAAGCTATTATTCGTGTGCATGAAGAGCTGTCGATCAGCAAGCTGTTCGAAATCGAATAAGCTGTCGGGCTATCAAGTATAGAAAAAGGGTTACACCTCCGTGAAACGGAAGATGTAACCCTTGTCGGCGTGATGCGGGAAACGGTGCGGCTGGTACGCTTCAATATCCCGGGCGGGAGATGAAGGTGAACAGGCTGCGGTTATATAGCGTCCCCTGGAGCTCCACAAAACCCTCATCCACCGCTGTAATCACACCGATGTCAACATGAGCGCTACCCCTAAATACTTCAACAGGCACAGCATATTGAATATGGTACTGGAAATGGCGCGGTAATGTTAAAATATCGCCCTGATGTGGCATAGTTCATCACCTGTCTTCGGAGTATAAACTTATTGTACCAAAAACGGAACTCTTCTGCTGGGAGTACCGGGTGGAAAGGATAGACCTTACTTATGAAATGGATTGTAGGACTCGGGAATCCCGGACCGCAATACGCGAAGACCAAGCATAATGTTGGCTTCATGGCGCTTGATGAGCTTGCGTCCAGGCACGGAATTGTCTTTAACCAGAATAAATGCAAATCGGTGATCGGCGAAGGTGTCATTGGCGGAGTTAAGACCGTACTGATTAAACCGATGACCTTCATGAACCTGTCCGGTGAGGCGGTCCGCGCTTATATGGATTATTACAAGGTCCAGCTGGAAGATATGATTGTTGTCTATGATGATCTGGATACGGAGCTGGGCAAGATCCGGCTGCGCTATCAGGGCAGTGCCGGCGGTCATAACGGAATCAAGTCGATTATCCAGCATACGGGCACCCAGAGTTTCAACCGGGTGCGGATGGGAATCTCACGTCCAGAGCCGGGATTTGCCATTGTCGATTATGTGCTGTCTACGTTCTCCAAGAAAGATGGACCCAAGCTGGAAACGATGATTATGGATACTTGTGATGCTGTGGAATTTAGTCTTCAGCATACGTATGAGCAGACCATGGCCAAGTTCAATGGCTGATTACAAGGCATAGGATGCAGGAATTTAAGGCTAAAGCTATCCGGGGCGGGGCATACTGGAGGTATATACTACCTTCAGGAGGCATATAGATGGCAATAAACTATGTATGCAGGCACTGCCGGACATTCTTAGGAAGCATCGGCAGAAGTGATATCACAGAGGTGCAGCTGGGCCTACATTCCTTGACCCCTGCGGAACGCAGAGATATAATAGCGTATGATTCAGAAGGTGAGATTACGGTGAAGGTTACCTGCGGTTACTGCAAGCAGGCCCTGGATAACAATCCGGAACTCAGCCTGCTGGCCAGTCCGCTTCAGTAGGTGGAAGCGCCTGTCTCTATCGTCATCCGCAAGCCTTGGCCGTATCCGCTGAGGCTTGTTTTCGATTCTAATTATAATAGGTGGCAGCGGCAATGCCGCTGTCAGCCTGTTTAGTAAGAGAGGTGCACCTGTTGTTACAAGGTCTTATAGAAGCTTTTTCGAAGGATCCCGATTTTCAGTCCGTCACCAGCGGTATCGCCGCAGGCATGAAGGAGCAGCTTATCTCCGGCTTATCCGGCTCGGCCAGACAAATTATGCTGGCTGCGCTGCATGAAGAGACGGAGCGTCCGCTGCTAATAGTAACCCATAATATGTTCTCGGCCCAGAAGATGGCCGAGGATTTGCAGGAAGCGCTTTCTCCGGACCGTGTGCTGCTCTATCCGGCCAATGAGCTGGTGGCTGCAGAAGCCGCAGTCTCCAGTCCCGAGACACTCGCTCAGCGCATTGATGTGCTTACGAAATGTGCGAAGGGCTTCCGTGGAGTTGTAGTTGTTCCGTACTCCGGCGTACGGCGGCTGCTCCCCGCCCCCCATGTGATGGCCGGGGCCCAGCTGACGGTTTCACAGGACGGGACCCTCGCGCTGGATGAATTCCTCATGTCCATGATTGAAATGGGCTATGACCGTGTCGAGCGGGTGGAGAACCGCGGTGAGCTCAGCGTGCGCGGAGGTATTATTGATTTCTATCCTATGACTTCTCCACTGGCATACCGGGTGGAGCTGTTTGATGATGAAGTAGACTCCATCCGTACCTTTGACCCCATAGACCAGCGCTCCATTGATAAGGTCCGCAGTGTGAAGATTACTCCGGCCAAGGAGATTATTGCTGACCAGCTTCGTCAGGATGCGGCTTCTACAGCTGCGTCGGCGCTGCTGGAGCGGCAGCTGGAGAAAATGAGCGACCGTCAGGCCAAGCTGCGTCTGCGTGAGGAAATGGGCCGGGAGCTGGAAATGCTGCGCGAAGGCACTTATTTTCCGGAAATCTATAAATATATCAGTCTCTTATATCCTGAACGCTCTCATCTGTATGATTACATGGCGCAGGATACCCTGCTTGTGCTGGATGAACCGGCCCGATTGCTGGAAACCGCGAAGCAGCTGGAACGCGATGAGTCGGAATGGAACCTGCATTTACTGCAGAACGGCAAAACGCTGCCTGACCTGCATCTCTCCGTAGAGAGCGACGTCATTATGTATCACCGTCCGTTCCAGAGCTTGTTCATGTCGATTTTCCTGCGTCAGGTTCCGCATATTCAGCCGCAGAACATTCTGGGCTTCATCAGCCGGGGAATGCAGGATTTCCATGGCCAGATGAATGTGCTGAAATCCGAGATGGAACGCTGGCATAAGTCCGGCGTGAAGGTGATTATGCTGGCCAATGGCGAGGAGCGGATGGAGCGTGTCCGCCGGGTGCTGGATGACTATGGAATTGAAGAGCCGACCATTCTCCAGGGCAACCTGGGTTCCGGTTTTGAGCTTCCTTCGATTCATTTGGCTGTCATCACCGAAGGTGAGATGTTCTCGCAGAAGCAGCGCAAGGCACGGAAGGTCTCCAAGGGGATAGATAATGCCGAACGGATTAAGAGCTATACGGAGCTGAAGATTGGCGATTATGTGGTTCACCAGAACCACGGGATCGGTAAATATATGGGCATCGGCACGCTTGAGGTCAGCGGGATTCACCGCGACTACATGCATATTCTCTATGCCGGAGGCGACAAGCTCTCCGTTCCGATTGAACAGATCGATCTGATTCAGAAATATGTCGGTTCAGAAGACAAGGAGCCGAAGGTATATAAGCTTGGCGGCAACGAGTGGACGAGGGTTACCAGCAAAGTACGGAGCTCGGTCCAGGATATCGCCGATGATCTGATCAAGCTCTACGCTGAACGCCAGAGCGCACTCGGTTATGGCTTCGAGAAGGATACGCAGGAACAGCGTGAATTCGAAGAGATGTTCCCGTATGAGGAGACCCGTGACCAGCTCCGGGCGATCGAAGAGATTAAGAAGGATATGGAGCAGAACCGTCCGATGGACCGCCTGCTCTGCGGAGATGTGGGCTACGGTAAGACTGAAGTGGCGATCCGTGCCGCTTTTAAATCGGCCATTGAAGGCAAACAGGTGGCTGTGCTCGTGCCAACGACGATTCTGGCGCAGCAGCACTATGAAACCTTCCGCGAGCGCTTCGCCAATTATCCGTTGAATATTCAGGTACTGAGCCGTTTCCGTAGCCGTAAGGAGCAGAATGACACGATTAAGGGCGTAAGACAGGGTACCGTGGATGTGGTTATAGGCACACACCGTCTGCTGTCGCAGGATCTGGTGTTCAAGGACCTGGGTCTCCTGATTGTCGATGAAGAGCAGCGTTTCGGCGTGACCCACAAAGAGAAGCTGAAGAAGCTGAAGACTAATGTCGATGTATTGACCCTGACGGCAACACCGATTCCCCGCACTCTGCATATGTCGATGCTTGGGGTGCGGGACTTGTCAGTTATTGAGACACCACCAGAGAACCGCTTTCCCGTACAGACGTATGTCGTGGAGCATAGCCAGACCCTTACCCGTGAAGCGGTAGAGCGTGAGCTTGCCCGTGGCGGCCAGGTCTATTACCTCTACAACCGCGTCCAGGGTATTCAGGAAATGGCTGCGCAAATCTCCATGCTGGTGCCGGAAGCTAGAGTAGGGATCGGCCATGGGCAGATGTCGGAGTCGGAGCTGGAGAAGACTATCCTTGATTTCCTGGATGGAGAGTACGATGTACTGGTCAGCACAAGCATTATCGAGACGGGCGTGGATATTCCAAACGTCAATACGCTGATTGTGCATGATGCCGATAAAATGGGACTGTCCCAGCTCTATCAGCTGCGCGGACGTGTGGGCCGCTCCAACCGGATTGCCTATGCTTATTTCACGTACCAGCGGGATAAGGTGCTGACAGAAGTGGCCGAGAAACGCCTGCAGTCGATTAAGGAATTCACGGAGCTGGGCTCGGGCTTCAAAATCGCCATGCGAGATCTCTCTATCCGCGGAGCAGGCAATCTGCTCGGTGCGGAGCAGCACGGATTCATCGCTTCGGTCGGTTTCGATCTGTACTCGCAGATGCTGGCCGAGGAAATCCGCAAACGTAAAGTCACCGTCCTTGGAGAAGAGGATACTTCGCTGAAACAGGGCAATACCGTGATTGATTTGTCGATTGACGCGTACCTTCCATCCGAGTATATTTACGACAGTATCCAAAAAATTGAAATCTATAAAAAAGTCGCTGCGGTGGCTACGTTCGAGGATGCTTCGGAGCTTGAGGATGAGCTGCTTGACCGGTTCGGCGAGTTACCGGAGGCCGTCATCAATCTGCTCTCTGTAGCCCGGCTGAAGGTGTTCGGCAAGCTGTATGGTATGGAATCCATGGTCCGGCGGGGCGATGAGGTCTCGCTCAATTTCCATGAAGGAAGTATCGGTGCATTTGATACGGCGAAGCTCGCCAAAGTTGGAAATAGCTTCGAAAGACGTGTACAATTTGATAAGGATGCCAAAGCAACGATCCGCATCAAGTCCAAAGACTTGGGCGACAAAGAGCTGCTTGATCTGCTGGAGCAATTCCTCGCGGCAGCCAAACAGTCTTTAAAATCGAAGGGAGAATTACACAATGTCGTTAAATAAAAAACCATGGAAAGTGCTGCTGGTCTCACTGGCCGCAGCGGTTTCCTTCTCAATGCTTGCTGCCTGCAGCAACAACAGCAGCGATGATACAGCGGTGGCAACTTATAATGGCGGAACGATTACTGCGAAGGAATTCGACCTGGATACCCGCGTAATGAAATTCCTGTCTCCACAGCAGGCGCAGTATCTTGAGATTGATATGTTCAAGGAGTCTATCCTGAAGCAGGAGGTCGCGTTTGAGTATCTGGCCGGCCAGGCAACGGATGAGGCGAAGAAGGCAGCAGAGAAGGAAGTTGATACACAGATTGAGACCATCAAGACTACTCTGGGCGACTCCTATAAAAGCTCTCTGAAGGAGCAGGATCTGAGCGAATCGGACCTGCGTTCCTATATGCAGCGTGTGCTTACCGTTTATCAGGACATGCTGCTCAAAGTAACGGATGAGCAGGTGAAGACAGAGTATGAAGCCATCAAGGCTGACTTCACAGTGGCGACACTGCGTCATGTGCTGGTTGGCCTGACGGATGCTGACGGCAAGGAGCGTACGGATGCAGATGCACTGAAACGCGCCAACGAAGCGAAGGCGAAGCTGGACGGCGGGGCAGACTTTGCAGCCGTTGCCAAGGAGTACTCGGATGATACCAGTACGAAGGATACCGGCGGCGAATATAAAGACACGGCCCTGTCCAAATACGTAGAAGAGTTCAAGGCAGCAGCCCAGACGCTGCCGCTTAATACGATCAGCGATCCTGTGAAGAGCAGCTACGGATATCACGTCATTAAAGTTGAATCCCGCAAGGAGACAACCTTCGACACTTTGACCGCTGAGCAGCTGGAGACCGTTAAGAGCTCTGCAGCTTCTGCCAGCCTGGAGTCGTTCCTCGAGAAGGACTTGGATAGCCTGAAGATTGAAATCAATCTGCCGAAGAGCACCGCTGCAGCCGATGAACCGGGAACAGCGGCAACAGCTACTCCAGCCCCGGCTGATGCTACTGAGGCTCCGGCGGCTACAGAAGCAGCCAAATAATTATAAATATGGACAAGCCGCCTGATGCTTAACGCATCAGGCGGCTTTTTTATGAGCTAAGAATTTATTGTTTGGGGTCCCCGGAAAGTACCTGAGTGAACATCGAAGACAAGGCCTCACTTTGTGGGGTTATTTGTCCAAGATGAAGCAGGTATAGAATGGTGAATTTAAGAACATAACTGGAATGATGCCGGCCGCGGTGTTGTGATTTTGCATGAACTATTTTATACAGGCTGCTTGGATGTATAAGGAACTGGGAAGAGATGAATAC
Organism: Paenibacillus borealis; assembly: GCF_000758665.1. Classification (NCBI taxonomy): domain Bacteria; kingdom Bacillati; phylum Bacillota; class Bacilli; order Caryophanales; family Paenibacillaceae; genus Paenibacillus; species Paenibacillus borealis. The sequence goes on from NZ_CP009285.1 coordinate 46,685, forward strand.
TATGGTCAGATATTACGATAAATCACTGGGATTAACCATTCCCATAATGGACAGTAGTTGGACCATACTTCTTAAGAAAGCGGGGCAACATGTGAAATGAAAGCTACTGGAATTGTACGCCGTATTGATGACCTCGGACGAGTTGTTATCCCTAAAGAGATTAGACGCACCTTGCGGATTCGGGAAGGAGACCCTCTGGAAATCTTCGTCGACCGCGACGGTGAAGTTATACTGAAAAAGTATTCTCCGATTGGCGAGCTTGGCGATTTCGCCAAAGAATACGCCGAATCGCTGTTTGAAGGAACAGGGCATATTACCATGATTACGGACCGCGACACTTTCATCGCGCTCGCCGGCGGCTCCAAAAAGGATTATTTGGAGAAGCAGGTAGGCGTGCTTCTTGAAAAGGTTATGGAAAGCCGGAAAACGGTGCTCGAAACCAATGGAGGCAGCTACGACATCAGCAAAGACCACACTGAGCAGTTATCCAGCTATGTGGCAGCACCCATTATCTCCGGCGGAGACCCAATCGGCTGTGTAGTACTGCTGAATAAGGATGACACGGTGAAAATGGCGCAGATGGAAGTGAAGATGGCTGAAACAGCCGCAGCCTTCCTGGGCAAGCAAATGGAGCAGTAAGAGATTGGCCTATAGAACCCCGCTTATCCTCTGGGTATGAATCCACAGGAAATGGCGGGGTTTTGTTGTATCAGCGAAGCCATTTCCACTTACAGGTATACTTAAGTTATAATATAGAAATTCATTCTAATATGGCAGTCACGCTGTAGAAGCAGGTATATCATGAAATCGGAAACACAAGGCTCAAAGCTGCTGCAAGGCGCATTTATTCTTAGCGCGGCAGCTATTTTCTCCAAACTGATCGGCACGCTGCAGAAGATTCCGCTGCAGAACCTGGGCGGCGACGCAGCATTCGGTATCTACAATACGGTGTATCCGCTGTATACGATCCTGGTCACGGTGGCGATGCTGGGGTTGCCTTCGGCCATCTCCCGGTTCGTAGCAGAGGCCTCTGCCGCGCAGGATGAACAGGAAGGACGGCGGGTGCTGCGGCTGTCTGCAGGCATTACAGCAGTCTGCGGACTGATTCTCGGGGTTCTGGTCTACACCGGAGCTCCGGTTATTGCTATGTGGGTCGGCAACTCCCATATTACCTCCGCGCTGCGCAGCAGCGCCTGGGGGCTGGCAGTAGTACCGCTGATGGCTGCCCTGCGCGGCTACTTCCAGGGACTGCATAATATGATGCCTACCGCTGTGTCACAGGTCGTAGAGCAGTCGGTGCGTGTGGCCGTCATGATCGCATTGCTGCTCTATCTGACGGCGGCCGGTGCCGATGCGGCAGGTATTGCCGCCGGCGCATTGCTTGGCCCTGCCGGCGGGGGACTGGCAGGTCTGGCCGTCATGCTCCTCTACTGGCGCAGTTACCGCCGCCGCGGGCTGCAGGGCGTAATGCTCCAGGATCCGGTCCAAGGCAAACCAGCTACTGCTGAAGTCCGCCCGGAACGCAGCGCGAATGCCCGTAAGCTGCTGGCTTACGGACTGCCGGTGATGCTGGGCGCTCTGGCTGTGCCGCTGATCAGCCTGGTGGATGTGTTCACGGTTCCCCGTCTGTTGACGGGAAGCGGCAGCAGTGAGACTGCTGCTATGGCCCAGTTCGGCATCTATAACCGCGGCCTGCCGCTCGTGCAGATCGTAACCATGCTGGCGACCTCATTGTCGGTAGTATTTATTCCGGCCCTGGCGGAAGCGAAATTCCAGCGGAATGAGGGGCTTATCCGCACGCGCATCACGTTGTCGCTGCGCTGGTTCTGGCTCCTCGGGCTGGCCGCGTCCGTAGGCCTGGCCGTACTGGCAGAGCCGGTTAACACGGCTCTGTACGGGGACGCTGCCGGCAGCAGCGCGATGACCTGGCTGGCCTTCACCGCCGCCGGCGGCAGCGTCAGTATCATCTCCGCCGCGCTGCTGCAGGGCCTTGGCGCCGTGCGTGCGCCGGCGCTGCACCTTCTGGCCGCCGCTGTGCTTAAGGCGGCCCTGAACCTGCTGCTGGTCCCGCAGCAGGGCATTACCGGTGCGGCCATCGCCGGCGTGGCCGCACATCTCTTCGCAGCAGCGCTGAACGTGCTGCTGCTCTACCGCCAGGGCTATCTGCGGCTGCGCTTCGCAGATGCCCTGCTGAAGCCCGCGGCGCTGCTCGCGGGCCTGGGGCTTGCCGCCGCAGCCGTGAGCCTCGGCGTGGGCAGAGCGGCGGACGCTGCCGGCTTCGGCGGCGGGCGGACCGCAGCACTGGCGCAGAGCCTGCTCGGCGTGCTCGCAGGCTGCGCCGTCTTCGCCGCCGGCGCGGTGGCGCTGCGGCTGCTCAGCGAGAACGAACTGCGCCAGCTTCCGGGCTTCGGCCCCCGGCTGGCGGACAAGCTGAAGAAGCTGCGCCTGTTCCCTTAAGGCTTACTAATAATTTACACAGGGCATCCGGCTGCACAAGCAGCAGGCGGACGCCCTGAAAGGAGTAGACAGGCATGAGCGCAATACTAACCGTAGTCGGCCTGGGTTCCGGTAATCCGGACCGGCTGACACTGGGCATTATCAAGAAGCTGAAGGCGGCATCCGCCGTTTACGTACGGACCGCAGAGCATCCTGTTATGGCTGCACTGGCTGAGCTAGAGATTTCTTCGGAGTCATTCGACGGGCTGTATGAATCGTTATCCTCCTTTCCTGAGGTCTACGAAGCCATTACGGCAACCCTGATTGAGAAGGCAGCGGCGGCTCCGCAGGGTACGGAAATCGTCTATGCTGTGCCGGGGCATCCCATGGTTGCTGAATCCGCCGTGTCTCTGCTGCGCCAGCGCTGCCCGGAAGCGGGCATTGAGCTGAATATCCTCGGTGGCGAAAGCTTCCTCGACGAGGCGTTTGTCCGTCTGGGCTTTGATCCGATTGAAGGATTTCAGCTGCTGGACGCTTCCGGCATCCGCAGCTCCCAGCTCCACCCGGAGCTGCATACGCTGATCGGACAGGTCTACGACAGCTTCACCGCTTCAGAGACCAAGCTCTGTCTGATGGAGCTGTATCCGCCGGAGTATGAAGTAATTGTTGGTCATGCTCTTGGTGTAGAGGGCGAAGAGCAGATTCTGCGTGTGCCGCTGTACGAGCTGGACCGGCTGGACGGCTACGGGAACCTTTCCTTGGTATATGTTCCGATCAACCGCGCAGAGGATGCGCTTAAGCGTACTTTTGCCCGGCTGCATGAGATTGTCGATATTCTGCGGAGTCCCGAAGGCTGCCCCTGGGACCGTGAGCAGACGCATGAGTCTCTGCGCAAGAACCTGATCGAAGAGACCTATGAGGTGCTGGAGACGATCGATGAGGATGACCCGGACCATATGAAGGAAGAGCTGGGTGACCTACTGCTCCAGATTATGCTGCATGCCCAGATGGAAGAGGAGCTCGGCACATTTAATGTCTATGATGTGATTGAAGGCCTGAATGAGAAGCTGATCTTCCGCCATCCGCATGTCTTCGGCGACCGTGTTGCCGGCAATGCCGAGGAGGCGCTGCAGAACTGGGACGGCATGAAAGCCGAGGAGAAGCGGCGCAAAGGCGTGAAGCCTGAAGCACAATCCGCCCTCAGCGGGGTTCCCCGTGACCTGCCTGCACTCATGAAAGCCTACAAGCTGCAGAAGAAGGCGTCCAAGGTCGGTTTTGACTGGGATAACACCGGGGATGTATTGGCCAAAATCCGTGAAGAGGTCGATGAACTGCAGGAAGCGATTGAAATGGGGCTGTCTGCCGAGGAGCAGATGCTGGAGCTTGGCGATCTGCTGTTCGCGGCAACGAATGTAGCCCGCTTCATCAATGCTGATCCGGAAGAAGCGCTGACCCGCACCAACCGTAAATTTGTCTCCCGCTTTCAATATATTGAACAGCGTCTGCTTGATAGAGGAACCAGCGTTAAAGACAGCAGTCTGGAAGAGATGGAGAACCTCTGGCAAGAAGCCAAAGCAGAAGAGCGGAGCAAGTAGTGTATACAGTGCCGAAGAAACGGTAATGCTGTGAACAGAACCTTAAATCTCTGATTTGAAATGCAAAGAGAGGTTTATAATGTTATAGTGCTATAAGCCCCGGTTCTCCGCCAGATGTTACATTTTTAAAAAAACGGCGGATCATGGCAGGAATTGAGGGTAGAATCAAGAATATCATAAAGACGAAATGACGTTTTGCGGCAATTTTTGCCAGCAAACTGATTTTCATTTATTTTTTGTATCCTAGGAGGAACTTCAAATTATGAACAAGACAGATCTGGTAAACAACATTTCCGAAAAAAGCGGATTGGCCAAAAAAGATGTAGAAGCAGTACTCAACGGGGTTCTGGGCGAAATTACAGAAGCTCTGGCAAGCGGAGATAAAGTGCAGCTGATCGGATTCGGTACTTTCGAAACCCGCAAACGTTCCGGCCGTACCGGCCGTAACCCGCAATCGGGCACACCTATTGAAATCCCCGAATCGACTGTACCGGCCTTCAAGGCAGGTAACAAGCTTAAAGAAGCCGTCAACTAATGCGTCTGGACAAGTTCCTGAAAGTCTCCCGTCTGATCAAGCGCCGCACCGTGGCCAAAGATGTGTCCGAACAGGGCCGGGTGCTGATCAATGGACGGGAATCTAAACCGAGCAGCACTGTGAAGATCGGTGACGAGATTACTGTGCAATTCGGCCAAAAGCTTGTGACGGTCAGAGTCGAAAAGCTGGTGGAGACCACCCGCAAGGACGAGGCCGCCGGAATGTATACACTGCTTCGTGAAGAGCCTGTTGCCAAAAGCACCGGACTCGACTGGTAAGGCAGTAACCGAAAGCGTAACTTTACACTATGTAAAGTTACGCTTTTTTACTATGTATGGCATTCCTTAATGTTCTATACCCTGTCCTTTCTTCATAGATTAGAACCAAGAAGGAGGGGTACATGCTATGATCGAGCCAGCTAAAGTCAATAAACAACATGATCTGCACATGCACAGCCGTAAACAGGTCGAACTTACAGGCGTGCAGAATGTAGAGAGCTTTGACAGCGAGGAGTTTCTGCTGCGTACGGAACTCGGCCATCTCACCATTCGGGGAAATCATTTACATATCAAAAATTTAAGTCTGGAGAATGGGATTTTGTCACTTGAAGGCAATGTTCATTCCCTGATTTATCTCGATCCCGGTACGCAGGGCAAAAATAAAGGGATTCTCCGCAAGCTGTTCAAATGAATCCCGCGGTTCAATGGATCACCCTGTTCTATATGGTGCTTGCCGGCACAGCCATGGGACTGGCTTATGACAGCTACCGGGTGCTGTCGCTGAAGCTGAGTTTTCCCAAATGGCTGAATGCGCTGCTGGATCTGCTGTATTGGATAGCGGCTGCCCTGTTTGTCTTTCGCATGCTTTATGCCGGAAATCAGGGACAATTGAGGTTTTATGTCTTTCTCGGGCTCTTTCTAGGTGTATGGATCTATTTTTTGATCTTCAGTGTTACGGTGCGGCGTTTTGTGTTAATGTTAATTCAGTCGGTTCAGTATACGTGCAGGCTGCTATGGAGATGTATTGAGATTGTGATTGGATGGCCGCTTCTCTGGCTATGGCGCCTTGTTAAGGGGACGCTGCTGCTGCTCGGCCGGATTCTGCTCTATATTCTGAAGCTGCTGTTGCGTCTAACCAAGCCAATCTGGGTACTTCCTGTAAGGTGGGTCTCTCCGCATCTTTCCCGGTTCTATCATAGTGCCAGGGTAGTGAGGATCACTAAATGGATATCGGGTTGGCGGAAACGCTGATCTTGAACTGGGGGTACGCTGCATGAACAGATTCTCTGCGGAAGAGAAGAATACTAACCATAAGGCTTCGGCCGCAGGCGCGAAGAGAAGAAAGTTTATATGGATTCTTGTAGTGGCGCTATTTTTCGGCTGGGCCGGATTTACTTTCTTTGCCCAGAGTGCAGCTATTGCCGACAAGAGTGAACAGCTCGCGAAGAAGAAGCAGAACAGTGAAAGTGTCACAGCTTCGCTTAATCAACTCAAATATGAAGTCTCTCGGCTGAACGACGATGAGTATATCGGACAATTAGCGCGTAAATGGTATAATATGTATCCGGAAGGCGAATCGCCTATCCGTACTGAGCAATCCGGGCAATAAAAGCAGGCTAAAAGAGGCTTTCGCTCTGTTGCCTTGCTTTGTTCTTTACTGTATAATCAAATCACCGCAGACAGGATGGACTTAATATTCGTCTGTATATTTTTAAGGGAGGATCATTTTATTCTATGGCAATTGAAGTGGGCACCAAGTTAGAGGGCAAGGTGACAGGCATCACGCATTTCGGAGCATTTGTGGATCTGTCAGGAGGTGTCACAGGTCTCGTTCACATCTCGGAGATCGCCGATAACTACGTCAAGGATGTTAACGATCATTTGAAGATTGCGGATGTAGTAACCGTCAAGGTGATCAATGTTGACAAGGACGGCAAGATCGGACTTTCCATTAAGCAGGCCGTTGATAAGCCGGCATCGGAAGTACGTCCCCCCAGAGCTCCAAGACCAGAACGTCCAAGCGGTGGAGACCGTTTCGGCGGTGGTGGCGGCAGTGGCGGAGGCGGCGGTGGTGGATTCAATCGTGAACGGGGTGGGCGTCCATTCAAGCCTGCAGCCGGTAAACCTTCATTCGAGGATAAAATGTCACGCTTCCTGAAAGACAGCGAAGAACGGATATCTTCGATCAAGAAGAACACAGAAGGAAAACGCGGCGGCCGTGGAGCCAAGCGCGTATAATCTGAGTCTTGCACATCATAAATAACCGCTGGGGCTTCATGCCCTCCGCGGTTTTTTTGTATGTCCTGGCAATTGTTCCATTCCAGGCATTTGCCGGCAATTGCAGTAAGCTCTCTGCAAACTTAAGTGTAGGATTCGCAGCCGGGCTATTTTTTGTCGGCCACAAACAAATTGCCGACAGCATCCAAGCCATTCTCACATAACTCTAGGGCAATCGCTGACGAATGTCTGCGCGGGCACCGGCAGCGTCCGCCGGTATTGTCAGGCCTGGCAAGGGCTAACCTTTTGCCCCGTAAGGGATAGATAGGTTTTTCCATAAAATGTCGGCAGAGGCTTTTTTGTCGGAATATTTTTACAAACCGCTCTCTGTTTCTGACAAACTTTCATAAGACCCCCGCTATATAATGAGGACCATAAATTCTTATACGGGTGGTGCAGGGGAATGAGTAAAAGCAATGTGGTGAATTTGCCGGAGTGGACAAGAGCAGGAAGCAAAGACAAGATTCAGAAAGAAGCTTGGGGTACACGCCTGAAGGCGTGGAGTATGAAACAGCCGGTCCTCCAGTTCATCGCGGTCAAGAAGTGGGCACTGCTGCTGAGTCTAATGGGCTTTTTGCTGGGCCGTGCCATGATTTTGGACGAGCTGACTCCCTTTGCTGCCGCTTATTTCGCCGTCATTGTATTTATGCGCAGAGACTCTACGCTGCCTGTGGGCGCGGCCATTCTTCTCGGAAGTCTCTTTACACCGTTCCCCGGCGCTATAGTGGTTGCCGCAGAGCTGATTATCTTTTACCTGATCTACAAAGGACTGGAGAATTTCGAGCGGGTGGATCTGTCCTATGCGCCGCTGATGGTATTCGTGGCCTCCTTTATGGTGGGACTGTTCCAGGTGGTCATCGGTCCTACGCTCGCCTGGTATCCGCTGATGATGGCAACGATTGATGCCTTGCTGGGGTTTGTGCTGACGCTCGTATTTCTGCAGGCGCTTCCCGTGTTCACTTATAAGCAAAAAAGCAGGGCACTTCGCAATGAAGAGATCCTCTGCCTGATTATTCTGCTGGCCTCCGTGATGACGGGGCTCGTCGGGTGGACGGTAAACGGTCTTTCGCTGGAGCATATCTTATCGCGTTTCCTCATACTGCTCTTTGCGCTTGCCGGGGGAGCACCGCTCGGGGCAGCCGTCGGTGTAGTCACCGGCTTGATTCTCAGTCTGGCCGATATAAGCGCCATCTATCAGATGAGTCTGCTGGCCTTTTCCGGCATGCTGGCGGGAATGATGCAGTCCGGACGCAAAGGGGCTGTCTCTATCGGAATGCTGCTGGGTTCAACCATATTATCGGTATATTTCATGGGACCGGGCGATGTGATGAATTCCACCTGGGAGACCTGCGCAGCCGTAGTGTTGTTTCTTCTAACACCTAAGGGCATTATTTCTGCCATTGCCAAATATGTACCGGGTACACCGGATCACAGCCGTTCCCAACATGAATATGCCCGCAGAGTGCGGGATATTACAGCAGACCGGGTTACCCAGTTCTCTCAGGTATTCCGCCAGCTCTCCAGCAGCTTCGGTCAAATCCCCCGTGCCACAGAAGCGGGCAAAAGCGACCGCGAAATGGAGGATTTCATGAAAACGGTAACGGAAGGTGCCTGCGCCGGCTGCATCCGTCGTACCCACTGCTGGGATGCCAAGTTCTATCAGACTTACAGATATATGACCGATATGATGACTACTGTGGAGGAATGCCCGGACATTACAGCTGCCCAGCTCCCTCCGGAATGGAACCGGATTTGCGGCAAGACGGGTGAAGTACTGGAAGTAATGAAGGGTCAATATGAACTCTATCAGCATGATATGCGCTGGAAGCGGCAAATATACGACAGCCGCCAATTTGTTGCCGAGCAATTATCCGGGGTCTCGCAGGTCATGGAGGATCTGGCGAAGGAAATCAAGCGGGAGGGCCAGGCGATGTACCGCCAGGAAGGCCAGATCCGTGAGGCGCTGGAGAAGCTGGGCCTGTCGATTCACAGCATTGAAATTCTGAGCCTTGATCCCGGACGTGTGGAGATCGAAGTGGTGCATGCGTATACACGGGGCTTCGACGAATGCCGTAAAATGATCGCTCCGCTACTGTCAGATATCCTCGAGGAGAATATTGCGGTGGTAAGTGAAACGGCGGTGCACCCGCGCGAGGGTTTATCCATGGTGACGTTTGGCTCGGCCAAAGCCTATGAAATTAACACCGGTGTAGCCGGTGCAGCCAAAGGAGGCGATATACTGTCCGGCGACAGCTTCAGTACGGTGGAACTCGGAAATGGTACCTTTGCCGTGTCGATCAGCGATGGAATGGGCAACGGCGAGCGGGCCCGGATGGAGAGCAGCGCTGCTCTGTCCATGCTGGAGAAGCTGCTGCAGTCCGGAATGGATGAGAAGCTGGCGGTTAAATCCGTCAATTCGATTCTGCTGCTGCGTTCCCCCGATGAATTCTATGCGACCGTGGATATGGCGCTGATTGATCAATATTCAGCGCAGACCATCTTCATGAAGATAGCTTCAGCACCAAGCTTTATCCGGAGGGGCAGCGAGGTTATTCCAGTGACAGCCAGCAATCTGCCGATTGGAATTATCAAAGATATCGAAGTGGATCTGGTCACCATGCAGCTGCGTCCCGGGGATATTCTCATTATGATGACTGATGGTATTTATGATGCGCCGGGATATGCCGTTAATAAAGAGATATGGATGAAACGCCTGATCCAGGAGCTGGAGGGGGATGATCCCCAGGATATGGCCGACAGCCTGCTGAATAAGGTGATCCGTTACCAGGGCAATGAGATTCACGATGACATGACGATTGTCGTCAGCCGTGTTGATCATTTCCATCCGGAGTGGTCCAGCCTGCATATGCCGGGTGTGGGCAGAATGGAGAGACCACGTACAGTTAGTTAGGTAACCTATCATTCATCTGACATTGTTCTTTCATTATTATCTATTAAGTAATTGCGCTTAGCACGCAGCCATGTATTTCAAGGACCACTGGGATGGGATGTATAGCTTCGCCTCTGCATAGGCATGAAATGTTGTACTGAGTGCAGCTTTGATATGAAGATACCCACGTGTTTGGGAAGATTGTTGTACAAATTACAAGAATTGCTCTGCTAAATGGCTTGGAAGCTGAGAAATCCTGCATTTCATACAACAAAATCCGCTTAAGGGTGATTTTATGAGGAAAATTTTGTATTTGGTGCAGGATTTTAAGACTTCAGGACTGGAGGAGTGATAGCGAGCACTTAATAGTTTTCCGCAGGGAACTTATCAATTAAGCTGCAGCAGTCACCAGATTTCCCCCACCAGCCAAACCGTTGATCACCACTGGAGGTTCCAAATATTCCGCTGGCTGAGGCCTGTGGGCTAAGTTCTGTGTTAATAGGCGGGTGCACTCCATCCACCCGCCCGTCCTGCCCCGCCCCGTTTCAACCGCCGCTGACTCAGCGGCGTGAACTTGTATTCATACAAAGTGAAGTGTACGGAACGGAGAGAAATTTTGGAGCCGCAGAAGCGTCAGCGTTCGCCTTTGTCCTCTGATTTCAACCGCAAACTGCGGTACTCCGATCAGGAAATCAGAGGACAACAGCGATCGGAGGCCCAAAACTTTCTTGCAGGGACCCTTATTTCACGAAGTCGTTAGATTCAAGTTTTTCCCGCTAAGCGGCGTTTGAAATCTCTCTACCTTGGATATGCTAGAACTAGATACAAGGCAAAGGGGAGTGAACGGTCATGAAGCAGATTCTGCTCATTACTGACGGTTGTTCAAATGTGGGGGAAAGCCCGGTACTCGCAGCGGCGCATGCCCGGCAGGAAGGCATTACAGTCAATGTCGTAGGTGTCGTGGACTATGGAACGATCGGTGAGCTCGGAAGCAGAGAAATCGCTGATATTGCCAAAGCGGGAGGCGGACTCAGCCGGATTGCCTCAACGTCGCAGCTGGCGCAGACTATTCAGATGATGACCCGCAAAACCGTGGTTCAGACAATCCAGCAGGCGGTTAATAAAGAGGTACAAAAAATTCTCGGTGAAGGTTCAATTGAAGAGCTGCCTCCGCAGCAGCGGTCGCAGGTGGTAACGGTTGTCGATGAGCTGACCGAGACATCGCCGCTGCGCATTGCGCTCTTAATCGATGCAAGTGCGAGCATGAAGCCTAAGCTGGGTGCCGTAGAGGATGCCATCCGCGATTTGGCTCTCAGCCTGGAAGCACGGGAAGGGCGGAGCGAGATTGCCGTATTCCATTTTCCGGGGCGCTCCAGCAGCGAAGATGCCGTGCTGGATATGGACTGGACACGAAATGTATCGGAAGTACGCTCGCTCTTCTCCAGGCTGAAGATGCGGGGGGCTACTCCGACAGGACCGGCTATTTTCAAGGTGCTCGAACATTACCGTTATGATAAACTGGATGAACATCGTGACTATCTTCCGAACGAAGAGGACGAGGCAAGAGAAGGGATGATTGGTGGGTATGTCGTCTAATCCACCCTATCCGGCAGGCACTGTAATTACCGGCAAATGGCGGGGAAACCGCTATGTCGTAGAGCGGATGCTGGGGAAAGGGGCAAACGGAACCGTATATCTTGTGCAGCGGGAAGGCCGGCGGGAGCGGTATGCGCTCAAAATCGGATACGATACGCTGGAGCTGCAGTCTGAGATCAATGTATTGACCTCTCTGCAATCCTGCCGTAAACGCAGTGAGCACCGGGCGCGCAAGGAGTCCGCTTTGTCTTCTTACCTGCTGGAATCGGATGATTTCAAGGACAGGGACCATACTCCTTTCTATGTGATGCGCTATGTGGAAGGCAGGCCGCTGCATCATTTTCTGTCAAGGAACGGTGCGTCCTGGCTGGGGCTTGTCGGCATGAAGCTTCTGGAGAAGCTGCAGACCCTGCATGAATGCGGCTTTGTGTTCGGAGATCTTAAGCCGGAGAATGTGATGGTATCCAATTACGGTGAAGCCGAGCTGATTGACTACGGAGGCGCAAGTCCCGTGGGACGCAGCGTGAAGCAGTTTACCGAATGGCATGACCGCGGATTCTGGAATGCCGGCAGCCGGACCGGGGACGAGAACTATGATCTGTTTGCTTTTGCCGTACTATGCCTGCGCCTGCTCAACGAAGAAGGTTTGAAGACTGCAGCCCAGCAGCTGCCGCAGACCCGGAGTGTGGATGAGCTGCTGAAGCTGGCCAGAAACCTGCCTGACAAGAAACTGTCCTCCTGGCTGTGTCTGGCATTCAAAGGCGGTTTTCCCGGTTCTGCACAAGCTGCGGATGTCTGGAGAAGCCAGATATACAGATCACGGAAGACGGGAAAGGAGACGATGGCGACTCCCCGCTGGCTCAAAAATGCGTTTGCGCTGTCTTTATTTTTGCTGGCCTTTACGATCTACTGGGTATTCCGCTTTTGAAATTATACATAATACCGGAATGCCGGAATTCCGGAGCAAGACATGCAAGTGATCTGCAAGAAAGGACGCCGTATATGGAGCACATGAAAGAACTGGTGGAATCCGTAATGGAAGCTGCGGCTGAGCATGAGCTGTGGCAGCCCCATGACACCATTGTAGTCGCAGTTTCCGGAGGGCCGGACTCTGTGGCTCTTTTGCGTATTTTGCACGAGATATCCGTAAGCCGGATGCCTTTAACCCTGATATGCGCCCATGTAAATCATGGTTTCAGAGCGGAATCAGCGGAAGAGGCGGAGTTTGTCAGGAAGTTGGCCGCTGAGCTGGGGATTCCTTTTGAGCTGGCAGAGTTCGATATTCCATCCATGGTTAAGGAAATCGGGCTGGGTCCGGAGGGAGCGGCGAGGGAGAAACGCTATGAATTCCTGATTGAAACCGCGCACCGTTACGGTGCCCGTTCTGTTGCGCTGGCCCATCATGCCGATGATCAGGCCGAGACGGTGCTGATGCGGCTGCTGCGGGGGAGCGGGACTTCGGGGCTGGCAGGCATGCGCTGGAAACGGACTGAAAAAAAGGTGGAACTCATCCGCCCCTTCCTGCGTATTAACAAAACAGCTCTTGTCGGCTTATGCCGGAATGAGGGATTTGCTTACGCGGAGGATGCCAGTAATCTGCTGATGAAATACAAGCGGAATGCGGTACGGCATGAAGTATTGCCTCTGCTTGAACAGCATAATCCCAGAGTGAGACAATCGCTTCTGCAGCTGTCTGAAATTGCCGGTGCGGAAGATGAATATATGGAGGCGAATGCGGCAAAATGCTTCGAAGAGCTTGTTTTTATCGAGCATGGAAAATACACCTTGAAGAGAGCTTCATTTGCGGCCCTGCCCTCCGCTTTACAACGGCGTTTGATTAAACTAATATTAAATTATCTGTCGGCGGATTCATCTGCGATGGATTTCCCCAAGATCGAAGCTGTGCGCAGGGGAACGCTGCAGGAACACCCCACCACATGGACTTTGGATCTGGGCGGCGGTTACGTCTGCATGCGGCAATATGATACCATTTTGTTCTCGTCCAAGCCCTCGCTTCGGCAGGTAAGCTATACATACCCTCTGTCTTTGCCTCATCCCCGGATCAACCTTAAGGAGATAGGAAAAGTTATGGCGATGAAGGTGCTGGAGAGAGAAGATTTTTTTGCACAGGAGGAGGACTCAGGGAAGATGTCTGCTTGGTTTGACGGCGATGAACTCGCCTTACCACTCACCATCCGTTCCCGATTGCCTGGAGATACCATAAGGGTTATGGGATTAAACGGAAGCAAAAAGGTAAAAGATATTTACATTGATGATAAAATACCTTCTTCCGAACGCTCTAGAATTCCCCTCGTTTGTGATGGTTTGGGCAATATCGTCTGGATTCCGGGCGTTAGGCGCTCGATGCATGCCGCAGTAGGGCGGCACACGGCCTCGGTACTTCTCTTGTCCATGGAAGACATGGAACAAGATGAAGAAACGTAATGGTCGAAGTAAGTCTTTCATAGTATATCTTAGGAGGTTCGCAAGTTGCAGAACGATATTCAAGAAATCTTGATCAGCGAAGAAGAAATCCAACAAAGAATCAGGGAGCTTGGTGCCCAGCTGAGCAAGGAATATGCAGGCCGCACACCTTTAGTCATCTGTGTACTCAAAGGTGCGTTTATCTTTATGGCGGATCTGGTTAAAGTGATTACAGTACCCGTTGAAATGGACTTCATGGCGGTATCCAGCTATGGCGGTACAACCAAATCATCTGGCGTAGTCAAAATCATCAAGGATTTGGACACTTCGGTTGAAGGCCGCGATGTTCTGATTGTAGAGGACATTATCGATAGTGGTCTTACCCTCAGCTATCTGATTGACATGCTGCAGGGCCGGAATGCTGCTTCTGTCAAAGTAGTCACCCTGTTCGATAAACCTTCAGGCCGTGCAGTTAATCTTGAAGCCGAATACACAGGCTTTGTGATTCCTGATGCTTTCCTGGTAGGCTACGGACTGGACTATGCCGAACTGTATCGGAACCTCCCATACGTAGGTGTACTGAAGCCTGAGATTTATTCCAAATGAACCAATCGACAGCCTTAGATTCAAGGATCACTTTTCTGGATTTCCTGACAATTTGAGGAGTCTGGTCAGGCTATGGTACAATAACTTGAGCGTTGTGAGAGGAGGTAGGGGATGAATCGGTTCATCCGGAATTCTGGTTTTTATTTGATTTTATTTTTAGTCGTGGTGGGCATTGTCCAGTTTGTAAGCAATGGAAATGAATCCGCCGATTTCCCTAGATATGATGAGTTAAGACAGGAGATCAAGGACAATAATGTGAAGAGCCTGACGGTTCAGTTTGAGGGTAACGCATTCCTGGTTACAGGCGAATACAAAGAATTGCCACCTGAGACTAAATCGAAGAACTTCTCCACATATGTTCCTCCTACAGATCGGGCCCTTGATGAACTTATAGCTGCCAGTGAACTTAATGGCGTGGAGCTGACCCAGAAGAAAATGGAAGGCGACAGCATCTGGCTGACATTCCTTTCTTCCATCATTCCATTAGTTATCATGTTCATCCTGTTCTTCTTCCTGTTTAACAATGCACAGGGCGGCGGCGGCAAGGTCATGAATTTCGGCAAGAGCAAGGCCCGGTTATATAATGAAGAGAAGAAGAAGATCAGCTTCGAGGATGTTGCAGGGGCTGATGAAGAGAAACAAGAGCTTGTGGAGGTCGTGGAATTCCTCAAGGATCCGCGTAAATTCGCAGCTGTAGGTGCACGCATTCCTAAAGGGGTACTCCTTGTGGGCCCTCCGGGAACAGGTAAAACCTTGCTGGCCCGTGCGGTAGCAGGTGAGGCCGGTGTTCCTTTCTTCAGCATCTCCGGTTCGGACTTTGTGGAAATGTTCGTCGGTGTCGGCGCATCCCGGGTACGTGATTTGTTTGAGAATGCGAAGAAGAATGCTCCTTGTATCATCTTTATCGACGAAATCGATGCTGTGGGACGTCAGCGCGGCGCAGGACTTGGCGGCGGACATGACGAGCGTGAACAGACCCTTAACCAATTGCTCGTTGAAATGGACGGCTTTGGCGGCAACGAAGGCATTATCATTGTCGCGGCTACCAACCGCGCCGACATACTGGATCCGGCATTGCTCCGTCCGGGCCGGTTCGACCGTCAGATTACGGTTGACCGTCCAGACGTAAAGGGCCGTGAAGCTGTACTGAAGGTTCATTCCCGCAACAAACCGCTTACCAAGGATGTTCGGCTTGACGTAATTGCCAAGCGCACAACCGGATTCACCGGTGCGGATCTGGAGAACCTGCTGAATGAAGCGGCACTGCTTGCTGCACGCCGCAACCGTAAGGATATTACCATGCGTGAAGTGGATGAAGCGATTGACCGTGTAATTGTCGGTACAGAGAAACGCAGCCGCGTAATCAGTGACCGCGAGAAACGGATTGTAGCTTACCACGAAGCAGGCCATACCATTGCCGGCTACTTCCTTGAGCATGCCGATGTCGTGCATAAGGTTACCATTATCCCGCGCGGCCGCGCAGGCGGATATGTTATCATGCTTCCTAAGGAAGACCGGATGATCGTTACCAAGCAGGAACTCCTGGATAAGGTTACCGGATTGCTTGGTGGACGTGTTGCTGAAGAATTATTCATTGGCGAAATCGGCACAGGCGCATATAGTGACTTCCAGCAGGCTACGCGCATTGTGCGTGCGATGATTATGGAATATGGAATGAGCGATAAGCTTGGGCCTCTGCAGTTCGGCACATCCCAGGGCCAGGTCTTCCTTGGCCGTGATATCGGACATGAACAGAACTACAGTGACTCCATTGCTTACGAGATTGACCAGGAAATGCAGAACCTTATCCGCAGCAGCTATGAGCGCTGCAGAGAGCTGCTGACCAAGCATTCCAAAGAAATGCACCTGATTGCGAACACCCTTCTGGAGAAGGAAACGCTGGAACTTGATCAGATCACAGAATTGATTGAGCAAGGCTACCTGACGGAGGATGGCAAACCGGAAGAAGCAGAGGCAGTTACGCATGAAGCGGGCGAGCCAGTAATTGATTCTATCGGTGATGTACGTGTCCGCATTCAAGGCAAATCCGACGAAGAACCGCCATTCCTTGGCGATCTGTCCAAGGATATTCCGAATAAACCGGATCCTGAAGAAGGTAACGGTTCGGATGATGGCAACAAAGGCGGCGGAAGCCTGGTTTAATCGCTTTTTGAACCAAACATCGTAATTTTATCCGGAGAACCTGAGGTTCTCCGGATTTTTTTGTCTATTGGCTCATCATCACGTAGCGCTACCCCCGGCCCGCTCACATTGACAGGGGGTGGAACGTTGTGTACATTAGTGATTAAATATTAAATAATATAACTTAATAGAATGTACTGGCTATATGCCATGAAGACATAAGGGGGAGAATGACCGTGGAAGCTCTGGCGCTTGAGCGCAAGCAGGAACAGAATCGTGAACTTCGTGTGCGCCTTGAACAGCTTAAGAAAGAACGGAATGCAATAATTCTGGCTCATTATTATCAGCGTGATGAAATTCAGGAAGTGGCGGATTTCCGTGGAGACTCGTTTTTGCTGGCTCAGAAGGCTGCGGAGACAGAGGCCGATGTAATTGTGTTCTGTGGTGTTCACTTTATGGGGGAAAGCGCCAAGATTCTTGCGCCGAACAAGACTGTCTTAATTCCTGATGAACGCGCCGGCTGTCCTATGGCGGATATGGTCAATGTGGACGGACTCCGGAAGCTGAAGGCGCAGTATCCTAACGCCAAAGTAGTAACCTATATCAATTCTTCAGCCGAGATTAAAGCGGAAACGGACATTTGCTGTACCTCTGCCAATGCCGTCAAGGTGATTGAATCCCTTGATGCGGAAGAGATTATCTGGGTACCCGATAAGAACCTGGGCCAATATGTTCAGGATAAGACCGGCAAGAAGCTGATTATATGGGAAGGCTACTGTAACACTCACGATATGCTTACCGTCAAAGATGTAGTGGAGATGAGAGCCAAATATCCGGAAGCGGAATTTGTGGTACATCCCGAATGCCGTCCTGAAGTGGTAGCCATGGGTGATTATGTAGGCAGTACGACCTCGATCTTAGAATATTGCCGGAAATCGGACCGCCGGCAGTTTATCGTGGGAACTGAGGATGGAACCGGATATCAGCTGCGTTTGGACAGTCCCGATAAAGAATTCCATTTTGCCACCAAATTCCTGGTTTGTCCCAATATGAAGGTTAACAATTTAAAGAAACTGGTAAAATGCCTGGAGACGATGAAGCCGCAGATTTATGTACCGCCCGCTGTCGCCGACAAAGCCAGAACTTCCCTAGAGCGCATGCTACAAGTCCGGTAGCATGCGCTACTCTTTCGTTGAAACAGGTGAAAAGCGGTCATGATTCCACAATATTTGGTTGATTTCGATCTTCAGGAGCTTCCTGTAATTAAGACAGACTGTATTGTGATTGGTTCAGGCATTGCCGGTTTGTTCACAGCGATCAAAGCCAGTGAAGACCGGAAGGTCATTATGATTACGAAGAAGACAGTAATGGAGAGCAATACGCGGTACGCCCAAGGGGGGATTGCCGCTGTATTCTCTGAAGATGATTCTCCGGCGTACCACCGTCAGGATACTTTGATGGCCGGTGCGGGGCTGAACTCCTCTGCAGCTGTAGATGTACTGGTGAATGAAGGTCCGGAGGGCGTCCGCGAACTCATCCGGCTCGGCACCATATTCGATAAGGAGAATGGCGAGCTCGCGTTGACCCAGGAGGCAGCACATAGCCACCGCCGTATTCTGCATGCGAACGGGGATGCCACAGGCTATGAAATTGTCCGCGCCTTGGCGGAGCAGGCAGAGCAGCATAAGAACATCGAAGTATGGGATGACCATTATGTCATTGATCTGATCACCGTAGACGGGGAATGCGTGGGGGCGCTGGTACAACGGCCGGGCGGCGGACGCTTATTCCTGCAGGCCGATGCAACTATTCTGTGCTCAGGCGGAGCCGGTCAATTGTACCGCTATACGACCAATCCTGAAGTGGCGACCGGCGATGGTGTAGCCATTGCCTACAGGGCTGGCGCCCATATACGGGATATGGAATTCATCCAGTTTCACCCGACAGCACTCAGTTATCCGGGAGCCCCGCGCTTTCTGATCTCGGAAGCGGTGCGTGGTGAAGGTGCTGTACTGCGCAACATCAACGGAGACCGGTTTATGGAACGGTACCACGAGCTGCTGGAACTGGCCCCGCGAGATATTGTAGCCCGGGCGATTGTGAGCGAGATGGAGCTGACCAAATCGACCTTTGTCTACCTTGATATTACACATGAATCTGCGGATATGGTCAAACACCGCTTCCCGACGATCTATGAGACCTGTATGAGTTATGGACTGGATATTACAAGTGACTGGATTCCGGTGGCTCCTGCTGCGCATTATATGATGGGGGGCGTTAAGACCGATCTGAACGGGGAGAGCACCGTTTCCCGCCTGTTTGCCTGTGGCGAGGTTTCTTCTACAGGGGTACAGGGAGCTAACCGGCTGGCCAGTAATTCCTTGTCGGAAGCGATCGTCTTTGGCCGCCGGATCGTAGAGCGCATCCATCAGCTTCCGCCGCTTGGACGGGATACAGTATCAGCAGGCTGCGACCAGGGCCGGGTGGAGTCACCTACCCAGGCTATTGTGGAGCGGCGTCTGAAGCTGCAAAAGGTTATGGTACGCTACGCCGGACTGCGCCGGAATCAGGAAATGCTGACTAAAGGATTGGATGAATTAAAGCGTCAGCTGCCGATTTTTAATGCGGCACTTACGAAACGTGAAGAATACGAGTTCGCTAATATGCTTACGTGCTGCCTGTTGATCACCGAATCGGCACTGGCACGGGAGGAGAGCCGCGGCGCACATTATCGTGAAGATTATCCGCTGCGGAATGATGCAGAGTGGCAGAAGCATCTGCTCCAGATTCGCGAACTGGGAATAGTGGAGGAATTAAGTGATGATGTTTAACGGCTATAACGAAGAACTGCTCCAGGCTATTAAGGGCTGGCTGCAGGAGGATGTTGGATCAGGGGATATCACAACCCGAACAACCATACCCCAAGGACATGAGTCCAAAGGGATTATCCATGCCAAAGAGGACGGAGTGATCTGCGGACTTCCCGTGGCTGAACTGGTTTTTGAGGTGGTAGACCCGACACTGGTATTCACGGCATTGGTACAAGAAGGCCAGCCGGTGTCCAAAGGCACGGTCATCGCTGAAGTGGAAGGCAGCACGCATGCCATTCTTACAGGCGAACGGCTTGCGCTTAATCTGATGCAGCGTTTGTCCGGTGTGGCCTCACGGACAGCTTCTTTCGTGCAAGAGCTTCAAGGTCTGCCTACCCGGCTGGTGGATACCCGCAAGACAACGCCAGGCCACCGGATGCTGGAGAAATATGCTGTACGCATAGGCGGCGGAGCGAATCACCGCTTTGGCTTGTATGATGCGGTAATGATTAAGGATAATCATATTAAGGGAGCCGGAGGCATCCGTCAGGCGGTAGGGCGTGCCCGGGCCAATATCCCCCACACCATGACGATCGAAGTGGAAACAGAAAGCCTGGAGCAGGTAGAGGAAGCCATTGCTGCCGGAGCGGACATTATTATGCTTGATAATATGTCACCTGAGCTGATGAGGGAAGCGGTACGAAGAATCAGAACCAAAGCGCGGCATGTCAAAATCGAAGCTTCGGGCAATGTATCTCTGGAAACGGTACGCGGGATTGCAGAATCGGGTGTAGATGTCATTTCTGTAGGACGGCTTACCTATTCCTTCGCCAGTCTTGATATCAGCCTGGATCTGAATGGCAAGAAAGGCGGAAACCTGTAATGATACTTGTCGTTGATATAGGGAATACGAACATCGTGCTTGGTGTTTACCGGGGGCGTGAGCTGCTTCATCATTTCCGGCTTAGCACTGCGCGTCAATCGACCGTGGATGAATATGGTGTGCTGATTCATAATCTGTTCCACATGTCGAATATATCGTTTAAAGATGTAGAGGGGGTCATCATCTCCTCAGTTGTTCCGCCGCTGGTTCAGGTTATCGTGGAAATGTGTGTTAAATATATCGGCAAAGACCCGCTGCTTGTAGGCCCCGGAATCAAAACCGGGCTTAATCTGCGTTATGAGAACCCGCGCGAAGTGGGGGCGGACCGGATTGTAAATGCCGTTGCGGCTATCGAGCAGTATAAATGCCCGCTCGTGGTGGTTGATTTCGGTACGGCGACTACGTTTGACTGTATTGATGCCGGAGCGAACTATCTTGGCGGGGCAATTGTGCCGGGGCTGGGAATCTCTACAGAGGCCTTATATCAGCGGGCATCCAAGCTGCCGCGGATTGAGCTGGAGAAGCCCAAGAAGGTTATCGGACGCAACACCGTCCATGCGATGCAGGCAGGGATTATTTTTGGCTATGCCGGCCAGGTAGAGGGAATTGTAAGACGTATTAAGCTGGAGATGAATGCACCCGTTCTCAAGGTTATTGCTACAGGGGGGCTTGCTCCGCTGATTGCCGGCGAGACGGATTGCATTGATGAAGTGAATCCCATGCTGACGCTGGAAGGATTACGAATTATTTACAACCGGAACAAATAATCTTGAAGTGGAACCATATACAGACAGATAGGAGGCGTATGCACCCAATGGAAAAAAAGAAGGACCGGCTTATCCGGGGAACTGCCATGAACGGGAAGGTCAGAGCATTCGCAGTCCGTACTACAGAACTCGTTGACGAATTGCGGCGCAGACATGATATGTATCCGACAGCTACAGCTGCGCTCGGCCGTACTGTAACCGCCGCAGCCATCATGGGCGCAATGCTCAAGGGTCAGGAGAAACTGGCGATTATGGTTAAAGGAAATGGCCCGATCGGACAGATTACAGCTGAATCCAATGCCCTGGGCGAAGTCCGCGGTTATGTGAGTAATCCGCATGTTCATCTGCCGAGCAATAGCCTTGGCAAGCTGGATGTCGCAGGTGCTGTAGGTACGGAAGGATTCATTGATATCAGCAAGGATCTGGGGATGAAAGAGCCATACCGCGGAAGTGTGCCTATTGTCTCGGGAGAGCTGGGAGAGGACTTCACTTATTATTTTGCCATTTCGGAACAAACACCTGCAGCTGTAGGGCTGGGTGTATTGGTGGAGACAGATAACTCTGTAAGAGTAGCTGGAGGCTTCATTATTCAGCTGCTGCCCGGCCTGACGGATGAAGAGATCACCGAGATTGAGCACGCTGTTGGAGCGATGCCTTCGGTGACGGCAGTTCTGGACCAAGGGCTTGAACCTGAGGAGATGCTTCATTTGCTGCTGCCGGATGCTGTAGTCCTTGATGAACTCGAAATCTCCTTTGTCTGTCAATGCTCGCGTGAGCGGATAGAAGAGACACTGGTCAGCCTGGGCCAACACGAACTGGAACAGCTGATTGAAGAAGATGATCAAGCTGAAGTCATATGCCATTACTGTAATGAAGCTTACGTGTTTAACAAGGATGAACTGCAGGTAATCCTCGATCAAGCGAAATCGTAGGGCTATGGGATGATGACAAGACAGGAGCGCGCGCTGCGCAATACCGTTATATTACTCGCCGTCGCGACCTTAATGCTTGGAGGTCTTTTATTCTGGAGCCTGCGTGCAATGGCCCTGCTTAAGGGTGAGGCTGCAGACGGAGAGGCTTCGGATATTGCTGCGGCCGGAGGCCAGCCGGTCACGGACCGGGAATGGATGGATGAACTCAAAAAAAAGCATGGCGATGAAGTACTGCTGGGCATGCTTAATCATATCGTTGTAGGCAAGGAAGCAGGAGCTCTCGGGATCACGGTCACCGATGAGGAGATAGAGCAGGAACTGAAGCGCAGCATGTCCGGCTATGGCTCAGAGGAGCAATATTATGAGCAGATGCAGTCCGAACTTGGACTTTCCCGCCAGGAACTGCGCGAGGAGACTGCGTACCGGCTGAAGCTTCAAGCTGTAGCCACCGCAGGTATTACGGTCAGTGAAACTGAAATTGATGATTATTTGGCACAGAACGCTGAGAGATTCACTCCCAGGAAGCAAATGCAGCTCTCTATGATCAAGCTGGAAACCTATAACGGGGCTAATCAGGTTATGGACCGCCTGGAGCAGGGAGAGGATTTCGCTGAGC
This sequence comes from Paenibacillus borealis, assembly GCF_000758665.1. NCBI lineage: Bacteria > Bacillati > Bacillota > Bacilli > Caryophanales > Paenibacillaceae > Paenibacillus > Paenibacillus borealis. The sequence continues at coordinate 69,193 of NZ_CP009285.1, forward strand.
TGGCCAGAGAGGTATCGACCGATGAGGAGAGCCGCCAGCATGGCGGTAATATCGGAACGGTGGAGGAGAACGATCCATTCTGGCCGGAGGAGCTGCTGAAGACAGCAGCGGGGCTTGAGGCCGGAGATATCGCCGGGCCGCTGCAGGTCGAGGGCGGCTATGCTGTGATCCGGCTGGAGAAGCTTATTGATCCCGAGAAGCCGGATCAGGAGGAGATCCGCCGGCTGATACGCCAGGAGCTGGCGCTGGAGCAGGCAGCGCCCTTGCAGCAGGTGGAAAGCGATTTGCGCGCCAAATATGATACAGCAATATATATTGACAACAGCCTGCAAGATTGATAATATGAAATTAAATGTAAAACCTACTGATTTAGTCGGAAATAATAAGCGGCACAACATATGCTGATCATAACTGTCATAAGTTCCGCACCCCAATTCATCTATCATTCCAAGGAGGTTTTTGCTCATGGCTAAAGTCGTCAACAGTGTAACAGATTTGATCGGTGGCACACCGCTCGTTCGTCTGAATCGGATTGTTCCGGAAGGCTCTGCAGAAATTTATTTGAAGCTGGAATATCAAAATCCGGGTTCGAGCGTCAAAGACCGCATCGCTATCAGCATTGTGGAAGAAGCTGAGAAAGACGGTTCCCTGAAACCTGGAGGCACCATTGTAGAAGCCACTAGCGGTAATACCGGGATTGGCCTGGCGCTTGTTGCTGCTGCCAAAGGCTACAAGGCGATCATTGTTATGCCTGAAACGATGAGCCTTGAGCGCCGCAACCTGCTGCGTGCTTATGGCGCTGAGCTGGTATTGACTCCAGGATCGGAAGGGATGAACGGGGCTGTTAAGAAAGCTGAGCAGATCCTGAGTGAGAATCCGGATTACTTCCTTGCGGAGCAGTTCAAGAACAAAGCTAACGTGAAGATTCACCGCGAAACCACTGGACCGGAAATCGTGGAAGCAATTGAATCCATTGGCGGACCTCTTGATGCGTTCATCGCAGGTGTGGGTACAGGCGGAACGATCAGTGGTGCGGGTGAAGTGCTGAAGAGTCAGTATCCTGATGTGAAGATCTATGCCGTAGAGCCGGCAGCTTCCCCAATTCTGGCCGGAGGCAAACCGGGTCCTCACAAAATCCAGGGAATCGGCGCAAACTTCGTCCCTGACATCTTGAACCAGGATATCTACGACGAAATTATTCATGTAGAGAATGACGAAGCTTTCGAAACGGCCCGCCGCGTAGCCAAAGAGGAAGGCGTGTTGTCCGGTATTTCTTCCGGTGCTGCTGTATTCGCTGCCCTCAAAGTAGCTAAGGAGCTGGGCGCAGGCAAGAAGATCGTTGTTATTATCCCAAGTAACGGCGAGCGTTACCTGAGCACACCGCTGTATAACTTTGAAGTATAATTGCTGAGAACCAGTAATTCAGAAGAGCCTGCGATCCGCTTCCATAGGGATACCGCAGGCTCTTTTTTGAATAACGGGCTTTTCAAAGTAACCGGATGTACAGTATACTGACAGGCAATAAACTATCGTAGAAGCCAGCTTATGCTTTCGAAGCGAGTTTTGTACGAAATAATATCGATGAGGCTATGCTTCACAAAAATTTAGGGGGATGGATGTGGAGATCTTAACGGCTTGGCAGCAGTGGGAACAATGGTCGGACGAAGCCTGGAGCGTCCTTCCCCTGGTCCTTCAGTCACGACAGCACAAAGGGGGCCTGCCCGGCAGCTGGCAGAAGGCCTGGGAGCTGGCTTCGCCGTATTCCGTTGTTCTGGAGAGCGGTAAGGGCGGGCGTTATACGTATTTGGGCTTGCATCCTGTTTCGGTTATCAAGGGTAGCGGAGACAGCGCGGAGCTCTACAGTCTGCCTGATGCGTGTGTGGGACAACCCCAAGCTGAGCCTGAAGCTGCCGGGTTAATTCAAGGACAGCCGCTGGAAGTGCTGCAGGAGTGGATGAAGGACTATACCTCGCCCCGTGTACTGCTTGACGGGCAGCCACCCTTCACGGGGGGCTGTGTCGGATTCTTAGGCTATGATGTAGTCCGCTCTCTGGAGAAGCTGCCGTCCTGTGCCAAGAACGATCCTGATTTCCCTGATTATCTGTTCATGAGGCTGGAAGAGCTATGGATCTATGATCATCGCGAGGAGATAGTCTATTGTGCAGTCCATGTGCCAGTCACGGCAGCGTTATCCACTAACCTGACTGAGCTGCACACAATGTATCTTGCTGCTGTGAGCCGTGCAGAGAGAATGCTGGAGCAGTGGAATCTTATACTGGCACCAGCCGGCTCTGAAGAAGCTGATGCTGCTAAATATGCTGACATTGCCGGTCTGATTGAGGCTGAGGTTAATGTCACCGGAGAATGGCCCGGCATGCACTCGGATTTCTCGCCGGAGCAATTCCAGCAGGCCGTGCTGAATGTTCAGGAATACATCCGCGCCGGCGATGTCTTCCAGGTGAACCTGTCGCTGCGCCAGCAGGCGCAGCTGCAGTCCTCGCCGGAGGATGTCTACGAGTGGCTGCGCAGACTCAACCCGTCCCCGTACATGGGGCTGCTCCGCACGCCCGGCTTCGCCCTCTCCAGCGCTTCGCCGGAGCTGCTGGTGAAGCTGCACGGGGACAAGGTCAGCGCCCGCCCCATAGCCGGTACCCGGCGCCGGGGCCACACTCCCGCGGAGGACGCCGCCATGGAGGCGGAGCTGCGCGGGAGCGAGAAGGAGATCGCCGAGCATATTATGCTTGTCGATCTCGAACGCAACGACATCGGCCGTGTCGCTGCGTACGGGACGGTCAGCGTGCCTGAGCTGCTGACCGTCGAGCGATACTCGCATGTGATGCATCTCGTCTCGCAGGTGGAGGGCATCGCCGCACCCGGCAAGGATGCGTTCGATGTCATTGCCGCCTTATTCCCCGGCGGCACGATCACCGGCGCGCCCAAGGTGCGCACGATGGAGATTATCGAAGAGCTGGAGCCGGTCCGCCGGGGTCCATATACTGGATCCATGGGCTGGATTGACTATAACGGCAATATGGAATTAAATATAATTATACGCACGTTGGCCGTGAAGGACGGAATCGGCTACATTCAGACAGGAGCGGGCATTGTGATCGATTCGGATCCTTACCGTGAGTACCGGGAATGCCACAATAAAGCCAAAGCGGTAGTGAAGGCGATTCTCTGCAGCGAACGCGAGCAGGAATTGCAGACTACCTCCGGCGCCGAAGGAGGAAGCTTTTAATGATCTTGGTCATCGATAATTATGATTCCTTTACGTATAACCTGGTGCAATATCTGGGTGAGCTGGGGGAGGACGTTAAGGTATCCCGTAACGATGAGATCAGCATTCAGGAGATTGAAGCCCTGGCACCGGACCATATTTTGATCTCTCCGGGACCTTGTACACCGAATGAGGCAGGCATCAGCCTCGAGCTGCTGCAGCATTTCAAAGGAGTCATCCCGATCTTTGGCGTATGCCTCGGCCATCAGGCCATCGGACAAGCCTTCGGCGGTAATGTCATCCGGGCAGAACGCCTGATGCACGGCAAAACCTCGCCGATCCACCATAATGGCACCTCGGTCTTCGAAGGACTGGAATCTCCGTTTACGGCAACACGATATCATTCCTTGATCGTTGAACGGGAGAGTCTGCCGGATTGCCTGGAGATTACTGCGGAGACAGCCGAAGGAGAAATCATGGCTTTGCGCCATAAGGAATACCCGATAGAAGGTGTGCAGTTCCATCCCGAATCGATTATTACCGATCATGGACACACGATGCTCCGCAATTTCCTGAAACGGAGAGCCGGAGAACCGGCATGAAATATATAGGACTTAACAACAAAGCAGTCGACGCCAAAGACGCCGTGGTCTCCGCTCTGGATCACGGTTTTTTGTACGGAATGGGTCTGTTTGAGACCTTCCGCACTTACGGGGGGCAGCCCTTTCTGCTGCAAAAGCATCTTGACCGGATGGCAGAGGGCTGCCGGCAGCTGGGGATTCCGTTTGCGCCGGATGTGCAGGAGCTGCAGGAATGGATTCGGCTTGTAATGGACAGGAATGAACTTAGCGATGCCTATATCCGCTATACGGTTACGGCCGGTGAGGATATCCTCGGGCTGCCGGCGGGAGATTACAAGCAGCCTAATCAGCTGCTGTATATCAAAGCGCTGCCGGCAGTGCCGGAGAGTCTGTACAGCGAAGGCAAAGAACTGCAGCTGCTGCACCACCGGCGGAATACCCCGGAGGGCAATGTGCGGCTGAAGTCGCTGCATTATATGAACAACATCCTGGCCAAGCGCGAACTATCCGGTTACCCGGCTGCTTCAAGAGGAGCAGAGGGCCTAATGCTGACGGCAGCGGGCGACCTCGCTGAAGGAATTGTGAGCAACATCTTTTTCGTCTCAGGTACCCGGCTCTATACCCCCGATATTGCCACAGGCATTCTTCCGGGAATTACCCGGGAAATGGTGATGGAGCTGGCAGCAGCAGCAAGCCTTCTTCCTGAGCAAGGCTTCTACCGCTGGGAGCAGCTTGAGGCTGCTGACGAAGTCTTCCTCACCAATTCGGTGCAGGAGATCGTGCCGGTAACGACGCTTTGGAACGGGGACCGGAGAATAGCTGTAGGCAGTGGACGCTGCGGCGAACGGACAGATGCGATCATGAAGCTATACAGAGAAAGGGCGGGAGGCTGGAATGAAGCCGGTAATATATAAGCGGAGCTACCGCTGCGGAAGCGGTGAGCTGATTTTAGGCGGGCGGACCCTGATCATGGGTATCCTGAATATTACGCCGGATTCTTTTTCCGATGGAGGATTGTGGGTAGATCGGGATAGAGCGGTCGAGCATGCACTGCAAATGGCGGCAGAGGGTGCCGATATTATTGATATAGGCGGAGAGTCGACACGTCCGGGTCATCAGCCGGTGGGAGCCGAGGAGGAATTGGCCCGCGTGCTGCCTGTTATCGAGAGCATTCACCGTGTTGCCCCTAATCTGCCGCTATCTATTGATACTTATAAAGCTGAGGTAGCGCGCCGCGCAATACAGGCCGGTGCTCATATCATCAACGATGTCTGGGGCGCCAAGGAAGATCCGCAGATGGCGGCAGTTGCTGCACAGGCGGATTGTCCGATTATTCTGATGCATAACCGCCATTACCGCAATTATCAGGATTTGATCAGCGATATGACGGATGATTTGACCGCGAGCATTAATCTTGCGCTGGCAGCCGGAGTAAGGCCGCAGAACATTATTCTCGACCCGGGAATCGGCTTCGCCAAGGATTACACGGAGAATCTTCAGGCTATGATGGGCTTGGACGCACTGACGGAGCTTGGGTATCCGCTGCTGCTGGCTACTTCACGCAAGAAGTTTATCCGTACCGCACTCGATCTGCCGGCAGAGGATGTTGTCGAAGGAACCGCTGCTACAGTCGCTTTTGGTATTGCCCAGGGCTGCCAGATTGTGCGGGTGCATGATGTCTCAATAATTAAACGTACAGTAGATATGTGCGATGCTATGTTGTACGCCGCCTCACCTGTGGTGCGTGACTAGACTATTTCTCAGAAGAAGGCAGGTACCCATAATGGATAAAATGACGCTGCACCGCATGGAATACTACGGATATCACGGGGTGTTTGAAGAGGAACGCAAGCTGGGCCAGCGCTATTATATTGATCTCGAGCTGGAGCTTGATTTGCAGGGAGCGGGTCTCAGTGATGATCTGGAGCAGACCGTGAATTATGCCGAAGTACATTTCCTGGTCAAAAAAATTGTCGAAACAAAGTCCTTTAAGCTGATTGAAGCTTTGGCAGAACATATTGCATCCGCGGTACTGGACACTTATACTGTTATCAATGCAGTAACCGTCAAGGTAACGAAGCCGCATCCGCCATTCGATATTCATTTTCAGGGAGTAACCGTAGAACTGCGCCGGACGAGAAAGTGAGACAGAGTCATGAATATACACTCCACCTCTGAGGCATCAGAGGCTTATATTGCTTTAGGGGCTAATTTGGGCGACCGTGAAGGAACGCTGAGAGAAGCTTTGAACCAGTTGGACCAGCATGAAGAGATTGAAGTTCTGCGCACCTCAGCGGTATACGAGACCGAGCCGGTTGGTTATCTGGATCAGCCCCAGTTTCTGAATATGGCGGCTGCTCTGCGTACCACGCTTGCGCCGGAGGCTCTGCTTCATGTCATGCTGGAGACCGAGACCCGATTAGGCCGTGTCCGTGATATCCGCTATGGACCGAGAACCGTGGATTTGGATTTGCTTTGGGTAGAGGGACTGAGCCTGGACACGCCGGACTTAACACTGCCGCATCCCCGGATGCTGGAGCGGGCGTTTGTGCTCTTACCGCTGAGTGATATCGTTTCACAGAACGAAGAGTCTTCCGGATTCCGAGGCTTAATTACAACAGCGCTGCAAGACATAGACGGAAAGGAAGGAATTCGCTTGTGGACAACAAACGTATGGGACGGCGGGTTAGAGCGTTCCGAAAGCTGAAGGGCTACACTCAGCAGGAGTTGGCGGATTCTGTCGGAATATCCTTGGCCGTGCTTGGGGCGGTTGAGCGGGGTAACAGACGCTTGGAAGATCAAATTTTAAATAAAATTGCGGATGTTCTTGGGGTTACGGTCGATGAATTGGCCAACCCGGCTACATGAGCTCCTCAAGCTGATATACAAATAAGGAAGTGATTCGGTATGTTGAAGATTGGCGATATTGAGATGAAGAACCAGGTGGTATTGGCGCCTATGGCCGGCGTGTGTAACCCTGCCTTCCGTCTGATTGCCAAGGAATTCGGGACCGGCCTGGTCTGTGCCGAAATGGTCAGCGGCAAGGCTATTGTGCATGGTAATTCGCGTACCCGTGAGATGCTGTTTGTGGATGAGCGCGAGAAACCGCTGAGTCTGCAGATTTTTGGCGGAGACCGTGAGTCGCTGGTGGATGCAGCCAGAATTGTGGATAAAGAAACGAATGCCGATATTATAGATATTAATATGGGCTGTCCGGTGCCGAAGGTGACCAAATGTGATGCCGGAGCCCGCTGGCTGCTGAATCCGGACAAGATTTATGAAATGGTATCTGCTGTTGTAGATGCCGTGGATAAACCAGTGACAGTGAAGATGCGGATCGGCTGGGACAGTGAGCATATCTTTGTTGAAGAGAATGCGCGCGCTGTAGAGCGTGCCGGTGGCAAGGCAGTTAGTGTACACGGCCGTACCCGTGAACAACAGTACACAGGGCATGCTGACTGGAAGTATATCCGTATGGCCAAAGAGGCCGTATCCATTCCGGTCATCGGCAACGGCGATGTGAATACGCCTGAAGATGCGCGGGCCATGCTGGATCAGACCGGCTGCGACGGCGTAATGATCGGGCGGGGGGCACTGGGCAATCCCTGGATGCTGTACCGGACCATTCAATACCTGAGTACCGGCGAGCTGATGCCTGAACCGGATGCCGAAGAGAAGATCAAGGTAGCCATTCTCCACATGGATCGTCTGATCGCCCTCAAGGGTGAAGCGGTAGCAGTCCGCGAAATGCGCAAGCACTTGGCCTGGTATTTGAAGGGCCTTAAGTCCGCTGCCCGGGTGAAGGATGTTATTATGGAAGAAACGAAACGTGACGAGATGGTGCGGATTTTGAGTGATTTTGTCGTTCAGCTTAAGGATGAAGAAGAGCAGAAAGACCTTGAGTCCCCGCTTTCAGTGGTTTAATGCTATATTTAAGAAAGGAATGGACGCCTATGCGCATCCATTCCTTTCTTTTAGAATATTAAAATATATGTCGAATAATACAGTATTTCAGACACTTCAACGGAGAGAATGCCCAAACATACGGTGTTTCCCCTTGTGTCATTGACATTTTGTAGCGGTTCCAATATAATTTCACAGTATAAAATCGACGTTACAGCAGGAGCATGGAGAAGGAGGGTTCTGATCCCTCCGGATTCGCATATAGTATGGTATTTTCAATAAATGTATACGACAGGAGAATCGGTTGAGATGAGCGATAAAGAAGTCATCCTTACACCGGACGGACTTAAGCGTCTGGAAGAAGAACTGGAGACCCTCAAATCCGTAAAACGCCGCGAGGTAGCCGAACGAATCAAAGTAGCAATTGGCTACGGAGATATCAGTGAGAACTCGGAATATGAAGACGCGAAGAACGAACAGGCCTTTATTGAAGGACGTGTTCTGACTTTGGAGAAGATGCTCCGCAATGCGCGTATCATTAATAGCGATGAGATCGTGACAGACGTGGTAAGCATTGGAGTAACGGTTAACGTTGAGGATATGGAGTACGGCGACGTTATGGAATACACGATAGTCGGTACCGCTGAATCCGATCCGCTAAATAATAAAATCTCCAATGAAAGCCCGGTAGGCAGAGCCATCATCGGTAAGAAGATTGGTACCATTGTGGATGTAAGTGTCCCTGCAGGCGTCATTCAATATAAAATTCTTGATATCAAAATGAAGTAAGATGGATCCGAAAGCTTCCTTAGGGGAGCTTTTTTCAAAAGAAAAGAATTTATAGGCTTCGCGCAACGTATAACAACCGAAAAATATGGGTGAACACATACAGCTTATATTTTGTACTGGAACGGACTGTCCTCATGTATGAGGGCGGAGCCGTTTCTTCTTTTGTATACAGTGAGTAAGAGAGGATGAACAAAATGACTGAAGAAATCAACAACGTGGAAACCACAGAGAATGAGCTTAGTGAATTATTACAGATCCGGCGGGGTAAGCTGGACGAGCTCCGTGCGCTGGGAATCGATCCGTTCGGCAAGAAGTATGAGCGTACAGCAGCGGCAGGCGACCTTCTGGCCAAGTATGACGGACTAACCCATGATGAATTGGACGAACTTGCGCTTGAGGTTAGTGTGGCCGGACGTATTATGGCTAAGCGGGTAATGGGTAAAGCAAGCTTCTCGCACATCCAGGATCTCAGCGGGAAAATTCAGATTTATGTCCGCCAGGACAGTATTTCTGAGTCCCAGTATGCAGCTTTCACTATTCTGGATTTGGGGGATATCATCGGAATCCGCGGAACCCTGTTCAAGACCAAGACCGGCGAAACCTCTATTAAAGTGCATAACCTTGAGGTTCTGTCCAAATCCCTGCTTCCGCTTCCCGAGAAATATCATGGCCTGAAGGATGTAGAACTCCGCTACCGCCAGCGTTATGTTGACCTGATTATCAATCCGGAGGTACAGCAGACATTTATTGCGCGTTCACGGATTATCCAGTCGATGCGCCGTTACCTGGACTCGCTGGGCTATCTCGAGGTTGAGACTCCTACACTGCATACGATTGCCGGGGGAGCCGCCGCCCGTCCGTTTATTACACACCACAACACGCTGGACATGCAGCTATATATGCGTATCGCAATCGAACTTCACCTGAAACGTCTGATCGTAGGCGGTTTGGAAAAAGTGTATGAAATCGGCCGCGTGTACCGCAACGAAGGTATCTCGACACGCCACAATCCGGAATTCACGATGATTGAGCTGTACGAAGCGTATGCGGACTACAAGGATATCATGCAGCTGACAGAGAACATGATCGCCCACATCGCCCAGGAGGTTCTCGGCAATCAGGTGATTAACTACCAGGGCCAAGAGGTAGACCTGTCTCCAGGCTGGCGCCGCGTGACTATGGTGGATGCTGTCAAAGAAGTAACCGGAGTAGACTTCGGGGTTCATATGACGAATGAAGAAGCACAGGCTTTGGCTAAAGAGCACCGTGTACCTGTTGAGAAGCATATGACCTACGGACATATTCTTAACGCATTCTTCGAGCAGTTTGTAGAGGAAACGCTGATTCAGCCGACGTTCGTCATGGGACATCCTGTAGAAATTTCACCGCTTGCCAAAAAGAATGATCAGGATCCGCGCTTCACCGACCGCTTCGAGCTGTTTATTGTTGCCCGCGAGCATGCGAATGCGTTCAGTGAGCTGAACGATCCGATTGACCAGCGTCAGCGCTTCGAGGCACAGATTCACGAGAAAGAGCAGGGGAATGACGAAGCTCATGAGATGGATGATGATTTCATCCGTGCGCTGGAATACGGTATGCCGCCTACAGGCGGACTGGGAATCGGCGTAGACCGTCTCATCATGCTGCTTACGAATGCCGCTTCTATCCGTGATGTATTGCTGTTCCCTCATATGCGCAACAAAGACTGAATAATTATCTGATCCGTGACCATAATATCCAAGGGAGCTGCACAGGCGGTTTCCTTGGAACAATGGCTAGCGGTAAATTGAAAATAATGCTTGCAATCAGAATCTATACATGATATATTCTATTTCTGGCCGCGAAACATCAACGCGTCGCTCGAAAAAGAAGTTGAAAAAAGAGCTTGCATTGATCGGTTGGATGTGATATATTATAAGAGTTGCTGGTGACGCGGTGAGCGGCGCTGACAACGAGCTTGATCTTTGAAAACTGAACAACGAGTGAGTATCGGAGATCGCCTCGGCGAGATCCAAAGTAGAGAATATAACAATTCTCGTCAGATGTTTCAAAATGAGCAATCGCTCTTTCTAAATACAATTTGGAGAGTTTGATCCTGGCTCAGGACGAACGCTGGCGGCGTGCCTAATACATGCAAGTCGAGCGGAGTTATGATGGAGCTTGCTCCTGATTAACTTAGCGGCGGACGGGTGAGTAACACGTAGGCAACCTGCCCTCAAGACTGGGATAACTACCGGAAACGGTAGCTAATACCGGATAATTTCTTTCCTCTCCTGAAGAGAGAATGAAAGGCGGAGCAATCTGCCACTTGGGGATGGGCCTGCGGCGCATTAGCTAGTTGGTGGGGTAACGGCCCACCAAGGCGACGATGCGTAGCCGACCTGAGAGGGTGAACGGCCACACTGGGACTGAGACACGGCCCAGACTCCTACGGGAGGCAGCAGTAGGGAATCTTCCGCAATGGGCGAAAGCCTGACGGAGCAACGCCGCGTGAGTGATGAAGGTTTTCGGATCGTAAAGCTCTGTTGCCAGGGAAGAATGTCCGGTAGAGTAACTGCTACCGGAGTGACGGTACCTGAGAAGAAAGCCCCGGCTAACTACGTGCCAGCAGCCGCGGTAATACGTAGGGGGCAAGCGTTGTCCGGAATTATTGGGCGTAAAGCGCGCGCAGGCGGTCATTTAAGTCTGGTGTTTAAACCTTGGGCTCAACCTGAGGTCGCACTGGAAACTGGGTGACTTGAGTACAGAAGAGGAAAGTGGAATTCCACGTGTAGCGGTGAAATGCGTAGATATGTGGAGGAACACCAGTGGCGAAGGCGACTTTCTGGGCTGTAACTGACGCTGAGGCGCGAAAGCGTGGGGAGCAAACAGGATTAGATACCCTGGTAGTCCACGCCGTAAACGATGAGTGCTAGGTGTTAGGGGTTTCGATACCCTTGGTGCCGAAGTTAACACAGTAAGCACTCCGCCTGGGGAGTACGGTCGCAAGACTGAAACTCAAAGGAATTGACGGGGACCCGCACAAGCAGTGGAGTATGTGGTTTAATTCGAAGCAACGCGAAGAACCTTACCAGGTCTTGACATCCCTCTGAATCCGCTAGAGATAGCGGCGGCCTTCGGGACAGAGGAGACAGGTGGTGCATGGTTGTCGTCAGCTCGTGTCGTGAGATGTTGGGTTAAGTCCCGCAACGAGCGCAACCCTTGACTTTAGTTGCCAGCAGGTTAAGCTGGGCACTCTAGAGTGACTGCCGGTGACAAACCGGAGGAAGGTGGGGATGACGTCAAATCATCATGCCCCTTATGACCTGGGCTACACACGTACTACAATGGCCGGTACAACGGGAAGCGAAACCGCGAGGTGGAGCCAATCCCAGCAAAGCCGGTCTCAGTTCGGATTGCAGGCTGCAACTCGCCTGCATGAAGTCGGAATTGCTAGTAATCGCGGATCAGCATGCCGCGGTGAATACGTTCCCGGGTCTTGTACACACCGCCCGTCACACCACGAGAGTTTACAACACCCGAAGTCGGTGGGGTAACCCGCAAGGGAGCCAGCCGCCGAAGGTGGGGTAGATGATTGGGGTGAAGTCGTAACAAGGTAGCCGTATCGGAAGGTGCGGCTGGATCACCTCCTTTCTATGGAGAATCGTCACCTGCAACGGTGACATTCAAATCGGAAGTATTACTTCCAAAACTCAGGTTTAGGCCTGTTACTCACTCGTTGGTCAGTTTTGAGAGTTTAAGCTCTCATCTTTAACTTGATCCTTGAAAACTGGATACCGAAACGAATTTGCGTTTTAGAACATCTTTTAGCTGAAACTTGTGTAAACAAGTTGAAATAGTTATTAGTGCAGAACGAAGGTTTTCGATTGTGCAGCGACCTTTGGCTTTGAATGTGTTGGTGAATGGAGCAATCCATGAGCAGCATTCAAAACAAGATGAGCAAACAAGCGAAACACCGGAGTGACGGTTAAGCTAATAAGAGCACACGGAGGATGCCTAGGCGCCAGGAGCCGACGAAGGACGTGGCGAACAACGAAACTGCCTCGGGGAGCTGTAAGCAAGCTTTGATCCGGGGGTGTCCGAATGGGGAAACCCAGCTGTGGTAATTCGCAGTTACTCATTTCTGAATACATAGGAAATGTAGAGGCAGACCAGGGGAACTGAAACATCTAAGTACCCTGAGGAAGAGAAAACAATAGTGATTCCGTCAGTAGCGGCGAGCGAACGCGGAACAGCCTAAACCAAGGGGCTTGCCTCTTGGGGTTGTGGGACGTCTCACATGGAGTTACAAAGGAATATGGTAGGCGAAGAGGTCTGGAAAGGCCCGCGATAGAGGTAAAAGCCCTGTAGCCTAAACTGTGTTCTCTCCGAGACGGATCCCGAGTAGTGCGGGGCACGTGAAACCCCGTATGAATCCAGCAGGACCATCTGCTAAGGCTAAATACTACCTGGCGACCGATAGTGAAACAGTACCGTGAGGGAAAGGTGAAAAGCACCCCGGAAGGGGAGTGAAATAGAACCTGAAACCGTGTGCTTACAAAAAGTCAGAGCCCTATTACTGGGTGATGGCGTGCCTTTTGTAGAATGAACCGGCGAGTTACGTTTAACATGCAAGGTTAAGGTGAGAAGCCGGAGCCGCAGCGAAAGCGAGTCTGAATAGGGCGACTGAGTATGTGGACGTAGACCCGAAACCGTGTGATCTACCCCTGTCCAGGGTGAAGGTGCGGTAACACGCACTGGAGGCCCGAACCCACGCATGTTGAAAAATGCGGGGATGAGGTGGGGGTAGCGGAGAAATTCCAATCGAACTCGGAGATAGCTGGTTCTCCCCGAAATAGCTTTAGGGCTAGCCTCGGTGAATGGAGTGGTGGAGGTAGAGCACTGATTGGGTGCGGGGCCCGCAAGGGTTACCAAGCTCAGTCAAACTCCGAATGCCATTAACTTCTTGCCGGGAGTCAGACAGTGAGTGCTAAGATCCATTGTCAAAAGGGAAACAGCCCAGACCATCAGCTAAGGTCCCCAAGTGTGTGTTAAGTGGGAAAGGATGTGGAGTTGCACAGACAACCAGGATGTTGGCTTAGAAGCAGCCACCATTGAAAGAGTGCGTAATAGCTCACTGGTCGAGTGACTCTGCGCCGAAAATGTAACGGGGCTAAACACACCACCGAAGCTATGGCTAGATGCTTTGCATCTGGGGTAGGGGAGCGTTGTATGTAGGTTGAAGGTGTACCGTAAGGAGCGCTGGACAGCATACAAGTGAGAATGCCGGTATGAGTAACGAAAAGATCAGTGAGAATCTGATCCGCCGAAAGCCCAAGGTTTCCTGAGGAAGGCTCGTCCGCTCAGGGTAAGTCGGGACCTAAGGCGAGGCCGAAAGGCGTAGTCGAAGGACAACAGTTTGAAATTACTGTACCACCGTAATCCGCTATGAGCGATGGGGTGACGCAGGAGGGTAGTGACGCGGACTGATGGATGTCCGTCTAAGCAGTGAGGCTGGTGTGTAGGCAAATCCGCACACCGTTAAGGCTGGGCTGTGATGGGGAGCGAAAATTGTAGTAGCGAAGGTCATGATCTCACACTGCCAAGAAAAGCCTCTAGCCAGGAGAAGGTGCCCGTACCGCAAACCGACACAGGTAGGCGAGAAGAGAATTCTAAGGCGCGCGGAAGAACTCTCGTTAAGGAACTCGGCAAAATGACCTCGTAACTTCGGGAGAAGAGGTGCCTCGGTAGGGTGAATAGCCCGAGGGGGCCGCAGTGAAAAGGCCCAAGCGACTGTTTAGCAAAAACACAGGTCTGTGCGAAGCCGCAAGGCGAAGTATACGGGCTGACGCCTGCCCGGTGCTGGAAGGTTAAGGGGAGTGGTTAGGGGTTAAACCCGAAGCTGTGAACCGAAGCCCCAGTAAACGGCGGCCGTAACTATAACGGTCCTAAGGTAGCGAAATTCCTTGTCAGGTAAATTCTGACCCGCACGAATGGCGTAACGACTTGGGCGCTGTCTCAACGAGAGATCCGGTGAAATTTTAATACCTGTGAAGATGCAGGTTACCCGCGACAAGACGGAAAGACCCCATGGAGCTTTACTGCAGCTTGATATTGAATTTGGGTACGATCTGTACAGGATAGGTGGGAGCCGGTGAGAGCGGAGCGCAAGCTTCGCTGGAGGCGCCGTTGGGATACCACCCTGATCGTATCTAGGTTCTAACCTAGTACCCTAAGCGGGTACGGGGACCGTGTCAGGCGGGCAGTTTGACTGGGGCGGTCGCCTCCTAAAGAGTAACGGAGGCGTTCAAAGGTTCCCTCAGAATGGTTGGAAATCATTCGCAGAGTGCAAAGGCATAAGGGAGCTTGACTGCGAGACCTACAAGTCGAGCAGGGACGAAAGTCGGACTTAGTGATCCGGTGGTACCGCATGGAAGGGCCATCGCTCAACGGATAAAAGCTACCCTGGGGATAACAGGCTTATCTCCCCCAAGAGTCCACATCGACGGGGAGGTTTGGCACCTCGATGTCGGCTCATCGCATCCTGGGGCTGAAGTAGGTCCCAAGGGTTGGGCTGTTCGCCCATTAAAGCGGTACGCGAGCTGGGTTCAGAACGTCGTGAGACAGTTCGGTCCCTATCTGTCGTGGGCGCAGGAAATTTGAGAGGAGCTGTCCTTAGTACGAGAGGACCGGGATGGACGTACCGCTGGTGCATCAGTTGTTCCGCCAGGAGCATGGCTGAGTAGCTACGTACGGACGGGATAAGCGCTGAAAGCATCTAAGCGTGAAGCCCCCCTCAAGATGAGATTTCCCAATTAGTAAGACCCCTTGAAGACGACGAGGTAGATAGGTTGGAGGTGGAAGTGCAGCAATGCATGGAGCTGACCAATACTAATCGGTCGAGGGCTTATCCAAATTTCTTAGAGCGCAGATTCGTTTCGGATTCAGTTTTCAGGCGATTAAGCCTGGTACACCTTAAGCTGCATGTCCTTTCTGGGGACTGATCTTTTCTCGCAGCGTATATTTTGGAAGGTTGATTATTTTCCTGAGGAAATTCAGGGAGAAAAGCGACCGGAAAAAATCCGTTTGGTGGCGATAGCGGAGGGGTTCCACGCGTACCCATCCCGAACACGACCGTTAAGCCCTCCAGCGCCGATGGTACTTGGACCGAAGGGTCCTGGGAGAGTAGGACGCCGCCAAGCACATGAAGCCATTGTTGAGCAATCGACAATGGTTTTTTTGTATATTTTTATACATGGACATTGCATTGGTGCCGTGGGTGTTAAATGATGGGTATCGTTATAATTTGTCCACTGTACACGGACTTTAGTCCAAGAATTCGCTTACCCGGAATAAGATTTCCTAATACCTTATCAGAAGATGTAATATTCTTGACAGGCCAAAAGCCCTTTGCTAAGATAGCTCTAATATATTTTTGGACAATCATCTCAAACCTTAACTGAAGACACTATTATGTATAACTCCCAGGTCGTTGCCGTTGTCTTTCGGGTATGGACTTGAAGCAGGAGTTTTTTTATTCATAAGTTGGCGGGCGGGTAGAGAAAAGAATATTTCGAGGAGGAATGACCCAGGTGTGGGAAGATAAGTTTGGTAAAGAAGGATTCACTTTTGATGATGTGCTGCTGGTTCCGCGTAAATCCGAGGTACTGCCGAAGGAAGTGGACTTAACCACTGTACTTAGCAAAAACGTGAAGCTGAACATCCCTTTGATGAGTGCGGGCATGGATACAGTCACTGAAGCAGCTATGGCGATCGCTATTGCCCGGGAGGGCGGCATCGGCATCATTCATAAGAATATGTCCGTGGAGCAGCAGGCGGAAGAGGTGGACCGTGTGAAGCGCTCCGAGAGCGGCGTTATTACCAATCCATTCTCACTTACGCCAGACCACTGGGTATCCGATGCTGAAATTCTGATGGGCAAATACCGCATTTCCGGTGTACCTATCGTAGATGAGGGCGGCAAGCTGGTTGGTATTCTGACTAACCGTGATTTGCGTTTTATCCACGATTTCAATATTCAGATCAAAGAAGTGATGACTCATGAGAATCTGGTTACCGCTGCTGTAGGAACTACCCTTCAGGAAGCGAAAGGCATCCTTCAACGCCACAAGATTGAGAAGCTGCCGCTGGTGGATGAGCACAATATTCTTAAAGGTCTCATTACTATTAAAGATATTGAGAAAGCCATTCAGTTCCCTAACGGGGCCAAGGATGCTCAAGGCCGTCTGCTTGTTGGAGCCGCAATTGGCATCTCTAAGGATACATTTGAACGCACAGAAGCATTGGTAAAAGCCGGTGTTGACCTTATTACGGTAGATTCCGCACACGGACACCACATTAATATTATCGACGCTGTCCGCAAGCTGCGCGAATTGTATCCGGATCTTACTATTGTGGCCGGCAATGTGGCTACAGGTGAAGCTACCCGTGAATTGATTGAAGCCGGAGCATCCGTAATCAAGGTCGGTATTGGACCCGGATCGATCTGTACAACCCGTGTAATTGCTGGTATCGGCGTTCCTCAGGTTACAGCAATCTATGATTGTGCAACGGTTGCCCGTGAATACGGCATTCCGGTTATTGCCGACGGGGGAATTAAGTACTCCGGAGAGATCACTAAGGCAATTGCTGCAGGAGCTGCTGCCGTAATGATGGGAAGTCTGTTCGCCGGCACGGAAGAAAGCCCTGGAGAGTCGGAAATTTATCAGGGACGTAAATACAAGGTATACCGCGGAATGGGCAGCATGAGCGCCATGAAGCAGGGTAGTAAAGACCGTTACTTCCAGGATGATGATAAGAAGCTGGTGCCTGAAGGCATCGAGGGGCGGGTTGCTTTTAAAGGGCCGTTGTCCGATACCGTTCATCAACTGATCGGCGGATTGCGTTCAGGTATGGGATATTGCGGTACGAAGACATTAGAGGAACTGCGCAATGATACCTCATTTATCCGTATCACCGGTGCGGGCCTTCGTGAGAGTCACCCGCATGATGTGCAGATTACCAAAGAAGCGCCGAACTATTCCCTGTAAACCGGGAAGAATCGCATATTTTTGCGGACAGGCAGGACTAAATTCGTCCTGCCTGTCTTTTTTTGCAGATACCCCTGTGTTAGAATAGAACAAGCACTGATCTGAGGATTAAAGGAGAGTTAATCATTGAAGTACAAGCGGAAACTAAGTAGTAAGCAACTTGTGATGAAGACAGCGACAGTAGGTCTGCTTTTAAATATGCTAGCATTCCCGGCAGCGTCTGCCATGGCAGAGGCGGTAAGTACACCGGCTACAACAGAGGCGGGGACTCCATCGACAGCGGCAACACCTGCCAAAACGGCAGTGGCCAAAATTCCAAGTGTAGAGTCACTGGGACTGAATGTGAAATCTGCAGTATTGATTGAGCCTACTACAGGCGAGGTCCTGCTCTCGCTCAATGCCGATCAGCCTATGCCTCCAGCGAGTATGACCAAGATGATGACAGAATATCTGGTTACCGAAGCCGTAAATAGCGGCCAGCTATCCTGGGACCAGAAGGTTATTGTACAGGAGAATGCATCTAAGCAGACCGGATCGCGGATTTATCTGGCTGCAGGTGATGAACATACGGTTAAAGAACTGTACATAGCGATGGCGGTAGGTTCTGCTAATGATGCCACCGTAGCTTTGGCGGAGCTGGTCTCGGGTTCGGAGCAGCAATTCGTAACACTGATGAACGAGACTGCCCAGAAGATGGGCATGAAGACCGCTTTCTTCATTAACTCCACCGGACTTGACCGGGCGGACATGCCGGAGAAATTCCGTCCGCAGGCTGAAGGCGAAACGGTCATGTCTGCAATGGATGCAGCCATTCTTGCCAAATATATTGTAACGGATCATCCGGACTTCACTGAATTTACAACGATTCAATCCTATAAATTCCGTGAGCGTGACACCAAACCGATGATTAATTATAACTGGATGCTGGAAGCCAATAAGGATATCGCCAACTTCAAGGCCTACGCGTATCCGGGTCTTGACGGATTGAAGACTGGACACACCTCCAAAGCCGGCAACTGCTTCACAGGTACTGCTGTGCGTGACGGCATGCGTCTAATCAGCGTAGTTATGGGAGCTGACTCTGAAGCACACCGCTTCACGGAAACGAAGAAGGTGCTTGATTTCGGTTTCAATAACTTCGAGATTAAGCAGGTTGTAGCACCTAAGGCAGTCATTGCCGGAACTGAAACACTGCCTGTACTGAAGGGCAAGAACAAAGAAGTATCCGTTGTTACCGATGCGGGAGTTACGTTCATGGTGCCAAAGGGTACTGTTTCTCCACAGATCAAAACTGCAGTGGTGACGAACGATCCGGCAACTTTGATTGCGCCGATTGCCGGAGCCAGCAAAGTAGGTAAAGTCACTTATACCTACCAGATCGAAGGAATGTCTCAGGTTCAGGAGAAGACGGTTAACCTGATTACTGCTGAGGAAGCTGAGAAGGCTGGCTGGTTCAAGCTGCTGATGAGAGCGATCGGAGATTTTTTTGGTGACTTGTTTACAGGAATCAAGAACTTGTTCTAACCGCGTGGCAGACTAATGCCAGCATTACGACAAAATCCCAGTAAATAGGTTGTATATATCACCGCCTTGCGGTAAAATTACAAGTTAGATTAGGATAGATCATTCGGGAGGCTTAGACATGGAAACAGGAACATCGCGAGTTAAAAGAGGTATGGCAGAAATGCAAAAAGGCGGCGTCATCATGGACGTCATGAATGCAGAGCAGGCAAAAATTGCCGAGGCAGCGGGCGCAGTAGCCGTTATGGCTCTGGAACGTGTACCTTCCGATATCCGTGCGGCGGGTGGAGTAGCACGGATGGCCGATCCTACTATTGTAGAAGAGGTTATCAAGGTAGTGAGCATTCCTGTTATGGCTAAAGCCCGTATTGGCCATTATGTAGAAGCCAAGGTTCTCGAATCACTGGGTGTTGACTATCTGGATGAGAGCGAAGTGCTCACGCCGGCAGATGAAGTATTCCATATCAATAAACGCGAATTTACCGTTCCTTTTGTATGTGGAGCCAAGGACCTTGGGGAGGCCCTGCGCCGGATTAACGAAGGGGCGTCCATGATCCGTACCAAGGGTGAGCCGGGAACCGGCAACATCGTTGAAGCCGTCCGCCACATGCGCTACATAAACAGTCAAATCCGCAAAGTGACTAACCTCTCGCTTGATGAGCTTTACAATGAAGCCAAGACATTAGGTGTTCCTTATGAGCTGCTGCTGGAAGTTCACCAGCTTGGCAAATTGCCTGTCGTTAACTTCGCGGCCGGCGGTGTAGCTACGCCTGCGGATGCCGCGCTCATGATGCATCTTGGTGCTGATGGCGTGTTTGTCGGCTCGGGTATCTTCAAGTCGGACAACCCTGAGAAGTTTGCCCGTGCCATTGTAGAAGCGACAACCCACTTTACAGATTACAAGCTGATTGCTGAAGTGTCGAAGAACCTTGGCGCCCCGATGAAGGGGATTGATATTGCCACATTGACTCCGGCTGAACGTATGTCGGAACGCGGCCGTTAATAGAGAGAAGGCTTCCGGATGAGAATAGGAGTGTTGGCGCTTCAGGGCGCGGTAACAGAGCATATTGTCAGCATTGAGAAGACGGGGGCACAGGGGCTGCCCATCAAGCGCGTAGAACAACTAGAAGAGGTAGAAGGCCTGATTATTCCCGGCGGCGAGAGTACGACCATCGGCAAACTGATGCGCAAATATGGCTTTATAGAAGCTATACGTGAGTTTGCGGGTCAAGGCAAGCCGATATTTGGCACATGCGCCGGCATGATTGTCCTGGCCAAGCAGATTGCCGGAGGCGAACCCGGCCATCTGGAGCTGATGGATATTACCGTTGCCCGGAATGCCTTTGGCCGCCAACGGGAAAGCTTTGAATGTGATCTGGAGGTTAAAGGGATCGCTGAACCGGTGCGTGCGGTATTTATCCGCGCTCCGCTCATTAACGAGGTAGGTCCGGATGTCGATGTGCTTACCGTCTATAAGGATGAGATTGTGACTGCACGTCAGGGCAACCTGCTGGTATCCTCTTTTCACCCGGAACTGACTGATGATTACAGGCTGCATCAATATTTTGCCGACATGGTAGAGGACAGTATTGCAGCCAATTCATAGAACTGCATATAAGAACATCCTGACTCTTTCAAAGCTGTAAACAAATCAGCATTTTGAAAGAGTTTGGGCTGTTTTCAGGAGGGAAACTTTGTGTTAGATGTTAAAGTATTGCGTAGTGATTATGCCAGAGTAGAAGAGGCGCTTAATAAAAGAGGGAAATCGCTCGATTTGATTGCCGGCTTCCCGCAGCTGGATCTGCGCCGCCGTGAGCTGCTTCAGGAAACAGAGGGGCTTAAGAACCGCCGGAATACCGTATCCGGAGATGTGGCCAAGAAGAAGAAAAATGGGGAACCGGCTGATGATTTGATCGCTGAAATGCGTACGGTTTCCGACCGGATCAAAGAACTAGACGATGAAGTGCGCGAACTCGAAACTAAGATCGATGAACTGACCATGAGCATCCCGAACATTCCGCATGAATCGGTGCCGGTTGGCAAATCTGAGGATGACAATGTTGAAGTACGCCGCTGGTCGCAGCCCAGAGAATTCGGATTCACCCCGAAATCACACTGGGAGCTGGCGCAGCAGCTGGATATTATTGATTTTGAAGCAGCAGCCAAGGTTACAGGTTCCCGGTTTGCCTTCTACAAAGGGCTGGGAGCAAGACTTGAGCGTGCGCTAATCAATTTCATGATGGATCTGCACAGTGGAGAGCATAACTATGAAGAAATGCTGCCGCCGTATATCGTCAACAAGGATAGCCTGTATGGAACAGGACAGCTGCCGAAGTTCGAAGAGGATTTGTTCAAGCTGCGTGATACAGAATATTATCTGATTCCTACAGCAGAAGTACCTGTGACTAACTACTACCGTGAAGAGATTCTGACAGCTGGTGATCTGCCGAAGTACCATGTAGCCTATAGCTCCTGCTTCCGTTCTGAAGCCGGATCTGCGGGACGTGATACCCGCGGTCTGATCCGCCAGCATCAGTTCAATAAGGTGGAGCTTGTGAAGCTTGCCAGTCCGGAGACCTCCTATGAGGAGCTGGAGAAGATGACAGCCGATGCTGAACGGGTGCTGCAGCTTCTGGGACTGCCTTATCGCGTCCTGCTGCTGTGTACGGCAGATATGGGCTTCACCTCCGCGAAGACGTATGACCTTGAGGTATGGCTGCCGGAGAGCGGAATGTACCGCGAAATTTCCTCCTGCTCCAACACAGAGGATTTCCAGGCCCGCCGTGCTAATATCCGCTTCCGCAAAGAGGCCAAGTCCAAGCCGGAGTTCGTGCATACGCTGAATGGTTCTGCGCTGGCCGTTGGCCGTACAGTAGCTGCTATTCTGGAGAATTACCAGCAGGAAGACGGCAGTGTTCTGATTCCCGAGTGCCTGCAGCCGTATATGCGTAACGTGAAATCCATAAGTGCACAAACTGCCCAATAAATATGCTTGCATATTATTTGTTTGGTGTGGTATAATTCCTAATGCATGTGAAATTTAGATGCATTGGAGAGGTACCGAAGCGGTCATAACGGGGCGGTCTTGAAAACCGTTAGGGTGCAAGCCCACATGGGTTCGAATCCCATCCTCTCCGCCATTCCTTTACATTTAATGATATGCAGATAGAGCCGTTCTCCTGAGGGGGAACGGTTTTTTGTTGTACTCAGAGGCTTCTTTTTTATGGAACCTGTTCCAGCGGGAATAAAAAGCTCTCTTTCTCGGCAATGTATTAGAGAAGGAGGATGATCATAAAAATGGACCGACAATTACAAGTAGATCAGCAGAGTCTGGTGTCTGCCTGGCAGGAGCGTTTGCCTGCACTGATGGAGGATGGGGACAGCTTCAGCGTGCAGGGGGATGCCGCGGACCAGAACAGTCTGCTGATTCATTTCAATGCAGCCGGGCGCCAAGGGTACTCCCTCGACTTCCGCTGCACCTATGTGGATAGCCGCGAGGTTGCTGTGAACCTGCTCGACGCGGAGCAGGACGGGCGCGTTGCGGATGAGCGCAGGGATGCCGTACAGCTTTTGGCACAGCAGTATACCAGACAGATCCATGAATGCGCGCAGGCACTTCAGGGCTTAACCAATCCATAGGAGGCGAACAAGGTGAGCAAACCAAAAAGCATGCCGGTACCCGGCGTACCACAGGATAATCAGGGCCCGCGGAAGGAGCATCATTCATCAGGTCCTGAGCCGTTATCCGGCTCCAAAAAGGTGAAGCAGGCCAATCACGTAGACCATCATAATCCTCAAGGCTGACCATCTCCGGGGATGAAATTGAAGAGAAATGTTTCTCATATTTGCCAAATGGTTTATCATTAGGGAGGGGAAAGAATTTTCACACATGGGAGAGGAGAACAATAATGAATAAAAAATGGGGGTTATCCGCTGCCGCATTGCTGCTCACCGCAGCAGTAATTCTACCGGGGTGTGCTAAGAAAGAAGCGCCGAAAGAGGCCTTGACCGCAGCTGCAAGCAAGGTTGCAGCCATGACATCTTACGAAATGAAGACTAAGCTTACCGTTAATGATCTGACGATCGACACAGGTACAAGTGAAGCTGATGCTACGACAGGTCAAATTCTCAGCATGCTTAAGAATGCTGAGCTTACAGTTGATGGAGTCTACCAGGCTGAGCCGATGCAGACAGAGCTTACAATGGTTCTGAATCTGAAGGGGGATATGGCGATGTCCTTCACGGTTCCGATGGTAATGACAGCAGAGAAGCTATATGTCAAAGTGCCATCCATTCCGTTCCTGCCGCTTCCCGAGACAATCGTAGGTAAATTTGTTGAAGTGGATCTGAAGGAGCTGGCAGAGCAGGAGGGTGCTGAATTCAATCCTTCGGCTATGGATACGCAGAAAGTGCAGAAGCTGTCTAATGAAGTGGTCAGCACGCTGCTGGGCGAGTATGATGAAGAGAAGTATTTTAATGAAATTAAACCTAAGGAAGCCGGCCTGCCTGAAGGTGTTGAAGCCAAACAGGTTGTCCAGTTCCAGGTAACGAATGATAATGTGAAAGAGGCGCTGACCATTCTGGTGAATAATGCGCTGCCGAAAATCATCGATATTCTCGGCAAGGATGAATATAAGGAATTGCTGAAGATCGATGCTGCCGATTTGGCTAAAGCGAAGGAAGAGCTGCAGTCCAGTGAAGCACGCGCTGAATTCGATAAGGATCTGGCTGATCTGAACACGCATCTCACGATTAACCAGTTCCATCTTAACACGGCGATCAACGACGATAACTTCCCGGTGTATCAGGATGTACTTATGGATATTAAAGTGAATGATCCAGAGCAAGGTGAGAATGTTGCTTTGTCATTGACCGCAAGCAATCAATACAGCAAGATCAACGAGAAGCAAACCTTCCAGATCGGTATTCCGCAAGGCGAAGATGTGATTACACTGGAAGAGCTGCAGCAGCAGTTCGGAGCAACAGGCACTTATTAATAAATAGTGTAACAATACAGAAATCCCGTATAAGCGAACCTTCGCTCATACGGGATTTTTGGCTGCTTGCCGGTGTGAAGGCTGGTCCGGCAGATCAGACTATGGCTTCTGTGGAAGGAAATCTTCAGCCAGAATAGCGTAAGTGCGGTGGTCCTGCCATTCTCCGTTGATTTTGATGAAGCGGCGGGCGAGCCCTTCAGCCTGAAAGCCGTTCTTCTCCAGCACTCTGCGGGAGCCGTCATTATGGGGCAGGATGGCTGCCTGCAGCCTGTGAAGGCCAAGGGAGCGGAAGGCATAGCCCAGGATCAGATGCACCGCTGCGCTGGTATACCCTTTACCCTGCATTTCATGATCAATAAAATAACCGATATCGGCAAATTGCCCGACACCCCGTACCACGTTAGAAATAGTGATCTGGCCAATCAGCTCGCCGCTGAGCAGATAGATGCCGAACATATAAGCACTATCCTGCTGTGCGTCCAGAATGCGCTGGTTGATCAGCTGCCGCTGGCTCTCCAGGGTGAAGTAGTCATTGTCGCGGAGGGGTTCGAACTGCTGATGCTCCTTGCGGTTGCGGTGACGGAGGTTAAGCAGCGCTTCGGCATCCATGAGCTTCAGCAAAGAGAGATAAATCCCCTGCGGGGTATTGTACAGCTTGAAAGACATGGATAGACCTCCTTATGAGAATAGAATTGCATAGTTCATCAATTTAATTAGAGCTTGGCGGGTCTTTGCCGCAGCCGGCGGAAGAACGAGGTTAGCAGCTCCGCGCATTCTTCCTGCAGCACACCCTGGATGACCTCTGTCCGGTGGTTAAAACGTGATTCCTCCAGCAGGTTCATGAGGGTGCCCGCACAGCCAGCTTTGGGATCAGGTGTGCCATAGACAGTGAGCGGGACTCTGGCCTGCACCATGGCTCCTGCACACATGGGGCAGGGCTCCAGGGTAACGTAGAGCTGGCAATCGAGCAGACGCCAGGAATTAAGGGCTGTACTCGCTTCCCGGATGGCAACCATCTCCGCATGGGCAGTGGAATCAAGCGTGGTCTCACGCAGATTGTAGCCGCGCCCGATAATTGTCCCGTTACGGACAACCACTGCCCCGATCGGTACTTCCCCCAGCGCCTCTGCTTTGCGGGCCTCGCCTATCGCCTCGTTCATCCAATATTCATGAATTGCCCGCTCATCGGCCGGTAACTCTTCAAGTCGTGTATTCAAATGCATCTTCCCTTCTAATATAGCCCCTTGTACAACGAACAAATATTCGTTCTTAACAAATTGTGGACAACTCTGTGGATAAAGCCCGACTTATGCACAAAATTGTACACATCGCGATTTAGCAAAATGTTTATATGTGCATAACCTGTGGATGGTTTCTTACTTATTGTAGAGAAACTGTCTGGAGAATTCAATATCTTCCCCTTATTCTCCCTGTTTGAAATGTCTTTTCAAATGGGGAGGCAAAAGGTATGATATTTATGAATGCTCCGCTAGGATTTACCAGCGGTAAGAGGTGAATAATACGCTTGTCTATAAAAACGAAATTATCGGCAATTATTTTCGGCTCGGTACTCTTAATCCTGTCGCTGAATCTTACACTTAATCTATATGCAGTCCGGAATAATCTGCGTAATGAAAGTCTGAGTAATATGAAGATAACTGCCATGCAGATCGCCGTTTCGGTCGAACAGAGCAGTTATAGTTCCAACTATGTGCAGCATAAAATTGCCCAGAATCTAAGGATGACCTCAATTCTGGCTTCGCTTGAGCTTGATCCGGATATCAAGAATGTAGACAATAGGCAACTGCAGGCCTTGGCAATCAAGCTGGGTGTGTCTAATATCTCGCTTCTGGTCAAGACTGATAATGATATTGTTGTAGCCAAGTCATCAGATCCCACAGAGATCGGACTCTCGACCAAAGGCATGGGGTACTGGTATGTGGCTTTTTTGGAGTTGTTCGCAGGCCAGCGGGTATCCGTTGACCAGGGGCAAACTATGGATAATTTCTGGTCCGGCCCTTTCGAATATTCAACCTCAAATCCGGAGTACATTGATAAATGGGGTTACTATTACGATGGCACCAGCAACTATATCATAGATCCTTATATCCGCAGTACTGCCGTAAGCGATTACGTCAAGATTATGGGACCTGACGAAATTATCCAGGACTCCAAAGCTGTGAATCCCGGCATCCTGGAGATCACAGGGTTTAATCCCAAAACGTTCGGCTCGCCCAGCATGCTGCCCGATGGCAGTGATCCGATCAATGTGAAGCTGCGCAACCGCCCTATTCATTACGGTACATATACGTACGGCAACGTAGCACAGGATAAAACGGCGATTCGGGAAGCGGTTAACAAGGGTGAACCGGTAACGCTGGATACGGAGATTCTGGGGAAAAGAGTGCTCAAGAGCTTCATTCCCATAAAACAGGCGGGAGCCGAAGACTATGTGATTAGTGTAGTAATGGATTACTCGTTAATCTCCTCGGTAATCAAAGAGCAGCTGTTCAATAATATTACCACGTCGGTTCTGCTGCTTATTATCTTTTTCCTGGCCAGTTATATTATGGCCGGTTTCGTCACACGCCCGATCCAGGATATACTGGCTAAGGTGAATGATGTGGCCAAGGGTAAATTTGAGCCTCCATTAAATGTAGAGAGCCGGGATGAACTTGGACAGCTGGCCCACCGGATTAACGCAATGACCTCGCACCTGCTGCAGCACACGAACCGGCTGGGCCAGACGCTGGAAGAGAACCGGGCGGTTAAGGAGCATCTGGAGTCGGTTATTAACGGTACCTCCGATGCCATCCACACTGTGGATATGGATGGCAGGATTATAAGTACGAACAGAGCCTTTGATGAGCTGTATGGATGGAGTGCAGCGGATGCGCTGGTCAAACCGCCTTATCTCGTGCCGGCTACGGTGCAGGAGCAGGAAGATAACCGTCTGCGGCAACTCAAGAACGGATTGTCTCTGCCGCCTGTAGAGACCGTAAGACTGAAACGTGACGGTTCTATCGTAGAAGTCAGCGTGAGCACCTCGGTGATCCGGGATGAGGAAGGACAGCCGCAGTCTTTTGTCCATGTATCCCGTGATATGACCGAGCGCAACCGGATTGAAGAGCTGCTCAGACGCTCTGAGAAGCTCACTACAGTCGGCCAGCTTGCTGCAGGGGTTGCCCATGAGATCCGCAATCCATTGACCACCCTGAGAGGGTTCCTGCAGCTGCAGCAGGAGAAGAAGGTTCTGGTCCCGCTGCATATTGATCTTATGCTCTCGGAGCTGGATCGGATCAATCTGATTGTGAGCGAGTTCCTGATCCTGGCTAAGCCGCAGGCTGTTCATTTTCAGTTGAGGGATCTGCGGCATATTGTCGGCGACGTGATCTCTCTGCTGGATAGCCAGGCCCATCTTTTTGGCATCGAGTTTGCAACGTATTTCTCAGATGTGCCCGCTATGGTGCACTGTGAGGAGAACCAGCTGAAGCAGGTATTCATTAATGTAATCAAAAATGCGATTGAAGCTATGCCTGACGGCGGGACGATCACCCTGGAGGAGCAACAGAAGAATAATTCTGTAGTTATCGTCATTTCTGATGAAGGCGGAGGGGTTCCGGAAGATATGCTGCCTAAGCTGGGCGAGCCGTTCTTCACGAATAAAGAGTCAGGGACAGGGCTGGGACTCATGGTCAGCCAGCGGATTATTCAAGCCCATAAAGGCAGTCTGGAGATCCGCAGTGAGTATGGGCGGGGTGCACAGGTGACCATCAAGCTGCCAGAAGCGGGAGAGAATAACCTTCCGCCCGGCATGTATATAGAACGGAGTGAATGACAGACATGAGAATTAATAAGTTCATCAGTGAGACAGGGTACTGTTCGCGCCGTGAAGCAGACAAGCTGGTAGAGAGTGGAAGAGTCACCATCAACGGTGAGACCGCTCTGCTGGGCAGTCAGGCTGAAGCCGGAGATACGGTGATGATCGACGGCAAACGCCTTGAAACAGGCAGCAGGATCGTTTACATCGCACTTAATAAGCCTGTAGGGATCACTTCTACAACAGAAGGCCATATTCAGGGTAATATTGTTGATTTCATCGGACATGAAGAGCGTATTTTCCCTATCGGCCGGCTCGACAAGGATTCTGAAGGATTAATACTGCTGACGAATGACGGCGACATTGTGAACAAAATATTGCGCGCTGAAGGCAGACATGAGAAGGAGTACGTAGTTACTGTGGACAGACCGGTCACACCTTCTTTCCTTACAGGCATGTCCACCGGGGTGAAGATTCTGGGCAGCAGAACTCTCCCTTGTGAGGTAACGCGGATAAGCGAGCGGGTATTCCGGATTATTCTTACCGAAGGCAAGAACCGGCAGATCCGCCGCATGTGCAGTGCGTTTGGTTATGAAGTGCGGCGTCTGCAGCGTATACGGGTGATGAATATCCGTCTGGGCACTCTGCAGACCGGAGAATGGCGCGACTTGTCAGCACAGGAGAAGCAGGAGCTCGGCGCTATGCTGAACTATGAGCTGCAATAAGGAGCAACGTATCAAGTGATCAAATAAAGAGCTGTTCCCGAAGGCTGAACAACGGCCTTTAGGAACAGCTCTTTATGCTTGATGCACTATGACTATCCGGATTATTTACCGGGAGCGGCAACATCGGTAGTCTCTGTTGTGGCATCTTTATATTTGCGGAGAACAGAGACTTCTACACGACGGTTCTTGGCGCGTCCGGCAGCGGTCGTATTCTCAGCGATGGGATGATATTCCCCGTATCCGATCGGACTGAACTTTACCGGGTCCAGATTGGGGTTAAGCAACAGGATCTTCATGAATTCAAGGGCACGGGCCACACTAAGATCCCAGTTGGAGGAGTAGCTGCTATTGGAGATAGGAATATTATCCGTATGTCCCTGCACTAATATATCATAATCGGGAAACTGCTGCAGCATCGTCGAGATTGACTTGGCCAGCTGGCGGGAGTCATCCTTGACCATAGCCTGTCCGGAAGCAAATAAGGCGTTGTCGCTGATCGTAATCATTAACTGGGACTGATTCAGCTTCGTACTAAGCAAATCAGTCATTCCGTTATTCTTAATGTACTGATCGAATTGCTGCTTAAGCTTCTCCAGATCCTCCTGCTCTTTGGCACGAAGTTTGGAGATCTCGGAGGTGCCTGTATTTTTATCTACAACACTATTCATTTTATCCTTATTGCCTTGATCAAGTTGAGTGCTTGTAGGGGCATCTGAGCGGAATTCCAGTACCCCGCCGCCGCCGTTAAGCGCAGAACTGAACGCCTGGGCCATTTGTTCAAACTTCTGGGCGTCTGTAGCACTCATGGCATACATAACCAGGAACAGAGCAACCAGCAGGGTCATCAGATCGGAATAGGGCAGCAGCCAGGACTCATCGGCATGCTCTTCGTGCTCCTCATGCCTAGTCTTTTTGCTCATTTGAAGCCCCCTCCTTCTCACTCAGCTTGGCGCGTTCGGACGGAGTAAGGAAGACGGAAAGCTTCTGGTTGATGGCAATGGTGGAGACCCCGGACTGAATGGACAATAAACCCTCTACCATCATCAGGCGGACTTCAATCTCGCGTTTGGAAATTCGTTTTAACTTATTGGCCATAGGATGCCACATTACATAACCGGTGAATATACCCAGCAGAGTAGCGATGAAGGCTCCGGCAATCGCGTGGGCCAGGACATCCATGTTGCTCATATCCCCCAAGGCGGCAATCAGCCCGATAACAGCTCCGAGTACCCCCAGTGTAGGTGCGTACATCCCGGCTTGGGAGAAGATCAGGGCTCCGGCTTTATGTCTATCTTCTGTAGCATGAATATCTTCCATTAATACATCGCGGACAAATTCCTGGTCGTTACCGTCGATAATCATCCGCATGCCGTTTCTGAGGAAATTATCTTCAATTTCATCGACATTGGATTCCAGTGCAAGCAGACCTTCGCGGCGGGTGATGGAGGCCCATTCCATGAACATTGTAATCAGTTCGGGCTTGCCGACCATCTTTTTCTTCACAAAGAGAATCTTCAGCAGCTTAGGGAAATTCTTGACTTCGGACATGGGAAAGGCCATGAAGATTGAGGCGGCCGTACCAAGAAAGATAATTACGTAGGCCGCGGGATTGTTCAAGCTTTCAAGCGGAGCATGCTTGAGTACCATCCCCCAGACTACTGCGATCAGACCAAAAACCAGGCCTAGTATTGTTGAAATTTCCATTTATGCACCTCGTCCATGAGAATTAAGAAGTGATCCGACTATACCGCGTTTATCATCCATGAACCGCGGGAGGACACTCTGCACGTAACCAAATCACGTATATTCTTATTTATCGACAGCATTCCCTTTTTTGTGAAGTGATTTTTTCGGCTATAATGGATAAGGTAAGTTATTATTCATCAGTGAAGAAAACGGAGTGATTGACGTGGGAGTAAAGCATGGCAGAGATTACAGTGAAATTCTGGTTGAATTGACCGGAGCAGTCGGACGGATTTCCGACGGTTACATTTTTTTTGAAATGGAGCCTGAGGAGTGGGAG
Organism: Paenibacillus borealis; assembly: GCF_000758665.1. Lineage (NCBI taxonomy): Bacteria > Bacillati > Bacillota > Bacilli > Caryophanales > Paenibacillaceae > Paenibacillus > Paenibacillus borealis. The sequence goes on from NZ_CP009285.1 coordinate 99,801, forward strand.
AACCTGCCGGAGGAGTCGAAGCTGGAGGTCTGGGAGGCGCTCGCAGAGGATCTGTTCTACGCACTGGGCAATGAGCCGGTGATTAAGGTCGGCAGCGGAGTAGTAATGTACGATAAAGAAACGCACCGCATCAATATTCTGCTCGGTGATGAGGATCTGGCTTCGGTTGTTCTTGTGTAGCCCGGAGGCAGCCAAGGGAGCGGAGTTTGTACCCGGGCATCAGCCCATGTTAAAATTGGGATGAGAAGTACTATTTGCCGGGATTTAAGAATACATTAAATCGAAAAAAATCTTTGGCCTGGCACATCCCTTGGACTTTCAGAAGCTGAGGGATGTTTTATTTGAAGGATAGGACTGCAGTGGATATAGCTAATTAAGCAAGGGAGGAAACAAATTGCCAATTACAGAGGAAGAACTGCGGGAGCAGATCGGCAAGCTGGAAGGCTGGAAGCTGGAACAGGATATTATGGTGCGTAAATATATGTTCAATGAATATATGAAGGGAATTGCCTTTGTGGATGCGGTCGCCGCGATCTCAGAAGCTTTCGACCATCACCCGCATATCACGATTGATTACAAGACCGTTATTCTGCGTCTGCCTGTAGATGTGGAGAAGCTGGATATACGCCAGGCCAACGAAATTAATGAGGCTTTTGAGAAAAACCGTTAGAGGACAGGATCCTTATGGAAATAGCAGTACCGCCTGATCAATAAAAATGCCCGTGCAAGGATATCCGGATATCCTTTGCAGCGGGCATTTTGTTTCATAAAGATTATTATTTCTTCTCGGCCAGCCATAATGCGACGTTCGCAATCTCCTCGGGGGCTAGTTTGTCTTTGAAGGAAGGCATCTGCCCGCGGCCCTTGGTCACAATGCTGTAGATTTGTGCCGCGTCATGCTGTGCGCCCTCCTGCTGCAGGTTCGGCCCTACTCCGCCCTGAAGCTGATCCCCGTGGCAGGTGATGCAGTTGGCTTTCACTAGAGCCTCCGCACCGGCCGCGTCCAGCACAACCTCAGGCATTGTCGGTTTGTTCTCTTCCGCCACCTCGGCTTTGCCGGGCAAGGTAAACATTAAGACCACCGCAAAGGCACAGGCGGCAAAAAACAAACCGCTCATGATCCATTTCTGCATCTGCATCCGTCCCTCCATGTAAGCTGCTTCCTTCATTATAGCGGATGGTGAAGCGTTATCATAGCATTTGTGTCAAAAAAATGAACGAAATTCCTGCGAAATTTTCAATTCTATAGAAGTGGAATGCTATTTCTCATAGACCAAACAATAAAAAGGCTTATCGCCTGTTGGAGTTCTGCGTTCGTAGGTATCTGTTATGGTAAAACCGCATTTCTGGTAAGCACGGATGGCGCGCTGATTCCAGGTGAGAACCTCCAAATCGATCTCCCGTTCGGGATAGCGGACAAGGGCCGCCTGCACGATAGCCTTCATGAAGAGATGCCCCATGCCATGACCGCACAGATCGGGCCGCATGCCGATTCCGAGCCGGACTACACCCTCCATAGGGAACAGCTGGGCGAAGCCGCACAGGATTCCCTGTCCGTTCACAACAGAAACATATTGCTCGCTGCGCAGCTGCGGGTCACCGAACTCAATACCGAGTGCCTGCATCTGCTCCCAGGGCATCCAGCCGTAAATATTATACGGGGGCCTATAGTTCCACTCACAGATCTCAGCGGCATGCCGGGACTCCATAGGAACAACATAAAAAGTTACCGGGGAACTTATCATAAGCGGGAGGCCTCCTTTCAAGGGAACGTAACTTCATTCTATAAATATTATATACAAAACGGGCCATATCCGACGCAAAAACCTCGCGGAGATACAGAAACTTGACAAACGCCAAAAAATATTTTACGAAAGAGCAAAATTGGTGTTTTACAAATATAGAGCGGGGTAAGTAATTTTATAGACAAAAAAAATAAGCCCTCCTCCAAGATTTCGGCAAAAATCCTGGAAAAGCGCTTATGGTAGGACAAATTATTGCACATCATCATTGTCTTCGGAATCTGTAGCTACAGTCTTGTAAGCATCTGTACTCATAATCCGTTTGGCGCCAACGTAGCGGTTGACGTAGTAGCTGTCACTCAGCGAACTGATGGTTACACCACGCGAGGAAGAAGCATGTGCGAACTCACCGTCACCGACATAAATACCGACGTGGGAAATGCCTTTGCCGCTTGTATTGAAGAATACAAGATCGCCCGGTCTCATTTCGTCGCGGGATACGGCCGTACCCATCTGGTATTGGGAGCCGGATTGGTGGGGCAGGTTAATGCCGATCTTATCAAAAACATACATTGTAAATCCGGAGCAATCAAAACCGTTCGTGGATACACCGCCGGATACGTATTTAGTCCCGATGGCTTTGTCGATAACTTTATCCATTTTGGAATCCGCGAAAGCGCTTCCTGCTCCAATGGTGAAGATGATGGAAAAGCTTAGTACTGCGGCTGCTAGCTTCTTCTTCAAAAGTAAATACCCCTTCCAAATGCCTACGAGGTTAGCTTAAGGGTTCGGTTGAAGGTCCCCTATGACCCCTCTTAGAATAGGAGGTCAATTCACCCAAAGTTGGTTCCCCCGTTTCCCTAAATCGTTAGGGAACTCGGCACGACTGTTGATTAGGATTAGCTGTTACTCAATACATGACAAAACCTTTGTTAAAAGCGATTCAATAATTACAAAAATGTTACTAAAATCTCACTGCGATAATTGTAACAAAGACTAAGGCGCTTGGCAATCACTTATAACATATTAATGCATATTTTTGCGTTTTTTTAGAGTTATAGCTGTATAGAAAGACTCAAATTTACGTCCCGGGTGAGCTTTTAATGATTTTTTCTTTGAATTTGGGATAAAAAGGTGTTTCAGGGTTTGCAGATTTGTGTAAAAGGTAGAATAAGGAAAAGGAAAAACCCGGAAATGATTACGGCAATAATCAAATTCCGGGCTCGTATAAGTTATATTTAGATGTTAGAGGTAAATATTCGAGGAAATGTACAAGGGTTCAATCGTAAGCGACAGCCTGGTAAGCTGTTGTGCTCATCACTCTTTTAGCGCCAACGTAGCGGTTGGCCCAGTATGCCTGACTCAGCGAACTGATGGTTACACCACGCGAACTGGAGGATTGTGCGAATTTTCCATTGCCGACATAAATACCGACATGGGAAACTCCGTTGCCCAGGGTATTGAAGAATACCAAATCGCCCGAACGCAGATTACTCTTGGATACGGCTGTCCCTACACTGTATTGTGCCTTAGAGGTACGCGGCAGTGTAAGCCCGAGGTTCTTGAATACGTATTTGGTGAATCCGGAACAATCAAAGCCGCTGGTGCTGGTGCCCCCGGTTTTATATGCCGTTCCAATGGTTTTTGAGATCACAGTATCCATTTTGGAGTCTGCGAAAGCGCTGCCCGCTCCAAGTGTGAATACCATCACAAGACCCAGCGCTGCTGCGGTGCATTTCTTCTTGAAATTCTGACTTCTCAAAAGATGTACTCCTTCCAAGGCCTGCGAGGTTAGCTTAAGGATTCGGTAGAAGGTTCCCCTATGACCCCTCTAAAGCGAGATCAATTCACCCAAAATATGGTTCCCCCACTTCCCGGTGCAGGGAATTCGGCGTTTTGTGCACCAGAACAGTGACATATCGACATAAGATTAAGTACTTCGTTTACAGTAGCTGCATTAATCCGTTTGAAAGATTACAAATTTGTTACTAGTAGTACAGGCATCATTGTACCAAAGGATTTACAGTTTTGCAAATGCACTTGTCCCAGCAGTAATCAAAAAAGAGTCATGCGCCTCAATTAAGGGCAATGACTCTTTTAGTATGCCGGTTTGGCGGCCGATTATTGTGGAAATGATTTACTGGACCAGAGGTGATACTGGGCGGCGATGCCCCACATTTTGAACAGAGTGGATGGCAAGAAGGCTGCCTGACGCAGCAGCAGGGCCGGGAGACCGGGACAGAGGAGCGCCGCAGCGCTGCAGAGAATCAGTGTAAGCAGACTACCCGCCCCCATAATGACGGATATCCCGATGGAATGCAGCAGCACCTTCAGCGCAATCAGCAGCGAAGAGAACATGCCAGTGCCGGCGGTATAGCCGAACTGCATAAAGAGCAGCAGCTTGCGGATCAGGAAGAGGTAGACGAGCCAGCCCAGCACATAAGGCACGAGCGTCAGCAGCCGCGGATAGTCGAGAATGCCGTTCAGGAGCAGGCGGTACATCTTCGGCAGCAGCCAATAGAGCGGCAGAAGGGCCAGCGCCCATTCAACGAGACTGAACAACAGGACCGGCAGCCCGTAACGCTTCATACCGGGAAAAAAGAACAGCCCGCGCTCCCCGGCGCGTTCCTGATGAAGTTCGTGCAGCAGCCCCGCCCGGATAAAGGGGGAGAGCAGCAGCCGCAAGACGGACAGTGCCAGGAGCAGCCATAGCCACTGCCGGACATCCGGGTCCGTGTGAAGCGCAGATTGTCCCTCAATGTAATACAGCAGCCTGCCCATTCCGCTGCCGCCGGCATCCGCATCCGGATAACGCAGAAGTACCGGAACGACGGCGCTTTTAATGAACTTGTACATGAAATAGCCCCAGAACAGCCGGTAAATAAATAGCAGAATCAGTATATAAAATTGCTCTTTCATGCTGCACCAACCGCGGGTTATCGAACTTTTCACAATCCTTCACCTCACCAGACAAGAGTTCCGAGCAGGGTTTCAAGCAGAGTTGTCGCGCTAAGCGTCCAGCGGGAGAGAGTACTGTGCTCAAGCTCCGCCATTCTGAAATTATTGAGATGCTTGCTCTCCAGCAGTATGGAATGCTCCGGATCAATCTCGGCGGAGACCAGAGGCGCTTTATAGGATAATTCAAAAGATGTTGTTTTTCCCTCGCCATTCCAGTATTGCTGCACAGTATACCCGTCCGAGAATGTGAATTTTACAGGGACATCGCCATAATGGCTGCCTTGGTTGCTTACCTTAACTACAGCATCATATTGAATTCCCGCTCCGTCACCGCTGCCCCGTTTGGCCGTAAGACGGATATCGTCCACTGCAAAATCTGGGGCACCGCCGCTGTAGACATATTGGTCAAAATAGGTCTGCCAGGATTGCTTGGTTACTTTCTCCACAATCTTCTGAAAGTCAGCGGTAGAGGGATGCTTGAAGCGGTACTTACGGACATAGGCGGCGAGGATGGCATCCATGTTCTTGGTTCCTGCTAACCGTTCGATGTCACGGAGCACCAGCTTGCCCCGGATATACACATTCCGCGTGTAGGCATCATCGCCGCTGTATTTCCAGGTTTCCAGGTTGAGCGGCTGTGAGGAAGAGACCAGGCTGGACTGCAGCGGGAGGCTTGTTGCTACGCCGTATTCCTGCTCCATCAGCCGGTCTTCGGCATATGAAGTGAAGCTTTCGTCCAGCCATGCTTCCTCGAATTCATTGCTGGCAACCATGCCATAGAAATACTGATGTCCGATTTCATGGATCACGGTGCGCTCAAGCGAAGTGCTGGGCGTTGCCTCGGCAGCACCGAAGGCGGTGATCAGTGTCGGATATTCCATCCCTCCGGCACCGTTGCCGGACTCAGGCGGGACTACAATGGATAACGTGGAGTAAGGATACGGGCCGTACCATTTGCTGAAGGCGGTTAGGGCAGCCTCTGCGGCCTGGAAATAGCGCTCCTGAAGATCCTTATGCAGCGGGTCCAGATAGAGCTTAATCTTTACCCCGGGTACCTGCGGCGCAGAGAAGGCCTTCTCGGCAACCACGAAATCCGGCGAGGCCGCCCAAGCGAAGTCATGAACATCATCAGCGTAGAACTGATAGATCTTGCGGTCCTGCACCAGCCGGGCGTTCTTCACCGGAAATCCGGTGGCGGCAACCTTGTAATCGGAAGGGACGGAAATGGTTACATTGTAAATACCGAAGTCGCTGTAGAATTCAGATGTGCCATGGTACTGATGCAGGTTCCAGCCTTCTTCCTTCACTCCCCTTGTACCTGCAGGCTCATAGACGCTGAGCTTGGGAAACCACTGGCCGGCCATAACGAAGTTATCGGCGGTTCCCATACGGGCAAATATTTTCGGCAGCTTGACCTCAAACTGGAGCTTGAGTGTTACGCTCTCACCGCCGTTTACCGGCTGGGGCAGGTGGACTTTAAGCAGTGTCTTGTCATTCGTATTGCCATCGTCAGGCTGCACATACTGGGTACGCTGCATTAGCGAAACGCCCTCGGAGGTCCGCAGATCCGTAAGTGTCAGGCTGCCATACCCGCCCGCAGGCATGGAGTCGCCGCGTAGAGTTCCTCCGGATTCCTTCATGAAGGTTGTATTGCCGGAAGCGAAGGCATTAGGGTAAAGGTGAAAATAGAGCTCTTGGACCGGCTTCTTGCCCGGATGGGTCCAGGTCATCGTTTCGGAAGCGGTTAAGGTTTCCGTATCGGCCAGCAGCTGCACATCCATGTGATATTCCACCACACGCTGGCTTAAAGCCTCTGATACTGGAGGAGGAGTGATCTCCGGAAGGGCAGATTGCACGATCTGCTGCTGCGGCAGATCGGCGGGGGACTTGGCCTCTTTTGGGGCATAGGCAGTCCATACGGCAGGGCTATGCCCTGAAAGAAACCATATTCCGCCTCCAAGCAAGGTGAGAACAGCCAGGGCTGCGAAGATGAGGGTATACCTTAATGAATGTGGCTTCATACTGTGATTCCTCCCGTGACAAGCATCTACGGGATGTATATGTTTGCAATCGGCGCATTATTAGCTAAAATTAAATAATTAGTGAATAGAAAGGATGTGCACTTGTGGATAACGTACAACCGGAGGGCAAAAAGCAGATTGCCTTGAATATTGTAAATGCCAAGAGTAAGCATAAAGGCTTCGGTGCAGGCTCCATTGATCTGGGTAATGTTTCGCCTGTCATCATTGATCAGGGTATCGCCGTTATCGATATCGGTGCCATGCATGCCAAGAGCAAAGTGGAGAAGGGGATTAAGTTCTCCGTGAACCGTGAGGATGTTCCGGAAGGAAGACAGGTCTGGGTCGTCTGGGTCGCTGTGGATCGTACACCGGAGGGCCAGTTCTATGGCGGAATTACCGCCTGTGAGATGTGGATCGATTCCGAAGCCCGCCGGGGCTGGAAGATTCTCGCGGATCATGTTAATAAGCTGGATGCTGCCCTGAAGCGGAAGATTATTCTGGAGGGACTTGGTTCTACAGAGCGTGCCGCGCTGAAGTCACTTCTGATCGCCCATAATGAAGAGTGGTGGGCCGCTTCGCCTGAAGAGCTGAAAGCGGCATTGTCGGAGTAGGGACGGCATAACCCAAAAACAAGGCTTGGCTCTCTGATGGTAGAGGGCCAAGCCTTATGTATGATGTGATATACGCTGCTAGGGTGTCGCTCTGCCGGAAGTACTTAGCTTGCGCTTCAGCTGGCTTACTCTGGCCTGGCTGATTCCGAGCACCTCGGCAAGCTCCTTCTGATTGGCATAGGGGTGATCCTCCATCGCTTTCTCCAGCCGCTGGCTCATTTCTTCCGTCTTCGTTCTCCGTCCACTGCGGACAGGCTCGGCATTCTCCTCGCTTGAGTCTGGAGCGACAGAGATCTCTTCAGTTCCGCGTCCGGGGTCACTCAGCTCCTTGAGGCAGGTATTACAAATGAATTGATCTTTATAGTAGGTTACATGGTCAAGACTTCTGCAGAATGTGCATTCAGTGGAGGTGTACTTTCTGAGGACGATAATTTCCTCATTCAGAATAAAAAACTCGATGGGATCCCCAATGTCAATATTTCGTGTCATGCGGATTTCTACGGGAACCACAATTCTACCAAGACTGTCTAAACTCCGGATCATGCCTGTATCTTTCATCCCATGTCCCTCATTTACATCTTTATATTTTTTGTGGATATCTTTGATTATAGCAGTAATTGTAAGTTTAGAGAACGGGGAAAGCGCATTCAATTTATGTTGTTTCTTGTCACTTATGCGGGAAATGTCCCGTTTTACGGCGTAGCAGGAGAACCGGGGCAGAAAAACATATAAAACCTCTCCCTTTGGGAAGTCCCAGGGGAGAGGTTTATTAGGGTTCTCTATTTTTTACCCAAATTAGCGCAGCCGAAACAGCGGAGTGAAACTATCTTCAGGTGAGGATGAGCGGCTGCGCATCCGTGCTGCTGACCGAGACATAGGGATTGCCCCGGATATAGAAACGCCAAGGCTTCAGCGCGTATTCTTCGGCATAGGGAATATTGATGCGCGGAGCCTGGACGATATCCAGAGACGCCGGGGCTTCGCCTTGCTCCAGCCATATTGGCCCTCCATGGAGATCGAATCTGGCCATATTGAGGCTTTTATCTATCCTCAGTGCCCGGCACAGCTTACCCGGGCCGCCGGACAGATCTGAAGGCTTCCTGGCAGCAATTCCCCTGTATGCAGCCATAAGCTCCGCGTCCCTGGCGGTAAGCGGCTCCACTGCACGGATCAGGACCGCATGCGGTTCGTCTTCTGCGGCGGTAACCACATTGAGGCAATGGTACATCCCGTAGATCAGGTATACATACGCGGCGCCTCCGGCGCTGAACATCGCTTCCGTGCGGGCAGTCCGCCGCCCTCCGTAGGCATGGCTCCCTTTGTCTTCAGCGCCGCCGTAGCCTTCAGTCTCCACAATACGGCAGCGGATATCACCGTCTTCGGTGCGCCGGACGAGATGCTGGCCCAGGAGGCGCGGTGCTGCTTCTACTGCTGCAAGCGCATAGAGTCCAGGCTGCAGCATCCGCTGCGGGGCGGAATGGTCCGGGACGCCTGAAGAATTCAGCTTCATGAATGGATGACACCTTCCTGCGGCGAATTAACGCTTAAGAGAGCGCCTTGCCGGGCTCATCCCATCGTAACGCAAGTCTCCGGCGGCAGCAATGCCGGATCAGTTCATCCACCAGCGTTTGATGTCATTCCATAGCGAATGGTCCTCCTTGGCAGGCCCGGCAATCCCCGGGTTGCTGCCATCCGGGGTAGAATCGGAGTCACCGGCCGCATGCTGGTCGCAGTACTCAGTAGGCTCCGTGCCGCTGATGAAGGTCGTAAGCTCTTTCTCCGGACAGGCTGCTGTAGCCAGCTTGCCGGACTGCGGATTGATATATACGCTGACCACGCCATCGGGAATGGGGAAAATCTTCGGCGGTACATTCTCCAGTGCTTTTTCCGTGAATTGCGCAAAGATAGGCGCTGCACGTCTTCCATCGGCGGTGGCAATGTCCCTTCCCTTGTCATAACCCACCCAGACCGCAGTGGAGAGCTCAGGAGTGAAGCCCACCATCCAGCCGTCTGTGTCGGTAGTGCCTGTTTTGCCGGCAACCGGGCGTTTGATCATCGAGGCCACACGGTTACCCGTTCCTCCGCTCTCGAAGACGCCTTCCATCAGCCGGGTCAGCACATATGCTGCTGCCGGTTCCACCACAAACTGCCCTTGAAGCTGCGGAGCTTCATATAGAAGATGTCCGCCCGCATCTGTAATTTTCAGAATTGCGGTAACAGGCTGCTTCACTCCGCCATTGCCGATAACCGCGAAGGCGGAAGCCATCTCCAGCGGACTGACAGGGGAAGTGCCGAGTGCCAGAGAGGGGACGCTTTGCAGCGGGCTGTTGATTCCCATAGCGACGGCCATAGCGGCCACCTTATCCGCGCCAATCTTCATAATTGTATTTACGGCATAAATATTATCGGAAGCGGCAATCGCCTGCTTCATGTTGATCTCGCCGAGATACTTATCGCCGAAGTTGCGGGGCTGATAGGTTTTGCGGTTGTTGTCATAGTGGAACATTGTCGGCTGGCTGTTGAAGACAGACAACCCGGTCATCTCCTTGGAAGACAGCGCGGATAAATACATAATCGGTTTAAAGGAAGAACCAGGCTGGCGTGTTGTGGCCAGGGCATGATTAAACGCGCTCGAACGGTAATTGGTCCCTCCAACCATGGCCTTCACATAGCCGGTACGGGGGTCAATGGACACCAGGGCGGTTTCCAGCTCGCTGCTATGGTCCATTCCCTGATCCACGGCCTCTTCCGCAGCCTGCTGCATATCCGGATCAAGGGTCGTGTAGACATTCAGCCCGCCCTGATCCAGCTCGTCGCTGCTGATGTGCAGACTGTCTATAACAAGGCTGCGCACATAATCGCGGAAATAGGGTGCAGCTACAGTAGTATCCTTCTGGCCCTGCGGTTTGAGGTTCAGCTTCTCCCGGGCAGCCGCCTCCGCCTGCGATTCCGTAATATCCCCCACATCGACCATGGCTTCCAGTATGATACCCTGCCGCTTAACAGCACTGTCCAGGTGGGTGTAAGGCGAGTAATAGGTAGGGCCTTTGGGAACTCCGGCCAGCAGGGCGCTCTCCGCCAGATCCAGGTCAGCGGCCGGTTTGCCGAAATACATTTGGGCAGCGGCCTCAATACCATAGGCACCGTGACCATAGTAGATTTCATTTAGATACATGTTCAGGATCTCGTCTTTGCTGTATTTCATCTCCAGCTGGAGGGTGTAGAGAGCCTCTTTACTCTTGCGGGTCCATGTTTTCTCATGGGTCAGGTACAAATTCCGCGCAAGCTGCTGGGTCAGTGTACTGGCCCCTTGAGTACGTCCTCCTGCCTCCAGGTTGGCGAGCACAGCTCTGCCCATCCCCTTGAGATCAAATCCGGTATGACTATAGAATTTGCGATCCTCTACAGCCAGAGTGGCCTTGATAAGCAGCGGAGAGATTTGATTAAGTTCCACAGGGTCACGGCTGCGTCCGTCAGTAGTGAAGGTAGTCAGTACATTGCCCCTGGAATCAAGCAGCCTGGAGCGGATATCATCCCCGAGCGGAGGGAGAGGTTTCTGATATAAAAGCCCAAGCAGAACTCCGGCCCCTACCAGGAACAGGAGGGCGGAGAAGACCAGCAGGCGGAAGAGCCGGCGGAGGCGGCGCTTCGGGACTTTGGGTGCAGCAGAATCGCGCGGCATAACATCAGGCTCCTTCTATTTCATGCAGAAACGGCGGACTGCCCCTGAAAGGACAGCAAAGCAAGCCGCCTCTGCTTATATTCTTCATTATGGGGAAGGAAGAGAGGAGATATTCATGTTGCAGAGAGGATGATAGGACAACGGTAAATAATTTGTCTTCTTTTTGTGACCATCCCGGGGTAGAGTTTACAGCGGCCGGGGCAGTATAACAGAGTAGTGTAAATCTCAGAGCTACAACTACATCTGGAGGTGTCATTATGAGTTGGACTGCAACAATAAAGCGCACGGCTGTCGTGATCCTGTCGGCGGCAATGCTGACCGTTACAGGACTGGGCATGCAGGGAGCGACGTCTGTTGCCGCCGGAGCAGCTGCACCGGCATGCGGAAGCGGAGATCATGGATTGCTGCAGAAGCTGCAGGCGGAGCATTCGGGGGTTAATGCCGTACCGCTGAGCTTCACGGATATTCAATTTCTGACCGCGGATACAGGTCGTGCAGCGGGCAATGGGTTCTTGATTGGTACTTCGGACCGGGGCTGTCATTTTCAGAAGATCTATGAAGGACAGTGGAACTTCCGGCAGATTGATTTCCCGGATAATGTAAAGGGATGGGCACTGGCTGCCATTCAAGATGCGCCGGAAACCTATCTGATTGCTACAACAGACGGGGGCAGTCATTGGAAGAGAGTGACGGATAAAGGGGTAACTTTTGAAAGAATTCACTTTCAGGACAGCAAACGCGGATTTGGCTATAGCCAGAGCGCTACCTATTACACCAAAGACGGCGGAAAGAGCTGGAGCCGGATCCCGACGCCTGCGAATACGCGCGGTGCGGAGTTCACCAGCCGTAATAATGGCTGGGCAGTAGTAGCCGTGCAGGGAACAGGTTATCGGGTGATGAAGACATCCGACGGGGGGCAGCACTGGAAGATTTCCTTGAAATCAACGGCAGCTTATCCGGTAGGCGGGCGGATTTATGCTCAGGGGAGCCAGGTCTATGCCTTATTGTACGGAGACACAGGCATGTCCCAGACGTCATACGCCCTATACGCCAGCAGTACAAGCGGAGGGAGCTGGAAACGGGTCATCGCCATGGATACCGCCGGCGGCGGACCTGCACCGGGCAGCGGCGCGGCACAGCTTACGGTGGGGCCGGCTGCCGGGAAGCCGGGTAACATGCAGCTTATAGGCAGCAGCAACGCATACTTATTAGGATATTCTCCGGCAGGTGAACAAGTTGCGGTGGGCCGTTCTTATAACGGCGGCAAGTCATGGAAGAACCTGGCGCCGGTTGCGGGATATGACGGAGTGATTTCGTTTCCTGAAGCTAAGCGGGGCTGGATGGCTGTCCGGGGCCCCGAACACTCCGTTCTGCTGTTTACAGAGGATGGCGGAGCGACCTGGAAGCAGAAGTTCGCTTTCAAAGACACACAGCGCTGAACATCGCTGCAATAATGCACTGATGCTGTGGCCGGATGGAATCAGCGCATCATTAATGGACAGAAGCGGCTCCATACACTGGAGCTGCTTCTTTTGTGAGCGGATAGACTTGCGGCCAGGAGGCAGGCGGGATTTCCGTCATGTGTGATTTTATGATCCGTTATGGTAAAATTTTAGTTACTTTATGAATGCACGCCATATCACGTATAGGAGGATTGCCGCAATGGCTATTCGCGTATCCGCTGTACAATATCATTTGCATACCATCTCTTCCTTCGGGGAGTTTGCCGCCCGGTGCGAGCACTATATAAAGACCGCCGGAGAGTACGGGGCTGAATTCATCCTGTTCCCCGAATTTCTGACGACACAGCTGATGTCCATAGGTAATGAGGAAGGGGAAGCACTTGGTATAGAGGATCTGCCGCAGTTCACAGACCGTTACCGGGAGATGTTCTCCGGGTATGCCAGGAAATATGCTGTACATATTATCGGGGGCACCCATGTGCTGCGCCGGAACGATAAGCTCTATAATGTAGCTCACCTGTTTTACCCGGACGGAAGAATTGCCGAGCAGGCCAAGCTTCATATCACACCAGCTGAAGTAGAAGGCTGGAATATGGGCGCAGGTGAAGGGCTGGAGGTCTTCCAGACAGACAAAGGAACCATCGCCATGCTCACCTGTTACGATATCGAATTTCCGGAGATTGTGCGCATGGCCCGGGCCAAAGGTGCGGATGTAATCTTCTGCCCTTCCTGTACAGATGACCGCCATGGCTTCCACCGGGTGAGATATACCAGCCATGCCCGTGCCATTGAGAATCAAGTTTACGTTGTGCTGACGGGTACTGTAGGCTCGCTGCCTACCGTTGATCTGATGAGGGCTAACTTTGGGCAAGCGGCAGTCATTACACCTAATGATATTCCGTTCCCTCCGCAAGGCCTGCTGGCCGAGGGTGAAATAGGCGGCGATATGATCATTACAGCTGATCTGGATCTGGATCTGCTGTACCGGGTCCGTGAGCACGGATCTGTAACTACATGGCGTGACCGCCGGACGGATCTGTACACGGACTGGACCTAAGGAGGAAGACAGGGAATGTATTATAAGAGTTTCTATGCTTTTGACGGTAAAATACCGGTACCCGCAGTGATCCGCAGCTATACACAAGCCGATTTCGCAAAACTGATCACGATTCAGTCCGAAGCCTTTCCTCCGCCATATCCGGCAGAGTTATGGTGGAACCGGGAGCAGCTGCTGAATCATGTAACGCTTTTCCCGGAAGGGGCACTATGTGTAGAAGTGGGCGGAGAGCTTGCCGGTTCAGTAACGGGACTCAGAATCCATTATGATCCGGAGGCACCCGCACTTCATCATACCTGGTCGGAAGTTACGGATGACGGATACATTACTACGCATCAGCCGGACGGGAACACGCTGTACATTGCTGATCTGTGTGTCCGTCCTAAATTCCGCAAGCTAGGGCTGGGCAAGGAACTGGTGCAGTCGTTGTACCATGTTGTGGTGGAGCAGAAGCTGCAGCGGCTCCTGGGAGCCGGCAGGATGCCGGGATATCACCTGGTGGCTGACCGGATGACGGCGGAAGAATACCTGGCCGGAGTAGTGGCCGGAACGTGGACTGATCCGGTAATTACTTTTCTGCTGCGCTGCGGGCGGGTGCCGGTGGGCGTTGTAGCGGATTATCTGGAAGATGAGGAATCGGGTAATTACGCAGCGCTTATGGAATGGCGGAACCCTTTTCTATAAGGTTTTCTTTAAGTAACTATAACCGGTAATGGAGGCGAACCCTTTAATATGGAATATACAAGAATTACAAATGTAGCGGATCCGCTGTTCAGACAAGTACATCAGCTGCTGTCCGAAGTCTTTCCTCCCGAGGAAGTGCTGGAATACAGCTTATGGAAGGAGCCCTTGGAGGATCCCGGCATTCGTGTGTTCGCCGCTGTGCATGAAGGTGCAGTTGTAGGCACCACAGAATACCGGTACTATGCGGACTGGAATGTGGCGATGACCGATTTCACCATTATTGGCCGGGAAGGGCTGGGCGTGGGGCGCTTTCTGGCGCAGCGCCGGCTGAAGGATCTGCAGAAGCTGGCGGCTGACAATGGCGGGGAGCTGTTCGGCATGTTCGCCGAGATTTATGATCCTTACCGGGTAGAGCACGGCTTCGGGGGAATCAAGCCTATGGACCCGTTTGTCCGCCGCGAAGTGCTGTCGCATCTGGGATATAAGCGGATCGGCTTCCCGTATGTTCATCCTTCATGGCAGGGTGACGGGGAGGCGGTATCCGGTCTGGATCTGTGTTTTATGCCCGGAAATGAAGATCTGGAGGAGGTCGGGGCGCCGCTCGTTGCTGATTTTCTGACCCGTTATTATGCAGTGCTGGAAGATAAGCCGGAGGCGTGGACCTCTATGGTGGAGCAGCTTAGAAGCAGAGACCGTCTGGCGCTGCTGCCGCTGTAATTATTTTTACGGGTGAAATAGCCATTGAACTGCTCTTCCGGATCAGGATATAGTGTACAATGGGAAAGCGAATATGGCCTTACTGAATATAAGTATGAATAAGCGAGGAACGTGTAATGACTGAAGGACAGCAAGGCAAATTTGCCGTTAGCGTAATGCTGGAAAGCGTGCAGGGCGGTGAGCGGAATGTGGTGCAAAGTGCAGGGGAAGCCATTATGAAAGGGCAATTCCTGTATATCCGCTATGAAGAAACGCAGCCAGGCCCGCAGGGCGGTGAGGTTTCTGTGCGCAACACCCTGAAGATTTCGGACAGCGGAATCAAGCTAATCCGCCATGGTGGTGTTCAGTCGGAGCAATCCTTTGAGCCGGGGCAGCGTCTGCCGGGGTTCTACCGCTCGCCTTATACACAGTTTAATCTCATTACCGATACCCGTAGGCTCGACATGAAACGCGACGGAAAGAAGCTTGCGGTTACATGGGAGTACGACTTGTACGTCTACGACGAGTTATCAGGACAGTTCGCTATAAGTTTGAATATACAGGAGGAACCACAATCATGACACAAAGTTTAAATCCGCTTCAGCTTGCCAATGAACGGGTGAAAGAGGCCATTGCCGAGGCTATCGTAGCCGCCGGCCTGGTGTCCCGGGAAGAGCTTCCGGCGATCGTGCTGGAAGTACCCAAAGACAAGGCGCATGGAGATATGGCTACCAATGCCGCTATGCAGCTCACCAAGATTGCGAAGCGCAATCCCCGACAAATTGCTGAAGCGATTATTGAGCATCTGGATACCGGCCGCGCTTCTATCGAGAAGGCGGAAATTGCCGGCCCGGGCTTCATCAACTTCACGCTGTCCAAAAGCTATCTGTATCCTGTCATTGCGCTCGTTGCCGAGCAGGGTGACGATTATGGCCGCGTAGAGATCGGTAAAGGGCAGAAGGTGGAAGTGGAATTTGTCAGCGCCAATCCTACAGGCAGCCTGCATTTGGGCCATGCCCGCGGAGCTGCTGTCGGCGATGCGCTCTGTAACGTGCTGGATTACGCGGGTTACAAGGTGACGCGTGAGTACTACATCAACGATGCCGGTAACCAGGTCGCCAATCTGTGCAAATCGATTGAGACCCGTTACCTGCAGGAGCTGGGCCAGCCGGCCGAGATGCCTGAGGACGGCTATCACGGCGAAGATATCAAAGGCTTCGCCAAGGAGCTTGTCGCTGAGAAGGGTGACTCCCTGCTGGCAATGACTCCCGGTGACCGGGCGGCATTCTTCCGCACCTACGGCCTAGCCAAGGAGCTGGACAAAATCAAACGCGACCTCAGCCGTTTCCGGGTCAACTTCGATATCTGGTTCAGCGAAACCTCCCTGTACGAGAACGGCGAAGTGCTGCGTTCGCTTGACGAGCTCCGGGAACGCGGTGAAGTGTATGAAGAGGAAGGCGCCACCTGGCTGCAGACCACCAAATACGGTGACGACAAAGACCGCGTGCTGATTAAGAATGACGGTACATACACGTACCTCACACCGGATATTGCCTACCATAGTGACAAATACGGTCGCGGCTACGACAAAATGATCAACATCTGGGGAGCTGACCACCACGGCTACATCCCGCGGATGAAGGCTGCCATGTCGGCGCTCGGCAATGATCCCGAGAAGCTGGTCGTGCTGATTGCCCAAATGGTCAGCCTGTTCCAGAATGGCGAGAAGGTCAAGATGTCCAAGCGTACCGGCAAGGCCGTTACGATGGAAGACCTGATGGAAGAAGTCGGCCTCGACGCCATCCGTTACTTCTTCACGATGCGCAGTATGGATTCGCATCTGGACTTTGACATGGATCTGGCGATTTCGACATCTAATGAGAACCCGGTATTCTATGTCCAGTACGCACATGCACGCATTTGCAGCATTTTCCGCCAGGCGGAAGAGCAGGGCATCGTGCTGCCGGATTATGCCGACATTGATTACAGCAAGCTGACCGCTGTTCATGAATACGACCTGCTCCGCAAAATCGGTGAGCTGCCGGCGGAAATTACGATTGCCGCCGAAGGTTATGCACCGCACCGTCTGGTCCGTTACGTGTATGATCTGGCTTCGCTGTTCCACAGTTACTACAAGGCAGAGCGCGTAATCACCGAGGACGCGGCTCAGACCGTAGCCCGTCTTGCCCTGCTGGGCGCAGCGCGGACGACGATCGCCAACGTCTTGCGTCTGGTTGGTGTTACCGCACCGGACCGGATGTAACTATAGCATCACGCCAAGCGCCGCCCCCGTTAACAGGGGTGGCGCTTTTTAGCATAGGCTTGCTGGCTGAGGCGCGGCATCACCGCCGCACCTAAGCCTTCGCAGCAGCAGCTTTGGCGGTTCCGCCGCCGCCGCTGCGCCGTGCCCGGGCGCCTGCGCGCAGCAGGCGCAGCGCATCGGCCGCGCCGCCGCCCAGCGAGGCGCGGCGCTGGCCCTTACGCAGCCGCACCGGCGAAGCTGTGCGGCGCAAGAGCAGCTTCAGCTCGCGCGGCGACAGCCCCGGCCGCAGCGCGAGCAGCAGGGCCGCGGCACCGGTGACATGCGATGTCGCCATAGAGGTGCCGCTCATTTCTTTATACCCCTCCCGCAGCCAGCAGGAGGGGATGCCCTCGCCCGGACCGTACACGTCGATGTACGGTCCGCGGTTGCTGAAGGCAGCAACGCGCTGCCTTCTGTCCAGGGCGCCTACGGCAATAGTCTCCGGATAGCGCGCGGGGTAATCCCCGCCGCGCTTGCCGTCGTTGCCGCTGGAGGCGATGATGGCGATCCCGGCCCGGTAGGCCTTGATCACCACATCATGCAGAGCTTTGCTCCGGGTCTTCATCCCGAAGCTCATATTAATGATATCGATCTTGTTCTGCACGCACCAATCGATGCCAAGAACTATATCGGACACATAGGCGGAGCCGCTGTGGTCAAAAGCCTTAACCGGATAGATCAGCGCCCGGGGGGCTACGCCCATCATGCCGCGCGTCCCTCCGGCTGCAGCCAGTGTGCCGGCAATATGTGTGCCGTGGCCGTTGTCATCCAGCGGCATCATGCCGCGGTTCAGCAGATTGACCCCGGAAGCGAGCGAATGCTTCAGATCGGGATGGCGGAAGTCCACGCCTGTATCGATGACGCCGATCTTCACGTGGACCCCTGTGGATTTGGACCAGGCCTGCGGGGCATGAATCGCCTTGACCCCCCAGGGCAACATGGCAGAACCGCTCTTATCCGGTGACACGGAGTGAACCTGAATCCGGTGATCTTCTTCTATACATAGGGAATCGGCATAACGGTCCATCAGCTTTCCTGCTCCGGCGGCAGGCACGAAGAAGGCCCGGATCAGCGTAGATACCTGAACCTGCCGCAGCCCCGGCGTTTTAGTCTTAAGTGATTTCCACTGTGATAGCGCTCCGGCATACATGCGGGGATCGTTGAAGGTTACAATACGCCGCTGGGCATTTGTAGGGGCAGCCTTAATCTCTTCAAGCAGCATCTGCCAAAATCCGTAATAATCCATAAGTTACGCCGTCCCCTCCTCGGTGCCGTGCTGCCATATAGTATGAAAAGAGGCAGACGTCCGAATGGGAACTTGCCCTTTTTTAGCGAAATGGGCTGCCCATCGTGTCAAAAGGCGGGGGATTACATAAAATGAACAGAAGGGAACCGCGAGGCCCCTTTGCAACATCCCGTAAGGAGCCGATCCTTGGCGTGGATACAGTCATGCGCGGAGGGTTTCCCTCCGCCTTTTTAATTTAGAATCAGCCTTTTGGGTTACATAGAGGTTCCGGATGATCACTGGGTCTACGGTTTCCCGCAGAAGCGGTTGTATTAGACTTGCAATTTGCCCGCAAATAGGTTTTACTTAGGTTTGTTAATGGATATCATGAATTAAGCATGATTTAATGTGAACAATGCGTGAGAGGAAGTGTCCTTTAGTGAGTACGCCACTCAATTTAAAGCTGGACCCTGAGAAAGTTAAAGAAATGCCGATGGTCGACCTGGCTTTCCTGGTGCTTAAGGCAGCCAATACGCCTTACTACTACCGTGATCTGATGGTTGAGGTTGCCAAGCTGCGTGGTATGACCGATCAAGAGAGCCAAGATACTATTGCCCAGTTATATACCGAGATTAACATTGACGGGCGTTTTGCCTGTGTCGGAACCAACCTTTGGGGCCTGAAACGCTGGTACCCGCTGGAACGCTCCGATGACCCTGTCGGCAACACCAAACGCGTACGTATCATCAACGATGAGGACGACGACTTGGAAGATGACGACTTTGCTGAAGAAGAAGAGAATTACGCTGCTGAGGAAGAGGATTTCGATGCGATTGATGAAGATCGCGACGACCTCTATTCTGACGACGACAGCGAAGAGGAAGTTGACGAAGATGTTGTCATCGATGAAGACGACATTGACGAAGACGAAGTGGATGAGGAAGATTCCGAAGACGGCGAAGAAGACGAAGCCGATGATGAGGAAGAGGAAGATAAATATTAGAATAGTCTTTCCGGCGGTGTAATTCGTCCCTTGACAGGGGCAGGACCGTCAGAGTAAACTATTGCATGGGCTTATAATGAAAGTTAATATGTTTTCTAAAATAAAAAGTGCCCCGGGTCTACGGGTGTCACTTTTTTGTTTTTTTAGATGCCAAAAAACTGCGGTTTTGCTGGTCTTAAATTTTGGCGGTTCTGAAGCAACTTTTGGGTTCCCCGGTTTGATGATGGAAAAAAGGGTTACGATAAACAACAAGCGTCCCCTGAATTTCTGGACTTTATTTAGGAGGGTTTTACAGTGACAAAGTATATTTTTGTAACGGGTGGCGTTGTGTCTTCCCTTGGCAAAGGCATCACCGCCGCTTCGCTGGGCAGGCTGCTCAAGAACAGAGGTCTGAAAGTAACGATCCAGAAATTCGATCCTTACATTAACGTAGACCCTGGAACTATGAGTCCTTATCAGCACGGGGAAGTGTTTGTAACCGATGATGGCGCGGAGACTGACCTCGACCTTGGGCATTATGAACGGTTTATTGATATTAATTTGTCGAAGAACAGCAACGTAACCACGGGTAAGATTTATTCCTCCGTTATCAGCAAAGAGCGCCGCGGGGAATACTTGGGCGGCACCGTTCAGGTTATCCCGCACATCACGAACGAGATCAAGGAACGGGTATTCCGTGCCGGCCGTGAGACTGGTTCTGATGTGGTGATTACCGAGATTGGCGGTACTGTGGGAGATATCGAGAGCTTGCCGTTTATGGAAGCGATCCGTCAGATCAAGAGTGATATCGGCCGTGAGAATGTCATGTACATTCATGTTACCCTGATTCCTTACATCAAGGCTGCAGGCGAAGTGAAGACGAAGCCGACACAGCATAGCGTAAAGGAGCTGCGCAGCATCGGAATTCAGCCGAATGTGATCGTATGCCGTACAGAGTATCCTTTGACCGATGATATGAAGGCCAAGCTTGCCTTGTTCTGTGATATCGATGCGAGTGCCGTTGTGGAATGCCGCGACGCTTCAACACTGTATGAAGTTCCGCTGAACCTGCGTGATGAAGGCTTGGACGAGATTGTAGTCAACCACCTGAAATTGACTACACCTGCGCCGGATATGCGCGAATGGGAGAGCATGCTGGAACGCATCCAGAAGCTGGAACGTACCGTTGAGATTGCCATTGTCGGTAAATATGTAGCGCTCCATGATGCTTATTTGAGCGTTGTAGAGTCACTTTCACATGCGGGATTTGCCTCCAATGCCGAAGTTAAAATCCGGTGGGTAGATGCTGAGCTGGTTACTGACGAGAATGTGGACGAGCTGCTGGGCGGCATCGGCGGCATTCTGGTTCCGGGCGGCTTCGGCGACCGCGGAATCGAAGGCAAGATATCGGCAATCCGCTTTGCGCGTGAGCAGTCCATTCCGTTCTTCGGGATTTGCCTTGGCATGCAGGTGTCTGTGATAGAGTACGGCCGTTCCGTGCTCGGAATGACAGGTGCGAACAGCTCTGAGATCGATCCGGCTACTGCGTATCCGCTGATTGACCTCTTGCCTGAACAGAAGGATATTGAGGATATGGGCGGCACTATGCGCCTCGGACTGTATCCTTGCAAGCTTGCCCCTGGTTCACTTGCGATGTCCTGCTATGATGATGAACTGGTCTATGAACGTCACCGTCACCGGTATGAGTTCAATAACGCTTACCGTGATGAGATGGAAAAAGCAGGTCTGGTCTTCTCCGGAACCTCTCCTGACGGCCGTTTGGTAGAAATTGTTGAGCTGCCGGGACATCCTTGGTTCCTGTCCGTGCAATTCCATCCGGAATTCACTTCCCGTCCGAACCGTCCGCAGCCGCTGTTCCGTGAATTTGTTAAAGCTTCGCTTACCCATTCCGAACAGCTGTAATTAATATCGTCAGGCCTGTAAGGGCCTGCGGGAGCCTCCTTACGGGGGCTCTCTTTTTTGAAAATAAGAGAAAGCTATATGTTTTACGCGATGCCTTATCCCTATATTTCTCTTGTGATAGACCTCATAAACGATATCTGCAGAATTACAAGGGGACTGTACTACCGCTTTTTAACTGGAAATACACCTTTATATGGCATAGATTTACGCATTTTAACCAATTAGCAGGATTTTGGCTACAAAGCACGAATAATAGGTTTCGTATAGACTAAGTTGAAGCGGGGCCGTTAGCTGTGAGAGAGCGCGGTATAGACAATCTGCCTTAAATTCTGGGAGGGTATCGTATGGAAAAAAAAGAAAGTATTAATTGTCGATGATCAGAATGGAATCCGGATTCTCCTCATGGAAGTATTTAATAGTGAAGGTTATGCCACCTTTCAGGCAGCTAACGGAAAATTGGCACTGGATATCGTCCGCAATGAATCGCCGGATATGGTTCTGCTCGATATGAAGATCCCGGGGATGGACGGGCTGGAGATTCTCAAGCATTTGAAGGAGCTGAATCCGGCCATTAAAGTAATTATGATGACGGCTTACGGAGAACTGGACATGATCAAGGAAGCGACGAAGCTGGGAGCTCTGATGCATTTTACCAAGCCGTTTGATATCGATGAGATGCGGGTTGCCGTTAATATGCATCTGCATAACAAGTCGGTAGATCAATGCAGCTAGCTTAGAAATGTACAGTTTGGGTAAGTCCTGTTATGGATACGCTAAAGAGGGAAAGTCCCGCAGGAATATGGGCTGGCTGAATATCGTCCCACCGGGACATTTTTTTTGTGTATCCTATTTAGTATTTGACACAGGATGTGCTATAATAGGCCTGTATGTGATGTCGGCTTATATAAGCAACTCAAACATTTTAGGAGGATTGAAACCATGCCATTAGTATCTATGACAGACATGTTAACCAAAGCACTTGAAGGAAAATATGCAGTTGGCCAGTTCAACATCAATAACCTGGAGTGGACTCAAGCGATTCTTGGTGCAGCAGAAGAAGAGAAATCACCAGTAATCCTTGGCGTATCCGAAGGCGCAGCTCGTCACATGGGCGGCTTCTACACTGTAGTTAAGATGGTTGAAGGTCTTATTCATGACATGAAAATCACCGTTCCTGTAGCTATCCACTTGGACCACGGTTCAAGCTTTGACAAATGTAAAGATGCAATCGATGCCGGATTTACTTCCGTAATGATCGACGGCTCCCACCACCCAATCGACGAGAACATTGAAATGACCAAGAAGGTTGTTGATTATGCTCACGCTAAAGGTGTTTCTGTAGAAGCTGAAGTTGGTACTGTAGGCGGACAGGAAGATGACGTTATCGGCGGCATCCAATACGCTGACCTTAACGAATGCGTACGCATCGTCAAAGAAACCGGCATCGACACATTGGCTCCGGCTCTGGGTTCTGTACACGGTCCTTACCTGGGTGAACCGAACCTTGGATTTAAGGAAATGGAAGAAATCCGTGATGCAGTTAACCTTCCGCTCGTGCTTCACGGCGGTACTGGTATTCCTGTACATGACATTCAGAAATCCATCTCCCTGGGTACTTCCAAGATCAACGTAAACACCGAGAACCAAATCGCGTTTGCTAAAGTTGTCCGCGAAGTTCTGGCTGCTAAACCGGATGCATACGATCCGCGTACATTCATCGCTCCAGGCCGTGAAGCCATCAAACAAACCGTTATTGGCAAAATCCGTGAATTCGGATCCAGCAACAAAGCGTAATATTAACTCTGCCGCGTAACGGGACAGGTTATTTATTGCTGTCCCGCCTGCATATCTTTACCAGAAGAGTACGCTGCACAGCCGGTGTCTTTCCGGTAAAGTCATTTCAGATTTCCTCAGAAACGGGTGCCGTCCTTAAGCAAGGGCGGCGCAGCCGTTTCTTCTTCTAATGACCATGTCACCACAAGCCACAGCTGGTATTGCCAGAACAAGCCGCAATACACGTAGGGGGAACCAGATAAATTTATGGAAAAATTAATGATTGGCGGCGGACGTCCGCTAGAGGGCGTTGTAACCATCAGCGGAGCAAAGAACAGCGCAATTGCGCTTATTCCAGCGGCGATTTTGGCTGAATCTGAGGTGGTGCTGGATAACCTGCCTGCTCTTAGTGATGTGGCCGTTTACTCCGAAATTCTGGAGGAGCTTGGCGCGAGTGTATCGTGGACCGGCAGCCAGATGAGAATTAATCCCTCCCGTATCGTATCCATTCCCATGCCTAACGGACCGGTCAAGAAACTCCGGGCTTCTTATTATATGATGGGTGCGCTTCTCGGCAGATTCAAAGAGGCGACTATTGGTCTTCCCGGCGGCTGTAATTTTGAGCCCCGTCCGATTGACCAGCATATCAAAGGCTTTGAAGCGCTTGGTGCGACTGTAACCAACGATCATGGCTCTATTCACTTGTATGCCAAGGAACTGCGTGGTGCAAAGATCTATCTGGATGTATCCAGTGTTGGAGCCACAATAAATATTATGCTGGCGGCCTCACGTGCCAAAGGCTCTACAATTATTGAAAATGCGGCTAAAGAGCCTGAGATTATAGATGTAGCTACCCTATTAAACTCTATGGGCGCTGTTATTAAAGGCGCCGGTACAGAAACGATCCGGATTGAAGGCGTAACTGAAATGCATGGTTGCCGCCATTCCATCATTCCTGACCGAATTCAAGCGGGAACATACATGATTGCCGCTGCGGCAACGCGTGGCAATGTGCTGATAGATAACGTGATTCCCAAGCATCTGGAGGCGCTGACCGCCAAGCTGCTGGAAATGGGAGTAGATATAGAAGAGCTGGATGAGAGTATCCGGGTCATCGGCAGAGCCAAGTACCAGCATGCTGATGTCAAAGCGTTGATATACCCCGGCTTCGCCACAGATTTGCAATCTCCGATGACAAGCATGCTGACTCAGGCTGAAGGCGTTAGCGTCCTGAGCGATTTCGTATACAGCAACCGGTTCAAGCATGTGCCTGAATTAGTCCGTATGGGCGCCAAGATTCGCGTTGAAGGACGTTCCGCAATTATTGAGGGCGGCAAGCTCAATGCCGCGAAGGTGAAGGCTGCCGATTTACGGGCAGGTGCGGCTCTGGTGATTGCCGGACTGACCGTTGAGGAAGGTATTACCGAAGTGACAGGCGTGGAGTATATAGACCGCGGTTATGATAACCTCGTAAGCAACCTGCGCAATTTAGGTGCCGAAGTCTGGCGCGAGAACGAATAAGTACTTTACCCGGAACGAATGGAAGGAGCGAAATTTGCCTTTAAACTGCATATCTCCTTCCAATTCGGGTAATCCTATCCTAATAAGCATTTTCATAGACTCATATTTTGCCCGGCAGTCCCCGCCGGAAGAACTCATTATAAAAATTGAATAGGTGGTTATCACACATGGATCTTCAAATTTCCGATCTGGAAGAAATGAAGCTGACCGATCTGTATAAGCTGGCTAAGAAATACCAGATCCCTTATTACGGAACGCTCAAGAAGCGGGAGCTGATCTTCGCGATTCTCCGGGCGCAGGCTGAGCAGAGCGGTCTTATGTTTATGGAAGGCGTACTTGAGATCCTGCCGGAAGGTTACGGTTTCCTTAGACCGATTAACTACTTGCCGAGTGCGGAGGATATTTATATCTCTGCTTCGCAGATCCGCAAGTTTGATCTTAGAAGCGGCGACCTTGTATCCGGGAAATGCCGGACACCCAAAGAGAATGAACGTTATTTCGGATTGCTTCAAGTCAATGCCGTCAATGGAGAGAACCCGGCCAGTGCAGCTGAACGATTACATTTCCCGGCACTTACACCTCTTTATCCGCAAGACAAGCTGCCGCTTGAAACATCCCCTACCCATTTATCTACCCGAATAATGGATTTGCTTGCTCCTGTAGGTTTAGGGCAGCGCGGTTTGATTGTAGCACCTCCCAAAGCAGGAAAGACGCTCCTCCTAAAAGAAATTGCCAACAGTATCTCCACCAACAATCCTGAGATTGCACTGTTTGTACTGCTGATTGATGAACGTCCTGAGGAAGTAACCGATATGCAGCGTTCCGTCAAGGGCGAGGTGGTAGCTTCAACGTTCGACGAGCTTCCGGAGAATCATATCAAAGTGGCTGAGCTTGTTCTGCAGCGGGCACTGCGCCTTGTAGAGCACAAGAAAGATGTCGTTATTCTGCTGGACAGCATTACCCGTCTGGCCCGTGCTTACAATCTAGTGGTTCCGCCATCCGGCCGGACACTGAGCGGAGGGATTGATCCTGCGGCCTTCCATCGTCCTAAGCGTTTCTTCGGTTCTGCGCGGAACGTAGAAGAAGGCGGAAGCCTGACTATACTTGCAACAGCGCTGATCGATACCGGGTCGCGCATGGACGATATTATTTACGAGGAATTCAAAGGTACAGGGAATATGGAGCTTCACCTGGACCGCAAGCTGGCAGAACGCCGTATCTTCCCGGCCATCGATATCCGCCGTTCGGGTACACGGCGCGAGGAAGTATTGCTTAGCAAGGAAGAACTGGATACCATCTGGTCGATCCGCAAAAATATGAATGAATCCTACGACTTCGTAGAAGGATTCCTGAAAAAACTGCGTGACACCAAGACGAATGCTGAGTTCCTGGCCTCTTTTGATGTGGCCGGCAACAAGGATTCCTCGTCAGCAAACAGTACTGCCAGCAAAGGCGGAACATCGAACAGCGGCTCATCGGCCCGCCGTACTACGCGGCCCAAGACGCCTTCTATGCCTACAACCTGAGAATTGATAACAAGAGGAGACTAACATGTATTTGGTATATGCCGACGGGCAAGGAAACGTATATGATCATCCCGAGCTGTACGGGCTGGCCCGCAGCGGGGATATGATTGTTGAGATACTGGAGGAAGAATTGATCCCGCTGCCTGAAGGCGCTACTCTAGTAGGTCTGCCTAATACGCGAGCAATAGGGATGAATCCCGGGACAGGCGAAATGATGCCGTTGCCCGCAGGCTCACAGGCTGTTGGAGCGCTGTTGCCGCAGGGCTTTACCCGTCTGTGCCTTCCCGGCTATGTCAAGACAGATAAGTCGTATAAGCTTCCGCTTTTCGGTTATTCCGCTGTAGTGTGGAAGGATGGCGGATTCTATGTAGCGGCGGATCCTACAGATGATACGGAGCAGTGGAACCCTTTGAATTGTGACCGGGAAGATGTAAAGGCCGGTGTTGGTAATTTGACCGCCAAGTATCCCGAGAACCGCCTGTACGGCCATCTGTCCAACTGTGCGCTGGAATACGAGTGCCTGACCTCTTCCAATACCTTCTTGGGCCGCTGGGAAGGTGCTGTTCCGGTCTCCTACTCGTGCAATGCCGGCTGCTTCGGCTGTATCTCGGAACAGCCTGATGACAGCGGGTTTGTGTCGCCGCAGACGCGGATGAACTTCCGTCCTACAGTGAGTGAAGTCTCACAGGTCATGCTGGAGCACCTGAAGACGCCAGAGTCTATTGTTAGCTTTGGGCAGGGCTGTGAAGGCGAACCTTCTACCCAGGCGAAGATAATCATTGAGTCCATCCGTGAAGTACGCTCCGCTACGGATATGGGTTATATCAATATCAATACAAACGCAGGGTTAAGCGATCATATCCGCGGTATTGTGGATGCTGGCCTTGACCTTATGCGGGTCAGCATAATCAGTGCGCTGGATGATCACTATAATGCATACTACAAGCCGCGCGGTTATACACTGGCTAATGTAGAGAAGTCTCTGAAATATGCAGCTTCACAGGGAGTGTACACTTCCATTAATTATCTGATTTTTCCGGGTGTCACGGACCGCGAAGAAGAGATTGAGGCGATGGTTGAGTTCGTCAGACGTACAGATATTAAGCTAATTCAGATGCGGAATCTTAATATTGACCCGGAGAGCTATCTGGAGCTGATTCCTCCTGCACAAGGCGAGATACTTGGGATGAAGACGATGCTTGAGATCTTCCGCGAGGAGCTGCCGGATGTTGTGATTGGCTCCTTCACCCATGTTCCGCCTGCTGAACTGGCCCGCACCAAGCAGCGCAGAGTGCACCGGTAACCGATAACTTGAGTCTTGCCCAACCTCTTGCAGCGCCTCGGCTTCCATGCTAGAATGTAGCTTGCGTAATCATATAACTCTAAGTCCGCATGAGGCTTAGGGCGTGAGAGGTGAATATTCAAATGCAAACAGCAATTCAACCCAAGTACAATGTAACTAAGGTAACCTGCGCTTGTGGCAACTCCTTTGAAGCTGGCTCTGCCAAAGAAGAGCTCCGCATCGAAATTTGCTCCAGCTGCCATCCGTTCTTCACCGGCAAGCAGAAGTTCCTGGATGCCGGCGGCCGAGTTGATAAATTCAAGAAGAAATACGGTATCTAAATGCACTGCCGCTTAGCGGTATAAGGATTGAGACCCCTGCGGCTGTAGAAGCTGCTGGGGTCTTCTTTTAATTACATTTGATTTTTGTCCGGCCGTAAGCTATACTTATCTTCGCCGTGCTAGACGGGGAGGTAGCGGTGCCCTGTAACTCGCAATCCGCTGTAGCGAGGTTGAATTCCTGTTAGAGGTGCTGTCGATGTGAGGCCTTGGTTCCTATGGGCTGTGTTGACGGTTGGGTCCTCCGCAATGAGTGCTTATGAACCTGGTCAGGTCCGGAAGGAAGCAGCCATAAGTGAGTTTACTCTTGTGCCGGAGGGTGGCCTAGCCCGAGCAGTTTTGTAGGGTTGCCGCTTGGATCGCAGTCATCAATAACGGGTGCACGGTTTAAATATTATTATGATAGCGTCTTTGCCACAAGCGAAGATGCTTTTTGTTTTTGGTCAAAGACTGGGGAATATAGTATAATAAATTAGCGACAAATGCCGGAAAGCGGCAGCCTGAGAGAGGGTAATGCATAGTGGAACATATCGCGCTGTACCGTGCTTGGCGGCCGCAGTCGTTTCAAGATATGGTAGGGCAGCAGCATATTATCCAGACGCTGCAGAATGCGATCCGTGAACAGCGGGTTTCGCATGCCTATCTGTTCAGCGGCCCGCGGGGGACCGGTAAGACAAGTGCTGCCAAGGTACTGGCCAAAGCGGTCAATTGCGAGCGGGGCCCGGGCCCGGAGCCATGTAATGAATGTCCGTCTTGTCTGCGGATCACAGCGGGCAACGTAATGGATGTCCAGGAGATTGATGCGGCCTCCAACCGGGGTGTTGAAGAGATTCGCGATCTGCGGGATAAGGTGAAATATGCACCTACCGAAGTACGCCGAAAAGTGTATATTATTGATGAAGTGCATATGCTGACAACAGAGGCGTTCAACGCCCTGCTTAAGACGCTGGAAGAACCGCCGCCGCATGTAATGTTTATTCTGGCAACGACAGAGCCTCATAAACTGCCGGCTACGATCATTTCACGCTGCCAGCGCTTTGACTTCCGCCGGGTTTCCCTGGAGGAACAGACCGGCTGGCTGTCAGAGATATGCCAGAAGGAAGGCATCACAGCGGATGCAGATGCACTGCAGTACATCGCCCGTCTGTCTGACGGGGGGATGCGTGATGCGCTGAGCATACTCGACCAGATTTCGTCTTTTACAGACGGGAATGTGACGTATCAGCAGGTGCTGGGAATGACTGGAGGGATTCCATCCGAGCAGTTTGCCCGTCTTGCTACAGCCATTCTGGAAAGCGATATGGGTCTGCTGCTGGAACTTGTCGAGCAGCTGATGCACGAGGGTAA
The DNA here is from genome assembly GCF_000758665.1 of Paenibacillus borealis. Classification (NCBI taxonomy): domain Bacteria; kingdom Bacillati; phylum Bacillota; class Bacilli; order Caryophanales; family Paenibacillaceae; genus Paenibacillus; species Paenibacillus borealis. The sequence goes on from NZ_CP009285.1 coordinate 128,934, forward strand.
GAGTGCCGACAAGTGTCTGGAGAATCTTTTGTATTATTTCCGTGATTTACTTATGATCAAGATGGTGCCGGGGGCAGACCAGCTAACGGACCGTGTGCTGAATCCGGCGGAATTCCGTGATATGGCAGCAGCCTTTACACGTGACCGGCTGTTCCTGATTGTGGAGACGCTGAGCCGTTATCTTGGAGAGATGAAATATGCCACTCATCCGCAGACTTTATTTGAAGTAGCGCTCATGAAGCTGTGCAGCACCCAGCAGGAAGCCGCTCCTTCGGCGGGCGTTCCGTCCTTGAGTGCTGTAGCACCTGAAGCGGGAAGAAGCTCCAGCCCGGCGGATGCGGGAGAGCTGGATATGCTCAAACGGCAGATTGCAGCGCTGGAGAAGAAGCTTGAGCAGGCCATCCAATCCGGAGGCGTTGCCGGCGGAGGGCGTGAGCAGGCTGCGCCGCAGAGAGCGGCCGTCCAGCCAAGCGCTCCAAGGGTATCATCTGCCGCCAAGCTTCCGCCGCAGCTCGATAAGTTCATTGCAGGTAAAGACAGCGCTGATTTTGGCAATGTCTATAAGCAGTGGAGCCATGTCCTGCAGGGTGTGAAGGAAGAGAAGGTAACCGTACATGCCTGGTTTGTAGATGGTGAGCCGGTGGCAGTTATGGAAGATGCAGTGCTGGTCGCCTTCAAGAACACGATTCACCGGGACACGACTGAGAAGCCGGCCAACCGGCAGGTCATCGAGAACGTAATGAGTGCCAAGCTGGGTAAACCATACCGGCTGGTGACGATGCTGCTGCGTGACTGGAATGAGGCCGCGACCAAATCAGCTTCCAAGGCCAGTACAGAAGAACTGCGTCTGGAGCATGAACACGAGACTGTTGAAGCCAAACCCGAACCATGGATTGACGAGGCGATCCAGCTCTTTGGAGAAGACCTTGTTGTCATAAAAGAATAGAGCTTTAAGCATATTAGCGCAGAAGCGCATCCCAAAGGAGAGACGATGTATGAATAATATGAACCAAATGATGAAGCAGGTTAAAAAAATGCAGGAGCAAATGCTCAAAGCCCAAGAGGAACTTGGCGGCAAGACTATTGAAGGCTCGTCCGGCGGCGGCGTGGTTACCGTTCAAGTGAACGGCCACAAAAAATTGCTGTCCATCCAGATTAAACCGGAGGTTGTTGATCCGGAAGATATCGAAATGCTGCAGGATCTCGTGATCACTGCTGTCAATGATGCTCTTACCCAGGCTGAAGAGTTGGCTAACAACGATATGGGTAAATTCACCGGCGGAATGAAGATCCCTGGCTTATTCTAGGCTTACTCCACTCCCGACCAAAGGAGAACCATTACTTTGTATTATCCAGAACCGCTAGCCAAGCTAATAGAAGCTTTTACACGTTTGCCGGGGATTGGCCCGAAGACAGCTGCCCGGCTGGCCTTTCATGTGCTGAACATGAAGGAGGATGAGGTGATTGATTTCGCCAAGGCCCTGGTCAGTGTCAAACGGAACCTTCATTATTGCTCGGTCTGCTGTAACATTACCGATACTGACCCGTGCCGGATCTGCCAGGACAAAACCCGCGATGCTTCGGTAATTTGTGTGGTTCAGGACTCCAAGGATCTGGTGGCTATAGAAAGAACCAAAGAGTTTGACGGCTATTATCATGTGCTGCAGGGAGCCATATCGCCTATGGAAGGCATAGGGCCTGATGATATACGGCTCAAGGAGCTGCTGACCAGACTTAGTGATGAGCGGGTGAAGGAGCTGATAATGGCGACCAATCCCAACATTGAGGGTGAGGCGACAGCTATGTACATCTCCCGTCTCGTGCGTCCGTTCGAGATCAAGATCACCAGGATAGCCCATGGCTTGCCTGTAGGCGGAGATCTGGAGTATGCGGATGAGGTAACCCTGTCGAAGGCGCTGGAAGGCCGTCGTGAGCTGTTCTAAGCGTTCTGTCATTGAATTATATTTAAGGGGGCCCATAGGGCTCCCTTTTTTAATAGCTAAGAATTTACATTCTCCTGAAATAGCTGATGTCCAATAAAAGGTTAGACAGGCACAGCTTCCTGGTTCTAAGTTTGTCCCTATTCCGATATGTATGAGATTAACGGGTTTGCGGCACCGGCTGCGCCAGTAGTCATTCATATAGGGGGGATCACGATGGGATGGTGGAACGCTAAGTGGCTGAGCAGAGATGCAGAAGGGGCGAATGATGCCCATACGGAAGAGGAATGGGGTACGGTGTATCAGGAGGTCCGCAAAGCGCAGTCGGAGTGGGAGCGGGCATATCTGATGTTTGATGAGGCAATGGGGCAGGACCAGATCGACTATGCCATCTATATACTGGAAGCGGCAGAGCGAAAATATCAGATTCACCTTAAGCATGCCAAGAGACTGGGACTCAACCGGAGCCAGCTGCCGATGTAACCGGGAATAATTATAGAGGAGGATCACGATGCTAAGAACTGTTGCTATGGGTGTGCTGATTCTGTCAGGACTTCTGCTGATTCTAATTGTTTTCAGAAAAAAACTGGGCTGGGCATGGATAAGTGTATTCGGGACTCATCTTATTCTGGCTGCAATCGGTATTTATATCGTTAACTTCTCCGGTATTCTAACGGATGTGTATATTCCGCTGAATCCCACAACCATAGGCGCAGTAACGATTCTTGGACTGCCGGGGGTACTAATGCTGCTCGGTTTAAAATTAACTTTGTTTTAAAGGTTGACGCAGGTTATTGATTTATGATACATTAAGTCTCGGCCCTTTGAGCAAGATGTTCTCGGATAACTTGCTGAAAGCTAAAGCGAAAAAAGAAATTAAAAAAACGCTTGACTGAAACAAAGGTGCTGTGATATATTATAAAGGTCGCTGCTGAAACAAACATCGGCGACAAAACATGAGACATTGATCTTTGAAAACTGAACAACGAGTGAGTATCGGAAATCACCTTGGTGAGATCCAAATTAGAGAATATAACAATTCTCGTCAGATGTTTCAAAATGAGCAATCGCTCTTTCTAAATACAATTTGGAGAGTTTGATCCTGGCTCAGGACGAACGCTGGCGGCGTGCCTAATACATGCAAGTCGAGCGGAGTTATGATGGAGCTTGCTCCTGATTAACTTAGCGGCGGACGGGTGAGTAACACGTAGGCAACCTGCCCTCAAGACTGGGATAACTACCGGAAACGGTAGCTAATACCGGATAATTTCTTTCCTCTCCTGAAGAGAGAATGAAAGGCGGAGCAATCTGCCGCTTGGGGATGGGCCTGCGGCGCATTAGCTAGTTGGTGGGGTAACGGCTCACCAAGGCGACGATGCGTAGCCGACCTGAGAGGGTGAACGGCCACACTGGGACTGAGACACGGCCCAGACTCCTACGGGAGGCAGCAGTAGGGAATCTTCCGCAATGGGCGAAAGCCTGACGGAGCAACGCCGCGTGAGTGATGAAGGTTTTCGGATCGTAAAGCTCTGTTGCCAGGGAAGAACGTCCGGTAGAGTAACTGCTACCGGAGTGACGGTACCTGAGAAGAAAGCCCCGGCTAACTACGTGCCAGCAGCCGCGGTAATACGTAGGGGGCAAGCGTTGTCCGGAATTATTGGGCGTAAAGCGCGCGCAGGCGGTCATTTAAGTCTGGTGTTTAAACCTTGGGCTCAACCTGAGGTCGCACTGGAAACTGGGTGACTTGAGTACAGAAGAGGAAAGTGGAATTCCACGTGTAGCGGTGAAATGCGTAGATATGTGGAGGAACACCAGTGGCGAAGGCGACTTTCTGGGCTGTAACTGACGCTGAGGCGCGAAAGCGTGGGGAGCAAACAGGATTAGATACCCTGGTAGTCCACGCCGTAAACGATGAGTGCTAGGTGTTAGGGGTTTCGATACCCTTGGTGCCGAAGTTAACACAGTAAGCACTCCGCCTGGGGAGTACGGTCGCAAGACTGAAACTCAAAGGAATTGACGGGGACCCGCACAAGCAGTGGAGTATGTGGTTTAATTCGAAGCAACGCGAAGAACCTTACCAGGTCTTGACATCCCGATGAAAGCATTAGAGATAGTGCCCCTCTTCGGAGCATCGGAGACAGGTGGTGCATGGTTGTCGTCAGCTCGTGTCGTGAGATGTTGGGTTAAGTCCCGCAACGAGCGCAACCCTTGACTTTAGTTGCCAGCAGGTAAGGCTGGGCACTCTAGAGTGACTGCCGGTGACAAACCGGAGGAAGGTGGGGATGACGTCAAATCATCATGCCCCTTATGACCTGGGCTACACACGTACTACAATGGCCGGTACAACGGGAAGCGAAACCGCGAGGTGGAGCCAATCCCAGCAAAGCCGGTCTCAGTTCGGATTGCAGGCTGCAACTCGCCTGCATGAAGTCGGAATTGCTAGTAATCGCGGATCAGCATGCCGCGGTGAATACGTTCCCGGGTCTTGTACACACCGCCCGTCACACCACGAGAGTTTACAACACCCGAAGTCGGTGGGGTAACCCGCAAGGGAGCCAGCCGCCGAAGGTGGGGTAGATGATTGGGGTGAAGTCGTAACAAGGTAGCCGTATCGGAAGGTGCGGCTGGATCACCTCCTTTCTATGGAGAATCGTCACCTGCAACGGTGACATTCAAATCGGAAGCTAAAGCTTCCACAATAGAACCTTCGGGTTCGGACACTCACTCGTGTTCAGTTTTGAAAGAGCAAGTCTCTTTCGTATGCGTTTGGTGGCGATAGCGGAGGGGTTCCACACGTACCCATCCCGAACACGACCGTTAAGCCCTCCAGCGCCGATGGTACTTGGACCGAAGGGTCCTGGGAGAGTAGGACGCCGCCAAGCGAACAATCAATTTATTGGTTGTTTCAACATGTTATCTGTTATATGGGCTTTTAGCTCAGTTGGTTAGAGCGCACCTCTGATAAGGGTGAGGTCGGTGGTTCGAGTCCACCAAGGCCCACCATATAACATTTTAGAATTGAATAATCCCTTTATGGGGCCATAGCTCAGCTGGGAGAGCGCCTGCCTTGCAAGCAGGAGGTCAGCGGTTCGATCCCGCTTGGCTCCACCAATTATCTTTACAAGAGTATATGCAAGAACTTGATCCTTGAAAACTGGATACCGAAACGAATTTGCGTTTTAGAACATCTTTTAGCTGAAACTTGTGAAAGCAAGTTGAAATAGTTATTAGTCATGCTGAGCGATGGTTTTGGATTATGAGGGACTTTTGGCTTTAAACAGAATAGCGGACGGATTCATCCGGAAGCGCTGTTTAAAACAAGATGAGCGAATGAGCCAATACCGGAGCGATTGGTTAAGCTAATAAGAGCACACGGAGGATGCCTAGGCGCCAGGAGCCGACGAAGGACGTGGCGAACAACGAAACTGCCTCGGGGAGCTGTAAGCAAGCTTTGATCCGGGGGTGTCCGAATGGGGAAACCCAGCTGTGGTAATTCGCAGTTACTCGTATCTGAATACATAGGATACGCAGAGGCAGACCAGGGGAACTGAAACATCTAAGTACCCTGAGGAAGAGAAAACAATAGTGATTCCGTCAGTAGCGGCGAGCGAACGCGGAACAGCCTAAACCAAGGGGCTTGCCTCTTGGGGTTGTGGGACGTCTCACATGGAGTTACAAAGGAATATGGTAGGTGAAGAGGTCTGGAAAGGCCCGCGATAGAGGTAAAAGCCCTGTAGCCTAAACTGTGTTCTCTCCGAGACGGATCCCGAGTAGTGCGGGGCACGTGAAACCCCGTATGAATCCAGCAGGACCATCTGCTAAGGCTAAATACTACCTGGCGACCGATAGTGAAACAGTACCGTGAGGGAAAGGTGAAAAGCACCCCGGAAGGGGAGTGAAATAGAACCTGAAACCGTGTGCTTACAAAAAGTCAGAGCCCGATCTATGGGTGATGGCGTGCCTTTTGTAGAATGAACCGGCGAGTTACGTTTAACATGCAAGGTTAAGGTGAGAAGCCGGAGCCGCAGCGAAAGCGAGTCTGAATAGGGCGACTGAGTATGTGGACGTAGACCCGAAACCGTGTGATCTACCCCTGTCCAGGGTGAAGGTGCGGTAACACGCACTGGAGGCCCGAACCCACGCATGTTGAAAAATGCGGGGATGAGGTGGGGGTAGCGGAGAAATTCCAATCGAACTCGGAGATAGCTGGTTCTCCCCGAAATAGCTTTAGGGCTAGCCTCGGTGAATGGAGTGGTGGAGGTAGAGCACTGATTGGGTGCGGGGCCCGCAAGGGTTACCAAGCTCAGTCAAACTCCGAATGCCATTAACTTCTTGCCGGGAGTCAGACAGTGAGTGCTAAGATCCATTGTCAAAAGGGAAACAGCCCAGACCATCAGCTAAGGTCCCCAAGTGTGTGTTAAGTGGGAAAGGATGTGGAGTTGCACAGACAACCAGGATGTTGGCTTAGAAGCAGCCACCATTGAAAGAGTGCGTAATAGCTCACTGGTCGAGTGACTCTGCGCCGAAAATGTAACGGGGCTAAACACACCACCGAAGCTATGGCTAGATGCTTTGCATCTGGGGTAGGGGAGCGTTGTATGTGGGTTGAAGGTGTACCGTAAGGAGCGCTGGACAGCATACAAGTGAGAATGCCGGTATGAGTAACGAAAAGATCAGTGAGAATCTGATCCGCCGAAAGCCCAAGGTTTCCTGAGGAAGGCTCGTCCGCTCAGGGTAAGTCGGGACCTAAGGCGAGGCCGAAAGGCGTAGTCGAAGGACAACAGTTTGAAATTACTGTACCACCGTAATCCGCTATGAGCGATGGGGTGACGCAGGAGGGTAGTGACGCGGACTGATGGATGTCCGTCTAAGCAGTGAGGCTGGTGTGTAGGCAAATCCGCACACCGTAAGGCTGGGCTGTGATGGGGAGCGAAAATTGTAGTAGCGAAGGTCATGATCTCACACTGCCAAGAAAAGCCTCTAGCCAGGAGAAGGTGCCCGTACCGCAAACCGACACAGGTAGGCGAGAAGAGAATTCTAAGGCGCGCGGAAGAACTCTCGTTAAGGAACTCGGCAAAATGACCTCGTAACTTCGGGAGAAGAGGTGCCTCGGTAGGGTGAATAGCCCGAGGGGGCCGCAGTGAAAAGGCCCAAGCGACTGTTTAGCAAAAACACAGGTCTGTGCGAAGCCGCAAGGCGAAGTATACGGGCTGACGCCTGCCCGGTGCTGGAAGGTTAAGGGGAGTGGTTAGGGGTTAAACCCGAAGCTGTGAACCGAAGCCCCAGTAAACGGCGGCCGTAACTATAACGGTCCTAAGGTAGCGAAATTCCTTGTCAGGTAAATTCTGACCCGCACGAATGGCGTAACGACTTGGGCGCTGTCTCAACGAGAGATCCGGTGAAATTTTAATACCTGTGAAGATGCAGGTTACCCGCGACAAGACGGAAAGACCCCATGGAGCTTTACTGCAGCTTGATATTGAATTTGGGTACGATCTGTACAGGATAGGTGGGAGCCGTTGAGGCAGGAGCGCAAGCTTCTGCGGAGGCGCCGTTGGGATACCACCCTGATCGTATCTAGGTTCTAACCTAGTACCCTAAGCGGGTACGGGGACCGTGTCAGGCGGGCAGTTTGACTGGGGCGGTCGCCTCCTAAAGAGTAACGGAGGCGTTCAAAGGTTCCCTCAGAATGGTTGGAAATCATTCGCAGAGTGCAAAGGCATAAGGGAGCTTGACTGCGAGACCTACAAGTCGAGCAGGGACGAAAGTCGGACTTAGTGATCCGGTGGTACCGCATGGAAGGGCCATCGCTCAACGGATAAAAGCTACCCTGGGGATAACAGGCTTATCTCCCCCAAGAGTCCACATCGACGGGGAGGTTTGGCACCTCGATGTCGGCTCATCGCATCCTGGGGCTGAAGTAGGTCCCAAGGGTTGGGCTGTTCGCCCATTAAAGCGGTACGCGAGCTGGGTTCAGAACGTCGTGAGACAGTTCGGTCCCTATCTGTCGTGGGCGCAGGAAATTTGAGAGGAGCTGTCCTTAGTACGAGAGGACCGGGATGGACGTACCGCTGGTGCATCAGTTGTTCCGCCAGGAGCATGGCTGAGTAGCTACGTACGGACGGGATAAGCGCTGAAAGCATCTAAGCGTGAAGCCCCCCTCAAGATGAGATTTCCCAATTAGTAAGACCCCTTGAAGACGACGAGGTAGATAGGTTGGAGGTGGAAGTGCAGCAATGCATGGAGCTGACCAATACTAATCGGTCGAGGGCTTATCCAACAATTCTAACACGCAGATTCGTTTCGGATTCAGTTTTCAGGAATCAATTTCCTGTGCGGATTTACATGGCTACCATTTATTTGGAGAGATACCCAAGTGGCTATAAGGGGACCCTCTGCTAAGGGGTTAGACTGCGTAAGCGGTGCGAGGGTTCGAATCCCTCTCTCTCCGCCATTATAAATCCAATACTTGTAGTGTGGCGGCGTAGCTCAGCTGGCTAGAGCGTACGGTTCATACCCGTGAGGTCGGGGGTTCGATCCCCTCTGCCGCTACCATACATACCCGGAGGCTTAGCTCAGCTGGGAGAGCATCTGCCTTACAAGCAGAGGGTCGGGGGTTCGAACCCCTCAGCCTCCACCATTTTTAAATCTTAGATCCACCTTACACCGTGCCGGTGTAGCTCAACTGGTAGAGCAACTGACTTGTAATCAGTAGGTTGGGGGTTCAAGTCCTCTCGCCGGCACCATTTTTTACATTAAATTGTGGAACCGTGGTGTAGTTGGCCTAACATGCCTGCCTGTCACGCAGGAGATCGCGGGTTCGAATCCCGTCGGTTCCGCCATTTTTTTTGTTTTAAGGCTTTTTTTATGGCTCGGTAGCTCAGTCGGTAGAGCAAAGGACTGAAAATCCTTGTGTCGGGGGTTCGATTCCCTCCCGCGCCACCATATATGGAGGCTTAGCGAAGTGGCCAAACGCATCAGACTGTAAATCTGCTCACGTACGTGTTCGGTGGTTCGAATCCATCAGCCTCCATCCCTTTTTATGAGCCATTAGCTCAGTTGGTAGAGCACCTGACTTTTAATCAGGGTGTCGAAGGTTCGAGTCCTTCATGGCTCATCCCAATCAAGAAGTCATCACTTTAAAGTGATGGCTTTTTTTATGTTTTCTGGAGGTATGGAATAATAAAAAACACGCAAATTACCCGGAACTCGTTTAAAACCTCTCTCCTCGTTTAATTATAAGTCTATAATGCTGCAGAAATGAGGGAATGACAATTGATCTATGATGCGATTATAGTCGGCGGCGGTTTTGCCGGGCTTCAGGCGGCTATTCAGTTGGGGCGGTACTCAGCCCATCAGGTGCTTGTAATTGATGCTGGAGGCGGAAGATCCAGTTTATGCCGGAGCTATCATAATATATTGGGCTGGCCTGATGGTGTGCCGGGTGAAGAGCTGCGGGCCAGGGGGAGACTTCAGGCGGAAAGAGCAGGTGTAGAGTTTCAGAAGGATAGAATAGTTAAGGCAGAGAAACCGGATGAATTATTCATACTTCATGGAGCCGGGGGACAGCAGTATATATGCAGGGTTCTGCTTCTTGCTACAGGAGTAATGGACCGCTTTCCTGAGCTGCCCGGCTTATTACCTACTCTTGGCAAAACAATATATGTGTGCCCGGACTGCGATGGCTTTGAGATTCAGAACCGGCAGACCGTATTGATGGGCTCTGGCGATGTAGGTGCTAATATGGCTTTTGTTTTGCGGGAACGCACGGGTGATCTGACGTACATTAATCATGAGCGCACCCCCGTGTCGGCGGAGAATCGTATTCGGCTGAATGATGAGGATATACAGTATATCGAAGAACCAGTAGCCCACATCGAGGAAGAGAACGGAAGAATTGAGGCGGTAGTCCTGGAGAGCGGCGAAGTGCTGCCGGCAGAGCGCGGGTTCATTGCTTTTGGCCAGAATCCAGTGCATTCGGAGCTTGCTGCACAGCTGGGAGTGACGCTTCATAAGAACAAGCATGTAGAGGCTAATAAACGTTCATTAATGACTAATATAGAGCATGTATGGGTGGCGGGAGATGTTGCCGTTCATGCGGAGCAGGCGACGGTGGCTATGGGTGAAGGAGCAATTGCCGGGATCTGGATGCATAAGGTTCTGAAGAAAATGAGTCCGGTAGTCTTTCCTCCAGCCAAGAAACGTTTTGCGGAAAAATAGATTGTGGATAAACAAAGCCAATTGTCACTTAGGGTTCAGGAGAGCTATTCCGCATGTTGTAGCAAAATATGATAAAATAGGCGAAAAGAGCAAAAGTGGTGGAGAATGGTGACGATGGATAGCGAGGTTCTGCGTCAAAAATTGGAGCAACTCACCGGAAAGAGAACCGGAATCAAGCAGCTCGGGAGGCAGCATTCAGCTTCTCTTTTTGGCATGGGCACGGAGCAGGAGCAAGCGGTAATTCATGAGGGATATCTATGGATTCCTCTTTATGACAATGACGGACGTATAACCGCGGTGTGGGTGGAGACAGAAGGGCTGTCACCATTGGAGTTGCAGCTGGTCGATTATGCCGGCCGGAACTTCGCGGTTGCCCTCAAGGCTACCGGACTTAAGGAAGAGGGCGAGATGGAAGCCCGTCAGCTCAGCAGCTGGCTGAACGCACAGCTCGAGCAAGAGAAGGATGATACGGAGATTCCGGATGATATTACGCTGAAAGGCCGGCTGTTCGGGGATATGATTCCTTTTTTGCTGGTTAGTGAGAATGTCCATAATCCTCAGATGACGTACCGTTCGTTAATGAAGCTGCTGCGCAGTTATTTTGAGAATGAAGTTCTGTTAATTCCCCTGCAGGATAAAGAATGGTTAATTTTAGCCCGTAAGGAACTGCTCACCGGCGGAGATGATAAGGAAGATGAGGAAGAAAGTGCAGAGGATCTGCTGTCTCAGACCTCTATGGGACTGCATGAACTGATTGCCAGTGAATGGGTTGGGGTCTTCCATCTGGCGGTTTCTCCGGCTATCATCCCGGTTAAAGGGCTGACAGGTTCCGTGGCTCTGCTGCGTGAAACGATTATTCTGGGCCGGATCTTCCAGGTAGGCGATTATATCCATCTGCCATGGGAGCTTCATATGGAGCGTCTGGTGAACAGTATCCCTGATGACCGCCGCAGACAGCTGCTGGGTCAGATCGGTGATTATACGGCTGTGCTGGCGGATAAAGAAATGCTGCTGACTTTGGAGACATTCTTTGAAATGGACTGCAATGTCAGTGAGACTGCGAAGAAGCTGTATATCCACCGGAACACGCTGCTGTACAGACTTGACAAGATCAAGCAGGAGACGGGAGCCGACGTCCGCAGCTTCGGGGATGCTGCAATTGTGAAGTTAGCCATGTTATTGTATAAAGTGACGAAAAGAAAATAGGATTTTTGTGAACCTTGCAAATAGCCAGGAGGCCAGGTCTGGGGTAAGATAAGTGTACAAGAAAGCGTTTGATTTTCTAATCCAATAATTGACTCGAGGGGGAAATACAATGGCAGGCGTACGTTTAGAGCATATTTTCAAAAAATACCCGGGTTCCGATAAAGCGACAGTAATCGATATCAATCTTGATATTAAAGATAAGGAATTTCTCGTACTGGTTGGTCCTTCCGGTTGCGGTAAATCCACAACACTGCGTATGATCGCAGGTCTTGAAGAAATCTCCGAAGGTAAAATGTACATTGGCGACCGTGTAGTGAATGACGTGGCTCCTAAAGACCGCGATATCGCGATGGTATTCCAATCCTACGCCCTGTACCCGCATATGAGCGTGTATCAGAACATGGCTTTCGGTCTGAAACTGCGTAAAGTGAAGAAAGAAGAAATCGACAAGAAAGTGCGCGAAGCAGCAAGAATCCTCGATATCGAGCATTTGCTGGAACGCAAACCTAAGGCACTGTCCGGTGGTCAACGCCAACGTGTCGCTCTGGGCCGCGCTATTGTCCGTGATCCGCAAGTCTTCTTGATGGATGAGCCTCTTTCCAACTTGGATGCTAAACTTCGTGGTCAAATGCGTGCTGAAATCACTAAGCTGGTTAAACGCCTTGAAACCACTTGTATCTACGTAACGCATGACCAGACAGAAGCTATGACCATGGGTGACCGTATCGTAGTTATGTACGATGGTATCATTCAACAAGCAGCTTCCCCTGAAGAATTGTACAATGAGCCTACAAACCTGTTCGTTGCAGGATTCATCGGATCCCCAACAATGAACTTTATCAATGGTACACTCTCCGATGTTGGCGGCGCTGTCCGCTTCCGCGCGGATAACCTTGATGTTGAAGTTCCAGGAGGCAAAGCTACAATCCTGCGCAACAAAGGTTATATCGGCAAAGATGTAATCATGGGCGTTCGTCCAGAAGATATCCATGAAGAGCCAGTATTCCTGGAAGCTTCCCCTAACACAATCTTCACTTCGCTCGTTGATGTTACCGAAAACCTTGGTCATGAAATGCTCCTCTACTTGAGCGGCCTTGGCGCTAACACTGTAATTGCCCGTGTAGATGGACGTTCCACTACCCGTGAAGGCAGCAAGCCTAAATTGGCAATCGACATGAACAAAATTCACCTCTTCGATAAAGAGTCCGAACTGAACATTCTGCTGGGATAAGACAAAGCACAGCGGGATATAGGTTATAATAGAAGAAAGCCGCCCTCACAGGCGGCTTTTTCTTGTATTAGGCATGTGGAGCCGGAGATAAAACGTATTGGTCCAAAGACCCGGAAAGCAGGGCATTTCGTCAGGACTGCCTTAGCAACACCATAGGTAATAAGATTGCATTCATAGGCGTTATCAATTAAGATAGCAGGAGAATTACCTGTAGCTGGAATGGGAAAAGTTGTGAACCAGGGTGCAGGAAGCGGGCACAACCGCAGGTGACGAAAGGACGGACATACATGGCTAAGAAGGTAAAGGTATCAGAATTGGTACAGCATTTTCAATTAGAGGTTGTTTCCGGACAAGAGGGTCTGAAAAGACCGATTACAGTGGATGACTTGAATCGTCCGGGACTGGAAATGGCCGGTTATTTCGAATATTATCCGGAAGAACGTGTTCAGCTGCTGGGCAAAACAGAGCTGGCCTTTTTCTCGATGCTTCCTGAGGAAGAACGCAAAAGCCGGATTCGCGGAATCTGTAACGACAACACTCCTTGTATTGTAATTACCCGTGCGCTGGATGTTCCGCAGGAGCTTATTGAAATCAGCAATGAAAAAGGACTGCCTGTGCTGCGCAGCTCGATGGCGACCACAATTTTCTCAAGCAGACTGACAAGCTTCCTGGAAGGCAGACTGGCACCCACAGCTACTATTCACGGCGTACTCTGTGATGTATATGGTGTGGGTATGCTGATTACTGGCAGCAGCGGTATCGGTAAAAGTGAAACAGCGCTGGAACTGGTGAAACGCGGTCATCGTCTGATCGCGGATGATGCTGTAGAGATCCGTCAGACCTCGGATAACCAGCTGCATGGCACAGCTCCGGAACTTATTCGTCACTTGCTTGAAATCCGCGGGGTAGGGATTATTAATGTAATGACTCTCTTCGGTGCCGGGGCAATCCGTAATCATAAGCGGATCACACTGGTCGTTAGACTTGAAGCCTGGCAGCAGGATAAACAATATGACCGGCTCGGACTGGACGAGGAGACTACACGGATCATTGACACCGATGTGCCGCTTGTAACGATCCCCGTACGTCCGGGACGTAACCTTGCGGTAATTATCGAGGTTGCAGCGATGAACTACCGGTTGAAACAAATGGGCTTTAACGCGGCTCTACAATTTACGAATAAACTTACAGCCACCATCTCTGAAGACATGGATGATCTGGACTAGGAGTGTGAGAGCATGTTTTTTTCATTAGCGATTAATCCGATTGTCTTCTCCATCGGTTCGCTGCCTGTTCACTGGTATGGGTTGATACTGGGTCTTGGTGCATTAGCCGGATTATTCCTTGCTATTCAAGAAGGCAAACGCTACAACATTCCGCAGGAGTTCTTCATGGACATGCTGCTGCTCGGAGTCCCTTCAGCGATCATTGGCGCGCGGATTTATTTTGTAGCGTTCAAGTGGGAAGATTATAAGGACAACCTGCTGGATATATTCAAGGTCTGGAATGGCGGTATTGCTATTTATGGCGCGCTGATCGGGGCGATCATCTGCGGAATTATTTATTTCCGTTACAAGGGTTATCCGTTCTGGCGAATCGTGGACATTTGTGCACCTGGACTGCTTGCCGGTCAGATGATCGGCCGTTGGGGTAACTTCATTAATCAGGAAGCCTATGGCGGTGTTGTAGAGGAATCTTTCCTGCGCGACAAGCTGCATCTGCCGGACTTTATTGTGAATCAAATGTACATAGGGGATGCGTTCCACCATCCAACCTTCCTGTATGAATCGCTCTGGAGCTTGCTGGGAATTCTGCTCCTCATGGTACTGCGCCGCCAGAAATTCATCCGTGCCGGGGAAATCTTCATGTCTTATTTCATCTGGTATTCGATCGGCCGCTTCTTTATTGAAGCTTTACGCACGGACAGTCTTGGATTTAACGGGAGCAGCGGTTTGGCATCGTTCATTAATGGTCTTTGGAGTCCAATGAAATGGCTGGGATTTGAGCAGGGGTATTTCGATCCGGCTTACGGTAATGTCCGTATCTCACAGCTGCTGGCACTACTGATCATTGTCGTTGCAGTTGCATTGATCATTGTACGGCGTGTAAGCGGTCAGCCGAAGGCTCATTATTCTGATCCGATTGTCAGCACTAAACCGGCGGCAGCAGATGCTGTCGTTCCCGAGAGTGCAGTCCATACACCGCAGAAGGCTCCTCAGCCTATTCAGCCGGTGGAGGGTTCATCTGAAGATAAGGAAACAAAGGAGTAGTAGAACGAATGATAGAATGCGTGTTATTTGACTTGGACGGAACGATTGTGAATACTAATGAGCTGATCATCGGCTCATTCATGCATGCGCTGAAGGAGAATAACCTGCCGGTTCTAACCCGGGAAGAGATTATTCCCCATATGGGAACTACGCTCCAGCAGCAGATGAGTGCATTCTCCGGTCTGCAGGATACAAGCGTGCTGGAGCTTTCTTACCGTTCATATAATTATGCGCATCATGATGAGCTGATCCGTTCGTTTCCTCATGTGAATGAGACTATGGAAGGGCTGTTAAGCCGGGGAATAAAACTCGGGATTGTAACAACGAAGATCCGTCCGACTACACTCAAAGCGCTGGAAATGTTCGACCTGCTGAAGTATATGGATACGATTGTGACGGTTAATGATGTCATTCAGCCTAAGCCGCATCCTGAGCCTGTTCTAACAGCGGTTGCTAATCTGGGTGTTGATCCGGCCCGAACCCTGATGGTGGGTGACAGTGCTGTCGATATTCAATCTGCTAAAGCAGCAGGTGTGCGTGTCGCTGGTGTTGCCTGGTCGCTTAAAGGTGAGGACATGCTGCGCAAGTACGACCCGGATTACATCATCCACGACATGACAGACTTGTATACTATAGTGGAGCAGGAGACGAAGCAGCCGTGAGAAAGTTAACCCGCTATCCGGTGGAGGGCCATAATTCGCTCTGGTATATTTACCGCACGGTCAGCCCGTGGAAGGGTGTGCGCAATTTTATTTTCATCCAGATTGCCCGCTACTGTCCGGTCTTGCCGCTTAAGAACTGGATTTACCGCAGGGTACTGGGCATGAAGGTGGGCAAGCATACCGCGTTTGGGCTAATGGCGATGGTGGACGTGTTTTTTCCTGAAATGATCACTGTCGGCGAAAACTCGGTAATCGGTTATAACACAACCATTCTTGCCCATGAATACCTCATTAAAGAGTACAGGCTGGGTGAAGTCATTATCGGTGAAAATGTACTGATCGGAGCCAACACAACGATATTGCCCGGCGTTACTATTGGAGATGGGGCGGTTGTTGCAGCGGGGTCTGTCGTGCATAAGAATGTAGCTGCCGGCTCGTTTGTCGGGGGCAATCCGCTGCGTGAGCTGCGTCCGCCGGGTTCAGCGGTGAATGGGATAGAAGAATAGTCATCAGGTAACATTTTACCCTGCAGTTTCATATTGCGTGTATCTGCGCAGGAGCTGCAGGGTTTCTTGCGTTAACTTCGTAAGGGGAGTGAAATAAGTAATCTTAAGCAACCTTTAAGTGTTCGGCGGGTATATATTGGCGGTATACTTGTAATTGCAGGAGCGGGTTATTCCGCGTACGGACGCGCAGCACACATATCAGAACGAAATAATCAGCAGGGGCAGACTTCCTGATAGGTATCACTTCCGCTTGGCGCCGATGAACAGCCATCATAGCAGAGAAGAGGAATCTTAAAGTGAATGCAGCTAAACAGGAACGCCTTCCCCAGCTGGATATTTACCGTGCTCTGGCGATACTGGGCGTATTGCATGTACACTCATCATCTTTTGCGGCCGGAGAAATGGCACTCCAGTCGCCCTATTATTACTGGCTGAACTGGATCAACATTTTTTTCAAATTCGGTACGCCGTCATTTATTTTTCTCAGTAGCTTCGTGCTGTTCTATAATTATTACGGTAGGCCCGTGACGCGGAGCCTGATCGGAAGCTTTTACCGGCGTAGGCTGAAGTACATTCTGCTCCCCTATCTGCTGGCCTCCATCGGCTATTACGGATTGACCTTGTACGTTAATGGTAAGCTGACACAGCCTCTGGCAGAGAGCGTCTCCAGCTTCCTGGGAGCCTTATTTACGGGTTCAGCTTATGCGCATTTGTATTTCGTATTCATCAGTATCCAGTTCTACCTGCTGTTTCCGCTGCTGCTCAAGCTGCTGCAGAGTTCACGGCTGTGGGTGCGCTGGGCTTTTCCGCTTGGACTTGCGCTGCAGTGGGTATTCATTATCTGGAACAAGTACCAGCTGCATATTGTGGAAAAAGGAAGCTTGTCGATCTCTTATCTGGCATACTATATGCTGGGCGCTTATATCGCTATAAATTTCGAACAGATCAAGCAGTGGCTGATGAAGCCCTGGCGTGAACTGGCAACCGGGCATAAAGTGCTGACTGTGCTGCTGGTGACACTGTGGCTGGGGGCAGCCTTCACCCATGTGCAGTTATGGTATAGAGCCCGCCACTTCGGGGTATGGACGGACTCGCTGTGGTACGAGCTGCTCTGGAATGTACATACGATACTGTCGGCGCTGGTGCTGCTGTATGCCACTTTTCTTATTTACCGCAGGGCACCGAAGGTGATTGTTGCTATTTTGACCCGGCTGGGCGAGATTTCATTTGCGGTGTATCTGATTCATCCTCTGCTGCTTGCAATGTATAGAAGATTCGGCACGGGTATCCCAACAGATTCGTTAACCTATGTATTCTATATTTACGGAGGATTGGCGGTGGCGCTGGCCGGCAGCTGGATCATTGTGCAATTTGCGTTCCGCCGCATCCGCCTGTCCTGGGTGGCATTCGGGAGCGTACCGCGTTCACTTGCCCCTCCGTTGAAGGATAAGCCTGTGCGCGGGAGCACAAATGGTGGAGTGCTCGAAGGCAAAGATATCAGTAAATCATGAGAGTTCAACAGAAACCCAATTCAGGCATCAGGGATGCGGGTCTAAGCAGGAGGAAAGATAATGGCTCAAAAAGAAAGAATTCCGCAGCTCGATATATTCCGGGCGATTGCGATCATTGCTGTCATAGCGATTCATGCCACTTCGCGGACACTGGCGGAAACACTGGATACGTCTTTGTTTCATCCGTTTCTGTTCATTAACAAGTTCAGCCAGTTCGCTGTACCTTCGTTCGTGTTCCTAAGCGGGTTCGTGCTGTTCTACAATTATTTTGACCGCCGCTTAAGTGGCAAGACACTTGCCAAATTCTATAGCCGAAGGCTGATTTATATTATTGTGCCGTATCTTGTTTTTTCGGTGCTGTACTTTATATTAAAAATGACTGCCGGGCACACTTGGGGCATGCCTCTTAATGAGCAGGCGGCCAAATTCGGCAAATATCTGTGGACCGGTACGGCATATACCCATCTCTACTATATTATTATCATTATCCAGTTCTATGTGCTGTTCCCGCTCATGCTCTGGTGTCTGCAGAAGGTCCGCCGTCTGGCGGCGTGGGCACCGGTCATCGGCCTTGCGCTGCAGTGGGGCTTCGTGCTGCTGAACAAATATATGGCCAATCACGGGTACTGGCAGCTGTCTAAGGGCAGTCTTGCGATCACGTACTTCTCTTATTTCCTGCTCGGTGCAGCGATTGCGGTATATTACAGCTCTTTGAAAAAGT
Source organism: Paenibacillus borealis (assembly GCF_000758665.1). Lineage (NCBI taxonomy): Bacteria > Bacillati > Bacillota > Bacilli > Caryophanales > Paenibacillaceae > Paenibacillus > Paenibacillus borealis. The sequence continues at coordinate 147,201 of NZ_CP009285.1, forward strand.
GGCTGATTCCTACCCGCGAAGGCTGGCGCTCCGGTAAAGGGGCAAGCTGGGTAGTACTATGGCTCTTATGGGCCGCTGCAGGGATCGTTCATGTGGAGCTGTGGTTCAACAATTATACGAAAAAGACGGTTATCAACAGTCTATGGTATGAAGGCTTCTCCAATCTTCATGCACTGCTCTCTTGTCTTGTGCTGTTCCAGCTGTCCTTCCTGCTGTACGGAGCGGGGCGGAGTCTGCTGGCAAGACTGCTGATCTCTGCAGGTGCCTGCTCCTTCGGGATATACCTGCTGCATCCGGCGCTGCTCTTCTTCTATAGAAAGCTGCCGCTGCACGGCGGATCGCTTGCCTACACGGCTGCAATTGCCGGGGGCTGGCTGGTGGCCTTCGCCGGCTCCTGGCTGGTCGTCGCCCTCGTCTTCCGTTATGTGAAGCCGGCATGGGTACTGTTTGGTTCTGCGCCGCAAAAGGTTAAGCCGGCGCCTAAAGCAACAGTGTAATCGTGTACGCTTGAAATTCAGAAATAAATGTGACTACAATTCCAGAATAATAATAAAGCGCCGACTGGCCGCAGATGCGGGCCGGTCGGCGCTTTTATTCAGATATTGGCACGCTTGCAGACTACTCCCCGGCTTGTTCACGCTGGAAATCGGCAATTGCCTGATATTGGCCTTCGAGGCTCCGGTATACGGAGATATAGATGGGCAGCAGCTGCTTATAGACTTTGGCATGTGCCTGGACGGGTTCATGGCGGTGGGTAGAGCCGATCATCCCGAATACGGAATCGAAGGAATCGATCCGGCCTATGGCATACAGCCCGAGTACAACTGCGCCGAGGCAGGAGCTCTCGAAGCTCTCGGGAACCACAACCTCCTGGTCAAATATATCCGCCATCATCTGCCGCCATAGAGCCGAGCGGGCGAAGCCGCCAGTGGCCAGGATTCTGCCCGGCTGGCCGATAACCTCCTCCATGGCGAGCAGTACGGTGTACATATTGAAGATGACACCCTCCAGCACCGAGCGGATCATATGTTCCTTGCGGTGATTCATGCTTAATCCGAAGAAGGAGCCGCGGGCATCCGGATTCCACAGCGGGGCACGCTCACCGGTAAGATACGGATGGAAGAGCAGTCCATTGCTGCCCGGAGGCACCTGTTCGGCAATGCGGGTGAGCACCTCATAAGGGTCAATGCCGAGGCGCTTCGCGGTCTCTACCTCTGAGGCGGCGAACTCATCACGCACCCAGCGGAACAGCATGCCGCCATTATTCACGGGTCCGCCAATGACCCAGTGCTTGTCCGTTAGTGCATAGCAGAAGATCCGCCCCTTCGGGTCGGTCAGCGGCCGGTCCACCACGGTGCGGATGGCACCGCTGGTGCCTATAGTAGCGGCAATAACCCCCGGCTCTATGGCGCCAACCCCCAGATTGGACAGGACACCGTCACTGGCACCTACAATAAACGGGGTGGTGGCCAGGAGCCCAAGCTCTTCCGGAAGCCCCGGAAGCAGCCCCTGCATGAGCTGCGTGGTTGGCACCGGTCTTGATAGACGTTCTGGAGTAATACCGGCAATACGGAGCGCCTCAGCATCCCAGTCAAGCTTCTCCAGATTGAACATGCCTGTAGATGAGGCAATGGAATGATCGATTACATAATCGCCGAACAGCCTGAAGAAGATATATTCTTTGATGGAGATGAATTTATGGGTCTGGCTGAACAGCTCCGGCTGCTCCTCACCGAGCCACATCAGCTTGGTAATCGGAGACATTGGGTGGACAGGTGTTCCTGTCCGCATATACAGCTCATGCCCGTTCAGTTCATTCTTCAGCCGCCGGGCAGCGGCGCTGCTCCGGTTGTCGGCCCAAGTGATACAGGCAGTCAGCGGTTTGCCGGAAGAATCTACAGCGATGACGCTATGCATGGCTGAGCTGAAGGAGACAAGCAGAATCTGGTCAGGAGAGATGTGGCTGTCCTGCATGACCGCTGCTATGGTATGGATTACGGCTTGCAGAATCTGGCCGGGGTCCTGTTCTGCGACAGAAGGGGAAGGCTGATGAAGCGGATAGCCTTGATTGCTCTGTGCGACGATTGTTCCGTTCTCCTTGAAGAGGACAGCCTTGGTGCTGGTGGTTCCAATATCAACGCCGATCATATAGGATGTATTCAAGCGGTCAGTCCTTCTTTCTGCTCTGAAATAGATACCGGGAATACTTAATGCAGGAAATAAAGTACAATTATATTTATATAGGATGAACTTAAGAATGAAGGGGTGGAGAGGCTGTCTAGCCTGATTTATAAGGAATCACGCCACTTCGCAGGGAACATTGTTAAGTTCACGTTCTACAGCTTATTATATTCGCAGGGAATGACGGTGGCAAAGAGGGGGGATAAGCTCAGCTTAGCCTATAGTCCAAGCCCCCGAGACCGGCGGACAAGAAGCGGATTGTTGACGCAAAAGGATAGTCCGTGATACGATATTACCACTGCTTTAGTTTACTACCACTTTACCATATTAAAGTATTTGAAGATACTTCTTATGATATCTGATGAGGTGAAAAGTGAAGATGTCCAAACCAAAAGGATTCGAAAAACCTGCCGGCGTACGGGATTATCTCCCGCGTGCGGTAACGAAGCTGCGCAAGATTGAGAACGATGTGCTGCACTGCATGAGCCGCTGGGGTTACCGGCAGATGATTACTCCCACTCTTGAATATTATGATACGGTCGGTGTGGCCAGTTCCACGTCAGACCAGAAGTTGTATAAATTACTGAATAACCGAGGTCAGGCACTCGTGCTGCGTTCGGAAATGACAGCGCCTGTTGCCCGCGTGGTCTCCTCATTACTGAAGGATGAACCGCTGCCGCTTCGTCTGTCCTATCATGCCAATGTCTTCCGTGCTATCGAAGAGGAGGCAGGACGGGAAGCGGAATTCTTCCAGACCGGGGTAGAGCTTGTCGGAGATGATTCACCAGAGGCGGACGCAGAGGTTGTTGCGCTGGCAATTGCCTCGCTGGAGGCAGCGGGAGTGAAATCTTTTAAAATTGCGATAGGGCATGTAGGCTTCCTCGACGGTCTGTTCCAGGAGGCGGTATCCGGCCTCCCGGAGGCCCAGGAAGAGCTGAAAAGTCATCTGCTGGGCCGTGATTATGTCGCTTTCCGGGAGACGCTGCGGCGCCTGGAGTTGTCTGAAGCCCAGAAGAAGGAGCTGGACGGACTGCTGCGGTTGCGGGGCGGCAAGGAAATCTGCGGACAGGCGCTGGAGCTTAGCAGCCATCCGCTGGCGCGTGCTTCGATCGAGCATTTATGCAAGGTATGGGAAGTGCTTGTCGCGTACGGCGTCTCTCAGCATGTGCTGATTGATCTGACGATGATCGGTGATTTCTCCTACTATACCGGCATGACATTTGAAGGTTATGCTTCTGAATTGGGCTTCCCGGTATGCAGCGGCGGCCGGTACGACAATCTGCTCCAGCAGTTTGGGCGTCCGATTCCGTCGACAGGCTTCTCGCTGAAGACCAACCGTATTCTGGACGGCGTATCTGGAGTGACTGAAGAGGAAGAGCTGCCAATACTGGTCCAATATGATGCCCTGCGGCGCCAGGAAGGTCTTGCCGAGGCAGCCCGGCTGCGGAATGACGGCCACGCTGTGGTAACCCGGCTGGCGGCAGGCCCAGAAGAGCTGAAGGTCGTGAAGCGGCTGGATGCGGATACCGTTGAGGCGGAGGGTGAGCGTTACGGCGAGATTTATACGTTCGTGTCGTTCGTCAGCGAGCATGGGTGAGCGGAGCAGCGGGATTCATTGAAATGATGAATATGAGATGAAGCAAGAATAAGATGAAGCAAGATATGAGAAGCAAGATTTAAGATGAAAAAAATATGAGATGAATGGATTGCTGCGGGTAATTAAAGAAGCAGAAGCTGAAACGGAGGCGGGTAATGATGGCACAGATTCTTAAGGTCGCCATGCCGAAAGGCCGGATTTACAATAAAGCGGCAGAGCTGTTCCGCAAGGCGGGACTGCCGATTCCACCGGAAGGGGAAGAATCACGGAAGCTGGTGATTTCACTGCCGGAAGCCGGAATGGAGTTTATTCTTGCCAAGCCGGTAGATGTGCCTACATATGTAGAGTATGGTGTAGCGGATATTGGTATCGTCGGCAAAGATGTACTGTTGGAAGAAAACCGTGATGTGTACGAGCTGCTTGATCTGGGAATCGCCCGCTGCCGGATGTCGATTATCGGACTTCCGAACTGGCAGCCGGGCATCCAGCAGCGGGTAGCGACCAAATATCCGAACGTGGCCTCACGGTACTTCCGCGAGCAGGGCCAGCAGGTGGAGGTCGTGAAGCTGAACGGCTCCATCGAGCTTGCGCCGCTGATTGGGCTGGCTGACCGGATCGTGGATATGGTGGAGACTGGCCAGACTCTGAAAGACAACGGGCTGGTGGAAATGACCAGTATCTTCGAAATCACGAGCCGCCTGGTGGCCAACCGGGTAAGCTACCGGATGAAGAATGAGGAGATCCAGCAGCTGTGCGACCGCCTGCAGGGAGTGATTGCAGGTCCGGGGCTGCAGATTAACAGATAAATTTATTGCAGGCAAAGAATAAGCTTCGGAGAGCGTTACGCAGTTAACACTAAATTGAAGGTTATGGATGTAAAAGGGGGAAGCAGCGGTGAAGGTCCAGTCCAGTAAGGAATTTAAGCTGCAGCGTGAAGTGGAATACGGCACGCCGGAGCAGAACAAGGCCGTACGTGAAATCGTGGCCGGTATCAAACAAGAGGGCGATACGGCGCTGCTCCGGTATACGGAGCGCTTCGACGGCGCAGTGCTGACGCCTGCGCAGCTGCGGGTCACGCCGGAGGAGCTTGAGGCCGCCTATGGCCGGGTAGAGGAATCCTTCGTGACGGCAATCCGCGCGGCGGCTGTGAATATCCGCGCGTTCCATGCGCGGCAGAAACGCAATTCCTGGATGGATCTGCAGCCGGACGGCACGATCCTCGGACAGATCATCCGCCCGCTGAAGCGGGTGGGCGTCTATGTTCCCGGCGGCAAGGCGGCATATCCGTCCTCGGTGCTGATGAACGTTATTCCGGCACAGATCGCCGGCGTGCCGGAGATCGTGATGGTAACACCGCCTTCGACCGGCGGTACGGAAGGCATTGATCCCTATATTCTCGTTGCCGCCGCTGAAGCGGGCGTAAACGAGATATACCGCGTAGGCGGCGCGCAGGCGATCGCCGCCCTGGCCTTCGGCACGGAATCCATCGTGCCGGTCGATAAGATCTGCGGGCCAGGGAACATCTACGTGGCCCTGGCCAAACGCGAGGTCTACGGCGCTGTCGATATCGACAGCATCGCCGGACCGAGCGAGATCGTCGTGCTCGCCGACGATACCGCCGAGGCCGCCTACGTCGCGGCCGACCTGCTCTCGCAGGCCGAGCACGACGAGATGGCCTCGGCGATCCTCGTGACGCCGTCGCAGCGTCTCGCGGAGGCCGTTGCTGCCGAAGTAGAACGGCAGCTGCAGACGTTGCCGCGCGAGACCATCGCGCGGGCCTCGGTGGACAACTACGGCGCGATTATCGTCGTGGAATCGCTCGAAGAGGGCATCTCCGTGGTGAACCGGCTGGCGCCGGAGCATCTGGAGATTGTGGTGGCGGACCCGATGGGGCTGACCGGCGCGATTGAGAACGCCGGGGCGATCTTCCTGGGTCCTTACAGCTCGGAGCCGGTCGGCGATTATTTCGCCGGACCGAACCATATTATACCGACCAACGGCACAGCAAGGTTCTCCTCGCCTGTGGACGTGGATGATTTCATTAAGAAATCCAGCCTGATTTATTACAGCAAGGAAGCGCTGCTGCGGGACGGGGCGGCGATTATGGAGCTTGCCCGGCGGGAGGGGCTGGAAGGCCACGCCCGTGCAATAGAAATCCGGCTGGAGAACGAAGCGAAAGGTGGAGACCGTAATGGAGAACAATAATAACGAATTGGCGCTGCGCAAGGCCGGACTTAGCCGTACGACCAACGAGACGGACATCGCGTTGACTTTTGCCGTAGACGGCAGCGGAGTTTCGGAGCTTGAGACCGATGTGCCTTTTCTGAATCATATGCTGGATTTATTCACGAAACATGGACAATTTGATCTGAACGTGCAGGCGCGGGGAGATATCGATATTGATGATCACCACACCGTAGAGGACATCGGCATTTGTCTGGGACAGGCACTGCGGGAAGCGCTGGGCGACAAAAAAGGCATCAAGCGGTACGCGAGTGTCTTCGTCCCTATGGATGAGGCATTGGCCCAGGTAGTGATTGATATCAGTAACCGCCCGCATTTTGAGTACCGGGCTACCTATCCTTCCCAGCAGGTGGGCAGCTTCTCGACGGAGCTGGTTCATGAGTTCCTCTGGAAGTTTGCACTGGAAGCCAGAATTACGCTGCATGTCATTGTACATTACGGCTCCAATACCCATCACATGATCGAAGCGGTATTCAAGGCGCTGGGACGGGCGCTGGATGAAGCGACACTGGTCGATCCCCGGGTGAAGGGCGTGCCTTCCACGAAGGGAGTGCTGTAGCATGGCTGTAGCAATCGTCGATTACGGCATGGGCAACCTGCACAGTGTCAGTAAGGCAGTAGAGCGCTTAGGGTATGCGAGTCTTGTGACGGCTGATCCCGGCGAGATTCTGGCGGCAGACAGCGTGATTCTGCCGGGTGTCGGTGCCTTCGGCGATGCGATGGAACATCTGCGGGAGAGCGGGCTGGACGTTGTGGTTAAGGAGGCAGCTGCTGCCGGACAGCCGCTGCTGGGCATATGCCTCGGGATGCAGCTGCTGTTCAGCAGCAGCCAGGAGCATGGCGAGCATAACGGCCTGGATATTCTGCCGGGATCGGGGGTTCGGTTCGCCCCCCGTGACGGCTACAAGGTGCCGCATATGGGCTGGAACAAGCTGAGCTTCCGCCAGCCGGAGAGTCCGCTTCTGACCGGTCTTGAGGAAGGCCATGTCTACTTCGTCCACTCCTATCATGTGATTGCCGATGCAGAGAGCGACCTGCTGGCCGTCACGGATTATGGACATCCGGTAACGGCAGTAGTGGGCCGGAACAATGTATACGGCATGCAGTTCCACCCGGAAAAGAGCGGCGAGCTTGGTATCAAGCTGCTGGGGAATTTTCTGCGGCTTACAAGAGAATAGGCGTGAAGCCTGAATAACTAGATTGCAAATTGTAATGAAAGCGGGGAGCGCCACATGTCTTCTTTTATCGTATATCCGGCGATTGATATCCGGGACGGCAAATGTGTAAGGTTGCAGCAGGGCGACTACAGCCAGGAAACCATATATAACGACAGTCCGGCTAAGGTGGCTAAGTCATGGGAGGAACAGGGCGGACAGTTTATCCATCTGGTCGATTTGGACGGAGCCAAAGCCGGGCATCCGGTCAATGACGCTATCATCGGAGCTATCGCCAAGAGTGCGAATGTGCCCGTTCAGGTCGGCGGCGGTCTCCGCACGCTTGCCGATGTGGAGAAGCTGCTGGGTCTTGGCATCAGCCGGGTCATTATCGGCACGGCGGCGATCAATGATCATGCTTTTACTGAAGCGGTTCTCGCGAAGTATGGTGATAAGGTTGCCATCGGTATCGACGCCCGGAACGGCTATGTGGCTACGCATGGATGGCTGAACACCTCCGAGGTGCGCGCTGAGGATCTGGCCAAGGAGCTGGCGGCCAAAGGCGCAGAGACCTTCATCTATACGGATATCTCCCGTGACGGGATGATGCAGGGTCCGAATGTGGAAGGTATTCTGTCTATGGCCGGAGCGAGCGGCAAAACCGTAATCGCCTCAGGCGGCGTTACCAGCCTGGACGATCTGCTGCGCCTGAACGTACATAGCGGCAGCGGGATCGGCGGGGCTATTGTCGGCAAAGCGCTCTACACAGGCAATATTGATCTGGCTGCAGCCCTGCAGGCGCTGGGACAGTCCTCCGGATCGCTGTAACAACAATTAATATAGCCTGTGCAATACAAGGAGGGGTCTTGGGATGTTAGCCAAACGGATAATCCCCTGTCTGGATGTGAAGGACGGGCGGGTAGTGAAGGGTGTTAATTTTGTCAACCTGCGTGATGCCGGAGATCCGGTGGAGCTGGCGGCGCTGTATGACCGTGAGGGTGCGGATGAGCTGGTATTCCTGGACATCTCTGCGTCTGTAGAAGGCCGGGCGACGATGGTCGAGGTGGTGCGGCAGACCGCCGGGGAGATCGCTATTCCGTTCACAGTGGGCGGCGGGATTTCGACGCCTGAGGACATGAAGCGGATTCTGCGCGCCGGTGCGGACAAGATCGGGATTAATACGGCTGCCGTCAATAATCCGCAGCTGATCCTCGAAGGAGCCCGGCACTTCGGCTCCCAGTGCATTGTGGTGGCGATGGATGCCAAATATAATGAAGCTTGGGGCGAATGGGAAGTGTACACGCACGGCGGACGTACGCCTACAGGTATCCGGGCGCTTACCTGGGCCAAGGAAGCTGAGCGGCTGGGAGCCGGCGAGATCCTGCTTACGAGCATGGATGCCGACGGCACGAAGGACGGCTTCGACCTGAAGCTGACAGCTGCGGTCTGCGATCTGCTGAGCATTCCTGTGATTGCTTCCGGCGGCGCGGGGAGAATTGATCATTTCTATGATGTATTTACCGCAGGCAAGGCAGATGCCGGACTTGCGGCAACTATTTTTCACTATAAAGAGATTGCCATCCATGATTTGAAGGCTGATCTTAAGCAAAGAGGGGTAGAGATCCGATGAGCGAAGATAAGAAAGACATAGCGCAGAGCCAGCAGGAGGCATTGTCAGGCATCCGCTGGAATGAAGCCGGTCTGCTGCCGGCAGTGGTGCAGGATGCCCGTACCCTGGAAGTGTTAATGTTCGCCTATATGAATCCGGAGTCACTACGGCTGTCGCTAGAGAGCGGGCAGACCTGGTTCTGGAGCCGTTCGCGCAGTGAACTCTGGCATAAGGGCGGAACCTCGGGCAATACCCAGGCCATCACCTCGATCCATTACGATTGTGACAGTGATACGCTGCTGGTGAAGGTCGTGCCGGAAGGTCCGGCCTGCCATACCGGGGAGAACAGCTGCTTCTTCCGCGAAATACCTTTCGATTCACCGCCGGCCTCTGAAGGAGCCGGGGCTGCTATTAAATCCGCAGCAGCAGACAGTGAACGGTTTGCTGTACTGGCTGAGCTGGAACGCGTGATTGCCGAGCGGGAAGTGAACCGTCCGGAAGGGGCGTACACTACGTATCTGTTCGACAAAGGCGTCGACAAGATTCTCAAGAAGGTCGGCGAAGAAGCCTCCGAAACGATCATCGCCGCCAAAAATAAAGATAATGCCGAGCTGCGCCTTGAAGTCAGCGATCTGATCTATCACCTGCTCGTGCTGCTGCAGGAACGCAAGCTTCCGCTGGATGAGATTCTGGAAGAGCTGAGCGCCCGCCACGAACGGCCTCGCCGGGACTAGGGAGGGAAGGTACAGCATGCGTATTGATTACCATACCCACCATGAGCGCTGCGGTCATGCTGTAGGGAAGCTTGAAGAGTATGTACAGCGCGGCATTGAGATCGGGCTGCAGCAGCTTGGACTGTCCGATCATCTGCCGCTTATCCATGTAGATCCGGATAACTACTATCCCGAGATGGCCATGCCGCTCGCGGAGCTTCCGCGTTATGTTGAGGAATGTCTTACGCTGAAGGAGCGCTACCGTGGAACGATTGAGCTGCGTGTAGGGCTTGAAGCGGATTATATCGAGGGATATGAAGAGCAGATCCGCGAGCTTTTATCGCCATATCCGTGGGATTATCTGATCGGGTCGGTGCATTTCCTCGGGGAATGGGATATTACGGACCACCGGCAGACCCATGGCTGGGAGGGCCAGAATGTAATGAGCGTATACCGCCGTTATTATGAGGCTGTGCAGAAGTCGGCGTTATCGGGATTATATGATATTATAGGACATATGGATGTCATCAAACGGTTCGGTTACGGGCCGCAGACTCCGGAGGAGGAAGCCGAAGCCAGAGCACTGGAGCTGGACACGCTGAAGGTTATATCGCGCAGCGGAATAGCGATGGAGCTGAATGCTTCGGGGCTCACTAAGCCTTGCGCTGAGATGTTCCCGGCTGAGCATGTGCTCCAGCAGGCGTTTGGGCTGGGCATTCCGCTCACCGTAGGCTCGGACGCCCATGACCCTCTGAAGCTGGGAGACGGCTTGCAGGAGGCGCGGGAAATGCTGTGGCGCACGGGCTTCCGTGAACTGGCTGTGTTCGAAGGCCGCCGCCGCACATCCGTCCCGTTCGAAGTTTAAATTATAATCCCAGGAGGGTACTATGCATCATCAATTACGTATTTTTTCCGGTTCGTCGAATCCGAAGCTGGCCGCTGATATTGCGGAGCGCCTTGGCGCACCGCTGGGCCTGATTAAGCTGACACGTTTCAAGAGCGGCGAGATTTATGTGCATTATGAAGAGAGCATCCGGAACTGCGACGTATTTTTGGTGCAATCCCTGGCTCATCCGATTAACGAGCTGTTTGTAGAATTGCTGGTCATGATCGACGCCGCTAAACGGGCATCGGCAAGAACAGTGAATATTATCGTTCCTTATTACGGATATGCCCGGCAGGAGCGCAAATCTGCGCCGCGTGAGCCGATCTCGGCCAAGATGGTTGCCGATGTGCTGACTACTGCAGGAGCCACACGCGTAATTACTATTGACCTTCATGCAGCAGCTATCCAGGGATTCTTCAATATTCCGGTGGATCATCTGACCGCGCTTGATCTGATCAGCGGCTATTTGAAGATCAAAGGCCTCTCAGATCTGGTCGTCGTATCCCCCGATGCGGGGCGCGCCTCCATGGCCGAGAAGCTGGCCAGTCGGCTGGACTCTCCGTTTGCCATCATGATTAAGAAACGTCCGGCCCATAACGAATCGGTAATTACCCATGTTATCGGAGATGTTGAAGGAAGAACGCCGATTATTATTGAGGATCTTATTGATACGGGGACGACGATCGTCAATGTGGTAGAAGGGCTGAAGGAGCGCGGGGCCCGGAACAGCATCGTTTGCGCTACGCACGGGTTATTCTCCGGAGATGCGCTGGAGCGTATGGATCATCCTAATATCGACGAAATCGTCGTCACGGATTCTATTGCGCTGCCGGATGAGCATTCCAGCAGATTCTCGGTGCTCTCTGTTGCACCTATGCTGGCAGAGGCCACACGTATTATCATCGAAGGCGGTTCCATAGATAAGCTGTTTAGAGACGCAGGGATATAACCCCTGCGTTTCTTTTTTATAGGGATGCTGCGGCAGCATCTTTTCAAGCTTTTTCCTCCCTTTAACTCTCAACCCAGGTTGAGAATCTCACTTCCACATGTGGTATACTGTGTGAAGAAGACAGCCAAGTCCATAAATGGAAACGAAAAGAACACTTAAGACAGGGAGTATGGGTATATATTTGATGCCGCTCTCCTATTTTTCGTTAGGCTAGGGAAGCTTACAAAGGGAGGTGCCTTGCTTCCATGATGGAGAGAACTTCAGAGAATACCGCGGAGGTCAGTAATGTCATTCCGGTCACTCTGGATGCCAATTTTTTCTTTGAAAGAGCCGTACGGTCGCTTGACCGCTTTCAATATGATAAGGCATTGAAGAATTTTCGCAAAGCTGTTGAATATGAGCCGGACAATCCGGTGAATCATTGCAACATGGCGGGTATATTATCTGAGATGGGTAATTACACAGCATCTAATGAGATTCTGACCCATGTACTGGAGAAGATTGATCCCGCAATGACCGAATGCCATTTCTATATGGCTAATAATTACGCCAATATGGAAAGCTTTGAAGAGGCAGAGCGTTCGCTGGTCACGTATCTGGAGGAGGATGCCAGCGGTGAGTTCATGGCCGAATCCGAAGAGCTGATGGAGCTGCTTCAATATGAGCTGAACCGCCCTGCTCCGCTTGTGCGGATCCGCAGCCGTGAGGGTGTGGTCGAGCATGACCGGGCCCGCAGTCTGCTGGAGGAGGGCAAGTTTCCCCAGGCCGTAGAGCTGTTGGAAGAGATCATTGAGACTTCGCCGGACTTTCTGGCTGCACACAACAATCTGGCACTGGCTTATTTCTATATGGGCCGGTTTGCCAAAGCGAAGGAATGCTTGAACGAGGTGCTGAAGCAGGACCCCGGCAATCTGCATGCGCTCTGCAATATGGCGATCTTCCTGCAGTATGCGGGTGACAAGGAGCAGCTGGATTCCCTGCTGGGCATGCTTGAAGCCACTGTGCCTTTTCATCAGGAGCATGTATTCAAAATGGCCACTACGATGGGCATCCTGGGCAGACATACTGCCGCGTACAGCCATTTCCGGCGTCTGCTGAAGGATGAAGAGGTCGCCGGAGACGCCGGCCTGTATCATTACTGCGCAGCAGCGGCCAGCAACAGCGGCCTCTACTCTGAAGCGCTGCGCTGCTGGAGACAGGCCGCGAAGCTGGACCCTGAGTCGGCTGTGCCGGCATTCTTCCTGTCCCAGCTCCAGCAGGCCCGGGCAGAAGACAGAGCCATGCCTGCTGTCAGCTATAATTACCAATTGCCTTTCCAGGAGCAGCTTAAGCAGTGGAAGGGGAATACAGGCAAGTTCACTGAAGAAGTGCGGAACAATCCGCTACTGCGCGCCTCATTCTTCTGGGCGCTGCGCTACGGCGATTCCTCCACGAAGCTGCAGGTGACCGAGGCGCTTCGCTGGATCGAGGATGAGGAGATGTCCGAGGTGCTGCGCGGAGTGCTGGAGCATCAGCCGCTCCAGGAGGACCGGCTGCAGGAAGCGGCGCTGTTCAGCCTCCAGCGGCTGATCGGTGATAACCTGGAAGAAGCCTCAGCTCCTGAAGAAGAGCCGGTGCAAACAGCTTCCAGCCCCAAGGGACCGCCTGAATGGAAAGAAGACTGGCAGCGGATTATCGATCATACGGTGGCCATGATGGACCGGAGATATGATGCTGCGCAGAAGAAGGATGCAGAGTTTATCTGGAAGCAGTTTATCGGCAGCCTGTATCCGGATGTACCTTCATTCCGCAATGACGGCGGCTGGTGTGCGGCACTGGAATATCTGACGGCCAGGCTGCACGGGCGTCCGGTCACCTTCCGCGAGGCGGCACAGCGTTACGGCGTATCGGTCTCCATGGTAAGCCGCTATGCGCGGCGGATCGACAGCGAATGCGATACCCCGGGCATGCTGCCGGGAACGGGCGGCTTGTCGCCGTCCACCACCAACATTTGAACCATTTCTTCAACAATACAAACCCACTTGTAAGGAGGCCAATGTAATGTACAAAACGATTGTAATCGGAACAGGCCCGGCCGGGCTGACTGCCGCGATTTATCTGGCGCGCGCGAACCTGAGCCCGCTCGTAATTGAAGGCTTACAGCCGGGAGGACAGCTGACAACGACGACAGAAGTGGAGAACTTTCCAGGCTTCCCTGAAGGAATTCTGGGTCCTGATTTGATGGACAACATGCGTAAGCAAGCCGAACGCTTCGGTGCTGAATTCAAGAATGGCTGGGTGGAATCTGTTGACTTCTCACAGCGTCCGTTCAAGGTGACTGTAGACGGAATGGGTGTACTGGAAGCGGAGTCGGTCATTATTTCCACCGGCGCCTCGGCGAGGTACCTGGGCATCCCGGGCGAGCAGGAGAATGTAGGACGCGGGGTCAGCACCTGTGCAACCTGTGACGGATTCTTTTTCCGTAACAAGAAGATTGTCGTAGTCGGCGGCGGCGATTCCGCGATGGAGGAAGCCAGCTTCCTGACCCGCTTTGCTTCCAGCGTAACGCTGGTTCACCGCCGTCCGGAGCTGCGCGCTTCGAAGATCATGCAGGACCGTGCCCGCGACAACAGCAAGGTGTCATGGGCATTGAACCGCACACCGCTTGAAGTAACCGTCGGCGATACCGGAGTTAAGGGCATCACCGTTCTTAACAATGAGACGGGTCTTACCGAGCTGGTGGAAGCAGACGGTGTATTTGTCGCTATCGGACATACACCTAATACGGCCTTCCTGGGCGGTCAGATTAACACGGATGCCAATGGTTATATCGTGGTTAATCCCGGCACCACGGAGACGAACATTCCCGGCGTATTCGCTTGCGGCGACGTGCAGGATACGCGTTACCGTCAAGCCATATCGGCAGCCGGAACCGGCTGTATGGCCGCAATGGATGCCGAGAAGTTCCTGGAAGGCACCATGGTGCATGACTGGAGCGAATCGCTCGATAAATAATACGGCGCTGGCCGTATGCTTCTAAAGTTTTTGCATAAGGCCGGCAGTTCCAGAAATGGGACTGCCGGCTTTTTTGGCTTATCTTAATTCAACCCGCTTATGTGAAACTATGCTCATAAGGCAGCGTAACAATGGTATCCAATATTAGGGAGTGAATGGAATGGGGACTAAAGATTGGTTCAAAGAAAGTGAACGGTTCAATGAGGCAGCAGCATTCTATGATATGTACCGGCCCAGCTATCCATCCGCGCTGATTGACCAGATCGAAGAAGATGCTTCACTTACTGTTGATTCCGCAATACTTGAGATCGGTGCCGGCAGCGGCAAAGCCTCGGAGCTGTTCCTGGAGCGCGGCTATGAGCTGCTGTGTATTGAACCGGGCCCGCAGCTGGCTGAGCTGGGCAGACAGAAGCATAAAGATAAGAAGGTACGTTTCGTAACCTCCAGGTTTGAGCACTGGGATGATTCCGGGCAGGAATTCGACCTTATCTTCTCCGCCCAGGCCTTTCATTGGGTACCGCAGCCGGAAGGCTACAAGAAATGCGGGCGGTTGCTTAAGCCGGGAGGGCGGCTCGCGCTTTTCTGGAATTTCTATTTGCAGGGGGACAGTGAGATTGAGCAAGAGATTGCCAAGGCCTGTGCGGAGTATGAGGTCTTCTGGTTTAATAAGCGGGATGTGATTGAACAGAGGGTGGAGCGAACGGTAGCAGAGCTATCCGGCAGCGGAAATTTCAGAGTCCCGGAGGTCTACCGGTATCCTTGGGACAGCAGGGATGATGCGGTAAGCTTCATTAACTTCCTGCGGACCTGCAACGGGTTCATCGGGCTGAAGGAAGCGGAACAGACTGCATTAAGTATTAGGTTACATAAGCTGATCGGCCGGAATGGCGGCACTCTGCAACGGAATTATATATGCACGCTTTTTATAGTCGAAGCCTTGAATTCTGCGAATACTTAACCTACTTAGCTGTCCCTATGCTCATAAGGCGTATGGGCAGCTTTTTCCTTAAAAGCTAATTTATATGTTTCGGGGTCCCCGGAAGGTACCTGAGTAATTATCGAAGCTAAGGCCCCACTTAATGGGGTTATTTTATACTTAGTGACTGCAATCACAATTCACCCCCTTGCCCTATGCTAAGCTGTTGCTGAGAAGAATTCTCAATTGCGAGGTGTGCAGAATCATGAGCAAGGTGTTGAAGCTGAATGAATCTATATTGGAGCTGGTAACCAGGCACCCGGAAGCCGTAGATATTATGGCCGGTCTGGGTTTCCATGATATAACGAAGCCTGGAATGCTGCAGACGGCAGGCAGGTTCATGACATTATCCAAGGGCATGAAATTAAAGAGAATAGAGCTGGAAACCGTTCGGCTGGCCTTTGAGCAGCACGGCTTCGGGATTATTGAATAGAAGGAGAGAATATAATGAGCGAACTGATTAATAACCGTGAAGTGGATGTGCCGGAGCAGACGCGCCGCCAGGCTATGCTGAAGGAGATCATCAAAGAGCTGCATGCGGGTAAAAGTGTAGAGGAAGTTAAGGCGCGTTTTGCCGAAGCGGTAGGCGATGTGACCGTAGCGGAAATTTCCGCCATGGAGCATTCCCTGATGACGGAGGAGGGTATTCCGGTAGAGGAAGTGCAGCGCCTATGCTCCGTGCATACGGCCATCTTCAAAGGCTCAATCGAGCAGATTCACCGTTCCTCGAAACCGGAAGAGCAGCCGGGGCATCCTGTGCATACCTTCAAGCTGGAGAACCGTGAAATTGAGCGGCTGGTTAACTTCCGGCTGGAGCTGCACACAGATAAGTTCAAGAAGAACGCCAGCGATGAGATCATCTTCAAGCTGCTGGAAGACCTTAGTCTGCTGCTCGACCTCGACAAGCATTACAGCCGCAAGGAGAATCTGCTGTTTCCTTACTTAGAG
Source organism: Paenibacillus borealis (assembly GCF_000758665.1). NCBI lineage: Bacteria > Bacillati > Bacillota > Bacilli > Caryophanales > Paenibacillaceae > Paenibacillus > Paenibacillus borealis. The sequence continues at coordinate 163,452 of NZ_CP009285.1, forward strand.
AAGTACGGCATTTATGGTCCAACCAAGGTAATGTGGGGCGTGGATGACGGGATCCGCAATATGATTAAGGAAGCCAAGAAAGCACTCAGCGCGTATAACGGGGAGTCTGGGCAGATTGCAGCTTCACTGGAGGAGATCATTAAGGAAGTCAACGAGATGATCTTTAAAGAAGAGAATATTCTGCTGCCGATGGCGCTCGATAAGCTGACAGAAGATGAATGGGTCAAAATCGCCCGCGAAAGTGACGAGATCGGCTTCTGCCTGACCGCGCCGGAGCAGGAATGGATTCCGGAGCGTGCCGCTGAACCGGAAGGTGCCCAGAGTCAGGAAGAAGGGGAAGCTGCATCTTCTCAGGGCTTCATCCGCTTCGAGACCGGACTGCTGTCGCTCCATCAGCTCGAGACGATGATGAATCATCTGCCTGTGGATTTGACCTTTATTGATGAGAACGACGTGGTCCGCTACTTCTCGCATGGCAAGGAACGGATCTTCGCCCGGACTAAGGCGGTTATCGGCCGTACGGTGCAGAACTGTCATCCGCCGCAAAGCGTGCATGTGGTGGAGAAGCTGCTGGCTGATTTCAAGGCTGGCGTTAAGGATGCTGAGGATTTCTGGATTGCGATCAAAGATAAATTCATCTATATCCGCTACTTCGCAGTACGTGATGAGGGCGGCCGCTATATGGGGACGCTGGAGTTCACACAGAATATTGCTCCAATCCGCGCCCTGGAGGGGCAAAAGCGTATTTTGTCGGAATAATGGCAGATTTACAGGAAACCTCGATAATAGAAGATTTATTTCGGACTTTCTTGCCTGAGTGGTGAGAAAGTCTTTTTGTTAGCCGGCTTATACCCGGGTGTATCGCCTTTCCTTGACCGCAGGGGAGGCTTCTATTATAGTGGGTACGTAGGATTAACTATTTTAGCATAGAAAAAGGTGGCTTGTAACATGTCTGAAAATATCTACGTTGGCGTGGATTTAGGTGGAACCACGATTAAGGTTGGAATCTGCAATGCCGAGGGAAGCCTGCTGCACACTTACGAAGGTCCAACAGGGACTGCAGACGGCGTCGATGCTGTCATCGATAATATCGAGAAGTATGTGCGTCAGATTGTGGAAGACTCTCCGTATTCCTGGGATCAGCTTGCCGGTGTGGGAGCAGGGCTTGCCGGGTTTACGAATATTCGTGAAGGAATCATCATCCTTGCGCCTAACATAGGATTTAGAGATGTGCCGATCCGTTCCATACTGGAAGGTCGTTTGAACAAGCCTGTCAAAATAGACAATGACGCTAATGTCGCTGCACTGGGCGAGGCTTGGAGCGGTGCAGGACGCGGCATCGAGAACTGCGTCTGCTATACATTGGGTACCGGTGTAGGTGGCGGAATTATTATCAATGGCAAGGTGTATCAAGGATTTGCCGGTCTGGCCGGAGAGCTTGGCCATATCTCCGTAGTTCCCGATCTGGAAGCGATCCAGTGCGGCTGTGGGAACATGGGCTGTTTGGAAACCGTTTCCTCTGCGACTGGCATTATCCGCATGGCGAATGATGCAGTAGCCCGCGGAGACCGTACGACGCTGTCCACGGTGGAGAAGATTGCGGCCAAGGAAGTGTTTGACGCGGCTAAGGCAGGCGATGAAGTTGCGCTGCGTATTGTGAACCGTGCAGCCTTCTACCTGGGCAAATCGATGGCTTCAGTGGCTGCTGTACTGAACCCGGAAGTATTTATCGTAGGCGGCGGCGTATCCAAAGCCGGCGATATCCTGTTTGAAGAAGTCCGCCGTGTATTTGCCAAGCTGACCCCTGCGCCTCTGCAGACGGGAGTGACTATTGTGCCTGCGGAGCTTGGCAATGATGCCGGTATTATTGGTGCGGCTGGTCTTTTGCTGCGTTCTTAAGGAGCAGGAATTATTCATATACTAACCTTAGGGAGGGGACGCTGTAATGACCGAACTCGAGCAAACATCGCCCGGTCGTGCCACCCTGATCATCATTACAGGCATGTCCGGAGCAGGCAAGACGATTGCAGTGCAGAGCCTGGAGGATCTCGGCTTCTTCTGCGTCGATAATCTTCCGCCTGTGCTGATCCCGAAGTTCGCCGAACTGATTGAGCAGTCCAAAGGCAAAATCGCCAAGGTAGCGCTCGTGATCGACCTTAGGGGGCGGGAATTCTTCACCGCTCTGTCGGAGTCTCTGGCCTATATCAAGGACGAGTCGACCATAGGCTTTGAGATCCTGTTCCTGGATGCAACAGATTCAGTGCTTGTACAACGTTACAAAGAGAGCCGGCGTCATCACCCGCTTGCTCCCAAGGGGATGCCGCTTGACGGTATCCGGATGGAGCGGCAGATGCTGGAGGAACTGAAGAATTCAGCTACCCTGTGTCTGGATACCAGCAGTATGAAGCCGGCACAGCTTAAAGAAAAAATTATTTCACGGTTCTCCCATCTCGGAAAAAGCACCCTCTCCGTTAACATTACTTCGTTTGGGTTCAAGTATGGTATTCCGATTGATGCTGACCTGGTGTTCGATGTCCGCTTCCTGCCTAATCCGCATTATGTGGATCAGCTGCGGCCCAAGACAGGCCAAGACAACGATGTGTATGACTATGTGATGAAATGGCCTGAAACGCAGACGTTCCTGACCAAGCTGCTGGATATGCTTCAATTTCTTATTCCGCAATACCGCAAAGAAGGCAAGTCCCAGATTATCATCGGCATCGGGTGTACGGGCGGCAAACACCGTTCAGTCGCCATTGCGGAATATCTGGGCAAAATGCTGGGGGTAAGCGAGACGGAATCGGTAGCAGTAAGCCATCGGGATTCCGAACGTGATCGGCATTGACGAGAGAAGGGATGAGTAGTGGCTGAAGAACAAAAACAGCGTCCGAAGATCGTCGTCATGGGCGGCGGCACCGGACTGTCTGTTATGCTTCGGGGGTTGAAGGAGAAGCCGCTGGATATTACGGCTATCGTAACTGTGGCAGATGACGGGGGCAGCTCCGGGATTCTGCGCAGTGAGCTGCAGATGCCTCCTCCGGGAGATATCCGCAATGTATTGACGGCTATGGCCGATGTAGAACCTTTGATGGCGCAGATTATGCGCTACCGTTTCAGTACCGGAGAGGGTCTCGCCGGGCACAGCCTGGGCAATCTCATTCTGGCAGCGCTCACGGACATTTCCGGAGACTTTGTTACCGCAGTCAGAGAGCTTAGCCGCCTATTCGCCGTCCGGGGCCGGGTGCTGCCCGCTGCTGGGGAAGCTGTAGTGCTGCATGCCGAGATGTCGGATGGTACCCTGATTACCGGCGAATCCAAAATACCGGAAGCCGGCGGTGTAATCAAACGCGTGTTTCTGGAGCCTGCCGATGTGGAGCCTCTGCCGGAGGCGCTGGAAGCGATCCGGAATGCGGATGCGATTCTGCTCGGTCCGGGCAGTCTGTATACAAGCATTCTGCCGAATCTGCTGGTGCCGAAGCTGGCTGAAGCCGTTGTGGCTTCGGACGCTATCAAAATATTTGTATGCAATGTAATGACCCAGCCCGGTGAAACGGATAATTATACGGTCAGTGATCATCTTCAGGCGGTATACGACCATATCGGACTGCATCTGTTCGATTATGTAATTGTGAACGATGGAGAGATCCCGGAGCAGGTTCAGATCAAATATGCCGAGAAAGGCGCACGTCCGGTGCAGCTTGACCGCGATGTCGTTGACGGCAACGGATATAAGGTGATTGCCGACAAACTGGTATTATTCAAAACCTATTTGAGGCATGATACAGATAAGCTTAGCCACCATATTTTCCAGCTTGTTCAGGATTGGATTGACAGAAAGAGTTAACATGAAAGAGGTGAGCCCCTTGTCTTTTGCGGCCCTTACCAAAAAAGAGCTGACGATGGTCGAGAGCCAGCCCTGCTGTGAGAAAGCGGAAATGTCAGCGCTGATCCGGATGAATGGTTCGGTGCAGCTTTCGAGCAAAAAGGTTGTTCTCGACATTTCGACGGAGAACGCCGCGATTGCAAGGCGGGTATATTCTTTACTTAAGAAATATTACCAGGTCCATATCGAGCTGCTCGTGCGTAAAAAAATGCGTTTGAAGAAGAATAACGTCTATATCGTAAGAATCCCAAACCGGGTTCAGGAGATCCTGAAGGATCTGCGGATTGTCTCGGAAGGCTTTATCTTCACCGATGGCATCGATGATGAAATCGTCGGCAAGAACTGCTGCAAGCGTGCTTACTTGCGCGGAGCCTTCATGGCTGGCGGTTCGGTGAATAATCCGGAGGGTTCTTCTTATCACCTGGAAATCGCTTCGATGTATGAGGAGCACTGTAAGGCGCTCGTGGAGCTGGCTGGCGAATTTCACCTGAATGCCCGCTGCATAGAACGCAAGAAAGGCTTCATCCTATACATCAAGGAAGGCGAGAAGATTATCGAATTCTTAAGTTTGATCGGAGCCCATCAGGCGCTGTTCAAATTCGAGGATGTACGGATCATGCGCGATATGCGTAACTCCGTCAACCGGATCGTCAACTGTGAAACGGCCAATCTTAACAAAACGATCAGCGCCGCGGTACGCCAGATTGAGAATATCAAGCTGCTGCAGCGTGAGGTGGGGCTGGAAAGCCTGCCGGATAAGCTGCGCGAGGTCGCGGAAATCAGACTTGCACATCCGGATATCAACCTGAAGGAAGTTGGCGATATGCTGGGCGGCACCGTCAGTAAATCAGGCGTAAACCACCGGTTGCGTAAAATCGATGAGCTGGCTGACAAGGTGCGGGGCAGCTGATTATTTTTTTTCTAGTGTGGTAGAGGTTATAATGATATAATATTATAAAATTAATGTGAAATTTTTGGGCAGATCTCAAATAGGGGGTAAGCGTTTCATGACAAAGCACCCGGTAGTTGTTCGGTTGAAGACGGGGCTCCATGCTCGGCCGGCAGCATTGTTTGTGCAAGAAGCTAATAAGTTTTCGTCGGAGATTTTCGTGGAAAAAGACGATAAAAAAGTTAACGCCAAAAGTATCATGGGCATTATGAGCCTTGCGATCAGTTCCGGTACGGAGATTTATATCAGCGCAGATGGCGCAGATGCGGAACAAGCTGTAACCGCTTTGACAAGTCTTGTAAGTAAGGAAGAACTCGAGAATCAATAAATGGTACAACGTCTTACCGAAAGCCCTTAGGGGCTTTTTTTTCATATTATTTATGTATAAGGGGAGATATGCAGATGCAGTTCCAAGGCAGTAAGGTAACTTTAGTGGAGCCTACAGAAACGCTCAGAGAGCCATATATGGCATTTTATGAAGAGTGGAAGGCCAGCGGAGAGCCGATCGTTCCCTGGGTGGTCGAAATCGATCCTGCTGACTTTGCCGGGATGATTCAATCTCTGCGAGAGTATGCGGATGGAGTGAATATCAAAGACGGATGGGTGAGCAGTTCAACCTTCTGGCTGGTGACAACGGGTGACCGGGTGGTGGGTGCCGTGAACATCAGACACCGGCTGACGGAAACTTTAATCCGTACAGGCGGGCATATCGGCTATGGCGTGGTCCCTTCGGAGCGCAGACAGGGATATGCCAGTGAACTTCTGAAGCAGGCTCTCCTGAAAGCTGGTGAACTGGGCATAGAGAAGGCGCTCGTGGTCTGCGACGCCGTCAATACAGCATCGGAACGGACAATCCGCAAGAATGGCGGAATAGAGGATAGCGAATATATCGAGGAGGACGGAAATGTCATCCGGCGTTTCTGGATAGAGACCAAATAAATTATTTAAATAACGTACATAGGATATGCAACTTTTGCCAAGCAGGTCCGTCTAGAGGGTACCAACACTTAAAGAAACGAAAGGGGATGGCAAGCATGATTAAATTTGGCAAATCAATCGGAGCAGTGCTGCTGGCAGGAAGCTTGATTATAGGAGGAATGGGGCTGAGCGGAGTGCTAAAAGGTCCTGAAAAGGCTTACGCTGCCGACGAGGTGCAGAAGAATATTGTGAACGTAGTCGGTAAAGGCGAACTTGCAATCAAACCGGATATCGTTTATCTCTCCATCGGGGTAACTACCACGGCCGATACTGCGCAAGAGGCGCAGAAGGGTACCGCAGCCAAGATTGCGAAGCTGACTGCATTATTCAAAACAACCTGGGGAATTGCGGACAAGGATATTCAGAGCACCCAGTTCTATGTACAGCCTAATTACGTCTATAACGAGAAGGAAGGCCAGCAGGTTAAAGGCTATAATGCCCAGCATACCCTGAAGATTTCCTACCGTGATCTGACTAAGGTCGGACAATTACTGGATGCCGCATCTACGGCAGGCGCGAATAATATCGGTAATGCAAGCTTTGCGATCGAAGATCCATCAGCCTTTGAAGCACAGGTTATCGAAAAAGCAATGCTGAATGCAGATGTAAAAGCGGCAGCGATTGCTAAAGCGGCGAAACGCGGACTCGGCCAGGTGGTGACGGTCATTCAGAGCGATGACGGGAATAACCCGGTTATCTATATGGAATCTGCTAAAATGGCTAATACTTCAGCAGATTCAGCTGCCGGAAGTTCCGTTGAACCCGGAGAAGTTAAAGTAACCACTCAGCTGAGCGTAACCTATGAATTGAAATAAAGTGACCGCGAAGAGGCGCTTGCTCTGCTGTTTATGGCAGGGCGGGCGCCTTTTTTAGGAGAAAGTTTCGTTGAAATCTCTCAAATTGTTTAAATAAATGTAATAAGGTTGATAGAATGACTCTTAAATCCTTAAGAAACTGTAAAGCGCATTGTAACATCCGCCGATCTTCTTATCACTATAATAGGAAGAGTGAAGCTGAGGGAACACATCACGTAACTATCATCGTACCAGCGGAAGGGGAAGAACAACAATGAAAATGAATGATACTTTGAAGAAATACGCCCGCAAATGGGGCGCAGGAATGATTGCAGCGGGAATGCTGCTCGGTGGAGCCGCAATACCAGCAGGTATAACTCAGGCAGCTCCAGCAGCTGCTCAGGTGAAGGCTGCATCCTCCCCGGTAGTACTGAAGGTAAACGGCAAGATTGCAGCGCAGAAGGGGCTTTTCCAGGACGGAAAGGTATGGATTCCGGTAACGTTTATGCGCGATGCGCTGGGGATGCCGCTATCTTATGATAAAGCAGAGAAGACGTATACCATCGGTACAGGTACTACAAAAACTAAACTGACGGTTACTGAATACTATACTACGATTAAAGTGAACAATTATTTTATCGGCGAATATGAAGTGAAGAATATGGATAACCGCTTCTATGTTTCGTTTGACCTGCTCAGCGATTACTTAGGCTACAAGGGTGACTGGAGTGCCGCTACGGGACGGCTCAATGTGATGAAGAGAACGCAAAATGCGGTAACTATAAAGACTGAGAGCTATGTTAAGGACCATAAAGATGCACCAATCAAGCTGGATTATCCACAGGTCAGCGGTCTTGCAAGTAGCGAGGCTGAGAAGGCAATCAATGATACAATCAAACAGACGATTCAGAAATACGCGGCTTACGCCGAAGATCAAATCTCCCTTAAATCCGAGGACGACCGTCCGTATGAATTCGAAGGCGGTTATGTGGTCACTTATAATCAGGACGGCGTGCTCAGTCTGATCACGAATCAATACGGGTACACCGGCGGTGCACATGGATCGACTATCCGCAATGCCTTTACCTTCTCACTTAAGGACGGCAAACGCCTGCTGCTGGGGGATTTGTTCAAGGCTAATCCTAACTACAAGAAACAGCTGAATGCCAAGGTATCTACTGAAATCAAGGCAAACGGAGGTTATCTGGGAGGATTCACAGGCCTGAATACAGAGAAATACTTCTATCTGAAAGAGGGCAAGGTCGTGCTCTTCTTCCAGCAATATGAGTATACTGCATACGCTACAGGCTTCCCGGAGGTAATCTTCAGCTTCAAGGAGCTGCTGCCGGACGGAAGCAGTCCGTTCACAGCATTGAAATAACCTATTAGGCTCACAGTTCCGGCAGTTCCATCTATCATGCCCTTGTGTTTCCTCCGGGAGACGTAAGGGCATGATTTCATTTGCGTGCCTATTAAGGCCGCCTTGCCGTTACCACATCCCCCGGGCAGTCATAAGCTAAAGAAAGCAGGCAGCTTATAGCGGGGAGGGAAGGATATGGTCTATCAGTATACGGCCATTGGAGATTCATTAACGACCGGATTCGGGGCGCTGCCCGGGAACGGATTTGTTCCCGTCTACCGCCGGATGGCGGAAGGGCGGCTGCAGACTCCGGTTGCTTCAGCGAATCTGGGAGTGAACGGTCTGACAACAGCGGGGCTGGAGCAGCGCCTTAAGACAGATGGCGGTTTTCGTTCTGCGGTTAAGGATGCGGAGATCATCACCGTCTCTATCGGCGGCAATGATCTGATTAAGGCCGCCAAAGCCGCAGCGGGAAGGCCGGGTGAGCTGAATGGATATCTGCAAAAAGCGCTCCGGGACTGCAAACGGAATTTCAGCGATATTATGAGTACTCTGTCACAGCTGAAGACGGGTACGCGCAGTCCCTATATTATCCGGATTGTAGGTCTCTATAATCCGTATCCGCAGGTGGATGAGGCTACAGAATGGGTAAGGCAGTTCAACCGCTATGCGGCAGGCTACAGCAGTTATGCCGTAGGATTTGCTTCCATTTATCATGAATTTGCCGGCAATGAGCGGGGGCTGCTGTTCCTGGATCATATCCATCCGAACGGCAGGGGCTACCGGGTAATCGCCGGTAAGCTGGATGCCCTGGGATATGGAAGTTTGAGGTGAATCATCAGCATATACGCCAAATAAAGAGGCTGCCGCAGACCTGTAGGTCCGTGGCAGCCTCTTTATTTGGTGGTAAAGTATAGAATTTAAACGCCTGTCGGCAATGTCTTCTCAATGACTTTATCGACAATGCCATATTCAGCTGCATCGGCAGCACTCATGAAGTAGTCGCGGTCTGTATCCTTCTCGATCTTCTCGATCGGCTGACCGGTACGTTCGGACAGAATGCGGTTCAGCTTCTCACGCAGCTTGATGATGCGGCGGGCGCGGATTTCGATATCCGAAGCCTGACCCTGTGCACCGCCGAGCGGCTGGTGAATCATAATTTCGCTGTTCGGCAAGGCAAAGCGCTTGCCCTTGGCGCCGGCGTTAAGCAGGAAGGCTCCCATGGAAGCGGCCATCCCTACACAGATGGTGGACACATCCGGTTTAATGTACTGCATTGTATCAAATATAGCCATACCCGCTGTAATGGAACCGCCAGGGCTGTTCACATACAGGTGAATATCCTTATCCGGATCCTCGGCAGCCAGGAACAGCATTTGTGCGATGATGGAATTGGCCACCACGTCATTAACCTCCGTTCCAAGGAAAATGATGCGGTCCTTCAGCAGGCGGGAATAGATGTCATAAGCGCGCTCACCGCGGTTGCTCTGTTCTACTACCATAGGAATATAACTCACGTGGAAAACCTCCTTGAAATTGGTGCTTCGAATGTGTTCATTTTTACTGTTACCGTATTAACCACATGATAAACAAATTCAAACAAAAAGTCAAAGAAAGTCAAACCTGCAGTGAAAAAAGATTTTGGGACCGGCCGAGTTTGCTCAACCTCCCTGCTGGACGGCTAGGAGCATGGACTTAAATTTCCTGCGTTTGTGGTAATTTGGAAATAAACAAGATGAAGTCGGGGGCCATTCCTGCATTAAACTATGCGTCTAATCTATGTAGCATGAAAAAGACCCGCAAAAAGGAAATTTCCATTCTGCGGGTCGAATATATTTATTTGGTTAAATTGTAAATGATGGCGCGCCCGCCAAGAATCGAACTTGGATCTCAGGCTTCGGAGGCCTACGTCATATCCATTGGACCACGGGCGCAACAGAAATTATTATAATACACATATCGTATAAAAGCAACGTGTAAAACCAGTCGTGCAAAAAATAGTTTTTCCGGCTCCCGGGCAGATGAGAGCTTCCCACCTGATAGTCAGGTGAATGGAGGTTTTCAGGCATGCGCTTAAGGGCGTGGTCACTTCTCACAGACCGGAAGATGTATAAGATGAAACCGGTCTGAGAATTATAGTCTCGGAACACTTGCACTCTGCGTCAGTTTTGGGTAGAATATGGGTGGGACTTAAAAAGTTAACCCGGGACATTTTGAGACCATGAACGAGGGAAAAGAGAAAGACGAAGTTGCAGGAGTGAAAGCATGCGTAATTTATTGGAAATCCAAAAGCAGCTTCTGCCTGATCTCATGGAAACCCTTAAGAGACGGTATACGATTCTACATCAGATCATGCTGTCCGATATTATTGGGCGCAGAACGCTTGCCGCCTCGCTTGATATGACCGAGCGGGTGCTGCGCGCCGAGACGGATCTTCTGAAATCGCAAGGGCTCATTGAGATCGAGAGCGTCGGCATGCGCATTAGCGATGCCGGGCGCAGACTGCTTGACCTGCTGGAGCCGATCGCCAAGAGCCTCTTCGGCCTGGATGATCTGGAAGAGAAAATTCGTACAACGTACGGTCTCAGTAAAGTAATTGTTGTACCTGGCGACTGCGAGACCTCGCTGTTCACCAAGCGTGAACTGGGGCGTGCAGGTTCGAAGGCACTGCTCAGTGTACTGCGCAGTGATGACACGATTGCCGTCACAGGCGGATCGACCCTGGCCGAAATGGCCGATCAGTTGACCCCGCCGCTATCCCTTTCCTATAAGAACGCCTGGGTCGTTCCGGCGCGCGGGGGACTGGGAGAGAGTATGGAAATTCAGGCCAACACCATTGCTTCGACTATGGCCAAACGGATTGGTGCCAATTACCGTCTGCTCCATGTGCCTGATCTGCTCAGCGGCGATGCCTATCAGTCGCTTGCGCTGGACTCCAATATTGGAGAGATTGTACAGATTATCCGCAGATCGCGTATTATTGTGCATGGAATTGGTGATGCCATTGAAATGACCCACCGCCGTAAGCTGGACTCCGGTACAATCTCAGAGATTCAGGGCGAGGGTGCAGTAGCCGAATCGTTCGGTTATTATTTCAACGAGAATGGCGAAGTGGTGCATACCATGTTAACCATGGGGCTGCGTCTGGAAGACATTATCCGTACAGAAATCGTCATCGGTATTGCCGGAGGCAAACGCAAGGCGAAGGCCATTCATGCGATGCTGCGGTTCGGGCAAGAGGATATTCTCGTAACAGACGAGGCGGCTGCTGTCGAAATCGGCAGAGAAATCGACAAACAGTTGCAGCAAGTTCTATAGATCCCATTTTATGGGGCGCGCGCGGACTGATTATGCATTATACTTAACATTGTTGTCTTGACGAGCCTCACGGCCTGTCTTGAATAAATAAAACGAAATCTAGGAGGAACTATTCAATGAGTGTAAAAGTTGGTATTAACGGTTTTGGACGTATTGGACGCCTTGCATTCCGCCGTATTCAAAATGTAGAAGGTATCGAAGTGGTAGCAATCAACGACTTGACTGACGCTAAGATGCTTGCTCATTTGCTTAAATATGATACAACTCAAGGTAAATTCCAAGGCGATGTTGAAGTGCATGACGGCTTCTTCAAAGTTAACGGTAAAGATGTTAAGGTTCTGGCAAACCGCAACCCTGAAGAACTTCCTTGGGGAGAGCTTGGCGTTGATATCGTTCTGGAATGCACAGGTTTCTTCACAACTAAAGAAGCCGCTGAGAAGCACCTTAAAGGCGGAGCTAAGAAAGTAGTTATTTCCGCTCCAGCTACAGGCGACATGAAAACTGTTGTTTACAACGTAAACGATGACATCCTTGATGGCACTGAAACAGTTATCTCCGGCGCATCTTGCACAACTAACTGTCTGGCTCCAATGGCCAAAGTCCTGAACGACAAGTTCGGTATCATTGAAGGCCTGATGACTACTATCCACGCTTACACTGGCGACCAGAACACTCTTGATGCTCCACACGCTAAAGGCGACTTCAGACGTGCCCGCGCTGCTGCTGAGAACATCATCCCTAACACTACCGGTGCTGCTAAAGCAATCGGCCTGGTAATTCCGGAACTTAAAGGTAAACTTGACGGCGCAGCACAACGTGTGCCTGTAGCTACTGGTTCCCTGACTGAGCTGGTTACTGTTCTGGATAAGAGCGTAACTGTTGAAGAAATCAACGCAGCCATGAAAGAAGCTTCCGATCCAGAAACTTACGGCTACACTGAAGATGAAATCGTATCTTCCGACATCAAGGGTATGACTTTCGGTTCCCTGTTCGATGCTACACAAACTAAAGTCCTGACTGTTGGCGACAAACAACTGGTTAAAACTGTTGCTTGGTATGACAATGAAATGTCCTACACTGCACAACTCGTTCGTACTTTGGAGAAGTTCGCTAAACTTGCTCAATAAGACCGATTTTATATAAGCAGTACAATAGAGCGGAAACAATGAAAGTCTGTTTCCGCTCTTTCTAAATGGATTCGTGAACGAACCAATTTTGGGTGTGGAGGAAATGTTAATCATGAACAAAAAAAGTGTCCGTGATGTAGAAGTAAAAGGCAAACGCGTATTCGTGCGTGTAGATTTCAACGTGCCAGTGGAAGACGGTAAGATCACTGATGATACCCGTATCCGCGAAACCCTTCCAACAATTAAATACCTGATTGAGAACGGTGCAAAGGTCATTCTGGCCAGCCACATGGGCCGTCCCAAAGGTGAATTCGTCGATTCCATGCGGTTGACTTCCGCAGCTGTACGCCTGTCCGAATTGCTCGGCAAGCCGGTAGCCAAAGCTGATGAAGCAATTGGCGAAGCGGTAAAAGCACAAATCGCTGAACTGAACGAAGGCGACGTGCTTGTGCTTGAGAATGTCCGTTTCTATAAAGGTGAAGAAAAGAACGATCCTGAACTGGCTAAGCAGTTCGCTGAACTGGCTGACCTGTTCGTCAATGACGCATTCGGTGCGGCTCACCGTGCCCATGCTTCGACAGAAGGTATCGCTCATTTCCTGCCTGCAGTATCCGGCCTTCTGATGGAGAAGGAATTGTCCGTTCTGGGTAAGGCTCTATCCAATCCTGAACGTCCTTTCACTGCGATCATCGGCGGATCTAAAGTTAAAGACAAAATTGACGTGATCGACAACCTGCTGACTCTGGCTGACAATGTATTGATTGGCGGCGGCCTTTCTTACACCTTCACCAAAGCTCAAGGTTACGAAATCGGAAATTCTTTGGTGGACAACGACAAAATCGATGCGGCTCTTGGATTCATCGAGAAAGCCAAAAAGCTGGGCAAAAACTTCGTGCTTCCGGTTGACGTTGTAGTCGCTGACAAGTTCGGTGCAGATGCCAATACCAAAATTGTAGATGTAACTGATATTCCTGCTGGCTGGGAAGGTCTGGACATCGGTCCTAAAACCCGTGAAATTTACGCCGATATCATCAAAAACTCCAAGCTGGTTGTTTGGAACGGACCTATGGGCGTATTCGAAATTGATATCTTTGCTGAAGGTACAATTGCCGTAGCCCAGGCTTGCGCAACTACCGAAGGTTACACTGTTATCGGTGGCGGTGATTCCGCAGCAGCTGCTGAGAAATTCCACCTCGCAGACCAAATGGATCATATCTCCACTGGCGGCGGCGCATCACTCGAGTTCATGGAAGGTAAGGCACTTCCGGGTGTAGAAGCACTGAACGACAAGTAAGACGTAGAAGGTAGAAGGAGGCAATCCATTACTATGAGTAGAACACCTATCATTGCCGGTAACTGGAAAATGTTCAAAACCGTTCCGGAAGCCGAAGGCTTCATCGCTGAAATCAAAGGCCAGGCGGAAGTGGAAGGCGTAGAGACTGTAATCTGCGCACCATTCACTAACCTGCCTGCACTTGTTGCAGCTGTACAAGGCACCAGCATCAAAATTGGTGCACAGAACCTGCACTTCGAAGATAACGGCGCCTACACAGGTGAAATCAGCGGTGTAATGCTGAAGGATCTTGGTGTGGAGTATGTTATTATCGGCCACTCCGAACGCCGTGCATACTTCGGTGAAACGGACGAAATCGTTAACAAAAAAATGCATGCGGCATTCCGCCACGGCATTACTCCAATTGTCTGCGTAGGCGAAAAGCTCGAAGAGCGCGAAGCTGACCAGACAAAGGACGTGTGCAAAGTTCAGACTGAAGCGGCATTTGCCGGCCTTAGCGCTGAACAGGCAGCAAGCGTAGTTATCGCCTATGAGCCTATCTGGGCTATCGGCACAGGTAAATCCTCTACTTCCCAGGATGCTAACGAAGTTATTGCTTACATCCGTACCCTTGTAAAAGGCTTGTATGATGAAGCAACTGCTGAAGCTGTCCGTATCCAATACGGCGGCAGCGTGAAGCCTGAGAATGTAACGGAGTACATGAGTCAAAGCGACATCGACGGCGCTCTAGTCGGCGGTGCCAGCCTGCAGCCTGCTTCCTTCGTTTCACTCGTTGAGGGGGCGAAGTAAGAATGTCAGCACCAAGACCTGTAGCTCTAATCATCATGGACGGTTTCGGTTTGCGTAACACGGATGAAGGCAATGCGGTTGCCCAAGCCAACAAACCGAACTACGATCGTTACCTGAAACAATATCCGAATACTACGCTTACCGCTTGCGGCGAAGCTGTAGGTCTGCCGGAAGGACAAATGGGTAACTCTGAAGTAGGGCACCTTAACATCGGCGCAGGCCGGATCGTATACCAGGATCTGACCCGCATCGATAAGTCTATCCGTGACGGGGAATTCTTTGAGAACGAAACGCTGGTTGCTGCGGTGAGAAGCGCCAAAACAACCGGCAAAAAGCTTCACCTCTATGCACTTGTATCCGATGGTGGCGTGCACAGTCACATCAACCACTTGTTCGCCATGCTCGATCTGGCCAAAAAAGAAGACTTGCATGAAGTTTATATTCATGCCTTCATGGATGGCCGCGACGTACCACCCGACAGTGGACAGAAGTTCATTCAGGACCTGGTAGCCAAGATCGAAGAAGTTGGCGTAGGCACGATTGCTACGGTATCCGGACGTTATTATGCCATGGACCGTGACAAACGCTGGGAACGTGTAGAGAAAGCTTATCGTGCAATGGTATATGGCGAAGGCCCTAAATATACCGATGCACTTCAGGCGATCACTGGATCTTACCAGAATTCTGTGTATGATGAATTTGTAGAGCCAAGTGTGATTGTAGATAGCCTGGGCAACCCGGTTGCGACAGTGGAAAGCGGCGATTCTGTCATTTTCCTTAACTTCCGTCCTGACCGTGCCATTCAGCTGTCGCAAGTATTCACAAACTCTGACTTCCGCGGTTTCGACCGTGGTCCTAAATTCCCGGAAGGTCTGCACTTCGTATGTTTGACTACCTTCAGCGAGACTGTTCAAGGCTTCGTGGCTTACTCTCCGAAGAACCTGGACAACACGCTCGGTGAAGTGCTGGTTCAGCAGAACAAGAAGCAGTTGCGTATCGCGGAAACTGAGAAGTATCCGCATGTTACTTTCTTCTTCAGCGGCGGACGCGATGAGGAGCTTCCTGGCGAAACCCGTATCCTGATCAACTCACCGAAAGTGGCAACCTATGATCTGCAGCCTGAGATGAGCGCATACGAAGTGGCGGCGGCCTGCGTAGCGGAGATCGAAGCAGACAGACAAGATGCCATTATCCTGAACTTTGCTAACCCTGATATGGTTGGACACTCCGGCATGCTGGAGCCTACCATCAAGGCAGTTGAAGTAACGGACGAATGCGTAGGTAAAGTTGTGGATGCAGTAGTTGCCAAAGGCGGCGTTGCAATCATCATTGCCGATCACGGCAATGCGGATATGGTATTCGATGAGAACGGCCGTCCGTTCACAGCCCATACCACCAACCCTGTTCCTTTCATTGTTACAACTGAAGATGTAGTACTGCGTGAATCCGGTATTCTTGCAGACGTGGCGCCGACAATCTTAGATCTGATGGGACTTCCGCAGCCTGCGGAAATGACCGGACAATCCATGATTGCCAGCCGCAAATAGGTAATACCCTAAGTTACATTGTTACACTAAAACCAAAGTTAAAAGGAGATTAAACTTACATGACTATTATTTCTGATGTGTATGCTCGCGAAGTCCTTGACTCCCGCGGTAACCCTACTGTAGAGGTTGACGTTTATCTTGAATCCGGTGCAAAAGGCCGCGCTATCGTTCCTTCCGGCGCTTCCACTGGTGCTCATGAAGCTGTAGAGCTTCGTGACGGCGACAAATCCCGTTACATGGGTAAAGGCGTTCTGAAAGCTGTTGAGAACGTAAATGAAATTATCGCTCCAGAAGTAATCGGTATGGACGCTCTTGACCAAGTGGGCATCGACAAATTGATGATCACTTTGGACGGAACTCCTAACAAAGGCAAGCTGGGCGCTAACGCAATCCTGGCAGTTTCCATGGCCGTAGCTCGTGCAGCTGCAGCAGCTCTGGATATTCCTTTGTACGTATACCTGGGCGGATTCAACGCTAAAACTCTTCCAGTACCAATGATGAACATCATCAACGGTGGTGAGCATGCCGACAACAACATCGACGTTCAAGAGTTCATGGTTCTTCCTGTAGGCGCTCCAAGCTTCAAAGAAGCTCTGCGTACAGGTGCAGAAATCTTCCACAACCTGAAATCCGTACTGCAATCCAAAGGCCTGAACACAGCTGTAGGTGACGAAGGCGGTTTCGCACCAAACCTTGGTTCGAATGAAGAAGCAATCACTACAATCATCGAAGCTATCGAAAAAGCCGGTTACAAACCAGGCGTTGACGTATTCCTCGGTATGGACGTTGCTTCCACTGAGTTCTACAAAGACGGTAAATACACACTTGCTGGTGAAGGCAAATCCTACACTTCCGCTGAGTATGTTGACCTTCTTGCTTCTTGGGTTGAGAAATATCCAATCATCACCATCGAAGACGGTATGTCTGAAGATGACTGGGATGGCTGGAAATTGCTTACTGAAAAATTGGGCGACAAAGTCCAATTGGTTGGTGACGACTTGTTCGTAACTAACACTGAGCGTCTGGCAACAGGTATCGAAAAAGGTATCGGTAACTCCATCCTGGTTAAGGTTAACCAGATTGGTACACTGACTGAAACCTTCGATGCTATCGAAATGGCTAAACGCGCTGGTTACACAGCAGTTATCTCCCACCGTTCCGGTGAATCCGAAGACAGCACAATCGCTGACATCGCTGTAGCGACTAACGCTGGCCAGATCAAAACGGGTGCTCCTTCCCGTACAGACCGCGTTGCTAAATACAACCAGTTGCTTCGCATCGAAGATGAACTGGGCGAATTGGCTCAATACAACGGCCTGAAATCCTTCTACAACCTCAAAAGATAATTTCTTTTGACCCTATATTTAAAAGGCCTGCCGGACTTCGGCAGGCTTTTTCTTTTGGCCGCGTTCTGTAATCGAGCGAGGTTGCCTGCTGCTGCTTGTACTTGTCTCCTATAGGCGACAAACCTGAGGAATTTAATAGGCAGATTAGTAGAATGAGGTTTGTATGGTTGTATTCAATCTATGGCTATGATACAATAAAAATACTGTTTATGAAATCGTGAGGTCTAATTTAGCATAGATAGTGATGCTTGGACGTAGGAGGTGGAAGTGAATGGATATCTTTTTGAAAGTGGTGCTTCTGATTTTTGCCGTAGGTCTGATTGCGGTCGTTCTTCTGCAAAAAGGGAAAAGCGCGGGTCTTTCCGGTGCCATCTCCGGCGGTGCTGAGCATCTCTTCGGTAAAACAAAGGCACGCGGTATGGAGCTTGTGTTGCAGCGTGTAACAGTTGGATTGGCTGCAGGATTCTTCATCATGTCAATCGTTGTGGCCATTGTTATTGATTAGTTTGCCTACAGTAAGCCTTCGCTCTGTTCTGAATGGAATAGGCGGGGGCTTTTTTGTATGCAGTTTTAACACTGGGAACATCATAACAGGGATGCCCGGGATTGATTTCGTGTATACTAGGGTATGAAGTATATAAAGGTAAAATTTACTTGGATTTATTAAAGATGCATTAGGACAAGACATACATATATGCCAGCGGCATGTGAATGCTGCGGAGGGCCGAGGTGACGAAGATGATAACACAAGAAATTCTACTTGATTTCATGCGGGAGACCGCTTATAAACCACTAACTTATGAAGAACTGGTGAGCCATTTCGCAATAGAGGATAGCGAAACGTTCAAAGCCTTCGAAACCTTGCTGATTGATCTGGAGAAGGACGGCCGGATCATTCTAACCCGGAATAGCCGTTACGGCGTGCCGGAACGGATGGACCTGCTGCGCGGACGGCTGCAGGCCCATGCGAAGGGTTTTGCTTTTCTGATACCCGATGACCGTGATCATCCGGATGTGTACATCCATGCCAATGATCTGAAGGGCGCCATGAATGGTGACATCGTACTGATCCGGATTACCTCGAAGAGCCCGTCCGGCGGGCGTATGGAAGGCGAAGTCGAGCGGATTCTGATCAGAGGCGTGTCGCAGACGGTTGGCGTATTCCAGAGCCTGGAGACGTATGGCTTCGTGCTGCCTGATGATAAGCGGATTAACCGGGATATCTTCATTCCCAAGCAGTCCTTCAAGGGAGCGGTTGATGGGGAAAAGGTCGTTGTCCGCATTGTGAACTATCCGGAGGGCCGTGCTGCGGCTGAAGGAGAAATCATCGAGATCCTCGGTCATAAGGATGACCCGGGCGTGGATATTCTGTCGGTTATCCGCAAGCATCAGCTGCCGGAGGCTTTCCCGGCTGAGGTGATGACGGAAGCGGAGCAGGCGCCAGATTCTATTACCGATGAAGAGATTATTCAGCAGGGCCGCCGCGATCTGCGAGGACTGAATATTGTGACCATTGACGGCGCGGATGCCAAGGACCTGGATGATGCCGTGAACGTTGAACGTCTGGAGAATGGCCATTACAAGCTGGGCGTTCATATTGCTGACGTAGGCTATTATGTGCGTGAAGGCTCCGAGCTGGATAAAGAAGCTTATGACCGCGGCTGCAGCGTGTATCTGGTTGACCGGGTCATCCCCATGCTGCCGCACCGGCTGTCGAATGGGATTTGCAGCTTGAATCCTCAGGTAGACCGCTTGACGATGTCCTGTGAGATGGAATTTGACGAGCACATGAAGGTTGTGAAGCATGATGTGTTCACGAGTGTAATCCGTACCAAGGAGAGAATGACTTACTCCGATGTGCGTAAAATTGTTGAGGATGAAGATCCTGAACTGTTGGAGCGCTACGCCCCTCTAATCGCTGATTTCCGCCTGATGAAGGAAATCGCGATGAAGCTGCGCGATGCCCGGATGCGGCGCGGAGCGGTTGACTTCGATTTTGAAGAGAGCAAGATCATCGTAGATGAGTCCGGTAAAGCTATCGATATTGTGAAGCGTGAGCGTTCAGTGGCGGAGCAGATTATCGAGGAATTCATGCTCGCGGCTAATGAGACAGTAGCGGAGCACTTCCACTGGCTGAAGGTTCCTTTCCTATACCGGATTCATGAAGACCCGGACCCGGAGAAGCTGCAGAATTTCATGGCCTTCGCAGGTAACTTCGGCTACCACGTCAAAGGACGGGGAAATTCCGTTCATCCGCGTGCACTGCAGGATCTGCTGGAGCAGATTCAAGGCACCAAGGAGCAGACGGTGATCAGCACGATGATGCTGCGCTCCATGAAGCAGGCGAAATACGATGCCGAGAGCACAGGCCACTTCGGTCTGGCGGCAGAGTTCTACTCCCACTTCACCTCGCCGATCCGCCGTTATCCCGACCTTGCCATCCACCGCGTAATGCGCGAGGTGCTTGAGAATGGCGGAGCTCTGACAGAGAAGCGCCATGAGTATCTTGCTTCCCGGATGCCGGATATTGCCCAGCAGTCGTCAGAGCGCGAGCGTGTAGCGGTAGAGGCTGAGCGTGACGTTGAGCAGCTGAAGAAAGCGGAGTTCATGCAGGATAAGGTAGGCGAAGAATTCGACGCGATGATCAGCAGCGTGACCAGCTTCGGGATGTTCATCGAGCTGGACAACACCGTTGAAGGCCTGATCCGCCTCAGCGCGTTGAGCGATGACTATTACCATTTCGATGAAGCCCATATGGCCCTCATCGGTGAGCGTACCTCTAAGGTGTTCCGTATCGGGGACGAAGTGAAGATCCGGGTGGCCAAGGTCAATATGGACGATCATACGATCGACTTCGAACTGGTCGATATGAAGCCGCGCGCGGCAGGCGATCACCGGAACTACGGTGGACGCGGCGGCAAAGGCGGCCGTCCGGCAGCCGGAGGCTTCAGCAAGCCGTTTGCGGGTAAGGCTGGCGGCGGTGGCAAGGGCCGTGGAGGTAAGGGTAAGCCTGGCAGCGCAGCAATTGGTGCGGGTAAAGGCGGCGCTGGGAAGGGCAAAAACGGCGGGGCTGCAGCCGGTGCGGGTGGCTTCAGTGCCGCAGGTAAAGGCAAGGCTGGCCATGCAGCGGCCAGAGGCAGCGTCTTTGGCGGCGCAGGCAAGAGCGGCGGAGCGGGCGCCGGTGAAGAGCTGCCGGCAGGCGCAGCGCCGGCTGAAGACGGCGGCGCAGCAGGCGGCGGCCGTAAGCGCGGGCGCGGGCCGGAAGCGGCAGCGCGGCGTGCACTTGCCGCCGCCTCCACAGCGGGCGGCGCTGCGAAGGCGGACCGCCGGGGCGAAGCCGGCGGTTCGGGTGCTCCGCGCGAGCGTGAGCGCGGCAGAGGCCGCGGCGGAGACGGCGGAGGCAGTGCCGCGGGACGCGGCATTGCCTTCGGCTTCGGCTCCGGCAAGGGCGGCTACGGCGCGCCAAGCGGGGGCGGAGCCGAGCAGGCGGGCGGTGAGCTGCGCGGCGTAGACGCGAGCACACGGTTCCGCAGCCGCGAGGACCTCGGCGGCAGCTTCGGCAGTGAAGGCAACGGCGCAGCGCCGGAGGGCAAGAGCCGCCGCAAGAAGAAGAAAGGCGGCGTCTTCATCGGCACCTCTGTGACTCCAGGCAACGTGGAGACCACTAATCCGGCACCGGCAGGCGCTGGCGATAAGAGCGGCAATCCGGAGGGCGCGGGCCGCAGGAAGCGCAAGAAGAAACCTCAGGCTTAACCTGGAATAATAGAGGGCACTGTTCCTTTAGGGGGACAGTGCTTTTTTAGAATATAATTGCTTCTATTCAACTGAAACGTAGCACTTCCTGACACCCATATGTCAAAATGATTGCTGCGGGATAGGGTGATCCTTCCTTGCGCAGCCTGCTTGGCTTTTGATACAATATAGACCTGGTGTCCGTTCATAAGAGGCCGGGAATTCGATTCAAGGAGTGACTTTCATGGGTAAAAAAGCAGACGGGAAAGTGCTTGCCCAGAACAAAAAAGCTTCCCATGATTATTTTATTGAGGATACGTATGAAGCGGGTTTGGTTCTGACGGGTACTGAGATCAAATCGCTGCGTAACGGCCGCGCTAACATTGGGGACGCTTTTGCAACTATCCGGAACGGTGAGATTCATATCCACAATATGCATATCAGCCCTTTCGAACAAGGGAACCGCGCCAATCCTACCGATCCAACGCGTACACGTAAGCTGCTCATGCATAAGGAACAGATTCACAAGCTGCTCGGTTCCTCGAAGCGGGATGGCTTCACGATTGTGCCGCTGAAGATTTATGTGCGCAATGGCTATGCCAAGCTGCTGATCGGCCTAGGTAAAGGTAAGAAGGAATACGACAAGCGGGATTCCGCCGCGAAGCGTGATGCTCAGCGTGATATCCAGCGTGTGCTGCGCGACAAACAGAAGATCGCCCGGTAGACTGGTAACCACCCTGCGCCCAATTGTTCCAGATTCGACCTTCAATTCCTTTAACCCACGTGTTAAAGTGTTGATAAATGTGCTATACTGTGTAAGTAAAACTTATTGCTTCTGAACAGCCATCTTGATCAAGATAGCTGTGAACCGGATCAGCATTTATGCTTGTCATTGATCCGTTA
The DNA here is from genome assembly GCF_000758665.1 of Paenibacillus borealis. Taxonomy (NCBI): domain Bacteria; kingdom Bacillati; phylum Bacillota; class Bacilli; order Caryophanales; family Paenibacillaceae; genus Paenibacillus; species Paenibacillus borealis. The sequence goes on from NZ_CP009285.1 coordinate 185,472, forward strand.
ATCCGAAGCGCCCTTTCTAATGAGGGGCCGTTCTTGGATTCGACGGGGATAGTTCGAGCATGAGTAGCGAGTAGTGGGGACGCGTCCGCTTCATCAACGCTAAAGCCTATTAAACGGCAAACAACAAAACAACTACGCTTTCGCAGCCTAAGAAACTGTGCGCGTGCTTCTACCCTGCATCGCCCATGTGACAGGGATAGGGGCTAACAAGTAGTGGGATACGCTGTCTCATCTCCGCCTGCGGTGAGCTGAAGAAGACAATCAGGCTGACCCAACGTATAGCCGGTTACGGGGCGATACTCGGGTGACATCAAAACTGTAACTACACTCGTAGAAGCTTATGTGCCGTTATCTTCGGACAGGGGTTCGACTCCCCTCGGCTCCATATGGAGTATCAGTGAAAGACACCTTAATGGGTGTCTTTTTTCATTTCGGCGGTTGTTTTGGACTATACGTGGTGGTTAAAATGCTTGCTGTGACTCGGTTTCTGGGGCTTGTTGTTAATGGATATAGTGAGTTTCACTGAGCCTATGCGGAGACAGGAGGTTTTGGCCGCCACGTAACCAGTGATATGAACACCCCCCTTCGGCGTGTGTTTTCGCCTTCCATACCTCATCATCCGTACCTCGATTCATTAATTCTTACAGTTATCTCTCTAAAGCCCCTCAGTTTTTATCTTTACTACAAGCGGATTACATTTATACCTGAAACAAGGCGTTATCGTAACTTCCGCATCAGAGCCGACAGAGCCAGATACACCACATGGTGTTTTATTGGAAGGGATGCTGGAGGTCATCAGCGAGTTTTATAACGTCAATCTCAGACATGAGACGCTCAAAGGGATGAGAGAGAATGCAGTACAGGGATATCATTGTGGAGGGCGGGCTCCGTTTGGCTATCGCCGGAAGCGTGAGGGCGTTAAAGTCACGTATTGCTTGGGACCAAATGAAGAGGTCGGAATTGTCAGAACTATTTTTGAGCTGGCCGCTGATGGTTGGGGTGGAAAACGTATTATGCGTGAACTGAATCGTATAGGTGCTGGCGGGAGACGGTGGACCCCCTCCACTGTTCTTTCCATTCTTAGCAACCAGGCATATCGCGGTTATCGCATATGGAATAAAAAATGCATTGTAGAAGGCACCAGAAATGCTGAGGTTGAATGGATCGTCGTAAAAGACGCTCATCCCGCAATCATAGATGATAAGCTCTGGAATGCGGCTCAGTCAGTTTTGGAGCTTCGTAGGCTCACAAAGTTCGAATAAGAAATACCCAATCAAATAGCTTTCCCTAAGCAGGTATGCCGCGTTGACGGTGTACCTGCTTTTTTTTGCCCAAATAATCTACACAAAGGAGAATGAATGTAATGAAAGTAGTCGTATATGCACGTGTATCTTCGGAACGCCAAGCCGAGAAAGAATTATCAATCCCGGCCCAGCTCAAAGCTATGCAGCAATATTGCCAAACCAAGGGATGGACTATCGTTAATGAATTCATCGAAAAAGGTAAGTCCGCCAAGACTGATGATCGTCCAGAGTTTCAGCGAATGATTGCAATGGCGAAACGCACGAATCGTTCTTTTGAAGCTATTCTAGTGCATAAGTTTGACCGCTTCTCACGTAACCGGGACGATCATGTGCTGTACAAGGCTTTGCTGAAGCAATGTGGGGTTAAGGTAATCTCCATTGTTGAACAGACAGAGGCTGATTCTCCGCAAGATATGCTGCTTGAGGGGATGCTGGAAGTGATCTCTGAGTTCTTCAATGCTAATCTGGCCGTAGAAGTCCGTAAAGGCATGACTCAGAACGCCAAGCAAGGTTACAACAACGGTGGTACGCCTCCATATGCTTACCGTACTGAACATATCGCACTCGGCAACCAAAAGACAAAAGCGGTATGGGTACTTGGACCGCGGGAAGAGATTGATACAGTTCGCTTTATTTTTAGTCAATATGCCTATGAAGAGATGGGGTACAAGAGAATAGCTTCACTCCTTAACGAAAGCAATGTTCCAACGCAAAAAGGTGGGAAGTGATCGGCCAGCACTATTCAGGCCATTATCCATAATGAATCGTACCTGGGCCGCAGAATATGGAATAAGCAAGACTATCAGACTAAAGGGAAGAAGTGGCGGGATCGCTCCGAATGGATCATTACGGAGAATGCACAACCGGCCATTATTAATGAAGAATTATTCAAGCTCTGTCAGCAGCGTTCCGAGAAGAGGCATAATGGGGGCGGCGTGACTCATAATCCATATCAAATTAAGCCAGCTTCACCATTTTGGCTCAGAGGTATTTTTATATGTGATAAGTGTGGGTCAAGAATGGTTGGCAACTCGACATCAACGACAAAGAAGTATGGGGGCCAGAAATATTATGTCTGTGGTGGTTATATGCGGAAAGGGAAGGAGTTCTGCCCCTATGTAAGCTGGAGAAAGGACCGTATTGAACAGATCGTCGTCAACAAGCTTCGAAGTGCGTTACTTCGGCTTACCTTTGACAATCAATTGGAGGAAGAGATTCGAAAGTATCATGATGAAGCCAATCGTCACCAGATCGTATCAGCAGCAAACATGGAGGCCGAGATTAATTTCTTGGAGAAACGGATTGAACAGATGCAGCAGGAACTGCGAACTGGCAGTGGCAAAGCATATTACATGGACATGATTTCCGAAATGTCTTCTGAATTGACGGAGAAGCGAAGAGAGCACGCCGATCAACAATCAGCCAGTCAAGCATTTAGTGTGTCGCAGGAGAGCCTACAGACGCTTCAGCAGGACATTAAGACGATGATTGGTTTGTTGGATGAGGAAACGCCGAGTCCGCAGTTGATGAATGAGTGGGTGAAGAGGTTTGTTTCGAATGTGACGGTGTATAGGGAGACGGAGGAGCTTTATCTATCGTTAAGACTTATCAGTATTGGGCAGGTGATATATGAAAAGATGATAGTGACAAGCTATAAAAACATATAAATTATCAGCCGACAAATGCTTTGACAGTGTATTCATGGTATGAGACTATGTGTATGTAGCATCCATTATTTTGAATCTTCTGTATACAATTGTCGGCTGAATGTTTTGTTATAAGAATGAATTTATGGAAATATTCGCCAGTTGTATGTGTGCTGTATAAATCAAACATTATTTTATTGGCCTTATGTCTAATATTATATTATTGGGGGATCATGCATTGAGCAAAGAAGAGTCTTATTTTAAATCGGTAAATGCATTTATTGAAGGGAATATTGCTTTACGTGATCCACAAAGGGCTGCACATAGGCGTTTGAAAGAAAGCCTTTTACGAGATCCAGACACTCATAAGATTGTTGTACTTCCCACAGGCACAGGAAAGACAGGTACTATGGGATTGATTCCCTATGAGATAAGCGACGGTAAGGTTTTAATCATCACCCCTGGGGTGGTAATTCGTGAAGGTGTCTCAGATGAATTTGATACAAGAACACCTTTGAATTTTTGGACAAAAAGAAATGTCATCTTAGATGATACCAAATTGCCTCAGGTTTACCGTTATGCGGGATTCCAAACGGCTCCTGATAAGAAAAGAGTCATGGGTTACTTGGATAAGGCTGATATCATCATAGCTAATATTCATAAGGTATATAATGCGAAGTCTAAAAAGGCATTGGTAAACATTCTTGACCCCAATTATTTTGATATGATTATCATTGACGAAGCACATCATTCAGCTGCGGACTCTTGGCTAAATACCCTTAACCATTTTAATGCCAAAAAGGTAGTTAAGTTAACAGCTACACCCATCAGAGGCGATTATAAAGAAATCGATGGTGAATTAATCTATGAATATGAGCTCGCTGATGCCATTAAAGAGAAGCTTGTCAAAAATATCGTAGCTGAAGATTACACAACAGAAAAACTAGAATTTCTAGTCGATGGCCAGCCTGTAGATAAAGCAGCAGCGTTGGAAGCTATGGATGAGAAATGGGTCACACGCTCAGTTGCTTATTCACCTGCATGTAATAGGACAATAGTAGAGATGAGTATTAAAAGACTAACTGAAAAGAGAAGTCAGGGTAAAGCTCATCATCAGATTATTGCGGTTGCATGCGATATAGATCATGCAAAAGATGTAAGGGATTTGTATGCAGAGTATGGTTTAACTGCTGCTGTTGTTTCAAGTGACGATCCAGAGGCTGCTGAAGATGTCATTATTGAATATAAGAAGGGACAGATAGATGTAGTTGTTAACGTCAATATGTTGGGTGAAGGTTTTGATCATCCCAACATCAGTGTAGCAGCTATATTCAGACCATTCAGGACGTTAGCTCCCTATGCTCAATTCATAGGAAGAGCGTTAAGGAAAATTCCTGTAGGCAACGATACAATAGATAATGTTGCACATGTTGTGTATCATACCGAGTTGGGACTTGATCAACTTTGGGCATTTTATACTGGTCAGAGAATTAAGTCTGAGAGAAAAAAAGTGATAGAGTTCGAGTACCATCGCGACTATAAACAAAACCGAGCTGTTGGTGATGTAAATACAGAAGGTAATGTAGTAACTACTACCAGGGAGTTTCTGAGTGATGGTGTAGCTAGCTTGTATCGAGAGCAAATCCAAGATAACATTCGGAAAGAAGAATTGAAAATTGAAAACGTTGCAAATATAATGAGGGAACAAGGACATACCGAGGTTGAAATAGACGAGTATAAAACATCGCAAAAACGCAGGGTAGATGGCGAAATCACTGAAAAGAGAAATAAATTACGTGAAGAACTGATTCGTGAAGAGTTGCATAAAATTCATAAAGAAGATGTTATTAATCAGGTTGAAACCCTCTTTGCTGAAACGAAGGCTGATCCAAAGGGAAGAGAACTACCAAGTAATACGACTAGTCAGTTCTTAAAGTCTGCTGATACTAACATTGCTTATGCGATGAAGTATATTAATCAATCATTAAAGAATAAAGTTAAGCGTGGAATTGATGAATGGGAATCGTATGATTTTGAACAAGCTAGAATACTGTTGCCGCAAATTATTGATGCCATTCGAGTGAAAATTTTAAATTTGGAGGAATAAACGAATGGATAATATTGAAAAAGTAGCGAAATTATTGATGTACAGTGGGCCTAGTGCTATTGAGTTAATTGAGAAAGCTGTTGAAAGTGATAATGAATTTACAATTGCGACTAGTGATAAGCTGACTATCTTAACGATTCATTCCGTTATGGCATATGCTCTAAAAGTGACGGATGTTTTTACTTACAATGAGCAAGGACAGTTGATAAAACAGATGTTAATAATGAATGGAAAAGAAAATATAATCTTTGATAAATTTAAAGAAGCTTCAGATATTCTTGGGAGCATCTCAAAAAAGAAACAATTAGTTTCATAAATAATTCACTAAAAAGGCCGTTATATGTTAACGGTCTTTTTATTGTCATTGGAGTGAAATTACATGGGTAGTTATGCGTCATTAAAAGTTGCAGATTTTGAGCTAATTTCATGTAAAATTTTGTTGATGCCAAGTTAATGACAACATTTAGGGAGTCTGATAAGCAACAATACAATTATCTGGATGAAGATAATGAGATGCGAAATGTAGCTAAATATTCAAATCGTGTAGAAATAATTAAGTTAAGATTAGACATTATGGGGTTTAATTTAGAATCAACGAAAAAAGAATTTTTGCTTAATAATAACGAGCATTATTCGATTGAACAAATTGGAATTGATGGGGAATGGGAACAGGTTCTTATCGAAGGTTATACATTTGATAATTGGATGACTGAAATGAAATGGATAATAAAATCGGGCCAATATAGTTTTGAACTAATTAAAAACATTGAAAGTAATGATAAGCCTGTGCTTTATAATATGCTATATGAACAAGAAAATGGTGATTCATTATATGGTTTTGAGTGTTCAGATATTAGATATATTTTTAGGGCTATAATAGAACTATTTGAAGATACGGATGAGTTTTATTTAGATTATAGCGACTTGGTCGATGGTGGTTACTGTTCAGAAGAAGATAAAATTTGTGAACTATCTTTACGAAGTCTTGCGGACAATTATGCCGCGAACGAAAAGACTATTATCATCACTGAGGGTTCATCGGACATCGCAATAATTAAAAGGAGCTTGGGGGTTCTTTATCCCGATGTTATTGATTATTACTCCTTTATGGATTTTGAACATTCTAACGCCCAAGGGAGTGCATCTTCACTTGCAGGTTACGTAAAAGCTTTCATTGGATCAGGATTAAGAACGAGAGTAATTGCTTTATTTGATAACGATACTGCTGCTCAAGAGGCAATCATAACGTTAAATAAGATCAAGGTACCTTCAAATATTAAGGTGCTGACATATCCATATCTAAAGTACGTAGAAGAATATCCGACAATAGGGCCTCATGGAATAGCCTTTATGAATATTAACGGACTTGCCGGTAGTATTGAACTGTATCTAGGCCGCGACATACTTACTAATACGGGGCAAGAGTATCCTACTAAGTACATGCCTGTTCAATGGAAGGGTTATAGCAAAGCCTTGAAGAAATATCAAGGGGAGATATTAAATAAAGAAATTATATTAAAAACATATTTCTCCTTCTTAGATCAATTAAGTATTACGGATGAAATAAAGATTGATCATGATTGGGATGGTATGGAATTAATTATGCAGACTATTTTTAGAGCTTTTGATTAGTAAAGTATTTGTGGAGAGTGTTCGCTTCATCTGATGGTTTAGTGACTTCATATCAATGAGAGAAAGGATGCGGCGTTAATAAGCTAATATAGTAACTGATGAATTACTATACTTGGCTTGTCAGCCTAATACGAAGATTTTATGGATGCTGAAAGCTAGAGATTTCAATCGGGTGAGTAAACGGAGGTTTATTTGGATTATGGGTATGAATTTCTACTTTGATGAATCATTTCATGATAGAAAGATTACGTATAAAAACGGAAAAGTAAATATACATAAAGATGATGCATGTGATTCTTATGTTGCTGTTTTCATTGGTGGAGATATCAACATATGCCACAAGCTAGAAAAAAAATATTCGTTATTCGAAGAAACACAAAAAAGAATGTTTGGATTAAATCAAGAACATGAGTTAAAAGGTATAACTATAGGAAAAAAGAATTTTAAATATGGATTAGCGTCATTTAATAAAGATGCGGTTTGTTTTTATAAAGAATATTTTTCAATGTTCTCGGAAGAAGTATATGTACAAATGAATATTTTAAGTAAAACGGCACAAGTAATCGAAACTATATTTAGTGAAGCAAATTTTTCAAGAGGGATGTTCAATAAAAAGGAGTTTTTATATTCTGTGACAAAAGCATTAAACAATTATAGGTTTAATGATATATTAATTCGTCTTTTTGATGAAAAGGGATCTTTTAATAACAAAAAGCTAGTCGATTCTTTTATAAGAAATTTAAAATTAATAATAAAACTAAGCAATAATTCAACAAAAAAAAGACTTGAAAGAGATGCCTATAATAATTTAATTGTCATGCTTAATGAAGTTAAAGGGGAATTAAATACTTCCACAAAATATTTATTTGACTATGAGTACATTTTTGACAACTTTAATTCATATAATACAGAGAATTTGCTGGTTTATAAGCAAATGGATTTGTTTATCGACAAAGAAGTAAGTATACTGAAAACGGCATCCGAGAATAAAAAATATGGGAGTGTAACGAGCTGTGAGTCAACAGAATGTTGGGGAGTACGTATAAGTGATATATTAAGTAATTTCATAGGCAGGATGGTAAAGGCCTTATCTGAAGATTTAAAGGAACCACCTATCCATAATAAGAATGTTCTTAATTCTTACGATTTTAAGACGAAGAAATTGCTAAACACTGAGTGGTTCAAACTTAATGAGAAGCAGTTTAATCTTTATAAAGTCATAAATGATGTTTTTAAAATAAGAAAGAACGCTATGTATACCTCTTACTTTTTTGATTACGAATTATTATTTAGTGAAATATTGGGGTATTTTGGTGAATATGTATCGTATGAGAAGTACCAGAACTATTCAATTGAAGAGCATGCTGAATTATTTAATACTACTTGTTGTAGAGCAATTGCTGAACGGTATAATTCTTTGTAACCCAAAGTTCTTAATTATGGGGACGCGTCCGCTTCATCAACGCTAAAGCCTATTAAACGGCAAACAACAAAACAACTACGCTTTCGCAGCCTAAGAAACTGTGTGCGTGCTTCTACTCTGCATCGTCCATGTGACAGGGCTAGGGGCTAACAAATAGTGGAATACGCTGTCTCATCTCCGCCTGGGGTGAGCTGAAGAAGATAATCAGGCTGACCCGAAGGGGACCCGGTTACGGGGGGCTTCTAGGGTGACATCAAAACTGTAACTACACTCGTAGAAGCTTATGTGCCGTTATCTTCGGACAGGGGTTCGACTCCCCTCGGCTCCATATGGAGTACAAGTAGAAGACACCTTTAGGGGTGTCTTTTTTCGTTATAAGGATTGTTTTATACAGATAATAGAAGGCTACTGGGTTAACGGAGCAGGGGATCAATGCTTTGAGAAAATAAAAAACTCAGGCGCATCCTATGAGCGGATGCGCCAGTTGGATCTTTTGTAGATATTTTGTAATTCGGTTATTAATTTTTCCTATTGACAGGAGCTTAAACTGACATTCTTTGTTGGGATATAAATAACCAGTTAAGCATGCCCACTCTATTTTGAAGCACTTTTCTACAACTCCGCTCCCCTATACCCCATCTTCCGATAACCCTTCACTCTTTTCTTGAACATCGCCATTAACATTGGAACCTGAAGATCGATGTAATCATATATTTTCACTTCTTCTTTATTCGCATGACTCCGGTGCAGGCGGCCTGCATATTGCTGTAAGGTGCCGGTCCAGGAGATGGGATGGACCAGGAACAAGGTGTCCAGTCGGGCATCATCGAAGCCTTCACCGATTAGCTTACCCGTAGCGATAACTACACGCTCCTGATCGTCTGGAATAGAAGCAATTTGGGCGCGTAGAGCTTCTCTTTGCTTTTTCCCCATTCCGCCTCTCAGCACAATTACGTTTTTGGCAAAGGCATGTAATCTCTCTGCAAAATATTCAGCATGAGCAGTCCGTTCAACCAGCAGCAGTGGAGAGCGGCCTTCATCCAGGCAGGTTAGCAAATCGTCAAAAATAAGCGTGTTACGCTCCTCGTTGTCTACAAGCTGCTGATAGATGTCCTGAATTCCCGATGTTTGTTCCCCAGACTTAATCTGAAAGTGAGTATAACGGGGGACCACCCTTAATGAAAATCCTCTGGAGCTGCTTAGGATTTTGGCATCCACCTTCAATAACACAGGTCCAAGCTGGAACCGTACAATGGCTTCCTGTCCGTCCTGACGTTTAGGGGTAGCAGTTAAGCCAAATACATATTTTGCTTTGACTTCCCGCAGAACTTGTTCGAAGCTGTAAGCTGATACGTGGTGGCACTCATCCACAATGACCTGGCCGTATTCACTTACGAAGGGCTTAACATTCCCTTTATAGTTGAGGCTCTGAATGACAGCAATGTCGATGATGCCGGTTCGTTTATTTTTGCCACCGCCGATCAAGCCGATTGCCTGCTTTGGGACTTCGAGAAAGGTTTGCAAACGCTCCTGCCATTGTTCCATAAGCTCCCGTCGGTGAACCAGAATAAGGGTATTTGTCTTTCTTGAAGCGATAATGCTGGCTGCTACGACAGTTTTGCCGAATGCGGTTGCCGCTGAGAGAACCCCTATGTCCCGGCTTAGAATGGCTCTGGCTGCTGTGTCCTGTAGCGTAGTTAGTGTGCCGATGAACTCAGCGTCTATCGGGCTTCCTGACGTACGTCGATCCTCAACCGATACTTTGACTTGATTTTGCTCGAAAAAAGATAACAAGTCCGGCAAACATCCCCTTGGCAGTACTACGTAATTCTCCAGATCCTCGGCGCATGAGATGACCCGGGGTTTACCATAGGTGGAGAGCCGCATCGCTTGGGCTTTATAAAAATCAGGGTTGGAGAAGGAAGCTATTTTGATCAGAGCATGAATTGCACATGAGGGAAGTCCAGACTTGAGGATATAAAGGCGATCCGATTGCAGAATCTGTATCTCAGCAGGCAAAGGTTCCATTAGTACCTCTTCTATCTGAGTCGGATTCTCTTGTAACAAGGATAATCCATCTGTTTCGTGGTCTGATCCCGTAATAATTCTGTCATTGCTAAAAAGTCCACGCTCCCCGTGCGTGTATATAAAGTGCTTCACCTGGTCTTCCCCCATCTTACCAAGTTCGGATAATATACCCCATTGGTCGGCATAGGGCTCAAAGTGCTCATCAACAAAGACACTGTTTCCTTGTTTACGCGGCCCCCCTTGAAGGGGGAGGGCAATGAGGTTGCCGAATCCGCCTTTGGGCAGTGTATCCTGGTTGGGAAACAGGCGGTCATAGGATTCCATGCCGATCTGATATCTGTTGTTCATGGTTAGGCTCAGCAGGGTCATTCCAAATTTTCTGGCTGTAGTCGCCTCGATATTTTGACTGAAGAAAATCCAGATATGCCCCCCATTGCCGGAACGCGAGCGCTCTAAGAGTGCGGGGATTTCATGGCTTTTACATAGCTCCATCACGGCGGTAACATCCTGCTTCCAATCATGTTTGTCAAAATCCATGGCCAAAAACCAGCAGGTCTCGTCCGGCAGCATGGGATAGATACCAATCGTCCGGTCTTGCCTTGCATCTAAATGGGCTGAGAGCACTTCGTTTGTAAGGGGCATGAAGCTCTGGTGTTTGCAAACCGAACACTTTATCCGGGGTTTCTCGCAAACGGAAGTCCATTCATTGGCGCAAGCGGGCGAGTATCCAGACTTGCCTTGTTTATTGCTCCAGCGAATCGGATAAACATCGTCTCTGCCGCGAAAATAGCTTTTATACAGGGCGAGCTTGTCCTCTACGGTCGAGTACTGGTGAACATTAGTTTCTCCAACAGTGGTCTCTTTGCTTTCTTTTACCAGTGCGGTGGAATAAGTGGTTTTTTGTTCATTAGTACTTGTTGTATTTTCATCTAGTAGACTTCTCAACCGGGCGACTTCCAACTTGAGTTCCTCAATATGCGCCAGAGCCGCATTATATTTGTCCTCGATATTGTCCATTGATTGGTCCTCGCGTTTTATTTATATTATACCTTGTAAGTTGCTGAGTAATAATATTGGGAATTATAAACGGGTTAAGGAGATCATAATAATGTTGAAATTAAGTAACTCAACCATTAAAAAGCATTTGAACAATCTAACGAGGGAAGAGCTTGAGGCTGAAATCTTGAATATGGCCAAGATGTATCCGATCATTCAGGAGCACTATTATTCAATACTATTTCCTGATAGTGAGGAAGTCTTAGACAAGTACAAGAAAATTATTGAGAAGGAGTTCAGCCACCACAAAAGAGAAATTCTGCGATACCCGATCGTGAAGCAAGCAATAAAGGACTTTAGTAATGTTTCAACAAATAAGGAGCAAGTTGCAGAGCTAATGATTTTTACAGTGGAATGTGGAGTCGACTTTACAGTTTCATTTGGAGACATAGATGAAAAATTCTATCGTACTATTTCAAGCATATATGAACAAGCTTTAAAGTATATTGTGGACTATCAATTGGAAGAAGAGTTTGTTGATCGATGCAACGAATTGACGCAGAGCAGTCAGGGTATTGGCTGGGGTTTTGCAGATGGGATGATGGAGTTGTATAGCGATTATTTAGGACATATGGATAAAGAAGAAGACCTTGAGTAGCGTATACGGACGAATTATTTAACCATAAGGATTGTGTTATAAAATAAATCCAAATATCGAGTGAATTGCTATCCTAATGCTGCCCCAAAGAGAAGAATTGCAACGGTTATTGAAAAATGCCAATCAGCATGCAGTCGCAGAGGCCAAAAAGGCTGGAGCCTCCATTTATTATATAAAGGACGGCAAACGGATACGTGAAGATGCCACTGGGCAAAAATTCGAGATTACTTACGATGTAGCCGGAAATCGCACTGAGCTTGTTAGTCATGACTGATTGGGAGTCTGTAATGACGGTTTTTGCTGGCACTAATGGAGCCGGGAAAAGCACAATCAGTTTTCAAATGAGCCTGGATCAGTCTCCCGGGTCGCTTCCATACTAAAACAACCACAGCCCTTATGCTGTGGTTGTTCAACGATCAATTAATGCTGATTGTTGAACAAGGGTTCTGTTCGAAGCAAATAGTTACCCCGGACCTCTGCAGCCCAATTTGCAAAAACTTCCCTCCACTGCACACTGTTAAAGAAATCGTCTACCGACTGGTTGTCGGAATCCCAATCAACAAATATGTTAAGAGGCGTGATTCCTCCGGCCCAAATTCCGTTACTGACGTCAGTTCCGCTCTCTCTAACTAATAATATGGGTATTCCGAATTGAAAAGCCATGGCGGGCTCGATTTGAGAAAAAGTCGAACCTTCCCAGAACGGAGTGGTGGTTGGCTGCTGCCCCACATTGGATTCAAGAATTTCAACAAAAAATCTGCGGAAGTTGATCGCGAACAGACCATAGCTTGAAAAAACCAAGCGCCGTATATTCGTCAGGATGTTCTCCGGGTATTGTTCGCTTACGGGTAAGGTGCGGGGGAAGAGCAATGCCTCTTCAATCTCTGCAATAAGACGGTCCAAAAATTGTCCTTGCAGATCATTTACTGTGTTGGTTGTACTCAAAAATACAGGAATTCGAAAAGCGCGATCCACACAGGCATTGATAGCAGAGGATGTGACCTTTTTATTGTTGGCGGGCTTTGGATTTGAGGAGGAGACCTTGAAATTACCACGGACGGGAGGAAGATCTCTTACAATGCTTACGGGAGAAAGGTTTTTCATGGCTATTCGCTGAACCTTATCCTTAGTTTTCATATTACTCACTTTTCACATCTCCAATGCAACAGAATCTGAGTTATATTTAACTCCAGTCTATGTGCATTAGCCCATATGTGTTACCGGATACTCGCAGAAGAGAGCGTGCGGCGCTTGGGTATATATCATGGAGGTATGGTTAATATGAGCAGAAGTTTTCTCGTTTTGTATGGAGTCGGCGGAAGTGGACCGGATCACTGGCAGAGATGGTTACAGCAAGAGCTGGAGAAGCAAGGTGAAAAAGTTTATTTTCCTGAGTTTCCAGACAAGGATCAACCGGACAAGGGGGCTTGGCTGGATCATTTATCATCCGTATTTGAAGAAATTCCGCAGGATGAAGAAGTCATTGTTGTGGCTCACAGCTTAGCGTGCATCATGTGGTTCCACTATGCGGCTTCACAGCCGAATCGAAAGATTCAGAGAGCTATTCTGGTGGCACCGCCATCGCCATTGTTGAAATATGAGCCTGTGATGATGTTCTTCCCTGTACCTGAAAACTTGGCTGGGATTGCAACGGTGGCGGACAAGACGCTGTTTGTTTTATCTTCGACAGATCCGTATTGTCCAGTAGAAGAGGCCTCTCATTACTTAGATTTAGGGGTTCCTTGCGTGATATTGCCTAAAATGGGGCATATCAATGTAGACACGGGTTACGGTCCTTGGCCTTGGATTCTAGATGTATGTTTGAACCAGCATATTTCGCTATGAAAAAGTGGATGAACGAGTTTGAGAAGAAGTACCCCATGGGTGCTTTTTTTCATTTTTTCAGCAGTACAAAAATAAGATCATACGTTCGTGAAATTTCGTTTATTTTGTTTAAATTTGGTGTATAATAAGGCTGACTGTTAAGCTTACTCCAAAGGGGATGAAGAATGATGTCAATCAGGTTGAACCCGTATTTTGTTTTTAACGGAAACACAAGAGAAGCCCTTTATTTCTATGAAAAAGCACTGCGCGGGAGCGTAGTCGGGATCACGACGTTCGGAGACCTGCCGGAAGATCCGGCGCATCCGCTGACCGATGAGATGAAAACGCTTGTGATGCATGCGCATTTGAAGGTCGGCAATGCAGATCTCATGTTCTCCGATACTTTTCCGGGTACGTCGCATCAGGCGGACGGGGATACGGTTCAGATTGCCATTCATCCTACAGAAGAGGCAGATGCACGGGAGATTTTTGCTGCACTGGAAGACGGCGGTCAAGTGGTTATGCCGCTTCAGAAGACGGATTGGAGTCCTTTATACGGGATTGTGAAGGACAAGTTCGGCGTTACTTTTCAAGTGAATGTTGCCGGGGAGGAATGACTTGTGACTAACATAAACCAGAGAATCGTTCCGCATATATGGTATGACAAAGAGGCGGTAGAAGCTGCCCATTTCTATGCCTCTGTTTTCCCGGATTCCAGAGTTACGAGTGTTACCACACTTCACGATACACCGTCTGGCGACTGCGATCAGGTTTCTTTTGAAATTTGGGGACAGAAGTTTATGGCGATCAGTGCAGGGCCGTATTTCAAATTGAATCCGTCCGTGTCCTTCTTCGTTAATTTTGATCCGTCACGCGACAAGGACGCAGCTAAGCGAATGGATGAGGTGTGGGACAAGTTATCCGAAGGCGGTATGGCTTTGATGCCGCTCGATAAATATCCGTTCAGTGAGCGGTTTGGCTGGATTCAGGATAAGTACGGCGTGTCATGGCAGCTGATTCTTACGAATCCGGAAGGTGAAGAGCGGCCTGCTATTATACCGTCATTTATGTTCATCGGTAATAACTGCGGCAAGGCGGAAGAGGCGATGGATTTCTACTTATCCGTCTTTAAGAATTCACGGCAGGGCACAATTGCCCGCTACCCTAAAGGCCCTGGGCCTGACCAGGAAGGAACGATTATGTTCGCTGACTTCATGCTGGAGAATCTGTGGTTCACCGCAATGGATAGTGCGCATGATCATAAATTTAGCTTCAACGAAGCCATATCCTTCATGGTGAAATGTGACTCGCAAGAGGAGATTGATTCCTATTGGGAGCAGCTTTCTGCGGTTCCTGAAGCCGAGCAATGCGGCTGGCTGAAAGATAAGTATGGTGTATCATGGCAGATTGTTCCAGCTGAGATGGACGAGATGATGGAGAAGGGCACACCGGAGCAGCTTGCACGTGTTACGGAGGCGTTTCTTAAGATGAAGAAATTTGAGCTTGCGGAATTGCATAAGGCATTTAAGGGCGAATGAGAGCATAACCCCTATCTGGTGCAAAGGATTAGCTACAGGACTTGGTTCTAAAAATACAAAAAGCGATGAGGTTTTTGTCCCTCGTCGCTTTTTTGTGTAAACGGGCATGCTCTTACTTCGCATTCACATCAGGCTGATGAATCCCAAATAGATTACCTTCTGTATCATGGTAATATCCTTGCCAGGCCATTCCCGGTAGAGCGTACTTCGGCATTGCGAGCTTGCCCCCAAATTGCAAAATCAGAGCTTCAGTAGAATCATAACTCTCCACTCCAAGGGTACACGCATATCCATTCACAGCTTGTCCGGGCTCTGGAGCAGCGCCTTGGCGTTTAATTAAGGCCCCATCGATTCCGGGCTGACTGGCATCCCCCGTAACTGCCCCGAAATAGGGCATTCCGGCATATTCGCTCCAATCCTCGAATTTCCATCCGAAGACCTCACCATAAAACTTCTTAGCACGCTCCATATCATCTGCATGAATTTCGAAATGAACTAACCGTCCCATAATTTCCTCCCAGGTTGTGACTTCAGGTATCATAACTGTATTATACTTTCCATTATGGTTTAATATATAAAATTTAATCAGGAATTCTTGGAGGAATGTTGTCTACAAGTTGGACATAGAGTGGAACTACAGGAGGTGTTGCATGGTTATTCAACTTAGTATTGCTTTGGCTGCAGTTGCCTTTATCTGTCTGGCCGGGTTCTTGATTCTTACGCTGCGCAAAGGTATGACTACACTCTCAGAGACCAATAAGACACTGGTGGATGTGAGAAATGCCATTCATGGCTTAACTGGAGAGGCTACACAACTCATTCATACGGCAAATCAAGTGACCAGGGATGTGAAAGGTAAAATCAAAACGATAGATCCGATTTTTGAATCGGCGCACAATGTGGGGGAAGTAATTCAGACCGTGACAGAGACATTTAAGAAAAATGCTTCCGAAATTGGCCACAATTTAACTCCAGAACCCGAAAAACCTCCAGTCAAGCAACAAAGCATTCCCATTCGCGTCAATACAAAATTTCAATAAGCCGGTGAAATGTGATATCAGTGAAAGACACCTCAATGGGTGTCTTTTTTGTTTGCGTGCGTGCCCAGAGGCCTGCATTATTTGGTTGGCGAAAGTCTTTTTGCCATTAATAAATCGTCGGCACCATTCCACCGTCCATGCGGATGGGAGAACCTTTAAATGCTGAAGCATAAGGGCTGCATATAAAAGCTGCCAGTCTTCCGATTTCGGCCGGTCGGATAAACCGCTGAAGCTCAGACTGGGGCAGGTTTGCGGCCATGAATCGTTTCTCTTTGTCAGCGAATGTTATATCAGCATCAGCATAGATTCCCTCAATAATCTGATGCACATTCTCAGAAAGTGTGGGTCCGGGCATGATTGTATTGACGGTTACTTCAGTTCCGATGGTTAATTTGGATAAGCTCTTCGAGAGTGAGAGCAGCATCGATTTGGTCATGCAATATTGCGGCATCTGACCAGAAGGCATTACAGCTTCTTCGCTTGCAATAAAAATCATACGACCATAATTGCTGTCCAGCATTCTAGGCAAATAAAATTTACATAATGCATTAGCTGCAAGTACATTCGTGCGGAAGTATTTATCCCATATTTCATCGGTTACTTCATCGTAACTCATAATTTCATATATGCCCGTATTGTTAACCAGAATGTCCACCTGAGGATAATGTTCAAACAAAGCCTCCCGCTGTTTAATATCCGTAATATCGGCAGCGGCATTCTGAGGAGAGGTGGACGGGAAACTGGAACGAAGTTCGTTCACCGTAAGCTCCACTTCTTCGTGATTTCTTCCGTTAATCAGCACATGTACGCCTTCCTTGGCCAGTTCAATCGCAATAGCTTTTCCGATCCCCTTCGTTGAACCTGTAACTAAAGCTGTTCTATTGTGTAATCCCATATCCATGCTACATTTCCCCTATATGAAGTGATGTGGAACCGCGGGAGTAATCCTGCGTTCCCGATAGGGACCATAATACCTTGTCCAGGCTGGTCAGTATCTAGCTCACTACGCCAATATTCTTGCAGCACGCGCCAATTCTTTATACTTTGTCTATGTTCTCCGAACGCCAATGTGAAGCTGTATCTCCTTCCCATATGCGGAAGGCACGATAGAATGAATTCAGGTCCCCGTATCCTACCAGGCAAGCCACTTCTTTAATGTCCAGAGTCGGGTTGGCTAAATACTCTCTTGCCTGTTCATGCCTGGCCTCCGTTAACAGATGTTTGAAGCTCGTGTCTTCTTCACTTAACCGCCGCTGCAGCGTTCGCCCGCTCATATGAAGCTCCTTGGCGACAGCATGGATGTCCAGGTGTCCGCCCATAAGGCTTCGCTTGATGATCCATTTCACTGTTCCGGCGATGGAAGCGGTGCTGTGCTGTTCACTCAGTGTCCGGTCTAGGGCAGGTGTCAGAATATCCAGGAGCTCTTCATTATACGTTACAAAAGGGATATCCAAATCCCGGCTCCGCAGCGTGAGCCGGTTCCTGACGGAACCCGTGTGAACAGGACAACCGAAATAAGCCTCCAGCGCCTGCACATCACCCATAGGATGGATAAACTCGACCTTGCATGCCTTCAAAGCCTGGCCCGTTCCCCGGCGCCCAAGTTCCAGAAGATACGCCAGTGTGATTCCGACCAATACCTCTGGACCGGATTCCTTCGTATGCTGCCATTCCAGCTCGATGGTGCATTCCTCATCCTTTTCTAATATAAGCAGCCGTTCGGGAGGGCACATTTGTTTATACCTGGCCATGCGGTAAAGAGCATCTCTATAGTTGCGGGCGTGGTAGGTAGCTAAGACATCAGGAGGATATAGAGTCGTTTCAAATGCGTGTACAAGCCCAACGACCGCCTGGGCAATATCACCTGTCAGATCCGAAAAAGCCTGCCACAACGCAAAATACTCTGCGGCGGTGACCTTAGGCTCAGTGATTACAGTAAGCGGCAGCCGGGCCTGACGGACAACATCGCTTGGAGCAATCCCTAAGAGCTGAATTCCAGACCAAAAGCCGGAAGGGAATTTAATGCTTTTTGCGGTGTTTAAATTCATGTAGAGTCTCCTTTGCGGCCATAACCGTATGCGAACGTATGTACACAAAGCATACTACCCGGTATGTTATGAAGTCTACTCTGACGGTCCGCTTCTCTATTAATTGGGGGTTGCCTTAATGTGCACATTAACCCTTAAGCTTAAACAGATCCGGTCGATTACATCCAAATAGGAGCATGAAAGGAGTGTAGCCAGTATGTCTTTTTCCATAAAAGAGGCTTCGGAGCGGCTAGGTTGCCCTGCACATAAGATCCGTTATTACGAGAAGGAGGGGCTGCTCCCTTATATTCAAAGAGATGAACATGGAAACCGTCAGTTTGAGCAAGAACACCTGGACTGGATGAGATTGATGTCCTGCTTCCGGGCAACCGGAATGAAGGTAGCTACATTGAAACATATGGTCCGCCTTGCTTTAGACGGGGATTCGACCATTCCGCAGAGAAAAATGATTCTCCATCAATATAAAGAGGATTTGCAGCGGCGTCAGTCCGAGCTTGCCGAAGCCCTTGAAGCAGTCGACAACAAGCTTGTCATCTATGGGGAGATAGAACAAGGAAGACTTCCTTCTGAGACGGAACTGCTGGACCAGCTGGAAGTGTCAGCAAAAAATAATATTAAATAGATGGAGAGGTACAACACATGAAGCAAAGAACACTCGGGAATAGCGGTATACTCGTTTCTTCAATTGGGCTGGGAATAATGGGGATGTCGCCTGGAATGTATGGGGAAACCAATGACGGGGAGTCCATCAAGACCATTCACCGCGCGCTGGACATCGGAGTGAATCTGCTGGATACGGCGGATGTGTACGGAAACGGGCATAACGAGGAGCTTCTGGGGAAAGCTGTCAAAGGCCGCCGGGACCAAGCTATTATTGCAACCAAATTTGCCTATACGCCTAACTATGAAAGTTTGAACGGTCATCCCGATTACGTGAAGAAAGCCGTTGAAGATAGTCTTCGCCGGTTAGATACAGACTACATTGATCTTTACTACCAGCACAGGGTAGATCCAGATATTCCGATTGAAGAAACCGTTGGAGCCATGGCTGATCTGGTAAAAGAGGGCAAGGTACGCAGTCTCGGTCTGTCTGAAGCCTCTGCGTCTACACTTCGCCGTGCCCACGCAGTACATCCGATTTCTGCTCTGCAAAGCGAATATTCCCTCTGGAGCCGGGACATTGAAGATGAGGTCCTGCCGGCTGCAAGAGAGCTCGGTATTACGCATATTGCATACAGTCCGTTAAGCCGGGGTTTCATATCCGGTGAAATCCGGAAGTTCGATGATTTGGAGGCCAATGATCTTCGCAGATACATGCCCCGGTTCCAAGGTGATAATTTCCGGAAGAATATAGAAATCGCAAATAAAATCAAAGAAATTGCTGCCGAGAAAAATTGCACGCCCTCCCAATTAGCAATTGCATGGACGATCGCTAATGACGCGCTGCCCATTCCGGGAACGAAACGGATCAAATATTTGGAGGAGAATGCTAACTCAACAACCATTGAGCTGAATTCTGAGGACTTAGCGCGGATCGAGAAGGTAAGCCCCAAGAGTGGAGTCCACGGAACACGTTATATGAAAGAATTGATGACGCAGCTGAATGGCTAACAATAATCATAATGATTTAGGAATTACTGATGATAAGTAAACGCCTATCACACACAAAAGGTGACTCTCATTCGGGGAAGTCACTTTTTGTGTACCCATGGGTCCGTCTCTGATTTGCGGTATAGTATCATCTCGCTGCGAAATAATCATTAACTCATAATACCGCAGAATTCCTGCCGATATGAGCAAATGATTGTTTAAGCACCCTTTTCACATTTGGTATGCTCTGGATGTCCGAGAGGTTCATCCCATCCTGCTTGAACGGTTCGGATTAGCCGGTAAATGAGGAGGTGGATTGAACAGCATCACAGATTATTGCAAGCGGTTACAGAAAGATCTGCAACAAATTATAATTAGGAGGCAATGAAATGAAAAGGACAGTTGCAAAGGTAACCAGTATAGTTCTATTATTTTCTCTTGCACTATCTCTGATCGCCGGCGGATGGGGAACTACGGTAGCACACGCTGCGGGTCTTACGATAACGGGCAGTGGAGGCGGAAATGAAGCTGCTTATGTGGAGTGGGCACCAGTAAGTAATGCAACGGGATATAATGTATATGTTAAAGCAGCGAGCGCAGCGGACACCCAGTATCAGCAGATTAATAACGAATTGATCCGCAAATACGCGTCTTATTGGAGAGCTGATGCCGTAGGGCTTGCAGCCGGAAGTTATGTCATGAAGGTTGAGGCTGTATCGTCAGGTGCAGTGACGGCAAACGCTGTCTCAGGAACGCTGGCTGTAGCGCCGTATGACCGGTCTGGATTTGCTTTTTCAGCCAATTCGCAATTTGGTACAGGCTCCGGTGCTTATAATGATAATGGAACGCTGAAGAGCGGGGCACAGGTATTGTATATCACCTCGCAGAATGCGCAAACCGTAACGCTCGGTGTGAAAACCAGCAGCTCGGGTACAGTACAGACCGGGGTTGGTCTGGGCGGAATTCTGACACTGAGACAAAAAGGCTACGATACAACGCCGCTGGCTATCCGGATTATCGGGAAAGTTACAGCCTCTGATCTGAGCGGACAGCTCAACAGCAGTGGTTATCTTGAAGTCAAAGGTAAAAACAATTATACGGAAATGAATATTACCATCGAGGGTATCGGGAAAGATGCGTATGCCTACGGCTGGGGAATGCTGCTTAGATATACGGGGAATGTCGAAGTCAGAAATCTGGGCGTGATGTTATTCCCTGACGACGGTATTTCAATGGATACAGGCAATGCAAATGTATGGGTGCATAATAATGATATTTTCTACGGATCTGCTGGAAGTGACGCGGACCAGGTTAAGGGTGACGGTTCTACGGACCTCAAGAAAGGCTCAACGTATATCACCATCTCGTACAACCACTATTTTGATTCCGGAAAAGCAGCTCTGGTCGGACTTAGTGAGTCTGCCGAATTCTTTGTCACCTTCCACCATAACTGGTTCGATCATTCGGACTCCCGTCATCCGCGGATCAGAGTAGCTTCTGTTCATGTCTATAATAACTTCTATGATGGGGTCTCCAAATATGGCGTCGGCGTTACAACCGGAGCTTCGGCTTTTGTAGAATCGAATGTGTTTAGAAATACTAAAGATCCAATGCTTAGTTCCCTGCAAGGCACGGATGCTATAGGGGAAGAAGGTACGTTCTCAGGCGAAAATGGTGGTATGATCAAAGCCTACAACAACAGTGTTACTGGTGCGGCAAGTCTGATCTATGCCAACTCCAGTACCGGAACCGCTCCGGCGAATGCCACCTCCTTCGATGCATACTTAGCTTCGTCGAGAAGTGAAGCCGTTCCAAGCTCTTACAAAGCTCTAGTGGGTGGGACAGCGTATAACAACTTCGATACCACTGTGAATACTGGAGTAAGTGCAGCTGCCGTTGATAGTGTAAGTGTGGTTGAACAGACGGTTAGGGCAAAAGCAGGCCGCCTGAGCGGGGGAGACTTCAGCTGGACATTTAATAATTCGGTGGATGACGCATCGTATGCAATTAACGCAGCGCTGATGTCTGCTATCCAGGGCTACACCACGGGGCTTGTATCTGTAGGGGGCAACTCCAATCCGTCAGGACCGACTCCGACTCCATCAGCAACAACGGCACCGACTGCAACCCCAACAGCAACCCCGGCGCCAACGGCAACTCCGGTGCCGACTGCAACGACTGTACCAACAGCAACACCTGTACCAACGGCAACTCCGGTGCCGACTGCAACGCCCACTACTGGGGCAATTGTTCATAACTTCACTACATCCGGAATAACGAGCAGCTTCTTCTCTATTTCCGGGAATCTCTCCACGAGTAAAGGAACTGTAGTATATGGCGGTCTGACCTTAACCCAATGTCTGAAGATCGAGAGCGCAACCAGCATTGGATTCACAGCAGCCAAAGCCTCGACTTTAACATTAGTGTTCAACTCCGAAGGAACCAAAGTTAAAGTAGATGGAACCAGCTATACTATCACGAATGGTATTGCCACGGTCTCTCTCGCAGCGGGTGCGCATACGATTACGAAGGATAGTACTGCGAATTTGTATTATATGAAGGTGGAGTAGGTTATATTAAAAATCCCTACCCATGCGCTTGTCCGAGGCTTGAATGAGGTTCGAATCTCCCTGCGTGCATATAGGGTAAATAAAAGACACCTTTAGGGGTGTCTTTTACTCTAACTATTTTTCTGGATTCTTTGTATCAATCTTTATCCTTATTATCAACTAAATCAATAATCTCCCGTATATCCTCGATGTTTAAAGCTTCTGCAATTTTAACAATATGACTGAAGCTGATGCTTTCTCTCTTTCCATTGGCGAGTTCACTTAATGCTGCATGGCGGACACGGGATATTCTGGACAACTCCCGTATTGAAATCTTATGTTTATTGGTCAATTCAGTTATTTTTACTACAATTCTCTTCCCCACTGTAATCCCTCACTTATCCTGAGCATTTGTATTGCCTATACGCTTAAGCGTACCGGTTGTGTTCTGTAGATATGCTATGCTGGTTTAGATCATAAATTAATGATGCAGCTCATAAAGGAGGACCTAATGTTAAGCATTCTGGAATCGCTATATCATGGCAGTTTGTTCCCTAACGAGGTCATGATCTCAAAGGACCCCAACTACCGCCCGCTCAACAAGCAAATTACCGATTCTTTAGAGACTTGGAAGCAGAAGCTGTCCGCAGGCGAGTATGAGGAGCTGGAGTCTTTATTGGAGCTGTATTCGCAAGTACAGGGGCTGGAGATGACAGCTGCATTTGTGTCCGGGTTCAAGGCCGGTGCGGCGATGATGATCGAAGTTCTGGTCGATGCTTAGCAATGCATGACCGGCCAATACTCACTCCCCCGCCTCCCCATACCGCCCAAGCGCCATATCAGCCGTTTTCAGCATACGCCGCTTAAGCTGCTCGCCCTGGGTGATTTTTACACGCAGACCCAGGAACCGGATTCGGGATAACAGGAACTCGCTGTCGTCTCTCATGTAGTTGACATGGATCTGGTAGATGCCGGAGGCTTCATCATAAGACACGGACTTATCAAAACAGGAAAAGGCGGATAGGATCCGTGACAGCTCCGCATTAAAGGTGGGGATGACTTGAATGCAGGCGGATTCCTTCAGGCCGTCTAATAAGCGCGCTATCCGTGTCTTCAGTTCGTCAATCCGTTTAGCAGGGATGGGGAATACTTCGACCGACACAATATTTCTTAATTTAGTGGACATGAGCGAACGCTGCCGGGTGCTGTACCATTGCAGATACCACTCCCGCTTATACATGTTATATTCCAGCTTGTGAGGGAACCCGGCTTGATCCGTTCGTTCGCCTCCATGCTTAATCTGATATGCAATCAGGATGCCTTGATTCTGCATAATCATGCGGCGGAGCGTGCGGAGCAGCGGATGATAGACCTGGCGCTCTTTACTGCGGGCCTTCTCCATAATAATCTCCCCTACTTCAATAGAAGCCTCGGGTTCCAACAGCGTATTCAATTTGCTTAAAGTTTCCGGTGTAAAAGCGGCCTCCGAAGCCGGATGCCTAAGCATCGTTTTCAGCCAGGAACGTTCCTGGGAGGTCAGCGCGAGTGACCCCGCTTCATCGAGGCGTGAGATGATCTGGAAATTGAATATTTTCTCAAATGGATTCATAGTAGCTCCGAAGCTCCTTCCATTCCGCAATAAATTGCTTACGAAGCCAGCGGGGTTCTAAGATCTCACAGCTCGAACCGAAGCTCCGTAACCAGGGCTTGATTTCATAAATCTCGTTCACTTCGATCTCGTACAGGAACGTTGAATCGGATTCCTCTGTAATTACGCCCCATTGTCCCTGCGCCTCAACCCGCTCCCGGATGAAATTAGCGCCAGACCGGCTGGGGTTATAGAATCTGACGGCTACCTTAACCGCACGGTTGGTATCTGTGACCCAACTGTTCTTCATCTGCGCTTCCAGCTGCTTAAGCTTCTCCGCGTATTTGTCTTCTTCCACAGCATCGCCCTCTTCAATCTGGGTAAGGCCCTCCATCCGGAATTTCTTGATCCCCATCCGGGCATGATGTCCGATTAAATACCACCGTCCATATTGATGGTCATAGACGACACGGAGCGGAAGAATACAGTCTGAAGTACCCGCCGACTCCCGCTCAAAGAGAGGGTTCGTGTTCTGGGAGGTGTAGTTCATGCCTTTTTTCGGGGACAGATAGAGAAACCGGATTTGCCGGCGCTGTTGAATAGCTCCGAATATCGTATAGAGATGAGCCTCGTCAAGAATCCGTGAATGGTAATTGTATTTATATCTATGGGTTTCTGTAGCTTCGGGGTTAAAGCCCCGCTTCCGCAGAACCTTCTTCAGGGTGTCGCGCAGCAGGTAGCCCTGTACGGACGGAATCTGTGTATTGGCGATGACATCCACGTAGTCATAGAGGTCCAATAGCTGGTCATCTGTTAGCTGGTCAATCAGGTCGTTGGCAGCCTTGTACCGGTAAGGACGCCGCTCATTGACACGGAGAATGACGCCGACTTCCTCCAGATATTTCAGATCGCCCCGGATGGTCTTCTCATCGGGCAGCGGAGAGTCGGCGGGCATTTGCTCACTGCACAGATCCTGCAGATCCTTGGCAGTCCGCTCCTGAGTCTGGAGTGCTGTTAAGAGTAAAGTAAGCCGGATGCTCTCCGTTTCCTTAAGCGACTTGGCCCGGAACAGGAACAGCAGCAGCGGGTCGGCAGACTCATAATAGTTGTAGCGGAGCCACTCTGAGAGTTCAGTTCCTTGTTCAGCAGGCAGATCCTGCTGCAGGACGGTAACCATCTCCTTCAGGTTGCGCAGCGTTTTGTCATAGGTATGTACTGAAATGCCGAGCCGGTCGGCGAATTGTTGCCTGCTGTAGGCTCCCCCGGCTAAAGACAGCATACGGAGAAACTGAATTTCTTTATCGAAACTTTCCTTGGCCATTTTATAATCCTCCAGCCTGTAACGAATCCACTAGAAGTGATAGTACTTATTTATATTAAGCACCAGAGTTGAATTAAATGGAAGGCTTTTTGCCTGCCGCCATACTTCCGCCCTGTTCGTGAATGAGAAAATGAGGGAAGATAGGTTCATGAAGCCGAGTTGAACTGGAGTGATAACAATGACCCCTATACATAAACTTATCCTGGAGCAGCTGGAACAGATTGAGCAGGAAGAGCAGGTTACCATCCTCTATGCCTGTGAATCAGGCAGCCGGGCGTGGGGCTTCCCCTCGCAGGACAGTGATTACGATGTGCGGTTCATATACCTGCATAAGCCGGAATGGTATTTATCTATCTACGATAAACGGGATGTCATAGAGCATCCCATTAACAATATGCTGGATATCAATGGATGGGATTTACGTAAGGCGCTTAATTTATTCCGCAAGTCCAACCCGCCGCTGCTGGAATGGCTGCAATCGCCGATCCAGTATGCAGAGAAGTTCAGTGTGGCGGAGCAGCTTAGAGGGATATCACCTTATACCTTTTCACCGAAATCGTGTATGTACCATTACTTGAACATGGCTAGAGGCAATTACCGCGATTACTTGCAGGGTGAGCAGGTCAAGATCAAGAAGTACTTTTATGTGCTGCGCCCGGTTCTGGCCTGTGAATGGATTAACCGCTATGAAGAGATGCCGCCGATGGAATTCGATGTACTGGTAGAACGGCTGATTCCGCAGGATGGAGAGCTGTGGCAGGTATTGCAGCAATTGCTGGAACGGAAGAAGTCCGGTGAGGAACTGGATGTTGAGCCGCGGTTAAGCGCGATTAATGATTATTTGGAAGAGCAGCTTCAAGTGCTGGAGAAGGTGGCAGCGGCGGCCTTAAGTGTTAAAGCGGACAACAGAGATCAGCAGCTGGATGCTCTTTTCCGGGAAGCCCTGCAGGAAGTATGGGGAGAGTGGCTCAGATAGAAAGACCGACAGGAGGAAGATCGTAGTGGCTATTGTTCAACTGAAATCAACAAACCCGCAGTTCACCTTTTTGATCAAAAAAAATCCGCAGAGCGGCATGCAGCTTCGCCCGGTACGCAAAGGTATGGCCTACGGCTGGTATTCGGATGATGCTACGTATAACGTTTTTTTCAAGGATGCAGATAATGAACTCTCCTATAAGCAGAACGACAGTGAGAGCTTTGAGTATCTCAATGTCTCCCGGTATAACACCCCGCTGTTTCCGCTGAATGCGGTTAATGAGTTCTTCTCCACGCCTGTTAAGACGCAGGATGAGCGGGACATTGATGGCTATGAGCATACTTTTTATATCCATATGGTTCAGGTGGAGCGGCTGCACTATATTGAATTTTTCAACAAGCATCTGAAGGATTATACCTTCTCCCTGCAGCACCAGGCGCATAAGAGCTACTCACTGACCATTACCACGCATAAAAGCTTATACCACCTCTTACATGCAGTTGGTGTGCTGTCCTTGTTCTTATCCATTTTTGGCGATGAGTATATCGATATTTCGGACCGCATTCTGGATAAATATATCCACAGTCTGAACGTTATTGATGCCCCTTTCTATATCCGCAGTCTGTTTGCACGGAGCTTCCTTACTACCCGGGAACTGTTCAAGCGCTACAAAGCCTCCATTGAGCAAACGGAGCAGGTTTCCATCGGGCTGGAGTATGGCGGTACGGCGATGCAGCGGCGGACGTTTATCTCTAGTGTGCTTCCATTCAATAAGCCGATTCTGGATATCGGTTGCGGGGAGGGCTTCTATGCCATTCCGTTTGCCGGGAAGATCGAGAGTACCTATTACGCCGTAGATATCAATGAAGAACTGCTGGAGGTTGTGAACCGCAAGGCAAAAGCTAAGCAAATCGATAACATCGCCACCTTTGGCTCGCTGGATCATTTTCTGGAGTCGTATAACGGGGAGCAGGTCGATGTGATCCTGACCGAAGTGGTAGAGCATATGAGCGAGGATGAAGCAGCTACGCTGATCCGGCAAATTATCGGAAGTGTGGATTTCGGACAACTGATTGTAACGACACCGAATGCTGACTTCAACCGGTATTATGAGCTGGAAGGATTCCGGCATGAGGATCATAAGTGGGAAATGGGTATTGAAGCGTTCCGTGAGTGGTTCACAGATACGATTCAAGGCCTGGCCGTTGAGGCGGAGTACGGGATGGTCGGTGACCGGGTAGATGAGATCCGGACGACGCAAAGCGCGATTGTGCGCAGAAAGGAGGAATAGACAGTGGACATTCAAACCCGGGTACACACGATATTCATGCTGGTGGGAGCAACGGAATGCGGCAAATCGACGTTTGCGAAGGAAGTCCTGATCCCGCAGCTGAAGCTTGCGGATAGCTCAAAAGGGATGCGCACAAATGTGCAGTACTTGTCCTCGGATAGCATCCGACAGGAGATCTTAGGGTATGACTACGATAAATATGATCAGGTGATGCTGGAGGCGAGCTCGCATACGTTTCAATTGTTGTTCGAGCGGCTGAAGCTGGTAACCTCCTGGCCGATTAATGCGGAGTTTGTGATTATGGATACGATTGGACTGGCTGAAGATTACCGCAGTAAAGTCCGCGCAATTGCCCAGGAGAACAATTACAATCTCGAAGTCATTCTGTTCGATTACCGCAAACGGGAGGATTATTATGCCTCAGAGCGGTCGAAGAAACTGATCTCGGGTCATCTGAACCGGTTGAGAAAAGAAGTGCTGCCCGTATTGTCACGTGAGGGCTACAACAAAATCCATAAAGTGCGCGCGAAGGATTTCCTTCTGGAAGGCGCGGGTGAGGGCGAAGTGCTGTCTAATTCGGACTACCGGGTGATCATAGAAGACTGGGAGGCTTATACTTCGGCAGTGCTTCCGCAGGATCTGGAGTATATTGTTGTCGGCGATGTCCATGAGTGTGTTCAAGAGCTTCAGGGGCTACTGCGCAGCTATGGATATAAAATAGAAGAAGGTAAGTTAAGCGCTACAGATAAGCTGAGTAACACAAAGATTATTCTTACCGGCGACTGGATTGATAAAGGCAAGCAGACACGGGAGACGATAGAGTTCCTGTATGAGAACCGGGGGCATTTCCTGCTGGTGATGGGCAACCATGAGAATTTCGTCTATAAATACCTGCGGGGTGAGATTCAAGGGACCGATCCGGAGCTGCTAAGAACGTATTTTGATTCGACCCGGGCTTTAAAAGAGGACGCTGAGCTCTTCAGTAAATTCTCGGTACTGGTGGAGGATTCCAAGCCTTTTTACCGCTATATCGGTATGCAGGGTCCTTCCTTCTATGTTACACACGCGCCCTGCCGCAATAAGTATATCGGGAAGCTGGATACGAATTCGCTGCGCCATCAGCGTAACTTCCGGCTGGACCGTGAATCTGCGTACGAGCAGCAGCTTGATTTCCTGAAGCAGGAGGCGGTGAGTAATCACCCGTTCCATCTCTTTGGTCATATTGCCGCCAAGCAGACGTTCCGGATCAAGAACAAGCTCCACCTCGACACGGGAGCCGTGCAGGGGAACGGCCTGACTTCTGTCCGCATATCGTTCAAACCTTTTTATAAAAGCCATAAATCTCATCAGATTGTGCTGCAGGAAGAGTTGCCAACGTTGTTCCATGAAGAGCAGCCCGTATCGCTGCAGGAGCTGGATTACGAAGCTGTGCGCAGATTGCAATATTCCTCGCGGAACCGGGTCAACTTTATCTCGGGGACGATGTCACCTGCGGATAAGGACGTAGCTGCCGGTGAGCTGGAGTCGCTGCGTAAAGGTCTGGATTATTTTGCCGGGCGCCGTGTATCGGAAGTAGTCTTGCAGCCCAAGTATATGGGATCACGCTGTAGTGTGTATCTCTACCGGGAGATAGAGCAGTGTTATGCAGTCAGCCGTAATGGATATAAGGTCAAAGCGGTCGATTTGACTCCGGTTTACGAAGGACTGCTGCAGAAATTCGGAGCGTATATGGCGGAGCAAAACATTCGTGTACTTCTGCTGGACGGGGAGCTGCTGCCGTGGAAGGCACTTGGGGATGGGCTGATTGAGCGTCAGTTCCGGCCGATTGGGCGGGCTCTGGAGACAGAGCTGGAATTCCTCAGACAACATGGGTTCGAGGAGTCGCTGGGCAAGCTGATTCAGGATTATGAGGCGAGCGGCTTTGAGCAGGATCAGCATCATCTGACCAAAGAGGCGCTTAACAGCAGCTATGGCTCTCATGTGTACCAGACGTATAAGCATATCCGGGACATAAGAGATTCCTACGTAGATCTTGACCAGCGGGACGAAGCTTACCAGATATATAAGCAGCAGCTGGAGCTATATGCGGGTGATGCGGAGCTTGAGTATAAACCTTTTGCCATCCTGAAGGAAGTGCTGGAAAGTGGGGAAGAACGGATACCTGACGGATTGACTTCGGAACAATACCGCTTCTTGAACGACGACGAAGTGCTGGTGCTCGACCTGAATGAGCCGGATGCCTACATCAAGGCAGAGGAGTATTTCGCAAAAATAACGGTGGAGAAGCATATGGAAGGTATCGTCATTAAGCCGGAGCAGGAGCAGCAGGGGGTGGTTCCGTATCTGAAGGTCCGTAATCCTGGCTACCTGTCGATCATCTACGGGTATGACTACAAGTTCCCGCATAAATATGCCAAGCTGATGAAGCAGAAGAATATCGCTCCGAAACTGCGCACGTCCTTAGCTGAGCACCGCCTGGGCAGACAGCTGCTGGAAGTGAAGCTGGATGAGATTTCGGCGGAGAACGAGGTCTACAAGCAGATTGCGGCCAACCTGTTATTTGAGGTAACGAAGGAGAAGGAGATGGATCCGCGGTTGTAGAAGGAACGTGATGCAGACAAAAATAGGAGGGCAGACCATAACGGTCCGCCCTCTTCTCTATTCCGTATATTTACCTTCTTATCCCATAACGACGAGCACATCATTCTCTGCTGCCAATTGGGTAACCGGAATCAGGTCGCCCTGGATTTCTTCACCGTTAATGACGATACGGGATACCCCTTTTTGCACGCCGTTATTGTTCTCAACCCGGATGTTCAGCTTCTTGCCGCGGAATTCCCGCACCATAGAGAATTCTGTCCAGTCGGAAGGAACACATGGGTTCAGGCGGAGGCCATCCTTCTGCGGCTGAACTCCCATGATGCCCTCTACCAGGGAGACCATGACGGTCGAGGCGGTGCCGGTGAGCCAGTGCACATGTGCCCGGCCCTGGTACGGGCTATCCTTGGACTCGACGAATTGGCCATGCACATAAGGCTCAAGCTTGCGGACCTCAGCTTTATCATTCATGCTGGCCGGACTGCAGTTCAGGAAATACTCGAACGCGCGGTCGCCATTGCCGATCATCGTCTCGGCCAGAATGAGCCAACCCTGCGGCTGGCTGAAGATGCCGCCGTTCTCCTTGGTGGAGGCGTTGAAGAGGGCCATAAGGGCTACGGGCAAGCCGTATTTACGGAATGGCGGATAGAACAGCATAGTACCGTAATCTGTCCGCAGATTCTCGTAGACTTTATCCATGGAGACCCTCGCCTGCTCTGGACGGGCGGCGCCGCTTAACACTGCCCAGCTTTGCGGGTTCATCCAGATCTTACCTTCTTCGTTCTCCCAGGAGCCAATCGTATAATTGTCCTCGGTGAACCCGCGTACGAATTGGTCTTTCTCCCAGGCATACTTCTGAATGTTACCGTCGAGCTCATCAAGCAGGCCTTGTGCCCACGCTACATCTTCCGGCTTGTTTTTATTCTGGGCAATTTCCATGAATATTTTGAAGCCCATGTACAGCTGGAAGGCGACGAACAGAGATTCTCCCTTGGCTCCAAGACGCAGACAGTCATTCCAGTCCGCATGCAGCCCAACCGGCATACCGTGTGCACCCATGCGGTCCAGACTGAACTGCAGGGCCTGGCGCAGATGTCCATACACCGTATCCTCGCCTTTATCCGAATAAGGAACCACTTCATTCGTAAAGTCCCAGTTACCGCTTTCATTTAAGTATTTAATAACCGTCGGGAACAGCCACAGGGCATCATCGGCGCGATAATGGGGATGACCGGTCTCCCGCACGTATTCCGGATCGTCCGGAGTGCCTTCATGGCCAGGATTATGATCGAATTTGACGAGTGGAAGCCCGCCGCCATTGGATACCTGGGCCGAAATCATCAGTCTCAGACGCTCAAGGGCCATCTCATGATCCAGATGGATAATGCCTTGAATATCCTGTACCGTATCCCGGTAGCCTAGTCCGTTACGAAGACCGGAGTACTGGAAGGAGGCAGCACGCGACCAGATGAAGGTAATGAAGCACTGGTAAGCATTCCAGGTGTTGATCATATTGTTCAGATTATCGCTCGGGGTCTGGACCTGGAAGCGGTTGAGCTTGCTGTGCCAGAACGCTTTCAGTTCTTCGAGCTCCTCCTCTACAACAGACAAATCCTTGTAGTGGCTGAGAATTTCAGACGCGCCTTGCTCATCGTATTGTCCCAGCAGGAAAGCGACTTCTTTCTCTTCGCCCGGCTGCAGCTCCACATTGATCTGCAATGCACCGCAGGCGTTCGTGTTGTAGTTGAGTGAATTGGAACATTCACCGTTGGCAACAGAAGCCGGGTTCCCGTAGCTGCGGTATTCTCCCAGAAAGGTATCCCGGTCGCCGTCGTAACCGGCCACCTCCGCGCCGGCAGCGCCGAAGAATCTCCAGGTTTGCTCCTCGGGGATATTCTCATTGATGACCTGCAGGATCTTGTTATTCTTATAATAAGTCCGCGAGATAAACAGGGTGTACTGCAGGTTGACGGTATCCTGCTCATAGTTGTTATTGTTGGTTAGTTCAGCAAAGCCGAAGAGAGCCAGCTTCCGTGCTGTGGTGCCATCATTGCGGACCTTCATCCGCCATACCTCATAGGTTTTGTTCAGCGGCACGTAATATAAGGACTCTGTATGGATGTTATCGTAATCCGAGACGATGTTCGTGTATCCGGTTCCATGATGGCATACGGATTGATATTGATCCAGATCTTTACCTACCGGCTGCCAGGAGCCGGACCAATAATCCCCGTTCTCCAGATCTTTTACATAAATGTAGCGCCCGGGTTCGTCATTGGAGTTAAAGTGGTAGCGGAGATGCCGTCCGTTGGCTCCGGATTTCACGAAGCTGTAGCCTCCGGCATTTCCTGAGATAATTGCGCCGTATTCCGGCGAGCCAAGATAGTTGGCCCATGGGGCTGGTGTATTTGGCTTCGTGATGAGGTACTCTTTGTTTTTTTCGTCAAAATGACCGTATTGCATAACCATTCCTCCTACAAAGTGGATGACAGGCAGGAGTGTAAACACGCGTTCACAAACGGTTGGAATTTCCCGCCCAATCTCATTATAAGACAGTTCCGGCCTACCTAGAAACCCTAATTTTTAGTGTAAAAAGCAAACAATATAATATTTTTATAGCTGTTTGTTATATTGCAGTCCTCCCCCTAAGGAGATGGACTGCATTTTTGTATGCAATTATTTTATTGCGGCGTCAACTTCCTTCTCAAAGGCCTCCAAATACTGATTGAAAATTCCGGTATCAAATTTTGCAGTAGTATCGTTGGCTTTAGGCGGATTCTGTTGAACCAGGCTGTATAGACGATCTGTTTCGGAGGAAAGCTTCGTCCAGACCTGCTTAAGTGAATCGTATTTGGAATCAAGACCGGCGATATAGCTGTCGTATTCCTTTTTCTTATCCATGGTCTTGGCCAGCTGCTCAACGGTGAAATTGATATCCAGATTCTGTCCTGTACTGCCGGTCCCGCTATTCATATACGAATGGATGTCAACAAATCCTTCGTTCCACACATCGGAAATGACGAAATTCCGGATATCTCTTAACATTTCACTAGGAGCAGGTACGGTTGATAACGAAGCTTCCGGGAGGTGCTCTTTGAAGACCTTTCTTGCTTCGCCGAATGTT
The DNA here is from genome assembly GCF_000758665.1 of Paenibacillus borealis. Classification (NCBI taxonomy): domain Bacteria; kingdom Bacillati; phylum Bacillota; class Bacilli; order Caryophanales; family Paenibacillaceae; genus Paenibacillus; species Paenibacillus borealis. The sequence goes on from NZ_CP009285.1 coordinate 218,753, forward strand.
TCCTGGTCAGATGAATCTGTTGCCCATATAATTTTCAGGTCACTGATAAGAACGATCAATTCGCTTTTGGGGTTAGAGGCCTTTTGGCCTTGAATTAGCACGGCCTCAACTTTCATTCCGCCTTCATCAGAATAATGTGTAGACTCGAGAACCTGGGGATTCTTAAGTTTCTGGTCATCAGGTGTTTCTACGGATTGAATCATTTGAAACAGCGGCTGGGCATCCGGATAGACGTTGTCAGTGATAAAGACCTTTTTCGCTTCCCCATCTGACCCGTTTAAGAAGACGTTGACGTATTCAAGCGCCACAGCTTCTGTATCAGACAGTTTTTTAGGTGCAGGTGTTGGTGCGATAGTAGGTTCAGGCGCGGGTGTCTCTGAAGGACTCACTGAAGAAGCCTGTGTTTCTGCCGAAGCAGCAGCTGTAGACGCCGGAGACTCTGCCGTGTTTTTATCCGAACTGCACCCCGTCAGCGCCATAAAAGCAATGATCAAACTGATAACAAATTTTCTCTCCATTTTGCATTTCCCCCTGGTAATATATTTATTTCCAGTTCTATGTACGCGCTTTGACAGGCGGGGTTTCAGGTTTGAAATTTGAACGCTATCATTCACCCTAATATGATATATTTAATATTGAAATTTAATGCAGGGCCCGACGAAGGAGTGCTACATGACACAATTTGTCTATAAGCAAATTATTGATGACCTCAAAATGAAGATTTTTGCGGGACGGTTTGCTGATATGAGATTGCCGGATGAGCGCAGTCTTAGTGAAACGTATCAGGTTAGCCGCAGCACCATTAAGCGTGCGCTAACCAAGATGGAGAGCTACGGCATTATTTTCAAGAAACGCGGATCCGGAACCTTTATTAACCCGTTGTACATAAAAAACGATTCCATCTTTAATTACGAAGGCTCTAATCTCGGGGTTTCTGACAACTTCCAGATGCATGGCAAGAAGCCGGAGATCAAAGTACTGAATTTCGAGGTTATTCGGCCTACGGAAGAGCTTCAGCGCGATTTGTTCCTGCAGCCCCATGATTTTGTATATAAAATTGTCCGCTTGCGTCTGTTTGATGATGAACCCTTTATGATCGAGACCGGATACATTCCGATTAAAATCGTGCAGGATCTCGATATGGCGATTATAGAAGGGTCGATCTTTCATTATCTGGAGGAATCGCGCAATCTGGCGGTCACCAAATCCTTTTTGTCTATTTTTGCCGAGCCGTCGTTAGCTAATGATCAGGAGCTGCTCCACCTGAAGGAAAATGAGCCCGTGGGGATTATGGAAGGGATCTTCTTCCTGGATAATGGGACGCCGTTCGAATTCTCACATATGCGGTTCCATTACAAATATCTGAAATTCAATACCTTCGTATCGGTTCATTAACGGAATAACTGAATAATAATCACGAAAGGCCGGGAAGATAGTTCCGGTCTTTTTGTTTGCCCCAGGAAGATCAGGAGGGCGGCGGAGTATAAAAAAGAGGCTTGTGAAATAAATTACAAATACATCCATGGTTATTAAAATTATGCTTCTTTTATAACTAATTTGCTGCGGATTTCATACTATGTTCAAAAATTCACAATATTGGACCGTATCAATTGCTAAAAAGATTGAATTTATTAAAGCCAGGAGTATGATGTAACTGTAGAAGTGATATATTCAAAATACAAAGATAAAAATTAGGGAGTGGAAGAAATGGGATTATCAATCGCACAGGTGGATTATTCTTCTAAAACTTATTTGGCAAAGCTTGACGCCTACTGGCGCGCAACCAATTACATCTCCGTGGGTCAGCTCTATTTGAAGGATAACCCGTTGTTAAGAGAACCTTTGAAGGACGCAGACGTAAAAGTGAAGCCGATCGGACACTGGGGCACTATCCCTGGGCAGAACTTTATCTATGCGCATCTGAACCGCGTAATTACTAAATATGATTTGGATATGTTCTATATTGAAGGTCCGGGCCATGGTGGCCAGGTTATGGTGTCGAACTCCTATCTGGACGGAAGCTACACTGAAATCTACCCTCAGATCACTCAGGATATCCCTGGACTGAAGAAATTGTTCAAACAGTTCTCGTTCCCGGGCGGAGTTGCTTCCCATGCTGCTCCAGAAACACCAGGATCGATTCATGAAGGCGGCGAACTGGGTTACTCCTTGTCTCACAGTGTGGGTGCCATTCTGGATAACCCGAACCTGATCTCGGCAGTTGTTGTAGGTGACGGTGAAGCAGAGACCGGTCCTCTGGCGGCTTCCTGGTTCTCAAACCGGTTCATTAACCCGATTACAGATGGCGCGGTGCTGCCGATTCTGCATTTGAACGGCTTCAAGATCAGCAACCCGACCATTCTGTCCCGGATGTCCAGAGAAGAGTTAACCGCTTATTTTGCAGGAAGTGGCTGGGAACCGTTCTTCGTTGAAGGCGAGAATCCTGATCTGATGCACCCGGAAATGGCTAAGGTTCTGGACACGATCATTGAAAGAATCGCAGCGATTCAGAAGAATGCCCGCGAAAATAACGACACCACACGCCCTGCTTGGCCGATGCTCGTCTTCCGTACCCCAAAAGGCTGGACCGGTCCGAAAGCGTGGGACGGTGTGCCGAATGAAGGCTCCTTCCGGGCCCATCAGGTGCCGATTCCGGTAGATCAGAAGAATATGAAGCATGCACCAGCATTGCTCGAATGGCTGAACAGCTACAGACCTGAAGAATTATTTGATGAGAATGGCCGTTTGAACGCTGATCTGGCTGAGATCCTGCCTACTGGCAACAGACGTATGGGCATGAATCCTGTAACGAACGCCGGTAACCTGATCAAAGATTTGCACAAGCCGAATTTCCGCAACTATGCACTGGATAATTCCGTACCGGGTCAAGTGATCGCGCAAGATATGGCCGTACTGGGTAAGTACCTGAAAGAGGTTGTAACGCTTAACGAAGAGAACCGCAACTTCCGGATCTTCGGACCGGATGAAACGATGTCTAACCGTCTGGGACCTGTGTTTGAAGTGACGAAACGTCAATGGATGGATTCCATCCAGGAACCGCAGGATGAATTCCTGGCTCCTTACGGCCGTGTCATTGATTCCCAATTATCCGAGCATCAGGCGGAAGGCTTCCTGGAAGGTTATGTACTGACGGGCCGTCACGGATTCTTCGCCAGCTATGAAGCGTTCCTGCGCGTTGTCGATTCGATGATTACCCAGCACTTCAAATGGCTGCGCAAGGCGACTGATCAAACTTGGCGCGCAGATATTCCATCCTTGAACGTTATTGCAACATCAACTGTATTCCAGCAGGACCATAACGGTTACACTCACCAGGATCCGGGTCTGCTGGGTCACCTGGCTGATAAGAAGCCGGAATTTATCCGTGAGTATCTGCCGGCGGATGCCAACTCCTTACTGGCTGTCTTCGACACCATTCTGAATGACCGTCAGAAGATCAACCTGATTGTATCCTCCAAGCACCCGCGTCCGCAGTGGTTCTCGGCAGATGAAGCTCAGGAACTGGTGGACAAAGGCCTCAAAATCATTGACTGGGCAAGCACCGACAAGGGCGGAGAGCCGGATGTGGTTATTGCTTCGTCGGGTACAGAACCTACTATGGAGAGCCTGGCTGCGATCTCAATCCTCCATGAGAAGCTGCCTGAACTGAAAATCCGCTACATTAACGTGGTAGATCTGCTGAAGCTGAGAAGCCGGAAGCTCGATCCGCGCGGCTTATCTGACGAGCAGTTTGATCAATTTTTCACAAAGGATAAACCGGTCATCTTCGCCTTCCACGGCTATGAAGGCCTGATCAAAGACCTGTTCTTCGACCGCCACAACCATAACCTGCATGTACATGGCTACCGCGAGAATGGCGACATCACTACACCGTTCGATATGCGTGTACTCAACCAGATGGACCGCTTCGACCTCACGAAGGAAGCTGTGCTGAGCTTGCCGGATGCCGGCAAATATCAGAATATCGCTGATGAAATGGATGCTATGGTGAAGAAACATAACCAGTACATCCGTGAAGAAGGCATCGATCTTCCAGAGGTTGAGAACTGGGTATGGAAGGCTTTGAACTAATTAACGTTCAGACGTGTAAATTGAATTAATTATAGTAAGCTCTCAAGAGGGAGTGCTCCGGGTAGTCATGAAAATGGCGGCGGGGCACTCTTTTTGTGCTGGATAATATGAAGCGGCCGGGTCTGCCTGTTAGAGAGCGCTTTGTCAAAAAAAGCTGCTGGACTCGAACGATCGGAACCTTTGACGAATGAAGGATTTACGGCGGTTTTTAGACTATACTAGTATAAAGCAAGGCTATTAATATTTTGGATAATCAGGAGGCTGCAGATGAAGAAACTGAATAGGTTCATAGCTCCTCCTCTTCAATTTGAGGTGTTAGAGCATGACCGGGTAATTGCCAAAGTGAAACTGGATTATATAAATCAAACCGTTGAAGTCTGGCAAGATGATAAGGTTGAGCCTGTTTTTTTGCCTTTTCCGGGTAAAGCTAAGGTCTCCGTTGGGGATGTGCTGGACTATTTCGAGTCCCGCTGTGTACCGCGTACCCGGCATCACATCGATGAAATACTGCAATCCTTGGGGCTGCAAGAATATGTTCCTACCGATATTGTGAAAAAGACGCATGGCGTTCTGTATGATGATTATGTATGGATTAGATTCTCTGATGAGGAGCTGAAATGTGCGGATGTCCATCCCCGTTATGCAAGTGAACAAGGAGTCCCGTCAAACCTTTGTCAGCAGCAGTAAAGGTGATCAAATGAAATGGAAAATGGGATTATCCATTAAGTATGAGTATTTGTTTGTCTGAGTGAAGCCCGGAGCGAGCCGATGCTCTCCGGCGGCTCCTGCTGTAACGCCTTCTTGCGCTGCGCAGCAGCAAGTGCAGGGACGCCATTGCTGCCGTTCATCTCAACCATATGCTTCCAGTAACGCTTGGGCATCAGCGAGGAGCGCAGGCGTTCGTTGCGGCGCTCCTTGATTCCGATCGCGTGATAGAACCCTGTCCACAGGCGGCGGTAAGCCTCCTCAGCTTCATCCGGCTCAGGCGGGGTCCAGCCGCTTAACGGAATGATAGCCTCCCGTCCGGGTTCATGAATCAGCGCTACTTCATGAGTCTGGTCGTAGATCATGAAGCTCTCGCCCTGGAACCGGTCGCAGAAATGCTCCTGAATGACCGGAAGGATGTATCCCTGGGGTTCAATAACCGCGGCCATGACCGGACCGTATACGGAGAAACGTACAAAACCCAGATACAGATGACCTTCCCGCCGAAGCTGCTGAACCGCCTTCTGTAAGGCGTGCACCGTATCATCGGCCAGCATATTCATCACCTTGCGGCCATGCTTGAAGCCGAGATACAGGAAATTCAGCAGCAGCAGCTCCTTCTCCGGTGTGTTTGACCAGAACCCCAGACGGACCAGTTCCTCTGCTTCAGGAGAAATACGGAGCGGAATGGACTTAAGGACTCTCTCCGCCTTATGCTTGTCAGTTTCTATCCACTTCGATTCCAGCAGCAGGCCTTGCTCTTCACCTTCCGAATGAACGGCCAGCGGAATCTCCTTCCAGGTATAACTCTCAAATACACAGCACAGCAGGCCCTCAAAGCTGCCATCATAGGTATAGGCCAGTGCGGACGGCTTGAACATCAGGCTTCCGCCCCTTTCTTGAATTCCGCCCATCCTCCTGCAGCCGGCAAGGCCGCTGCGTAGTGGTCGTCGAACAAGGTCAGCTGCTCAACCTGGGCCGGCTGGTAGGGAGCCAGCTGCTGCCCGGACATCAGCGAACGAAGCAGGGTATGCTCACTGACTTTCAGCCCTTCCAGCGGTTTGCCCTTGCAGGTGATGAAGAATTGGGCCCGCTTGAGCACGACGCCAAGCTTCTTCAGCGCATGGAAATCCAGCGTCGCCGCCCGTCTTGCCTTCACAATCCGCTGAGCACTCCTTACCCCGATGCCGGGAACACGCAGCAGCATTTCATACGGCGCACGGTTGATCTCCACCGGGAACTGCTCCCGGTGATTGACGGCCCAGCTGCATTTGGGATCGAGCAGCGGATTGAAATTAGGCACGGCTTCATCCAATAGTTCATTGGCCTGAAAACCGTAGAAGCGCAGCAGCCAATCCGCCTGATAGAGCCGGTGCTCCCGCAAGAGTGGCGGTTTGGTATCGAGGGAGGGCAATAGCGAATCCTCAATTACCGGAGTATAGGCGGAATAGAATACGCGCTTCAGGCTGTATTTGCGGTATAAGCCTTCCGTCAAATTCAGAATCTGGTAATCCGTATCCGGCGAGGCGCCTATAATCATCTGCGTACTCTGGCCGGCGGGAGCGAAGCGGGGGGCATGGTTATATTTGACGATATCAGAGCTATTCTCCTTAATCTTATCTTTAATCAGCCCCATTGGCTTCAGGATGGAGATCTTGCTCTTATCAGGAGCGAGTATCCCGAGGCTCTCCTGCGAGGGCAGCTCGATATTGACGCTCATGCGGTCAGCGAGCAGTCCGAGTCTGGACAGGAGGACATCGTCGGCTCCGGGAATGGCTTTTACATGAATATAGCCGTTGAAATGATACACATTCCGCAGCAGCTCCAGCGCCGATATCAGTTGCTCGGTTGTATAATCCGGATTACGCATAATCCCTGAGCTGAGGAACAGCCCTTCTATGTAATTGCGGCGGTAGAACTGCATGGTAAGATCCGCGATCTCTTCGGGAGTAAAAGCGGCCCGGCGGACGGGATTGGATTTGCGGTTGACACAATAGGCACAATCATAGACACAGGCGTTGGTCATAAGCACCTTCAGCAGTGAAATACAGCGGCCGTCCGCCGCAAAGCTGTGGCAGATACCCATTGCAGCAGTACTGCCTAAACTTCCGGCCTGGCCTTTGCGGTCTGAACCGCTTGAAGTGCAGGCCACATCATATTTCGCTGAAGCGGTCAGAATCTCAAGCTTCTCCATAACATCCACGGTCGCAATCCCCCTCATAGAGGAAAGTATATACCGAACATGTGTTCTTGTCAAAGCGTTGCATTATATGCCAGTTACCCGGGCCGAAATGTATGCGCATTCCTTAGTATGCTATAATAGTTTTTAATGGTTCATAGCATTTAGAACTGTACTGTTTCTGAAAATTGGGTTAGGAGTGTTGCTGGAAATGAGAGGATACAACATTTGGCGGCCGATTATGCTGATTGCGGTTGCGCTGCTTACGAGAACCTTGGTCTCAAGTATTTGCCTTATGTTTGGGATGTCGCCGGAGTCGGCAAGCAGTGTTGCCATGCTGGGTATGGTCGCTGCTGCGCTTGTGATGTATAACCGTATGATGAAGAGCCGCCGCCGCAAATAAATAGAAGGTCCGTAAGTTCCCCGGGTGAAACGAATCATAAGTGAGACATTTGAAGACACCCGCACAGGTGTCTTATTTTATGTTTTGGGAAATTAACATTTCCCCAAAGTATAGTTAAATCCAAAGAAGCAGCTAAAAAGCTCGAAACAGCATTGGAGGGGGCGGCTGCGCCGGCGGCCAGAAATAGATGAATTTTCTCCACTTGCTAATGAACGTAGGAGCCTTTGCCAAGCAACAGTTGGAAAATCAGCACTTAATAGGCTGCAAATAGATCAACTGGATGATACGATACCCCTTGACCGCCATTGAATGCCACTACTAATTACAATGGGGAATTTAGCCGGCAACGGTGATCGAGGAACTAATCTAATTTAGTAAGGTGCTGATTCGCCCTCCGGGCGATTTTGTTCTTTAGAGGGGTTCCGGGCGAGAGATAGCGGCTGCCCGGTTTTGCTTTTTAAGCTGCAGAGCTTGTATATTAGGGCTGTAGCTTTTATTCTTAGAAGGATATGCTATATAAATAACAACAAAGGTTCAAGATATCGTGAATCCCGTAAGGGAGAAGGCTATCTATAGAATCAATACACGTTGGGAAATGAACAAACAGGAGGAAACCAATTGAGTACACAGAATATCGGAGTGCCGCTAGAGGGTTTTGCAGAATTTAGCCGGGTAGTAGCCGCAGAAGGCGCGGTGTTGCTTAAGAATGAGGGGCAGGTGCTTCCGCTTGGAAACGGCGAGAGCGTTGCCATTTTTGGCAGAATCCAAGTGAATTACTACCGCAGCGGTACAGGATCGGGCGGAAGTGTTCATGTTGCATATACTACCAACCTGCTGGAAGGTCTGCGCAGCAAGAAGAACATCAGCGTTAATGAAGAACTGGCAGCAGCATACGAGGAATGGATCGGACTTAACCCGTTTGATGACGGCGGAAAAGTATGGGCGGCTGAGCCGTGGAACCAGAAGGAAATGCCGCTTACGGATGAGCTGGTGAAGAAGGCGAGAAGCCAGTCGGCCAAGGCTGTTGTAGTGATTGGACGTACCGCCGGTGAGGATCAGGACAATGCCGATGCACCGGGAAGCTACCGGTTGACGGAAGATGAGAAGGCTATGCTTACGCAGGTTACGGCTCATTTTGAACAAACTATTGTTGTGCTTAATGTCTCGAATATTATGGATATGAGCTGGGTTAACGATGCCGGCTATGTACATCCTATTTCTGCGGTGATCTATTCCTGGCATGGCGGAATGGAAGGCGGCAATGCAATTGCCGATGTACTGGCCGGAGAGGTGACGCCAAGCGGTAAACTGACGGATACGATCGCGTATTCCATTGAGGATTACCCGTCCACAAGCAACTACGGCAATGAGTTCAAGAACTTGTATGAGGAAGATATCTATGTAGGATACCGTTATTTCGAGACCTTCTGTCCGGATAAGGTTCAGTATGAATTCGGCTATGGCATCTCCTACACCACCTTCAAGCTGGAGCCGGAGGAAGCAAAGCTGGTGGACCTGGCGGGTGAGGCACACATTCAGATCGGCGTAACTGTAACCAATACAGGGGATACCTACTCCGGCAAAGAAGTGGTGCAGGTGTATTATGAAGCGCCGCAGGGACAGCTGGGTAAACCGGCCAAAGCGCTGGCGGCATTCGGGAAGGCCAAGCTGCTTGAGCCGGGAGAGTCTCAACACCTTACGGTAAGCTTCCCGCTCCATTCTCTGGCTTCGTATGATGACGCCGGAATGACAGGGCACCCTTCCGCTTATGTACTGGAAGCTGGAACCTACCGTTTCTATGTGGGAACCAGTGTTAAAGCCGTGACGGAAGTTAACGTTGATGGACAAGCTGGTTATGTTCTGGATGAGCTTAAGGTTGTAGAGCAGCTGCAAGAGGCGATGGCGCCGACCGAAAGCTTCAAGAGAATGAAACCGGGGGCCCGGAAGGAAGACGGTTCTTATGAACTGATCTCTGCTGAGGTGCCGGTACGCAAGGTAGATATGGCAGCGCGGATTGAAAGCAATCTTCCGGAGACGCTGGTACAGACCGGTAATCAGGGCCATACGTTGAGAGATGTTCATGAAGGTAAAGTCAGCATGAATACGTTCATTGCCCAGCTCAGCGACCAGGATCTGGCGGCCATTGTCAGAGGCGAAGGAATGAGCAGTCCGCTGGTTACGCCGGGTACGGCTTCGGCCTTCGGCGGAGTCAGCGACAGCCTGTTCAGTTACGGCATTCCGGTTGCGGCTACAGCAGACGGCCCATCCGGTATCCGGATGGACAGCGGACAGAAGGCGACCCAGGTGTCGATTGGAACCCTGCTTGCCGCTACCTGGAACGCAGAGCTGGTTGAAGAGCTGTATGTCATGGAAGGCCAGGAATTATTGCGCAACCAGGTGGATGCTTTGCTGGGACCGGGTCTTAATATCCGCCGCAGTCCACTGAACGGGCGTAACTTCGAATATTTCTCTGAAGACCCGCTGATCTCCGGGATCTTCGCTGCCGCGTGCACGCGCGGTATTATGAAGGGCGGCTCCAATGCCACGCTGAAGCATTTCGCCTGCAACAACCAGGAGAAGCACCGCAGCAAAGTTGATGCCGTGGTATCTGAACGCGCGCTGCGCGAGATTTACCTGAAGGGCTTCGAAGTCGCTGTGAAGCAGGGCGGCGCGAATTCGATCATGACCTCCTACAATCCGGTCAACGGCCACTGGGCGGCTTCCAACTATGACCTGAATACCACGCTGCTGCGCGGTGAATGGGGCTTCCGGGGGATCGTAATGACCGACTGGTGGGCGATCATGAATGATGTCGTGAATGGAGGCACTGCGGACCGCAAGAACACGAACTGGATGGTCCGGGCACAGAACGATTTGTACATGGTAGTATCCAATTATGGTGCGGAAGTCAACGCCTATGATGACAATACGCTTGAATCATTGGAGAATGGAACGCTCACCCGTGGCGAGCTTCAGCGCTCGGCCATCAACATTTGCGAATTCATCATGCAGGCACCGGTCTTCTCCAGAAAGCATGAGATCGTAGAAGCTGTCGATACATTTAAGGCAGATTCTTCCCTGGTGGCTGAGCAGATTCAGGTGCTGAGCCAGAACGCACAGATTGCACCTAGTGTGTCTGGACCAACCTATATCCAGGCGGATGAAGCCGGTGAGTACCGGATCTTCGTCAGCATCATGTCCCCGGAACCCGAGCTTGCCCAAAGCGCCTGCAACGTGACCCTGAACGGACAGCCAGTGACCACCATTCAGACGAACGGGACAGAAGGCAAATGGATCAGACAGAAGCTGGTTAAGATCGGACTTGAAGCTGGTCTGTATGAAATGAAGCTGGACTTCGTCAAACCAGGCCTGGAGATTGAATGGATTGAATTCAAACAGGTGTAACAGCTTTTAATTTCAGGACACCCTCCGGGGTGTCTTTTTGCGTCCGCATACCTGCAGCACTGCCGAATAAAATAGGGGTATAACTGCTACTATGAAGGGGTGAGCATGGAAGGATGCAAATACATGTGGTGCAGCCGGGACAGACGCTGTATGGAATTGCAGAAGCTTATGGCGTGAACATGGATACGATAACTGAGGCGAATCAGTTGTCTGCACCAGGAAGGCTGGTCATTGGACAAACGCTGGTGATTCCGATAGTTGGCCAGTATTATTGGGTTCAGCAGGGCGATAGCTTCTATAGTATCGCGCAGAGGTTCGGCCGGAAGGCCAGACAGCTGGCGGAAGTGAACGGGCTGGCGCTGAATCAGCCGCTGCAAATCGGATATCGCCTGTACCTTCCTCCTGTACCAAGGCGGCAGGCAGAGGTGAATGCCTATTTAGAGCCGAGAGGAGAGGAGGTCTCTCAGGCGCTGCAAAATGCGGCTGCAGAAGCTGCCCCTGAGCTTACGTATCTTGCGCCGTTTAGCTTCCGGATTAAGCGGGACGGTTCGCTGCAGGCACCACCGCTGGATAATCTGGCATCAATCGCGGCGCAGAACCGGGTCACGCTGATGCTGGTCGTCACGAATCTGGAGGATGCCCAGTTCAGCTCAGAGCTGGGACGGATTATTCTGAATGATCCGGTGGTGCAGGACCGGCTGCTGGAGAACATTGTGGCCGAAGCGAAGCGGCTGAATTTCAGAGATATGCACTTTGACCTGGAATTCCTCCGGCCGGAGGACCGCGAAGCGTATAACGCTTTTCTGCGCAAGGCGGCGGACATCATTCACAAGGAGGGCTTCCTGCTGTCTACCGCACTTGCACCCAAAACCAGTGCATCCCAAACCGGAGCCTGGTATACGGCGCATGACTATAAAATGCATGGCCAGGTTGCTGATTTTGTCATTATTATGACCTACGAATGGGGATACAGCGGAGGCCCGCCGATGGCCGTTTCTCCTATAGGACCGGTGCGCCAGGTGCTGACGTATGCGGCCAGTGAAATTCCCCCTGGCAAAATTATGATGGGCCAGAATCTGTACGGCTACGATTGGACTTTGCCTTATGCAGCTGGCGGAGAGTATGCCAAAGCACTCAGCCCGCAGGCGGCAATTGATCTGGCGAGGAACAGGAATGCCGCCATTCAGTACGACTATAAAGCCCAGGCTCCGCATTTTGATTACACCGATGACGCAGGACGGCAGCATAAGGTATGGTTCGAAGATGCCCGCTCCATTCAGGCCAAGTTTGATTTGATCAAGGAGCTGGATCTCCGGGGCATCAGCTATTGGAAGCTTGGCCTGCCTTTTCCGCAGAATTGGCTGTTAATAGAAGATAACTTCAATGTGGTCAAAAAATAAACCGGCAACGTCCCCCTCTTTTCGGCAGAAAAGCTGCAAAAAAACGGCTGTGCGTCCCCGAAAGGACCGCACGGCCGTTTTTGCTTATGCCGCTACAGTGTTAACCCATTAAGCCCTTGAGACCGCCCAGGAAGGGCCGGATCGACTTAATCATATTGTAGCCCATCTTCATAACGGGCATCGCCTTCTGCACCATTCCGAACATCCCCATGAATTTCCCCAGACCTCCGATACCGGCAGCTCCGCCTGCCCCGCCCATGAACGATCCGAGTAAAGGCATGAAGCCGGAGACCTCTGCTTTCTTGGCACCTGAAGACGATTTCCGTTTAGATTTATGATGTGTGCTTGTTCTGGAGAGGATCACTGCTTCTTTATTGAGGTCTGTTATCCATCCTACATATGAACGTCCATCATGCAAAGTAATGCAGACCGGCCGGCCTTTCAACTGCTGCGCCCGCTTGCGGATTTTTGTTGAATTTGCCATTCGTCACTCACCTCATTGTTCTATTTACTATATTTTACTCAGAACCTGGGAGGCGGCTTGTGCGGGTATGGAGTTTTCCCGGAAATAAATTGAACAACCATATACTGTATTTTCCATAAAAATATCGTAATATCAAAATATGGTCGTTCACTCTGGCATTTCTATATTCTAATCCAAGGGGGAGAGCCGTTTGACAAACATCCGGGATTTAGCGGCATTTATTTGCGCCCGCAATACAGAAAGCCAGCAATGCGGGTACGCAGGCAGCACACTTGATGATATTATTCATGACCTGAGTGAAGGTATGGCAGAATCAAGCCTTGTGTTGTATGAGGGAGAGGAAATTACGGGTGCAATTATAATGGACACTTATGGCGTAGGCGGCGGACAAGAGGATATAGAAGTGTGGGGACCTTATTACTCCGCTCACCCTGAGGATGAACTCCGGCTTTTATTCAGGTATCTGAGTGAAGCCGCTGATTCAGCTACGATCCGGTATATTCATCTGTTCACCAGTGCAAATAATACTCCTCTGATTGAATATGCTGCCCGCTATCGTACCGAGAAGGTGAGAACCCACTATCATTATTCGATCGAAACCGCATTACCGCCTAATAGCAGCAGTTACGCGGACCTGTCCGTTGTGCCCGTCACAGAGCCTGAGTCAGAGTGGCTGGATCAGATTATTGAACTGCATTACCAAGGCTTCCAGGGGGCTACATTGACACAAGAAGATATCACTGCGGAAATAGAGGACAGCAGCATGAGTGAATATGATATTTATGCCGTTCTTACCGGGGGCTCTTTCATAGGATACATAATTGTTAGAAGAAACGCTCTGACCGGCATCCTCCATCTGGAGTACATCTGTATCCGCCCTGAAGGCAGAAGCGGGGGAACGGGCAGTAAACTGATTGCCTATCTGGCGGAGACCTACAGAGGTCTGGGTTATACGCGCATCGGACTGGATGTCAGCGGGGAGAATGAAGCAGCGGTCCGCTTCTATGATAAGAACGGGTTCAGCAGGGATAGTGTGATGAAGCATATCATCATTAACGGCAGGATGCAGCCGGCGGTAATGGTGTAAGGACAGTGCAATTCAGATCAAATATGGGGAAATGCTCTTTGTTATGATTCTTGATGAAAGGAGGAGAACATCATTGTACGAATGGAACGAGATGGTTCAGCTCATGATTGACTGGATCGAAGAAGACCTTGCGGCTTCGCCTACGCTGCTGAAGATGTCCGAACAGCTGGGATATTCGCCGTATTATTGCACCAAGCAGTTTCATGCCTTGACCGGGATGACGCTGCGGGATTACATCTGGCAGCGCAGAATCGGCCGGGCGGCCCTGGAGCTGAGGGATACGGATACGCGGATTCTCGATATTGCCGTGAAGTTCGGCTTCTCTTCACAGGAGGCATTCTCGCGGGCATTTCTTAGAGCCTTCAAGGTTACTCCCCATGCTTACCGCAAAGCCCCGCGGCCGATTCCGCTCGCCATTCGGGCCGAGGTGTTCTCCCCTTATCATTATCTGATCAGGGAGCGGGATAGAATGAGACAAGTGTATTTGCAGGAAGCAGAGATCAAGCTTGAGTTCATACCGGCGCATAAATTCATCGGCATCCGGGATATCGGCTCGAACAATTACGGCGGGTTCTGGGAGAACGGGCATGACTGCGATGAGGTCTCCGGAACGCTGGAGAGCATGTCGCATCATACACTTCCCGGGCAGCTGGGCCAGACTGCAGGCTGGTTCTATCAGGATGGGCGCAAGGGCTACCTGTACGGTATTCCAGTTGCCGCAGACTATAAGGGTGAAATTCCGGAAGGCATGGAGTGCCGTGATGTACCGGAATCGGAGTATCTGGTCTTTTTTCACCCGCCGTTTGATTATTTGCAGGACAACGGGCAGGTCATGCGCATCGTAGAGGAAGTGGCCTGGAATTATGATCCGGCAGCCATGGGCTATGCATGGGACGAAGAGGTCAAACAGGACTATCAGCGCCATTTCCCCGAAGGCTACGGGTATGCGGTGCTGCGGCCGGTCCGCAAATTAGGGTAGCCCGCGGGCTGCCGCCCAAATAAGGAGAAGCGCGGGGCGCTTCTCCTTGAGCCGTTTCAGGTCAATCCGCCGTTAAGCCCAGCACTGCCTCTGCAAGCGTATCTCCCCGGTGTTCCAGCGAGGCGACCAGCGCCAGCAGCTCCGCCTGCTTCTCCCGCTGCGCGACAGTCCAGCATTGGCGTGGAGAGCCACCTGTCTGTAATGAAGCTGGATCGGCCATTCCCGTATAGAAGTCTTCCAGCATAGCGGCCATATTACCGTATACTCCGGCCATCTCCGACAAGGCTGTCAGCTTACCCTGATCCTGCACCAGAGGCAGAGAATCCTGCAAATACGCGGCGGCGCTTCTTCTGGCATCGGCCAGCGCCATCATGCAGAAGCGGTTGACTGAGAGCCTGCGGCTGTACGCTTCATCATCCGCTGCAGCATACCACTGATGATCCAGCAGTCCCTCGCTCCATACTTCCAGAGCGTGATAACCCGTAGCATAGGTGCTGTGCACGGAGCTTTGCATAACGTCCAGCTTGATCCGCAGGGAAGCATCCAGATTATCCAAGACAGACGGGATATGGGTCAGTTCGCCAAGACGGATAATCCTATAAGGCCAATGGTCCACAGAAAGATAACCCTTACAGATCTTCATATGCCTCTGGAATGCAGGGTCAGCTTCAAGTTCGCTAAAGATCTCATCGTCAAAATAACTGCGGCATAGCAGGGTCGTACCATTCTCCAGATAGCCTGTGATTACTCCCCATTCAGGTGCCACCCTGAGATTAATGGCTATAGGCAGCCGGCCTTTGCGGATATCCTCCAGAATTGCCAGCTTCTCGGCTGCACGTTGCGCAGGTTCCAGCCGGTCAGCCTGGATGGCATGTATTCCATAAGCTTTGCAGGCCGGTGCAGAGTGGTCGTAGGCGGCAAGGGCATCCGCAGAGCTGTAGTCCCACACCGGTTCAAAAACAACTCTCCAGCATGCTCCCGAATCGCCCATAACCCGTTCATAGGTTGTATCTATCCCTCTGGAGACAAGTGAGAGTGTCATAGCGCCTGCCCAGGAGCAGTCCATCCCCCGGCCAAAACCAAGCCGGCTAATCCCTTCTACAATGAACTGCTGATCGGCAGGATTACTTTGGTAGAGACGGCTCCGGTCCGGACTGTAGTGGATCTGCTCGCCTTCTGCGCAGCTTACGGCATGAATGCCTTCTGAGTTCATGTAGACCAGCAGCAGGTAGTCCTTACCTTCATTGTCAATCAGACTCGGAAACAGCTCATGCGAGGCGGTGAAAGCATTCCACCGGAAATGCTCATAATGCTTCATTTTCTGTACGACGCTGCGGTTCGCCTGTTCGTTGCCGTAATTGGCCATAAGAATCTGCAGCTCATTGCCGCCGGAGACATAACCGGTTGAATGAACATCTATCACCAAAAGCTGGTCCTTCAGCACATAAGTGGAATAGCTTCCCGCAGGTGTCTCATAGGTAATGAGCAGCAGCTTTAAGCGGTCACCCTCTAAAGATTGGGGAAAGACCTGATCCCCGGCAATTAAGCTTAGACGGCTCGAGGTAACAAATTGATTCACGAAATGAGTGACATCCAGCTCCTGCCGGCCATCCGTGTAGATGGCTGAGAGCACCACAAGCTCTTGAGGCAGCAGAATGCTGTCGATCGAGTGGCTTAATGCAGCGGATAGCTGGGGGAGGGTCGCCGTCTCCGGCAGGGATTTACCGGTTTCCCATTTGGACACTGCCTGGGCGCTGACATGAAGCAGTTCCGCTAATTGTTCCTGTGACAAGCCTTTTGTTCTACGGAGCGTGGCAATCCTTGTTCCGACCTTTTCGCTACTAACCATACAAAGTACAACTCCTATAATGGATTTCGACGTCGTAAGTCTATTATAATCTACGCTCCTGAAATGACCATTTATTGAAGTATGGGCCGGGGGATGAAAAAATCAACTGCAGGTTGATACACAGGATTTCTCCGGACGCCCGCCGGATGCTGCTGTTAAAGTACTCCGTTCCTGATTTCCGCTAATAGCTGCTTTACAATGGCCGAGTGCCAGGAATAGAGCTCCTCCGGGTTTAACGTTAGGAGCTTCTCCTTGTCTACGATTATGTGGTCCTGTTGAACCGAAGCGAACCGGATAAACGGTTCACCTGAGAGAACGGATAAGCTGATGTGCTTCGTCCATTCAGTGACAAGGAGCAGATCTTCCGTGAGCAGCAGCTTCAGCAGGTCATAGAAGGTCACATGCATCACATTAAGCTTATACTCCGGGCGCTCCATACTGATGATATAGGCATCGATTTCTTCCCACACCTGTTCGATGGCAGCTTGCCGCGTGATCAGGCTCTGCCGGGAGAAGTCCCCGGTGCCCATGATGGCAAGGAGACGTGCTTCCCAGTCCGGCGGTGTCCAGGCCAGCGATCTGCTGAAATGGATAAGCCATTTCTCATGGGGCACATATTCACGATTGGCCGTGAATAAGGCTTCGATTAATTGGATCGCCGCTTTATTCAGCATGGCATGGCCTTGTACGGCATCCCCCCTGTGAATCCAGATATCCCCGGCAAGCCGGAAATACCACCAGCATTGAAATAACGGACCTTCTGCCTGCAAACGCCGGGGCGGATCAGCCAGCTTCGCATCCATCAACAACGCGATCCTTCCAGCCGGGTCGTATAGGATACGGGCATAAGACAAATCCCAGAGCGCTACGCTATCCCATTGCTTCTGCTGCTCTTCCCCGGGATCGAGGATTTTGATGTCATACAGGTAGTCTCCAATCCGGGTAATCCCAAGGGGAAGCGGCGATTGTCCGTCAGACCACAGCTTATAGCTGCAGGGGTCCAGATAGAATACAAGATCAATCTCGGATAACTCGTCACCGTAGCCCCGCGATAACCCGCCGTTCAGAGTGATGCCGATGACTCCGTCCAGTGATGTGAAATCGTTCAGCCTGCGGCTGATCTCGTTCTGGAAATCTTGAATCCGGTTCCTGCTTGTCAGATTTACATAGGGTCTTGTCATATCGATCACCTCATAAATAGAATGGGCAGCCGTACCATTTCCGTTCATAGTCAACACAAAAAGCCGCAGATTTACTCTGCGGCCCCGCTAGAAGAAGAGAAGACAGCCAGAGAGTAAAATAAAATCACATTTCTGCAAAGTGGCAACACAAATTTACCTGCCGTTATGACAGGCTTGCCAATCTGCACAAACAAATGATTTTATTCTAACTCTCCGCCTTAAATGATCCCTTGAAATACCGGGTATCCATCTAACCGAAATAGCAGTCCGCCCTTCAGAATGAAATGATATGGTTACTCCATTAATATATAGCCCTAAATCCGATCTTCCTATGATAAATATCTTGAACAAAAAAATAAAAAAAGTCTTGCTCTTCTGAAAAAATCATGATATATTACTTCTTGCGTTGCATTGAATGTTTTCTTTGCGGTCATGGCGGAATTGGCAGACGCGCTGGCTTCAGGTGCCAGTGATAGCAATATCGTGGAGGTTCGAGTCCTCTTGACCGCATACAGCTTTATACGTAGTGCAAGCGAAAGCTCTTCTTCCTGAAGAGCCTTTTTTTATTTAGAGGATTTATAGGTTATCGGGGTCCCCGCAAAGTACCTGAGTCAACATCCAAGCAATGACCTCACTTTGTGGGGGTATTTTATTTTATGCGGAAGTTTCCCGCAACAAGTCTAAACATAAGAGAAGTGAATTTGTAATGGAGCCCAGCAGCAGTATGAAGCCCAGCCAGCGTTTTCTTGAGAAGCATTTCTCAGGAGATTCGATTGATTATCGTCAGATCATAGCCTTATTCCTTCCTGTATTGGTTGATCAGGCCTTCGTGGTCGGACTGAATCTCGTGAATACGGCGATGATCAGCTCCTCCGGGGTAGCGGCCATCAGTGCAGTGAATATGATAGATTCGCTGAATATTTTTCTGATCAGTGTATTCATCGCCGTATCTACAGGGGGGACAGTCGTTGTGGCCCAGTACAAGGGGAGCGGCAACGAGCTTATGGTCTCCAAGGCGACCGCCGGAGCGGTGTCTTCCGTTTCTTTGATGGCTTTTTGTATCGGCTTATTCGGAATTGTGTTCCATGGCCCGCTGCTGCATTTGCTGTTCGGTGCGGCTTCGCCTGAGGTAATGGCCAACGCCCGGACGTATCTGATCGGCAGCAGCTTGTCCTATCTGGGAATTGCTGTGATGGAGGCGGTATGCGGCGCGCTGCGCGGCATCGGGCGGACGAGGGCATCGCTCGTACTGTCACTGATTATGAACTTCTCCTATGTGCTGCTGAACTTTGTCTTCATTAACGGGCTGCATATGGGTGTGTTCGGAATGACCATTGCCATTAATATATCGAGGTATCTTGCGGCCGCCTGCTCGCTGATCTATCTCTTCCGGCTGGACAGCAGCCTGCATGTGAAGATCCGTGACCTGCTGGTGCTGAACTGGACGATGCTCCGGAGAATCATGTCGATCGGCCTGCCGTTTGCGGCGGAGCAGATGTTCTTCAACGGCGGGAAGATTCTCACGCAGATCTTCATCGTCAGCCTGGGCACCTATGCGATTGCTACCAATGCGATTAGTTCTACGCTTGCGGGAGTGATGCAGATTCCGGCGAATGCACTGTCTCTGACGCTGATTACGGTGGTCGGTCAATGCATAGGAAGCCGGAATGTCAAAGATGCGCGCAAATTCGTTAAGTCCTTCCTGTGGCTGTCTTCGGCCTCTTTTATACTGATGGGACTGCTGATCTTCCCGTTATTCAATCCGCTGGTATCGATGTTCCATCCGCCGCAGGAGATCGTCCGGGATATCTTCATTGTCTTCCTGATTAACTCGCTGGCCCAGATTCCATTGTGGTCGATCAGCTTCATTACACCTTCGGCGCTTAGAGCTGCGGGGGATTCCAAGTTCACCTCGATAGTGTCCATGCTCTCGATGTGGCTGTTCCGCGTAGTGCTCGGATATATTCTGGGGATTGTGCTGAATATGGGCATTATCGGGGTATGGCTGGCCATGAACTGTGAATGGGGGATACGCGGCTTCATCTTCATGCGGCGTTTCCTTGGCGAGAAGTGGCTGCAGCACAAGGTTATATAAGGCAAGCCTGTCCCGAGCATCAGCTAAAAATAAAACAAGAACCCATTCCCAGCGTTCAGGCGGAGGATGGGTTCTTGTGCATAAGTACAGGCCTTGCGTTACCGGTAATATAAGTGCGGCTGCAGCCTATCCCTTAAGTCCGGTAGTCGAGATGCCTTCGACGAAATACTTTTGGCAGAAGAAGAAGAGCAGTACGCAAGGAACGATGCTGACAACCGACATTGCCAGAACTTGATTCCACGACACGGCGGAGGAGGCATCCAGCGAGAGACGCAGCCCCAGGGATATGGTGAATTTGCTCACGCTGCTGATATAGATAATCGAGTTGAAGAAGTCATTCCAGGTCCACATGAACTGAAAGATCCCGACGGAGAAAATAGCCGGCTTGCAGAGCGGAAGCAGCACCCGGGTGAGCACGGTGAAGGAATTGCAGCCGTCAATTGTTGCCGCCTCATCTAGGTCGCGCGGCAGCCCGCGGATGAACTGGATCATCAGATAGATGAAGAATGCGCTGGTGGCGAAGGCGGCGGGAATGATGAACGGCAGATACGTATCCAGCCAGCCCAGTTTGTTGAACAGGATGTACCGCGGAATCATCACGGAGGCGTTCGGAAGCATCAGGGTAGCGATCATGACGGAGAAGAGCAGGGTCTTCAGGGGGAAGTTGAACCGGGCGAACCCGTAGGCTACCAGCACGCTGGACACGATGGTGAAGATGACGGTTGGAATGACAAGCTTCAGCGTATTGATGAAGAAATCCTCAAACCCATATTGCCCTGTCCCCTGCCAGCCCAGCTTATAGGCATCCCAGACATAAGTCGTCGGCAGCAGCCGGCTAGAGCCGAAGATATCGGCATTGGTCTTGAAGGAAGAAGTGAACAGCCAGATCAGCGGGTACACCATAACGAGGCCGAGGACAATCAGAAAAATATAGTTAAGCCAGGAGTTCTTCGAATCATGCTGCAGTTCTCTCATTGTTATTTCCCTCCGTCCTCGTAGTGTACCCAGCCGCCGGATGATTTGAAGATTACTGCGGTGACGGCCATGATGATTAAGAACAATATCCATGAAAGCGCTGAGGCGTAACCCATCTTGAAGAAAGTGAAGGCCTCCTCATAGAGCTTCAGCGCATATAGATAGGTGGATTTCATCGGTCCGCCATGGGTAATGACGAAAGCGCCTGTGAATTCCTGGAAGGCATTGACCATTTGCATTACCAGGTTAAACAGCACAATCGGAGTCAGCATAGGTACGGTAATGCGGAAGAACATGCTGAACCGGGAAGCGCCGTCGATGGAACCGGCTTCATACAGATCATTAGGAATCTGCTGGATACCGGCCAGAAACAGTACCATGGACGAGCCGAACTGCCATACGGTGAGCAGCCCCAGTGTGTATAGGGCAATGTCCGGACTGCCGAGCCAGTCGACTGGTCCAAGATGAACCCGGGCCAACAGGCTGTTGACGACGCCCTCTTTCATGAAGAGGAAACGCCACAGGACTGAGATTGCCACACTTCCTCCCAGTATGGAAGGCAGATAATAGACAGTTCTGAAGAAGTTGATCGCTCTCAGCTTGGCGCTGAGCAGCATGGCGACGAACAGGGCGAAGGCCAGCTTGACCGGAACAGCCAGCAGCACATAAATGCCGGTTACCTTCAAGGATTGATAGAAATCGGGATCTTCTGTAAAGATTTTATGATAATTGTCCAGTCCGACCCACTTGGGGGCGCTGACCATGTTGTAATCGGTGAAGGAGTAATACAGGGACGAAATAAACGGATACAACTGAAAGATCAGCAGGCCGATCAGCCAGGGCAGGATGTACAGGTAACCGGCATACTGATAGTTTCTTCTAACTTTGATTTTACGCCGGCCGGACTTCGGTATCTTGTTTAGAATGGATTGCGGTACAGACACAGCAGGTTCTCTCCCTTCCTATGGGGCGGTTATTCTCTGTCTTGTAGGTCTTTCAGCTTGGAGGTCAGGCTGGCAATCAGCTCATCCGCCGCCTGCTCTGCATTCGATTTGCCGTAGCTAACCTTCTGGACGATATCGTCCATGATTTTCTGTACTTCAGAGTTATTGGCAACGGCATTATCGACTAGTCCTGCATGGCTAAGGCCCAGCTCAACGGCATTGGTGATGGCGGCGTCAATCTTGCCGGCCGTAACGGCTGCTTCCTGTGAAGCCTTAACCGGTGGTACAGAGCGGACATCCCCCAGAATGGCTGCTGCCCCGGGATCATTCATGAACCAGCTCAGGAACTTCACAGCTTCGGCCTTATGCGCGCTGTCATTGCTGACAGCGAACAGCTGCGAAGGTCTGACCAGCACGCCGGAGTCCTTGGCATCCTTGGCAATTACGGGAAGAGCGGTAATGACTTCGGTGCCTTCCGGCAGTACAGTCTTGAGGGAAGGCAGGATGCTGCTCATCGATGGAGCAATGGGAATCTCCTGATTGATCCACTTCGGATTCTGATCGATTTTGCCGAAGAACAGATCGCTTTCACCCAGCGGCTGATAGACACCGGCCTGCATTGCCTGATAGAGCCAGTCGAAGCTTGCCGCCGCATCCTCTTTGGTGAAGCCCAGCGTGTAATCCTCCTGGACCCACTGCTTGCCGGTGCGCTGCTTTAGCATTGTGACCATATCCTGACGCAGTGCGGCATGGTCGGTCAGCAGGAGATATTTCGAGCTGTCCTGTGCATGCAGCTGCTTACCGGCCTCAAGGAGGGAATCCCAGGTCCACTGGGCAGCGGAATCCACATTCAGCTTATCGGCCAGTGACTTGTTGATGATCAGGCAGTAGGCGTTAACGCCTGTAGGCACAGCGGCCAGCTTGCCGTCATACATGCCGTAATTGTCCAGGAAGCCCTGGTCGAAACCGGAAGCATCGAATTCCGGCTGCGCTTTCAAGTCGACGAAGAAATCGCCTTTCTTGGTCAACTCCTGCAGCCATGGCAGATCAAGCTGCATAATATCGGCCGAGGTTTTGCCGGCAAGCTGGGTCTTGATCTTCTGCTCGTAGCCGTCAAAGCCCTGGTATTCTGCCTCAATGGTTACACCCGGCTCAACCTGCTTGTAGGCCTCGATTGCGGCCAGCGTTGCGGCATGGCGGTCTTCTCCGCCCCACCAGCTGAAGCGCAGCGTCACCTTCTCTTCTGCATTTGCGGCATTGCCGGCGTTTGTACTGGTGTCCGAAGCGGATTTGCCGGAAGAGCAGCCGCCGAGGAGTGAAGCGAGCAGCAGAGATGCCAGGCCCATGGCCCCCCATTTGTTTCTTTTCATGGTCATTCTCCTTTGAATGCTTTAGTGTAAGCGCTTTTAATTATAAGATGCCTGAAGGGCTTTTATAAGGGAGCCAATCTTAGATTAGGGTATCATTTTCCGCGTGAATTAGAGGGGAAGGTATCCTGATGTTGTGAAAGGAATCATTTCTTCAGCAGTTTAATTCATCATGCGAATGGCCTGCAATATGCTCCGGGCGTTCTGATATACTGAATGTAAGCAGTTACATTGAAACTGCATTGCAACCAGGGAAGGCGGGCGGCGGGATGTATAACCTATTGATTGTGGATGATGAAACGGAGACACGTGAGGCGCTTTCCAGTTATTTTCCGTGGAATGAGATCGGATTCCATATCATCGGCCAGGCCGGCAACGGGCGCGAGGCGCTGCGTTTCATTGAAGGCGAGGAGCGGGTGGACATTGTGCTGACTGATATCAAGATGCCTGTGATGACCGGGATTGAGCTGGCCGAGGATCTATATAGAAGCAAACGGGATATCAAGGTAGTCTTCCTGAGCGGATACCGCGATTTCGAGTATGCCCAGCAGGCCCTGCATTACAGGGTCAGCAATTATGTGCTTAAGCCGGCGAAATACCATGTGCTGCTGGATGTATTCGTCAAGCTCCGGGAGGAGCTGGAGGCAGGCAATGTGGAGAAGGAGCGCTCAGCGGCAGAGGATCTGCAAGGGAGCGATGAGAGCTTCATTATCCGCCAGATCAAAGACTATGTCACAAGCCATTATCAGAATGCCTCACTCGAACAGGCGGCCAAGCTGGTCCATATGAATGCCAACTACCTCAGCTTCTTCTTCAAGCAGAAGACGGGCCAGAATTTCTCGGACTATGTGATTCAGCATAAAATGGAGGTAGCCGCCGGACTGCTGCAGGACATGAGCTTCAAAACCTATACGGTCAGTGAAATGGTCGGCTACAGCAATGCCAAGAACTTCACCCGCACCTTCAAGAGCTATTATGGCAAAACACCCAGTGAATACCGGAACGGCCCGGCTGCCCCATGAGAGAAAAGTATTTCATCAAGCAGCTGGCGATCTTTCTGATTCCCTTGCTGATCCCTGTGATTATTCTGGGTTCGCTCTCGATGTTCTCCACCCAGCGCGATATCAAGTCGGACATCAACCAGAACAGCAGCTTCCTGCTGCAGCAGTCCAAGACCCAGCTGGAGATGATTCTGAACGAACTGGACACGCTCTATCTCGCCCTGTACGACAACGCCGATATCTTCAATGAACTGTCCACCGTCCTTAAGAACCCCTCGTATACCTATGAGAGCTCGAACACGAACCGGATTATCTCCAGCTTCCTGAATGCTTTTACGAGCTCCAAGCCCTATATCCAGTCCTTCTATCTGTATGTCGATAATCCGTACAACCGGTTTCTGTCCTCCGTAGACGGGCTGGTGACGCTGGATCATTTCTATGATACCGACTGGTACGGGCAGTTCAGCCGCTATGAGGGACCTCCTGCCAAATGGACGGCCAGGCGCGAGCTGAAGTTCTATTCCTTCGAGACGAAGCCGACGGCGGTGGTGACCTTCTATAATGTGCTGGTGCCGCGCAAGATCGCGATTATTCTCAATATCCGGCCCAAATACATCGAGAGTCTGCTGAATGACATCACCCGTTATCCCACGCAGCAAATGTTCGTGCTGGATGAGAACAGCCAGGTGATCTTCTCCAACGGGCGAGGGGAGCTTCCGCAGCATGCGGAGCTACTGAAGATTGCGGAGCAGCCGGAATCCTTCTTCGATATGGACACGCCGGCGGGCAAGGTGAATGTAACGAAGGTGGAATCGGAGCGCTACAAGTGGAAGTACGTATCGGTTATTCGCCATTCAGAGCTCTACAAAACGCCGTCACGCATTCTGTATTACACACTGGTGTTTGTGGCTGTCTCTGTAGTCTGCGGATTTCTGCTGACCTTCGTGCTGATCCGGCGCAACTACAAGCAGCTTAAGATGATCAGGATGATGATCAAGGCTGCGGATGACAGCCATTTGCTGCTGAGACCGCCCGCCAAGGTCAAGGACGAGTACTCACTGATTGTCCAGAATATGATGACGCATTTCATCGAACACCGCTATATCCGCACCCAGCTGCTGGAGAAAAAGTACCGTCTGCAGGTAATGGAGCTGCTTGCGCTGCAGTCCCAGATTAATCCCCATTTCCTGTACAACACGCTGCATTCCGTCTATTGGGAGTCAGTTGCGCTGACCGGTAAGCCTAATAAGGCGAGCGAAATGATCGAAGATCTCTCGGATATTCTCTCCTACTCCTTCAGCAATCCTACAGGAACGGTGACCTGGGAGAACGAGCTTGGCAACACCGTCAGCTACGTCAATATTCAGAAGAAGCGTTACCGTGACAAATTCGAGTGTATCTATGAATACGACGAAGAGCTTGCCCGTCTGTATACCTTCAAGCTTGTACTGCAGCCTCTGCTTGAGAACAGTATTTATCACGGAATTAAGGAAAAAGCGGGTCCGGGTCTCATTAAGGTAAAGTTCGTGCGCAGAGGAGAGCAGCTGTCGCTCAGTGTGATCGACAACGGTATAGGCATGACCGCAGAGCGGCTGCGTGAGGTCCGGCACCGGCTGGATGCGGATGAGGAGCGGACGGAGCATCTCGGACTCTACAATACGAACAAAAGATTGAAGCTGACGTACGGCTCGGCCTATAGCTTGAGTATCCGCAGCAAACCCGGATGGGGGACCAAGGTAGAGCTTGTGGTGCCCTGTGTCTGGAATGAGGCTGAACTGTCGGGCCGGGAGCGGAGTGATGCCTCATAAGAAAAAGGCGTGCACTCCGGTTTGGGCCGGGAGGCACGCCTTCTTCTATAGGTCCAGCGGGGAGGGAAGACGGCTGGACGGCTACGCCTTCCAGATATCGTCAACCTTCACCGGCTGGCCGGTCTTGATCGAGCGGTTGGCGGCTATGCCGGTCATAATCGACATTGCGCCGTCCTTGTGCGAGGCTGCGCGGTTAAAGCGGTCTTCCTGCTTCTTGTCAAAAATATCGCGCAGCAGCACCGGATCACCGCCGCCATGACCGCCTGCACTGCTCTCAAACTCCACGCGGTAAGGCTCTTTGAAGTGCGGATAGATCATGATATTCACGCCTTCCAGGGCGCCTTCGTTTTCTTTTTTGCCGCCGGAATTGACGTAGGACTGCTCGGTAATGCGGACCTCCATCCGTCCCTGCGTGCCGTTGAAGACGATGATGAAGCCTTCCCAAGGCATATAGGCGTTGAGCGAATAGTTCATGACGGTCTTGTTCTTATATTTGACCATAACATTCATCGTATCCTCGATGCTGATATTGTCTCCGAATACGCTCTGGTCGCGCTGGTAGCCGTCCTCATGCTCAGCATCCAGGTACATGCTCTTCAGATGCTCGTTACGGTCCAGATGCAGCGCGAACGGGTCGTTCTCGGCAGCCTTGCTGCCGTAGGCACGCTGGTAGAACTCGGTGATGCCGCGTTTCTCGGCATTCTCCTTGCCGTAGAAGCGCAGATCGCCCATAGCGAAGACCGTATCCGGCTGTGAAGCCAGCCAGAAATTCATCAGGTCGAAGTGATGTGTCGATTTGTGCACCAAGAGGCCGCCGCTGTTCCGCTTATCGCGGTGCCATCTGCGGAAATAGTCCGCTCCATGCTGGGTGTTCAGCAGCCATTCAAAGTTGACGGACAGAATCTCGCCCAGCACGCCGTCCATAATGACTTCGCGGATCTTCGTGTTATGCGGAGCGTAGCGGTAGTTGAAGGTGACACGCAGATTCTTGCCGGTGCGCTCAATGGCATCGAAGATCTCCTGGCATTTCTCTTCGTCAATGGTCATCGGCTTCTCGGAAATGACATCACAGCCGAGCTCCATCGCGCGGATAATGTACTTGTGATGCGTGCGGTCGATCGTGGTTACCAGTACATAGTCAGGCTGGGTTTCGGCAATCATCCGGTCGAAATCTTCGGCTTTGTAGGTAGGAACCTCATGGTAGCCGTATTTATCAGTCAGCATATGGTTAGCGAAATTCATCCGCGTCTGATTGACATCACAGATGGCCACCAGCTCGGATGTTTCGTTGTAAACGGTAACAAGAGCGCCGTAGAAAAATTCGGCCCGGCCACCGGTGCCGACGATTACATATTTCTTTTTGGACAAGGGGATCACTCCATTTACTTGGATTTGATTCTATTTTATAGTATAGGAAATGCAGAAAGTGAACGGTATTTAGTCTATTTAGCCGGAAAGTATGCATATCTTATCCTGGCGGGAGGCCTGGTGCAGAGTGGAGCCCATCTTTCAGATTGAGCAGCTCAAGCGGAGCGGATATTTCAATATGGACATCGATCATTTCCATGATTTCTACGAGATTTACTATCTGCTGTCCGGGGAGCGGCATTACTATATCCGCAACCGCATTTACGCGCTGGAGGCCGGAGATCTTGTATTTATTAACAAAAATCATCTGCACCGCACCACAGGCGGAAACCACCAGCCGCATGAGCGGGTCCTGGTCAGCTTCAGCGATTCCTATCTGGAGCCGGTGGCCCCGGAACAGAACTGGATGAATATCTTCGGCGGGGAGAGCTTCCTGCTGCGGCCTACGGCGCATGAACAGGGAGTGATTGCTGATCTGCTTCAGGCCATGCTCGGAGAGCAGAAGGAGGATAAGCTGTGGAGCGGTGAATATACAAGGACGCTGCTGCTGCAGCTGCTGATCCAGCTGGAGCGGATACGCAAGGCGAAGCCCGCCCTGGTCTCTCCCGAACAAAGCGAGGGGCAGCGCCGGGTGTATGGCATCATTGAATATCTGGATGCGCACTACGGCGAGAAGCTTACCCTTGGAGGGGTTGCCGAGCACTTCTTCATCAGCGCCACCTACCTGTGCCGGACGTTCAAGCAGACGACAGGGTTCACGGTTATCGAGTACCTGAATTATGTCCGCATCCGCGAGACGAAGGCGCTGCTGACGGAAACGGACTGGCCTATCACCCGTGTCGCAGAAGCGACGGGCTTCGACAGCATCGCTCATTTCGGGCGGATGTTCAAGGGGATTACGGGGCGCTCTCCGCTGCAGTACCGCAAGCAGCACCGGGCGTAACCAGGAGCTTCGAATATGATAGAGTGTAACCGTTCTAATAGTCGGCAGCAGATTTGTGGAGCAGTATAGAGCGTGTACTAAGATAACGAAGTGTAATCCAGAGGGGAAAGGATCTGAAGGCATGGAGAAGAATCAAGAATGTATGTATTGTATGGAGGATGAACGGCGGGACAACCTGATGATTGAAATCTGCGAGCTGGGGGTTTCGACAGTCTTTCTGTTCAAAGAGCAGACGTATAAGGGAAGATGCAATGTGGTTTACCGTGATCATGTAAAAGAGCTCTTCCACCTTACCGCAGACGAATTGTCCGCATTCATGAATGATGTGGCGCAGGTGGCGGAAGCGGTAGACAAAGCTTTTGGGCCGGATAAAATCAACTATGGCGCTTACGGCGACAAGCTGCATCATCTACATATGCACATCGTTCCGAAGTACGACGGGCAGGCCGATTTTGGCTCCACCTTCCAGATGAATCCGGGCCAAGCCTATTTAGCCGACGAAGAATACCAGGAGCTGATCGGGAAGATTAAGGCGCATTTGCAATAATAGCATTCTCTGATATTCTTAACGAACCGGTTCCAGGACAGAAAAGATGTTCCATATCCTTGAATAGATAAGGATAAGGAACATCTTTTTTGTTATGCCAGCTGTTTGCCGTCATACATATAGGTCTTCTCCTTGCCCTCTACTACGGTCCGCAGATGGACAGTCCGGCCCCAGAGCTGATGGACCATCGGCAGGGTGCGCTCAATATATTTGCGGTCCAGTTCAAGCCCCTCGTAACGGTTATAGAGCAGCAGCTCGCCGCGTCCATGCAGATCGTCGTCCTTGACGGTAAGATAGGGAAAGCCGCCGTTGGTGCGTGAACGGATCAGGTTGTCCTTGATCTCCTCCAGACTTTTATCGGTAACCTTGTACTGCTGGCCGTCCTTCTTATACACGAACAGATCCATTTCCTCGGCCAGCTCACGGGTCAGGTAATTGCGGATGAACGACACGTCCGATTCGGTCTCACGGATCTCAAACAGGGCTTCTAAGCCCTCCTTCTTCTCGATATGCCGGAGCATCATCAGCCCGAGATAATAAGGATTGATTCGTCCGGGAGAGGGCTGGATAACACCGGAGTTCATTGCAGAGAATTCGATGATCTCTGAATCGCTGAGCTCCAGCTCCCGCACCAGCTTGAGATGCCAGTAGCTGGCCCAGCCCTCGTTCATGATCTTAGTCTCCATCTGCGGCCAGAAATACAGCATCTCGGCGCGGAGCATGTGCAGGATCTCCCGCTGCCATTCCTCCAGATAACGGCTCTGCGCAGCGATATAACCGATTACATCCTTCACTTCCCCGTCCATCTCACGGAACCCCCCGGGTCGCCCGGAGCGGGCGAAGAACGGATCGACATGCTCCTGGATGGCCATGCCGGCATCAAGGAACTTTTCCACCTCATCAATGCCGTACTCCTGGCCGAACCGGTCCATCCGGTCGGCGAAGATGGCCATCCGGTCGACCATCTTACGGTCGGTTCCGGCGAACATCGCATTATTCTTGAAGAAATCACTATGTCCCAGCACATGAGCCACAATCAGCTTGTTCTGCAGGAGCGTATTGCTGTCCAGCAGGAAGGCGTAGCAGGGATCGGAGTTGATCACCAGCTCATAAATTTTGCTCAGGCCATGATCGTACTCGGATTTCATCCGGTGATAGGCTTTGCCGAAGCTCCAGTGCGAGAAGCGTGTAGGCATGCCGTAAGCGCCAATGGAGTACAGCACCTCCGGCGGGCACATCTGGTAGCGCATGGGGAAGAAATCCAGCCCATGCTCCAGCGCCAGTCCGGTAAGGCGTTCCACGGATTGCTCCAGCTGTTCCGGCTCGCTAGGTGTCATCATCATGGTTTCTCCTTTCGCAAGAAATAGAATATACGGCCCGGCGGTCCCGTTATCGGCTTGTTATCACCTGTGAACGAGGTGCGACTGACCTCTCTGCGGGATTACGGGAATCAAGCGGACTCACCACCGCTCAACTGGCCAACTCCTCCCCGAAGAAAGCCTGCAGCGTCTTGAATACATCCTCCTTCTCCTTCAGGATGGAGCGGCTGAAGGCGGGGGAGGTCAAGCTGGACATGGCTTCCCACAGCTGTTTGCCGCCATACACATGCTGGCGGATTTCACCGTAGCCGAGCATGTTCACACGTTCCAGCAGCTCGTTTGCCAGACGGACGGTTACCGGATTATCGCTGTCCAGATTATCCCCGTCGGAGAAATGGAAGACATAAGCATTATGCTGGCCCGGCGGATAATCGGCCTCCAGGATACGCAGCGCCAGCTCGTAGACCGAGGAGCAGCGGGTGCCGCCGCTTTCGCCCTTGGTGAAGAAGGAGTCTTCATCTACTTCCTTGGCTTCCGTGCTGTGCGAGAGGAAGCGGATCTGCACATTATCGTATTTGGTCCGCAGGAATCGGGTCATCCAGAAGAAGAAGCTGCGGGCCACATATTTCTCGAAAGCCCCCATTGAGCCGGAGGTATCCATCATTGCCAGTACGACAGCAGAAGACTGCGGCCGGCGGATATCCTCCCAGGTCTTATAGCGCAGGTCGTCACCGGTAATCGTAACCGGCCCGGTCGCTGAACCAGCGGCACCAGTGGCGGGTTCCCCCGGGGACGCCCAATGGGACTGCGCAGCTGCGGCATGCGGCATTGCCGTTATGCCCCCGCCGAGCGATTGCCGCTTGATCGCCTCGAACAGTGTACGCCGCTTGTCCACGTTTGACATCATGCCCTGCCTGCGCACATCATCGAACCGGATATCGTCGATCATCATGTCCGGTGCGGCTTTGGGCTTCAGCCGGGGCAGCTGCAGATCCTCGAAGACCAGCTCCGCCAGCTCGTCGATGGTCAGCTCGGCCTCGTAATAATCCTCCCCGGGCTGATCTCCGGCCTCGTGTCCGCCCTTGCCGGGGCCTTCCGCATCACCCTGTCCGCTCTGGCCGATCACATCTCCGACCTGCGTGCCGCCTTTGCCTTGTCCAACCTGCGGTTCGTTCTGATAGTTGTAGCGGAATTTCGGTTCATCCAGACTGCGGATAGGCACCTTGATGACCTTATCCCCCTGAGGCATAATAATGGATTCTTCGCTGACCAGATCGGCGAGATTATGCCGGATGGCCTCTTTTACCTTGCGCTTATGACGCTCCTGGTCAATCTCTCCCTTGCGGTGCAGTGACCAGTCGTCGCGCGCGATCATGAACATACGGTTGTCCATGTCGTCCACCTCCCGCTTGAATTAGAAGCATTACCGGTTTAGCAGACCTCCGACATATTTCATCAGTTCATTGGCGCAAGTGGCACAGTATCCGTTATGTTCAATCAGCCGCCGGGAGACCTCGTTCATGCGTTTAACCTGAGTCTCATCCGGATTAAGGGAGGAAGTGGTGATCTTGATAACATCCTTGAGGTCGGCGAACAGCTTCTTCTCGATAGCATCCTTCAGCGCCTCGTGGGAGGTATATTCAAACTGCCGTCCCCGGCGGGCGTAAGAAGAGATTTTGATCAGAATTTCCTCGCGGAAGGCCCGTTTCTGATTCTCAGTTATGCCAATCTGCTCCTCAATGGAGCGCATCAGCTTCTCGTCAGGGTCGCTCTCCTCGGAGGTGATGGGGTCCTTCATCCGGTAGCCGCTGCAGTAAGCCTCCACGTTATCGAGATAGTTGTTCAGAATGGTCCGTGCGGATTCCTCAAAAGAGTACACGAATGCCCGCTGCACCTCAGTCTTCGCCTTATGGTCGTATTCCTTGCGGGCCAGCGTAATCAGGTTCATCAGCCGCTCGCGCTCCTCCTTGGAGATTGAGGCATGCTGGTCAAGCCCTTCCTTCAGCGAGCGGAGGACATCCAGCGCATTGATGCAGGTTTTGTTGCCTTTGATCAGCGCACTGGAGATACGGTTGATGACGTAGCGGGGATCGACGCCGGACATGCCTTCATCGGAAAACTCCCGGTAGAGCTCTTCCACATCGGCGCCTTTGACACCGTCCACTTCTACACCGTCGTAGAGATACATTTTTTTGAGCAGATCGATTCCGGGCTTCTTCGGTTCCTTCAGACGGGACAATACGGTAAATACAGAGGCGGTCCACAGGGCGTTCGGCGCAAGATGCACCTGATTATTCAGGCCCGAGGCATCCACGAGCTTGCGGTAGATCCGTTCTTCCTGGCCGGCTTTGAGGTTATAGGGAATGCGCATGACGATCATGCGGGAATGGAGGGCTTCGTTCTTCTTATTCGAGATAAAAGCGCGGTATTCGGTTTCGTTCGTATGGGCGATAATCAGCTCGTCGGCGGAGATCAGCGCGAAGCGTCCAGCTTTGAAATTACCTTCCTGGGTCAGCGAGAGCAGATTCCAGAGGAATTTCTCATCGCATTTGAGGATTTCCTGAAATTCCATCAGGCCGCGGTTGGCCTTATTCAGCTCGCCGTCGAACCGGTAGGCACGCGGATCGGATTCGGAGCCGTACTGTGTGATTGTGGAGAAATCTATGCTGCCGGTAAGATCGGCGATATCCTGTGATTTGGGATCGGAGGGGGCGAAGGTGCCAATGCCTGTCCGGTCACTTTCCGAGAAAAGCACTCGCACCACCGGCATCTCTTCGATCCGGCCGTTATATTCGTGCTCCAGATTCATCCGGCAGACCGGGCAGAGGTCGCCTTCGATATGGACGCCGTATTCCCGGCGGAATTCCTCGCGGAGCTCGCGGGGGATGAGGTGCAGCGGCTCCTCCTGCATCGGGCACCCTTTGATTGCATACTGGGCGCCTTCGGGCGTGCGGGTGAAGGACTCCAGTCCGTGCTTCATCAGGGTGACAAGCGTGGACTTGCCGCCGCTGACCGGGCCCATGAGCAGAAGCAGGCGTTTGCGGACATCGAGGCGCTGGGCAGCCGGGCGGAAATATTCCTCCACGAGCAGCTGAATCGAATCTTCAAGCCCAAACAAGGTGCCGCTGAAAAATTTGTACTCCCGCCGTCCGTCCCCCAGCTCGTTGACGCCAGCTGATTCGATCATCCGGAACACCAGTTCATGGGCGGTTCCGGCGATATGCGGGTTCTCTCTGACAAGCGCTAAATAATCGAGAAAAGTCCCCTCCCAGAAGAGGTCGTTTTCTTTGTCCCGATAGGTAAGAAGTTTCTCCAGGAATGTCATGCTTACCGCCTCCCAATATAATGTCATACTCGTAAGTGACAGGTGACCGGTCCGGCAACATGCAATGCGGCAATACAGCTGAGCGTCCGACAGAGCAGCAGAGACATTCTATGAAGCTATGTGGTTGTCCCTTGATTTTAGCATATTATCTGTCATTCTTCGACAACAAAAATGTCATTGAATGATGGCGATTACTAGATTTGGAACTAATTCGACAGAAAAATATAATTATCACCTCTATAACGTTAGGTAATATAACATATAACTGCTGCATTTCTGTATAATCTCTTCTTTGATTAGTTTGAGTGGTTATAAATGGCGGCAACCCGTCCGTATTATGCGGGAAATTAGATTACATTTTTTTCTATCCTTAGCATGCCTGTGTGCTATATAATACTAGAGTTAAAAATACAAATATTGGGGTGTACTATGAAGGTGAAAACAGGGGGTCTCTGGCTTGCTACTGCAATGCTGGCGGTATCCGTAGCCGGGTGTTCCTCGGGGAATTCAAGCTCCGCAGGAGAAAATACCGAGAAGCTGAAGACGGAGATCAGCAAGCTTCAGCAAGAGAACAAACAGCTGAAGGAAGAGAATGACAAGCTGAAGGCAGATGCTTTAACAGTACCCGTAAATGCAGAAGAGGACAAGGGGGGAGTGGAGCTTATAGGTGAAGGGGCCGGCACTCCGGCAGCTGATTCCGGGAGCGGGCAGCCAGTCATCGTAAAAGGCACACCGCTGGTTATTGACGGAGTTGGCGAGTATACCATTACCAAGACCTCTTATGCCAAGAAGGTTATTCCATCCAAACCGGGATCATTCTACACGTATTATGAAGCTAAGGAGCCGGGTACAACCTATTTGGCAATCACATTAAAAGTGAAAAACCTGGCCGGAGAAGCCATGGATGCAGATGCTGTAGCGGATATGCAGATTAAATATGATAACAAATACGAATATAGCACCTTCTCCACCATGGAAGAAAACGGCGGAGAAGACTTCACCTATACCAGTATTTCCGAAATCGAACCGCTCAAGAATGGTACTCTGGTCTATCTGGCTGAAGTTCCTGACGAAGTAGAGTCGGGCGGCAAGCCGCTGTATGCGGATGTCAAAATTGAAGGCGAAACGTACCGCTATATCATCGTGAAATAAGGCAAAAGCCTGTGCCAGCCGCAATGGTTCATCTGCGGTCAGCACAGGCTTTGTATATGAGCTGGTAATTTATAAGACAGAAGCTGTATAGTTCTCTTGCCCGAAGAAGGCCGGCAGATACTCCTTATTCGCTTCCAGCATCTCATCCAGCATAGCGATAGCTACTTCCACGGAAGGGACCAGCGGATGGTGTGCCAAGGCTTGAATAGCCAGGCTGCGGTCTCCGGTGACGGCGGCGTCGATGGCGAGCTGCTCGTAAGTCTTGACCGCATGAATCAATCCTTTCGCCATCGGCGGAATCTTGGTCAGCGGAAGGGGCAGAGGGCCGGTCTTGGTGACAACGCAGTTGACCTCGATGCTGGCATCATCCGGCAGGAAGTCGAGGATGCCGCGGTTCGCTACGTTCAGGGTCTGAATGTCATTGGTGCCGTTATGCAGCGAGCGCATCAGATTGACTGCAGCCTCGGAATAGAAAGCTCCGCCGCGCTGCTCCAGCTGCTTCGGCTTCTCGTTAAGCTCCAAATTGCCGTAGATTTCAAACAGCTCTTCCTCCACACGCTTGACGACTTCAGCGCGGTTCTCGCCTTTTGAGGCTGAGGCCTGCTGCTCTTCAAGCATCGCATCCGTCATGTAGAAATATTTCAAATAATAGGATGGCAGGGCACGTAGTGATTGCAGGAACTCGGGATTCCATTCGCGCGCCGGAACATTCTTCGCGCTGTAGCTGGCGGTGTCATCCAGCATGTCATCCAGCTTGTCTTCACCCTCCACATCAATGCGGGTGATCCAGTGCAGATGGTTGAGGCCGACGAACTCGGCATAGATCCGGTCTGGGGCTGCATTATATTTGGCGGATACCTGCTTAATCAGACCAATTGGAGCATTGCACAGGCCAATGCTCTTCACCTTGGAATATCTTAATACCGCTTCAGTCACCATGCCTGCCGGGTTGGTGAAGTTAAGCAGCCAGGCGTCCGGAGCCAGCTCCTCGATATCACGGCAGATGCCGAGGATGACGGGGATCGTGCGCAGCGCTTTCAGCATTCCGCCGGGGCCGGTCGTTTCCTGGCCGATCACCCCGTATTTCAGCGGAATCGACTCGTCGCGGGCGCGGGCATCCAGCATCCCGACGCGGATCTGGGTGCTAACGAAGTCTGCTCCGGCAATGGCCTCGCGGCGGTCGGTGGTGAGGTGGACCTCTATAGGAAGGCCGGATTTCTCGACCATCCGCTTGGCCAGAGCGCCTACGATGTTCAGTTTATGCAGTCCGGCTTCAATATCCACAAGCCATAGCTCCCGGACCGGAAGCTCCTTGTAATGCAGAATGAAGCCTTCTACCAGCTCCGGGGTATAGGAAGAACCTCCGCCGATTACGGCGATCTTAAGACCTTGGTTAGCTGCCAAGATGAATCACTCCTGTCTTGTTGTGATAGGGATATATTCAAACTCTTCATAGGGACGCATTTGCTCATACATCTCATGGCTTATCGTGATGCCGTCACTCTCCAGCGCCGACCAGAGGGCGCCGACGACTGGCTCCGTAGACAAAGTAACTACAGCTGCGGCCGGTGCGGCTTCCCGCACAGCCCGTTCGATCGGGCCGCGGATCCAGCCGCGGTCGCCCCGGGTCAGCAGGCTTCCGGCCAGCACTACATCAAAACCATCGTTCTCCATGCCTAATCTATGGATAACGGCTGCGGCCGCTTTGCCCAGTTCCACGCCCTGACGGTGCAGGATGGCGAGCGCCGCAGCGTCACCTTCGGCCGCCGCCGGGAAGAGCAGGCGGGCGGCATCCAGCGGCACCTGCTTGCCGTGATCGAGGAAATCATTGTACATGTCATCCACCCGTTCATAGCCGAGCAGCTTCAAGAGCGGCCCGGTCATGAGGGTGGCGGCCTCCCGGCCGTCCCAGGCGCGGATGACCGTGCGGAATACCTCGATATTCAGGGCGCCGCCGCCGCCGAAATCGCCGTACATATAATCGAAGCCGCCGCACTGGAAGTGCCGGCCCTGCGGGTTGCGGCCGGCTGCGTTAGTGCCGGTGCCGCAGATCAGGGCTACCCCGTAGGGGCGGTCCGTCCCCGCCCGCAAGCCGATCATCGGATCGCCGCTGATCGTGTATGCTGTAAATCCGATGCCGCGGATTATCGGATGAAGGATATCATAATCGGTCTTGCGGTCGGCCCCGGCAAGGCCCAGGTACGTATGCCTGATATCCTCGAGCCGGAGTCCGGCTTCAGCCAGAGCGGCAAAGGCTGCTTCGCGGATACTTGCCGCAGCCGTCTGCGCTCCGGTCTGGTGATTGCCGTTGCCGCTCCTGCCTTTGCCGAGGATATGGCCATGTTCATCGCCTAGCAGGGCATAGGTTTTGCTGCCTCCGCCATCGATCCCCAAGTAGTAAGCCAATGGTCGTCACTCCTAAAGTTTTGATAGCCTAACCTTCTTCGGTGTTCACTTCGCAAAACTCGCTTCGGAAGCATATGCTTAGTTTTGATAGCCTAACCTTCTTCGGTGTCCACTTCGCAAAACTCGCTACGGAAGCTATGCTTAGTTTTGATAGCGATACATCATCAGGATTTCAGCGTAGATTCCCGTACGATCAGCTCCGGGTCGATCCGGATGTTCGAGCCGCGCTTCATCTCGCCGCTCAGTCTGCGCAGCAGCATGTCAGCTGCCGCCACTCCGATCTTGTCCGCCGGCTGGCGCAGGGTGGTCAGATGCGGGCGGAGCTGGGAAGCGATGTAGTGGTCATCGTAGCCGACCACTGCGACTTCCTCAGGCACCCGCACTCCCGCTTCCATCAGGGCGTTGATAACGCCAAGAGCGATGTTGTCATCCCCGGCGAACACGGCTGCCGGAAGTTTGCCCGCTTGCAGCCAGCGTTTCGCCGTGCTGTAGCCCATCTCGATCTCGAATTCGCCGGAGACGATTTCGAACGGGGTAATCCCCCGGTCCTGCAGTGCCTGCTGAAAGCCGGCGCGCCGTTCCCGCGTGCTGCGGAACATTTCCTGCCCGCAGATATGGGCGATGGAGGTATGCCCCAGCTCCAGCAGGTGGCTGGCCGCGGCATATCCGCCTTTGAAATTATCGATGGTAATCGAGTAGGTATCGTTCTCCGGCAGCTGATTGTCAATCAGCACATAGGGGATACCCCGCCGCTTCAGCTCCATAATATAATTGTCTTCTTTCATCGGCGAGAGCAGGATGAGTCCGTCTACGCGGTCTTCCTGAATCAGATAGTGGTTCTCGTCCGAGCCGATGCCCGTCGATATGGAGATCGCCAGGAAATAACCATGCAGGGCCAGCGTCTCATTCAGCTCTTTGACCACCGCATCGAAGAAGGAATCCTGGAGTGTCGTTACAATCAGGCCGATGATGCCGGTCTTGCCGCTGGCCAGACTGCGCGCAGCTGCATTAGGGCGGTAATCCAGCTCTTTGATCGCATCGAGCACCTTCTGGCGGTTGTTCTCCCGCACAGACCCGGCGCCGTTCAATACCCGCGATACGGTGACCACGGACAGTCCTGATTTTTTGGCTACATCAAAAATACTCACTTTCATCTCAAACGCTCCTTGCGGCGGATTTTCCGGTGCTAGTATCTGTCTCCAGTATACAGGGAGCGCCGGAGTTCCGCTAAACGTATAATTGCCTATGCCGCCGCTGCCGCTTTATCTTTTGATAATCTCCGTTACTTTCTTCTGAATCACCGGCATAACCTCTTCCAGCGTCTTGTGTCCGGTCTCGACAGGCTGCAGCTCATTAATGAACATGTCGTTGATCTGCGAGTAGTTGGTGATCAGATGGTTGTAGGATTCATACCCGTATTTGACAGCACCCTCGTAGACCTTCTTCACATCCTGCGGGTCAATCCCGTCGAAATGCTTGTAATAGACTTCAGCGGCTTCAGTGTTGACCGGTGGATTGCCTCCGCTCAGCTCAATGGACTTCTCCTGGACCTCGGTGGTCATCAGGTATTTGATCCATTCAAAAGCTTCCTTCGGATGCTTCGAATCCTTCAGAATCAGCAGCGGATCGACGAACAGGGTGCTGCGCACCTGCTCATTTCCGCCCCATGGCACTGCGGCTACGCCGATTTTGAACGGGAAGTCGTTAGCCCCGGCGAGGTTCCAGGAGCCCCCGATGGACATGCCGATCTTGCCCGCAACGAACGGGTCGCCGTTCTGTCCGGCTACGCTTTTGCTCCACTCGGAAGTTGGAGACACCTTATCCTTGAAGACAAGGTCGAACAGCTTCTGGTAAGCGGCAATGACCTCAGGGGAGTCGAAATGTGTCTCCGAAGGAACGCCGCCGTTGGTCCAGGTATCCTCGGAGTAAGGCTCTGCCCCGAAGTACAGCGGCCGCATATCCCGCTCCGCCCAGGTGAAGTCTACGCCGTATTGCGTTTTGGCGATATCGTCGGAGACGAGGGTCATCTTCTTGGCATCCTCCACCATCCGCTCAAACGTCCAGCTCTTATCTTCATAGTCACTTGGCGGATAGGAGACACCTGCCGCATCGAACATATCCTTGTTGTAGAGCATCAGGGTGACATACATATTGACCGGTATGCCGTAGGTGCGGCCGT
Organism: Paenibacillus borealis; assembly: GCF_000758665.1. Classification (NCBI taxonomy): domain Bacteria; kingdom Bacillati; phylum Bacillota; class Bacilli; order Caryophanales; family Paenibacillaceae; genus Paenibacillus; species Paenibacillus borealis. The sequence continues at coordinate 257,946 of NZ_CP009285.1, forward strand.
TCACCGTGTAAATCTTCATCAGATTCCCGGGGATGTTATAGTCCTCAGCCTTGAAGCCGTCTTCCTTAATGAGGTCAGTCAGATCAAGCAGCATGTCTTTGTTGTAATACTCGGCGAAACCGCCGTATCCGTAGTGGCTCGTAACATCCGGGGAATTGCCACCGGCAATCAGCGTCTGCAGCTTGCTGTCGAACTGCTCATAGGGGGCTTTCTCTACCTTAACCTTGATATTCGGATGCTCTTTCTCGAACTCAGGAATCAGCTTCTCAATGAACGTGCGGTCTTCCGAGTCAATCGTATAATGGGATATCGTTACCTGTTCCCCGGAACCGCCGGAATTCCCGGCCCCGCTGTCCCCTGCTGCGACATTCCCTGCTGATTTGCCGCCTCCGCAGCCCGATATCGCTACCATTGCTGTCAGGGCTGTTGTAAGCAGGACGGCCGGCCTCTTGCTCTTCATGATCTTGTTCATTGTTCATTCCCTCCATGATTTCAAGTATTGTGGACCCGGATTACTTAATGCCTGTCAGCACAATGCCCTCCACAAACTGCTTCTGGGCGATAGCGAACAGAGTGACGATTGGAACCATAGCCAGGACAGAGGCGACCATCAGCAGATGCCACGGCGGAATGCGGAAACGTGATGAGGTGAGCGAGGCCATACCGACCGGAAGCGTGAATTTGTCCGACGAGCTTAAGTAGAGCACGGGGGTCAGCAGATCATTCCAGCTGTAGATAAAAGCAAAGATCGCCACGGTCGCCAGCGCCGGTGCAGACAGCGGAAGTGCGATGGTCCGCCACATCCGCAGCTCACCGCAGCCGTCAATCCGTCCGGCGTCGAACAATTCCTCGGGCAGCGTAGAGAAGAACTGCCGCAGCAGGAAGATGTTATACGCCGAGCCGAAGAAGGCAGGCACGATCAGCGGCAAGAAGGTGTCGATCCACTGCATCTTGGAGAACAGCACGAACTGCGGAATCATAATCGCCGGATAAGGCAGCATCATCGTGCTCAATAGCAGGATGAACCAGAAGTTGTTGCCGCGCCCCCGGTATCTGGCGAACCCGTAAGCGACCAGCGCCGAAGAGAGCAGGGTGCCGAAGACGGAGAAGCCGGCGATAATCAGGCTGTTCTTGTAGAGCGTACCGAACTGGAGAGTCTCAAAAATATCGGTATAATTGCTCCAGGCCCAGCTCTCCGGCAGAAAGGTCGGCGGGAACTTCAGCATTTCCCGTTTCGACTTCAGCGAGGTAGAGACCATGAAGAACAGCGGCAGCAGCATGAGGAATGTGGTGATTACCAGTGTGATGAAGCTGGCGATCTTAACGGGATCAACTCTCCGGCGCAGCCGGGAAGGCGGGCTAAGCGGGCTCGCGGCCTTAACGGTACTCATCGGCGGCTGCCTCCTTCATAGTGGACATAGCGATTAGACAGCTTCATAATGACGGCCGTGAACAGCATGACGACAATTAGCAGGATCCAGGCAAGGGCTGAAGAGTAGCCGGCCCGGTATTCCTTGAAGGCGCTGGTGTACAGATTGTAGACGTAGAACCAGGTGGAGTAGTTAGGTCCCCCTTGGGTCATGACGAAGGCCTGCGTGAACACCTGGAAGGAGTCGATCAGGCCCATAATCAGCTGGAACAGCAGCACAGGCGAGATCATTGGCAGCGTGATGTTCAGGAAAATGCGGAAGCGTCCTGCCCCGTCCAGGTTAGCAGCTTCGATCAGGCTGGCCGGGACCCCCTGCAGACCGGCGAGGAAAAGAATCATGCCGGAGCCTGCTGTCCAGAAGGACATGATGATCAGGGCGTACAGCGCCGTATCGGGATTCATCAGCCAGGCCGGACCGTGGATGCCGAACCAGGAGAGCATATAGTTGAAGAGGCCGATCTGCGGGTTGAAGATCCAGTACCAGAGGAGCGACATCGCAACGCCGGAGACCATACTCGGGAAATACATCGCTGTCCGGAAGAAGCCGCGCCAGGGAATGGTCTGATGCAGCAGCAGGGCGAACCCGAGACCGAGCAGCAATTGCACCGGCACGCTGATGAAGGTATATCTTAGGGTGACTTTCACGGACCGCCAGAACAGCTCGTTATGGAACATCTCTGTGTAATTGGCGAGACCGATGAATTTGGGCGGATGAATAATGTCATAATCGGTGAAGCTGTAGTACAGCGACGACAAGATGGGATACAGGGCGAAGATAAGGAAGCCAATCAGCCATGGGGAAATGAACAGATACATGTAGAACGTCTGCCGCCGGCTCTCACTCTTAATCACGAACACACCAGCCTTTCTTTCATAAAGTATAAGCGCTTTAACTTTGAGGGTAAATAAAAGTCGTTTAATGCTATTTTAAATAGAATAAACGAATAATAAGTTTAACCGCTTTAACTTTATGATCATCCTGTTGCACTAATCATAGTGGATGAAACGGAAATAATCAACAGTTATTTCTTCAATAAAGCGCTACCAGTCAATAAATATAACAAATGAGATGGAATTATTACTGAGAACAATGATAATTTCAATAATAATTCAGATCTCGCGTCAGGTAATATTACCTTAGTGGTGAATTGGTTGAGTTCTTCTGCATCCGTTAGCGCTGTTACTTATAAATCATGCGGGAGAATGTTATCTATTCTCCGTTTGTACCCGGCCGCCACTCCACTGCAAAGAGCCGCCCGGCATGGCCGGGCAGCTCTTATTCAACTAAGGTATGAGCAGGTGACTGCTCTGCTTAAGTCCACTGATGATCGCCTGACAGATACTTCTCGGTCAATACGGACAGCAGCTGAATACCTACTTCATTCTGTCCGCCTTCCGGGATGATCAGGTCGGCATATTTCTTGGATGGTTCGATAAAAGCTTCATGCATCGGCTTAACTGTGGTCAGGTATTGTGTGTGGATCGAACGGATCGTCCGGCCGCGTTCCTCGATATCCCGCAGCACCCGGCGGAGGATACGCACATCGGGGTCGGTATCCACGAATACCTTGATGTTAAGCTGCTCACGCAGCTTCTCGTCGGAGAGGACATGAAGCCCTTCAAGGATGACGATATTGTTCGGAGCCAGCTCAACGGTCTTCTCGGTCGAACGGGCATGAACGGTGAAATCATACACTGGGGCGAATGCGGCTTGTCCGGCTTTCAGACAATCTAAATGTTCAATCAGCAGTTCCGTATCAAAGGCCAGCGGGTGATCGTAATTGATCGCACCGCGTTCAGCCATGCTGAGGTAAGAATGGTCTTTATAGTAGTTATCCTGAGATATGAACGTCACTTTGTCAGATCCAAGACGGTCAATAACGGAGCGCGCTACCGTCGTTTTGCCGGAACCGGTCCCGCCGGCGATACCAATAATAAGCATGGTGTTTTTATAAACCTCCCTAAGCGATTGCCTTTGCAATTCCAATATTGTAGCACAGCGGTCAACTTATTTCACCTTGGATCAGAGGAATATCATGTGAACTTTCAAATAAATCGGGTATTTCAGCGAAAAATGATATAATTTCAAGTATTCGTACAGGTCGAGCATATTTAAAGGGAGCGGATTAGCGGAATGAATGAGCAGAATGCTTTACTGGAAGCTTTTAACGGGACAGAAGTGCAGCTGGCAGGTCATGGCAAAAGAGAGGTTGCCGTGCTGAAGGAAGCACTGGCCGGAGTGGAGGAGCAGCTAGCCGCCGACTTGTATGGGTCAGGCGCAGTAATAGAGGATTTCCAGACGGAGATGGCCGGGGTGCTCGGCAAAGAAAGCAGCGTGTTCTTCCCCAGCGGCACGATGGCCCAGCAGATTGCCCTGCGGATCTGGAGTGACCGCAAAGGCAGCAAAAGAGTGGCCTATCACCCGCTATGCCACCTGGAGATTCATGAGCAGGACGGGCTGAAGGAGCTGCATCATCTGGAGCCGCTGCTGCTGGCGGATAAAGACCGCCTGATCACACTGGATGATGTGAAGAATATGGGGGCGGGTATTGCCTGTCTGCTGCTTGAGCTGCCCCAGCGGGAAATCGGCGGGCAGCTGCCGGAGTATGCCGAGCTGGAAGCAATTTCGGCCTACTGCCGGGAGCAGGGGATTATTCTTCATCTGGATGGAGCGCGGCTGTTCGAAGTGCTGCCTTACTACGGCAAGACAGCTGCCGAGGTCTGCGGGTTGTTCGACAGCGTATATATTTCCTTCTACAAAGGCATCGGCGGAATTGCCGGAGCGGTCCTGGCCGGAAGCCGGGAGTTCACGGAGGAATCGAAGATCTGGAAACGGCGTCACGGCGGTGACCTGATCAGTCTATATCCGTATATTCTGACGGCCAAGTATTATTACGGGCAGCGGATCGGCCGGATGGCCGGTTATTATGAGCAGGCCAAGGAGCTGGCTGCCTTATTCAACAGCTGCCATAAGGTGTCTACGCTGCCGGAGGTGCCGGTCTCAAATATGTTCCATGTACATTTCGCGTTATCCAGGGAGCAGCTTGCTCCGGTATTGATACAGGTGTACACAGAGACGGGAATCGGGCTGACCCCGCGCTTGAAAGAAACCGGGGAAGCTTCATGTGCTTATGAGCTGAACATCGGGGATCTTTACAGCGGAGTGTCCAAGCCTGCGCTGGAAGAAGCCTTCCGGCTGCTGGATAAGCTGCTGCAGGAAGGCTAAAGCGGGCAAGAACAAAAAGCAGCTTCCTTATAAGGGGAAGCTGCTTTTTGTGTGGAGAGTTACACCATCCATCTAGCCGGTCTGTCCCGTTAACGGTTCATCAGCGCCCGCACGAAGGAAACGCGGAGCAGCTGTTTTTTCATCAGCTTGGTGCGGAACTGGCGCTTCAATTGATTGTAGGCCTGAGGAGAGTGGTTGCTCGCCCAGCTGTACATGAACTTGAAGTCGCTGTGGCTTTTGGCGGAGTTCATCAGGTAGTAAGAGATCGTATCATAGACGTTATGGTTGAACCACTCATTCATTTCCGGCTTGCTGTAGCCGAAGCGCTCGATGGCCATGTTGCGGATGTTGCGCTTCTCCTCCAGATTCTCGATCAGGAACGACTGGCTGAGATTGAAGGTGATATTGTTGCCGTGAATCCGGTACACGCCCGCCAGCGTATCAATAAACCCGGCATCGCCGATCAGCAGCGCCCGCAGGTAAATGGAAGCATCGTTGACCATGCTCATATTCAGGATATCCATGCTCAGCAGCGCCTCACGCTTGAAGATCGCGGTTAAAGTCGAGGCAGGCTTGGGATAGCCCTCCTGCTCAAAGTTCATGAAATAGTCGTGTTTGTCCGTGACGGGACTCAGCCCCAGACTGGAGATGGTAAGCTTCTGCGACTGGGAATACTCCAGAAATACATTGGCGGCGACAAAAGACAGCTCCGGATGCAGCCGGTGAACATTCACGGCTTTGGTGAAATAGCTGCGGTCAATGAGATAGTCATCATCGTCCAGGAACAGGATGAATTCCCCGTCGCCATGGGCGGCCAGCGCTCTGCGGCGGTTGTTGCCGGGGCCGCTGTTGGTCTCATTCTGCATGAAGATGACGCGCGGCTCTGCTCCGAAGGTGGCGTTCATCATCTCCTGCGTACCGTCGCTGGAGCAATCGTCAATGACGATGATTTCGGTATGCGGATAATCCTGCCGCAGGATGCTGTTCACTGCCTGCTGCAGGAAATCTTTTCTATTATAAGTAGTGATAATTACGCTAACCTTCGGATGGCTTGCGGGATCGGTGCCAAGGTTGAGTGTAGACTTCTGCGTATCAGGCCTGCTGCTGCTGAGGGCGGCAAGCCCCTGCATGAACCCGATTATCTCATCGATCTGAATATTGAATTGAGTGCTGACATAATACTGGAGCGCGTCATCCGAAGCCCGGCCTGCCAGAAAGGCATCCAGGACACTGATGAGCGTCTCCAGATGTTCTTTGATTCCGGCATCACCCTCGCTGCTGCTGATATTCCTGCCCTGGCGGATCAGCTCTTCACGGGTCAGACCCCCGGCGGGCGGATGATGAATATCGTCACTCAGCTGATGCAGCAGATGCAGTCCTGCTTCATGTAAGTCCCCGCGGTGATCCATAATCAGTCCTCCTAAATTTTGTGAGCTATACTCCATTGAATATCCTACGAACAAAATAGCACCGAAAGCAGAGACTTAGTTTTATGGAGCAATACTTCCAGGCTCACTTCGCAATAAAACTCGCTTCGGAAGCATGGGCTAAGTTTTGTGGAAATCATCAGCTTAATTTAAATAGTTGGATTTTCTCCACTTATTATCCCAAATGTGAAGACCATTCTAAAATTAGTTGGAAAAACTCCACTTAAAAAACTGGGGGAGGTGCGCCGGCTGATTGTATGCGGCTGGAATGGGAATCTGTGCTACCCCATTTCCGGCATTACAACGTCTGCCCCGCCGCAACCTTCCGCTTAAGCTTGAGTTTCGTTCTGAATTTCTTGGCATAGCTCCAGGTGTAGAGGAAGACCTCGCGTTCCATCAGAGAACCCACCAGGAAATAGATCGGTAGGATAATCACACCCAGCAGCGCGCCCCAGAGGATTACGCCGGTGTAGGAGGTAATGCTCAGATTCAGCTTGGTCGTAATGAACACGATTGCCGCGAAGACGGCGACGTTCGTAAGCCATCTGCGGAAGGTGATCCACGGGCTGCGCTCCAGCAGCACCCGGCTGGCGTAGACCACAATATCGATCGAACGGTAGAGCAGAGCAACAATAGTTCCCATCAGCACACCGTAGATTCCGAAGAAGATTACGAACACAATCGAAGCTCCGAGGTTGATTGCCGACTCCAGAATCGAACGGAACTGCGTGTTGCGGAAGTGCCCGGCGATGGTAATCAGGTTGTTCGATGACGTACGCGCATTGGTCAGCAGCTTAATCACCACGAACAGAATCGGCAGCCAGAAGTTAATGTAATTCACATCGTTGACCCCGGCGGTGTACAGCCGCATGAACGGCAGAATCAGAATGTAGACCACCGTCAGGATCGAGAAGATCAGGCCCATGAAGTAGACCTCGTACGCATCATAGAATTTCACAAAAGCCTCTTTGCCCTCATGATAGCTCTGCCCCAGCGCCGATTTGACGCTGCCGTTGACAGTCTGGACGATGTTGTCGACGATGGTGAAGATCATGTTGTACATCACGTAGATACTGACAATCTTCAGGTTGGTGAAAATGGTCAGGATCAGCACGTCCGTGTTACGGAAGACGAGATAGGAGATCTCATGCACCATGACGGAATTCTTTTGTCCGATTGCGGCGAAATCCGGCGTCAGGCTAAGGTCGATCCATTTATAATGCCGCTTCGCATAAATATAGAACGCGACAATCTGCAGCAGGGTCAGCACGAAGAACGAGGCCTGGACGGCGATGATGTTCACGCCCTGCAGCAGCAGGATGATCCGCACCACGTTGTTCAGAATGTTCGCTACCGTGACGATAGAGGTCTCAATATAGCTTTTACCCTCAGCAATCAGAAGGACCCTGAATTTGCCCTGGAAGTAATAGTTGATGGCTCCGCCGAGGCCGGAGAACAGGATAATGGCTACGATGCTGATACTGCTGATCTCTGAATGAATGACCAGCGGATAGATCACCGCCAGCAGCACGACCGAGATGAAATAGTAGATCCCGGTTTTTTTGTAGTAGCTGGAGGTGGCGGCCAGGATGGAGTTGATATGGCCCCGGTCGTTGCCGGCCACCGGTTTATAGAGTGCCTGCAGCGATGCCGCACCGACACCTGCCTCCAGCAGGGCGAAATAACTGATAATCTGCACAATCGAGGCAATCAGCCCGTTCGCTTCCGAGCCGTAGTTAACCATGATCAGGCGGGGGATGAAGAAACCGAGGATAATGGTAATCACCTGGCTGGTAAGCCCGAAGCCCAGGTTCAGCATGCTCCGTTTAGCTTTCATAGCTTCTTCTCCCTTCCAGCAGCGGTTCGGGTGCCAGATAAGCATCCAATTGCTCGAAATGCTTCTCCGCCTGGTTCGCCTGCAGCGTTATATCGAGCGTACCCGCAGCCATGCTCTCATAGACCTGCTCAGGTGTCAGCTCAGCCAAATGGGCGAAGTCCGTATACGCTCCCCCGAAATAAGCATCCTGCATGACGTTGATCATCTTGTTGCTGTAAGCCACGGGAAACACCGGTTTGCCGAATACCCAGCCGAGAATCATCGCATGGAATCTGGAGGCGACAATGCAGCTTGCACCGGAGAGCACCGCGAGGATCTCATCCATGTCTGTTTTGTAGAGATGGGCGTGGGTGTGGGCCTGAAGCTCCGCAGGAATCAGATTCAGGATCAGACTGATCGCTTCCTGGTCCCCTTCATGCTGGCAGAAGGACATGAAATGCACATCATAACCCTGCTGTATGAAATAGATTGCAACATCTTTCATTTTTTCATAATAGAGGTTGTCAAAACCGTCTAAAGCCTTGGACGAGGGCTTGATCACAGAAATGGCAAGGGTCTTACCCGCCACGGCCGGTGCTCTTCCGCCACTGTATTTCAGCTGAAAAATGATATCCGGCGCGAGCCGCACATTGTCCAGATCCTTGAACAGGTCGTAGGAATATTGCTCCCGGAAAGAGACATCGGCATAATTCTGGAAGATTTCTCTATATTGCTGGTAATAAGCCTCATCCTTGTACGGGCCGAAGTTTGCGCCCATCAGGTAGTAAGGTTTGCTTTTATTGCGGAGGGCTTCAGCACCAGCCACATATTCTTCCCACTGTTCACCTTGCATAAAAATAGACCCGCCGATATGCACGGTTCCGTCGCCCTGATCCGTCAGCAGCTTCTGCACGAAGTTCGGATGAAGCTTTAATTTGCGGAAAATATAGTTGATCCCCCGCAGCAGTACGGAGTCAGACGCATACACCCTGAGATTGCGGAGGTCTTTGAAGACGAGCTTATATTGCTGCGGGGCAATCAGCATAAACCGGGTATCCGGGTATCGCTCACATAACACTTTAATGAACAGATCATCGCCCAAATTGAACTCTGTATATGCATTGATCATCATCGTCTTCTTCATACTTTGATTTCCTTTCTGCCCATCACGGTTTTGAGCTTATGTTTGAATTGGACCCAGTTTCTGTCGATAACAATCAGTGCTCCGTACAAGGACGGGGAGATTAAGAAGGCTCTGATCTGCAACGCGAGCTGGCGGTCGTCCCCCCGGTATTCACGTATAATGGGCCTCATTTCCTGAGGGAGTCCGGGATAACGGGCATCAATATCCTGCAGCAGACGCCTGACATCCATTCCCGCAGTGCCGTTCAGACAGGTCTTCAGATTGTAAAAGTAATTCTCGGTCAGCTCCCGGTTCAGCAGCAATTCGGATATTTCAGATGTCCCTTCAAAGGGAAACGCCTTGAAATAATCAGCCACCCGCTTGAAGGCATCGACCATGTCGAATTTGTTCACGTTGTACGTATTGGAGATGGAGGATGTTCTCTGCAGATAGAAGGACAGCACATCCGGGATGGAAATCGCCCGCGAGGCCCGCGATAACGCTTTGTAGATGAATTCCTGATCTTCCCCGTTCACGCAGCGCTCGGTGTAGCGGATGCCGTTCTCCAGCAGGAAGGTCCGTTTGAAGGCGATGCTGCCGGTCCAGATTCTGAGGCTTTTATGCACAAAAATATTCTTCAGCGCTTCGCTCCCCGTAGTGTCGCTTGCCGCTGAAGTGAAGTTTACAATGGTGGACTTATCTTCGCGTACCAGGCTGTAACCCCAACAGAGAATATCCGGAGCTGCGCTCCAGGTGTTCGATTCAATGGCCTGCACCAATCCGCTGGCGATATAATCATCTCCATCCAGAAATAGCACATAATCCCCGCCGGCCGCGGCAAGCCCGGTGTTTCTGGCGGCGCTCACTCCGGCGTTGGCCGTGCGGATCAGCTTGGCTCTCAGGATGGGATGCCGTGCCAGAATGGCTTCGGCCACTTCGTACGTACGGTCCGTAGAACCGTCATCGATTATAATCACTTCGAACCGCTTCTCGCTCTGGTCCAGGAGTGAATCCAGCAATGGAGCCACATAACGCTCTAGATTGTACATGGGAACTACAATGCTTACACTCATAACTCCACTCCCTTCCTGAGTTTGGACGGATTACCCGGCGGTCGGGCTGTTAAAAATCTCCTTCAGCCCCTTCTTGTAGCCTTTGATAGCGGCGACATTCTTCTTGGGCTGCTCGCGGAGAATGAGGTAGAGCGTGGTCCACATCAAGGCGAGATAGCCGATGGGACCCGAACGTTTATCTTTGAGCAGATGCACATGATTCAGTACCCGGGTATAGGCGACATCCTCGAGATTGTCTCTGGAGGCCGGAGATTCATGATGCAGCAGCTTGAGCTCGGGATTGATATACAGCGGGCCGGAGCTCCGGGCAATGCGGGACATAAGAATATCTTCGCCGACGCTATAGCTGGTTAGCCAAGGGACGGGCTTCAGGTCCTGGATCGCCGCTTTTTTGAAGGACATATTGCAGCCGTGCTGGAATTCAGTCTTGAAGATCTTCCGGGCTTTATGCCAGTTGTACATGGACCCGGCTTGACCGCTTAAGGAGAGCTTGCCGCTCGACAGGGATTGCTGGAAGGATAGCAGGCAGCGGATGGTTCCGAGGAAGCTGTTCCTCATCCCGATGGCGATACCGCCGACTCCTGCGCAGTTAGGGTAATCATCGTAGGTTTGAATCAAGGTAGACAGGTAGTGAGCGGGGATTTCGACGTCATCATCAAGGAAAAGGATCTTGTCCATGGTGGAGAGCTCCACTGCCTTGATCCGGGACAGCCATAATCCCCGGTCCGTCTTGCTGAAATAAGTCAAAGGATAACCGCATCCGGTAAGTAAAGCTTCAAATTCAGTAAGTACACGGGCTGGTATTTCGCCGTCATCTATAAGTATGACCTCAATGGGGTAAGTCCTGCCTATGTCTTGTTTAGTTATAGAATGAATGCACCGTGTCAGGTCCTGTACCCGGTTCCTCGTGCAGATAGCCACTGACAATCCTTGCATATACTCCACTCCCTTATCCATTTCTCCCATTCTATGTGTAGTGAATTAACTACCTTAAGCTTACTATTGGCAGTAAAAGGTTGTATATACTACTTTAGTTTACTTATTGGACGGCCTGCCGCCGTAGGCACAGGATATGGATTATAATTTGACACAAGTGGAAACGGCTTTGCCGTCCTTTTAAAGGACGGTACCGTTTCAGCGAGAAATAGAAGGATAATTTATAGCGTGAAACATATAAATTCTTATATTTCAAAAAAGCCGCAGTCCCGTTAGGGCGGCTGCGGCCTTCATGTTCTTCAAGAAACGGTGGAGCAACAATCTGTCAGTTGAACGTAATCGTAAGCGAGCTTGTGGACTGGCCGCCCGGCGGCAGGGAGATGACTCCCGCTTTATCCCGGATTTCTCCGGTGAAGTCTTCACTGTCTGCTACACCATGCCAAGGCTCGATGCACAGGAATGGTGCATTCTTCGGCTGCCAGATCCCGAGATCGGGGAAGTTGTGGTATGCTACGCTTACGCTTTTGGCAGACAGCTTGCTCTTCAGCGCTACAGACTGCGAGCTTACATTCTTGAAGACGAGTGCGTCATGTTCGAACATTTCATGGTTTAGAGGCAGGATGTTGCCGTCACCGGGCATGGGGTCGCTTTTACCGTTAATCAGCTGGCCCGTTTTGTTCAAGAACAAGCGTTCCAGGCGCTCCTGCTGTCCGAATTCAAGATAATAATCCGCGAAGCTGCCCTCTCCATCAATCGGGCAATTAAATGCAGGGTGGGTGCCGAGCTGGAAGAAGATCTCCTGATCATCGGTATTCTCCACACGGTAGCTGATCTCAAGGGTGCTTCCGCTCAGGATATAGGTGAGGAACAGATTGAATTTGTACGGGTAGAGCGCCAACGTGCTCTCACTATGCGAGAGCCGGAAGACTGCCTGGGTATCGCTCGCCTCCTGCAGCGTGAATTCACTGCGTCTGGCGAAGCCGTGATTGGCAATTTTATAAGCCTGCCCGTCCGCTTTGATCTCGCCTTGGATGGCTGCGCCGATAATCGGGAACAGCACCGGTGAACGGCCTGTCCAATAGGCGGCATCCCCGCTCCACATATATTCAGTCTCTGTATCCGTTCTTTTGAAGCTGATTAGCTCGGCTCCGAGTGAACTGATCTCGGCTACTGCCAACCCGCTGCGTAAAATGGTATTCATGCTCACTGCCCCTCTCGCGATTGTAATTCTGTCTCATATTCTATCAGACTTCCCCAATCGCGTTATAACATAACGTGAACAAAACCAAAAAAAATTATTACAGTCTGTAAAATGAAAATAATACGGAATGGTATAACATATATAGAAAGCAATAATTCTATATAAAACGAACTAAGCTTGCGAATGGGTGAGAGTGACGGAGGGGAATTTTGAAACTGTAGGAGCGGTAGCGGCCGGAAGTCCAAATATTCACCGCAGTCGTGAACAACACCCGAACCGGAGGCGTTTTGTTCGTTTCATATAAATGAGCGTTCGAAACGGAGGAATAAGGCCATGCAGCTGCAGCAGATATTCGTGAACGGTGAGAGATTGAAGAATACGATCGAGTCATTCGCCGATTTCGGGCGGACGGACAATAACGGGGTCACCCGGTTATCGCTGTCGGAGCAGGATGTGCAGGTGCGCGGCTATTTCACTTCCTGTGCAGAAGAGCTGGGAATGGCCGTGAAGGTCGATGATATGGGGAATATATATGCCACGCTTGCGGGAAGCGAAGAAGGTCCGCCTGTAGTGATCGGATCGCATCTGGATACCGTCAAGAAAGGCGGCAGATTCGATGGGGTGCTCGGGGTAATCGCCGGTCTGGAAGTGGTAAGAACCCTGGTCGATCACGGCATTAAGCCGCGTTTACCAATAACAGTGATGAACTTCACCAACGAGGAAGGAGCCCGCTTCGAGCCGTCGATGATGGCTTCAGGTGTCTTGGCCGGCAAGTTCGACAAGGCGGAGATGCTGAAGAAGAAGGACCCGGAGGGTACGACCTTCGGTGAAGCGCTGCAGGCCAGCGGCTATGCGGGCGATGCGGAGAACCGGATCAGGGAAGCAACGGCTTATCTGGAGCTGCATATCGAGCAGGGTCCTGTGCTGGAGAGAGAGAATCTCAAGATCGGCCTGGTCGACTGTGTTGTTGGAATGGCCTGTTATGAAATTGAAGTCACAGGCGAATCGGACCACGCCGGTACTACGCCGATGGATATGCGGAGGGATGCGCTTTTTGCCGCTACAGATATTATTACGGAGCTGCGGCGGAAGCTGGCTGTACTGGACTCCGAGCTGGTCTATACCATGGGGAGAATGAACGTGCTGCCTAATATTCATACCGTTATTCCGAACAAGGTGATCTTCACCGTGGAAGCCCGGCATAAGGACATGGATATTGTCCGTGAAGTAGAGGCAATTATTAATGGTCTGCCTGAGGAGCTGCTGGAGTGTAGTGTGTCGAAGACGAAGCTGTGGGGACGCGATACCGTATGGTTCGATCCGGGAGTCTGTGCCCTGGTGGAGCAAGCCACGCAGAAGCTGGGCTACAGCAGCAAGAAGATGGCCAGCGGAGCGGGGCATGATGCCCAGTTCGTGGCCGGATTCATGCCGTCGGCGATGATTTTTGTACCCAGTGTGAAAGGGAAAAGCCATTGCGAGGAAGAGCTCACTTCTTATGAAGAATGTGAGATGGGCGTGAATGTGGTGCTGGAAACGGTGCTGGCGGTGTTGGCCGGGTCCTGACGGATGGCTTGCACGCCGGGCAAAATTGCATAGGATCATTGGATATATAGATATCAAAGACACTAATACACTTAACCGGTGTCTTTTTCTTTATGCTGGAAATTATGATAATCGCCTGTTGTGGATAATATGTGCATAAAGCTGTGGATAATTTCTTAGGAAATTGCAATTTGTAGCAGATCTTTGTGAAGGACTAATTTTTTTGTACCAGGAGTCCCCACTGAAACCCTCTGATCCTGCCAAGGGAGGGCTGAATGGGGATGAGCCAATTGTATGCGAAAAACCGAATACAATGTGCCAACGGTAGGGTAAACGAGCCGAATGTATGCGAAAAACCGAGTACAATATGCCAACGATAGGGTAAACGAGCCGAATGTATGCGAAAAACCGAATACAATGTGCCAACGGTAGGGTAAACGAGCCAAATGTATGCGAAAAACCGAATACAATGTGCCAACGGTAGGTAAACGAGTTGAATGTATGCGAAAAACCAAGGGGATAAAACCCTGTGAGTCCGCCGGATGCCGGCCAAAAGAGGAAATGAGGGGCAATAGTGCCCTTGATTCCGCCGGATGTTGGCTAAATGAGGAAATGAGGGGCAATCGTGCCCTTGATTCAGCCGGTTGCTGGTCAAATGAGCGAACGAAGGGCAATAGTGCCCTTGGTTTCGCCGGATGCCGGCCAAATGAGGAAACGAGGAGGATTAGTCCGCTAGGAGCAAGGCGAGTTCGCCTTAAAAGTAACATAAGCTCCAAAGCTCAAGCTTGATTCGCCCGCAATATAGATTGAACTTAACAATCTAACTCAGGTATTCCGGGATATTGGTATGAGCGACCCTGACAAATCCCAGCTATGTGGGATGGCGATTCCGGGGTGCAGCCCTGATAATGAACCATATTCATTATTAGGGTTGACCGGCCAGTTCCGGTCATAGAGCCGATTACTACACCGGAGGGGATGTAATGGAAGACAGCATAAGCAGTACAGGCAGCGCAGGCAGTCCTTGGGAGCAGGCGGACGCGGATCAATACGTTCAGAATATAAGCCGCAAAATCCCCGGTTACCAGCTGCAGTATGAGCTGATGGATACGCTGCTGACAGCGTTGTTAGCTCAGCAGACTCATCCTGGGCTGCTGATCGTCGGAGCAGGCGGAGGACAGGAAATCCTGAAGCTCGGCCGGGAGCATCCTGATTGGAATTTTAGCGGGCTGGATACATCACAGGGCATGCTTCTGGCTGCTGAACAGCGGCTAGAAGCAGCGGGTCTGATGGACAGAGTCCAGCTGCATCACAGGGAGATAAGTTCCTGGAACTCTAGCAGACAGTACGATGCTGCGACCTGCATGCTGATGCTGCATTTCGTGGAAGGGCGGGAGAACAAGCTGGCGCTGCTCCGTTCCATTGCCGGGCGGCTCAAGCCGGGCGCACCGCTGTGTCTTTCGGCAATCAACGGGGAGCCAGCCTCCCCCGCGTGGCGGATTCAGATGGCGGGCTGGAAGCTGCATATGCTGGGCAACGGCATTGAACTAGGCCAGTGGCAGATCTTCGAGCAATCGTTCGGCGAGACCTCTCACCCGCTTCCGGCCGAAGAGATGGATTGTCTGCTGGAGGAAGCCGGATTTACGGCAGTGTCCAGGTTCTTCGGCTCCTATCTGATTGACGGCTGGGTAGCCGTGAAGGCACCATACAGTCCGTGACATGAATGGGATGCATGACTAGTTGGAATCCACAGGGGGCGGGGCTTCCGGAAATCCCTTGCCCGCCCTAACTCCCCGCATACTGCAGCTTATCCGGGTTTCTTACAATATATAAATTCCGGATCAGATTGTCCCGGATATGAAGAAGTCCAATCGTATGAATACCTTCATCCGAGCGGAGGATTAGGCCGGGCTGTCCGTTAATCCGGCCAATTTCAATAGTCACCTCACCGTTAATTGTAGCTGCCCCGCGGAAAGGTCCCAACAGGAAGCGGGCGATAAGCTCGCGGGTGACTACCGGTTCGGCAGCAGCGCGTACTTTGCCCCCTCCGTCGGCGATCAGCTCGGCTGCAGGATCAAGCATCGCCAGCAGCTGATTCAGGTTGCCCTGCTTCAGGGCGGCCAGGAACCCGTGCACCCATTCTTCTGTAGCCGCCTCCGGCTGGACAGGCTCCCCGGGGACGAGTCCCATCTTGGCGCTGGCCCGGCTGAAGAGCTTGCGGCAGTTCGGTTCGCTTTTGTCAACCAGTCCGGCAATCTCCTGATATTCAAAGCCCAGCGCTTCACGAAGTACAAACACGGCCCGCTCCGCAGGGGTCAGCCGCTCCTGCAGGACGAGCATGGCATAGGATAAGAGATCATCCTGAACTACGGAGTCCATGGAATCCCCGTCTGTACCGGCAAGAGGCTCGGGCAGCCATTCGCCGAAATACTCCTCCCGCTGTCTGCGCGCAGATTTATGCAGATCCCGGCAGCGGTTCGTGACCATTTTACACAGATAGGCTTTCGGTTCGGCCAGCCGCTCCGGCGGTACATCATACACCTTCAGGAACACATCCTGAACCGCATCCTCGGCATCGGCGGCTGATCCGGTTAACTGGTAGGCAAGTTTAAACAACAGGTTCTTATACTGGGCATACAGCTCCTGCATAACGCCACTTCCAATCCTTATATATAGTCAATCTAACTCCGCTATGATGTAGACAAAATAAGGGGGAGAGCTGTGACAGGAGAGAGCGGCAATCCGCGCAGGCGGCCTATCATTCATAGGGGGAGTCCTGGAACCGGGCTAGGTAAAAATGTTGGGTGAAAAGTTTCGAGTGAAAAATCTGCCGCTGCATTGTCACAGAAAGAGTAGCTGTCTCGTTATATGTCCGAAGGGCGAAACAAGGCCGGAACAACCGGGAGGAAGACACGGTCTGGGCCGGACCTTCAACTACAACCAGCCCATAGGAGGAATAAAGTTATGGCACAACGTGTGAATTATATGCAGCAGTCCCCGGAGCTTTTTAAGAAATTTCTCGATTTCAGCATGGCCTTGAAGAACAGCTCTATTGAGGAAAAAATTGAAGATCTGGTATCCATCCGGGCTTCCCAGATGAACGGCTGCGGCTTCTGTCTGGACATGCATGTGAAGCAGGCCAAGATTAACGGCGAGAGTGAACTGCGTCTCTATCACATCTCTATCTGGCGGGAATCAACACTGTTCTCTCCGCGTGAACGGGCAGCACTCGCCTGGACTGAGGTTCTGACCAGGCTGCCGGAGCACGGCGTGCCGGATGAGCTGTATAACCGTGTCCGTGAACATCTGTCCGAGCAGGAGATTTCCGATCTGTCCTTCTCCATCATGGCGATCAACGCCTGGAACCGGGTGAACGTGGGCTTTACCACCGTGCCGGGTTCATCTGATGCGGCCTATGGCTTGACCAAAGCCGGATTGTCGTAACTAAAAAAACAACTTAAAAGGAGCTATGCCACCGTACAATCTGTGGCATAGCTCCTTCACTTTTAAGCGGGGTCAGCCCTTGACCGCTGAGCTTGCCACGCCTTCAATAATGTATTTCTGGCCGAGCAGGAAGACGAGGATCATGGGAATGATTCCGGCTGTTGCGGCGGCCATCATGCCGTTGTAATCCACATTGTTCTCCAGGATGAAATTCTGCAGCCCGAGCGGAACGGTGAACAGGTCATGGTCAATCAGGAAGACGAGCGCATTCTCATAGTCATTCCAGTGCCAGGAGAAGTCAATGATGGCCAGGGTGGCCAGCGACGGCTTAGCCATTGGCAGGATAATCCGCGAGAAGATGCGGAAGTGGCCTGCGCCGTCGATGAAGGCGGCCTCTGAGATTTCATGAGGCACCGAGAGGAAGAACTGCCGCATCATGAACACGCCGAAGATCGTGAACATTCCGGGCAGGATCAGCGCCCAGTGGGTGTTGTAGATGCCGGCCCAGTCGAACATGATGAATTTGGGCACGAACAGCACCTGCGGGGGAACCATCATCATGGACAGATAGACCATGAACATGGTGTTCCGCCCTTTGAACTCAATTCTGGCAAAGCCGTAAGCGGCTAAGGCCGACAGGGAGACGGCACCTATAGTGCTCAGCACGGCAACCTTAAGGGAATTCAAATAGTAAGGCACGAAGCTGCCCTGACCGGTCCAGACCTTAACATGATGGCTCCAGTTGAAATGGCTGGGAATCCACTGGACCGGATATTGAAAGACCTCTGCCGGTGTCTTAAATGAAGTGCTGATCATCCAGATGAAGGGTACGATCATGACGATGCTGAAGAACAGCATGATGAGTGTGGCAATGCTTTTGGTAACTACGGCTTTATTCATGTTCTCAGCTCCTTAGTAGTGAACCCAGCGTTTCTGGCCCAGCCATTGAATCACGGTGAAAATCAGAATGATCAGGAACAGGGCCCAGGAGACCGCTGAAGCATAGCCCATCTCGTAATAGCGGAAGGCGTTCTGATAGATGAACAAAGATAACACGGTGGTGCTGTTCCCCGGTCCGCCCTGCGTAATTGCCTGAATGATCCCGAACTGCTTGATCGACATAATCAGTCCGGTAATCAGCAGCAGGAACGTGGTCGGACTGACCAGCGGCCACAGGATACTGCGGACTGTCTGCCAGGTGCGGGCACCGTCGATTTTGGCGGCTTCCAGCAACTCGCCGGACACTTCCTGCAGGGCGGCGAGGTAGATGATCATGTTATAGCCGAGCATGAACCAGATCCAAATGATGTCGATCGCATACATGGACGTTTCCATCGTCGACAGCCAGCCTGGGGGGTTCGCAATACCGACCGACCGGAGGATACCGTTGATAGGACCGTTATTCGGGTGGAACAGCAGCATCCAGACAAAGGCTACAGCGACGCCGCTTGTAATATAGGGCATGAAGTACAAAGCGCGGAGCAGCTTTTTTAAATACACCGACCGGTTTAGCACAACGGCAACGATGAACGCCAGTCCAATCGATACCGGAACGGAGACCAGGAACAGCAGCGTGTTCTTGATTGCGATATAGAATACCTCATCCCCCAGCATCCGCTGAATATTATCCAGCCCGATGAACTTGGTATGGGGACTCATAAACTTGTAGTCTGTAAACATGAGATAGAAAGAATAGACGGCAGGTATGATAAAAAATAGAATCACGCCAATCATATTTGGCCCGATAAACAGATAGCCCAGGTACTGCTGCCGCTTCATCCAGGATGCCTTCACATAACCCCACTCCTTTAGGTCTTTTGATTACTTTGATCACACTACAAGCATAACAAGCGGCCTAAGAGGGGTTAAGGAACAAAACCAACGACTTCATGCTACAGAAATATACATTTGCTGAGCGGCGGCGGGCGGCGCTATCTTAGTTTTGTTCTATCCCGGTTCACAGCAAAAAGCGGCATTCCCTGAGGGAAGGCCGCTATACAGGATATTAGGTCCAAGCTACATGCTCACCGGTTCCGGCTTGCCCCTATGATTGTTCCGGTATTGGCTCGGCGTCTGCGTAGTCAGGCGTTTGAATATCTTGATGAAATAGTTATCGTTGACGAAGCCGACACGGTTGCCAATCTCGTATACCGGCAGATCGGAATGGATCAGGAGCCGGATAGCCTGGTCCACCCTTATCTGATGCAGATAATGGATTAGGGTCTGGCCGGTTTTCTTTTTGAACAGGGTACTGACATAATTCTCGGCCATCATGACATACTGGGACATCGACTTCACGGTAATATCCTCATCGTAGTGGGCGTGCAGATACTGGAGGATCTTCTGGATCTCCGGGTGGCTGGTAAGCTCCTCATGAGGCAGCGGCGATGGCGGTGCGGCAGAATTCAGGACTTCGGAACTTGGCTGGCGGCTCTTCACCAGCTCGTTATTGATCTTGCGAAGTGTATCGCGGAGTGAATTCACACTCATGGACAGCTTCAGGATATAGTTGGAGGCCCCATATTCCATCGCCTGCCGCACATTCTCGAAATCGCTCATGCAGGTAAGCATGACGAAGCGGGAATCATAGCCCTCTTCACGGGTTCTGCGCAGCAGCTCGACACCGTCCATCTCCGGCATGACGATATCCGAAATTACCAGGTCAGGGGCGTTCTGCCGGATCATCTCCAGCGCTTCTGCACCATTACCCGCTTCTCCGCTGACGGTGAACCCGAGCTCTTCCCAGGCAATAATCTCGCGGACGCTCTCCCGTACAAAAACCTCATCCTCAACCAGCAGTACTTTCCACATGTGTGATTCCCTCCCGTATAAATGCGCTTAAGCCGGATGTTCGTTGCCGTAAGGTGCAGACAATAGAAGCGGTATGGTGAAGCGGACGGTGACGCCTTCCCCGGTGGAGAGAACCTCCAGCGTCCCTTCTTCCCTGAACAGCAGCCGCAGCCGCTCCTGAATATTACTCAGCCCGATACCCGGACGCTTGCGCGGGACCTTGTTCAAACCTGCCTGCTCCATGCCTACGCCGTTGTCCCTGATCTCTACAATCAGCCGGTTCTCTTCGCGGTGCACGATCAGCTCAATCAGGCCGTTGCCGGGCAATCTGCTGATCCCGTGAATAATGGCGTTCTCGACCAGCGGCTGGAGGCTGAGCTTGGGAACCAGCGCATACAGAACATCCTCGTCGTAGCGGCAGGTTAATTCGAATTTGTGGGCGTAGCGGACCTGCTGAATATGAACATAAGCCTCTACAAGCTCAATTTCATCCTTTAGATGGATTAGGTCCTTATCGGTATTGAGACTGGCCTCCAGCAGCTTGCCGAGCGACAGGGTCATGTTCGTAATATCCTCATTATGCTCACGGATGGCGATCCATTTAATCGTATTTAGCGTGTTCAGCAGGAAGTGTGGATTCGTCTGGGCCAGCAGCATCTGGAAATGGACAGCCTCTTTCTGGCGCTCCTCGGCCTTCAGCTTCTGGATCAGCAGGTGAGTATCGTCAAGCATAGTATTGAAGGTCCGGGTCAGATCCAGGATCTCCCCGCTGAATTTATGCTCCGGCAGGCGGATCTTGAGGCTCTTCTGCACGGCCGCCTTCATCTTGTTCTGCAAATGGGACAGGGGACGTGTGATGGTCGTGGCAATCACGAAGGTCATCATCAGGAAGATACTCGTCAGGACAAAGAACGTAATAAAGTACTGCTGCTTCAGCCCTTCGATCTCCACGAACAGCACAGACAGCGGAATCCGGTTGACGATATACCAGTCCAGTGATTCGACATAAATGTAATTAATCAGCGAATTCGAATCCTTGTCGATAAAATACTGCTGTCCGGGCTGCCCGGCGAACCCTGCCTTAACCTTCTCCGATAATTGACTGCCCGGAACGGACTGGGAGATATCTTCTCCCGAGCGGGTGATCAGGAAATACTGCTGCTCCAGATCCGACTGCTTATGAATAGAGCGCAGCCAGTACGTATAATCGATGCTGATCCGGGCCATTCCATAGGGCTTGTTCCGGGTATCCTCCAGATAAGCGTATAAGGATAGAAGATAGGCACTGGTGGAGACATCGCGCAGCACGTAGTTGTTGTCATTGGGCACCCAGTGATAAGAGCTGGTATTCATCTGGCCCCGGTCGAACCCGGGATTAGCCTTTAGTTCTGAATAAACTAGAGAATCCTTAGGAGGATAAGAGGTGTATGCGCTTTCAGTTAAGTCCAGAATCATGAAGTACACTGATGGGTTGTACAGGAAGAAGCTGTTGTTCAGGTTCTTGAAAATATTCTCCATCATCCGTTTATTCTCCAGCTCACTGCGCTGTTCAGGATGGAGCAGCACAGACTTGACGGTATCATCCTGCTGCAGGAACAGCAGTGTCTTGAAGGCAATGCTGATCTGATCCTCCAGTGTGCGGTACATTTGCTCCAGCTGGTAGTGGCTTTGCTGGCTGATTTTCTTCTGGACCAGCGTCTCGATGCGCTGATAGTTATACAGATTCAGTGCGCCGAAGGGCAGCAGGATCAGACATACAAAGGCTGTGAACAACCGGTACTTCAATTTCTGGGGAATCAGAATACGCAATAACTTTGACACAGCGAAGCACCTCCAAGCACGACTGCACCTGCCCGTGTTCCGGGAGGGGTGATATGGCTAAATTATAGCACAATGAAAAAGCCGCATAGCCGATATCTTAAATTGCATGGTTTTGTTCCAGCGGGCGCTGGTTGAAGGCTGCAAATGCGTAGTTTTGTTCTATTGCGGGTGCTTGACAAAGGAAAGGGAGGTGCCATTGTTTCTATGGCCATCCTCCCTGGTTAAACATGTGCTTTCTCAATTTTAACTTCTATTTCTGTCTCTACTTCTACTTGTTCTGTTTCAGATACTCGTTATGTCTGGTTACCATGGCCTGCACAGTCTGATCCAGCGACTGTGAGTCGAGGAAGTATTTCTCGTATTCCTGTGAGCGCAGATCCATAACCTCCTGAGGCAGGCTGCGTACATAGGTCGGCGTCTGGTTGTCGAACATGACGTACATCAGGGAATCCAGATCGTAGGAATCGCTTTTATCGCCGATGAGACTTTTCACCGCATCATCCTGATTGGCATCCTTGGAGGCCGGCAATCTTCCGCCTGCTGCCATCGGCGACATGCCGCCATCGGAATACCATTTCAGGAATTCCCAGGCTGCTTCCTGCTTCTTGGACTTGGCATTAATGGAGATATAATCGCCTAATCCCCCGCGGGACACATAATCATCCGCAGCTTCGGCAAGCCGGGGTACCGGCGCGAAGGCGATGGTGAAATCACGCGGGAAATCCGTGAAGTTATTCGAGCTGCGCAGCAGCCACGCCCCGATATTGAGCATCGGCACCTCTCCACTGAGGAAGACCTGCTCGACCGGCATTTTGGACGTCAGTTGCTCGCCGAGCGGCGGTGTAGTCTTATCATCCTTCATCATCCCGTTCAGGGTCTCCAGCCATTGTCTGACGAGCGGATGATCCAGATTGGAGGTGCCGTCGGCCTTCGTATAGCCTTCCTGAGATAATACGGAGTCAATCGGGTCCACGAACGGCTCCATATTTTGAATGAATCCATACTGGTCGCCGGTCTTCAGCTTCTTCGCATATTCACGCAGTTCATTCCAGGTCCATTCCTTCGGAACCGGCAGATTCGCCGCGTCAAGAGCCTCTTTGTTTAGAGCGATGAAGAACGGGCTTTTGGTAGTGGGAACTCCGTAATACTTGCCGTCAATCTTCCAGCTCTCGGCGTCAATGCCCATTTTCTCGTCAATGTTGTAATCGGTAAAGGTACTTAGATCCAGCGCCAGACCCGATTCTACCCGTTTGGAGGCATGGGAGATCGTGTAATTCACGAATAAATCTACATCCTGCCCGGTGATCATGGCCGTATCCAGCTTGAGGTTCCCGTCGTCGTCATTAACGAAGCGTACATATTCCACCTGAACATCGGGGTGATCCTTATTCCAGCTGTCAATGACCTCCTGCGGTCCGGATTCCGGCGGAACACCGCCCCACATTTTGAGCGTTACCGGGCTTGCTGCCTGTGGCCCATTGCCTTTGGCAGGGCTTTCATTATTGGCTGCAGATGAATTGCTGCTGTTACCGCAGCCTGTAGCCAGGCCCATTATAAGAACGAGTGAAGTAATTCCGGCGATCCAGCGTGTCTTTTTCAAAAGCGACAACCTCCCTGTATAAACTGTATAGGCTTGCAAATCAAGAATAGCAGATCGTGAAAAACGCCAGAAGTAACAAAAAACCTGAGAATATGGAACATAACTTTACATTTCGCCTCCCGGATTCTTCTCTTCTGCAAGGAAACGTTCTATTCCAGGGGTATAACTTCCCATTGTGTAAAAACACAATCATGGCAGATAATGTTTTTCTTTTTACCCAAAATACCGCAGGAAATCGTATGTTATGATTCTTTACATAAGAGATCCATATAAGACGGGAGCGAATAATAATGATTATTGGTGTACCTAAAGAAATCAAAAATAATGAAAACCGCGTAGCGATTACCCCTGCTGGAGTTGTGAGTCTGGTAGCCGATGGACATAAAGTACTGGTTGAAGCCGGTGCCGGTGTAGGCAGCGGATTCCTGAATGAAGAATATGCTGCAGCCGGAGCAGAACTGATTGCAGAAGCCGCTGCTGTCTGGGCTGCCGCTGAAATGGTTATGAAGGTTAAAGAGCCGCTCGAAAGCGAGTATGGCTACTTCCGTCCGGGTCTCATTCTCTTCACTTACCTGCACCTTGCTCCAGAGCCTGCCCTTGCAGCTGCCCTGAAAGACAAAGGCGTATTCGCAATCGGCTATGAAACCGTTGTTGATGGACGTACACTGCCGCTGCTCACACCGATGAGCGAAGTAGCCGGACGTATGTCCGTGCAGCTCGGCGCACAGTTCCTGCAGAAGAATTACGGCGGACAAGGCATTCTGCTCTCCGGTGTTCCCGGCGTAAGCCGCGGCAAGGTTAGCATTATCGGCGGCGGTGTGGTAGGTACTAATGCAGCTAAGATGGCGATCGGCCTTGGCGCAGAAGTTACGATTGTCGACCTGAGCGCGGACAGACTGCGCCAGCTGGATGATATCTTCGGTTCACAGATCAGCACCCTGATCTCTAATCCATATAACATTGCCAAAGCCGTAGCTGAAGCAGACCTGCTGGTAGGCGCAGTGCTGATCCCGGGGGCTAAAGCTCCTAAGCTGGTTACTGAAGAAATGGTCAAAGCGATGAAGCCTGGCTCCGTCATTGTAGACGTGGCTATTGACCAGGGCGGTATCGTAGAAACGATTGACCGTGTAACCACACACGATAATCCAGTATTCGAGAAACACGGCGTTCTGCACTACTCGGTAGCGAATATGCCGGGTGCTGTGGCCAAAACCTCGACCATTGCTTTAACCAACGTTACGGTTCCATATGCACTGCAAATTGCAAATAAAGGCGTGTTCCAGGCGATCGAAGACAATGCCGGATTGAAGAGCGGCGTCAACGTAGCTAACGGAAAAATCACCTGCCAGGCCGTGGCAGAAGCTCTTGGGGAAGAGTACTTCACGGTAGAAAAAGCAGTAGAGCAAGAGTTCACTCTGATCTAGCATATAGAGCTTACAGACTTACACAAGAGTAGAGGGTACCTACTTACAGTCCGGCGAGTTGATCGCCGGGCTATTTTTTTATAGGGATTATCGCAACACATGTCAGGTTTCCTCCGCATTTCTTGGATATTCCTATAGGCAACTGCCAAGCGGTGTAATATAATGTAATCACTTAGTTAAGCTTCTGCTATTCTTCAGGTTGAGGTGGGCACATTGACAGAATCAGAGCCAACATTTGATCGTTTTTTTGACAGCATGGAATCCCTGGCGGATACCATCAGTGAATCGCTTCAGTCGCAGGTGACGATTGAGGACAGCAACCATCATGTGATCGGCTACAGCTCCCATCAGTTTGAGAGCGATCCGGCGCGTATCTCAACGATTATCGGCAAGAAAGTTCCCAATACCGTTATTATAGGGCTCCGCAAAAAGGGGGTCATGCACGATCTGGAGAATACCAGCCATCCCATCCGCATTCCCGCAGTTATGGAGGTGGGCCTCGGCCCCCGCTTGGCCATGTGCATCAAACACCAGCAGGAAATTCTCGGCTACATCTGGGTAGTGGACCGGGGAAATCTTGCCGAGGGGCATGCGGAGCGTATAGTTGAGAAGGCTGCCGGGATCGCCGGGCGGTATCTGCTGAAGCAGCGGGGATGGAAGACGAAGCAGGAGAAGACATTCGAGGATTTCTTCTGGAAGCTCTTGACCTCGCACTATGAGAGTGAGCCGCGCATCCGCCAGGAAGCGGAAGCCGGATCGATTCTGCTGCCGGAGAGTTATTATATCGGGGTGCTGGAGAGCGACAAGCCGGTGGATGAGCATTTCCTGCAGAATTTCCGGCGGATTATGGATGCCTATGCCGGACAGCGGCTGCTGTTCCAGACTGCCGAGCAGAACCGGCTGATTATTCTGTTCTCGTTTGTGTTTCCGGTGGAAGGGACGGAGCTGCTGTCCTCGTTCGTACAGAAGCTGATCCGGGATATGGGTACAAGCGAAGGCTGCAGGCTTACAGCCGGCTGCAGTCCGGGCTACCGCGAATACACTTCTGCGGCGGCGGCTTACCGCGAAGCGCTGCAGATTCTGGAAATCAAGAAGCTGCTGCCTTATCACGCCCGTGAGCTGCTGCTCTATGAAGAGATTGGCTTCTGGGCCTACCTTCCGGCCATTCTGGAGCAGAAGCGCAGCCGGACACGGCGCAGCGCTCTGCTCTACCCGCTTAAGGAGCATGACCGCGAGCATAAGAGCGATTTCCTCAAGACTATCGCCGTCTACCTTACAATGAACGGGAATCTGAAGGAATCGGCTGCTTTTCTGCATATCCATACCAACACGTTAATGTACCGGCTGAACCGGATCGCCGAGATTACAGGCAGGAGCCTGAAGGAAACGGATTACCGCACCTCCATGTATCTCGATATACTGACCGAGGAGACTGCGCAGGTAAATGGCTGGTTTCAGGAGCCGCCCCGGTTCAGGGAGTAGTCTCTTCATCTGCAGATACAAATTCAAGAAATCCGGCGATGATTTCTGAGGCTGCCTCTTCATCCGGTAAACGGGCATGCCGGCTCAACCTCTGTATATCTGGTTTAAATAGTTCAAGGAGCTGCAGCATCGCTGCGGCTTCTTTGTTTTTGGCTGCCTGGATCAGTCGAGTAATTTCGTTGTCTGAGATAGTTGGCTCAAGATCTTCTTTTTCCATTTGCTCACCGCCTGTTGGCTCATATTTAATTGCTTGGCGACCTCCGCTTCGCTGTATCCTTCCAGATAGATTTTATATAAGATGGATTTTTCAAAAGCAGGCAGGCCTTCCGTGATCTGCTCAATCATTATTTTGTTCTCGGAAGCCTGTGTGAAGTTGGTTCCTGCCTGTATATTGTCCAAAAGCGGACATTCCACCCGGTTAATCTTTCTGGCCCGGTACTGTACTCTCCATCCTATCCGGCAGATTTCATTCTTGTAACGTTCATAGACTGTTTGTGCTCTATCCAAAGCGGATTCCCCCTTTTCTGGAAATAGAAATAATAATATATATATATAAGCAGAGATGGTAGTTTGTTGTACTAATAATAGGAACATGTGTTCCTATTTATTGTAGCATATTCTAATAGATGGATGCCAGCAATGGGGAATTTAAACTTTTTTTAATTTCAGGTTGTATTTTAGCTGCCTAAATTACCTTATAAGTGAAGGCATCAACAAAGAAAAACGAAATGGATTTGGGAAGAGATCCCTTTCGTTTTTCTCTTCCCCTTCTGTCCGGGCCTATCTGCTGACCAGAGGGAGCTTGAAACAAATGAAGAATGTGCTATACGTACCATTGGATGATAGACCGGTTAATCTGGATGATGTTATTGCTCAAGGGAAATCGGCAGGAATTCATGTAATCACCCCGCATGTAACCGATCTTAGAAACCGTCTGGATTCGCATAAGACGTCATCGGGGACAACATTGCTAACCACCTCTTCACCGTCCTATGGGGACACCGCCAAGATCCGGCAGTTTATTCTTCATCATGCAGCGTCTGCAGACGGCTTTATAATCTCCACAGATATGCTCGCCTACGGGGGCCTGATCGGAAGCCGCCGCCTCCGGGCAGACGCAGGGGGAGCTTATCCGGACTATGATCCTGTTATCACGAGCCTGCTGGACGTGATCCGTTTAGTGAAGCAATCTTATCCGGACAAGCCGGTGTATGTGCTGGATACGATTATGAGGCTGGCTACAACGTCTTTTGCAGAAGGTCTGGACTTGGCAGCCTATACAGAATCACGCAATTTCATGCTTCAGCCACGAAGAAGCTTTACGCAGTTTGCCGATATTCTCAGCGGGTATAACCTGTCTCCAGCCGGTTCCTATGGCAGCACGGCCACTTTCAATAAAGAACAGTATTACAATACGAGACAGCATAAGTTCAAAACGAACCATTACATTCTGGAGAAGCTGGCGCAGGAGGGATACATTGATTTTCTCGCGGTAGGTGTGGATGATGCCAATACTCAAGGGGTGCAGATTAACGAGATTCGCTTTGTAGAAGAGTGTATTAATGGCTGGCTTGGCGGTATAAATGGGCAAAATCCGGAGCGTGCAATCATTCTGCCGGATGCAGACGGACTGGGGCAGGCGTTATTGGCGCGGATGGCGAATCAGCTCTATCGTAACGGGGCAAAGACAGGTTATGCCGTTCAATACTTCGGGCCCCATGGCTCTACCATTACGAGTCCGTATGAATATATGGATGTGCATCAGAATATTCAGCGTCATGTGGATATTGTTGGTGCAGAGTCTGCGAGCGGTTCACCTGCCTTGGAGATTATCGCGGTTACCGCTGGGGATCAGACGCCGGCTGCGGTTGACCGCCTTGCAGCTAACCACGCCAATGGTGTTCTGTCTGTCGTGATTGATTTTGTCGGCAACGGTGCAGCGGATGCAGCTGTAACTGAAGGCCTGCTGGGCAGCCGGTATACCGGAAGTATATTAGGATACAGCGGCTGGAATACGCCGGGTAACAAAATCGGGATTGCGCTGGGCATGGGCCAGGCCCGGTATGCATTGTTGGTTACGGAGACAGATGCGGCGGCGCTCAGCTCTGCTGTCCATGCTCACGGATCGCTTTTGTTCAAACGCTTCTTGAAAGATTACTATTACAAAAGGTTAGCTATTGGTGAAATCCGGGAATATTCAAGAGCCCATTCTTTATATGAGAATGTTGCTGCGATTGCAGACCAGAACATGCTTTTGTTTAATAGTCCCGAAGATTACTCTCACTTACAAGCCCTGCTGAGAGAGCGGATGCAGACACATACAGCCACCCTTGCCGGGGCAAATGCATTCCTTACCGGGAGTCCTGACCCAGCTTGTAGTATCCGCCGGATTAACGGAGCTGCCTGGTCATTCTCGGAATATGCCGGTGCATCACTTCATTACAACAATCCCGGTTATATTTGGGGCCGAGCTTTTGAAATTACTTTGAATCCTAACGTAACCTTTTTGTGCTGAGCGCAAACTCCCACGCACCAATACGCGGCCCGACACGTACAATAACCTATATTTCATGACAAGAAGATGAAAGGGGGAAGCAGAATGGGGTATGGATACACGGCTCCTGGGGATCCGGCATTCGAGAATAAAATGCGGGGGGAGATTATCGCGGCAGCCAGATCGATGAATGCCGGCGGGACCGATTTCTCGACGTTCAAGAACTCCCGCTGCAATCCAAGATATTGGAACCGTACGGCGGGTGGAGGTTTTGAATTAAGGGCAGGGGTCAGCCCTTCGGCAGCGATCAATGATATTTTTGTGAATGGGCAGCTGTATGCCTTCGAATGTGCAATGGCGATGGTAATGATTCTATATAGAGCGACCATCAGTATGATCGGGGAGAGTGCCTTCGACCGCTATTTCACCGATCTGTACCTGTGGGACTGGAACTATGACAGCAATCTGAAGATGATCACCACCTTCAATCGGGCGGAATTACAGCCGGGGGATGTAGTCTATTTCAAGAATCCCGATCATGATCCGGATAAGCCGGAATGGCAGGGGGAGAACGCGATTATGCTGTCGAACGACAGCTTCTACGGGCACGGGCTGGGCATTAAGAGCGCATCCGAGATGATCACTTCACTCAACAGGGAAAGAGTACCGGGCAGCCGGACTTCGGCATACCTGGCGGATGAGGGACTTCACCCGGACTTTGCCTATATAGCTACATTAACAACACGTTCCGGCCTGCCGCTATCCGGTAAACGTGGAGCCAGCACGGCCATCTACTCCAGAATAGGCGTCAAATCCTATATCATCAGATAGGGCCCGGCGTCACTGATTTTTTTCAGAGCGGTATTTAAGCGGGTGCAGGCCGACTGTTTTTTTGAAAACTGTACTGAAGTAATGGGGATTCTCATAGCCCACAAGTTCAGAAATCTCCATTACTTTCAGATCCGTGCCGAGCAGCAGCTCTTTCGCTTTGCCCATACGGATCCGGGTGAGATAGTCAGTAATCGTCTCACCGGTCTCCTTCTTGAAGATCAGGCTGATATAGTTAGGCGTGAGGAATACCTCCTCGGCAATTCTGGAAATGGAGAGCTCAGAGGCATAGCCTTCCTGGATAATGGAACAGATCTTGCTGATCATCCGGCTGTTCTTGGAGGTGTTCTTGCCTGCTACATACGCACTTAAGTCTTGAAAAAGTGACAGCATATATGCCTTCAGACCGGTAATATTCTTCTGAAGATACAGCTTATCCATGATTGTAATCCGGTCACTGAGCACCTGCCGGGTATCCTCGTCAATCTCATACAGAGCCCTGGCGGAGGTGAAAATCATCTCGGCACAGATACTCTGCACATACTCAATCTGCAGCTTGGGTCCGGCCAGTCTGGTGAACAGCTGCTCCATCAGCTCCATGACGGTGCCTGTATGCCCTGCTTTCAGTTCATTCATGAGCCGGGCCTGGAATTTATAGAAGAAAGTACTCTCCAGTGTCTCTGTTTCCGGCTGGATATCCTTGATGTAGAGGACAGCGCCGTGCCCGGTATAGAATTTGTACACCAGCGCGGCCAGCGCATCTTTGTACGAGTCTTCCAACTGGCTGGCCAGAGGACAAGCCCTCCCAATGCCGACCGAGGCTTCCAGCCGCAGATACTTGCGGATATTGCTGATGATCTGCCCGCATACTTCGGAGATGGAAGAGGGCGAGGGATCGTCTGCCGGGCAGACAAGCATAATGAACTCGTTCTCACTCGCGACGAAGCTGATGGAACACGGGTGGCTGGCCAGGCACTCATTGATAATATTTTGAATGGAGAAATAGAGCAGCTGCTTGTATTCCTCCGAGAATTTATCCACTGCATTCTGGTATTCATCCAGCTGCAGTACACAGGCTGTCAAAGCGGTCTCCCGCTTGAAGGGAAGGGCGAAATAATTTATTTTCTGCCAAATTTCATCTTCATTCCGGTATAGGCCGGCAATCAGATTCTGCAGGAATTTGTCACGGATCAGCGGCATGCTGTCATGCAGCTGCTTCCTCAGCTGCTCCACATCCATCTGATGCTCACGTTCCCCTTTAAGCTTAGCGACAACCTGACGGAAGACCTCCCGGACCTCGGGCAATTTCACCGGCTTCAGGATATATCCCTCTGCACTCACCTTCAGCGCGTCCCGGGCATAGGAGAAATCCTGGGCGCCGCTGATAATAATGATTTTGGTAGGACTGCCTGCTTCCCGCAGCTTCTCCGCCACCTGCAGACCGCCCATCAGCGGCATCATAATATCGGTGAACAGAATATCCGGCGCAAGCTTCAGGCATAATTCATACGCCTCCAGACCGTCAGATGCCTCCCCTATAATCTCAATTCCGAATTCTTCCTGCCACTTGAATACATGGATCAGGCTGCTGCGGATAAACGGCTCATCATCCGCTACGATCATCGTCAACATCTTCACTCACCTCATCCCATGTAGTCACCACCGGAAACCGGATCACCGCAAGCAGGCCGCAGCCATCCTCGGTATTAGCGTAATAGCGGATTCCGTAAGACGCTCCAAAAAACTGCTGAATTCTCATATGCACATTACGGATGCCATAGGACTGGTTGCCCGGCTGCGGATTGGCCAGAAGCAGATTCAGCCGCTCCGGGTCTGCCCCTACGCCGTCGTCAAACACCGAAACGCTGAGGATGCCTTGTGAAGTCTCGACCCTGATACGGATTCTGCCTTGACCCCGGCGCTGCTGAATGCCATGAATCAGGGCATTCTCGACCAGCGGCTGCAGGCTGAGCTTGACCACCAGGCATTCCTCCAGCAGCTTGGGGTCCGTCTCCTCCAGTTCATATTCCAGCCGATCCTGGAAGCGGAACTGCTGAATCTCCAGATAGCTCTCCACCTGCCGCAGCTCATCGCGGAGCGGGATAATATTCCGTCCTTTGCTCAGGCTGTACCTGAAGAAATCAGAGAGTGAAGTGACCATATTGCTGATCTCGGGAATATCGTGATTGATGGCAATCCAGTTGATTGAATCCAGGGTGTTGTAGAGAAAATGCGGGTTGATCTGGGCCTGCAGTGTCTGGAGCTCGGCTTCTTTCTTGCGCAGCTCGGTCACATAGAGCTTATCGATCAGCGCCTTGATCTGCTGCAGCAGCTTGTTATAGCGGTTGAATAAGTAGGCGAATTCATCCTTGCGCCTGTAGCGGATGGTAATGTTGAAATTTCCGCTTTCGGCATGCGACATCGACTGGATGAACTTGCGGATCGGCGCTGAGATATTCTCTGACAGCAGCAGGGCCATCATGAGCGAGACCAGCATACAGATGCCGATGACGATATACATCACCCGGCGGAAGGCGGCCAATTCTCCGTTAAGCTCGCGGACAGGCGAGAATGAGAGAATGGTCCAGCCGGTGTTGTCTATGGTCCGGTAGGAGACAAGCATATTCTCGCCGCCGATCATCTGGTGAAAAGAATGCAGACCCGCTGAATCGGCAGCAGGAGCGTTCATCTTGCTGTAGTACTCCTGTGTGTTGATATTCTGCCCGATCAATCCCGGTTCCGGACTGATGGCGATCGTGCCGGTTCCATCTGCGATATAGACCTTGCTGCCGGGTGTAGGCTTGTAATGCTCCAGCAGCGTGCTGAATTCCGCAACCGGAATATCTATGGTCAGCAGCCCGACAAAGGGCAGCTGCGCATGCCGGATACCGAACAGGCGCCTCGCGAATTTGAGGGTGTATCTGGAGTCGAGCGAGCTGAGTCCGACTACAGTGAAATCGGATTTGGCCGGAATACCGAGATACCAGGGCTTCAGGGAAATGAGATCGATATTGAAAACACGTCTGGAGAAATTGTACTGGGTATATTCCGGCCGGTTCAGCATATAGAGCATAGGTACAAAGCTGCTTCCCGATGTTCCGTTCGCGGGGAAATTCTCGAGAATCTTGTCGAGGGCGGCCAGTTCATTGATGATTCCGGTGCTGTCCGTAGGCCGGTTAGAGGAGATGAGGTCAGCGAATTCCGAATTAAGGTATAGCGCAATCATGGAGTTATTGGCGGCCTCGAACCGCTGCGCCAGATTATCCTGGACAAGATTGAAGTTATTCTCAATGGATGTATTGACATTGCGGGTGATGATATCGGCCGATTTGTTGTACACCGTCACCGATATAATGGTTGTCGGAAGCAGGACGAGGAACAGGAAATAGAGAATCAGCCGGCTGCGGATGCTGAAATTATACAAGAAGAGGGTGCGCGACAATGTATCAAACAGCTTCCTCATTCGAGCCCTCCCCAGGCATCCCGATATTTGCGGCTTGCCATTTATCGGGTATTGTTGGAAAATACCAATCAATAGCTGGTATACATTGTAAAACGCAATAAGTCTTGATGTCAACGCAGGAGGTGCAAGATGAAACGATTCCTGTTCTATATCCTTGCCTTACTATTATGCGGGGCTGCAGCTTATGCTATTGCTTATGACCGTCCGCTGCTGGTGGACTTCAGTTCGAGTCCTACGGAGGTGCCGGTGCCCCCCACCCGGGTAAAGATCGCCCTGTATGACTGGACAGAGAACCTGGAAGTGAAGAATGCTATCAGCCAATACAACAAAACGAATCCCGATCATATTGAGATTACCGTCATGGATATTGCTGCGGATGTCTATGAGGACACTTTAAATATGCTGATGACCTCGGGACAGGGTCCGGATGTGTTCAGTGTCGACAATGCCTGGCTGGCCACCTATGTGAACAAGGGGTATTTGGCTAATCTGTCTGATGAGCTGAACACTGCTGATCTAAGCAGATTCCCGGAATGGGCCAGGAACTATGCACACAGTTCATTGTTCAGAGGGGGGATATACTTCATGCCCTCCAGTATTGATACCGTGCGTCTCCTCTACAACAAGCAGCTGTTCCGCGATGCCGGACTTGACCCGGAGCGCCCGCCGCTTACCTTCGGAGCGGTGAAAGAGGCTGCCGCCCGGATCAGCCAGGCAGGAGAGGGCGTGAATAAATACGGCTTCGCGCTTCCTGCCGGAGACAGCCAGGATAGCCTGCAGACCGGTCTTGAAATCTCCAATACCTCCAGCGGTTACTATCTCTATAATTACCAGACCGGGCGTTATGAGTTGAGTGTATACAGATTCTGGCTGCAAATGGTGCTGGACATGAAGCGTGAGGGGAGTCTGTATCCGGGTGAGGGACTGCTTAAGCGTGACAGTGCCCTGCGGCAGTTCGCGGACGGCAATATCGGGATGATGTACGCCACCAGCAAAGATTATGTAAAGCTGCAGGAATATATGCCGAAGGATGATTGGGGAGTTACAATGCCTCCCGTGGCGGATTCCTCCAAGCGGGGCGGCGGAGCACTCATGATGATTCCGCACTCTCCGCTGGTAGTAAATAGCTCGGCTCCAAGCCGGGAGGCGGCGGTTAAAGTATGGAAATTCCTGCAGTCGAAGGATTTCTTGACCATTCTGTTCCAGCAGGCGCTGGCCCTGCCGGTGGTGGACGGTATTCTCGAAGTTCCGGGGCTCGCACCAGGGCTGGGACATTTCAAGGAGTTTTATCCGACTGCAGCTGAGTCCATTTATCCGCTCTCCCCGCAGATTATGGATCAATATGATCCGAGCACGGTATCCATGGAACCGCGTGACTCCGGGGACCGTCCGAGGATGCAGCTGTATCTGCAGATTCTCTCGGGAGAGAGGCCGCTTGACGAGGGGCTGCGCAGCGAAACGGAGCGGCTGAATCAGATGCTCGACATTGCGGATACGGGGTACTCTTTTCAGCGCGAGGAGTATATCTATCCTGACTTTGATCCGCATAATCCCCTAAAGGCAGAGAGCCTGGAGAGCCAGCTGAGTAAGGGACAGGAATAGAATAGCCAGTTTGAATCAGGGACTTATCCGGGCCGTAGCGGCTTCGGGGAAGTCCCTTTTTGTTTGCTCTTTCATTTGTGCTGGATGTGTGCCGAATTGGAGCGCTAATGTCCACACCGTAGGAGGATCGCCGGAATAATACTATATAAATCAATCTTTGTACTGCTAGTTTCAGTACTAGCTTCTATGAGGGAAGAGATAGATTCTATAATCAAAATCTGCAATTAAAAGGAGACTGGGAAATGAGCTTTTTATCAACGGGACCGCTGGAGAATAATATGGTTGGCGGCGTGAGACCGACTACACAGGTTACGGTCAGAATCGATAACCGCAGCAATACTTCAGCTTCCATGGTATTGGTACAAGGTTATTACATGCTCGGAGGAATAAGAAACCTGTATGTCAGCGAATCACTGAATGTGGCTGCAAACGAAGTGATAACCAACACGTATTACGCGGATCTGGATGCTTTTGAATTTCTGTTTGTCACCCCTGATATGGCGGACGACCCTATCCAGATTTCGCTGTGGGGCAAGAGCAGCACCGGACAGCTGGTAACGGCCCACCGGCTGGTATCTGCCGAATTGCTTGGTGAAACCACAGGGGTTACCGGGGCTACAGGAGCGACCGGAGCTACGGGAGTAACGGGAGCGGCCGGAGTTACCGGGGCAACGGGCGAAGCTGGCGTAACTGGGGCGACTGGTGAAGCTGGAGTTACCGGGGCAACCGGAGAAGCTGGCGTGACTGGGGCGACGGGCGAAGCTGGGGTGACTGGTGCGACGGGCGAAGCTGGGGTGACTGGAGCGACCGGGGAAGCTGGCGCGACTGGGGCAACGGGCGAAGCGGGAGTGACCGGGGCGACAGGCGAAGCTGGCGTGACTGGGGCGACGGGCGAAGCTGGCGTGACCGGTGCGACAGGCGAAGCGGGAGTGACTGGTGCGACGGGCGAAGCTGGCGTGACCGGTGCGACAGGCGAAGCGGGAGTGACCGGGGCGACAGGCCAAGCTGGGGTGACCGGGGCGACAGGCGAAGCTGGGGTGACTGGAGCGACCGGGGAAGCTGGCGCGACTGGGGCAACGGGCGAAGCGGGAGTGACCGGGGCGACAGGCGAAGCTGGGGTGACCGGGGCGACGGGCGAAGCGGGCGTGACTGGAGCGACGGGCGAAGCTGGAGTGACTGGTGCGACAGGCGAAGCTGGGGTGACCGGTGCGACGGGCGAAGCTGGAGTGACTGGAGCGACGGGCGAAGCTGGCGTGACCGGTGCGACGGGCGAAGCTGGCGTGACTGGTGCGACGGGCGAAGCTGGCGTGACTGGTGCAACAGGCGAAGCTGGGGTGACTGGAGCGACCGGGGAAGCTGGCGCGACTGGGGCAACGGGCGAAGCGGGAGTGACCGGTGCGACGGGCGAAGCTGGAGTGACTGGAGCGACGGGCGAAGCGGGAGTGACAGGTGCAACAGGCGAAGCT
This sequence comes from Paenibacillus borealis, assembly GCF_000758665.1. Taxonomy (NCBI): domain Bacteria; kingdom Bacillati; phylum Bacillota; class Bacilli; order Caryophanales; family Paenibacillaceae; genus Paenibacillus; species Paenibacillus borealis. Next base: position 294,133 of record NZ_CP009285.1, read on the forward strand.
GGGGTGACTGGAGCGACGGGCGAAGCGGGCGTGACCGGTGCGACGGGCGAAGCTGGAGTGACTGGAGCGACGGGCGAAGCTGGAGTGACTGGAGCAACGGGCGAAGCTGGGGTGACTGGAGCGACCGGGGTAACTGGGGCGACTGGTGTAACTGGGGCGACTGGTGTAACTGGGGCGACAGGCGAAGCTGGGGTAACTGGGGCGACAGGCGAAGCTGGGGTGACTGGGGCAACAGGTGAAGCTGGTGTGACTGGAGCAACGGGAGAAGCAGGAGTGACCGGAGCGACTGGTGTAACTGGGGCGACAGGCGAAGCAGGAGTGACCGGAGCGACTGGTGTGACTGGTGCAACGGGCGAAGCTGGGGTGACTGGAGCGACCGGAGTAACTGGGGCGACAGGCGAAGCTGGTGTAACCGGGGCAACGGGCGAAGCTGGAGTGACTGGAGCGACGGGCGAAGCTGGCGTGACCGGTGCGACGGGTGAAGCTGGCGTGACAGGTGCAACAGGCGAAGCTGGGGTGACTGGAGCGACTGGTGTAACTGGGGCGACTGGTGAAGCTGGAGTTACCGGGGCAACGGGCGAAGCTGGCGTGACCGGTGCGACGGGCGAAGCTGGGGTGACTGGAGCGACGGGCGAAGCTGGCGTGACGGGTGCAACGGGTGAAGCTGGAGTGACTGGAGCGACGGGCGAAGCTGGCGTGACAGGTGCAACAGGCGAAGCTGGGGTGACTGGGGCGACTGGTGAAGCTGGAGTTACCGGGGCAACGGGCGAAGCTGGTGAAACTGGAGCTACAGGCGTGACAGGTGCGACCGGGGTTACCGGTGCGACGGGAGTGGGAGTGACCGGAGCGACAGGTGTAACGGGAGCAACAGGAGACGCAGGCGCGACAGGTGCGACCGGGGTTACCGGTGCGACGGGAGTGGGAGTGACCGGAGCGACAGGTGTAACGGGAGCAACAGGAGACGCAGGCGCGACAGGTGCGACCGGGGTTACAGGTGCGACGGGAGTGGGCGTGACCGGAGCGACTGGTGTTACGGGAGCAACAGGAGACGCAGGCGTGACAGGTGCGACCGGGGTTACCGGTGCGACGGGAGTGGGAGTGACCGGAGCAACCGGAGCGACAGGGCCCAATATTGCAACGGAAGGCTTCTCGGCATTTCTGCCTTCGTTCTCGGCAGCAGCCAGCACACAGCTTACAGGCTGGACGGTGACGACACCTTATTACGACAGCGCGACTTTTAACGAAACAACAGGTAACTACACGATCCCGGCCACAGGCAGATATTCGTTTGAGGCGACCATTAACTACAGCACTACGGCTGCGATTTCAGTTGCGTTGGGTGCGGGAGTAAATCCGGCTTTTGTAGTGCGGAGAACGTCCCCTACGGTAACAGATCTGGTAACCGGACTCTTCCCTCTGCTGAATGTTAACATCGCACTGCTGTTGTCACTCCGGACGATATTAGGGAACGGTACGGTGACATTAACGGGTGAGTTTGAACTGACGGCAGGCGACGTAATCGGACTATTCTACGCAGCAGATGGACTAACAATTCCGCTGGATCTTGGCGGCTCCTCCTCGGGCGTTGTGTGGTCTGTGCACAGACTGACTTAATACAATGAATCCGTACGAAATTACAGGTATCCTCTAAAATACCAAAGGGCGCGCCACAGTATTATTGTGGAGCGCCCTTTTTGGTATGACTACAAATCCACAATCCTAAACTCCGTAGGATTTTGAACTTTTATTATAGATGGCCTTATTTAGCATCAGCCGTTCTCCGGCTACACTTAAGTCATGGAAGAGAGAGACTGCTGAAGGAATCAGGAGGCGGAAGGAATGATTACTCAAGAGAAGAGAAGCGCAGCCGGAGCAAGCAGCAGCTTGCCTGTGCGCAGGAGTACGAAGAGAGGGTCCATGCTAAAGCATCTGCTGAAGCACAAAGTTCTGCTGCTGATGCTGCTGCCGGGCGTGCTTTTTTTGCTGGTCAATAATTATCTGCCGATGTTCGGGATCATTATTGCCTTTAAGAATATTAACTATGTGGACGGGATTCTCGGCAGTCCGTGGGTGGGGCTGGATAACTTCAAATTTCTGTTCGCAACCTCAGATGCCTGGATCATTACCCGTAATACGGTGCTCTACAACTTCGTGTTTATTATTCTCAACCTGGTGATTGCCGTATCGATCGCGATTGCCCTGAATGAGCTGAAGAATAAGCTGGCCGCCAAGTTTTATCAGAGCATCATGTTCTTCCCGTACTTCTTGTCGATGGTTGTGGTGAGCTATCTGGTGTTCGCTTTTCTGAATGTTGAATACGGTTTCATCAATAAAGGGATCTTCGCCTTGTTCGGGCTGGATGAGCTGAACTGGTATTCCGAGCCGAAATATTGGCCGTTCATTCTGCCGCTGATCAACCTCTGGAAAGGGGTGGGCTATGGCTGTGTCATCTATCTGGCGGCCATCATCGGCATTGACAATGAGTATTATGAAGCAGCCCTGATCGACGGTGCCAGCAAGTGGAAGCAGATCCTGCATATCACGATTCCGCTGATCCGTCCGGTCATTATCATCACAACGATTCTGGCCATCGGCGGCATCTTCCGCTCCGACTTCGGTCTGTTCTACCAGACTACGCTGAATTCCGGAGCACTGTACCCGACGACACTGGTCATCGACACATATGTCTACAACGCGCTGATCAATATGGGTAACCTGGGCATGTCCGCAGCAGCCGGATTGTATCAGTCGGTGGTCGGCTTCTTCCTGGTCCTCGGCTCGAACTGGATTGTGCGCAAGGTCGACAAAGACCAGGCGGTATTCTAAAAAGGAGTGGAAATCCGTGGCTAATAACGAAATATCCAAATTCACCAACATCATTCTCCATGTTATTTTTATCATCCTGTCCATTACCTGCCTGCTGCCGATTGTACTCGTCTTCATGATTTCCATTACCGATTATGATTACATCGTGCTGAACGGATATCAATTTATCCCGGAGAAGCTCAGCCTGGAAGCCTATGCGTATATCTTCAAGGATTACAGCGTGGTATTAAAAGCGTACGGCGTGTCCTTCTTCGTCACCATCACCGGAACGCTGGTCAGTGTATTTATCTCTTCGCTGTATGCGTATCCGATTTCACGGACCGATTTCAGATACCGGGGATTCTTCGCCTTCCTGATCTTCTTCACCATGCTGTTCGGCGGCGGACTGGTGCCCTGGTATATGGTCTATACGCAAGTGCTTGATCTCAAGAACTCCATCTGGGCACTCATCGTGCCGATGCTGCTGTCGCCGTTCAATGTGCTGATCATGAAAACTTATTTCCAGATGAGTGTACCGCCTGCGCTGATCGAAGCCTCCACAATCGACGGGGCCGGAGAGCTGCGGACGTTCTTCCAGATTGTTTTCCCGCTGTCCCTGCCGGTGTTCGCCACGATTGGGCTGTTCAATACGCTGCATTACTGGAATGACTGGTTCAACAGCATGATCTTCATCACCGATACAGACCTCTATTCCCTGCAGTACCTGATGTACAAAATGATCTCCCAGGCGGATTACCTGAGCCGCAACGGGGCACTCATTCAGGGCTCGGCCACCGAGCTGGCCAAATTGCCGGGGGAAACGATCCGCATGGCGATGGCGCTGATTGGCATTGGACCGATCGTGCTCGCCTATCCGTTCTTCCAGCGGTATTTCATCAAAGGCTTGACGCTTGGCTCGATTAAAGGCTAACCTCGGAATCAACCGATTAGCATATATTGTTCAATCAAGGGGAGGAAACAAAGTATGGCAGGTAAAAAAGTCACGGGTCTACTGCTGTCGCTTGTACTTATGGTTGGGTTTACCCTAGCCGGCTGCTCCGGGAATAACAACAATACCGCTGCTCCTACGGAGAAGGCAGGGGAGAGCACCACGGCTCCGGCAGCCACTAAGGAAGCTACTGCAACTGAGGCGGCCGGGACAGAAGCGCCGGATGCGCTGGAACCGGTTGAGCTGTCGCTGTATCTGCCCGGCGGGCCGGATAAGGATGTGGCTTCTGTAGAGCAGGAGATCAATGCGTATCTGAAGGATAAAATAAATGCCACGATCAAGATCAACCAGCTGAGCTGGGATAAACCGGCCGATAAGGTCAACCTGATGATTCAGTCCGGCGAAGTGTTCGATATGGTCTACACCTGGAACTTCATGACCAATGCCGCGAAGGGTGCGTATCTGCCGCTGGAAGAGCTGATCGAAACCTATGCCAAGGAAACGAAGGCACAGATCAATCCTGCTTACCTGCAGGCGGCTACTGTAAACGGACATTTGTATGCGATTCCAACAGAGAAAGAGCTGGGCCAGTCCGTCGGATTTGCTTTTGACAAAGCGATTGTCGATAAATACGGCTTCGATGTGAACAGCATCAAGAAGCTGGAGGATATTGAACCGATGCTGAAGACGATTAAGGAGAAAGAACCAACTCTCTCCCCGCTGTTCATGAACCATACCGACAGTCTGAACTGGTTCACCGCATATCCGGAAAGTGAAGACCTCGACGGCAGCAATGAAATCCCGACGCTGCTCGATTACAAAACGATGAAGGTATTCAATGAATACGATACTCCGGAAATTGTGGAACGGCTGAAGCTGATCCGCAGCTGGTATGAAGCGGGCTATATTAACAAGAACGGTGCCACAGACAAGACCGAGCTGAAGGATGCGGTCAAAAGCGGCAAGGCCTGGTTCGTCTACGGCAATATGAATCCGACCTCCACTAATGACTGGACCCGGCTCGCCGAGAAGCCGATGATCATCAAGACGCTGCTGCCGGTTGGGGTCAGCACCAAGAGTCTGCAGGGCTCCATGCTCGCCATCTCCAGAACCTCCAAAAACCCTGAACGGGCCATGATGTTCATGAATCTGATCCATACCGATCCGGTGCTCTATAACCTGCTGACCTTCGGAATTGAGGGCAAGCATTACAAGAAGCTGGAGAACAACACGGTGGAGTTTATTCCGGACAGCGGCTACAACTCCGTATCTTCCTGGATGATCGGGAACGTACTGCTGAACTACCTGAACAAGGACGAAGATCCGAACCGCGTACAGCTGTACACCGACTGGAACAAGAACTCTGCCGTTTCCCCGGTCATCGGTTTTGTCTTCGATTCGACCAAGGTGCAGTCGCAGATCGGCGCACTGATTAATATTACGAAGCAATATAAGAACACCCTCTACTCCGGGGAAAAGGACCCTGAACCGGTCCTGAAGGAAATGAACAGCAAGCTGAAGGCCGCAGGCCTGGATGCTGTAATTACTGAAATTCAAACGCAACTGGATGCTTTTCTGGCCGCCAAATAAGCAGCTGAGGCCATAGCACGCCCGGTATTCATAGCAAGCAGTCCCAGCGGCCGCTTGCCGGATACCGGGTATTCTCATTCGCTGAACCAGCATTTGGGGAGCCCTTATCTTATTCTCAAGAAGAGGGTGTTAATGTGCGAAATCAGAAGATTACAGGCAAGTTGCTCATTACTGTTCTGGTGCTGATGTCCGTTCTGGCGCCTGGCGGGCGAATTCTGTCCGCCGGACCGCCAGCGGCACTGACTGCTGTGCAAGAAATGAAGTCACCTGCAGTGCCACCGCCACCTGTGGCTGAATCTTCCTTGGGCAGGACAGTCACAGAAGATACTTATCAGCCGCCCACGCTGCTCTGGCAGGTAGGAGAGCAGGATAACAGCTCCGCAGAATTTACGGTATTTCAGGATGTGTACAGTGAGAATATTACCCTCCCCGCAAATCCCATGAACTGGAATACCCTCTCCAAGGGCATGAAGGCAGACCACAACGGTACCATGAATCTCACCTTTGACTTAGACGAAGTCCCTCTCTACGGCGTGGAGTACAGCTTCAAAGTTATAGATGCAAGTACTGCCATACCACAGCTGGCCGTATTCGCAAACGGCAGCTTCAGCGGGCTTATTCAGATAACCGGCTTGAATGATGGAGAAACCCCGCTTGCGCGCACATGGAAACAAACCTATAAGCTCTACATTCCCAAAGAACAACTGAAGACCGGTGAGAATAAAATTAAGCTGACTCTGGACCGGGGGTTGTATGCAGATCCGCTATCTCCAGGCTATGACGGGGATCAGTATCTGTGGTTCGAGTGGGATTATTTCAGGCTGGATGCGCTGGAGGAGCCGGCCACAGAGCCCATACACGGACGGTATGTCCATCTGGGAAGCGCGATTGCCGCGTCCACCTTCAGATACGACGAGAATGCGATCCGCCATCTGGCACCGATGGCCAAATGGCTGGGCATTGCCTACAGCGGCAACTGGATGCGCACCTCCTTCTGGTCCGATACCAGCGCAGGCTGGGACCCGCTGGGGCGGACTTATCTGGAGACGCTGCGCGACCTTAATCTGGAGCCGATGGTGAATATTATCGGAGGGAACTGGAAGGGCAACACTGAGCTGGCCGCCGGATCCATCCCTGCGGCACTGCGGAGCTATTATGCCGGGTTCGTCAGCAAATTCGGCGACCTGTACCAATATGCAGAAACAGGCAATGAGCCGGGATTATTCGGCTGGGCACAGAAGGCGGTGCTGGCCGTTCATGAGCTGATGGATGAGGAAAGGCAGACCAACAGCCAGCCGTACCTGAAGATTGTTGCCCCCGGCTGGGCGTACTGGCCGTATAACGGAACACCTGACGGCTGGGAGCGGGATGCCGGCCAGCGGGCACCGATTGAAGCGCAGTCGGATGTGACCAACGGCCACAGCTACGGCGGCACCGGGGTTCAGCCTTTGCCGGGCGGAAGCCTGTATGAGAATCTGCGCGTGTACAGCGAAGCGGATGAAGGCTTCGGCAAAGAAATGGCGATGAGTGAGACCGGCAGCAACGACAATCATTCCGACAATACGAAATATGGCACGTATGCGTACAGGTTCGCCTCTGCTTTTGACCGGGAGCTGCGGGGGGATATCGGTTATGTGGATCATATTATGCAGCATGCCGCCTTCTTCAATGACGGGACGGAGTTTGGGCTGTTTGATTCCGCGATCAACTGGAATACGCACCGCTACGAAGATACAGCAGCGGTGCCGGCCAATATCAACGAATCCGGGGAGACCCGGCTGAAGACGTTCCGCAGACTGGCCGCCGCTTATGCGACCCATGGAAGTCCGCTCAGCTACGAAGTTCTCAATGCATCTGCATTAACCGGGCTCAAGGCTTATTTCCGCGCGGTCGATACCTCGGCGCTGGGCGCCACAGCCATAGGTGCTTCGTCCGACAAAATTCTGCTGAACTTCGTCAACTTTGAGAAGTCGCCGGTGACGATGCAGGTGAAGGTTGCGATGCCTTCCAGCGGAATCTATACCGGGGAACGCTTCGGTGCAGGAGATACCTATGCAGCAGCTTACTCCCGGGTTCAGCTGACAGCAACACCGTATATTACCCTTACGGTTTCGCTGGGTGCCGGGGAGACCGTGCAGTATATTCTGGATGAGCAGGAGAGCACTGTGCCATCCGCTCCGGCCAGCCCGGCAGCACTGGCAGTGAGCCATGAGCAGATCAGGCTGACTTGGAATGCCTCAACGGACAATGACGCGGTCGTCAGCTACAACGTGTACCGTGACGGCGGGACGGTTCCCGTAATCAATGTTCCTGGACGGCTTACCTTCTGGAGTGACTATACCGTAGCGCCCCAGACCACTTATAGCTACACCGTTCAGGCTGTTGACGATTCCGGCAATCTATCGCCGCCCAGCGCGGCTGTATCTGCAACCACACCGGTAATGCCGGTTACGCCGCATGTCACGGGAGATCCGGCCAAATTCGAGGCGGAGGCCACCTCGTTTGCCCTGCCGCTGAAGATCAGCAATAACAGCAGCGCCTCGGGAGGGAAGGTAGTCGAGCAGACGCATGGCGGGGGGCTGGCCATTCAAGGCTTCTACTCCACAAGCGGCGGCAGCTACACCTTAACTATTGCATACGCTTCCAACCAGGAGTCGAAAAAAAATATCCTCGTTAACGGCGTGAAGCAGTCCACGGTTACGCTGCCCTCTACGGGAAGCTGGACTGCCAATATAACTGCACGGCAGTATGGGATTACACTCCAGCCGGGCTATAACACGATTAGCTTCACCTCGGCGGGCAACGGGGCGAATATCGATTATTTCAGGCTGGAAGAGGGGCTGTATGTTCCGGTCTCCGCGTGGTACCCGGTTGCGCATAATCATGCTTACATCGACTATACCGGGTTCGAGACCGCGCCGAATGGAGTCTCCCATGTGACCTATGGACCGGATGCGTCGGCAGGGTTTAGCTTTAACGGCACCGGCGTCCGCTGGAGATCGGATATCAAAAGCGATATGGGCAGTGCTGACGTCTATATCGACGGCGAATATATGGAGACGATAGTGATTCCGCAGGCCGGACTTGAGGGGGATCATAAAATCGTCTACGAGCTGACGGGTCTGGATTACGGACTGCACCGGATTGAAATTACAGGCACTGAGGGGAAAATCATGGTCAGCGGCCTGGAATTTGAGAGCTATGAAGCTGTACTGCCGGCTCCGGGGCCGGATCTGACAGTGACGGATATCGGCTGGAATATCGTGAACAGCGATGGCAGCCCTTCGGCGCATACCACTCCGCAGCTGGGGGATTCGCTGATTTTCTGGGCCAAAGTGAAGAACATCGGCGTCCGCCCTACACCGCTGAACACTTCAACCGGATTCGGACAGATCACCGGCGGCGCCTTCTCGGTAAATGGCGGAGTCGTCTCCTGGTCTGATACCCATAATAGCGTAATCCAGCCTGGTGAAGAGCTCACATTAACGGCCAACAGCAGCGCTCAAGGAACACCCCGCTGGACAGTGCCAACGATTGGCAGCTTCACCATCAGCTTCTTTGTGAATGATATCTGGCGTTATGAAGAGATGAACAAGGAGAATAACAAATTAAGTGAGACCCTGTTCATCAGTCTGCCCTGACGGGGGGATTACCACAGGCTCGGGCTCGCGAATAAAGACTTATGCTCCCCGCGTGCTTTGAAGTGTGAAGCGGCGGGGAGTTTTTATTGTACAGGAAATCAGGGTAGTCGCCAACTGTGGGTAATATGTGCATAAATTTGTGGATAAGTTAATTTGAAGTATGGCATTTGAAATTTTAAATGTTGAGCAGATTCGTCTGATGGACGAATTTATCCTTGTTTCCGGAATGCCTCTGAATCCGCCGAAAGCGTGCGGTATGGGGAAAACAAAGGGAAAAATCCCTCTGATGCAGCCGGAAGTGGGCGGTACGAGGAAAACAAAGGGATAAATCCCTCTGATGCCGCCGAAAGTGGGCAGTATGGGGAAAATAAAGGGATAAATCCCTCTGATGCCGCCGAAAGTGGGCAGTATGGGGAAAACAAATGGAAAAGTCCCTCTGATGCCGCCGAAAGTGGGCCGCAGGCGTGAATGAGGAGCAGAAGTGCCCCTGAATACGCCGAAAACGGGCGTCAGGGGTGAAAGAGGGGCAAAAGTGCCCCTGAATCCGCCGAAAGTGGGCGTCAGGCGTGAATGAGGAGCAGAAGTGCCCCTGAATCCGCCGAAAGTGGGCGTCAGGCGTGAATCAGGAGCATTAGTGCACTTGATTTCACTAGATGCGGGTCAAAGGAAGAAATGAAGAGCATTAGTGTGCTTGCTTACAACGGAGGCTGCTTCGGAATTAGTGTGAGTGGAGAATTGTGAGGTGGCCCTTATATCTACATTAGCTGTACAGGTCACATACCCTCAACCCCCGCAACCCCGCAACCCCGCAACCCCCCCATACTCCACATACCCTCCAGCTTGATTCACCTTTAGGGTGATTTTGTTGACCGGTAAGAATATATTTACGAGGCCCGGCAAAAAAACTAAGTAATCAAAGAAGTTAAGACCTGCTTTGTGGGGGATTATAGAATTTTAAACTTAAAATTATAGCTGGCTTTATTTAGAGCGGCCCTGCTTTTCGGTACACTTGGAATAGAAATGACCAGGAGGAATCGGACCATGCAGAGGCCGTTAAGCAAGGAAGAGCAGGAGTGGGTGGAGCGCACGCTGGAAGCTATGAGCTTGCGGGAGCTCATCGGGCAGACCATGCAGGATCATGCAGGCAGACTGCCGTTCAAGGGGGATGATGAGGCCGCTCTTCGCGGGTATCTGGCACAATATCCGGTGGGGAGCTTCTTTATTGGCGGAGAGGTCATTCAGAAGGCTGCGGGTAAAGCGGAGGATTACCGGGACTGGACCGTGATGCTGCAGAGAATCAGCAAGGTCCCCCTGCTGTTCTCCGGTGATCTGGAATTCGGGGCCGGCTCTGCAGTCAAAAGCCTCACAGCCTTCCCGCCCCTTCTTGCCCTTGCTGCAGCCGATGATGAAGCGCTGGCATATGAATACGGTAAATATACAGCGATGGAAGGCCGGGCAGCCGGATTCACCTGGGCGCTGGCACCGGGGACGGATCTTCTGCTGAACTGGATGAATCCCGTCATTACTACCCGCTGTCTCGGGGATGATGCCGGGCGGGCGGCACGCCTGTCTGCGGCCGTCATGCGCGGGATGCAGGATTATGGTATTGCGGCTTGCGCCAAGCATTTCCCTGGGGACGGGGTAGATTACAGGGATCAGCATATCATCACTACGATTAATAGCTTGTCTGAAGAGGAATGGTTCTCCACTTACGGACATGTGGCTCAGACAATCATCGATCAGGGTGTGATGTCCTATATGACCGGACATATCGCCCTTCCCTGGATCGATGGCGGAGATGCTGCCGCGAAGCCGGTACCTGCGACCGTATCGGAGCGCATCACTACGGAGCTGCTGCGGGAGCGAATGGGCTTCGATGGGGTGGTGCTGTCGGATGCACTGGATATGGGCGGTTTTCTGGCCTGGGGAGATTATGAGAAGCGCATTATCGATTGCTTCAATTGCGGCACGGATGTGCTGCTCTGGCCGGGCGTGAGGTATTTCGCGGTGATGGAGCAGGCGGTAGCGGACGGGCGGGTAAGCCGGGAACGGCTGACAGCCAGCGTCCGGCGGATTCTGGAGATGAAGGCCCGGCTTGGAGTGCAGTTCACCAGCACTGCGGGAGAAGACGGGATGGCGTTGCCGCTGCTGGATGACAAGCTGCCGCCGAAGCTGGACCGGCAGGTTAGACAATTAAGCCGGGAGCTTGCCGGGCGCTGCATTACGGTGGTCCGCAACCGGACCGGCCAGCTGCCCCTGAATCCGCAGACAGTGCGCCGGGTGCTGGTGATCATGCTGAACAAGGTGACGGAAGGACGCAAATACGAGCGGATGAATCTCTTCGTTGAGCAGCTTAAGGCAAGAGGGCTGCAGGTCGATATCCTGGATGAATTCGAACCGCTGACTACACTACGGCAATGGGAGCAGTCGGGGATATCTTGGGATGCTGCTTTTGCACCGTATTTCCTGCCGCTGCACGGGATGATGAATACGGCCCGTCCGGTGGGCGAAGCGGCTAAGGCCATCTGGGCTATGCAGCATGCGGAGACGATTAAGCCGATCGGCATTTCTTTTGCATCGCCGTATTTGCTTCAGGATATTCCTTTCCTGGATACGCTGGTGAACGCTTATTCACTGCATGAGGATACGGTAGAGCTAACGGTCAAAGCGCTGTTCGGAGAAATTCCGTTTCAGGGAAACTCTCCGGTCCATGCGGATTCTCAGGATGATTATCACGGTTCAAGGGGGCTTCAGAAGACTTGAGTACGAAGCGGGAGTTACAAGAGAAGCTGAATCTTATATTCGAATACATGAGATCTCCCCGGCATGAGGGCAATTGGGGAATGGATATCCATCACTGGGACTGGGTGCCCGGCGTCGGTGTAATCTCATTAATGGAATATGGAACGGCCACCGGTGCAGATAAGGTAATTGATTATCTGCTGTTCTGGGTGAACCAGAATAAGCGTAAGGCAGAGGGGGTCCAGGTCATTAACGCTCTGGCTCCATATGCCCTGTTTCCTGAGCTGTACCGGCTGACCGGGGACACCTGGTTTCTGGGCAAAGCTCAGGAAATTGCCGGATGGATGCTGGAGACTGCGCCGCGGACCCGGGAAGGAGCGCTGGAGCATACCGTGACCGAGGCTGTAGACTTCCCGGAACAGGTGTGGGCGGACACGGTGTACATGGCCGTGCTGTTCCTGGCAAGGCTTGCCGGGCTGACCGGCGACCGCGGGCTTGCTGAAGCTGCCCTGCAGCAGACCCTGCTGCATCTGCGCCTGCTGCAGGACCCGGCGACGGGGCTGCTGTTCCACGGCTGGAACTGCCGGGACGGCAGCCATATGTCGGCAGCCCGCTGGGCCCGGGCCAACGCTTGGGTTGCGCTGGCCGTTCCCGGGATTGTGGCAGAGACCGGGCGCGTAGTTGCCGTCCCGGAAGAGCTCTGCAGCCGCTACCGCACGCTCGCTTCCGCATTGCAGCGGGTTCAGGGAGCAAGCGGGTTGTGGCATACGGTGCTCGACCGGCCGGATTATTATGAGGAAACATCGGCCAGCGCCGGGATTGCCTGCGGCTTCCTCAAGGCGGTGAAGGGCGGACTGCTGGATGACTCTTTTCTGGAGAGTGCCGGAAAGGCCCTTGAGGGAATCCTTCCGCTCATCACTGGAGACGGTGAGGTGCAAGGGGTGTCGGGAGGCACTCCGGTCATGCCTTCAATCGAAGCATATAACGCAATTGAACGATATCCGGCATTGTATGGACAGGGGCTGGTGATGCAGCTGCTGACAGAGGCGCTGACCCTGCAGCGCCCGCTGCAGAAGGCTCGGCAGAACCCTGAAAGAAAGGCAGGAAGATGACTGTGAAGGAAACCGCAGAGCCTGTGAATAGAGAGATTAACCAGCTGCAGCTGCTGATTCAAAAAATGGCCGGACTGGAGTCCCGTTATGATCCGGGCATCAGCATGCTGCGTTCACCATTTAGCAGCCCGGGCTATCATACGACCCTGAAGCAGGCGGAGTTCGTGCATTCCACGAGAGATTCGCTCTCTTATGCACTCGGGCTGCTCGACACGGGGCTGGCCCGTTATGAACAGCGGGCATTCGATATCATCCGGCAGGTGATCTCCCTGCAGGATACCGACCGGAGCCATGACACCTTCGGGATCTGGTCCTGGTTCTATGAGGAGCCGCTGCAGCAGATGGCGCCTCCGGACTGGAACTGGGCCGATTTCTGCGGCAGCCGGCTGGTTCAGGCGATCGCACGCCATGGTCACCGCTTCCCGGACGGCCTGCGGGAAGCGATGATCCATTCCATTGATTATGCCTGCGAGGCGATTATCAAGCGCAATGTCGGTCCGGATTATACGAATATTGCGATTATCGGAGCTTTTGTCACGAGAATTGCCGGGGAGCAGTTGGGGCGTGAGGATTATGCGGTGTACGGTCTGGAGCGGCTAAGGAAGCTGCATGCCCATACCATGAAGCACGGGGCTTTTCAGGAATACAACAGTCCGGTCTACACCTACATTGCCATTCTGGAGCTGTCGAAGCTTCAGGCCGAAACCACGGACAGCGTGGTCAAAGAACTGACCGGAGAACTGCTTGATCTGACCTGGAAGACGGTCGCCGGTTATTATCACCCTGCCACGGCTCAGTGGTCGGGGCCGCATTCCCGTTGTTACGGGTCGCTGCTGAATGATCAGAGTAAGGCTTTTCTGCAATTGGCGACAGGAGGAGCGGTGAGGTTCTTCCCCTGGGAGGAGCTGCCTTACGAGGAAGAATGGTATAAGAGCGGCATTCACTGTCCGCCTGCTTATCTGGAAGGGTTCACGGTTCCGGAAAAGAAGGAAATAAGACAGCTCCTGCAAGGGGACGGGCAGGACGGCAGCGGCAAATGGGCGGTCACCTATCTGACTCCAGCAGTTAGTATCGGTTCCTTCACACATAGTGATCTGTGGAACCAAAGACGGCCGCTGCTGATCTATGCAGACAATCATGGCCAGCCGGCCTATATCCGGCTCCGCTGCCTGCATGACGGCTATGACTATTGCTCCGCACGCTTCAAATCGCTGCAGGAAGCAGGGCATTTGCTGTTCGGTGTAGATTTCATTACGGACGGCGGCGATACTCATCCGAATCTCGACCGGACCGGCGGCATCATTGAGGCCGCAGATCTGCGGCTGCGGCTGGAGGTTGGCGGCTGCCTGAATGGAATCACCGCCGGGCCTACAGACGAAGGGGCGAGCATCGTCGTTGGAGGAACTGAGTTTATCTTGACGACCTGGTTTGCGGCATTCAGCGGACATGGGGGTGCGGTGCGCAGCTGGGCTTGGGAAATTGATAGGGCAGAAGACATTATAAATATCGATATGATTCTCTATACGGGTCCGCGCAAAAGCATTGATTTCACCTCTTTACAGCAGGCAGCGCTGGTATTCTCACTGGAGGTACAGCCGGAGGAGGAAGAGGGAGTTCATGCTGAACCGGTTCTGGAGATGACGGATGACGGCGGGCTGCGGGTGAACGGCAGCGGCGGAAGGGACGGAGAGTTCCTGCTTCATTTGCGTCCCGGCACGGCAGAATAAGGCGGACCGATCCGCTGCCCCGGTTCTTTACGAGGTTTACTGCTGGAGGCATTCGCTGCTTCCGGTGCTTCCATATACAACAACAGGAGCAGGTCCCGGTAAGAGTACCGGGGCCTGCTCCTGTTACATAAAGAAGATTCTACTGCGTGAGCTCTACGAAATCTCCCCGGAACCGCTCATAATCGGCGGCCCGGCACTCCAGCTTAAGGCGTGTGCCCTGCTCTTCGTAGCTGACAGACTGCACATCGGCATGCTCATTGAAGTAAGAGACGATGCTGCCCCGGTCGAATGGGACCAGAATCTCACACTGAATATAGTCGGTAAAGACCCGGCTGCGGATCAGTTCGGTAAGCTCGGTAATTCCGCGGTTCTTCAGCGCAGAGAGCGTTACTGAATTCTCCTGGACCTGCGGATAAGGCTGATCCGTCAGATCGGCTTTGTTGTAGGCATACAGGGTGGGAATTCCGTCAGCACCCAGCGCCTTCAGGGTCTCATCCGTTACAGCCATATGCTGCTCATGCTGCGGATCGGAAATATCAACCACATGGATCAGCAGATCCGCTTCCGTGACCTCTTCCAGCGTCGAGCGGAACGCCTTGACCAGATGATGGGGCAGCTGGCTGACGAAACCGACGGTATCCGTTAGCAGGAAGGTTTTGTGATCGGGCAGCTCGATGCTGCGCACCGATGTCTCAAGAGTGGCGAACAGCATATCCTTGGCAAAAACACCCTTGCCCGAGCCGGGATGATAGGTTTCCACCAGTGTATTCATTAAGCTGGACTTGCCGGTATTGGTGTAGCCCACGAGACAAACGACAGGCACCTCATTCTTATGGCGCTGCTTACGCTGAATCTGGCGTCTCGAGACCTGTGCCTGCAGCTCCAGTTGCAGCACCGAGATGCGCTCCTCGATTCTTCTGCGGTCCAGCTCCAGCTTCGTCTCCCCGGCACCCCTGTTCTTCAGGCCGGTTCCGCCTCCGCCGCCTTGTCTGCCCAGCGATTCGCGCAAGCCCGTCAGGCGGGGAAGCATGTACTGCAGCTGCGCTACTTCCACCTGGAGCTGGGCTTCCTTAGTCTTGGCCCGCTGCGCGAAGATGTTCAGGATCAGAATCGTCCGGTCAATGACCTGACGGTCAAGCGTGGATTCCAAGTTGCGGATCTGGGATGGCGACAGCTCGTCATTGAAAATAACGATGGGCGCTTCATGCTGCTCCATCAGCAGAGCCAGCTCCTGGATTTTGCCGGTTCCGATGTAATGCGAGGGATTCACCCGGCTGGACTTCTGGCTGAGCTCAGCCACCACCTCAATATCGCAGGCAGCTGCCAGATTGCGCAGCTCCTCCATGGCATAATCGAAGTTATTGTCATTCTGCAGCTGTACACCCACGATGACTGCTTTTTGTTGTAAGGATTCCATATATTGTTCAACCTCCATTGTTAAATTTGGGCACAAAAAAGCACAGGCAGTCTGCCTGTGCTTAAGGGATTATGAGGAACAACAGAATAGGGTCCTGTAGAAACGTTACACCTGTAACGGCTCTGCAGCTATGGCACTCCCATAGATAATATGAAGCAAAGAACCGGCAGCAGATAGGGCGGAATAGTGCTCTATTCCAGCCATGCCGGGCTGCGGATCCTATATTCTCTATGGGGATGCAATTCCTAAAGGCATACGCGGCCGGGCGGAGCAACCTCGGTTCTCCGTTCGATCTAAGAAACGTTACCTTCCCTTACAAGGATGGCAAAAGCCGTTTCTACTTATCCCGCGTATAGTTCAAGCTATGGGCTGCCTCTAAAAATGGATAGACCTATCCTGAGTCCTCTGCACAAGGCAGAGCTTTCGCGCTATGAAGCTGTAATTAGCCGCGTAAGTTACGAATCCGGATATAATCTATCACACTGAGCCCTCCGTTCTAAAAAAGTTAAGTTGATTTTAGCACAGCGGGTATGAAATGGCAACTGCGCCCAGTTACGGAAGCACCTGATGGCTGTGGAATGCCCCCCGCTGTCAATAAACCAGAAACTTCTAATCTGCTCGGCATATGATATATGAAATAGCTTTAATAGGAGGGTGATCAGCTGTGCCCGTATTGACAACCAACATGTTAACAAAGAACCCTACCTTGGGAGCAGGGCCTATCAGTCAAGCTGTCGTAAAGGTAGTGAACAATGGAACCTCCAGAGGAGTGGTCTACTTAACCGGGCTTAATAACGATGTAAGTCCGGCGACTCTGTTCGCCCAGGAACTGTTTGAGTTGAATTACAGGGAAGTCGTAACCAAAACCTATAATGTTACACAGAATTTTTTTCAATTCAATGTAGTGTACTCCCAGGAGCAGGTCCGTGTACGGGTGTTCCTGATTGACAGCAGCGGGGTCTGGATTCCCGTTCCGATGCAGCCGATTGCTGTAAGCCGGATCACTTCGGAATTCCGTGACAATATAGCTGTTACTGATAGCGATTTCGCAGCCATCAGCTTCCGGAGAAGCCCCACGGTGACTATTCCCGAAGCGGTGACTGCCGAGATCAAAGCGGATGGACTGGGAATTCTGGCCTCCACTCCCATCCGCTATAAAGTGATCGCCGGCGGAAGCGTCAACGGAGCCTTTGTGAACTATCCTACGCCGACTACAGCTATTCCCATCACTGAAACTGCGCTGCAAGTGAACTATACATGTACAGCAGTCACTGGCGGAAGGGTCATCACTCAAGGAATCGGCTCCGGCATAGCCGGTGCGTACCAGAATGTTGCCGTGAATCTGGTGAATCAGCAGCTGCTCTACGACATGCAGCAGGAGCCCATTACGCTGGTGGTAAGTTCCCTCGCGGGAGAGGACAATCTGGCTGCTACTTTTAGAATGTCGGAGCAGTGGTAAAATCCGTTACCCCACCCATTCCCTCCGCAGTGTGAACAAATCCTTCAGCGCGTCCGTAGACAGCTCGGTGATCCAGCCTTCGGAGCCGGAGATTACATCATCGCTGAGCTGCTGCTTGCTCTCCAGCATCTCGTCAATCTTCTCCTCCAGCGTGCCGAGTGAGATGAACTTATGCACCTGTACGTCCCGGGTCTGGCCCATGCGGTAGGCGCGGTCGGTAGCCTGGTTCTCCACCGCCGGATTCCACCAGCGGTCGAAGTGGAATACATGATTGGCGGCGGTCAGATTGAGGCCGACACCGCCCGCTTTGAGCGAGAGGATAAATACATTCGGCTGATCGGAAGGCTGGTACCCGGCGGCAGATGCGGCTTCGCCCGCAGGCAGCGCGGGAGCCTGGAACCGCTCAATCATGCGGTCGCGGGTGCTCTTCGGGGTGCTGCCGTTCAGATACAGCACCGGTTCCTGCAGCTCCTGCTGGAGCACAGCCTGCAGCATCTTGCCCATGCCGACGTACTGGGTGAAGATCAGGCAGCGTTCATTCTCTTCGCGCAGCTCGCGGACCATGGCCAGCAGCCGTTCCAGCTTCGCAGACCGTTCAATCAAGGCGCCGGTATCCAGAACGCCTCCGGCCTCCGGCTCGGGCAGCGCCTCTTTGGTCAGCAGCATTGGATGGTCGCAGAGCTGCTTAAGGCTGGTTAAGGCGGCCAGAATGGCTCCCTTGCGTTCAATGCCCTCCAGCTTCTGCATCCGTTCGAGCAGGCTGTTCACGTTCTGGTCGTAGAGCGCCGCCTGCTCTGCTGTCAGATTAATGTAGGTTTTCATTTCATTCTTATCCGGAAGATCGAGCTGAATGGCCGGGTCCTTCTTCTTGCGGCGCAGCATGAACGGCTTGACCAGCCGCTGCAAATCTGCGGTCTTTTCGGCATTCCGCTCTTTCTCAATGGCGTTAGCGAACCGGTCCTGGAACCCTTTCGGAGTGCCGAGATAACCCGGTGTGATGAAATCGTAGATCGACCACAGCTCGGACAGCCTGTTCTCAATCGGTGTCCCCGTCAAGGCGATCCGGTGCAGTGCCGGGAAGCTGCGCACAGCAGCCGATTGCTTCGTTCCGGCGTTCTTGATATTCTGCGCTTCATCGAGGCACACAGCCGCCCAGGTGAACTGCTTCAGCAGCTCCTGGTCCAGCGCTGCCGTAGCGTAAGAGGTTAAGACTACATCCGCCTGGGAAGCTGCGCCGTAGAAATATCCGGCATCCAGCCGTCTGCTTCCATAATGAAGCATCACGTTCAGGGAAGGGGCGAAACGCTGCAGCTCCTTCTGCCAGTTGCCGAGCACCGAGGTCGGGCAGATGATCAGCGAAGGCCAGCCGGCCGGCTCTGTCTGCCGCCGGGCAACCGGTGCGCCGGAAGCTTCCGCTTCTGCCTCCTGCTCCTTCATGTGGAGCAGGTAGGAGATCAGCTGCACGGTCTTGCCGAGTCCCATATCATCGGCCAGACAGGCGCCGAGGCCGAAGCGGCGCAGGAATACCAGCCAGGCATAGCCTTCATGCTGGTAGCTGCGAAGCTCGGCATGCAGGCCGGCCGGAACCTCCGGCTTCGGCCACTGGCTGCGCTGTCCGAGCTGGCCGATGATTCCGACCAGATGCTCGTTCAGCTCGACCTCCAGCCGGACGCGGGCTGCTTCCTCCTCGGCGCGCTGCGCTTCTGCCTCCTCCGCGTCCGCGTCTGCACCGCTGTTCAGCAGGTGCAGCTGCAGTACATCCTGGAAGGACAAGCCCTGCGACTTGTCCATCCCGGCCATGGCCCGCTGAATCTGCGCCAGCAGCGCAGGGTCCAGCGGTATCCACTTGCCGCGGAACTGGACGAGGCGTTCCCCGCGTGCAACGAGGTCGGCGAACTCCGCCTCGGACAGATCGGCGTCGCCGATGGAAATGCGCCAGTCGAAGTCGACGAGCGCATCGAGGCCGAACAGCGACTGCGCGCGGCTGCCCTCGGCGGTGCCGGAGCTGATCTTCGCGCGCAGGCGGGGCTTCCTGCGGCTGGCGGCTTCCCACCACGCCGGCAGCAGCACCTGCCAGCCGGCCTCCAGCAGGAGCCGGCTGTCCACGGTCAGGAACCGCCACGCGACCGCGTCGCTAAGCGGTTCAGCCAGCACATCGGCGCCGCGCCCGATGTGCTCCGGAAGGCTGTCACGCAGCCGTGACAGCCACCCGGCCGCGCGCTCGTGGACATGTTCTGTCCACGATGCGGGCCACAGGCCATGCGGCTCGCCGTCCCCGGTGAGCCGCAGCGGCACAAGCGCGGACTCGTCGCGCTTGTCCTGCAGGAGCAGCTGGAGCCGCCAGTGCGGCAGCTCTTCGTCCGGTTCAAGCAGCTGCAGCACCGGCCGGAACGGCGCGGTGTCTGCCTTCCAGCCGATGGACATCAGCCAGCTGTCTTCGTCCATACCGGCCGCACTGCTCGGGCTCGCGCTGAACAGCAGCGGGAACTCACTGCGCAGGTCACCGGCTTCCGCGTCGGTGCCGTAATAGCGCTGGAAGACCGCCGCAGAGAAGGCGGCCTGCAGACCTTCGGTGAACCCGCTGCGTCCCTCAAGACTATGCAGCGCCGCCGCATCGTCCCAGTTGGCTTCGGCGGCTTCAGCCAGCCGCTTCTCCTCCCAGGCCCAGCGGAGCTGGCCCTCCCGGTAGGCGGAGAAGCTGGGGGCATACTGTTTATTCTCCAGCATACCAGCCAGCAGCGGGGCCAGCCGCTTCAAGAGCTGGGCATCGCCCTGCCAGCTCCAGCCGACATGCCGGAGCAGCCGCAGGCTGGCGAAGAACGGAATCACCTGCTCGGCAGGAAGCACCACAAGCTCGACCTCATCCGCCTTCGAAATAGTAAGCTCCGTTCCATAGAAGGATTCTTCATGCCAGGCGAACAGCATTTGCTTCAGCTGGACGCCGGGTACATAATCATCCCGGTCATCTACGCCGTAGATCAGCGCGTCGCCGTACTGGCTTAAGGCGAGCTGAACGGTAATATTGCGCATCATTGTGTTCATGGAATCAGTTTTCCTTTCCGCAGTTCCTCCTGAAGAGCGCGCAGCCGGCTGTGCCGGTCCGTGAAGGCTTCGAGGAATTCCTCCCAGCGAGCTTCGCGTTTCAGCTTCTTGTACAGCTTGGCCAAACGTTTCAGCAGCTTCACCGCTGCTTTGTAGCTGTGCCGGTTCTTGTCCAGCACGAATCGTTCCACAGCCTGATGATAGAACGGCAGGAGCAGCTCCGGCGCATTCTTCTCCACCGGCTGCAGGTCGCTGACCCGGAAGTCGGCAGGCTGCCGCCCGGCCGACAGCTGCATATCCATCCATTCCGGCCATCTCCCGTAGGTCAGCAGCTGCTCTTCATAAATCTCGCGCGACAGCGGCAGCATACCGGCGAGTGTATCCCACATCTGCGGCTCGGCTTCGGGTTGATGACGGACCGCTTCATCCCAGTACCCGGCGTACTCCTGCAGATTATACAGCCGGCTGCTGAGCAGCGGGCCAATCTCTGCCAGCCATGCCGTGAGGCGTGTCCACTGCCGGGCTTCGGCCAGCGGGGGCAGGAAGCTTATCAGTTCCTCCGGGTGAAGTCCGGGGCGCTCAGCAGCTGCGTGCAGCTGTTCCATGGCGGCAGCATCATCCTGCAGATAATAATACATCCGGCTCTCGGCCAGCAGACGGGCATGGCGGGAAGCATTGGTACTTAAGTCGCTTCCAGCCTGACGCAGGTGCTCCAGCTCTTCGGCATACAGCTCCGGCCCGCTTAGATTCGGCGTAATCCAATGGGTCCACAACAGGGTATAACAGTAAGAGAAATAGGGCTGATCCCGCGAACGGTCGCGGGCTTCCGTCAGCATCTCACCCCGCAGATAAGCGATTGTATCGTAAACTCTGGGCCATTCTTCAGGGGACTCCGCCAGCGGCAGGCTTTTCTTCATCATGTCCGTGATATGCTTCTGCAGCTCAGAAATCGCAATCGAGGTATAGTAGCCTACAGAGTAGCCGAGTGAGGAGAGGTTCGCCGCAAGCGGCTGTCCTCCAGGCTTAACTAAGCTTTCCAGCACACAGAGATGAGTATGAAGCTTGAACAGCTGGGCGGCAGCGGGAGACAGCTTGGGGCGGACCCCGGAGATGGCGGCCAGCGCCCGGTCGGCATACTGCGGATTTCGCACGGTATGGGCCAGGGGCTCTATAAGGAGTGCCATATATTCACGCCACTGCTGCACAGTGGCCTCTGGAATAAGCGCCTCAAGCTTCTTCAGCTGTTCCCCCCGCCGTCCCGGAACGCCTTGAGCAGGAGCAGAGGGGATCTTGGGTATGTGCACAAGTGCCTTGGCATTGGCGATCGAATGTACAGGTTTGCCCTGAAGCTCCGCATAGTTCATCAGTACAGCGGCCATATGCTTGCACAGGCCGGATACGGGACAATCACAGTGGCTCTCGGGCAGATTGTCCAGCTCAACCGAAACGGCATAATCCTCCCTGCCCTCAACCAGCGACATGATTCTCTGCTGCGTAATCATCCTGAAAGCCTGGACACGCTTCTGCTTATAATATTGAAACCCCCGCTTAAGGGTTAGATCATCGAAATAATGGGCCACATCCGAGATGAGTTTGTCCCATCCGGCATCATCCATGGCATAATTTGGCTGCATCGCTATCGTTCTCCTGTAGCAGATTGGTGTTGAAACAGTACCGCCCCTGCAAACAGGACGGCAGCGTCGTTTCGGATTGAATCATTCCTTTCATTATATCATTTCTGCGTATTTTATCCGTAAATGCTTAAAATCTTAAAGGGTATGACATGCTCCATATTGAAGTATAGGTGAACATGCTACTCTAAGGTCTGGACCAAGAGAGAACGCTGGAAGGATGAAGCTAAGGAAATGCTGCGATTTAAATTGAAATATCTGCTGAACAACAAACAAAACCGGCTCATTCTGATGCTGACGGCAGGAGTATCACTTCTGATCACTTTGATCGGGCTGTTCTCCTATAGAGAGTACCGCAACGCACTGGATACCGAGCTCAATACACCGAATGTTGAATTGCTGCAGATTAACGTGGATGTGACGAACCGGGCCTTCCGCGAATCCGATAACAAAGCGGTCGATTTATCCTTTCACCCGGCCGTACTGAAATATATAGAAGCCGCTACCGGGGACAATGCCCGTATTGCTGCAGAGCCGCAGGAGTATCTCAAGACGCTGGCGACAGAGCCGGATGTGCATGCCATCAGCGTGATCAAGTTCAAGGATCATTCCGTCCTCTCCAGCGGCTACGGCTACGTATCTTCCTGGGAGAATGCGCCGGAGCATGCCTGGGAGTCCTGGATCGGGGAGATTAAGGAGAAGCCGCTTCTGATCAAAAGAAGGCTGTACACCGGCACCGACTCCCGTCTCAGTGAAACAGAGCTGCTGTCTTTGGCCCGTCCGGTTGTGGAGAACGGGGAAGTGACCGGCGCGGTGCTGATCGATCTCGATTACGATATGCTTTTCTCCAAAATGTATACCCATCTCTCGAACTATCAGCTGGTGTACAACCTGGAGGGGGAACTGATCTATCCCAAGCTGAACCTTCCGTTCCCGCTGGCGGACATGCAGAATGTACTGAAGGATATTGATGTCAGCCCGTTCGCCCATGTGCGGATCGGCGGTCAGGCCTATATGGCTAATCAGACCTTCTCCAATGTGACCGGCTGGCGGCTGATTTCGCTGGTGCCGATGGAGCAGCTGCTGAAGAATGTGAAGATCGCGCGCAATATGATGCTGATGCTGTCCCTGATCTCGATCGCCGTAGGTCTATCCGCTATTTATTATTATAATTTTGCGGCCTTCCGGCCGCTCAAGCGGATTAATAAGCTGCTGCTTCCCGAACAGAAGGCGGCCGGGCAAGGCGGTCTGTATGATCTGGAGCCGGTTATCGGCAAGCTGGTCGGTGACTTCCAGAGCAAATCGCTGGTTGCGGACTGGAGCCTGCCGGAGCTGCGTTCCAAGTTCGTGCAGGATCTGATTACCCGGAGCATCGGTACCCAGGAGACGCAGACGAAATTTGAACATTATTTTGGCGGCTGGACGGAAGGTCCGTTCGAGACGCTCGCCTTGTCTATTGACCGTCATACCCAATGGGCGGCGGGGTTCATAGAAGAAGATCAGCTGCTGCTTAAGTACGCAATGATCAACATTGTGCACGAATACTTCGAAGCTTCGTGGCGGTCCGTCATCGCTGCACCGCAGAAGGACAGTCTGGTCATCCTGCTGCAGGCGAAGAGCCGCGAAGAGAAGCCGTTATATACAGATGCCCGTAAGCTGGCCGATCTTATTCTTGAAGTGCTGAACATATCCGTGTCCATTGGCATCGGCGAGCAGGCCGGAGCGATTGCCCAGGTGCCCCGTTCCTATTCAGAGGCACAGCTGGCTCTATCCTACCGGTTATATGAAGGTTATGCCCATGTCCGTGTGTATTCGCATGCGGAGAACAAATATGAAGAGAGCAGCGGGTCGGCTGACGAAGCCTGGAAGCAGGAAATGCTGAGTGCCCTGAAGTCTTCGGATGCCCGGGCTGCGCAGGAGTGGATCCGCAGATGGTCGGCCGAGACCCGCAAGAAAGGAATTCAGCCGCAAAAAGTATTCCGCACCGTCGATGACCTGCTGGAGGAAATTCTGCATATAGCAGCGGCCGGGGGATACCCGCTGCCTGCCGAGCTGGCTGACTACACCTGGCATCAGGTGTCGACGATGGAGCTTCAAGAGATTGAAGACATGCTATGCAGCATTGCTGTTCATATGGCCGGTGCGTTCGGAGCGCACCGGCAATCGAAGGAATTCCTGCTTGTCCAGAATCTGATCAAATATATGGAAGAGAATCTGCAGTTCAATATCGGGCTGCAGGATATCGCCTCCCATGTGAATATGGGGGTGTCCTCGGTGAGTACGATCTTCAAGGAAGAGACCGGAACAACCGTGTATGACTATCTGACCAACCTCAGAATTGATAAAGCCTGTGAATTGCTGCAGGACAGCACTCTGCGGATCGCCGATATTGCGCTGCAGGTCGGTTACCAGAATGAGAACAGCTTCATCCGTGTATTCCGCAAGATTAAATCGACGACACCGGGCAAGTTCCGGGAGAATAGCAAATCTTCCAAAGAGTATGCAGATCAGCCAAAACCGCGCCATTCCGGCGTTTCTGAGGATTCCGAATAAGATTATACGATTGAAGGAACACCCCCGAATGCGATAAAGTTCTATTTGAGAAAACTTTCACAGCTTCCCGGAAGGGCGGCTGATGCTCAGAGAATTCGGGGGTGAAGCAGCGGGCGCAGGGCCAGCGTAAGAGTCAGCGGCTGCGCGATTACTGTTAACAGAGAAGAGGGATGGTTTTGAAACGGACAACCAGAATAGGAATCTGGACGGCATCGGTACTCGTGGTTCTGCTGCTCCTTAGAACCTTCATTCAACTGACAGGCGATGCGGATCAGAAGAATGCCAGCACCGATTTTCCCGAGCGGCCGATTACACTAATCGTTCCCTATGCGGCCGGCGGAGGAACAGATACTACGGCAAGAGCGCTCGCCAAAGCGACAGAGAAAGTGCTGGGCCAGCCGATTATTGTGGTTAACCGGACAGGCGGCGGAGGTTCAGTGGGACTTATGGAAGGCGCGAACGCCAAGGGCGATGGCTATACCGTCACCTTTTTGCCGGCCGAGCTGACGATTCTTCCCCATCTGGGACTATTGCCGATTACCTATGAGAAGTTCAAACCCATCGCACAGACGAATTTTGATCCTTCCGCCATTACCGTAAGACAGGACGCGCCATGGCAAGACGTCAATGAATTTCTCGACTTTGCGAAAGCGCATCCAGAGGAACTCAAAATGGGAAACGCAGGAACGGGGAGCATTTGGCATTTGGCCGCCGTAACCTTAGAACGGGAGACTGGTGTGAAGTTTGCACATATTCCTTTTGAAGGCGCAGGGCCAGCCGTTTCCGCTTTGATGGACGGATTCGTGGACGCGGTACCGGTCAGTCCCGCCGAGGTGAAGAAGTATGTAGATGAAGGCAAGCTGCGGACCCTGGCGGTTAACGCCGATAAGCGCTCAGAGGCGCTGCCGGATGTGCCGACCCTGGAAGAGCAGACCGGAATACATGTGAACTTCACCAGTACATGGAGAGGACTTGCTGTGCCGAAGGATACGCCGGAGGCCATTGCGGAGGTGTTGGCCGGAGCATTTATCAAAGGAACCGAGGACAGGGCTTTCCGCGAATATATGAAGTCGAACGGACTTGGACTGCTCGTTAAGGACGGCAGAGCCTTCTTGAAACAGCTCAAGGAAAGCGATGATGTATTCGCCAAAATGATCCCGGAGCTAGGACTAAGCCGCAAGTAAGCTGTACGTATCGTGAAAGCGCCATCAGGCAAAGTGATCTCAGTAAACCCGCCCGCTGACTTGCGGGATTGTAGTGAACGGGGAACTTGCTGGGGCTGGTTTGCTGCGCCTTCCTAAGGAAAAATAAGCATGATCTGCAATATTATATAAACTCATTACGAGTAAGAGAGGTATGGTAATCATATGAAAATCAAAAAGACATTAGATCGGATTCCCGGCGGAATGATGCTGGTTCCCCTGTTCCTGGGCGCGATCATTCACACCGCTTTTCCTAACGCAGGCGAATATTTCGGAGGCTTCACCAAAGGCCTGATGACAGGAACCGTGCCGATTCTGGCCGTATGGTTCTTCTGTATGGGCGCAGCGATTGATGTAAGAGCAACCGGAACGGTACTCCGCAAATCAGGTACCCTTGTATTAACCAAGATTGCTGTAGCATGGGTTGTAGCTATGATCGCGATCCAGTTCCTGCCTGAGGGCGGTGTGCAAACCGGCTTCTTCGCCGGATTATCCGTTCTCGCCATCATCTCCGCTATGGATATGACTAACGGCGGCCTGTACGCTTCCATCATGCAGCAGTATGGTACCAAAGAAGAATCCGGGGCGTTCGTGCTGATGTCACTCGAATCCGGCCCGCTCGTAACGATGCTGATTCTGGGCAGTACCGGCGTTGCCGTATTCGAACCGCATGTGTTTGTCGGCGCTGTGCTTCCGTTCCTGATCGGCTTCATCCTGGGTAACCTGGATCATGATCTGCGTGCTTACTTCGGCAAAGCAACCCAGACACTCATTCCGTTCTTCGGCTTCGCATTGGGCAGCTCAATTGACCTTGGCGTTATCGTTGACACAGGCCTGCTTGGTATTCTTCTGGGTGTAGTTGTTATCATTATTACAGGTGTTCCGCTGATCCTGGCCGACAAATTCATTGGCCGAGGTAACGGTACCGCCGGACTTGCCGCCTCCAGTACCGCCGGAGCTGCTGTTGCCAACCCGATGCTGGTGGCGAACATGAAGCCGGAGTTCCTGCCTGCAGCGGAGACAGCCACGGCGCTGGTAGCCGCCTCGGTTATCGTAACATCCATTCTTGTTCCCATCATAACCGCCTACTATTCCGACTATATGAAGAAAAAAAACCCGCCGGCAGCAGAGGGTCCTATAGATGCTAAGATTACGGAAGCAGCGGTATAATAACTGCGGATAACAACGTGATATTGACGATTTTTATCAGCTGAAGTTTAAATGTTTGACCCTCCGGACGCCGTTGCGGCTGCTCCCGGGGGGTCTTTTTAAAGTATAGGTGGAAACGTGTTAATATCGCATCATCCGGAAATAGTTGGATTTTCTCCACTTGCTGTTTAACGAAGGACGCCTATTAAGACAACAGTTGGATAAACAGCACTTAAATTTCTTCATATAAGCCAAAGCCGAGGAAATGCACGGAATTAAATGCCGTTTATCCATTTATTTGCCCCAGACCTGCTACAACAACTGAATTAGGATACGTTTATCCACTTAATCACAACTCAGTGAAAGGGCTTTGGCCTAAGCAATAATTTCTGTCCAATATACTAATAATAAAGTCCAAATCATTTTATTTCTTTGCTACAGGAATCCAAACCTCGCAGATCGATTCTTCATGTGTGTCATCGGTCCAGTAGTATTTCTCCATGCACGGCCCTTCCACTTGCTCAAAGCCTGCCGAAGGGAACCATTCGGAATAGATTCTCCGCCACACATTTAGAATTTCCAGTCCTATCTCCGCGTCATCCGGAAACGTATCACGGCTATCGAATACGGCATAGGTCTGATCAGGTACAGTCAGGGTATCAAGCTCCTGTGGGACCTCTTGTCCTTCCGGCAGTTCGATTCCCATCAGATAACGTTTGGTTCCGTCCTCGCTGAAGTCGTAATAATAGCCGAACAGCAGCGAACCTGCGGGTCTTCCGGCTAACTCGTTAATCCGGTCATGCGTCCCGTCTTTCCAGATTTTCTCTACGAACGCGGGTATTTCTGTGTAAGCATCCTGGTGAACGATAACCTCTTTTCCAATGACGAGGCAACCCTTTTCTTCCGTAATCCGGTAATTCATTTCAGTTTCTCCTTTGATCTGAATTTGAAAGGAGATTCGGGGGAACGACTTGAGCTTCACGTTCTTCTTCTTCGCCATTTGCGGGGTTACCCCATGCATTCTCTGGAACGCTTTGGCGAAGGATTCCGGTGTCTCATAACCATACTTAAGCGCGATATCGATCACCTTGCCGTCCGTTCCGGCCAGCTCTTCCGCCGCCAGCGTAAGCCGCCTGTTGCGTACATATTCAGTAACGGTGAAGCCTGTAAGAGCATGGAACATGCGCTGAAAATGATATTTCGAAGTCATCGCTGCTCCGGCGATATCCTCAACTCCTATGGCGGAATTCAAGTTCTGCTCCACATAATCAATCGCCTGCTGAAGCAATCGGATCGTTTCCAAATCCTCACCTCTCCTTTCAATTTCATTGTAGAGAAACCGGCAGAGCTGTTCCTGACCGGGAATGCTTTGATTTGTCCATCCGTAGCTTCACCGGCTATACCTGCTCCTGCGCAATCTCCCAAATATGTCCCGCCGGGTCTGCGAAGCTGGCTGTGCGGATACCCCAAGGCCGGTTCATGGGCCCGTTAAGCAGATTCACGCCTCGTGCTTGTAATTCGGCACATACGGCATCGACACTGTCGACGCGGATCGTGAACTGAAACCGTGATCCGGAGGCGCGGCCGGCAACGGCAGCGGGCTCAATCAGCCCGGGGGCTTCGGAGATGTGCAGCAGATTGATGCTCATATTGCCGAAATTATAGACGGCCGAATTCTCGTCCGCGTACACCTCTGCAAGACCAAAAACCTCCTGATAGAATGCCATGGTGCCAGGCAGATCCTCAACGAACAACGTAACTACACTGATATTCTGTGATCCCAGGTTACCCATGTTTGTTATCGCTCCATTTCCTGTTCATATTTTACTTTCAGACACTTCCAGCGTTTTCCTCATATATTCCATAATATGCGTTTCCTGAAACCCGAGGCTGTCATACAGCTGCCGGGCTTCATTCCCAGCAACACAGCACAGGATGACGGCTGAATGGCCGCGCTGATAGATTTCATTGCATAGGTACTTCACAAACTTTCGCCCGATCCCGCGTCCCTGAAGGTCTGAACGTACGCTGACACTGCTGATTTCATTCCCGTGGAGGTGGCTGTAAGCGGCGATTTCCCCATTGATTTCGTAGACAAACCGGTCCTCTGCGTCCGCTTTCCAGGCGTTTCGTCTGCCTTCATTAGGCTGGGCAACCACCGAATCCGGGAAGCGGCCGATACGGACGCGCATTTCATGAAATGCAGTGGCATACAGCGAGTGGGCTGGAAGAAAGTCTTCATCTTCATACAGCCTTACGGGGACTTCTTCCTGAGAAAAGAACCCGCCGGTCCGCTTCATATAAACAAGTGAGTAGTATGGGGCATAACCGAGCTTACGGGCAAACCCGGGAGATGCTGGAGCCCCGGAACGAAAAGAAGTGCTGACCGCGCGGGTTCCGCCTGCCTGCAATTGTGTCTCGGCAGCTAGCACCATTGCCGCGCCGATTCCTCGTCTGCGAAACCGGGGAGCGACAAACACATTTAAATGCGACTGGTGTGTAGGCGCTTCCATCTGAGCCAGTGCAATAAGCGCATCATCAATAAAAGCGCAAATAAACGTTTCCGGTTCTTCATCAAGCACCTGGAGGAGGTCTGCGCCAGCTTCCGCATCCTGGCTTAATAATTCGCTGGCGGTATAATAGTCCTTCTTACTGAAGCGTTCGTAGCGGATATCTGACAGGTTCATTAGCCTCTGAGTCCTCCGTTAAAATTGTGACTTAGCTTACATTTCTATAGAAATTAATTCTATTTACCGCCAGTGATTATTGCATAGAATAATAGGTATTTCAACTAAATTATGTATCGGAATCCGGAGATTAGGTGCGCCGTGAACAAAAGCTTGAGCAAATAATCCGCTTGCGGACTCCAGCGCCGTTATTTCACCGGAATGGCTTGTTTGGCAGCTGTTGCGGACTACAGATCCGTTATTTCCCGGATTCCCCCGCAGATTAACCCCTGCAACAGGGATAAGGTCTTTTCAGTCCGCATGGTGCGGAAAAAGCCCTGATTTTGAAAATTAGCGGATTCTCAGTCCGCAAGTAGAGGCACGCGATTCACTACCCAATCAAAGTGTTTAACACCATAGCCTCAGCAGGCCAGCAAGCGTACAGATTCAGGCCGGTCTACATCTGCCGCTACTCCTGCACACTGTCGTAATCTTGCTCTCCTATTCCAATATGCTGCATAAGCCAAAACGAATCGTTTATACTGGCGGTAAGAGGTGATTTGGGATGGATCCGCAATTATTTGAGCGTATTTATGATTCGGTGGTGCGGCGTGAGCCGACCTATGACGGAGTATATTATACAGCGGTGCTGACGACACATATTGTCTGCCGGCCTTCCTGCCGGGCAAGAACGCCGAAGGCTGCCAATGTGGTATTCTACGGCTCCCTGAAGGAGGCTATCCGCGAGGGATTCCGGCCCTGCAAAAGATGCCGCCCCGAAGAAGGCGGCACTCTAAGGCCGGATGCCGTGCTTGCGGCGCAGGCGGATGCCATTATGGACGGGCAGTTCGGGAGCAAGCTGACACTGCAGTCGATGGCTGAGCAGCTGAAGGTCAGCCCGTTCCATCTGCAGCGGACATACAAGCGGGTAACCGGCCAGTCACCTGCTGCCAAACTGGATGAACTGCGCACGGGTGAAGCCCGCAGGCTGCTGGCGGAGACGGATACAGGCATTGCCGATGTAGGCAAGGCGGTGGGATTCCGCAGCGCGTCCCACTTCGCAGCCTGGTTCGTCAAGAAATCCGGTCTGTCCCCTACGGAATACCGCAGTAAGCATAATGAGGGAGGAAATTAGGATGAATATGAATATAAACCAGAGTCCGAACCGGAATATGATCTATCATCATACCCTGAATTTCGGGAATCGAGAATGGACGCTTTGGGCCAGTGAACAGGGACTTATCCGTGTGTCCTATCCGCAGGATGGAGGGCAGCTGCCGGCTTCCTGGCTGAAGACATATGCACCGGACTATGAATTCCTGGAGGGTGCCGGGAGATTTGAGCAGCTTGGGGTTATAGAACTGCTGCGGCGTTATTTTGCCGGAGAGCCGGTGGATTTCAACAGTCTTGCGCTCGATTTATGGGGCACCCCGTTTCAGCAGGAGGTATGGCGGGGACTGCTTACGATTCCGCATGGTGAGGTTGCCACCTATAAGGAATTGGCTGTGCGGATCGGCAGACCGCTGGCAGTCCGTGCTGTCGGCACGGCCAACGGCCAGAATCCGCTGCCGGTCATTGTGCCCTGCCACCGGGTAATCGGCGCGAACGGCACATTAACCGGTTACCGGGGCGGTCTCCAGCTGAAGCAGGAACTGCTTCAGCTGGAGGGTATTCTGAATGTGAAGGCGGCGGGTCATGAACGATTTTCTTTTTGAACTGCCGCTGCCGGAGGATTTCAGCCTTACCGCCTGTCTGGAATACATGAACCGCTCGCCGCTGGAATGCCTGTTCCGGACGGATGAGTCGGGAGTGACCCGGATGTTCAAGCTGGAGGACGGCCCGGTCCTGATCCGGTTAAGTGTGTCTGCAGGGAACAGACTGAGTGTAACCCGGCTGCACGGGACTGCACCCGGCGTCCTGGAGCATGAATGGCTAGCCCGTTATATTACGGAGTGGTTCGATCTGGACCGTGATCTTACCCCGTTCTACCGGCTGGCTGAAGCGGACCCGCTGCTCCAGCCGCTGGTGAGTCAGCACCGGGGACTGCGGATTATCGGCATCCCCGATCTGTTCGAGGCGTTATGCTGGGCGATTCTGGGCCAGCAGGTCAATCTGGCGTTTGCCTACAGGCTGAAGCAGCGGCTGACCGAAGTGTATGGAGACTCTCTGGAGTGGGGAGATCAGACCTATTACCGGTTCCCGGGACCGGAGGTCTTCACGAAGGTGCAGATCGAAGATTTATGCGCCCTGCAGCTGACCCGCAGCAAAGCGCAG
The DNA here is from genome assembly GCF_000758665.1 of Paenibacillus borealis. Lineage (NCBI taxonomy): Bacteria > Bacillati > Bacillota > Bacilli > Caryophanales > Paenibacillaceae > Paenibacillus > Paenibacillus borealis. The sequence goes on from NZ_CP009285.1 coordinate 326,092, forward strand.
ACGATCCTTACGGTAGCCTCGCTGATCGCAAGCGGAGAGTTAAGCCGGGAAGAGCTTCTGGCGCTTCCGTCCCCGGAAGCCGCCGAACAGCGGCTGCTGCAGATCCGCGGGATCGGGCCGTGGACCTCGCAGTATGTACGCATGCGCTGCCTGCGGGATAGCTCCTCCTATCCCGTCGGCGATGTCGGCCTGCAGAACGTGATCAAGTTCCTCACCGGTATGGACCGCAAGCCGACGTCTGCGGAGCTGCTCGTCCTGGCCCGGCCCTGGCACGGCTGGGAGGCATATGCCACCTTCTATTTGTGGCGGGCCTTGTATTAGAGCGTTACGCCGAAAAGCACTGTCTCACCGGTTGATCCGGGAGACAGTGCTTTTTTGAATAATACGCCCGAGGGTTTACGGCCTGAGGATTTCACGTCAGCTTCCGCTTTATTGCGGTCTCTTCGTGAACACCTGGAAGCATACGCCGAACTTGTCAGTAACCATGCCAAAGGCGGGGCTGAAATAAGCCGGAGCCAGCTCAATATCAACCGTTCCGCCTGCCTTGAGCGAGTCATACAGCTGCTGCGCTTCCTCAGTGGTATCCACTGTGATACAGATGGTGATGCCGTTGCCATGAGTCAACGGTTGGTTTAATTCCTGATCTGCGACGAAAAACTTGGTTTCACCCACCAGCAGTACGGAATGGGCTATACGTGCTTTTTCCTGTTCGGTCATCGGGGAGTCAGGGTTATGCGGGCCCTCGCCCACAGTTTGCTTGAAGAGCAGCGTAGCGCCCAGTGCCTCCTGATAAAAGGCAATTGCCTCACTTGCTGTACCGTCCACCAGAATAAAAGGATTTATTTGCAGGGTCATGTCTAAATCTCTCCTTAGAATTTGATTTGCCTTGCTAGCCGGCTTTGATTATAGTGTAGTCTATAATAGTGACAGGTATTGTCATAAATATAATAATAAATGGAGTGAAGCTGTTGTCTAAATCCAAAAGGCTGCTGGACCTGATGATGACGGTCAACCGCAAGCGGAAATTCACCGTCAAAGAGCTGGCCGACGAATTCAATGTATCTTCCCGGACCATCCTCAGGGATTTGCAGGAGCTGGGGGAGTTAGGCGTTCCGCTCTATTCTGAAGTGGGGCCGCATGGAGGCTATCAGGTGCTGAACGAAAGAATTCTGCCGCCGATCGCGTTCACGGAGGAGGAGGCGGTGGCGATTTTTTTCGCCAGCCATGCCCTGCGCCACTACAAGTATCTCCCCTTCAAGGAAGAATCATTAGCTGCCCTGCATAAATTCTATAACTATATGTCCGGCGATGTCCGTGACCGGATTGACGAGATGAAGAACCGGATTGACTTCCTGACCCCGGCGAGACAGGCGGAGTTCCCCTATCTGTCCCTGTTGCTGGAAGCAGCTACCGGGCAAAAGGTGCTGCTGATCGATTATGAATCGAAGGGGCAGCGCAAGGCGAGATGGATTCAGCCGGTGGGCATCTACGCCCATAACGGCTTATGGTATTGTCCGGCCTATTGCTTCCTGCGCGGGGATATCCGTGTATTCCGCTGCGACCGGATTCAGTCGGCGGGATACGACGAGTCCGGGCCGGCAGCGCTTGATCTGAAGCATGTCCACTTGGGCAATAAGGATGATTACAGCAGTCAAACTCAGCAGGATGATACAAGTCTTGTCCGGCTGTTCGTTGAACTGGGGAATCGAGGCGTACAAGCCTGCGAAGCCGAGGTATGGTCCTCGCCGCTGCTGCATATCCGCGGGGATGGCACGGGCTGGTTGGAGGGGGAAATCCCGCAGAGCGATCTGGGCTTCTTCGCGCGTTTCGTGATCGGCCTCTGCAACGAGGCCACGGTACAGGAGCCGCCGGAGCAGGTGGCGGAGGTGAAGCGGACGCTGGCAGGTATGCTGGCGCAATATAAGTAGGGGACAATCTACAAACTCTATAGACTGTGTCGGCGGATTGAAGGATGGCAGATGAAGAGTCCGGTCAAGCTTTGCGTTGTGTTCCATCCATGTCTCACTATCCCAGCAGGAGTATATCCCTATACTTTCTCCTTGGGACAGAGGTCCGTCCATGAGGGAGAGCAGCAGGTTTAGGCACTTTAAGTTTTGTTGGCAGAGTTCAGGATAACCTGTGCGGATTTCCTCAGTGATATTGCAAGCCTCGCCATTGAAGCCGTAGACATAGGGCTTAGGGAAACCATATTAACAATATGAAATTGAAGTTCCGGGAGTCTCTGATAAAGAGGCTCTTTTTTTTGTCGGACTTTGTCATTTTGGTGTCATTGGGTGCATATATACTGGACTTTAGTATCGATTTTAAATAATAAAATTTTAGGAGTGAGAATCTAAATGATAGCAAGAGGCAAAACAAACAGGTTGAAATTCATCCAGACCGTGTCGAAAATGATGGCTGTGGTGCTTACAGCTGTAACTGTCCTGACGGTTTCTCCCGGTGCGGGCCATGCGGAACCTGGCTTCCCGCAAATCACCTCAGCAACGGCTGAAGTGAGCAGCAATAATACCGCTGTGACAGTTACCTTCAATACCTACGCACTGCCTGCCGGCAGCCTGGCCGATCTGATGGCCGATATCCAAATTGAACGTACCGGTTCGGAGGAACCCGTTGATCTTGCGGCAGATAACGCCAGCAATGCTATCAGCATGAATGAGGATGGTGCGTTAATTATTACGCTGAATAATGCGCTTACCGGCACAGACAACAGCATTCGGATCGCAGCAGGGGCTGTTATGAATAAGGAAGATCGTCTCTCCGCGAGCGACATTACTGTAACTTCTATAGCGGCACATGATATTAGCGCTCCTGTTTTTACAGGTTCCCTTTCCGGTGATGGCCGCTGGGTGCACTTATACTTTGATGAGAACTTCTCACTTAACGTGCCTGATGGGGCAACTGAAGAGCAAGCCAATGCTTTTCTGAGTAGCCAAATCAGTGTAGCCGGCGATGGGGAGCACTTTGTTCCTTTTACGGATCATGAGGGCTCTGCCTATCAGAATAACTCCAGTGAGTTATATCTAAATTACGATAATGATATGAAAATCATTTCGGGTACCGATACGGTCATCCGGATCGCAAGCGGCACTCTGAAGGATGCGGCAGGCAATCTTAATGCGGAAATGAATTTACACGTGAGTCCTCCGGTGATCCAGTCAGTGGTTGTCAGCAATGACAATCACGACGTAGAACTTACCTTCAATAAAGAAGTGTTAAATAATACAATCTCGGACGATAGTCTGAAAAGCAAGATTTACTTAGTCCGGACACTAGTATCCGGACAGGAGAAAGCCTTCAAAGCTCTCGTTGCTCAGGATACATTATCCATTGAATCCAACAAGCTGCATATTCATTTCGCTGAAGCACTATCCGGCACAGAGATTCAAATCGTCATTAACGGGGGAGCCTTCAAGGATCTTGCCGGAAACGTCCGGGATCAAAATACAGTCAGCGGATTTCTGGAGACGGCTGTCGGAGGTATAGACCCGAGTCCGGCAGACACAACCATGCCGGCATACCTGTATTATTCTGTGTCGGATGATTATCAGGATATTACTTTCGTATTCGATGAGGAGATCTTCAATGCTAAGGGGGATGACAGCAAATTCCTGGAGAATGTGCAGTGGTATGATCCGTCCAGAAACCAGTGGTTCTCCACCTTACCTTCAGATGTTACGTTTACCTTCTCTGGCTCCAAGCTCATCATGCATTTCCCGGCACCTCTCTCAGGAAGACAGTATTATTATCAGTTCTATCCGGGTCATTTCATGGATGCAGCCGGGAATGTTCTGACTGATTACGTAAGTACAAACTGGATCACCCCCCAGAACCCGGCAACAGGTATTTCTTATAATGGCGGCTACTTCTCAGGTGACGGGCGTTTCTTGAGCTTGGCGTTTAACTCAAATACCGCCCTGGCGGATCAGACCCTTGTTGACGGAGTGTCCCATCTGAGTGAGTACATCACCCTTTCCACTGATCACGGCGTTACTTATTCAGCCTTGGATCCGCAGGATGTAGTGTCTCTTCATGACTCACAGATTAACATCATCTTCCACAATGCGAAGCAGCAGGGTTCCGTAAAAATCAAAGTATCTCCGGGCGTGCTTAGCGATCTATATGATAGTAAGCGTAACAGCGCAGTAGAGGCAACGATTGCCTATAATACTCCTGAGCTTACGGGATATTTCTTCAGCAACACAGACAGTGAGTTTGTTTTTGCAGATAATGTGGCCTGGAGAGAACACGTAGGGAAAATTACTGTATATGATTCGAATATGGGAGTATACAGAACATTGAATGCCTCGGAATATGTGCTGAGCGAAGGCAAGCTTACATTAGCCCGGGGGATTTTCGCTGAAGGAAATTACTATAGAGTTATTGTAGATGCTGAAGGGTACAGTAGTAAGTATTTTGAAGGCAGGACTCATAAATCCTCTGAAGTATTCTACGTGACTGCGCCGGTGGTAACTGCAGACAATGGAATTACAGCAACGATCCGGTTGTTTAACAATGCTTATGATGAAGAAGTGAATGGAAATCAGAACATTATATTCGAGCTGTTCGATGGCGCTGTACCTGTTAGTATTGTTGCGGCTAACCTGAAGCTGAACACAGGCACATATTCTGCCAACTTCAATGTGGCCAATGCTGCTGCGAATCCAAATTATACCGTGAAGGCTTATGTCGTTAGCCGGTACGGTACGGATCCCAGCAATCTCGGATTGAACCTGGCTACCGTGAAGACTCCGCTGGAGCTGGATTTGGCTATATTAGCCGCAAACCAAAATAGTAATAATGACTAAAAATGTTAGATCAACAGGAAAGCGGGGAATGTCCAAGTGAAATTACGCAAGTTAAGGTTTACGCTGATTATGGCTCTTTGTCTATCACTGGTACTGCCTGCTGCGGCATTCGCTGGCAGCACGGCCGTGACGTTGAATCCTCCGGCTGCTGTGGAGCTTGGCGGCGCGGTGAAGATTACCGGTACTTCTACTCTGGATGAAGTCATTATTCAAGTACAGCGGCCGGTCAAAAGTACTGTGTTGTATGATATTGTTCCAGTAAGCAATGGACAATTCTCCATTTCGTTCACTTTGTCCAAAAGTGAGGTTGCCGGAACTTATAAAGTGCTGGCAGGAGCGGGCACCCAGGTAGCCACAGCTGATCTGATCGTCAAAGCTCCGTCGACCGGAGGCGGTGGCGGCAACGGAGGCGGCGGCAATGGAGACGGCGGCGGCACCGGAAATGGCGGCGGCAATGGAGACGACGGCGGCACCGGAAATGGCGGCGGCACCGGAAATGGTGGCGGAACCGGAACCGGCGGCGGTACCGGAACCGGCGGCAGCATCAGTACCGGCAGCAGCACCAGCACCGGTGCTCAAGCGGGAACAACCACGGCACCTGGCAAGCCAGTCACTCCGCCGGTGTCGAATGCTACACCCGTTCAAGTAGATACAAGCAAGAATACTGCTGTATCTGAGACGGCAGCGAATGGCCGGGTGACTATGACAGTTACTCAAGATGACACAGCGCTCACTGCAGCTTTCGCGGCTGCGGCTACGCAGGATAATCATGGAGCAGCCCCAATTATTTTTATTGCATACAATAATATTTCAAATGCGGGTGTGCGTTTTAACCTGTCGGCTTCCATTTTGGCAGCAGCGGCCTTGAACGCGCCGGATACTATCGTATCGCTGCAAACCAATGACGGGGAATATTCGCTGCCTCTAAGTGTTCTTGATTTTGCTGCAGTCGCGCAAAACCTGGGCACAGCCGCAGACAATATAGTGATTCAAATTAGTATATCTCCGGTAGCAGCAGATGTGAACGCGGCTATTCAACAAAGTGCGCAGAGCATTTCTGCTTCCCAGTTAGGAACCGCCATTGAATTTTCAGTTGCGGCGGCCGGCAACGGAAAGTCTGTAGAGTTGAACCATTTTGGCTCAACATACGTCAGCAGAAGCGTTGTCCTTGCGTCTTCTGTGGATGTAACACATACATCGGTGGTCCTTTATGATCCATCTACAGGACAATTTTCTTTTGTACCTGCGCTGTTTGATAAGCAGGCAGATGGTTCCACCAAGGTAACTTTTAAACGTAACGGTAATAGTACGTACGCTGTCCTTACGTCCGCCCGGACATTCAATGATATCAGCAATCATTGGGCCAAGGCGGATATTGAATTGCTGGCTTCGAAGCTGGTTGTAAACGGAACTACGGATACCCGCTTCGCTCCGGATAGCAATATAACGCGGGCAGAATTCGCGGCACTGCTGGTACGTTCATTGGGACTGAGTCCTGATCCTGCGGCAGCAGGCTTCACTGATGTGAAGGCGGGTGACTGGTATGCCGGAGCCATTGGTGCCGCAGTTCAGTCCAAGCTGGTGGAAGGCTTCCAGGATCAGAGCTTTAAGCCGAATGATACGATTACCCGCGAGCAAATGGCAGTGATGATATCAAGAGCAATTTCAGTCACCGGGAAAACTAGCGGTATTGCAAGCGTGCAGACTCAGCTGCTGTCTGTCTTCCAGGACCGGGCTGACATTAGCAGCTGGGCTCAAGGGGCAGTAGCACAAGCCGTTCAAGCAGAGATTGTAACCGGTATGACACCGGTGTCCTTTGTTCCCGCAGCGAAAGCCAGCCGGGCCCAAGCTGTCGTCATGCTGACCCGTTTACTGAAATATACCGGGTTTGTTAACTAAATAAGAAGTTTAACAGAGCGCTGCCCGCTGGGGCGGCGCTCTTTGCTTAGAACTAATAGCCTCCAGTGTCGAACTTTGTCATTTTCCCGTCATTGAGCCTATGTATAATTATTTTAAATATAACATATGTGAATTTGAAGGGATGGGAGAAAACAGTGAAGAGAAAATCAATATGGAAATTGGGGCTATTTTCGGCTATGGCTTCAGTTCTGATAAGCGGATGTGTTGTAAGCACAAGCTCCGTCACTTTAAATTTCCCCGCTGATAAACCGGACAGCTCCGAGCATTTATATCTACGGTATTCGGACGGTACTGTGGCTGCAGTTCCTGATGTTGCCGGAGAAAGCAGTGTAACGGTTGCTACTTACAATGATAGAACGATTGTTGGCGGATATGTGAGCGACGGTAGTATAAGCTGGGTCCCTGATTATTCTTATCCGTTCCCCTCTGTCAATGTATCTGGATTCCAAACTTACAAGCCTGCTTTTGCCGCAGATCATGTGAAACTGGCTAAACAGCCGGAACAGGACGCAAATATGGCTGACTATATAAATGTTACCTTTGCGGTTTATGGGACTGACGGTAAATTGGTAACGGGCCGTACCGAGGTATTTGCCCATTCTGCCAATTCTGCTACATTGTTTTATAACACGGATCCAGTTCAAAGTGGCGGCGAAGCTAATGAGGGCTTCTCGTCGTATACAGTCGAGGGCCTGGTGACCTTTCTGATCAGATCGGACACTGCGGATGTTGTATCCCAGATTTCGTTATACTCAGGCGCTCAATTCATCGCCATTAATGACGTTCATAAGGTAACCGGCATTACAGTAAAAAGCCCCGGCGGGGTTAGCTCCCTGCTTACGGGTGAATCGCTCAGGATGAGTGCGGAAGTACTGCCGCTGAATGCGGCCAATCCAGCTGTCATCTGGTCTGTTGTGAATGGTACAGGGGCCGCTGTTATTGACGAAGCAAGCGGTGAACTTACCGCAGTTGCTCCGGGCACAATAACCATAGAGGCTGCGGCTACAGATGGCACAGGTATTACTGGCAGTGTCCAATTAACTATATTGGAGGCGCCAACAGCAACGCCGACGCCGACCGAGGCGCCAACAGCAACGCCGACGCCGACCGAGGCGCCGACAGCAACGCCGACGCCAACCGAGGCGCCGACAGCAACGCCGACGCCAACCGAGGCGCCGACAGCAACGCCGACACCGACAGAGGCGCCGACAGCAACGCCGACGCCGACAGAGGCGCCGACAGCAACGCCGACACCGACAGAGGTGCCTACACCTGCACCGGTTCGAGTCTCTGGGATAAGCGTAACCGGAGCTTCTTGGGTTCAGGCGGGCTCAGCCGTTCAAATGGCAGCGACGGTGTCACCGGCAGAGGCAGCTGAGCGAGAGGTTGTCTGGTCAGTTGACCAAGGTACAGGCACAGCAACCATCGATGCGCACGGAATTTTAACCGGCAGCTCGGCGGGGGTTGTTACGGTCAAGGCAACAGCTGTAGACGGTTCCGCTGTCTATGGAACCAAAACCGTTGAGATTACTGCTGTTAACGAAGGCAACAGCAATTCACCGACGCCCACCCCGGTGGTGACACCGTCATCAGCACCAACACCAACATCAGCACCTAGCGCAACACCAATGCCTGTACCCGTTCAGCCGGGCGTGCAATTCATGGACAATGTTGTCGATATTGCCAGTGTGATCACCGGCTTCGCCCATAGAATTGAGGAGGCCAGGTCGAATCCGGCTCCGCTGACCTTCACGGATACCTCCACGCATTGGGCCGGCTCTACAATTGGTATCTTTGTGAAGCTGGGTGTGGTGAACGGTTATCAGGATGGCGGCTTCCACCCGGATGCAAGCATCACCCGCGCAGAGTTCGCTACCGTTCTTGCCAAGGTGTTTGGCCTTTCGGGCAATGCTGCCGGCGGCTCCTTAAGTGATATTTCCGGCCACTGGGCCGAAGACTCCATTCGCGCCTTGCAGCAAAAAGGTATAATATCCGGCTACCAAAATGGTACATTCCTGCCTAACCGGGAGATCAGCCGCGCCGAGATTATTGCTATGATCTCCAAGATCATTGATCTGAACAGCGTAAGTAGTCCGGCTTCCTCCAGCTTCTCCGATCTGGATAAGACATGGAATAAGGAGCAGATCGGGCAAGCGGCAGCGGCCGGTATTATCAGCGGAGAAGGGGGCGGCAAGTTCCTTCCAGCCAAGCAGGCTTCCCGTGCTGAAGCTTTTACTATTGTATTGCGCGTTCTAGAGACTAACCCGGAGCTTAAGAGCCTCCTGGATACCTTGAACTAAGCAAGCTTGCGGCCTTCTGAAGGCTGCTTGTCCAGATGGAAGCCCGCTCCGGCCATTGTCATGGCCGCAGCGGGCTTTTTCTGAAATGGAGGAGAGCAGGCGAAGCTTTTTATATGAAATAAAAAATAAAATTTGAAGTATCTCTCAAAGACACGTATCTGATAAGATAGGAGGCACAGAATGCAAGATTTCTTCCTGAATAGGGGTCAACCATCTATGACATATAACGTGTACTTATCGGCATTGCTGATGGCTGCGACCTGCTGTTCACTGCTGCTGGTGTACCTGTGCTACAAAAGAAGAGACCTGCCCATAGCGGTAAGCTACGGTCTGGGAATGCTGACGGGCTCTTTTTATTCCTTCGGCTATGGCTTCGAAATTATCAGCAGCAGTATGGAGCATATCCGCTTCTGGCTGAGGATTGAATATATCGGAATTCCGTTCGGTACGGTGCTGTGGTTCATTATGGTACTGCAGTATACCGGCAGGCAGTCATGGGTACGTCCAAGGAATGTTGCGCTATTGATGATTGTTCCCCTAATAACCTTCACAGCCCACAATACCAATGAATGGCATCATTTATTCTATACAAGCATGACGATGAATCATACAGAGGGCTTTCCGCTGGTGACCCTCGTTAAAGGTCCGTTATACAGGCTTCATGTGTTCTATTCCTACAGCTTTTTTGTCGTGGGGATGATATTTTTGCTCCAGATGTTTCTCCGGGCGGTTCCCCGGATGAAGAAGCAGATTGCGCTGATGATTATTGGCTCCTGGGGGCCCTTTGGCTTCACGCTGATTTATTTGAGCGGTGTAATTTATATGCCTATCGACATTTCGCCGTTTGGTTTTCTCTTCTCGGGTGTTTTTTATATGTGGGGAATCTATCAGTTCAATATGCTGAGGTTAGCGCCGCTTGCCCTTCAGCAGGTGTTTGAATCGATGGAGGAAGCGGTCATTATACTCGACACCGACCACAGTCTCACCAGCTTTAACCGCTCGGCCAAAAGAATAGTCAAAGAGCTGAGTAATAAGAATACAGGTCAGCCCGCTGCAGAATTATTCTCCGGATATCCCCTGCTTCTGGAGATGATTGCCCGGGGGGCAGCGAGTGCATCCAGAATTCAGCTTACAGGTCCGGACGGTGATTACTATAATGTCCACCTGTCTCTTGTCAGGAATAGCCGCCAGAAGATTGTCGGGAAAATGCTTCTGCTGAGCGATGTAACCGAGGCTGTGCATGCAGAAGAGAAGCTGCGCGATAATGCCCGGCAGTTAAGTGATCTGAACACATTCAAGGACCGGATGTTCAGTGTCGTTGCCCATGATATCCGTGATCCTTTGGCGGTGCTGGTCAACCTGATGGAACTGCTCGAAGAGGAAATGCAGGCTGAAAGGGGAGAGCATGAAGAGATTGTTCAAGAAATGGGGCAGCAGATCCGCAATACCTTCGAACTGGTGGAAGTTCTGCTGGATTGGTTCCGGAGCCAGAGGGAAGGCATGATTTTTAATCCGGTCGAACGGGATCTGGCCCATACGGTGCAAGCCAGCCTGCGGCTCCTGCTGCTGCGCAGTGATAACAAGCAGATTCAGATTATATCAGAGATCCCCGGGGACAGCTACGTCTATGCCGATAAAGAGATGCTGGATCTGATTATCCGCAATCTTCTGTCCAATGCTATAAAATTCACGGACCACGGAGGATGCATCCGGTTAAAGGCAGAGAGGAGCGACCGTCATATGGTAATCGCTGTGAGTGATACGGGAGGAGGGATTTCTCCGGAGCAGGCCGATACCCTGCTGAAGAATGATTACCGGATCTCCTCAGCCGGGACCTCCGGGGAGCGGGGCGTTGGCCTGGGTTTGACCCTGTGCAGGGAGTTCGTACAGTTGAACGGCGGGAAGCTATGGTTCGACAGCGTTCCCTCGCAGGGCAGCACCTTCTATTTCTCGATTCCGCTTCCTCCTGAAGCTCCGTTAATTCAGGCCGGCAACAGCATAGGAAGGGGATGAGGTGATGAGAACGATTATTGTCGATGACGAGAAGGCCATGCATCTCATATTGAAACGGATGCTTGCCAAGCTTGAAGAGGTTGAAATAATGGGGAGCTTCACGGACACTGCCGCGGCTTTTACCTATTTGAACACTCATGAGGTCGACCTGATCTTCGTGGATATCAGCATGCCCAGAGAAAGTGGCCTGGAATTTGCAGCGCGGCTCGGTGAGAACAGCCAGGGACCCAAGGTAGTGTTCATCACTTCGCATAAGGAATATGCGCTCTCCGCCTTTGAAGTGCATGCCTTCGATTATATTCTGAAACCGGTGGTACAGGAGAGGCTGCATGAGACGGTACACAGAGCCGCTACTCAGATTCATTTGGAGCGTGCGGCAGAAGCCAACCGGGAGCCCGCCTTGAGCGCAGAAGCACGGATTAGCCTCCTGGGCGGAATTGAAATCGGGGGTGCTCAGAGAATCAAGACCAAATGGAAGTCGCGAAAAAGCGCTGAGCTCCTCGGCTACCTGATCATACATAAAGGCAGGCTTGTTTCCCGCGCACGGCTCATTGAGGATATCTTTGGCGATATGCCGCAGAAGAATGCAGAAATATATTTGAATACAACGGTCTATCAGCTGCGCAAGCTGCTCCATACGCATGGGCTGAAGACGCATCTGCATTCCGAGAGCAACCATTATGCCTTTAACTGTAGCGGGCTTAGCGTGGATATTCTCAGCTTTGAGGATGGCTGCAGAAGCTTGGCTGTCATAAATGAGGCTAATCTGGAACAGGCTATGGAGCTTGAACAGCTATATATGGGTGATTTATTCGGAGACCACGTGTATCCTTGGGCCTGGAATGAAATTGAACGGCTGTCACTCATGTACTCGGCCTTCACCCGGCGACTGTGCGTTGCTCTGCTGGATAAGGGTGAGACGAATACGGCAAAACGGCTGCTGATCAAGCTGCTGAAGCACAATGAGCTGGATGAAGAAGCCCATATGCTGCTTATGAAAACCTCGGCTCTCCAGAATAACAAAGATGCCCTGAACCGGCAGTACCTGCAATTTGCCGACATTCTGAACCGGGAAATCGGAATTCCCCCTTCGCTTGAGGTCAAATCCTTTTATGCACAGCTGCTTTCCGGGCTTGGCTAATTTACCTGACAGTTTACCGGGGGATATGTGGCATATATAATTTAAGGAAACTATGCCTTTTGATAGGACTATCTATAGAGTTGGGGGCTGACCGGAGTGATCAGACATTCAGAGCTTGTAACAGGGGAAAAGATATATCTGCGCCCGCTTAACGGGGAAGACGCCGAATTGTATTACCATATGTTCTACGGTACGGAGGTCCGCAGACTTACAGGCACGAAGAAGCATATCACCAAAGAGCAGATCGGGAATTATATCGCTCGCAAATCAGGCGACGACAGTACGGTGCTGTTGCTTATCGCCCTTAGGGAGACTGATGAGGTGATCGGCGATATCGCCATTCAGGATATAGACCCTGACAATCGCAGTGCAAATCTGCGGATCGCCATCGGTGAGGAGCGGCATCAGGGGCAAGGGTATGGACGGGAAGCGCTGCTGCTGATGCTGGATTACGGCTTTGGCATTCTGAATTTGCACCGGATTGAGCTGGAGGTCTACAGTTATAATGCCCGCGCTGCGCATGTATATGAAGCAATCGGCTTTGTCCGTGAGGGGGTACGGCGCCAGACGCTCTATTATAACCATGAATACCATGACGTGATTATGATGGGCATGCTGGATAGCGAATACCGGGCGCGGTATGTGAAATAAAGGGTTAAGATCAAATAAGGTCAAATAAGGTCAAATTATTAATAATGTTAAAATTTATACTAAAAAACGAGCCGAAACGCCGGATTTTACCGGATTTTCGGCTTATATGAGTTTTGTCATCCGGACGGCCGGAGACTATAATAAAGCCATAGGTCAAATAAAGTCAAAGTCAAATCAACAACAAATTAAAAGTCAAATGAGAGGAGAATGGATAATGTTTGATTTGGTTCCTTTTGGTAAACGCAGAGATGATGCTTTTGGTGTGCTGGCTAAGTCGCTTAACGAAGTATTTAATGATGATTTCTTTGCACCGCTGACAAGCTCCACGCTGTCCTTCCGCACAGACATCCGCGAGAGTGAAGGAGCATATCTGATCGAGGCTGAGCTCCCGGGCTTCAAAAAAGAAGAAATCGACATCGATTATACCAGCCCTTACTTGACGATCAAGGCAGTTCGCAAAGAAGAGAACAGCGAGGAGAATAAGGAGCATCAGACCGTGCGCCGGGAACGGCGGTATGGCGAATATGTACGCCGCTTCTATGTTCAGGATATTGCGGAAGAAGGCATCCGCGCTTCACTGAAAGACGGGATGCTGAATCTGGAAGTGCCGAAACGGCAGAAATCACAGGGCAAGCGGATTGAAATTCAGGATGGCGGAAATTCTTCAGATGAGCAGCTTCAGTAAGCGGCAGGCGCAGCTTCCAGCGTGAGCGGTTCTCCGGGGGAAGCGGAGAGCGGGTACACTGGGGATGCAGCGGAGGAAGCCGGAGGATGAAGGACTTCCAAGTCTGGCTGAAGCAGCCGGGTTCAGCGGGTTTCCCGGGCCAAGCGGCTTCTGCCGCCGGCCTATCCGGTCCCCCTGCGGCAGAGTGATTTCGCCGGGCTTTTCATATAGCACTATCATACAAGGCGCATTGTAGTGGGGTTACCGGCTATGATGCGTCTTTTCCCGGACAATGACTTGGTGAATAATCATTCAGCCCGGGAATAGGCTTGTTACAGGGCGGAATGCTATAACCTATAGAATAGTTCCCATTATACGAAAGGAGGAGGTACCAGTGGCGGCAAATTATTACGAGACTCTGGGCGTCGGTAAGCAGGCCTCGAAGCAGGAGATTAAGAAGGCCTATCAGAAGCTGGCCAAGAAGTGGCATCCCGATGTCAACAAGGCCCCGGAGGCAGAAGCCAGGTTCAAGGAAGCGGCCGAAGCGTACGAGGTGCTGGGTGATGAAGAGAAGCGGAAAATCTATGATGAGGAGCTCCGCTATGGGGCCGGCTACGCCAGGGCACGGGGTCCGCGGAGCGGCGGGGCAGCCTCCTCCGCGTCTTGGGAAGCTCCATTTGGCGCGGGCTGGAGCGGTGGAGCTTCCGCCGGTGGCGGGATACCCGAAGAGGACCTGTTCGGGATGTTCTTCGGCAGCCGGGGGGCGGCGGACCGCGCCGGCTTCGATTTCTTCTCCGGCAGCGGCGGTGCCCGCCAAGGGGGAAGCCCTTGGGCCGATGAGTTCAGTACGATGCAGGCCCAGCTTGAGATTACGCTGGAGCAGGCCTACAAAGGCGGAAATATCAGCGTTCAGGCGGCAGGCAAAGATCTGAGTGTGCAGATTCCGGCACGATCAGCCGAAGGAACGGTGATCCGTGTTCCCGGCGGCGGAAGCGGTGTGGGACAGGGAGGCGATCTGCTGATCTCGCTGCATCTTCTGCCCCATGATTTCTATGAACCGGACGGCGGGGATTTGCTCGGCACGGTTGAGATTGCCCCATGGCAGGCTGTGCTTGGCGGGGATGCCAAGGTGGCACTGCCGGATGGCAGCCAGGTGAAATTGAAGATCCCCGCAGGTATGGCGGGCGGCCGGACGCTGCGCCTCTCCGGCAAGGGTCTGAAGCGTCCTAACGGTACGAATGGCGACATCCTGTTCCGGATGGAGATCGTCATTCCGCCGGAAACCTCGGAAGCGGAGAAGAAGCTGTACCGCCAGCTGGCCGATGCCGGCAGCTTCCAGGCCGGAGCCAAACGGCAGACTCCCGGCGGGGCACAGCGGCGCAGAGCAACAACGGGGTAATGATGAATATAAAGCCGGTTATCCGGGTGAATGACATATTGAATGCTGCAGCTGGGGCTGCAGCGGCATAATTTTACGGAAAGGCGATGATCTTATGGATTTCAACAAGCTTACACAGAAGCTGCAGGAAGCAGTAGCAGAGGCCCAGTCTCTGGCTGCGGCCAGCGGACATCAGGAGATTGATAATCTTCATCTGCTGAAGGCACTGCTTCAGCAGCATGAAGGCCTGCTGCCGCGGCTGCTGCAGAAGATGAATATTCCTGCAGCCGAGCTGCTGCAGGGTACGGAGGCGCTGCTACAGCGGAAGCCCAGCGTAAGCGGAAGCGGAGCGGGCACGATGCGGCGGTATGCCTCGCCCGCGCTGATCGCCATGCTGGAGCAGGCCGAGAAGGAAGCGGCCAAGATGCAGGACGAGTTCGTGGCCGTAGAGCATGCTGTGCTGGCGATGGTCTCGGATACCGGCAGCGGGAACCGTGAGCTGCGCGGGCTGTTCACCAGCCGGGGCATTAACCGGGAGAAGCTGCTCGGGGTGCTGGCCGAGATCCGCGGACATCAGCGGGTGACGAGCCGGGAGCCGGAGGCCACCTATGAGGTGCTGGAGAAATACGGCCGTGATCTGGTGGCCGAGGTGCGGGCCGGCAAGATTGATCCGGTGATCGGACGGGATGCGGAGATCCGCCGGGTCATCCGTATTCTCTCCCGCAAGACCAAGAACAATCCTGTGCTGATCGGGGAGCCCGGCGTAGGTAAAACCGCGATTGTAGAAGGGCTGGCCCACCGGATTGTGCGCCGGGATGTGCCGGAGGGGCTGAAGGACAAGACGATTTTCTCGCTGGATATGAGCGCATTGATTGCCGGAGCCAAATACCGCGGGGAATTCGAAGAGCGGCTGCAGGCCGTACTGAAGGAAATCCGCGAGAGTGACGGCCGGATCATTCTGTTCATTGATGAGCTGCATACGATTGTCGGTGCCGGTAAGACCGAAGGGGCCATGGACGCGGGCAACATGCTGAAGCCGATGCTGGCCCGGGGTGAGCTGCATTGTATCGGGGCGACGACGCTGGATGAGTACCGCAAGTATATCGAGAAGGACCCGGCGCTGGAACGCCGCTTCCAGCAGGTGCTGGTCAGCGAGCCGGATGTTGAGGATACAATTTCTATCCTGCGCGGCCTCAAGGAGCGCTTCGAGGTCCATCACGGGGTCAAAATCTATGACAGCGCGCTGGTTGCAGCGGGGGTATTGTCCAACCGCTATATTACGGACCGCTTCCTGCCGGATAAGGCGATTGACCTGGTGGATGAAGCCTGTGCGATGATCCGTACCGAGATTGATTCCATGCCCGGTGAGATGGACGAGGTCACACGCCGCCTGATGCAGATGGAGATTGAAGAAGCTGCGCTCAAAAAAGAAACCGACGATGCCAGCGCGCGCCGTCTGGAGATTCTGCAGCGGGAGCTGGCCGACCTCAAGGAGAAGCATCTGGGCATGACCGTCCGCTGGGAGAAGGAGAAGTCCGCGATCCAGGGCATCCGCGAGCTGAAGAAGCGGTTAGAGCAGGCGCGCAAGGATCTGGTCGATGCGCAGGAGATTTATGATCTGAACAAGTCCGCCGAGCTGAGCTACGGCATAATTCCTGATCTGGAGCGGCAGCTGAAGGCCGCAGAGGAAGCCGCACAGCAGGATCAGGAGACCCGGCTGCTGCGCGAAGCCGTGACGGAAGAGGAGATCGCCGACATCGTCTCGCGCTGGACCGGGGTTCCGGTCAGCCGCCTCGTGGAAGGTGAGCGGGATAAGCTGCTGCGGCTCGAAGACACACTGCATGAGCGGGTAGTCGGCCAGGATGAGGCCGTCCGGCTGGTGGCGGATGCTGTGCTCCGGGCAAGAGCAGGCATCAAGGACCCGAACCGTCCGATCGGTTCGTTCCTGTTCCTGGGGCCGACCGGTGTCGGCAAGACCGAGCTGGCCAAAGCGCTGGCGGTATCGCTGTTTGACCGTGAAGACGGCATGATCCGCATCGATATGTCGGAGTATATGGAGAAGCACAGCGTCTCCCGCCTCGTAGGTGCTCCTCCGGGATATGTCGGCTATGAAGAAGGCGGCCAGCTGACCGAAGCGGTGCGCCGCCAGCCGTATACTGTTGTGCTGCTGGATGAGGTGGAGAAAGCCCATCCTGATGTGTTCAACATTCTTCTGCAGCTGCTGGATGACGGGCGGCTGACCGACTCGCAGGGCCGGGTGGTCGACTTCAAGAACACCATTATCATCATGACCTCCAATATCGGCTCGCCGCATCTGATTCAGGGCACCGATGACAACGGTGAGCTGACCGAAGCGGTTAAGGACCGGGTGATGAAGGAGCTGAGCGGCCATTTCCGCCCTGAGTTCCTCAACCGGGTGGACGATATTGTGATGTTCAAACCGCTGACGCTGGGCGAAACCCAGCAGATCGTGATGAAGCTGGTGAACGGTCTGCGCCTGCGCCTGGCAGAACGGGGCATTGGCCTTACGCTGAGCGACAAGGCAGTGCGCTTCATTGCCGAGGAAGGCTTCGATTCCGTGTACGGGGCAAGACCGCTTAAGCGGTTCATCCAGCGCAGCCTGGAGACCCGGGTGGCGCGTGCCCTGATCGCCGGAGAAGCGGAGGAAGGCTCGGTGATGACGGTGGACGAAGCTGACGGCGAATTGACTGTCACTATAGTGAAGCCGGAATCTGCGAAGACAGTTGGCTCGTTGTAAAATATGATCTGGATTTGATTGATGCCTCCGAAGGGCAACAGGTGCAATCCGCAAGAAAAAAGCGTTCCGCCTTCAGGCTGGAGCGCTTTTCTTTTTATATTCGACTTAAATCCTGCAGAAAATACAACATTTTCTTCAATAAACCGGCCCTAATCGAGAATTGTTGTAGGAAATGCAGCATTTCATCTTCTGCAGGCGGCTAACTGAAAGGATTATTGTATTTCATACAACAATCCTCCCGCATACCCGGTTATTTTTGAATCCGAGTTGTAATATTTACAACATTTATACCTGTATACCTGCGCCGTACAATGTGAACTTCAAAGTCCAATTAGCCGCTTGGCGGGAGCACTTTCTCTGCAGGCCGAGATTAAGCAATTATTGGTTACTAATCGCTCCAGGGTACCAGATGGGGATGCTGATCAAGAATAGACAGGTATTGTTCCTTCCAGCCGTATTGGCCGTCCGGGTCCAGCAGCATATAGCGCAAATACTTCTCCAGCCGATATTCCGGCCTCGACCAGCCGAGATGCTTCAGCCGGAGGTTGCTTAACTGGTGGGACAGCTCGAAGATATTCTCCGGCAGCCGACCGCAGTGCTGCGGCAGATCGTTCCAGAGATACGTGAAGTCCTCCCGGTAGCGGAGCAGGAACGGCCTGTAGCTCTGATGGGACCGCCAGTACATATCCTCACGGTAATGAGTGTCGTCCCAGAAATCGTAGAGCCGGAAGCAGAATAAGTCGCAATTGTCCGCACGCAGCAAGGCATCCACTTCTTCCGGGAATCCGGCCTCAAAAATCTCATCCGCATCCAGACTGAGAATCCACTCCGGCTGAGTCTCAATTACTGCTTCCCACTGCTGCTTGCGCAGCTCCGATTCATTGCTGAACTTGGAGACACTGTTGTGTATCAGATGAAGCGGAATGCCCTGAAGCACCTCCCGGCAGATATCCGCCGTGTCATCCGTGCTGCCGTCATCGATAATGACGGCTTCATCGATATATTTGCGGTGCTCCTGCAGAACCTGCCGCAGAAACCGCGAGCCCTCATTCTTGACGACCATCGTGAGGGTCAGCTTGGGCCGCCGGACCGCTGCTGAATCAGCAGATGCTGCGGAAGAACCGGCTGCCGCTCCATGCGCGGCGCTCAGCCCTGCTGCATCTGCGCCCTCGGCCGCATCCGCAGCAGCGCCCGCCGCCGGCCCGGCGTGCGGCAACCGCACCTCGCCGCCGCCCTCGGGCGGCGGCTCCTTGGACAAGTGCCGCCGGGCCTCCGCCTCGGTCCACAGCGCATCCCATTCCGCGCTCGCGTCCAGCGCTCTTTTGTCCGCGGGCGATGCCTCTGCATCGCCCTGCACTGCCTCTTGGCGCGCAGCGGCTTCCTCGCCGCCAGCCGCGTCCGCGTCACTCCGCCCCGCATTCGTCTCTGCCTCCACCTCGCCCGGTGCATCTTGCGCCCCGCTCCGCCCCGCCTCCGGCGCAGTCCGCGCCGCGTCCGCGTCACTCCGCCCCGCATTCGTCTCTGCCTCCACCTCGCCCGGCGCATCTTGCGCATCCTGCCACCCCGGCGCCGCTCCAGCCGCCGGCGATGTCTGCCGGACGAACTCCGGCACCTTCATCAGGTCGCTGTCCCTGTAGAGATGCAGCGCCGGGTAGTGCGTGTCGACAAACAGCGGAATGCCAAGCGCCGCCGCGCGGATGCAGAAATGGCGGTCCTCTCCCCAGTAGGAGATGTTGTGGACCCGGTCGTAGCTGACTCCGGAAGCGATGGCCCGGCTGCTGATCAGGGTGCAGGCGCCGAGCCCGCCGACTTCATAGATTCCCGGCTGCTGCAGCCTGGTCAGGAAGGCGTGGAAGCGGCGGTTGATCTCTTCATGCGAGAGCTGCTCTCCCGGGAGCACCTCCCACTGGTTATATTCGTCATGCATCCAGACCTGCGGCTGCAGCAGAGTGCCGGGCTGCCACTGGGTCCAGAACACCTCGGAGATAATATCTTTGCCCGTGCTGATCAGATGCAGCAGCGTATCCGGATGAAGAATCAGATCGGAGTCGATCAGGAACAGATAATCATAGCTGAAGGCTTCGGCCCGGCGGATCATCAGATTCTTGAACCCGGCTACCTTCCAGACCAGGTTGGAATTCCAGAAATGGGTCGTGTCATCGCGGATATAGGCATCATGAAACCCTGAGGATTGCAGAAAGACTGATCTGCCGCTTTGGGCGAACTGCTGGAGCAGCTGACTGGAAGCTTTATCCTGATTGTCATCAATCAGATAGAAATGCAGTTCAATATTAGCCAGGTTCAGACGCAGCAGAGAGTTCAGGAATTGCTCAAGAATTGCCGGTTTTTGATGGATCGGGCTGCCAAGCAGGACCCGGGTTCGGGTGTCATTCATAGCAGGCCACTCCAGGATAAGGTCAACATTAATAGAACATCCCCTTGGATTCGCAAATAGATGATATGAATTATATGTATTCAATATATTTAGAGAAGTACGGGACTAATCCCGATTTTTTCAAATTATAGAAGCTTAAGAGGAAATATATGGATTGGTGTCTGGCGGAGAGCTGTTGTACAATACCGCATAGACAGAGGCAGAGATTCTGCACAGTAGAGACAGGAGTGAGAGTATGGAGAAGTCACCGTTAAAAGTACAGCAATTGATCAACCTGCTCCTGGCCATGAATCCGCGCGCCGAGGTGTTCCTGCAGGCTGCGGATGGAGCGCTCCGGCCGTTGCTGGATGATGATGTGCAGGAGATCTATGCACCTGAGCAGCCGGCTAAGACCGTGGCTCATATCGGTGTTCCCGCAGACAATGCAGCCGGAGAAGCGGAGGGAATCCTATGAAGCTGGCTATAATAAGGCTGGAACAAGGACAAGAGATCCGGCTTGAACTGTATGAACACGAGGCTCCGGGAACGGTAGCCAATTTTGAAAAGCTCGCGAACAGCGGCTTCTACAACGGCCTGACTTTTCAGCGTGTCGTCCGCGGTTTTGTCGCCCAGGGGGGCTGTCCGGAAGGCACCGGCAGAGGCGGCACTGACAAGATCCCCTGCGAGACACAGGGCAATCCCCATAAGCATGTGCGCGGGGCATTATCCATGGCCCATTTCGGGCCGGGTACCGGCTCCTGCCAGTTTTTTATCTGCTACGATACCTTTGATTACCTTGACGGCTGGCACACAGTGTTCGGCAGAGTAATAGAGGGAATGGAGCATGTGGATGCTTTGCGGCGCGGGGATATCATGCAGGAGATTAGCGTATGGGATAACGGCAATCCTCAGGGGTAACAGCAGGCGGTTGTTCAAACTTTCACAGGTGGAAAATTAATACATTGTAATCCCGACTATTCCGATATATAATAACTTTCACAACGAGTGAGATTGCTCATAGACATGGAGGAGAGAGATAATGCGTAAAGGGATATCAGGGGTTGTCATTCTAGTTTTATTAACACTAATGATTAGTGCATGCTCTAATGGAAATAACGCGGCATCGACAAATGCGGGTGCCAGCCAGACACCGGCGGAAACGCAGCAGCCTGCTGCCAGCGAACCGAAGGATGGCGGAAGCTTGATTATAGGGGTCGCATCTGATCCGGTTGTACTTAATCCGAACTATGCGGGTGACCGTGTCAGTCTGACGATCGACCAGGCACTATATGCTCCGCTGTTCCAGGTGAATAACGGGGAGAAGACCTTCTACCTGGCAGAGAGCCTGACACCTTCGGAGGATAATCTTACTTACACACTGAAGCTTAAGGATGGACTTACCTGGCATGATGGAGAGAAGCTCACGGCGGATGATATCGTGTTCACCATCGACAGCATTCTCGACGAGAAGCAGAACAGCTTCCTGAGAGCCAACTTCCTGATCGGCGACAAAGCCATCAAAGCGGTTAAAGTGGATGATCTGACTGTTGAATTCCAGCTTCCGCAGGTCAGCCCGGCTTTTGAAGCGACGCTGGTACAGGTATTCCCGATTCCGAAGCATATCTTTGAGAATGAAACTGATATCGAGAAGAGCACCAAGAACGCTTCACCAGTAGGTTCCGGTCCCTTCAAATTCAAAGAATACAAAGCCGGTGAGTATCTGACACTGGAACGTTTCGATAACTACTTCGGCGGCAAGCCTCATCTGGATTCGGTAACTTACCGGATTGCCAAAGATACCAATGCAGCGAACCTTGCCCTGCAGAATGGCGAGATCAACGTGCAGTATCTTGATCCTAAGGATGTAGCAACGATTCAGGCAACGAACAATTTCGAAATTCTTCCTTATAGTGAAGGCCGTCTGGCTTATCTGATGTTCAATGCGAACAGTGATACCGGCGCCCTCGCCAAAAAAGAAGTCCGTCAAGCCCTGTCCCTGGCCCTCAGCCGCGATGAGCTGATCCAGACAGCGTACACTTCCAGTGAATATGCTGACCCGGCCAAGTCATTCCTGACTCCGGACGCGCTGTATTTCACGAATGAAGTAACTAGCTTTGACAATGATGCCGCTAAGGCTAAGGAATTGCTGGCGTCTGCCGGAGAGAGCAACCTGAAGCTTCGTTACATTGTACAGAGCGGTAACAAGGCACAGGAAGCAATTTCGCTGTATGTGCAGCAGAAGCTGAAGGCTGTGGGCGTAGAAGTTGAACTGCAGAACATGGATTCCTCGGCCTGGGTGCAGAAGTTCATTGATCTGAAATCTACCGACTACGAACTGGCATTGACCGGTTATATCATGGGATATGATCCCGATGCTTACCGTATTCTGTTCACAACAGACAGCTCTTCCAACTACTCGCATTATTCGAACAGTGAAGTTGATAAGCTGATGAATGACGGTGCAGGCGAAGCGGATCCGGCAAAACGCGCAGAGATCTACAAGAAAGCGCAGGAGCTTGTCGCTGAAGATGCACCGATCTACCCGATCGCTTATACTAAAACAGTTGTAGCTGTATCGAAGAACTACGGCGGCATTGATGAAGCCGTATTGAAGCCGGTCGTTATCTTCGAAGACCTGTCCAAGATCTACCAGAAATAATCCGCGCAAAAAAATAAGCACGGCAAAAAAATAAGCTGGGTTCTTCCAGCTTATTTTTTGCCTGTCAAGAGCTGGGAGAAGCTGCGTATGAGACAACTCATCGTCCGAAGGTTGCTGCAAACACTGCCGATGCTGTTTTTTGTATCCGTAGTGTGTTTTACAATGATCAAGCTGGCTCCGGGAGATCCGGTGCTATCTTTCGTTACGCCCAATATGCATGCCGATGATATTGAGCGTATCCGCCATAATCTGGGGCTGGATAAGCCCGCCTATATTCAATATTTCATCTGGATTAAGGAAATGGTCCAGGGCAACTTCGGGTATTCCCTGATCAATCACCAGCCGGTGTTGGGACAGATCCTCGAACGCCTGCCGGCTACAGCCGGGCTGATGGGCAGCGCCATTGCGCTGGCGGTGATTCTGGCGATTCCTCTAGGTCTCGTGGCCGGTGCGAACCGCAACCGCTGGGCAGACAAGCTGATTAACTTTATTTCCTATGTGGGGATCTCCATTCCGCTATTCTGGCTGGCGATACTGTTGATGTATCTGTTCGCCATTAAGCTGCACCTGCTGCCGAGTATGGGGATGCGCACGATTGGTGTGGAATCGCCGCTGGATGTGCTGAAGCACGGAATCCTGCCTTGCTCGGTACTGGCCTTCGGTTTCCTTGCCGGGTATGTGCGTTATATCCGCTCCAGCACCATCGGGCAGCTCAAAGAGGAATATGTGCAGATCCAGTACGCTTTTGGCTCGAAGAAATCGACGATTCTGTTCCGCCATGTGATGAAGCATGTGCTGCTGCCGGTTATTACCCTGCTGGGCATGTCTATGGGAGATCTGGTGGCCGGTGCTATTGTCACCGAGACGGTATTCTCGTGGCCGGGCATCGGGTCGCTGGGGATGACGGCGGTTAAGGGGATGGATTATCCCGTCATTATGGGGATTACCTTATTTTCTTCCTTAATGCTGATCCTCGGTAATATGGTGGCGGACATTCTCTACAGCTTTGTCGATCCGCGAATTAAATTAAAGGGGTGACCTCATGAATCGCAGTAAATGGAAAAATCTACAGTCAGAGCTGTTTACGAACGGTCTGGGTGTCGCTGCTCTTGCTGTATTGGCTATCTTTACGCTGGGGGCCATCTTTGCCTTCCTGTCCGGATATGATCCGAATGCCATGGATGCCATGGCCCGCCTCACCAAGCCCGGCGCCGGACATCTGTTCGGAACCGATGACTATGGACGCGATTATCTGTCCAGAGCGCTATATGGCGGCCGTGTCTCGCTGCTCGTCGGTTTCGCCTCCATGGTCGTGGCTACCTTTGTGGGTGTAATGGTTGGAGTGATCAGCGGATATTTCGGCGGCTGGCTGGATAATCTGCTGATGCGGATGCTGGATATTATCATGTCCATTCCGTCCTTCCTGATCCTGCTGCTGCTCAGCGTCTATTTGAAGCCGAGCATCGGCAATCTGATCATTATTATTGCCTTGTTAATGTGGATGAACGTGGCCCGCGTTGTGCGCGCGGAGACCCTTACGATCAAGGAACGCGAATATGTGCTGTATGCCAAGGCTTCCGGCCAAAGCTCCTTCGGCATGATCTGGCGGCATATCCTTCCGGGACTGGTGCCGGTGATTATCGTCGGCGCGACGAATAATATTGCGTCGGCCATTATGATGGAATCGTCGCTGAGCTTCCTCGGCTTCGGGGTACAGCCGCCGAACGCCACCTGGGGCAGCATGCTGAACAGCGCGCAGGGGTATATTGCAGAGGCGCCTTATCTGGCGCTGTTCCCGGGGCTGATGATCCTGCTGACCGTTCTGAGCTTCAATGTGCTGGGTGATATTTTGCGGGTCGGCTTTGAACCAAAGCTGATCCGGAGATAGGAGAGTGGAACATCATGACTGAACGGCTGCTGACTGTTGAGAATTTGCAGGTTTCATTTGCTACCCGGGACGGCGAGAATCAGGCCGTCCGCGGTGTTAGCTTCCATATAGATGCCGGTGAAACGGTGGGGATTGTCGGAGAATCCGGCAGCGGCAAAAGCGTCACCGCCAAGGCGGTCATGTCCCTGATCACGCCGCCGGGCCGCATGACTGCCGGTAAGCTGGAGTTTCGCGGCGAGAGTCTGAAGGGACTCACGGAGAAGCAGTGGCGGACCCTGCGCGGGAACCGGATCGCGATGGTCTTTCAGGACCCGATGACCTCGCTGAATCCGGTCAAAAGAATAGGCCAGCAATTAACCGAAGTTATCCGCAGACACCGCGGATTGAATAAAGCGGAGGCGTATGCCGAGGCGGCGGAAATCCTCCGCCAGGTTGGCATACGCGATCCCGAGCAGCGCCTGAAGCAGTATCCGCATGAATTCAGCGGAGGCATGCGCCAGCGGGTCATGATCGCGATGGCGCTCTCCTGCCAGCCGGAGCTGCTGATTGCCGACGAGCCGACCACGGCGCTGGATGCAACCATTCAGGCGCAGATTCTGGATCTGTTCAAGGAGCTGAAAGAACGGTCGGATACAGCGGTAGCGCTGATCACCCATGACCTTGGTGTCGTGGCTCAGGTCTGCACACGGGTTATTGTGATGTACGGCGGGCTTGTTATGGAGGAGGGCACGGTGGAGGACATCTTCTATCGTCCCCAGCACCCGTACACCCAGGGCCTGCTGCGTTCCATTCCGAAGCGCGGCGGGGGATCGCGGGAGCGGCTGATTCCGATTGAAGGCACACCGCCGGATCTGCTGAATCCGCCGCCCGGCTGTCCGTTTATGGACCGCTGCCCGCATGCTTTTGCCCGCTGCAGTGAACGTCCGCCGGTAGTAGAGCTTGCACCTGGCCACCGCTCGATGTGCTGGCTGGCTGAAGGTGCAGAGCAGCAGGCGGCAGTTACAGTGGGGAGGGATTCCGGTGAGTGAGAGCAAGGTGCTCGTAGATGTGAACAATCTCAAGAAGCATTTCTCCAAGGGCAAGGATATACGCGGGCGCGATACGGCTGTGCTTAAGGCCGTGGACGGCGTCAGCTTCCAGATCCGCCAGGGCGAGACCTTCGGACTGGTGGGTGAATCCGGGAGCGGCAAGTCAACGGTCGGCCGCTGTCTGCTCCGCCTGTACGATTATACGGACGGCGAGGTATTCTATGACGGTCAGCCGCTGGGCAAGCTGGGCGAGAAAGGGCTGAAGCCGTTCCGCAGACGGATTCAGTCGATTTTCCAGGACCCGTACTCTTCACTGAACCCCAGCCTGAATGTGCTGGAATTGATCAGTGAGCCGATGCGGATCCATGGACTCTACCCAGGTGAAGAACGCAAGGAAGCCGTGGCGGAGCTGCTGGAGAAGGTTGGTCTCAAAAGAGAGCATCTCTACCGCTTCCCGCATGAGTTCAGCGGCGGGCAACGCCAGCGGATCTCCATCGCCCGGGCGCTGTCGGTCCGGCCCGAGTTCGTCGTCTGCGACGAGCCGATCTCGGCGCTGGATGTCTCCGTGCAGGCCCAGGTCGTCAATATGCTGGAGGATCTGCAGTCCGAATTCGGACTGACCTATCTGTTCATCGCCCATGATCTGTCGATGGTCCGGCATATTTCTGACCGGATCGGCGTCATGTACGGCGGCCGCCTCGTTGAGGTTGCGGAGAGCGATGAGCTGTATGACAATCCGCAGCATCCGTATACCAAAGCGCTGCTGTCTTCCATTCTGGAGACCGACCCGCTGAAGGCCAGCCAGCGAATCCGGCTGGATGCCTACTCGGTAACGCGTGGGGATGAGGAAGCCGCTGTGTTGCGGGAAGTCAGCCCGGGGCATTACGTGGCTGGTGATTTTACGGACTGAATTCAGGTAATGGTATGCATTTATATTTATTTAAACAAGGGAGGATATACAATGACTGATACGCTGAGTAAGGTAAAGTTATCGCAATGGGACGCCCTGCTGGTGGAATCGCTGCGCTCTCTGGGCTGGTCCGATGAAGAACTGCTGCGGCGGGTTGCCGAAGGCGATCTGCCTGCCGACGAGAGTGAATACGAATTCGATTACGGGCAGCTGTCTACGCTGGCTGGTGAACAGCCGGAGCTGTTTCGGTCAGCCGTAACCGAAGGCTACCAGATCAAATACAACACGATCCGCGGCATCCGCAGCTGGATTGCCGTTGCACTTCGCATAGAGCCGAAGCTGGAGCTGGAGGAAGGCCGCGAAGCAGTCGAAGCGTTGTTATCGGAATCACAGAAGCAACGGCTGGAGGATGTATTATCCTTCGGCTGGCAGATTACCAGCGGCGGATCAGCGGCAGATGGCGGGAATGCCACTTACCGGATCGAGCCGATCCAGCGGTAGATTAGAGTTGAATCAGAGATAGATGTATGTGTAATGCCCTCCGGCTTTTTGCCGGGGGTTTTTTGTTATTTGTTGTATAGGAGTAGGAGCTTTCTTACAGGTTAGGTGGATAAAGAGCACTTAATTATCCTGAATTTTACGACTCTAAAGTTTTAGTTGGAAATAATACATCTGTTCGTCCAGTAGGGGGCATATAGAGCCGGAACCGAGAGAAATAGATGTCGTTTATCCAATTAAATCATACTGACCGCTTAGAACCATGAATTTAAGTGTCCCAATTCCACCTATTAGATGGTCCGTAAGACGTAAACAAGTCTCTCTTACGGAATCGCCTCTCTTTTACATGAACGCGCTGCAATAGAAATACCGGGAATAAGAACAAGATTTTAACCCTCAGGTATCGGTCCGGTTACCTCCCGCTGCTTGCAGCTGAGTATACTTTACTATAGAGATAATAGATTCCAGTAAAGTAAAGGTGGATGGAATATGGGCTTGATCCTGTACAAAATAACCGCGGTGCTGCTGGCTCCGCTTATCCTGATTACCGCAGGCTGCGGGGCGTCCGTCGGCCACCCTGATGCACGGAGCCTGCAGACGCCAGAGCCGATTAAGCTGGATTGGCAGGAGGTTCAGGCTACGCTCAGGCCTGAGGCCTGGGCAGGCCTTCCTGCAGAGGCGAAGGTCATTTCGGAACAACATCTGGAGGCGTTCGGAGAAATACAGCTTACCTTCTTCACGAAACCCGGAGATGAGGACTATGTTTATGCTGCTCTGGAGTCTTCGGGCGGGCATTACAATCTCGGTCCGGCAGGGACTTACAATTACCGCAGCCCGGGGAGTATTATTGCCGATGTGCCGGATTTGTTCAACGGTGCCGCCCTAAAAATCACCGGCGGGCTTGGAGCGAACCTGTCGCTCAGCAGCTATTACACCATCGATGAGTCTGGGACACCAGCCGGAGTCCTGCAGGTAAGTACCGGGCATACCCGGGAAGCAGATGTGGACGGAGACGGCATACCCGAAGTGGTGTCAGCACACGGCACCCCTATGACCGCCTATGTGTACCGCTGGCATAACGGTCATGCCGAGGAGGCTTTCCTGAATGATGTCCTGCAGGCCGATTCCGTGATGCTCAGGGATGATCTGGTGTACGAAGCATCTAACGTAGGTGAGAGTGAGGCAAGGGAATACCGGCTCACTCCGGAAGGAGTAATTCCTGTGCTGTATTCCGAAACGCTATATGCAGAATAGTCGTATGATAAGAATCGTAAACTATAAAGCGGGTGTAATGTCCCTTGGGAGGTATTTGATGTTTAAATGGAAGCGTGGCCCCGTCACTCTGTTCCAGAGTGATCTCTACCTGACGAATTCACTTGTTGTAGAGACGGCGGATTGTGTGCTGGTAGCGGATCCTTGCTGGCTGCCCCGTGAGGTGGAGGAAATTAGGCAGTACACGGAGGATATTCTCGGCGGGCGGAGACTGCTGCTGTTATTCACCCATTCCGATTTCGATCATATTATCGGGTATGGGGCCTTCAGGGATGCCGAAGTCATCGCAAGCAGGGCATTGGCGGACAAAAGCGCCGGGGAACGCGAAGATATTCTTGAACAGATCCGGGCATTTGACGATAGTTATTATCTCAGGAGAGACTATGAAATCACGTATCCGCAGGTGGATCATGTGATGGAAGAGGAAGGGCAGACGCTGGTATTCGGGGATTTGAAGCTGACAGGCTATGCTGCTCCGGGCCATACGGATGACGGGCTATTTACAATAGTGGAGTCTGCCGGGCTGTTTATTGCCGGAGACTACTTATCTGACGTGGAGTTCCCCTATATCTATGACAGCAGTCTGGCTTACGAAGTAACGCTCGGCAAGCTGGAGCAGATATTGGCCCGGCACCCGTTCACGCTGCTGGTCCCCGGACACGGGGAGGCAACGGACAGCAGCGTAGAACTGGAGCGGCGCAGGGAAGAGAGCCTGAAGTATATCCACAACATGCGTATGGCTGTAGCTTCAGGCATCCAGGAAACGGTTGATGCTCTGATCGAAGGCTGTGCTTTCCCGCGCAATATGTCCAACTTCCACCGCAGCAATCAGGAGCTGATCACGAAGGAGCTGGCCGGGGAAGCGGAAGACTGACGACGCTGTAGTTACATATCCAGCTGGATTTTGCGAATATGAAGTACACCGTCAAGTCCGGTAGGGTCTGTACTGACCTTGCGGGAGACGAATTCTTCGGCCCGTTCGGAGGTGCGCAGGCGCAGCGGCTTGGTCTCCAGCTGAACCAGATCCCACATAACATCTGCAACAGACTCAGCAGTTTGCGGTTCTACATTCCGTTTCAGGAAGGTCCCTGTATAGGCATCGAGAATCGGCTTGTACTCATCTTCAAGGATGCCGCCGGTGTCCGCTACATGCCCAAGAACGGTCTTATTAAATTCTGTAGCGATAGCCCCCGGCTCAAGCAGGGTAATGTCGATATTGAATTGCGGCTTGTAATAGGTAGCCAGACTCTCCAGCAGCCCTTCCACCGCGAATTTGCTGGCGCAGTAGATCTCGTTCATCGGTTGTCCAATGAGCCCGCCGACACTGGAGGTAGCGACAATATGGCCGTAACCGGTCTTACGCAGCAGGGGCAGTGCGGCCCGGATCGTATGCATAACCCCGTACACATTAGTGTCGAAGATGCGCTCGATATCAGTGAATGGAGCCTGTCCAAGTGCCCGGAGATAGCCGAACCCGGCGTTGCAGAACAGTACATCCAGTGTCCCGTGCTCCTGATCGATCTGGTCGATAACCCGCTGAATGCTGTCCGGCTGCGTGACCTCCAGCTCTACGAAGTGCAGATTGTCCACATTACGGTACAGCTCCTGATCGCGCTCCAGATGGCGGGTTCCGGCGTAGACGGTCCAGCCTTCATTTGCGAATTTCAGCGCTGATGCCAGGCCGATGCCGGATGATGCGCCGGTAATACAGATGATTTTGCCCATAAAGGATGCAGCCTCCATTGATTTGGAATTAAATTGCTTTAACTTTCACGATTTCGCACACATTATAGCATAAAGCAGCCGAAGTTCAGGCAAGATGACATAAAGTTTGTTTTTTCGCGTATTTTTGACTCTGCCGAAGTTGCTATAATTGTTTTCGTTACGGTACACTATAACTAAAGGTCCTAATCGCCTGTGAATGGAGAGGAACAAGGAAACAATGGAAGTATTCAAGCGTTACTTTGCAAATTTAACAGTCCGGCGCTTTTTAATTCTGGCACTGATTGGACTGCTGCTGTACAGTATTAGAGACATGCTGAATCTGGTGCTGCTGACGTTCCTGATTGCTTATGTAATGAACAGCTTTCAGGTGCTTTTGAGCAAAAGGATCGGCAAATATGTCAAGGTGAACAGCAAGGTAATCATTATTATTTTGTACTTAGCGCTCATCACTATGATCGTACTGGCCCTTGTCAAATATCTGCCCAAGGTCTTCTCGCAGATTAAGCAATTAACCGCGTTTCTCGGAACACTAACCTCTGATGACATTCCACAGAACGAGATTATGCAGTATCTTTTCAGCATGGTTAAGGAATTGAATTACCAGAGCTATTTGAATCAGGGCATTGAATACGTGTTCAAAATCAGCAACTGGGGAACTACGTTCGTCCTGTCAACGATTCTGAGCCTTGTCTTCATCCTGGAGAAGAACAGAATTGTCAACTTCACCTCCCGCCTGAGAGACAGCAAGATCTCCTGGTTCTATGTAGAGCTTGAGTATTTCGGCAGGAAATTCATAGCCTCCTTCGGTAAAGTCATTGAAGCCCAGATCCTGATTGCGCTGTTCAATACTTTGTTCACGGTTGTCGGGTTATGGATCATGGGTTTCTTTTTCGAACCCTTCCCGTATCTCTTTGCGCTCGCTATTATGATCTTCATGCTCAGCCTGATTCCAGTGGTCGGCTTTGTCATTTCGCTTATTCCGCTATGCATCATCGGCTACAATACCGGCGGACTGGTGATGACGATCTACATCCTGGCTATGATTGCCGTGCTGCATGTCATGGAAGGCTACTTCCTCAACCCTAAGCTGATGTCCTCCAAAATGAACCTTCCAATGTTCTACACCTTCATCGTGCTGCTGTTCTCCGAGCATTATATCGGCGTATGGGGACTGATTCTCGGCATTCCGATCTTCGTCTTTTTCCTGGATATCCTGGAGATCAGCCGTGATAAGCCTGGAACCTGAGCAGTAAGGGCGTAAGACGATTAACCATGGGTACACGATTGAATAAATAAGTGAACAACACAAACATATAAGAGATATTCATAATAGGTGATATTCAAACTGCTCATGGTTTGGGTATCGCTTTTTATTAGGAATGGAAGGGGATTAGCAGAAATGATCAGATATCCGG
Source organism: Paenibacillus borealis (assembly GCF_000758665.1). Taxonomy (NCBI): domain Bacteria; kingdom Bacillati; phylum Bacillota; class Bacilli; order Caryophanales; family Paenibacillaceae; genus Paenibacillus; species Paenibacillus borealis. Next base: position 357,512 of record NZ_CP009285.1, read on the forward strand.
TATTAGAGCCAGGAGCAGTTATAGGTGTAACGGCACCTTCTTCGGGGGTAGGGGAGGAATTGCATGAGCTGCTTGAGCTTGCCTGCAGCCGGCTGCAGAGCCATGGTTATGGCGTGGTGTGCGGTGCAACGGCGTGGACGCAGGATAAAGCCAAGTCAGCACCGGCAGGCGTGCGTGCGGCTGAATTCAATGCCATGATGGCCGATGACAGCATCGGGCTCATCATCCCGCCTTGGGGCGGGGAGCTGCTGATCGAGATTCTGGAGCAGGTAGATTTCGATAACATGAAGGTCAAATGGATTCTCGGCTACTCTGATATCAGTGTGCTACTGCTGGCTGTTACTCTCCGGACGGGCATCGCCACTGCTCACGGCACCAATTTTATTGATTTACGTGGAAAAGAGACAGACCCGGTGACGGCTATGTGGGAATCCGTGCTGTCTACAGCAAGCGGGGAATTGGTACTTCAGCATTCCTCGCAGCAGTACCAGCTGGAATGGGGAGGCGGGGAGCCTTCACCCCATGTGTTCAATCTTACCGAAATCACCAACTGGAAGACTGTAGGTAATCAGAACGTAACTATGCAGGGCCGGCTGCTCGGCGGCTGCATTGACGTAATCCGGCATCTCATCGGCACGCCGTATGGGGATCTGCGGCATTTCCAGCAGCATTATATCCAGAATGAGCCCATCCTGTGGTACTTGGAGAACTGCGAGCTGTCTGTAACCGATCTGCGCAGATCCCTGCTGCAGATGAAGCTGGCCGGCTGGTTCGACCATTGCAGCGGCCTGATGTTCGGCCGGAGCGCAGCTAACCGTCCTATGGAGAATTACACCGTAGAGGATGTCTATCAGGAGCTGGCCAGCGAGTTGGGGTTGCCGGTCATTTACGATATCGATTGCGGCCATCTGCCGCCGCAGCTTACGCTGGTGAACGGGGCTTTTGCGGAGGTGGAGGTCCGAGTTGAAGCGGAAGAGGCTGGGGGAATGGAAGAGGGCCAAAAGGGCAGGGGTACGGTTAGGCAGTATTTTCGCGTGTAAATGAAAAAGAGTGTAGATTAGGTCATGCATCGTTTGATGTTCAAAAGAAATGGATAATTATATACTTATGAGTAAAAACCACACCTTCAGTTGACAGTTGAAGATGTGGTTTTTTTTTAGTATGTACAAACCGGATTCAATTCTAGAGCGCCTGCCTTAGATTTTAAGTTGTCTTCTGTCATTTTCACTTTCTTCGTTTGCCCAAGCAGAACCATATGGTTGGAAGTGGATGAGCAGTGTGATTTATGGAGGTAAGCTTAATTTAAAAATGAATGCGGATAATTTGTCATCTACATACTCTGGTTATTTTAGTACAGCTATGAACGCATGGAATACATCAGGAGCGCATGTAAAAATGACTTCAGAGCCTTTTGTCACTTCGCTTGTTGATCTTAGGTCTTATACGTCTTCACAATGGGATGCAAATGGTTGGGGAACTAAAACCTTTGCCTGGACCCAACCGTTTAAAACAGATGCCGTTCCTTGTTCAACTAACTTTACTTATAATAATTGTGGTACAGGTGATATTATCAAGTATGTTGCAATTCATTTTAATGAAGGCTATCTTCCATCAGGTTCTGCTAAAAAGCTTGCAAATGTGAAACATGAGATGGGTCATTCAATTGGACTGGGCCATGCAATATACATGAGTGGAACAATTATGGGGTCAGAATTGGATTTAGGCTATGATATTACAACGTTTGATGTAAACCAAGTTAATTCACTCTATTAATTTAAACCTTAGGAGGTTCAAAAATGAAGAGCAAATTACAAATAATGGCTATTTTTGGTTCATGTATAATTGCCTCATCTATTTTAGGATTTGTAATAGGTCCGGATTTATTTGGACACAGCTCAACTAATATAAATGGAAATGAGTATGCAGCTACAGGTTCAGATACAGATTCGTTAGCAGAAGCGTTGTATGGTGTGCAAGTTATTGTAAAAGGAACTGTAAACAAAGTTCTACCGGTTGAAATGAGGGATGCTGGTATTGTTGGGAAAGGCAGCTTCCAATATGAGGTTACACCAGCAACCATTAGTGTTACCCAAGTAGTTTACGGGGAGGTTCCTGAAAGTAAAGAAATCACTTATCTTCAACACGGGGTTGAAGATAAAAAAACATCCAGTGTGGAGTTCGTTCATGAAGGAGATCAAGTCTTGCTTATGCTAACAAAAACACCGGACGGGAAGTATTGGTCCTACAACTTTGATGATGGAATCTGGAAATTGAATAATGGGAAGATGCAATCGAAGACACATGATGTACAACTTAAAAAGCTTGTAAATACTAATTATGAAACATTTAGTTCAAGTGTAAGGAAAGAGGCTAAACAGCAAATGAAACCCAAAGACATAGAATAAGCTATTAGGCGAGACAGTAGTCAGTCCATAAGTACGGCATGCTGGCTGCTCAGAATGATAGGTAGCTACTTGTCCAGCGAGCTTATTTATGCCATAGCAATGAAGAATTCTACACACTATACGAATCAATAATAAAAGAGTTCATCCCATTTCGGCGTGCCCGCTCAAGAGTCTCGATGGAAGCCTCGATGATAACACGGATATCTGTGCTTTTGCCGAACGGTCCGGCCAGACCGCCGATATAACAGCTCATGGGCTTCGGGCAGCCGATAGCGGAGAAGTCAAAGCTTAGCATAGCATCGATGATACATTGAGCAACCAGGCTGGCTGCATCCTTGTTCGCTTTGGCAAAGACAATAAATTCATCCCCGTGCGCGCGGCCTATGGTAGCATGACTCAGTTGTTTGTAGATGTTGTCTTCAATCAATTGATAGCAGGCGACAATGACTTTATCCCCTACGTCGAAGCCGTAATCGTCATTCACCTGTTTGAAATGGCTGATGTCAAAGCGTATAACCGAGTGGATATCTTCATACGTACACCGGGCAATAATACCGGCTACATTTTCAAGGAACATTTCCATGTTGGGGATGTTCTTTTTGATTTCATGCACATCTGCCAGCGCTATAGTTTGCAAGTCAATGGTCTTATTCATTTCGAAGCCTTCCTTTTCAATGAGGTTTATGAGCCGGTCTATGGCCATTTTCTTGTGAATTTGTTCATTTAATGCCGACGAAATTTCAATCCGTTTGCGTACCAGCTGGCGGATGAGAATCACGCTGTCAACCGGTCCGCCTAAGAACTCCTTAATTTCACCCAGGGTGAAATTAAGACTCTTCAGAACCATAATCCAATTCAAAGAATGGGACTGCTCTGACGTATAGGACCGGTAACCAGTCATGGAATCAACGGCAGCAGGATGAAGCAGACCAATCTCATCGTAATGACGGAGCATTTTGGTGGTAACTTTATTCAGTTCTGCGAATTCCCCGATTTTCAATGCAGAGCCATCCTCTCACAAGTTATTCCGGCCGGAATTTCTTATACTAACCATAAACCTTACCCTAACAGGAAGGTCAAGACCAAACAGTGATAAACTATAATACTGGACAATAAAAGACTCATACCCGCAGATATAAGCCTTTAAATAGTTCATTATAGCTGTGAAAGCAGCAATCCCTTTAAATGCTCTGTTTGAGCGGATTCGCCTGTTGGAATACGTCGGTCTCTTACACTTGATTCGTTTCCGGTAGAATGATGAATTCTTAGGAAGCGATGCAGACATGAATGTTGTACGTTTTGCAACTTTGATCTATGAATAGCCAGGTATTCGTGTGGATTGTTGTATGAAATACAACAATAATCCTGCTAAGTCGCTTGAGCAAGGTGAAATGCTGCCTTTTGTACAACAATTTTGGATTTGAGCCGATAGGATGAAGGAAATGTTGTATTATGTGCAGGATTATATAAAAAGTTGCCTGATCGCCGCCCCGGAAAGCGGATGAAATCGGGATTCACGCTGCAATCTTACGTTCAGCCAATATAGTACTCTATTTTCACCTGACAGTTACACTAGAGTGCGGCGAACGTACATCCTCCAGGCAATAATGGTGCCGCACGCAAAAAGCTGCCCCGCCGCAGTCATTCTGCAGGTGGGACAGCCTTTTTCAAAATAAAACTGTATTGAATTTACGCCTTCAGCCTGCCGGATTCACTCAGCCAAACGAAGTCAGCACACTCTGCGTCACGATCTCTCTCAGTTCAGCCTTCTGTGCGGTGTATTGCTGCTGATTGATGCTTCCGCTCGCCAGTCTTGCTTCCAGCTGCTGTGTCAGCTGTTTGACCTGCAGGTTGATAACATTATTAATATTACCGCCGTTCTCTTCAGCGATGGTACGCAGGGATTTGCCGTCGTATAAGGCGTCGTACAGCTCTTCATCGGAGGATTGGCTCAGATTCAGGGCGTCCAGCAGCTCATCGGTATCGGCCACATCAGAGGTGGACCATTTGGCAACGGGAAGGGTATGTAAGGCTGGCTTGCCCCAGGCAGTTCCTCCAAAGGACATGGCTACAATCATCGTTCCGACAATCATTACCCGCTTAATATTCATTCGTTTTATGTTCATGTCTGTTATCCTCTTTTCATAATTGGTTATATCGTTCAGGGTTAGTGGTTTGCGGCGGTTAGTGAACTTCAGCTAAGTACAGTTTAACCTTCAATACTGAAATGAAGCTTAAGTCTTCTTAAAGATAACCTAAATGTTTAGGAAGCCCTGATTCGTTCTAAAAGCTTCTGCCTTAAACCGATGTTTGCCTGCACGCCCGGACGGGGATTCTAGTAGTAATAATACCGGCGAAGCACGCATTTCCTTGATCCGGCTTCTCCATTTGCGTTATTCTTGTATGCACACAGCAATATACTTACCCTTAACAAAGCAAGCGCAAACGGAAGGATGAACCTCCTATGAAAAAAATACTGGTCGTCGATGATGAACCGGCCATTGTGAGTGCGATTGCCTACGCGCTGCGGCGTGAAGGTTACGAGGTCGATACCGCTGGTGACGGTGAGGAAGCACTGAGCAAGACGAACACCTTCCACCCGAACGTACTGGTGCTGGATGTTATGATGCCGAAGCTGAGCGGGTATGATGTGTGCCGCAAGCTTGAGAACCGTGATGATATTGGAATTATTCTCCTAACAGTCAAAAATGATATTGTCGATAAAATTGTCGGACTGGAGCTCGGCGCAGATGATTATATGACCAAGCCGTTCGAGATCCGCGAGCTGCTGGCCCGGGTCAAGGCGCTGCTGCGCAGGCTGGAGAAGAATACGGCTGAGGTTAAGAGCGAGCTGATCGAATACGGCATTCTGCGGGTACACCCCGACCGGCGCAGCGCCGAGCTTGGGGAAGAGAGCCTTGAGCTGACTCCGAAGGAATTCGATCTGCTGCTCTTGCTGCTCTCCCACCCGCAGCGGGTGTATATGCGCGAGGAGCTGCTGGAGCAGGTGTGGGATATGGATTACGCCGGGGGAACGCGTACGGTGGATATCCATATTCAGCGGCTGCGCAAAAAGCTGGGCGAGCCTTACCAGAACATCCTGCAGACCGTCTATGGCGTCGGCTACAAAGCGGTGCCTGCGGGTAGCTACCCATGAGAGTCAGCATCAAGCTGAAGTTCAGCCTGTTCCTGGCTCTGCTGCTTATTCTTGCGCTCAGCGTGCTGAGCTATTTCGTGCTGCGCGGGGTGGAGCGGAATCAGCAGGGTCAGACGGAGATCTATCTGGCCCAGCATGTCACAACCGTTAATCTGCGCGTGAAGCAGACTTACTATACCGGTGTGCGCCTCACGCCGCAGGCCTTCATGCAGCAGCGGGGCCGGGCACTGGCCGCCGACCTGGCCGGGTACACCGGCCTGGAGGTTACCCTGTACGACAGTCAGGGCCAGCAGGTTGGAACCTCGGCGCAGGGTGAGCCGGGGCCGGGCAGGCCGGATGTCAGCGCGGCGCTGGACTACGCGCTGAATAATAAAGTCGCCTATCAGAGTGAAGGCGACAAGCTGTTCTATCTTGCTCCGCTGCAGGGGCCGGAGGAGCAGATGGGTGTGGTGCAGCTGCAGTACTCGCTGCAGGGCGCCCGGAGCTTCCAGCAGACACTGCTGAATCTGTTCCTGACGACAGGGGGCGCGGTACTGGTGCTCAGCTTCATCATCGGGTACCTGTACTTCAACCGTGCTGCGGCAGCGATCGGGCGGCTGAAGAAATCGGCGGAGGATATCCGCCGTGCCGATTACATCTCGGCTCCGCCCGTGAAGCGCAAGGATGAACTCGGGGAGCTGGCGGAAGGCATCTACTTCATGAGCCGGGAGATCGAGGACAGCATTGCCGCGAAGGATGAGGAGCGGCGCAAGCTGCAGCTCGCGGTGGAGAAGCTGCAGGCGCTGGAGCAGCAGCAGAAGCAGTACATCGGGAATATCAGCCATGAGTTCAAGACACCGCTGACCTCAATCAAGGCTTACGTTGACCTCCTTAATATGTATGATGATGACCCCGAGCTGCTGCATGATGCCAAGCTCAGCATTGCCAAGGAAACAGACCGGCTGTATGAGATGGTGGAGAAGGTCCTGCAGCTGACCGCGCTGGAGAAATATGATTTCGAATCCCAGGCAGAGCTGCTGGAGGTTGAGAGCATGCTGCGGGATATTTGCGGGCGGATGAAGGGCAAAGCGGAGCGTTATGGACTTACGGTATCGCTTGATGTCAAGCCGGCGCATATCTGGATCGATAAAGAGAGCTTCATGCATATCTTCATCAACCTGCTCGACAATGCGATCAAATATAATGTCCCGCAGGGAAGCATTCATCTGCGGAACGAGGTCAGAGACGGGCGGGTATGGATTACGGTCCGCGATTCCGGCATCGGCATTCCTGAAGAGTCGCGGGACAAGATTTTTGAGCCTTTTTACACCGTTAACCGTGACCGTTCAAGAGCCTCGGGAGGCACGGGGCTTGGACTCTCACTGGTCCGTAATCTGGTGGAGAAGCAGAACGGAACCATAGTGCTGCTGGAAAGCTCAGGCGGGGGGGCGGCGTTTGAGCTGTCTTTTCCCTTAGTGACGGCAAAACAGTTTCCACTGTAAAAGAATTTATATGTTTTGGGGTCCCCGCAAAGTATCTGAGTAATCATCGAAGCCAAGGCATCACTTTCTGGGGTTGTTTTACAACTTGGAAACATTCTATATGCGGTTTGGAAATAAGCATCCGGTATGCTGGGAGTAACACAAGCTGGAGGGAAGCCTAATGAATGCTGAGAACAATAGAAGAAGGGTCAAGGTGCGGGCAATTCTGCTATGTGGTGCGGTTCTGCTGTCCGTGACAGGCTGCGCTGCGGAGAATACTGAAACGAGGCAGGTGGTCGAGAAATCCGGCCAAAAAATCACGGTCCTCGATAACATTAGCGAATCTGTCTATACCCAGTTGAAGCTGGAAGGGATCGATAAGGTGGAGGGTGTGCGGGGCACGGATTTCGTCAGTGAGGACGTCATGGTTGTGACCAAAGAAAACCGTAATCTCCCTGCACAGGTGATCGAAGGCCAGGAGAGATATCCGCTGAATCTCTATCTGCATACATTCTCCACGGGTGATGAAACTCCGCTGCAGGAGGGAGAGTTGAATTATGGTTCACCGCAGCTGTCTCCGGACAAGACGCATGTGTTCTACAAAGAGCTGTATGAAGCTACTGGACTCGGCTATATTATGGATCTGGCCACGGGCCTTTCGGTGAAGGCAAGCGATGCGGAGTTCAGAAGTGAAGAAGGAAGATGGGCGGATAACGATCATGTGATTTATCCGGATATGGAAGGCAATATCATGAGCGCGGATGTGACCGGAAAGCAGGAAATGTTGCTGAAGACCGGAGTGCCTTATGTTCATGAGGTGATCCAGAGCGGCAGCCGGATTCTATATGTCACGGGTGAAGACAGCCAGCTTAGCGCTTATGATACGGATACGAAACAGACCAAGGTGCTGGGGACAAATGTGCTATGGGTTGTTCCGTCACCGGACGGGAGCACGCTCGCAATTGTGGAACGGAAGGGTCCGGGCGAGATGGTGCTGAAGCTCTGTGACAGTGAAGGCAATGAACAGTCGCAGCTTGCAGCAGGCCAGCAGATCTTCGGTACCAGCTGGTCGCCGGACGGCAGCAAGCTGGCCTATGCAGTCACTGCAGCAGGTTCTGCTGATGATCAGGAAGACCTGTTCATTACCGAGGTTGAGACCGGAGAGCAGACGCCTGTGCTGAATGATATCCGCGTGTCTGACCAGCTGCATTGGAGCCCCTCAGGCAAGAAGCTTCTGGCCACGGCAACTGTGCTGAAGGACAATGTATATCAGTTCCTCACCTATGTGGTGAGTTTGTCTTAATGCTCCGGATCAGCAACTTGGCGCCAGCACTTGGAATCCTCGCAAAAGAAGGTCAGCCGGAGGTTTCCCGGCTGACAACATCAATCATTTTCGCTTTTTGCTGGGTAGGCGGCTTAAAATCCTGCATCAAATACAACATTCTCCTCTTAAAATCGACCGAAATCCAAAATTGTTGCATGAAATGCAGCATCTCTTCGCCTCTAAGCAGATTAACAAGATAATTCTTGTATTTCATACAACAATCCTCCCGGACAGGCAGTTATCCATGAATCAAAGTTGTAAATATTGCAACAATAATACGCCTACAGTACTATGAACCCTCCACCGCCCGTAAGAGCACCCCAAAGTACCTTTAACATTTATTGAATATATTCATACTTGACAGGTGGGTTTAAGGGGTATATGATAACAGCAATAGTTCACTACTAATTAAATGAACAGTGAAATAATAATTGTTAAAGATCATATTTGAGCTGATTGGACCACCAAAGGCTCCCGCAAATATTCCCGCATAGGGGATTTTCCGGGGGTCTTTTTGGGTTCCCTTGCATGGACAGCAGAGGAGAGAGAACATGAATGATAAAGAGTGGGAGCGGCTGGAGGAGGCGGACCACCTGTTCCGCAAAATGGTGCGCAGATTCGTCAAGGAGCGTGACCGCGTAAGTGTGGAGGGGATTGCCTTGCCGGGCATGCTGATTCTGCAAAAGATTATCCGGGACGGTGAGCAGCGGCTCGGCGATCTGGCGGAGCAGCTTGATTTCACTTCGGGCGCTATAACGGCGCTAAGCGACAAGCTGGAGGCCGGCGGATTTACAGTGCGCAGACGCAAGGAAGATGACCGCAGAACCGTGCTGCTTGATATTACAGCCAAGGGCCGGGAGATGGTGGAGCGCAACAGCAACATCGGCGCCCGATGTATTACGCTTCTGTTCGAGGGCTTTACGGATGAGGAGCTTGAGCAGCAGAGCCGCTTCTATGAGCGGATCATCGGCAACCTGGAAGGGTTCTCGGATACCCTGCTGAAGCTGGCCCAGCAGAATGCTGAAATCCCCGTACCCAGAGAGCCTGAACAGAAGCCGCGCGCAGGCACGAAGAAGAATTATCTCAGCTACTGAAATGAAGCCTATGCCAACCAAACCTTAAGCGTAGGCTTCCGAAGTGAGTTTTGTACGAAGCCAATAAATGAATTCTATAACTTAACTTTAAGGAGAGATGATCATGGGACATTCAACCATTTATCCGACAGGGGCGACGGTATATAATCCGTCCAAGGCGTGGAGCGGCTACACCGTATTTCAGGCGGGTGATGAGGGAGTCGTGCTGATTGATATGAGCGGCAAGGAAGTGCATCTGTGGCAAGGGCTGATCGGGTTCCCGGCCAAGATCCTCCCCGGCGGCTACGTGCTGGGCAGCACGGGCAGAAGAGATCCCAAATTCGGCATTCAGGATAATGTCGATCTGGTCCAGGTCGACTGGGACGGCAATGTGGTCTGGAGATACAACAGCTACGAGCATATCGAGGACCCGGGTTATGAGCCGCTGTGGTACGCCCGCCAGCATCACGACTACCAGCGGCAGGGTAATCCGGTCGGATACTATGCTCCCGGGCTCGAACCTTCGGCTAACAGCGGGACAACGCTTATCTTAGCGCATAAGAACCTGCATAATCCTGAGATCTCCGATAAGCAGCTGCTGGATGACACGATCATTGAAGTGGACTGGGAAGGCAATGTGATCTGGGAGTGGGCGGCCAGCGATCATTTCGCGGAGCTCGGATTCGATCAGGCGGCGCGAAATGTTCTCTTCCGCGATCCCAACACCCGCTCCTTCGGAGATCTGGGCGGCGGCGTAGGCGACTGGCTGCATATCAATTCCGCTTCCTACGTAGGGCCGAACAAATTCTATGATAACGGAGACGAGCGTTTCCACCCGGACAACATTATCTGGGATGCCCGCGAGGCGAATATCATCGCCATCACCGACAAGCGCAGCGGGGACATCGTCTGGCGGCTGGGACCGGATTATTCGCTGCCTGAAGTGAAGCATATCGACTGGATTATCGGCCAGCATCACGCCCACATTATTCCAAAGGGACTGCCGGGTGAAGGCAATCTGCTCGTATTCGATAACGGCGGCTGGGGCGGATACGGCCTGCCGAATCCCTCATCACCTTTTGGACAGAAGAACGCGCTGCGTGACCATTCCCGTGTGCTGGAGATCAATCCGGTTACACTGGATATCGAATGGCAGTATACCTCGGCGGAGGCCGGCTTCTCCGTTCCGACTGATTCCTATAAATTCTACAGCCCGTATATCAGCTCGGCGCAGCGGCTCCCGAACGGCAACACGCTGATTACCGAGGGTTCGAATGGGCGACTGTTCGAGGTCACGGCTGAGCATGAGCTGGTCTGGGAATATATCTCCCCGTACAACGACCGGCGCAATACGAATATGGTCTACCGTTCTTACCGTGTACCCTATGCCTGGGTGCCGCAGCTGGCGAAGCCGCAGGAAATTGCCATCGAGCCAATCGATGTGACCAGCTTCAGAGTGCCGGGAGCTGCGCAGAAGGGATCGGATTCGGTAGTGAGTGTAGCGACCACACTTCCGTTTACAGAGGGGGCCGCTTGTGTGGCTACTGCAGAAGAGAGCAGCGTCCGGAGAACCAGTTAGACGATGGCTAGATAGCTATAGAAATTCATAGACGAAGAGGTGCGTAATTTTGAAAAAATCATGGTGCGGCTCAGCCTTCCTGCTCTTATCCTTATCTCTCGTACTGGTTCTGTCCGGCTGCAGCTCCAAGGGAGACGCGGCGGCTTCCACTGGAACAGACGGCGGTAAGCAGAAGACCCTGAAGATTAAAATTGCCGATATCAATACAAATCCTACCTTCCGGGTGGCACTGGATAAAGGCATCTTCGCGAATCACGGCATCGATGCAGAAATCATAAACTTCGGCACTCCGGCTGAGGGAGTAAATGCGCTATTCATCAAACAGGTGGATGTGGCCTTCGGCGCGGACTTTCCGGTGCTCAATGCCGTCTCCAAGGGTGAGTATTCGATTATTGCTTCCGCCGGCCAGGCCACGGATCAGGCAGCGGCGGTATGGAAGCTGTACGTAAGGGATGAGATCAAGTCTGCTGCGGATCTGAAAGGCAAGAATCTAAGCTTCATGCGCGGTACGTTTCTGCCGTATCTGTGGGATGAATATCTGAAGGAGCAGGGCATTGCCTTGAGCGATGTAACGCTGACAGGACAGGGTGCGTTCGACGAAGCCTTCATTGCACTTAAGCAGGGCGATGTGGATGCTGCCTGGTTCAGCGGTTCGGCGCTGACGGATAAGCTGGCCGCGCTTGAGGGTGTTCATGAGCTGACCGATATGTCTAAGACCCCGGTGCGTCTGGGGATGGGGATTGTCGCCGGGAATGCCTTTGTAGAGGCCAACCCCGAGGCGATCGCGGAATTTCTGGCGGCGGTGGACGAAGCTTCGGCTTATGCCCAGGAGCATCCCGAAGAGGTAGCCGATCTGATGTTCAAGGAACTGAAGCAGCCGAAGGAAGCTACGCTGAAGGATCTGCCGGTCAATCCGTGGAAGGTCGGCTTTACCCAGGCTGCGTATGACAGCCTTGCCGGACAGAAGAAGTATATGGTCGATACAGGAATCATTGAACAGGATTTCGATCTGGGCAGCAAGCTCAATCTGGAGCCGCTGAAGCAGGCATTGCCGGATAAAGTGACTTTTGCCAAGTAGCTTAGCTCACCAAAACTTACAGGAGGTGCCTCCATGTCTTTATCTGCCAAACCATCTGCTGCGAAGCAGCATGCCATTCATATCGAGCAGCTGCGCAAGAGCTACAGCGAGCCTGCGGCCGGGGATGTTCATTACATTATCAAGGATGTGAACCTGGTGGTCAAAGGGGGCGAATTCTTCGTCCTGCTCGGTCCGAGCGGCTGCGGCAAATCAACGCTGCTCAACATGATCGCCGGGTTTGTCTCCAAATCGGGCGGCAATCTGCGGGTGGACAATATTGAGGTGGATAAGCCGGGCCGGGACCGGGCGGTTGTGTTCCAGCAGGCAGATTCATCTCTGTTCCCCTGGCTCACGGTGCGGGAGAATGTGGAGTTCGGGCTGCGGATGAAGAAGACGCCCAAGGCAGAGCGCCGGTCCATATCGGACCGTTATATTACGCTAGTCGGGCTGAACGGGCATGAGGATAAATTTCCGAAGGAATTATCGGGAGGGATGAAGCAGCGGGTACAGCTGGCCCGGGTGCTGGCGAATGATCCGGCTATTCTGCTGATGGATGAGCCTTTTGGCGCGCTGGATGCGATGACCCGGCGGACGATGCAGAAGGAGCTGGTGCAAATATGGCGTGAGACGCATAAGACCGTTATCTTCGTAACGCACGATATTCAGGAGGCGCTGCTGCTGGGTGAGCGCATCGGCATCATGTCCGTGGGCCCTTCCTCCAATATCACCGATATATACGATAATGCGCTGCTGTTCCCGCGGGATGTGGCTTCGCCGGAATTTTACTCGCTATACAACCAAATTCAGAGCCATTTTGAAGAATAGGATCGGGGTGCAGCACATGTTGAAATGGGTGGAGAAAAAATGGGTCTCGGTCTCCCTGCTATGGATTGCCGCACTGTGCATCTGGCAGCTGGGCGCCTGGGCGTATGGCCCGGATGTTATCCCGGGTCCATGGGCCACGCTGAAGGGAGGGCGGGAACTGATCCAAGACGGCACCTTGATGCAGTATATCGGCATCAGCTTTTACCGCGTGCTTGTCGGTTGGGTACTCGGCAGTATACTGGCTATTCCTGTAGGGCTGATCATCGGAAAAGTAAACGTCATCCGTATATTTGCCGAGCCGTTCCTGAATTTCATCCGCTTTATCCCGCCGATTGCCTTCATCACACTTTTTCTGGTCTGGTTCGGCATCGGAGAGCAGTCGAAGATTGCGCTGATTATGTACGCCACCTTCTTCATCGTTGTGCTTAACACCTTGACCGGTGTAATGTCGGTGGAGGAGGATAAGGTCCGCTCGGCCCGCAGCATGGGGGCAAATGAATGGCAGATTCTGCTGCACGTGATTGTGCCGGCTACGATTCCATATATTTTCACCGGTGTACGGCTGGCGATGGGAACCTCCTATATGGCAATTATCGGCGCAGAAATGATCGCTTCCAACGAAGGTGTTGGTTATCTGATCTGGAATTCGCGGCTGTTCTTCCGTACGGACTGGATATTCGTCGGGCTGTTCTGCCTGGGCTTCATGGGCTTCTTCACCGACAGGCTGTTCGGCTGGTTCGGCCGGAAGGTGCTCTACCGCTATGGTGTAGTTAGTGTGGCGGCGCGGAGAAGATAGAGACGGGAAAACAACCACTGCCCATTATTCATGGACAGTGGTTTGGTCTGGTTCTATTCAGCTATTCAGGGATAGGCTGGATAATTTCTCCGTAATTTCGTGTGTAGTAGGGAAAGGACTGATAGGATCCATCCGCTGCTGTCTGGTAGGAAGCCCGGTAGCCTCCGCCAAAATAGCGGAAATGATCATGAGACATCTCAGCCATATATCCGGGTTGCTGTCCTCCCAGCGTAGTGTACAGATCATAGCCGGGAATACCATTCGTGCCATATTGCCAGACGGCATGGGCGGCTCCGTCCTTAATCTCAACGACGGTTGAGACAAGTGCGTTCTCGTAGACATAGCGCGTAGCATCATTTGCGGCAAATCTGTACGTATAATTCCGTGATTGCCCGCTCTCCGCTGCAGGAACAGGCGTGAAGTCGAACTGGATAGGCAGGGAGATGGCAGCAAGGCGGGCTGCCGCCAAGTCACCCGAGAGCTGGGCAGCAGTGTCCGGGACATAATCCTTGCTGGTTATGAAGAGGATGCCGCGGGTCCGCTCATAGTACACACTATATCCGAAGGCTTCACTGACGAAGCGGGCCGGCACCATGATCCTGCCGTTGTAATTACCCGCTGCATTATCCATTTGGACCGGCTGGCCGTTTTTGTAGGCTGTTGCCTGTCCCTCGATTAGACGGAAGCTATCCAGGGCCGGATTAGTGATTGTAGCAGTGCGGGTTGCTGTATCCCAGGAATAAGTCAGTCCGAGTGAGGCGAGCGTCCGCACCGATACTTTGATTCTGCCTGACTCAATAAAAGGGCTGCTGTCTGTGGTGATAAAGCTTCCGTTGATATTGACGGTAATCGGACGGGCTGGCGCAGCTGCCTGGGCGGGGGAAGCGGCTGAGGCGAAGCTTTGCAGCAGGAGCATGAGCAACAGACAAGCCGGCAGTATTCTTTTATACAGATTCATCATTAATCTCCTTTCTGTGTTGTTGGAATTAAATAGAATAAGTTTCCATATATAGACGCTGCTCTCTCTATTATGTTTCTAATAAACTCCTGATTGTTTCAGGTATTGAATCATTTGATGCGGTTGTATTCATGCTATAATGGGGAAATCTACAAGCAGGATAAGCAGGAAGGAGCACTACCCCCATGGAAGTAACCGCACAGGAAGTGGCGGAATGGATGGTCAAGGAAATCAAATTTACAGGAACCCTGCACCAGACCGCAGCGATTGAATATGTGAAGGCGAATTTCGGCGAACAATTTGTATTCGTGAATGAGAATGGAAATGCATCGCTGTCCAAAGAAGTGAAGAAGGCGTTCCGCAAGCTGCACGGCGGCCGGATTGCCTGGGACCGCGACGGGTTCCTCTGGGCCTGGACCTAAGGGCCGACTCAGCATAGGAGAACCATAAGAACATAACGAAGGGAGCATTGCTGTAATTGCATTGCTCCCTTTTGTGTGCAGGTAAGGCGTTCATAACCTATACGTATTCCAGCATTCCTTTCTCCTTGAGCAGATCGACAATGTCTTTGACCGACTGGGCTTTATCCTTAGGGCAGATCATGACCGCATCCCCGGTGTCAGCGATGATGAAGCCGTCTACGCCGATAGTGGTGATCAGCCGCCCGTTGCCATAGATTATAGAGTTGCGGGTGTCGATGCCGACATGATTAGCCTTGATAATATTGCCTTCATCATCAGGCGGGAAGATAGCACCGAGTGCATCCCAGCTTCCGATGTCATTCCAGCCGAACTGGCCGGACAGCACCACTACCTCATCAGAACGTTCGAGAATGCCATAATCAATCGAGATATTCTGCAGCAGCGGATAGATCCGGTTAATCGTCTCCTGCTCCTGATCGGTACCGAGCGCTTCACTGATCGGCAGCATCGTATTGTACAGTCGTGGCAGATACCGCTTAAAGTTATCGATAATGACCGAGGTCTTCCAGATGAAGATCCCGCTGTTCCAGAGATAATTGCCTGAGGCCAGATATCCCTGTGCCTTTTTGAAATCCGGCTTCTCCACAAATTCAGCTACATCGTATACGGCAACCGGTTTGACTGCGATCGGCTCTTTGTCATAAGCAATGTAGCCGTAGCCCGTGGAAGGGAAGGTCGGCTTGATCCCAATCGTGACAATGGCATCGCTCTCCATCGCGACGGTGCAGGCTTCGTCCAGCGTAAGCCGGAACTGCGGCTCATCGGTAATGTAATGATCGGAAGGCAAGACAACCATTAAGGAATCCCCTTCACTCATCTGCTGGATGGAGAAGGCGGCGAACAGGATGCTTGCCGAGGTATTCCGGGCCACAGGCTCGATCAGAATATTGCTCTTCTGCACACTGCTGTGCATAATGCTCTCCAGCAGCACCGCCTGGGTGCGGTTCGTTACAATCACGGTATTCTCCTGCGGAATGATGCCCTTGAAGCGTTCGATCGTATCATTCAGCATAATATCGTTGCCGCTGATATTCAGCAGCTGCTTGGGGATTTCCTGTCTGGACAGCGGCCAGAAGCGGGTGCCGCCTCCGCCTGCGAGTATGGTTGCGAATTTATCCATGATGAGTCACCAGATGGGCAATCGAGAAGGAGATGATGCTCTCCGATCCCTGATTGAGGTTCAGCCCCGAGCTGTGAATCCCGTCGTAGCAAGCCCCGGTCTGGGGATCGATCAGGGAGAGCTGCAAGGAGTTGTTCCCTGTATACCAGGCGTAGCATAGTTCAGCCTGCTTCAGATAAGCCGGGTCCTTCAGCACTACGGCAGCTTCCCGGCAGGCGAGCAGCATTTCGCAGGCTTCAATCGGCTGTTCGTCATAGAGGGCAGGCGTGCCGCCGCGCAGCAGCCAGCCGTGGCTGCCGATAGGTCTGTAATACCCTTCCGGTGCGAAGGTCCGGGAGATCAGGAAATCGAGACTTTCTTTGGCTGTTATACGAAGCTCCGGATTGCCGGAGATCGTGAAGGCCTTAAGCAGTGCCCAAGGCAGCATAGAGTTCCCGTAAGTCAGGCTGTCTTCGTACCAGTTCCAGCCTTCCCCTTTGGTGAGGTTATACTGGTCATGCAGCCGGGTGGTGACGGATTCGATAAGCTCTTTAATGTATGATTCAGGCAGGAAGGCCAATTCCTCTTCTGTATTTGGTATATGGGGATAGGGGAAGGAATAGGTGAGTGCTCCGGGAGTCTCAAGTAAATAGCTGAGGCCGATAACGGCATAGCCCAAGGCCCGGGGAGAGCGCAGGTCTCTGATATGCGGCAGCGCCTGGTTGATCAGATACCGGCAGGTATTCAGCAGATTATCCGGCAAAATGGAAGAGTAGGAGAGCACGAAGCCCAGCGCCCAGAGTGTGCGTCCCTGGCAATCCTCGGAGCCGCGCTCCTCCAGGAAGGAACGGTTGTAATCCATGAAATTCCGGAAGTTACCTTCTTCATTCTGTGCATGATGGACGAACGAGAGATACGTATGGATCAGATCGAGTGAGGCCGTATCCTGATTCTTTTTGTACATCAGAACAGCTGCGATTAAAGCCCGGGCATTGTCATCGGTGGTGTAGCCCTTGGCACGGTCGGGAACACCAAACTTCGTATGCTGGAAAATCCCCGTATCATCAGTGATCTGGCGCATATAACCAGTTGTGAACTGCAATACCGCAGATGTCTGCATCAAATCACACTCCGGCCAGCCGGTTTGGAGAGGGCTATTTTGTCCTGAAAGATGGCGGCATACGTTTTTGCAACCTCACTCCACATCATCGTACTGCCTAGCGCCTGTGTACGCTGTTCCATATCCCGGACTTTGGCCGGATTATCCAGCAGCTCCAGGATGCAGGCTTCCAGCGAAGCGGAGTCACGGAATTCCGCCAGCAGGCCCCGGCCATCGGCCAGCATCTCTTGAGCGTAGCGGTAAGGGGTGGAGATAATCACCCGGCCATAGCCGACGCCGTAAGCGAGTGTGCCGCTGACTGCCTGATCCTTGCCCAGATAAGGCGTCATATAAATATCCGACATCACCAGTGACTCAATGACCTCTTCCTGGGTCAGCAGCTTGTCGACGAACAGCACATTATTGACCAGGCCTAATTCATGCACAAGACCGGTCAGCTTTTGACGGTATACTTCACCAGTCTCCTGTTTGACAACCGGATGGGTCTTGCCCCAGATGATATAGAGCGCGTCCGGATGCTGCTTCACTACTCCGCTCATTGCTTCAATAGCATATTCAATACCTTTGCCGGGACTAAGGAAACCGAAGGTAGAGAGGATTTTGCGTTCTCCGAACTTATACTGGGTCTTCAGCTCTGCGCGGGTAGAAGTCTTAACGAAAGGCACACCGTGGTGAATAAAAGCAATCTTGGACGCGTTGATATGATAGACAGAGATGAGATCATCTACTGTGGACTGGGCCATCGTAACAACCTTTACGCTTCCTGCAGCTATCCGGGTAATGATCTCATGCTGTTTCGGTGTGGGATTGGTTAATACAGTATGGAAAATAGCCACATAAGGAACATGAAGCCGTTCAGTAAACTGCAGCAGATATTCGCCGCTCTCCCCGCCGTAAATGCCGAATTCATGCTGAATGACGAGCAGATCGGTATCTGACTGGTTGATTTCTTCCGCGGCATCTATATAATCAGATAGCTGATGTTGGTTAATTTCCCGCATGACCTGGTCTGTGTACCGATAATTTCCGTTGTTGTTCATGGCGATGACATGCGGTTTGTTGAAGCCCTGGAGCTTCGTGAACTCATCGAGCAGATCCTGGGTGAAGGTGGCAATTCCGCATTCTCTCGGCAGGCTGGTGGACAGGAAAACGATATTCTTATTGCGGTTGCTATGGTTCATACGTAAAGCCTCCCTGTTGATGTTCGTAATTTTGGGTATAAAAAAAGAAAATAAAGCGGGCTTTATTTTCCGAGGGATGAGTGGTATTAAATTTCGGTTCTGCAATTTATTTCCTCCATAAACTATAACATGACCATTTAATCTTGTCAATTTATTGACTCCCCTGAAATCTCCAGATATAGTGATGTAGGAGGTGTATGGATGCCAGTCATACGCAGTAAATTGAGTGAGGTTATGGAGAAGCATGACCCGAAATTATCGATCCGCAAGCTAGCAAAAGATATTAACTATCATTTCGATTCCGTCCGGCGGATGTACAAAGACGAGATGGTGCAGTACCCCCGGGATCTGCTGCTGAAGCTGTGTACTTACTTCAATATTCAGCCCGGAGAATTGATCCGGATGGAATCAGATGAGAACGATTGGGCAATAGATAAGGCAAATGAATATGAGGAGGAAGGCAATGACAAGGAGCCCGGCAAAGACTGCAACCTGTAACGAGCTGCTGGATACCTTTTATGCCAATCTCCGTCCCGTGCACGTGGAGAAGCTGGTCTTCTCCGGTGTGGGCGGACGTGATGTATACAATATAACGGCTCCGTTCCTGCATGACGGGGAGGAAGTCATCTTGGGAAGAGTTGAGGAACGGGATAGTGAGTTCTCTCAAGTCTTCTTTTTTACATCGGGAGAAGATGGCGTCTGGGTTCCCCGGGAGCATACCCATACCTATAATCTGCAGGACCCTTGCGTGACCCGCATTAAGGGTGAACTGATTGTCGGCGGGGTTGAAGTGATCACGGCCGGGGATAACCCGCAAAGAATCGTTTCGTGGGTCACTCAATTCTACCGGGGCTACCGGATTGATTCGATGCGCCACTTCTCCTCGGGGCCGGGTACGATGAAGGACATCCGGCTGATTGAGCTTCAGGATGGACGAATCGGTGTGCTCACGCGGCCCCAGGGAGACCGGGGCGGTAGAGGACAGATCGGCTTCACCATTATTGACTCTCTGGATGAGCTGAACGAACAGACCTTTCTGGAAGCGGAGATTCTGCAGAATCAGTTCGTACGGGAAGAATGGGGCGGCGCGAATGAAGCCCATCTGCTAAGCAATGGCCATGTGGGCGTGCTTGGCCATATTGCCTGCTTCGACCGCTTGGGGAAGAAGCATTACTACTCCATGGTCTTCTCGCTTAATCCGGATACTTTTGAGACTACCCCGGTCAAAATCATCGCGGCCCGGAGCGATTTCCCCATCGGCCCGGGCAAACGGCCCGAGCTGCAGGATGTCATCTTCAGCGGCGGACTGGTACGCGGAAAGCTTGGCCGGGCAGTGCTTTCTGTAGGCGTCAGCGATGCGGAAGCCTACAGAATTGAGATCCCCGACCCTTTTGCCGAATACGAAGTCTGAATCCTGTCGGTTTGACTAGATTCTATGGTCATGTTACACTTAAGATGACAAGAATTTATGGTCAAAGAGAGCGGGAACCAAGCAATGAGTAAATTTATTCAGCTAAGCAATCGTACGTCTGACACAAAGTCCAACCTGAATGTGGCAAGAAAGCAAGGCCGCATCCCGGCAGTACTGTACGGAATTGGTAAAGATACTCTGAGTCTTGAAGTGAACGAGAAGGAATTGCTGGAGATGCTGAGAACGAATCCGCGGGCGATCCTGCAAGGGAAATTGACCGATGGGACAACTGTTCCGGTTGTAGTTCAGAACATTCAGAAGCAGTCGATGTCCGGTAAAGTGCTGCACATTGATTTTCAGCATGTGAACATGAGCATTAGCATGGACAGCAAGGTTACGATTCATTTTGCAGGCGAAGCGGTGGGCGTCAAAGAAGGCGGCGTACTGCAGGTGGAAATTTATGAAGTAGAAGTCCGCTGTATGCCGGGCGATCTGCCGACCTCCATGGAAGTGGATATCAGCAGCCTTGCCATCGGTGACCAGCTGCTCGTGTCTGATCTGATTTTCCAGGATGGTATTGAAGTGCTGACCGATCCAAGTACAGTCATGATTCAGATCAAGACCGTACATGAAGAAGCAGAAGAACCGGAAGCTACTCCGGCTTAAATACAGGATGACGAATATAGCCCCTTCGGGCAGAGCGTACTTGGGAACTCATGATGATGTCATGATCCCGGTTACGTCTGCTGGAAGGGGCTTTTTGTGCATAATTTGAAACTGATATTGGCAGGTCTGCTGCAAAAGCAGCCGTGTATCCCGTTATACAGGGACGTCGCGGGTGCCTTTTTGCATCGGCGATTTGCACAGCGGACAGGGCTTCGAGGCAAGGTGATCCTCGGCTCCGCCCGCCTTCATCCGGGTCCAGCCCGGGCAGGCCTTGCCGGTACAGCTCCAGACGGGAATTGTATGCGTCCTTGCTGAGGCGGAGCCGGACGTATAACTGCTGCGCACTATAGTGCTGCTGTTTCCGGCGGCCGGTGCAGTTGCCTGCGGCGGGGCCGCAGCGCGGAAGGCGGAGAGCATGAAGCGTGAGACCTCTGCCTTCTTGCCCCGGTGCCTTGCGGGTGAGCTGATGAATAGCTCCTCGCGGGCCCGGGTAACGGCTACATAGGCGAGCCTGCGTTCCTCTTCTAGTAGCGCTATTCCTGCCTCAGCTGCGGCTCTGGCGGCAGAACTGCTGACCACGGTTACGGATGCCTTCCCCGGCTTACGGTCCTTCAGCCGGCCCTCCTCCAGTGCGGAGCTATGCGGCAGAATGCCCTCAGAAGCTCCGATAAGGAAGACAACGGGGAACTCCAGACCCTTGGATTTATGGATGGTCATCAGGGCAATCCGGTTGCCTTGCTCCTTAAGCCCCGGCTGGCGGCTCAGCTCGTTGCGCTCGGTTACGTTATCAATGAACTCGAGGAACAGCGGAATCGTGCCGAACCGCTCAGCGGACGCCTCCAGCTCATCGAGCATTTCCTTAAGCGTCTCCCGGTGCAGGGTGGCCTGATGCCGTTCATTGGCTTCAATGAAATAATCATAGAAGACAGTCCGGATCTGGCGGATGGCCTGCACGGGCGTCAGCCCGCTCAGCCCGCGGATCAGATCCAGCCGCTCGCGCAGCTTGACGCCTTTGAAATCCTCCATGCCCGGCATGGACAGAAGGTGAATCAGCGGGCCCTGCTTCGCCTGCACCGCCTCCATGCGGCGGATATGGTCCATCCCTTTTTCCCGGCTCATGTAGAGGGTCGGCAGAATATTCTCCATCGCGGCGAAGTTCCGGCGGTTAACGGACAGGCGCAGATGATCCAGCACAGGGGAGATCAGCCAATGCTCGTAGAGCAGCTGGCCTTCGCCGTAGTCCACATAAGGGATGTCGTGCATCAGCAGCAGCTCCAGGATGGCCCGGTTGCTGCTGGTGGCGCGGTACAGCAGGGCGTAATCGCGGTATTCCCGCGCTCCGCTCTCGATCTCACGCTCGATATGCTCCACAATTTGCTCGGCCTCTTCGTCCGCCGTCTGCGGACGAAGGTAGCGGGGCGGATTGCCGCTGCTTTTGGCAGCTTGCAGCGTCTTGGCCCGGCGCCGTGAATTGTGGCGGATAATCCCGTTCCCGAGCCCGATAATGGCAGGTCCTGAGCGGTAATTGATATCGAGGGTGATCACTTTGGCGTTTGGATACAGCTTCTCGAACTCCAGGATGAACTCGCTGCGCGCCCCGTTGAAGGAATAGATGGTCTGATCATCATCTCCGACCACCATCAGGTTGTCCTGCGGATGGGCGATCATTTTGACCAGCTCATATTGCAGCGCATTCGTATCCTGGAATTCGTCGACCATTACATATTGGTATTTCTGCTGCAGCTCCAGCAGAAGTGCCGGCTGCTCCCGGAGCATCCGGTAGGCAATCAGCAGCACATCGTCGAAATCGATTTTGAAATTATCCGTCTTCCACTGCTCGTACAGGGCAAGAATGGCCTTCATTTCCTTCTCCGCTTCCGTCGTTTCCGGCATATCCTGAGGCAAGCCCATGTTCATCTTGCAGGAGGAGAGCAGGGTGAGCAGATTCTCTGGAGGATAGGCATCCTTCGGCAGCCCCAGCTGACGCATGATCTGCTTCAGCAGAATGTGCTGGCGCCGGGTTTCATGGAAAATATCCTGCCGCAGCCCCTGCCGGCGCAGGAAATAAAGGAAGAACGAGTGGAACGTGCGGGCCTGCAGACGGGCGGCATCACCGGCATCCACACCCGGCAGCAGTGCAATCCGCTCGCGCATCTCTGCCGCTGCCTTGCTGGAGAAGGTCAGCAGCAGCAGCCGGCCGGGGGCGATGCCGCGCACAGACAGCAAATACCCGGTTCTGCAGATCAGCACCGAGGTTTTGCCGGAGCCCGCTCCCGCCAGTGTCAGCAGCGGCCCGAGGTGATGCCGCACCGCTGAGATTTGCGGAGGATTGAGCAGAATGCCGCCTTCCTCCAGCCTGCGGAAGTAAGCCGCATCGCTGTCCCCGGGCTTCACGGTCTCCCTGCTCGTACGGGCGGAGGCAACCTTCGCCTGGGGGATTTTCTCGCCGGTAGCGCCCAGCGGTATATTATGAAATAAAAGCTTGTTCATTGAATCCACCTTCGTTTGTTCTATATAAGCTTATCTGCAAGTTGATCCGGTAGGAGCTTACCTGCAGAGAGCATTTGAGCGTGGACGATCACTCCTCCAGCTCTAAATCCTGCACGAAATACAACATTCCCCGCCTAAAATCTCGCCTAATCCCAAAATTGTTGTATGAAATGCAGCATTCCATCTCATTTAAGCGGATAATCCAGATAATTCCTGTATTTCATGCAACAATTCTTCGAATATCCCCGGTATCTATGAATCCAAGTTGCAATATGTACAACATTTTGACCAGTATACAATATACCATTCTGCCTGTTTTTCTGCACGGAAGTCTAGCGAATAAGATTAACAGGACAAGACATGTAATTCTGGATATTCTGCAGGAGAGTTCAGCAATCACTTTTGGCATTCTGCTTGGCGGGGCTGTGAAGTGTGGGTAGATTAGTTACTTCAGTCTGGCAAGAATGTAATTAGCCTTGCGCTCGAACAGCCGGGGCTTGTCTTCCTTAATCTCCTCCAGCAGAAAAGCCAGGCATTTCTTGACCTTTGGCGGCATTAGGGCAGCGATCTCAGCGTAATCCTTGCGGAAATTATCGTCATTCAGGATTCTTTTATTCAAGACAATAGCCCAGTTGCGTGCGTGCTCCAGCATCTCCGGCAGCGATTCGAGCAGCTGGGTCAGGTACATCTCCATCTGAACACTCTCCACGAAATGAACGAGGCTGAACATGATCTCCTCCTGCTCTGTATCATCATCGAATACCTTGAAGATCTGATGAATCACGGCATCCTCCGTGTCACCGGCCAGGCCTTCCAGTGCAAGATCAAATTGCTCACATTCCAGCTCGGTACGCAGCAGCCGGTTCTCATATAGCCGGGCAATCCCCGGGTACAGGTTCATCTCTGATTCCCTCCTAATTCCCCGGACAGCTGAGGCTTCCGGGCTGTTCATGTTGTGCTGAGTGCCGCATGCGGCAGGTTGTGTAAGAATAGTTTACGCCATTTATCATAAGGTCCAATTTTTGACAGCTGAGATTAATATATTGGACAAAGGAGGAAGTGTCATGAAGACCGAAGAGTGTATAACTTTGCTGCGGGTAGAGAAAGCCAGACAGAAATTGTATCAAACGCAGCAGAGATACGGCATTTTGACACATCCCAAAGTAATTGAACAATCGGTGGCACTGGATCACTTGCTTAATCAGTATAGCTATCCGCCAAGGATTAGCTGATTGGATAGATTCACAAATATAAGTTGAGATATGGAGGGATGTCGTGTTTATTCCCGTTCTGTTAGCTTTGACTACAGCCCAGCGTCTAACTGTCATCATATTTCTCGCACTAAACTTAGGGGCAATATCTATTTGTTGTCTTCACCGCTCTGGAACCAGCCGCCGCTGAAGAAGAACAGCCTTCCTGTGAGGGCTGTTTTTTCTTTGAAATATAAGAATTTATATGTTTCACATGATAACTTATCCTTCTATTTCTCGCTGTAACGGTACCGTCCTTATAAAAGGACGGCAAAGCCGTTTCCACTTGTGCTATGAAGACGGAGTTACTGCTTGTCCAGAAGATGCCGCAGACCCGCTGCAACACCATGCTCCGAGTTGCTTAGCGTAATGAAGTCAGCCGTTTCTTTGAGGATGGGTGCGGCATTCTCCATAGCTATCCGGTAGCCGGCGATTTCGAACATCGGCAGATCGTTGTAGCTGTCACCCATAACTGCGATTTGCTCTGCCGGGATGCCGTAATGATCTGCCATCAGCTTCACACCGTTGCCTTTATTGGCATCTTTATGATTGATTTCAATATTGTTGACATGCGATGCCGTAATAATCAGCCCGGGAATTGCGGCGAACCGTATAGAGGCTTCCTTCAGCAGTTCACGGTTCAGCGAGAAGGCCAGCGTCTTGTAGATCAGATTCTCCTCTTTGCTCCAGATGTCCTCCATACTCTCCACATAGGTTACAGCCGCCTGCTGAAACTGCTGGTCGATCATCGCCTTAAGCAGCCAGCCTACTTCTTCAGAAACTTCATCTTCCTTAAGTGCCGACAGCTTCTCCAGACGTACCCGCTTATCAAGCTCTACATATACGTTATCCTCCGTGTATACCTCATAGTACAATTCAGGAATCTCGTTCATCCAGCGTAGTGCGGGGATAATATCCTCCTTGTCCAGCGGTGTGCTCGCGGCCAGCGTCCCGTCAGGGAGTGTAACAACAGCGCCATTCAGACTCACTACAGGACACTCCAGATCCGCCAGCCGCAGCTGTCGTTCCGCATCCATGTAAGAACGTCCGGTAGCAATGATCACGTTATGTCCCAGGCTCTGCGCGTGGAGTATGGCCTCCTTGTTCTCCAGGCTGATCTCACCATCCTCGTTCAGCAGTGTTCCGTCCATATCCAATGCAATTAACATATTGTAGTTCTCCTATTCCATCTATAGTTGTAGGGGCTCTTCAAGGGCTCTTATATATCACACGATAACTTATCTTTCTGTATCTTATCATTATTTCTCTGAAATATAACATTAGGTAGTCAGAATTTCCCGACTTCTAAAGTGGCGGTATGAATGATTAAGGTCTTTTCATATATAGGTAATTATTTTCCTTGTATGCGAACATGTGTGCTATAATTATTTTGATAATGTTTGGAAATGGGGTGCATCGTGTGCTTATCTATAAAGCGTATAAATACCGTATCTATCCTAACCGTGAGCAGCAGCACTATTTTGATAACGTATTCGGGGCCGTCCGTTTTATCTACAATACAATGTTATCGGATAAAATCAAACATTACCAAATCGCAGCGACGATGCTCCATACAACACCTGCGGGTTACAAGAAAGATTTCCCTTGGCTTCGAGAAATCGACAGCCTGGCCCTGGCCAATGCCCAGCTCCATCTGGACAAAGCGTACAAACAATTCTTTCAGAAGAAGAGTATGGGCTTTCCCCGATTCCAAAGCAAGAAAACACATACAGACCGATTCACAACAAACAATCAAAAAGGAACGATAGCGATTGAAGGCGGTATGCTCAAAATCCCAAAGCTAAAGACCAGAATCCGAATCAAGATGCACCGCCCCTTTAAGGGTGGATCAAATCCTGCACCATCTCTAAAACACCATCCGGCAAATACTTTGCATCCGTTCAGGTTGAAACAGAAAGCACGCCATTACCTATAGCTGATCAGAAAATTGGCGTTGATTTAGGACTGAAAAGCTTTGCGGTGACCTCGGAGGGTGAAGTGATTGCCAATCCGAAACATCTGAGGAAATCGGAACAACGATTAAAAAAGCTGCAAAAAAACGTATCCCGAAAGAATAAAGGAAGCCACAACCGATCCAAGGCCAAACTCCGATTGGCCAAGCTGCATGAAAAAATAGCAAACCAGCGGAAAGACTTCTTGCACAAAACGTCCACCCGAATGATCCACGAAAACCAAGTGATCGTAATGGAGGACTTGCGTGTAAAGAACATGCTGCAAAATCATAAATTAGCGAAGGCCATATCCGAAGTCTCCTGGAGGTTATTCCGAGAACTGCTGACCTACAAAGCGGAATGGTATGATAGGCAGTTGATCATTGCTCCTCCAAACTATGCAAGCAGTCAACTATGTTCCTGTTGTGGCTATAAAAACGCGGAAGTCAAGAATTTGTCTATGCGAGAATGGTCTTGTCCTGAGTGTCATACGGAGCACGACAGAGATCGGAATGCGGCAGCCAATCTTCTGAAATTAGTAATGTAAATGGCACTATGGGTAAGGAACGAGCCAGTAAGCTTGGGTAAACTTGGAGCGTTAGCTCTATTGACCAAGAAGCACCCACCTCATAGGTGGTGTGTAGTTCACAAATCACATTTTCATCCATATATCGTCCGGGGTACATGTACTAAAGCTGCGCTTCTTGCCGGATTTTCAGAAAAGAGTCTTCTCGTGGTACAATGAAATGTAGACCTGCAATCTTGCAGTCGGAATGTCTGCTGTTCTCAGAAACACATTCTTTCCGGGCAAAAGCTGACTTGGGGTCGTTATGTAAGGGGGATAATAAACACATGAAATCCAGAAATTTAGCCACCATATCTCTTGCCATCATGGCCTGCGGTTTCCTGTTCACCTTATTTCTGCCGGAGAACCTGGCTGTTATTCTGCTGAGAGGGGGCTTCGAGGCCGGGCTTGTCGGAGGGATTGCCGACTGGTTTGCAGTGACCGCACTGTTCCGCCATCCGCTGGGGCTTAGAATTCCGCACACTTCGCTGCTGCTGAAGAACCGGGATAAGCTTATTCAGTCTCTAATCTCCGCGATGGAGAATGAACTGCTGAACAAGGAGAGCATTGAGAACAAGCTGCGCAAAATCAAGATTGTCTCTCTGGGTGCTGCTATGCTGACGCGGTTCTTCTCCAGAAAGAAAGCAAGAACGGAAATGCTGGAACAGATTAAAGGTTTCGTACTGCGGCTTCCGGTAGAGCAGGCGGTTCCCTATCTTCAATCTGCAGCAGCAGGTTATCTGCGTGAAGCTGAGCTTGGCGTTGCCGCCGACAAAATCGCCACCAGCCTGATGAATGACGGCAAGGATATTGCCGCTCTTGATTATGCGCTGGAAGGAATCTCCTCCTGGAGCGGGCGTCCGGAAACCCGCGCGATGCTGGGCAAGATCGCCAGCGAGAAGCTGGCTGAGGTGAAGCTTGGTGGGTTGAAGGGGATGGCTTTTCAGGCTTTTGTCGGATTTGTTGATGCCGACATGCTGGGTGAAATGCTGCAGGGGATGGTTCAGTCTACGATCCGTGACTTCAAGGAAGAGGATAGCCCGTACCGTGAGGAAGTCATCCGGGAGATCCGTGTCGCTCTGTTCCAGCTGGTGAACAACGAGGAGCGGATCTCCGCGCTGAAGGATTGGGGGCTGAATGAGCTGCAAGGGGAGCCCGCTGCGGCTTTCCTGCAGCAGCAGCTGGAAGGACTGCGCATCAAGGCGGTTGCGCTGCTGGAGGAAGACCGGATCCGCGGCGGCCGCAAGCTGTTCTGGCTGTATGCTATGCTGGTCCGGCGGATCGGCAAGGAGCAGGATTGGCTCCAGGCGTCCGAGGAACGGATCCGCGGTACGCTGATCTCCTTCGTGGAAGCTAATCATTACCGGATCGGCCAACTGGTCAAGGAGAATCTGGATCAAATGGATGATGCCTCTCTCGTGAACATGCTGGAGGAGAAGGTAGGCAAGGATCTGCAGTGGATTCGTGTGAACGGAGCCGTATGCGGATTTGTTGTAGGACTGGTGCTTACTGTTATCCAGATGATCTGACATTAGCATGACCGAGAACAGGCAGAGGCAGCAAGGCGTTTCCCGGACCGTCCTTCAAGACGGATACCGGGATAGCTTTGCTGCCTCTTTCATATGTTCTACAGGAGGGCGGATAACAGAACGGAGGGACAGTCTACAGCTGGTTCTTACCGTTGCTGATGGTAAAGACCTCCTGTACGGGCAGGACAAAAATTTTGCCGTCGCCGAAAGAGCCGTGCTCACCGGTTCTTGCTGTGCGCATAATAATGCTGATCACGTCATCCTTCTCATCATCCTGGACCACGATCATCAGAAGTTTCTTGGAAATTTGATTGTAATGGTTGGTTCCGACCTGAATTCCCTTTTGTTTGCCGCGTCCAAGCAGATCCATTTTGCTGATGGAGGGGAAGCCGGCAAGGAGTAATTCAGCCATGACTTCATCCGCTTTCTCGGGTCTTACTATAGCTTTGATCATTAACATAACGATGCACCCTTTCTACAGCGAATATTGTGTTGTAGGGGGTTGCCAATGTCTTGTTGGCTTACTGTACAGTGCATTTGCTTAATGGTAACGCTTACAATATGAGTATAATATTAACTGCAGCGGTATCCTGCGAGAAGGGTCACAAATTTCGTATTACACAATGTCGCATCCCGGAGAAGCGTTACGGAGCTGCTGCATCGCATCCCGGAGGAGCGGCACGGACCCGTCTCCTCCGGTTACTGCGGTGCGAGCTTCAGATAGAGATTCTCCAGCAGATCTACTGTATGCTGCCATTCGAACATCTGCAGCGCATCGCTCCGTCCCTGCATCCCGATCCTTGCCGCGAGCACCGGATTGCGCCCGATCATCAGCATCCGCTTGGCGAAAGGAGCAGAGTCGCGGTATCTGTCCACCAGATATCCGTTATGGCCGGAATCAATAATTTCCCGGATTCCGCCGTTTCGTGAGGCAATTACCGGCAGCCCCGAGGCCATGGCCTCTACGTTGACCAGTCCGAAGGATTCATGCCGCTGGGAAGGACAGATGAAGCAGTCGGCAGCCTGATATAGGCTGTGAATATTCTCGTGCGGAATATTGCCCAGGAAGGACACGCGTACGCCCAGCCGCCGCGCGAGGGCCTTAAGCTGCCGGAGATAAGCCGGCTTCCCCCCGCCGGCGATCACCAGCCGGGCGGGCATATGCCTGTTCAGCCGGTGCATGGCCCGGATCAGCACAGGTACTCCCTTGCGGGGGATTACCCGGCCGACGAACAGGACGGTGAAGCCGGGAGCAAGACCGTACTGCGTGCGCAGGCGTGCCTTCTCCTGCGGTAGCACGGGGGCGAAGCGGGACAGGTCCGCTCCAAGCGGAACAACGCGGAGCTTGCCGGGGATACCGGGAAACCGCTGCGCGAGCCGCTGCTGCAGGGAGCGGCTGTTGGCCGCGACAGCGTCCGCCAGGGCCAGGCTGCGGGCAATTCTGGATTCCGGCGGCACAAAGGTCAGGGAATGCAGGAACAGCAGCACCGGAATGCCTGGGTGCCGCCGCTTGACGGCGGCCAGCAGCAGCGGCCGGTTATCGACCTGAATCAGTTCAAAGGGCTCCGCCGTTTCCAGATATCCGAGAACCGAGCTGCGGTACCGGGAAGGGGTGCCTGAGGGAAGGCGGATGAACCGGACTTGTTCTATTTCGTCAATGTCCGGGAGTCCGGGCGACCTCCTGCTCACTATAGTTACCTTGTGCCTTCGGGCAAGCCGCCGGGCAATATTCCAGATGCAGATCTCTACAGAGCCGTCCCCTGGAACCGGGAACTGTTCCGGTGCAATAATGCAGATACGCATAGTGAATTCCTCCTCCCGCCGCATGATGATGGTATCCTTAACTACCATATGCGTCCGTACGGGCGGAAGATACAGGGCCGGCAGGGGTCAAGTGCCGATTTGCTTACGGGTGGCGGTGATAATGGAAGCGATCTTCTGCTCCAGCTCGATAACCTTCAGCTTGCTGGCCGCAATTTGCTGGTAGCCGGAGACCATTGAGGATAGGGATTGGCCGGCAAGGACGGAGTTCTGCTTGCGGACCGCTGCTTTGAAATCGCTCCAGTCTGCGGCAAGCCGTTTGTTCAATGCGGAGGCTGCACTCTTCTGGGATTTCATTGAGATTTGCGCGCTGTCGATTCCGGCCAGGCTCTTGCGGGCGGCAGCAATCCGCTTGGTACGGGTATCCTTGGCGGCTTTGAGCAGAGCCTCCTTGTCGCGTATCTCCTGGCGGGCCAGCTGTACAAGGAGCTTCATAGCCTCCGATTGAGCCTTAAGTACGGAATTCAGCGTCTTGTCCTTCAGTCCTTTGAGCAGGGAAATGCGTTTGTTCAGCGCACTGTATTGGTCGAACAGCGGCTGGTAGCGTTCCTTGGTGCTGCTGACAGCTGCGGTCAGCCGGGTTATGGAAGCCTGGTCGATATTCTTGATGGCCTCCCGGACAACAATCAGCGCCTCTGCATTCTGATCATGAAGCGCTCTAATCTGTGCCTCCCGGCTGTCATATTGGGCTGACAGGAGAGCTAACTCGCTGTATTGGTTCTTCAGACGGGCGCGGGCGGTACTGTCTGCCGCTGCCGCCGTCAGATCAAAAGACGCCTGGACCGATGCTGTTAACACTGTTGGAGATGCAGAAGCAGACCCGGACAGGGTGGCCAGGGTAATCAGCAGGGAGAGCAGCGATAGGGCAGTA
This sequence comes from Paenibacillus borealis, assembly GCF_000758665.1. Classification (NCBI taxonomy): domain Bacteria; kingdom Bacillati; phylum Bacillota; class Bacilli; order Caryophanales; family Paenibacillaceae; genus Paenibacillus; species Paenibacillus borealis. The sequence goes on from NZ_CP009285.1 coordinate 388,604, forward strand.
GTCCTGCACAGATTCCTCATAAATAATCCTCCTCTTGTTTCCGTGTCCCGGGTAGCACGACAAAAAAAGCACCCGCAGTAAAGGCCAATTGGCCTCTATTACGGGTGCTTCCAGCGTAACGAGTCACGGATATATAATTACCTTTTAATATAGAGCGTACTTCTAAAATAGTCAATATTTACAATTTAAATTTTCTCTATCCAAAGGGGGCTGTCCGTTTCATTCCTTGGTAGTCTTATCGTATACTGTGTGATATAGAAGTACTAGCGAACGACAACAGAGAGTCTGCAGAAGCGCCGGCTCGAGATGAAGGAGGCCTTGTTTAATGGATAACTTGGCAGAGAATAGAATCATTCTGGATCAAGCATTCCTGATGTCTCCAGTGGGGATGGCTGTGCTGTCTTCTGAAGGAGACCGCTGGGTCATGGTTAACCCTGCTTTTTGCACGATGCTTGGCTGCAGTGAACAGGAGTTTCTCGCAGGTGCTTTATTCGGGGCAGGCCGGATCAGGCCGGAAGAGCAGCGGGGATTCTCTTTACCTGAAATTATGAACGGGCTGTCGCAGACACAGGGGCAGCCGCTTGTGAAAGAGCAGCGGTTCCCGGGCCACGGCGGACGACCGTTCTGGCTCTCCCTGACGTTTGTTCAGGCAGAAGCAGGGCAGTTAGACCGGAATATTATTGTATACGCACAGGATGTTACGGACCGCAAGATTGCTGACCAGCTGACAGTAGACAGCCGCGATCTGTACAATTTATTTATAAAAGATGATCAGAGCATGATCTCCTTCTCACTGCCGGACGGGACGTTAAGCTTTATTTCCCCCTCCTCCTTCCCGCAGATCGGATATCAGCCGGAGGAGATGATCGGAAGAAACCGGGCGGATTTCTATCATCCGGACGATATTGACGGGATCAACAGCTCCAACGGCCTGTTGCAGAATGATACTTACAGCCGCCGGTTGCGTCACAAGGAAGGGCATTATTTATGGTTTGAGATGTCTTTTCATGAAATCCGCGATGAGAACGGCGAAATTACACGAATTATGGGAATCGGGCGTAATGTGACCCGGCGTAAGCAGAGCGAGGAAGCGCTCGCCACTGCCCAGCGGGTTGCCAAAATAGGTTCGTGGGGCTGGGATTTAACTAAGGGCAAACTGTCATTCTCGGAAGAATTGCGGCGTATTCTGCAGAATGCCGTCGGGGCCGACAATGTGGATTATGAAGCCTTTCTGGCTCTGGTCCATCCGGAGGATCTCACTCTCTTGCAGGCAGCTGTACAGCGTGCAGTAATCAGGGGAGAGTCCGGAGACACGGCTTACCGGCTGATTCTGCCCAAAGGCGATATTCTCACGGTCCATATCCAATGGGATGTAACCTTCGGACCGGGCGGCCAGCCGGTTCAGCTTATCGGCATGATGCAGGATATTACCGAGCGTATGGAAATGGAGCGGCTGCTGCGGGAGAGCGAACGCAATTTCCGCCTGATGTCGGAGAATTCGCTCGACCTAATTTCCCGCCATGCCATTAAAGACAGCGTCTTCCTGTATTGCTCTCCGGCCAGCCGTTCATTGCTCGGCTATGAGCCGGAAGAGATGATCGGCACCAGCGCCTATCATTATTTGCATCCGGATGATCTGGATATGATGAGAGACATCATGGCCGAAAGCGAGCTCTCCGGGTATATTCAGCCGGTCTCCTACCGCTACCGCCATAAGAACGGCAGCTACATCTGGTTTGAGACGAACAGCCGTTATATTTTTGATGAGCAGGGTCAGGCAGTTGAGATTATTGCCGTCGGCCGGAACATTACAGAACGTAAAGAGTTCGACTCGAAACTGCAGGAAAGCGAGCAGCGCTACAAATCTTTGTTCGAGTATAATCCTTCAGCGGTATATTCCATGAATCTGCAGGGTGAATATCTCACGGCCAATCCCAATTTGGAGGAGCTGAGCGGGTACTCCCTGGACGAACTGCTGGGTAATTATTTCGGACCGCTTGTGGCGGACAAGGATGTCGGGAAGACACTGCATCATTTCACTCTGGCTACCCAAGGTAAACCCCAGAGCTATGATCTTACACTGATTCATAAGGATGGCCATCTGGTGGAGATTAACACGACCAATATTCCTATTATTGTGGACAAGCAGGTTGTAGGCGTGTATGGGATTTCCCGTGACATTACGGAACGTATCCGTTATACAGAACAGATTGAGAAGCTGGGTAATGATTACACGTTGATCCTGAACGCGGTCTCCGAAGGGATATTCGGTCTGGATACTGAGGGGAAAGTAACCTTTATTAATCCTGCCGGGGCACAGATGCTGGGCTTTGAATATGGAGAGATCACAGGCCATTCTTACCTGGACCACCTCCAACAGACAGCGCTTGACGGCATTCATTACCGGCCGGAGGAATCGCCGCTGATGCGGGCGGTGCGGGCAGGGGAATCTCATCAGAGCAAAGATGCGGTGCTGTGGCGCAAGGATGGCTCCAGCTTTCTGGCCGAATATCAGGTTACTCCTCTGTTTGACAAGGGTGAGCGCAAGGGAGCTGTTGTTGTCTTCCGTGACATTACTGATGAGAAGGAGATTATTAGAGCGAAGGAACTGGCAGAGAAAGCAGACCAGGCCAAATCGGAATTTCTCGCTATCATGAGCCATGAACTGCGGACGCCGATGAACGGAATTATGGGAATGACGGATCTGCTCACAGAGACGGAGCTTGACGAGGAGCAGCGGGGATATGCCGAGATCATTAGCGCCAGCAGCGCGTCCCTGTTATATATTCTTAATGAAATTCTGGATTTCAGCAAAATAGAAGCCGGTAAAATGACGCTTACTCATGAACCGGTCAGCCTGGAAGGACTGCTGGAAAGCGTAACGGAGCTGTTCACGCCCAAAGCCCGGGAGAAGGACATCGAGCTGTCCTGCCATAATGCGCCTGATGTGCCCGAGCTGATTATGGGCGATGCGGCCCGTCTGCGCCAGGTGCTGGTGAACCTCGTCAGCAATGCGGTCAAATTCACGGAGAAGGGGCATGTCTCTATCCGTCTCGGTACGGAATACTGCCGGGACCGCAGGAAGCTGACATTGAAATTCAGTGTGCTGGATACAGGTATCGGAATTCCGCCGGAGAAACAGCCGCTGTTGTTCCAGTCCTTCTCCCAGCTTCATCCGTCGATCAACCGCAAATACGGGGGAACCGGACTGGGGCTCGCGATCTGCAAACGGCTGGTTGAGCTGATGGGCGGAGCCATCGGAGTGGAAAGTGTAGAAGGGGAAGGCTCGAATTTCTATTTCACCCTGCCTATAGATATTGATATCGATCCTGATGGAGGAGGCGGGGAAACAGCAGATTCCGCTGAGCCTGTATCTGTAACGGATCTCTCAGCAGAACAGGGAGAATGGGCCGGAACAGGCCTTGAGCAGGAGGCTGCTGGCAAGGAACTGACGCTGCCTGCTCAAGGAATGCTGCCTGCCGCCAAATTTGGACCTTTGCGTATACTGATCGCGGAGGACCATCCGGTCAATCAGAAGCTGCTGCTGACCATGCTCCGCACAAGGGGGTATGCCGCTGACCTCGTAGATAATGGCAGCGGGGCGCTGCAGGCTGTGCTCCGCGAGCCGTATGATCTGGTATTTATGGATGTGCAAATGCCGGTGATGAGCGGGCTGACGGCAACGGCCAGAATCCGTCAGCAGGCTCCCCGGAATCATCAGCCTTATATTGCGGCAGTGACAGCCTATGCGAGAGACGAGGACAGGGAACGCTGCCACGCGGTCGGCATGGATGACTTTGTCAGCAAGCCGTTTCTGACCACGGATATTGAACGTGTCTTGCAGCATTGCCGGAATAGGGTATCCCTATGAGCGGGCAGCCGTCCGGCCGGCAGTTGAAGGCGGAACCGTATACGCAGTGGGAAGAGGGGGTGGCCTCTCCCGCCTCGGCCTGCGGTCCGGCAACTATGGCCGCGCTCATGGAATATTGGCACACGCGTATGGGCAGGCTGTTTATTCCGGGGGCCGGACATTTTGATTCCAAAGCAGCACATATCAATTACATATACACCCATCATGGCGGAACACCCTGGGGAATGAGCGTACGGGGCTTCACCAGAGGCCTCCGGGATTATATCATCCATGCTGCTCCGCGCGGCGCGGGAAGCTCCAGGCTGCTTACGGTATCGGTATTTAATGATATCGGGAGATACAAAGCCGAGATCGATGCTGCGCGGCCTGTAGCCTTGAAGTTCGATAAATGGTTCAGCCTCCGCTGGAGGGGAAGTTATATCTATGATTATCATTGGGTGCTTGGAACCGGTTATGAGGATAACGCTGATGGAACATGCACGCTGGTTGTCCATGACAATGGAATACGGCATCCGGGCCGCGGGTATACCCCCGGCCGAGAACGGCGGATTTCTTACGCGGCGAATCAGGCAATTCTTACGATGGTAGCGCTTAATATAGCGGAAGCCTCTGAAGCACCTTAATTGCATAAGGATAAGCTAACCTGACAGGCTGAAACTCACAACGGGACAGCAGAGAGGTCCGGCTTTCCGGCACTACATAATACAAACGTTTGCACAAAACGCAGGACTAGGATAAAATTCCATTTATGAAGAATGGATTTAGTGTAACTCACTGTATATGCAGGCGTATATTTTAATAAAGGGTAAAGGAGGCGGGGGCCTTGTCCGTACAAAAGGAAATGAAGGAACCAATCTATTATGGGGATCCGGCGGCTACCAGCGGTATATCCGTGTTTGACCGGGAATTTGATGAACTGTTCAGCTACGACGGAAACGATCTTGGCTTGAATTATTCGGTCACCGGCTCGGCGTTCTGTCTGTGGGCGCCAACCGCCCAGGAAGCAGAGCTTGTGCTCTATGAGTCATGGCAGGACGCAGCCGGACAGCATATTCCGATGATCCGGGATATCCGGGGAACCTGGAGAATCACCGTTCCCGGTGATCTGGAAGGGAAATTCTACACCTACCGTGTGCGGCTGGGGGATTTGTGGAATGAAGCAGCGGATCCCTACGCCCGTGCTGTCGGTGTGAATGGAGACAGGGGTGCGGTTCTTGATATGACTAAGACAGATCCTGAGCATTGGACACAGGATAAACCGCCTCTGGAGGACCCGGTTGATGCCGTTATCTATGAGCTTCATCTGCGCGACCTGTCGATGCATCCTGTCAGCGGGATAACTCATAAAGGACAATATTTAGGGCTTGCCGAAGCCGGAACACGCGGCCCTGAAGGGATACCGACCGGGCTCGATCATATTGCAGCACTTGGAGTGACTCATGTGCAGCTGCTGCCTGTCTACGATTATGCTACGGAGAGCGTGGATGAAACCCGGCTGGATCAGCCGCATTATAATTGGGGATACGATCCCAAGAACTATAATGTGCCTGAAGGCTCCTATGCTACAGACCCGTATGTGCCGGGTCTGCGCATCAAGGAGCTGAAGACTATGATACAGGCGCTGCATGACCGGGGTCTGCGCGTCATTATGGATGTTGTCTACAATCATGTGTATGACGGCTTCCGGGTGAACTTTACCAAGCTGGTTCCGGGATATTATCTGCGCTACAAACCGGACGGCAGACTGTCCAACGGATCCGGCTGCGGCAATGACACCGCTTCTGAACGGTTGATGATGTCGCGTTTCATCGTGGAGTCGGTACTATACTGGGCTGAGGAATATCATATCGACGGCTTCCGCTTCGATCTGATGGGATTGCTTGATGTCGGCACAATGAGAGAAATTCGCCGCCGTCTGGATGAGCTGGATCCTTCCCTGCTGACCATAGGCGAAGGCTGGGTGATGGATACGGAGCTGGCAGAGGATCTCCGCGCCAACCAGCGCCATGCCAATGAGCTGCCGGGCATCGGACATTTCAATGACGGTTACCGCGATGCGGTCAAAGGCAATATTTTTCTGCATGATCAGAAAGGCTTCATTAGCGGCGGTATCGGCTTTGAACGGAATGTGAAGGCCGGTATTGCCGGAGGCATCTATTACGGTCCAGGTCTTGGACAATTCGCCCAGGAGCCGCAGCAAAGTGTCAACTATGTGGAATGTCATGACAATCATACGTTGTGGGATAAGCTTCTGCTGTCTACCGGAGGAATAGCTGATGAACAGCGCCGCGCCATGCACCATTTGGCCTCAGCAATGATCCTGACCAGCCAGGGAATTCCCTTCATCCATGCCGGCCAGGAGTTCATGCGGACCAAAGACGGGCTGGAGAACAGCTATAAATCGCCTGTGGAATACAACTGGCTGGACTGGGAGCGCTGTGCACAACACGCGGAGTCTGTAGAATATATGAAGCGGCTGATTGCGCTGCGCGCGGCCCGTCCCGCTTTCCGGCTGCGGACCGCCGATGAAATCCGTGACTGTCTGGTCTTCGAGGAGGCTCCGGCGCATTCGGTTGCCTTCTCGCTAAGAAATCATGCCGGCGGAGATTCCGCACAGCATCTTTACGTCCTGTACAACGCTGATCCGGATGGAGCCGTTCTTGAACTGCCCTTGCTGGGGGAATGGACGGTTCTGTTCGGCGAAGACCATGTGGGACAGCTGGAGAGCGGAATCTTAGCGGCAAAAGGGATTGGAATGATCGTACTGGCTGTACTGTAAGTACACCGGAAACACTGAGCAGGCTGCCCGGGCAGCCTGCTCTTTTGCGTTTTTTAATAAATTTGTTACCGGAATAAAAACTACTTCATCTGTCGTAGTAATTATGCTACAATGAACCTAATTACTACGACAGATGAAGTATAGGAGGCAGGCAATTGATCAGCAGTGACGTTATCCGGGGATACAACGATACGATGATCCTCTACATGCTTCTGGACGGGGAGTCTTATGGCTATGAGATTTCCAAGAATATACGGAAGCTTTCGGAAGAGAAATACATTATGAAGGAAACTACGCTCTATTCCGCATTCGCCCGGCTGGAGAAGAACGGATACATTGACTCATTCTATCTGGATGAGACTTTCGGGAAAAGGCGTACTTATTACCGTATCACCCCGCAGGGTCTGGCCTATTACCACGCCAAATGTGCGGAATGGCAAGTTACGCAAGAAGTCATCAACAAATTCATAAAGGAGCTGTGATGAACTTGGATACAATTATAGGTTATCTGAACAATATGTTCGCTTCTCTCCCCAGAACGGAACAGATGTATAAGCTGAAGCAGGAACTGCTTGGCAACATGGAGGAGAAGTATCATGAACTGAAGAATGACGGGAAGTCGGAGAATGAGGCGGTGGGCATCGTCATTTCCGAATTCGGCAACATTGATGAGCTGATCAGCGAGCTGGGCATCGGGGAGGTCCGTAAGGAAGAGATGCTTCCGGTGCTTACTGAGCTGGAGACAGAGGAATTCATTGCTGCCAAAAGGAGATCCGGGCTGCTTATAGGGTTGGGCGTGGGGCTGATTATGGTGGGCGCCGGCCTGCTCATTCTGCTTGCGATTCTTGGGGAGAACGGGTTTATGAGATCTGCCTTTTCGGAGGATGCCATGAGCATGATTGGAGTAGCCTTCCTCTTGATTCTGCTCGTTCCTGCCATTGCGATGTTTATCTACAGCGGCATGCGAATGGAGAAGTATAAATATATGGAGTCCGGATTCAGTTTGCCTTACCATCTGCAGGCTGAGGTTGAGCGGAAGCAGTCCGCTTTTGCCGCAACCTATATGCTGTCGCTTATCATGGGAGTCAGCCTGTGCGTATTGTCGCCGGTTGCTATTTTTGTAGGTTCTGCTTTTGGGGACGCAGGCTCCTCTTACGGGGTTGTGGTTCTGCTGGCTGTTGTGGCTGTGGCTGTTTTCCTCTTTGTCTATTACGGGAATATCCGGGGAGCGTATCAGATGCTGCTGAAGACCGGGGATTTCAGTAAAGAAAAGAAGGAGGAGGACCGGGTGATCGGTGCGGTTGCCTCCATAGTCTGGCCGCTGGTTACCTGCGTTTTTCTGGTCAGCGGTTTTGTATACGATCAGTGGCATATCAACTGGATCGTGTTTCCTGTAACGGGTATTCTGTTCGGGGTATTCAGCTCCGCCTACAATATTCTCAAGGGGAAAGATGCAGCCTGAGTTCCGGGTCTGTGCCGTTTGCTGTAAAAGGTGACATTGCTCATGTTCGCGCTTAGCGGATAGATGATAATATGAAGGCATTTATTCCCCTTAATCAAACTGTGCAAGGGCCTGTACCGGGGCGGTTTCTTACCCCGGCGCAGCCTCTTGCTTCGCTGCTTTACAGTGACAGAATGACAGCCCGGCGACAGAAGAGTTTGTTTCTTTTTGGAGCCGAATGTGGGCATGAATGCCGCTTTTTACAATTTCGGCGGCCAATCAGAGAGACTCGGAGGAGACAGGAATGGGTAAAGCAACCGGATTTTTAGAATATCAGCGGCGTACGCCTGCTGAATGCGAGCCTTTGGAACGGATTAAGAACTGGAATGAATTTTCGGTACCGCTGGAGGATGAACAGCTGCGGGAGCAAGGTGCCCGCTGCATGGATTGCGGAACACCGTTCTGTCATGTAGGACGTCTGCTGAGCGGAATGGCCAGCGGCTGCCCGCTGCATAACCTTATTCCGGAATGGAACGACATGGTATACCGCGGTAATTGGCAGGTTGCGCTGAAACGGCTGCATAAGACTAACAATTTCCCTGAATTTACAGGACGCGTCTGTCCTTCGCCTTGTGAAGGGGCATGTACCGTCGGGAAGAACGGCGATCCGGTAACGATTAAGTCCATTGAGAAGTCGATTGTAGATAGAGGCTTTGCCGAAGGCTGGATTGTACCTGAGCCGCCGTTAACCCGTACGGGTAAAAAGGTTGCAGTCGTCGGTTCCGGACCTGCAGGGCTTGCGTGTGCAGCACAGCTTAACAAGGCAGGACACACGGTGACGGTATATGAGCGGGCTGACCGGATCGGCGGTCTGCTGACCTACGGCATTCCGAACATGAAGCTGGATAAGAAGAAGGTTCAGCGCCGGGTGGATCTGCTGACCGCGGAAGGGATTACCTTCGTAACCCGGACCGAGATCGGCCGGGATATCCCTGCGGCACAGCTGCAGGAGGAGCATGATGCCGTAGTTCTCTGCGGCGGATCCACTAAGGCACGGGAGCTTCCGCTGGAAGGCCGGGAGCTGCGGGGTATCCATCAGGCGATGGAGTTCCTTACACTGAATACGAAGAGCCTGCTGGATTCCGGGCTGGCTGACGGTGAATATCTGTCAGCGGCGGGCAAGGATGTTGTTGTTATCGGCGGAGGTGATACAGGTACAGACTGTGTAGCTACCTCTATCCGCCATGGTTGTCGAAGTGTCATCCAGCTGGAGATTATGCCACAGTCGCCGCTCACCCGTCAACCGGGCAATCCTTGGCCGGAATGGCCGAAGGTGCTTAAGGTGGACTACGGGCAGCAGGAGGCCGCTTCCCTATATGAAGAAGATCCGCGCCGCTATCTGGTGAACACCAAGCGCTTCGCCGGCGATGAGCACGGACATGTGCAGGAGCTGCACACCGTGCGCATTGAATGGAAGCGCACAGAGGACGGGCGGATGGTGCCTGTTGAAGTTCCGGGCAGTGAAGAGGTTATCCGGGCGCAGCTTGTGCTGCTGGCGCTGGGCTTCACCGGACCCGAAGAAACTGTGCTTGGGCAACTCGGCGTAGAGCGCGACGAGCGTTCCAACGTTAAGGCTGAATTCGGCGCACAGGCAACAAGTGTTGCGGGTGTTTTCACGGCCGGCGACATGCGGCGCGGCCAGAGTCTTGTGGTCTGGGCCATTAACGAAGGCCGTCAGGCCGCCCGTGAAGTGGACCGCTTCCTGATGGGCTCGTCCAACCTGCCATGAGAAGCTGTAAGATAGACTGAGTAAGCAAAGTTAATAGCAGGACGCCCTCCCGGGGCGTCTTGCTTTGCGTTAACCCGGCGGTGGCGTTTACAATGGATGCATGAGGCATGTGGCTGACATACATAGGTGAATCGCTGGAACCCGGGATTCTTAAGTTCACATTGCACAGGCATAATTGTTGTACGTATTGCAGCTTTGATTGGGCGATACCGGGGTGTTTGGGAGGATTGTTGTATGAAATACAGCAATTGTCCCGCAAACCCGCCTGGAGAAGGAGAGTTGCTGTATTACTTACAACAATTATGGGATTAGGGCTGGGATTATGCGGGGAATGTTGTATTTCGTGCAGGATTCCACTACTGACAGTGGGTGAGTCTAAGAATTCCTGTGGTAGCAGCGGCCGGGGTTCCAGAAAATTCACCGTAGCGCAGACTGAAACTGAAGCCATACTTGGGAATCATAAATCAAGCAATATAACGGAGAGGAAGAATAAGATGAAACTGATGTTTATTTCCGATATACACGGGTCCCTGCACTGGCTGGAGCAGGCGTTGGCCAAGGCAGAGGAGGAGCAGCCGCACACGCTGGTTATACTGGGAGACTTCCTGTATCACGGGCCGAGAAATCCGTTGCCGGAGGGTTACAATCCCCAGGGGGTCGCTGACAAGCTGAATGCTTACGGTAAATCGCTAGTTGCCGTACGAGGTAACTGTGATGCCGAGGTAGACCAGATGCTGCTGCAGTTTCCGATGATGGGCGACTATGTGCTGATTCTCCACGAGGGCCGGAAGATTTATGCCACGCACGGGCATGGATTCAGCATCGATAACTTGCCGGCGCTGTCCCCGCAGGATGTGTTCATCCAAGGACATACTCATCTCCCGGTGGCGGATGTGAAGGAAGGCATTGTTGTGCTTAACCCCGGATCAATCTCCCTGCCCAAAGAGAACAATCCGAATTCTTACGGTATTCTGGACAAGGGTGAATTCAGCATCAAGGATTTCGCCGGCAATGTCATTAAGCATATTACACTGTAAAATAGCTGTATAACACTAATCCCTCTGGATATTTCCAGGGGGATTATTGCTGTGCGGCAATTGAGCGCACAGGCATATTATTGTATGATGGGTGAGGAGCTTGCGGCTAACAGGGCAGCTTCAAATATAAACGGCAGAGGTAACTAAATGACGTATCCCAAAGATTTAAACTATACAATGCCGGCGGAATGGGCCCGGCATGAACGGACCTTCATCTCCTGGCCGGTGCAGGACTCTATGGTCTATCCAGATAACCATGCGGCGGTAAGTGCAGGTTATGCCGAGATTATTAAGGCGATTGCCGAATTCGAGCCGGTGACCGTGGTGGTTAATCCGGGTGATATGGAGACAGTAGAACAGCTCGGACTTGGAGCTAATGTGACGCTGCTGCCTATCAAGCACAACGATGCCTGGCTGCGCGATAACGGACCGACCTTTGTGGTGAATAATGAAGGCAAGCTGGCCGGTGTGAACTGGAAGTTCAATGCCTGGGGCGGCAAATATTCGCCATGGGACCTTGACGATAAGGTAGCTCCGCAAATTCTGGAGCAGCTGGAGATCAGCAGCTTCGATGCACCGCTTGTCATGGAAGGCGGCTCGATTCATACCGATGGCGAAGGAACACTGCTGACCACCGAAGAATGCCTGCTGAACACGAACCGCAATCCGGAGCTGGACCGGGAAGAGATTGCCGGCTTAGTGAAGCGATATACCGGGACTGAGTCGATCATCTGGCTGAAGCGCGGCCTCAGCGGAGACGAGACGGACGGTCATGTCGATAACATCGCGTGCTTCGCTGCGCCGGGCAAGGTGGTCATCCAGGTCTGCGGGGACCCGGAGGATGAGAATTATGCCATTTCGGAGGAGAACCTGCGTATTCTGGAGCAGGCTGTTGATGCCAAGGGCCGGAAGCTGGAGATTATCCGCATTCAGCAGCCGCCCCGTGTGGATTATGAAGACAGCCGGTTGACCCTGAGCTATCTGAATTTCTATTTCGTGAACGGCGGGATTATCCTGCCGGTATTCGGCGGTACGGCGGCAGAGACAGACAAGCTTGCCGAAGAGACGCTTGCCGGGCTGTTCCAAGGCCGCAGAATCCGCACAGTGAACGGAATGGCTGTAATCGGTGAAGGCGGGAACGTACACTGCACCACCCAGCAGATGCCTGCGGTGAAATCGTAGCTTCAAATAAGGAGGAATAACCGTGAGAAAAGTAAAAGTAGCCGCAACACAAATGAGCTGTTCCGGCGACATTGATGAGAATATCCGCAAGGCCGAGACACTGGTCAGAGAAGCGGCAGCCCAGGGCGCACAGATTATTCTGCTGCAGGAGCTGTTTGAGACACCGTATTTCTGCCAGAAGGAGAAATCCGATTACTACGCCTATGCCACCGAGCTTGAGCACAACAAGGCTGTGAACCATTTCAAGGCGATAGCCAAAGAACTCGAAGTGGTGCTGCCGATCAGCTTTTATGAGAAAAAGAACTACGCGCGTTATAACTCGCTGGCCGTGATTGATGCTGATGGAACGGTGATGGGCAAGTACCGCAAGAGTCATATTCCTGACGGCCCCGGCTATGAAGAGAAGTTCTACTTCAACCCGGGCGATACCGGCTTTAAGGTGTGGAATACCCGGTATGCCAAAATCGGCGTCGGCGTCTGCTGGGATCAGTGGTATCCGGAAGCAGCGCGGGTAATGAGTCTGATGGGTGCGGAGATTCTGTTCTATCCTACAGCTATCGGCTCGGAGCCGCAGGACGGATCGATCGATTCCAAGGATCACTGGCAGACCTGCATGCTGGGCCATGCGGCCGCTAACCTGATTCCTGTCGTGGCCTCCAACCGGATCGGTGAGGAGATTGACGAGGATTCCAGCATTAACTTCTACGGCTCATCGTTCATTGCCGGCCCGCAGGGCAACAAGATTGCCGAAGCCGGACGTGATGAGCAGACGGTACTGGTCAGTGAGTTTGATCTCGATGCGCTTGAAGTTGGCAGGATCGAGTGGGGGATCTTCCGCGACCGCCGTCCGGAGCTGTACCGGCTGATTGCTTCGTATGACGGGGATTTGACATTCTGATTGTAAATGAATGAATTAAATAACAGATTACAATAGTGAGCAGCCAGGACGCTGCCGGGGATATGACTCTCCGGACAGCCTCCTGGCTGCTTTTTATATGAAGATAGACCTGAATTCTAAGATTAGCGGCTGAAAATGTTACAATACTACGATATTATGTCATGTTATATAACATATCGAGGAAAAGTTAATTGTCACCACTGCTTTAATCTGATAAAATCTTTTTAAGTTATTTTATAAATAAGTAGGGGGATTGGAGCATGGGAATCAGAAAAAAATGGGCTATGTCAGGTATGGTGGCATTACTGGTTTTGGCAATGGTCGGCTGTGGTTCGAACAATAACGCAGGCAGCGGCGATGCGGCAGGAGAGAGCATCAAGTTCGCCAGCGATGCCAGTTATGCACCTATGGAGTATATGGATACAGATACTATCAAGGGTTTTGACATTGATTTCATTAAGGCGGTTATGGAAGAAGCGGGTATTGATTACACCGTGACAAATACAGGCTGGGATACGATGCTGACCAGTGTTCAGCAAGGCACTGAATATCAGGCGGGCCTGTCGTCGGTATCCATTACTGATGAGCGTAAAGAAACCTATGACTATTCCATTCCTTACTTCGAATCAACGAACATGATCATGGTCAAGGAAGGCAGCGATATCAAGTCTGCCCTTGATTTGAAGGATAAGAAAGTTGCCGTTCAGGCAGCAACAACTGCGGATGATCTGATGAGCGGCATTATGGGGATCGACAACGGCAATCTGAAGCGCTTTGACAGCAATGCGGTAGCCCTGATGGAGCTGAACGGCGGCGGAGCGGATGCAGTGGTTGCGGATATCGCCATCGTGAACGAATACATTAAGAACAATCCGAATGAGAAGCTGGTCGGTATTATCGACAAGGAGAACTTCGGTTCCGAATATTACGGCATCCTGTATCCTAAGGGCAGCGAATGGAAAGCCAAGCTGGACCCGGCGATCAAGACGATTATCGAGAACGGCAAATATGCGGAGATCTACAAAGAGTGGTTCGGTGAAGAGCCGGACACTAAGACGCTTTTGAGCGCAGAGTAAGCGGAGTAACAATTAAGCATGCGTAATGATTGCTATTGCGCATGCTTCTTTTTTTGAAACACAAGAGAAACATAGAGAAAGCTATAAGCAGAAGAGAAGGGAAGAGTTCTATGGATTTCAGATTTGACATCATCGTACATTATTTACCGGTTTTACTTAAAGGGACTTTGTTCACCATAGGCGTATCGCTGGTATCGATCCTGTGCGGCTCCATTCTGGGACTGGTTATCGGATTCGGCAAAATGGCGCCCAAGTGGTATTTCCGCTGGCCGTTTCATGCCTATATCAACATCTTCCGCGGAACACCGCTGTATGTGCAGATCCTGATCGTCCATTTCGGGCTGATTCCGTTATTCTATGGTAAAACCTATGCGCTGATGAGCGCATTTGTGGCGCTTTCGCTCAATTCCGCGGCGTATTCCGCCGAAATCTTCCGCGCGGGTATCCAGTCGATTGATCCCGGACAACGGGAAGCTGCCCTGTCACTCGGGATGACCAAATTACAGGCGATGCGTTTCATTATTCTGCCTCAGGCGATCAAACGGATGGTTCCGGCGTTCGGGAATGAATTCATCGTCCTCGTTAAGGATTCCTCGCTGCTGGCACTTATTGCCGCACCTGAGATTATGTATTGGAGCAACACCATGAAGGGCCAGTATCTGCGGATCTGGGAGCCTTATTTGACCGCAGCACTGATCTATTTCATCCTGACCTATTCCCTCAGCAAGCTGCTTAATTATATCGAACGGAAGGTGTAACCCTATATGGAGCCTATTATCTCAGTCAAGCATCTGCATAAATCCTTCGGTGCCCATAAGGTACTGTCCGACATCAGCGTCGATATTCACAGCCGGGAGGTTGTGGTGGTGATCGGGCCTTCGGGTTCGGGCAAATCGACCTTTCTGCGCTGCCTCAATCTGCTGGAGCAGCCGCAGGAGGGCGATATTATTATTGAAGGCACTTCCTTGATGGCCAAAAGCACAAGGATTAACGATATCCGTACAGAAGTTGGCATGGTGTTTCAGCAGTTCAATCTGTTTCCGCACAAAAAGGTGATCGAGAACATTATGCTGGCCCCGATGCAGGTCCGCAAATGGCCGGCTGACAAAGCCCGTCAAAAAGCGCTGGAGCTGCTGCAAAAGGTGGGACTGAGCGAGAAGGCGGAGATGTATCCTTCCTCGCTTTCAGGCGGTCAAGCCCAGCGTGTAGCGATTGCGCGCGCTTTGGCGATGGAGCCGAAGATCATGCTGTTTGATGAACCGACTTCTGCACTTGACCCCGAAATGGTGGGCGAGGTGCTGGCAGTGATGAAGGATCTGGCCCGCGAAGGAATGACCATGGTCGTAGTCACGCATGAGATGGGCTTTGCGCGTGAAGTGGGAGACCGCGTCCTCTTTATGGAGCAGGGGATTATTGTGGAGCAGGGTGCGCCCGAACAGTTATTCGGGAATCCGTCACATGAACGTACCCAGGAATTCCTGTCCAAGGTACTGTGAGATTTTGTCAAAGTAGAATATTGTCATTTAATCGGTTATATTAGAAGAGCAAGAATTAGGCATGGAACCATCAGTGAATATCTGCCCGGAACGGCGGGGAGGAGGCTCGGGGATATCTTTTTTTAAAGTATAAGGATTTATGGGCTACGCATAATAATTTATCCTTATATTTCCTGCAGAAGCGGATATGGTGCTTATAGTACGGCACAGCCTTTTCTACTGGTCATAATTCAGAATGATAGAAGGAGAATACGATGAGCACATTTAAAAATTGGCTGAACACTACCAAAACCGGACTGACAGAACAAGTGAAGAAGTTTAAAAATAAAGACTTTATGAACGCGGTAGTTGCGGGCTGCGCACTGGTGGCTGCGGCTGACGGCAAAATTGAGGAATCCGAGAAGAACAAAATGGCCGGATATATGAACCTCAGCAATGAATTGAAGGTATTTGACATGAGAGATGTCATCAACCAGTTCAATTTCTATGTGAGTAACTTCGAATTCTCACCGGAAATCGGCAAGCAGGAAGCACTGAAATCGATCGCGAAATTCAGCAGCAAACCGGAAATCGGACGTGTCATTGTTGGCGTATGCTCTGCGATCGGTGCGGCTGACGGCGACTTCGATGAGCATGAGAAAGCGGTTGTACGGAATATCTGCAGTGTGCTCGGACTTAGCCCAAGCGAATTCAGCCTGTAACAGCGGGCCGGAAGGCATCCGCTAAATTGGATGAAACTTAGGCGTTTTTCCATCGTATCACTGATATAACACTCGCAAGAAGAACTTACAGGCAGTGATTTCTACTGGAAACGGAGGTACGTAAAGTTGGCTGGAATCAATCTCGTAAAAGGTCAGAAGATCGATTTAACCAAAGGGAATGCCGGACTGTCTAACGTTATCGTAGGACTGGGCTGGGACCCTGCCGAACCGGCAAGAGGCTTCTTTGGTGTCAAGAAACAGGCGAATGTAGACTGCGATGCTTCAGCCTTGCTGCTGAATGAGAATGGCAAGCTGACCAATAAGCTGAACCTCGTCTGCTTTCACAACAAACAGAATGCGAACAATTCCGTGGTTCACTCGGGAGATAACCTGACGGGTGAAGGAGACGGGGACGACGAGCAGATTATGGTGAATCTGAAGGCGATTCCTGCCGATGTCCATAAGGTTCTGGTTGTGGTCAACATCTACGACGCCGTGAACCGCAAGCAGGATTTCGGGATGATCAAATCGGCGTACATCCGGATTATTAATGCAGCAGGGAATGGCGAGCTGATCAAGTTTAATCTGACGGACAATTACACAGGCTTCACGGCACTGATCTGCGGCGAGCTCTACCGTCATGGTGAAGAGTGGAAATTCGCAGCTATCGGTGAAGGCGCGCACGCAGCACATATCAATCAACTGGCTGAACGTTATATCTAATTCCAATTTGAGAAAAGAGGGTTCTATTCATGGCTATTAACTTATCCAAGGGACAAAAAATCGATTTGACCAAAACTAATCCGGGCTTGTCCAAAATTACAGTCGGCCTCGGATGGGATACGAATAAATACGATGGCGGTAAGGATTTTGACCTTGACGTGTCTGTATTCCTGACGAATGCTAACGGCAAAGTGGATAAAGAAACGAACTTCATCTTCTTCAACAATAAGCAGAACGAGAACGCTTCCGTTGTTCACACCGGCGACAACCGCACAGGTGAAGGCGACGGAGACGATGAGCAGGTTCAGGTAGATTTGCTCAATGTTCCTGCGGATGTTGATAAAATTGCGTTCACCATTACAATCTATGAAGCAGAATCCAGAAGCCAGAACTTTGGACAAGTCTCCCGTTCTTATGTACGTATCGTGAATGATGCGAACAGTGAAGAATTGATCCGTTTTGACCTGGGGGAAGATTTCTCCGTTGAAACCGGTGTGGTAGTCGGCGAGCTGTACCGCAATGGCGCAGAATGGAAATTCAATGCGATCGGCAGCGGCTACAAAGACGGACTCGCCGGACTGACCCGTGATTACGGTCTGCAATAAGACCCGGCTGACTCCGGGGAATTAAATCTTTGAGGAAAGAAGGTTTTTGCCAGTGACGATCAGTCTTTCCAAAGGACAGCGGATCGATCTTACCAAGACCAATCCGGGCCTGACGAAGGTAGTTGTAGGACTTGGCTGGGATACAAACAAGTATAGCGGCGGCAAGGATTTCGATCTGGATGCATCAGCATTTCTGCTGCATGAGGACGGCAAAGCCAAAGGCGAAGACGACTTTGTATTCTATAACAACCCAAGCGGCGGGACAGGCTCCGTAACCCATACAGGCGATAACCGTACAGGTGAAGGCGACGGGGACGATGAGCAGATTCTCGTAGACTTCAGCCTGGTGCCGGCGAATATTCAGCGCATTGGGATTACAGTGACAATCTACGATTATGAAACTCGTGTGCAGAACTTCGGACAAGTCTCCAACGCGTTTGTACGCGTTGTGGATGCCTCCAGTGACCGTGAGATTCTGCGGTTTGATCTGGGTGAGGATTTCTCCACTGAGACTGCCGTTGTCTTCTGTGAATTCTACCGCCATGGCACGGATTGGAAATTCCAGGCGGTCGGCAGCGGCTTTGCCGGCGGGCTAAGCGCTTTATGTAAGAATTATGGACTGGATGCACAATAAAGCTTCAAAGGCGGGATCATCATCGATCCTGCCCTTTTTATAGACAAAAGTGTATAAGTTGCACTCTTATCCATTTATAAAGGTGGCGTAAGAATGAGTACTGAAGTAGTTAAAGGGCAGAAAGCAGACCTGACCAAAGGAAACCCGGGAATCCGCAATATTATTGTTGAGATCGGGTGGAAAGCTCCATCTTCCATGGATATTGATGCCTCTGCGTTCCTCCTCGGGGCACAAGGCAAAGTGAATAGCGACGACGATCTGATTTTTTATAATAATCCGTCTACGCCTTATATCAGATATAAGGATGTGCCGGGAGCAGTTTCGGGAGGACTTAAGCAGTTCGAGGTGGGACTGGATAAGATTCCTGCTGGTATCACGAAAATTGCCTGTACCCTTACCCTGTATGATGGCGAGAACCGCAAGCAAATGTTCGGACAGATGAGCGAGGCCCACTGCCGGATCCTGGATCAGGCGACGGGGGCGGAAATTCTGCGGTGTAACCTGGGAAATCATTTCTCTGTGGAAACGGCTGTTGTGGTAGGAGAATTATATAGATACGGCGAAGAATGGAAATTCAGTGCTATCGTAGCAGGCTTCTCCGGCGGACTCAAAGCGCTGTGCGGCAACTATGGCATAGAAGTGGAGGATGAGCCTGCTCCGCCTGCACCTCAGCCTGTGAAGACGGCGGCACCGCCGGAGCCCACGAAGCTTCAAGTGCCGCCGCCGCGGGTGGAGCAAGCCAGACCAGCTATTGTGATTCCTCCTCCGCCTGCACCGAAGCAGACGGAAGCCCCTGCCCCGGCGCTGAATCTCAATCTGAAGAAGATTGAGCTGAAGAAGAAAGGCGATTCCATTAATCTGAAGAAGTCCGCCTCCGGTCTTGGGGAGCTCTTAATCAACCTGAACTGGAACCAGAAGCAGGGCGGAGGGCTGTTCAGCCGTAATAAGGGCGGCGTGGATCTGGATCTTGCCTGCCTGTATGAACTGAAGAACGGCAGCAAGGGAGTTGTGCAGGCACTGGGCAATGCGTTCGGCAACCTGCAGCAGCCGCCTTACATCATGCTGGATGGGGATGACCGGACCGGCTCCGTAACATCCGGCGAGAATCTGCGTATAAACGGAAGTAAGGTTGCACAGATTGAAAGAATTTTAGTTTTTTCTTTTATTTACAAGGGCGTTACCAATTGGTCCGAGGCAGATGGGGTGGTTACCCTGAAGCAGGATGGAGGACCGGATATTGTCGTTAATCTGGACGAGCATAACAACCGTAAGGGCATGTGCGCCATCGCAATGATCCGGAATGTAGGCAACGAGACCTTCAGTATTGAACGCCTTGTGCAATATTTCAGCGGTCATAAGGAGATGGATGAGGCTTATGGCTGGGGGCTGCGCTGGGTAGCAGGCAGCAAATAATTTTAATTTACCGGAGGCGCAGGTGGAATGGACTGGTTCAGTGATTTTTTTAGGAGTATCAGTGAGAATTATGGGCATTTCTTCTCATGGAGTGATGTTGTAGGAACGCTCTCCGATCCTGTCAGCTGGGGGATCATCGGGAGCCTGATTCTGCTGGAGGGCCTGCTCTCCGCAGATAACGCGCTCGTGCTGGCGGTAATGGTTAAGCATTTGCCGAAGGAACAGCAGCGTAAGGCACTGTTTTACGGGATACTCGGCGCTTATTTATTCAGATTCCTGGCGATTGGTCTGGGTACCTTCCTGATCAAATTCACGCTGGTTAAGGTTCTTGGTGCGCTCTACCTCTTCTATATCGCTTACAAAGGCCTATTCAAAGGCGGCGGTGGAGAAGAAGGCGAGACGGAGAACAAGGGAACCTCTTTCTGGAAGACGGTGCTCCTGGTTGAACTAATGGACATTGCCTTCAGTATTGACAGTGTGGTGGCTGCATTCGGCCTAAGCGACAAAGTTTGGGTACTGTTCCTGGGCGGTATTCTCGGCGTGCTCATGATGCGCGGAGTGGCACAGGTGTTCCTCAAGCTGATTGCTAAATACCCTGAACTCGAACAGACAGCATTCCTGCTTATTGCACTTATTGCGGGTAAAATGCTTGCGGGTGCGTTCGGATATGAAATGCCGCATGTATTGTTCTTCACCATTCTAATTGTAGTGTTTGTGGGTACCATTGTGTACAGCTCTAGTAAACGCAAAAAAGAGGCAAACCGCAAGGCTTAATTCCCCTGATGGATAGAATTAGCATCATATTTGTAAAGGAAGCAGGGAGTTCACGGGAAGGGTGGACTCCGGCGTGCTTCCGGGTAATCGTTATATGTTATAGCATGGCCTTTGCTTGTATTTGAGAAAGCCGGATGCCGTCCCCGAGAGGACGGCATAGCCGGTTCTGCTTGTCTCTATATGGAGAGGCTATTCGTTTTGTGCTTGGCACAACATTAAGGGGGAAGGGCCTTGAGATATTTCGATTACCTTACGCAAGAACAGGAAACTTCATTATTTCATGTTCCGCCGGTTTCATTTGATCATACTACCAGCAAGGATTTACTGGCTTATGCCGTCGGAGCTGCCCTTTATATGCCTGCTACGAGGTCCAGTGTTGCCGAAGATATTATTAAGCTCAGAGCCTCGGGGCTCGTTACGGTAATTATAGATTTGGAGGATGCCATAGGGGATGGTGAGGTGGATTATGCTGAAGAATCCGTTGTACGGCATCTCGCCTTCCTGTCCGCTTACGCCGAGAATGATCCGGAGCCCAGAGGCAGTCTGCCGCTGCTGTTCATCCGTGTACGCAATCCGGAGCAGCTGCGGGATCTGATTTTCCGGCTGGGATCTTTAATAACGATGCTGACCGGTTTTGTATTTCCTAAGTTTTCTGTCCTGAACGGTGTGGAGTTTTTTGAGGCCATTGCCGACTACAATAATACGCGCGCCTATTCAGCCCCTGTGCTGTACGGAATGCCGATTCTGGAGAATGCTCCGATCATCTACCGGGAGAGCCGGCTGGACAGCCTGCTTGCGATCCGTGATCTGCTGGGGCAATACCGCGAATATGTGCTTAATGTAAGAATTGGCGCGACGGATTTCTCCAGCCTGTTCGGACTGCGGCGCAGTCCGGATATCAGCATTTATGATCTGACCCCGATCCGTGACTGCATGTCGGATATTATTAATATATTTGGCCGTGTAGAAGAAGGGTATGTCATCTCAGGACCCGTGTGGGAATACTTCGCCAGCAAAGGACACCGGGTACTCCGCCCTCAGCTTCGCGAGACCCCTTTTGAAGATACCTATGGCAAGCATGGACGGGAGATGCGTAACCAGTACATTTCCAGCTCGATGGACGGGCTGATCCGTGAAGTGATTTTGGACAAGGAAAACGGCATTGTGGGTAAAACCATTATTCACCCCTCCCACCTTAGACCCGTGCAGGCGATGTATACAGTAATGCATGAAGAATATGTGGACGCCTTAAGTATTGTGGAGAGCAATGATGGCAGCCGCGGAGTGTTCAAGAGCGAATATTACAACAAGATGAATGAAATTAAGCCGCATTTGAACTGGGCTAGACGTATTTTACTACGATCTCAAATATACGGGGTGTTACATGAACAACAGCATTTTGTCGGATTACTACCCGAGAACGAATATACACACGTTTAATATCGTCGAGAATCTGCAGGTTACGGTAACGGAAACCTCCAACCCCTTTCATATGCCCGTGGAATCCTTATTCTCCATGGCCGCCCGTATCAATAAGAAACGCTCTTTTCTATTCGTCAGCAAGGTACTTGGCAAACACATTCCTGTAGGTCCTTATACACCTCTGCTTAGCGGAGCGGCACTTGCTCTGCTCTTGTACTTAGAGATGAGCGCTGATGGTGCTGACCGGAGCATTATGGACAAGCTGATGAGCCAGGCAGTTCATGGCCTGATTTATCCTGAATTCGCTGAAGAGGCCTATCATGATCTGCTTGATGCACGTCTGGTTCTGCCTCAGCCTGTCGTCTTCATCGGCTTCGCCGAAACCGCTACCGCCCTGGGCCACAGCATGTACAACATGTTTGCCGGCGGAGCGTCATATATTCATACGACCCGTGAGAATATTCCTGAACTGGAATCGGTGGTCACCTTCGAAGAGGAGCATTCCCATGCAGTGGATCATCTCTGTTATGCCCTGAATCCTAAGCTGTTGTCGGGAACGGAGCCGATTGTGCTGGTGGATGATGAGATTACGACCGGCAATACGGCGATTAATACCATCCGCGATATCCAGTCCAAATTCCCGCGTCAGGAATATGTAGTGGCTTCGCTTCTCGATTGGCGGAGCGCCGCAAATATTCAGGCTTACCGTGATCTGGAGCAGGAGCTGGGCATCCGGATAACAGCCTTATCCTTGCTGCAGGGCAGTATTAAGGTGACAGGCACACCGCTGCTGAAGCCGCAGGCCGAAAGCGGCGAAGAGCCCGCAGCGTTGGCGGAGCTCGTTACCACATATGTGCGGGATGGATTAGAGCGGCTGCAGGTGACCTCTGCGGATGCGCTGGGTATTGTGAACCTCTCCCCCTATCTGAAATACAGCGGCCGCTTTGGTCTGGATTCAGCCGATAACCAGCGGATTGATGAAGGCGTCAGCCGGGTGGCCGGGCAGCTCCGGGACTTGCGGGAAGGCTCCCGCACTCTGGTGATGGGCGTAGGCGAATTCATGTATCTGCCGATGCGGATTGCGGCGGAGATGGGGGAAGGCGTGTCTTATCAGTCCTCCACCCGCAGTCCGATCCATCCGGAGCGGCGTGAGGATTACGGCGTGCACAGCGCAGCTGCATATCCGTCCGCTGGTGACACTGAGATCACGAATTTCATCTATAATGTGGATCCCGGCCAGTATGACGATATCTTCGTGCTGCTTGAGCGCGACGTGCCCCGGCAGCGGATTGAACCGATGACGGATATTTTGCAGAGGCTGGCCGCTAATAAGGTGCATCTTATTGTACTAACCTCTGAACCTGAAACTGGAGGCTCGCGGATATGAAGGGAATCGAATTCGAAGAGATTATGAACAGAAGAATATCCCCTCCGGTTCCACTGGGCAGCTACCCTGCTTCCGATGTTACTTTTCTGCTTAAGGATCTCAGTAATGTATCCCTGGAGCGGGGGACAGCCGAACGGGAGGAAGCGATCCAGTCCGGTGTGCACTATTCAGAGATGCTTCCTGTAGAATACCAGCCGACGGAGCAGTATATCGAATTGTTCCATGAGACGCTGCGGCATACCGCGAGGAAGGTGGCGCTTGCTGTAGCTGTTGTATCCGAGATGATTGTGGCTCAGCGGGGAACGGCGAATACGGTGCTGGTCTCACTGGCCAGAGCAGGTACCCCGATAGGCGTGCTGATCAAACGGTATATTCTGGAGCGCTATGCAGCGGATCTGCCGCATTACAGCATCTCTATCATCCGCGGCAAAGGTATCGATGAGAACGCTGTGCTATATATGCTGCAGCAGCACGGAAGTGATGCGGATCTACAGTTTATTGACGGCTGGACCGGCAAGGGAGCTATCCGCCAGGTGCTGATCGAGGCCTGCGAGGGCATGTATAATAAATATGGGATTAGGCTGAATGATGATCTGGCGGTGCTTGCCGATCCCGGATACTGTTCGGGAACCTTCGGCACGAGAGAAGATTATCTGATTCCAAGCGCTTGTCTGAACTCTACCGTATCCGGTCTGATGAGCCGCACAGTGCTGCGGGATGATCTGATCGGACCGGAGGAGTTCCATGGTGCCAAATTCTATAAGGAATGGCTGGATAGTGATTTGTCTAATGTGTTCGTGGAAGCTGTGACCCCTTATTTCCGTGAGGTAGCTGCGGAGGGGCTGAAGCTTGCTGAAGAGATGCAGGCGGATCCTCCGGAGATTACCTGGCAGGGGCTGGCGGATATCCGCAGTATTCAGGAGACCTTTGGTATTGATAATATCAATCTGGTGAAGCCGGGGGTTGGAGAGACGACCCGTGTGCTGCTGCGCAGAGTCCCCTGGAAAATCCTCGTCGATTCTATGGACAATCCCAACCTGCGGCATATTCTGCTGCTGGCCGCTGACCGCGGTGTGCCTGTAGAAGTGTTCCCGGGACTGACGTATTCCTGCTGCGGAATCATTAAGCCGCTGAAAGGGGAGAGTGAATGATCTACGCCAGCGATCTGGACCGTACGCTAATCTACTCCCTTAACGCTATCGGAGTTCCCGGGGATGCCCCTGGTCTGGTACCGGCTGAAGTGATTGACGGCAGGACGGTTTCGTATATTTCGCAGCAGGCTCTGGATATGCTGAAAGAGCTTGCGGCGAAAATTATCTTCATGCCGGTGACTACCCGCACGGTAGCACAATACCGGCGGATTAACCTGTTCCAGGAGACTGTTATTCCGGATTATGCCATTACCAGCAACGGAGGCAATATTCTCGTGAACGGTGTAGTGGACCAGGAATGGCGGGCGGCTGTGGGACGGCTGGTGGAACGCGGTTCTGCTTCTGCCGAGGAAGCCGGAAGTATAGTCCGCTCTGTAGTACGGGCAGAATGGATTATCAGCGAGCGTTATTGTGACGAGCTGTTCTATACATTCGTTGTGCACCGTGATTCTCTGCCGCTGGATGAGATTACCCGCATGGCTTCGCGGCTGGATGGCCTGGGCTGGAAGGTATCGCTGCAGGGGCGCAAGCTCTACATTGTGCCGGAGGCTGTGAACAAAAGCGACGCTATCCTTCATGTCCGCCGCACCGTTCATTCGGAGCCTATGGTCGCTTCGGGTGATTCCCTGCTCGACAAAAGCCTGCTTGCCGCGGCTGATTACGCCATTGCCCCCTGCCACGGAGAAATATTTGCCGAGCAGCAGGCGGGTCTAGTAAACTTAGAGTATCCTTTTACGAAGCAATCGGGTGTATTTGCCGGGGATGAGATTATGCAATATGTTCAAACGATATATAATAATTTGACAGCATTGGGAGTTGGGCCACAATGAAAAAGGTAAATATTTATTTCAATCGCTGGTTTTCCGTGGCTTTTCATTACATGAATCTCATCCGGAACAATGAAGACGGCATCCCGGTTCAAATATTCGCCACCCACCCGGATATCCGCCATATGTCGCTGCAAGGTGCTGATGTTGCGGGAACCGAGCCGGCGCTGGAAGGCATTGAATACGTAGAGTTCTGCGTTGATTTCTGCCGCCGCAATGAGATCGATATTTTCATTCCCCGGCTGCATATGCTCGACATCGCCCTGCATGCTTCCTTATTCGATGCCATCGGCACGAAGGTGCTGGTCTGCCGCGATCTGGATCTAATGGAGATGATCATGGATAAAGGCAAGTTCTATGAGAGTGTGAAGGCTACCGGAATCATGACGATTCCCGATTATCATGTCGTAAGTAATGCAGCGCAGTTCAAGGAAGCATATGAGGATCTCCTATCCAAGGGACATAAGGTCTGCTTCAAGCCTACCGAAACAGAAGGCGGTCTCGGATTCCGGATTATCGATAATGACCGCAGCCCGCTGGAAGAGCTGTTTGGACATGTAACACCGCTGATTTCCTTTGATGAAGCTTACCGTATTCTTTCCGGAGCGGAAAGTTTCCCTAATCTTATGGTTATGGAGCTCCTGGAGGGATATGAATATAGTATTGATTGTCTGGCCGATGAGAAGGGCAATTTGCTTGCTGCTGTCCCGCGCCGTAAGGCAGGCGGACGGCTGCGGCTGATGGAGCATATTCCGGAGCTCGAAGAGGTTGCCCGCAGGGTGGCCGAGACCTACCGGATTCCTTTCAATTTCAATGTCCAGATGAAATACAGCGGCGAGGTACCCAAGCTGCTTGAGATTAACCCGCGGATGTCGGGAGGCTTACATATCTCCTGCCTGTCCGGGATTAACTTCCCTTATCTGGCGGTCAAAAGCGCTCTCGGCGGCGAAGTTCAGCCTGCAGAGTTCGCGCACAATGTCTTGGCCAGCCATGTAGAACAGCCGCTGATCATGAAAATAAACGGAGAATCCGTGGTTACGGATGCCGTGAATTGAGTGTGGAGCGTTCACGCTCATAAGAGGTGAGAAGGAATGCAAGCTAAATTCAAAGTACTGGCATACGCCGGAGCCGGCTATGTCGTGGCAGTATTGACCAGCGGGTTCCTGCCCGAGCTGATCTCGCTGCTGCTTCCGGTTGCCGGAGCCGCCCTTGCGGTACCGGGCTTCAGGCGCACAAGAGTGAATCTCCCGGTGGAGGTTATTCCCGCCGGGCAAGAGCCGGCGGCGGCCCCTCCGGCCATTCAGTCTTCAGCTGGCAATGCCGCAGCCGCAGGACAACTGCCGGCAGCGGGACAGGCTCCTCCGGTCAGAGCGGGGGCCGAGACCAGAGGAGAGATTACAATCGGAGCGGAATTTGCTCCGGTAGTGGAGTATCTTAGCATTCTGGAGGATATGATTATATCTGAAGGACAGAAGGATACGCTGGACAATGAGATCGTCGAGAAGTCACTGGCACTGTTCGCCAGGCTGCAGCGTGTGATTCCTCTGCTGCAGGAGCTCGGCAACGGCGAGATTAACCATACCGTCCGCAGACTGGTGCTGAAGGATCTCAACGGTGTGATTAATCCGTTCCTGAGGCTGGGCGGCGAAGCCAAGACGAGAAACCGGAGAATGCTGCTGAACGGTCTGCGCGATGTCGATACCAAGATTTCTGATATTGCGTCTACGATCGAACATAAAGACCTGATGGAACTTCAGACCAAGGCGGAACTGATTCATCAGCGTTACAGCAGTTCCGAACTATAGGAGGAGGAAAACCATGTCCACGCAGTTGATCGAGCTGAGAAAAGAAGATGAACAGAAGGTAGTGGAGGAAGCTTCCCAGTTAATTGAGAAGGTGTCTAAGACCGATACTGTAGCCCTGGATTCCCTGATGGATGATATCGGCAAGCTTGGCGTGAAGACGCAGGAAAAAGCGGGACAAACCCTCAAGCTGCTGGACCGTCCGGTCAATGACCTGATGAGCGGCAAGCGGGTGGAAGTGCCGAATATGATTATGAAGCTGCGTAATGAGTGCGAGACGCTGCAGCAGAGCAAGAATGTCAGCTTTTTAGGTAAAATGCTGCGCAAGAGTCCGCTCAAGAATTATGTCTACAAATATCAGTCCGTCCGCACCAATATTGATGCAATCATAACCGGTCTGCGTGACGGCCGCGATACGCTGGAAGAGAGCATCGTCAACATGCGCCAGCTGAAGCGGACCTCGATGGAGGAGATTTATAATCTGCAGACCAAAATTGCCTTCGGCAACAAGCTGAAGGAGCTGTTCGAGGTAGAAATCGCCAAGCCGGAGAACGAATTCCGCAAAGCGTATCTGGAACGGGGACTGCGCAAGGTGATGGTACGGATTCAGTCCATGACCGAGATGATCCTGCTCTACAATCAGGCGATTGCTGCAACGGATATCATCAATGACAACAATGATAAGCTGATCGATTCCGTAAACAACGCGATTGATAAGACGTCTAACCTGATTACCGTGTCGGCGATGATTGCCATGTCTCTGGCCGATCAGGAGAATGTCATTAATGCTGTGGAAGCAACCAACAAGACGATCGAGGATCAGTTCAAGGAGAACGCACGGTTGCTGCGTACAACTACCGAGAAGACAACAGAACTGCTGTCCAAGCCGTCCATGTCACTCGAAGCCGTGAATCAGGCGATAGGCGATTTGCTCAGTGCTCTGGATACCTCGGAGCAGTCCAACCGGCGGATTATCGAGAGCTGCCAGGATTATACGTCCAAAATGACGACCATCAACACCCAGCTGAACAACCGGCTCGGGCTTAATGAGGGCTCGCAGCCGCAGGCTTTGAAGCAGGCGGAGAACGGGCTGAGCAGCTTTTTGAACTGATGATTTGATCTGTGGCCTGTAAGCACATGCGAAGGATTGCAATAAGCCTGCTGATGGGGATCAGCGGGCTTTTTTTGTAAGGATAATCAGCATTCATAATACCTCCCTTTCCCACATAAGTTGTCACTAAGGCGACCTATGGAGAAAGAGAGGATAAGCGGATGATTCTGGGATGTTTGATAGTTGTGCTTATCGTCGTAGCGAGCAGTGAGAAAGCGGAAGCTATTGCCAGGCTGAATGACCCGAATGATAACGGCCTCTGAAGCGGGTGCGGATGGGCGCAAGCTCCATAAAATATTGACGCTCTGTGGTTCAAGCAATTTCCAGCGGTTTATTGGGTATAATAACCCGGAGGCTGTACATCAGCCTCTACAATCACTGAAAATATGAAGCTAATACGGAGGTCAAATGGAGAACGAAGCACTGCTGCAGGTGGAGAAGCTGGCACTGAAGAAACAGAAGATCTTCCGGCAAAGCATATTCCGGTATATAGCCAGAGCCATGCTCGCCAGCATGTTTATCGGATTCGGCGTTATCGTAGCGTTTAAGACCGGCAACTTCTTCTATATGGAACAATCGCCGATGACCTATCCGATGGCTGCGATCACGTTCGGCGCAGCCATCATCCTCATTTCCTACGGCGGGGGAGATTTATTTACCGGAGATACCTTCTATTACACCTATGCGGCCTTGAGACGCAAGATGGCGTGGACTGAGGTAGTGCGGATGTGGGTAGTGAGCTACATCGGCAATATCCTCGGGGCTGCGGCGTTCGCTCTGCTGATTTTTTTGACCGGATTATTCTATGATTCCTCTGTGAACGGGTTTCTGCTGAATGTGGTGGCGCACAAGATGGAAGCCCCGGCGCTGCAGCTGTTCTTCCGGGCTATTCTCTGTAACTGGCTCGTGTGTCTGGCATTCTTCGTACCGATGTCGATGAAGAGCGACGGAGCCAAAATGTTCGCCATGGTTCTATTCGTCTTCTGTTTCTTCATCTCCGGCTATGAGCACAGTATTGCCAACATGTGTACCTTCGCAATTGCCCTCGTCCTGGATCACCCCGGCACCATATCATGGGGAGGCGTTGTGCATAATCTCGTACCGGTCACACTGGGGAATCTCATTGGCGGCGGCGTGCTGATGGGCGTAATGTATTACTATGTGAATAAGCCGTTCCTGGATGATGAGTCTCATTAAAGCGGCTGCAAATAAACAGAACAGCAATTCTCCGGTTATGGGGGAACGCTGTTCTGTTTTTTTTGGCTTTTGCAGCCGGGTTCAGCAGTTGGTTGGTTTAAATATTGGTTAATTTATACATAATCTGTGATGAATATACATAAAAGCTGTTTGTCCCTACTGGAATTCATAGTAAATTTCATAGCTGCTTTAACCTCCCGATTACATTTCTGTTTGGATTGCCGGAGTCATAGCTGCTCCGGCTTTATCCGTGACTTATTAGGGGCTCAGATCCTTTGGGGAGAGCGGGTTTAGAGCGGGGATGAGGAAAAAGATGAATAATTATAGTTTATAATGAATTAATTTACATAAACTATTCTTCAAATTTTACATAAAATTCATCCCGGTTTTACCAAGCATGTATTGAACAGTTGGCCCGCTAAACGTATCATTTCCAAATGATCATAACTTTCATTTGGGGGGAAAAGAAGTGAAGAAGAGGTTTAAGCTGCTAAGCCGTATGCTTGCAGCTGCATTGCTGACGGCTTCATTGTTCACTGCTGGTTATGTGCCGTTACTTCCGGCCAGTGCAGAGCCTGCTGACACAGGTACTAATGCTGCTGAGGGACAGGGTAACTCCGGGCCTGGAGCTGCTGCGGACCCTGCCGCCAGCGGTGCGGACGGGGAAACATCCCTTACTGCCGTTGAGGATGCTCTAATATCAGCTACCGCTGCAGAGGGACCATTGGTCGCCAAGGACAGTACATGGGATTATCTGGATGACGGTTCTGATCAGGCTACGGTCTGGCATGATGTCTATTTCGATGACAGCAGCTGGAAGCAGGGACAAGCCCCGCTCGGCTATGCCGGCAGCGGTAAAGGACTGGACCTGAATACCTGGATCGGCTACGGTCCGGATTCAAGCCAGAAATATACAACTTCGTATTACCGCAAGGAATTTCAGATTGACGACCCGGCCGCGGTCCGTAAGCTCACGGCTACGCTGGTCCGGGATGACGGTGCGGTTGTATATCTGAACGGTCAGGAAGTGTACCGTACCAATATGCCGCAGGGTACAGTTCTCTACAATACGAATGCCTCTTCCGCCATCGGTGACGAACGGCTTGATAATAATTTCAATATCGATCCGGCACTGTTGCTGAAGGGCACCAATGTAATTGCCGCCGAGGTGCATCAGGACCGGGGCGCCAGCTCTGACACGTTCTTCTCCCTCGAACTTAACGCTTCAGCAGGGGTATCAGCCTCGAAAGACCACGGATTACTTGGTCAATATTACACTGGCACCGAGACCTTTGATTTCGGTGATTATAAATCCACACGAATTGATTCCCAGATCAACTTCAGCAATCTCGATCCCGTTCTCCAGACATGGGCCGGACGTTCGGATGATGCCAATATCCGCTGGACGGGCCAGATCATGGCGCCGGAGTCCGGCGATTATACCTTCTATATGACCGGGGACAACGGTTTCCGGATGTGGCTGGACGATCAGCTCGTGATCGATCACTGGACAAATGACTGGGATGTTGAGCAGACAAGCAGTCCGGTTACTCTGCAAGCCGGAACGAAGCACAGCCTCAAGGTGGAATATTTCGAAGACTTCGGCGGATCGAATCTGTATCTGCGCTGGTCGGGTCCGGGGATAACGAAGCAGATTGTACCTACCTCTGCCCTCTACCTTCCGGTTGATTACAACGGACCTTTCTATGGCAGTGTGGATTCCGGTGGTACCAGCATAGAACTGCAGCTTACAGGTGATTTGCAGCCGGTTTCGTCCGGTTTGGCCAGCCATCTGGCAGTCAAGACGGACACTGCTGTGATTCCGGTCCTGAATGCGGTGCAAGGCAGTGCTCCGGATGAGCTTATACTGACACTTGGTACCATAGTGAAGCCTGGGCAAATTGTGAACATCTCCTATGACGGGCAGGCTGGCCTGAAGTTTACAGACGATACAGCTGTGGGCAGTTTCGTGTATAGCCCTGATAATCTGTCGGAGGCGGTTGATTACTCACCGATTGCGATTGCAATGTCCTTCCAGAATGAAGCGAAGACCAACCGTTCCTTCGCCTGGTATACAAGCTATGAAAGACCGGACAGCGCACCGGCGGGAATTATGGACAGCATTGTAGAGATCGTGCCAGCCGATCAGGACTTTGACTCTCCTGCGAAGCAGCGCTTTGTTGGGGAGCCTGCCGATACCCGGGCGCTTAATCTGAAAATTACAAGCTCGACAACAGGTGCTTTTATCAGCCATAAAGCGATCGCCACCGGACTTGCTCCCGGAACTGCTTATAAATACCGTGTGGGCAGTGACGGCAATTGGAGCGCCGCAGGCAGCTTCACGACTGAGGGTGAGAACGAGAAGGCCTACAATTTCCTCTATATGACTGACTCCCAAGGTGCAAATACCAACGACTATGAGGTATGGGCCAAAACACTGAAGAACGGGCTGGACGATTATCCGGATGCCAAGTTCCTGGTAATGACCGGGGATCAGGTCGATGCCGGATCGCTTGAGTCACAATGGCTGGACTATTTCGGCAAGCCGCAGAACATGCTGATGAAGCTTCCGCTGATGGCAGCTGTCGGCAATCATGAAGGGCCGTATAACGATAACTATTATTATCATTTCAACTATCCGAATGATTCCATCGATGACCCGCTTCCTCCGGGCAGCGTCTATTCCTACGACTACGGTGATGCCCATATCATGGTGCTGAACACGATGGACATGGGCTGGGACGAGCGGCAGCGTAATTCCTTCGAACAGCAGGTTGACTGGCTGAAGCGTGAGGTAGCTGCAACGGACAAGAAATGGAAAGTGGTAGCCTTCCATAAGGCGATCTATTCACTGGGTAACCATGCACTGGACAGTGATATTCTGGCGCTGAGAGAGAAGATGGTTCCGGTGTTTGATGAGCTGGGAATCGATGTGGTTCTACAGGGGCATGATCACACCTTCATGCGCTCGTTCCAGATGTATGAGGACAAAGCGGTAACAGATATTCAAAAGGATAGCGAGGGCAATCCGCTGAATCCTGACGGTACGCTGTACATGATCAATAATTCCGCCGGAACGAAATATTACGATATTCAAAAAGGTGTAAATCCGTATTACGCCGATGTATACCAGCAGCCAAAAGTACCGATCTATTCCGGCATTACGATGACGGAAGACAGCTTCACTATCAATTCTTACAAATCGGGTGAAGCAGCGCCATTCGATACGTATACGATTGTCCGCGATGACAGCAAGCCGGAGCCGGTGCAGGAGCTGGCGGCCAGCAGAACCGAAGACAAAGCGACGATCCTTACCTGGGTCAGACCAGACAACCAGAATGGCGACGATGCTATCAGAGGCTTCCGAATCTACGAGAAGAACGGAAAGCTGGGGACGAACTGGAGCGTCTATGTGCCAGTGGAAGAAGCCCGCAGCCAGTACGAATACAAGGTAACGGGAACGAATCCGGCTGTGGATTATGAGTTTGTAGTCAAAGCCGTGGATAAGCGGGATAATTCCCCCGAAGCAGCTGTATTCTCCGGCGGTGAGCATCCGGCGGCTCCAACCGCTCCGCTCATCGATGATGCCCGCAACACCTTCGGCTGGACACCGGTACCAGGCTACCCTGAAGCTGCTGATTATGAATATAGCATAGATGGAGGCGAAACCTGGCAGCCGGTCACTGTAAATCCGCAGCCAATCAATGACGGCAGCTACGAAGCAGGCCTGGTACAGGTACGGATCAAAGGCGATTTGACAGCCGGTAAGCCAGCAGGAACAGCACTGCTCTCGGACAAGCCGTTTACTTTGAATGATAGTACCGATACGTACGTGATTGAGGGAGCGCTCAAACGCGAGAATCTGCTTCAGGTAGAGGTTTCGCTGGATCGTCTCACGGATTATACCGGCAGCGCTTATGTTGTCTTCGAACTGATGGACGGCGATACTCCGCTGCTGATTAACGCCATCCCGCTTACGAACAGCCATCTGACGATGTCCCAGTACTACAATGTGAAAGGTGATAACTACCGGGTCAAGGTATTTGTATTTGACCAGTTCAACAACAATCTGGAAGTGCCTGGGCAGCTTGCGAAGCCGGTAGAACTTCAGTGATCAGGAAAGAGAGGAATCCTAAGGTGAAAAAAGTTGTAGCGGCCATTATGGTCTTATTGTTCCTGTGTTCACCTGCGGCAGCTTTTGCCGAAGCGCCTTTCACGCTCGAGCTGAGCGGGAAGGAGGTTGAACGCGGCGGCGGCATCACGTTGTCTGGAACGACACCGGGGCCGGTTGACCAGGTTGTAGTCAAAATTGTCAGCCCGGCCGGAACCGTGTTCTATATTGATGTCTTGAAAGCTGTAGACGGAGCGTATACCCAGCGGGTAGCTATTCCGGCAAGCCAGGTGCTGGCTCCTGCCGGAAGCTATTCTGTGGTTGCCGGTTCCGGTGGAACTACATTGACGCAAGAGTTCACCATTGCAGGGGAGGAAAGTCCGGGTCCTGGAACACCGACCGCAGCTCCGACTGCAGCTCCAACCGCAACATCAACCGCGATGCCAACACCGACACCGACGCCGGATTCGGATTCTGGAACTCCAAGTAATCCGGGTACGCCACAGCCCGTTGGAACGGGCAGCCCAATTTCAGCGGCGAGCCCAATACCTGCTGGAGCCGGAGAAGCCTCTAATGCCCGGATCAAGCCGGAGCTGTCAAGTAACGGAAGTTATCTGATTGGCGCAGATACTCTGGCGCAGGCCATGCAGCAAGCCGCTGGCCAGATCACGATTGAGCTTCCAGCCACGGCTGAAGAAGCTGGAATAGCACTGGAGCTTCCGCTGCAATCGCTGAATCTGCTCAATACCGGGAATACAGGCCTTGTACTGACAGACGGAGTAAGAACGATTTCATTCCCCGCAGGTGCAATGAAGACCTCCGGTGATGATCAGACGCGGCTGCGGATTGTCCTGAATGCCAGCTGGAACAAGGAAGCCCAGTCTCTAGTTGGCGGGTCTGTCCGCAGTGATGCTGCTTATGGTTCAACTGGCGTATTGCTGTCGCTGGTCATTCAGACGATAAACAGCGGCAATATTACTGAGATCCATCAGCTGGCTCTGCCGGCTGAGGTTAGCCTCAAGCTGACGCCGGCACAGATTAGCTCCATGAAGCCGGAACTCGCCGGCATCTATTACGTGGACGGCAACAGTGCTGAATATGTGCCCGGCACGTTGACGGCCGGGACGGTAGCCTTCAAGGCAACCCATTTCTCTGCTTATGCACTGCTTGTCTATGACAAGAACTTTGCGGACATGTCCGGACACTGGGCTGAACCGGCTGTGAAATCGCTCGCTGCCAGACACCTCGTGAACGGTGTGGATGCTGAACATTACGAACCGGCCCGCGGCATTACCCGCGCTGAGTTCGCCGCCCTGCTGATGCGGGCTGCAGACCGTACGGGAAGCGTACCGGCCAATGTTGCTTCAGCACCGTTTGCTGATGTACCTTCAAGCGCTTATTATGCCAAGCAGGCAGCAGAGGCTGCGGCCATGGGCATTATGAAAGGCTATGACGGGGCATTCCGGCCCAATGACCGCATTACCCGTGAAGAGGCGGCGGTAGCACTGGTGAACGCTTCGAAGTACTTCAAGCTTGCGGCAGACGGCCAGGCAGGCAAGGCTTATACTGATGCGCGGGAAATTGCCTCTTGGGCGGCGGCCAGTGTGGCCGAGGCGGGAGCGAGCGGGTTAATGCAGGGAGACGGCACCACATTCCAGCCGAAGAAGCAGGTCACGCGTGCCGAGGTGGCTGTGATGGTTAGCCGCCTGATTCAGACCGGTTCTTCTTTATAAGATGAAAGCGAGGGATAGGAATCTCATGCGTAAACAACTGTTCTCCATTCTGATGTCGGTTCTGATGCTCCTTGGCCTGCTGGATTCGGTGACTGCCTTAACAGTTACGGTATCCGCTGCGGAAGCCGGTATAGAAGTAGTCCCGGCGAAGAATGTTGCACTAAATGCACAAGTTACGGCATCGGGTCAATGCAATGTGAATGAACGGCCGCAATTTGCTGTAGACGGCAAGAACGACACGAAGTGGTGCGATAATACAACTGCCAAGATCAAATGGATGAAGCTCGATCTTGGTAAAGAATATACGATAAACCAATGGACGGTTTACAACGCAGGAATCAATGAGAGCTCGAACAGCCCGTTCTGGAATACGCAGAATTTCCGGCTGCAGAAGAGCGCGGACGGCGTAACCTGGAGCGATGTGGATGTCGTGCAGGGCAACGTACAGACGGTCGTTGACCGGTATTTGCCTGAACCGGTGACAGCCCGCTATCTCCGGTTCTACGTAAGCAAAGCTGCAGCGAACGGCGATACTGTCCGGCTGTACGAGCTGCAGGTATATGGGGTAGATGCCGGGAAGTATCCGGCCTATCCTGCAGTAAATCTGGACCCGGTGGATTATGTCGATCCGCTTATCAACACCCTGGGCGATAATGGTCAGACGAATCCGGGGCCGTCGACGCCGTTCGGACTCGTCTCCCTGGGACCTGACAGCGACGGCGGGGCGTTCAGCGGCTATTATTACCAGGACAAATACCTGAAAGGCTTCTCGCAGGTACGCTTCAGCGGTGTGGGCTGCAGCGGGGCAGGCGGCAACATTCTAATGATGCCTGAGACGCGTTCATTCACGAAGAACGTGAATGAATACAAGCAGCTGTATGATAAGAATAGCGAACAGGCTTCTGCCGGGTACTACGGAGTTACGCTGGCCTCAGGAATCGGTGTAGAGCTGACAGCATCGGATAATGTCGGCTTCCAGCGGTACACGTTCCCGGCTTCCGCGAAGACAGGTTCTGTGCTTGTTGATCTTTCGAATTCCTATGCCGGAATGCTCGATGCCAGCCTGAAGGTAGAGGGCAGTAATGAAATTACAGGCATGGTTCAATCCAAGAATGTATGCGGCAACGGATATTATAAGCTGTATTATTCCATCCAATTTGACCATGATTTCAACTCCTACACCTCATGGCAAGGAGATGTGACCGGAACGGAAGCTGCCCGTAATGGCGCAAACAGCGGTGTCTGGGTCAACTTCGATACAGATGGCGGAAAAGTGATTCAGGCTAAAGTCGGTCTTTCGGCGGTAAGCGTGGAGCAAGCCAGAGCCGAAGTGAAGCAGGATATTGCAGACTGGGATTTCGATGCCCAGCATGCCAAGATCCGCAGCACCTGGAGCGAGGTTCTAGGCAAAGTGGAAATTAAGGATAATGATGAAGAGAATAAAAAGGTCTTTTATACGCAGATGTATCATACGTACCTGCATCCGAAGAATGTGACCAGCTCAGCCGGAACATTTAAGGCGGGCAGAGACGAGAACACGGTACGCCAGGCGTCCGAGCTTGGTGAGGATTTTGAATATTATAACGGCTGGACAACCTGGGATGATTTCCGCAAATACTCCCTGTTCTCCGTGCTGGAGCCGCAGAAGTACACCAACATGGTGAAGTCACTGGTTGATCTGTATAAGACCAGAGGCACCTATACACAATGGGGGGACGGTTATTGGCCGAGCCCGACGGTGCGCAATGAATTCAACGGTGCCGTCATTCTCGATGCCTATGCCAAAGGCTTCACGGACTATGACGTGTACACGGCGCTAAAAGGAATGACAGTAGATGCAGATAATTTCTCGATTTCTGACGGCGAAATTTCCGGCAAGCTGGAGAAGGCGAAGAGTGCCTATTTCCCGATGAAGCTTGCAGCGCTGCTTGGCGATAAGGGCACGTATGAGAAATATAAGAAGCTCGCACTCTCCTATCAGGATCTGTGGAATGCTAATCAGGTCGATGAGAATGGCGTCAAGACCGGATTTTTCACCCCGAACGGTACAACGGTGGCCAAGGGGGATGTAACTGCAGTGGACAAGTATGCCTATCAGGGGAATCTTTGGACGTACCGCTGGTCCGCTACACAGGACATCAATGGTCTGGCCAAGCTGATGGGCGGCAAGACAGAAATGGCGAAGCAGCTGCAGGACTTCTTTGCCCGGGATGAGTACATGGCTATCAACGAGCCGGATATCGACGTCCCCTATCTGTTCAACTATCTGGGTTATCCTTATCTGACCCAGTATTATGCCAGAGAGTACACCACCGAGGTGGTTACCCAGAAATACCACAACCACGGGCCGTATGCTTACCCGATCCAATCGCGGGTCTACCGTGCTGATCCTGAGGGTTATCTGCCTTCTATGGATGACGATGCCGGCGGAATGTCCTCCTGGTTCGTATACAGCGCGATGGGACTGTTCCCGGGCAATCCGGGAGATGCCAACTTCCTGATCGGCTCACCAATTTTCTCAGAGCTGACCCTGCATCTGGATAATGGCAAAATGTTCACTATGAAGGCAAACAATGTATCTTCCGACAACCGCTTTATCCAGTCCGCTAAGCTGAACGGCCAATCATTCGATCAGGCCTGGATCAGCTATGATGAGCTGATGAGCGGAGGTACACTGGAATTTGAAATGGGCAGCGAACCGGATTACGCATGGGGAGCTTCGGCCAAAGCGGCTCCGCCTACAGTGGATTATAGCGCTGATATTGAGAACACGCTCTCCCATACGGCGTTGATCAGTTCAGGCTCGGAGTGGAAATATTACGACAAAGGCAAGGCACCGGCCAGCGGCTGGACAGGCGCTGACTTTAACGACAGCAGCTGGTCCTCCGGGCAGGCACCGCTCGGCTACGATAACAAAGGTTATGCCAAGACGCTTGTAGGCTATGGTCCCGATGCAAGCAAGAAATATACGACCACCTACTTCCGCACCACGTTCAATGCATCCGATCTGCAGGATATTCTGGAGCTGGATGCCGGACTGATCCGTGATGATGGCGCTGCAGTCTATCTGAATGGTCATGAAATTATCCGGACGAACATGCCGGACGGGGCAGTGTCTTATGATACTAATGCCAATGCTACTGTAGGCGACGAACGCAACTGGAACCGTTATGAGATTGATTCAGCCTATCTGAAGGAAGGCATCAATGTGCTGGCTGCAGAAGTGCATCAGGTAAACTTCAGCAGCTCGGATATCGCATTTGATTTCAGCCTGGAGGCCGCCCGGGAAATGGTGAAGCCGGGGACACCGTCCACACCGCTGGTGGATGATGATGCGAACACCTTCGGCTGGACGGCGGTACCGGGCTACACAAGCCCGGCTGATTATGAATACAGCACCGACGGCGGTGTGAGCTGGAAGACGGCCGCAGTAAATCCGCAGACGGTCGGACCGCAGGCATTTGCTGCAGGCGACGTACAGGTGCGTGTTAAAGCGGATGAAGCGCGGAATGTCATGGCGGGTGATGCACTGGTGTCTGACAAGCCGTATACTTCCGACATTCTGTGGAATGTGTATGATTTGAAGGCGGATGTGAAGCGCACAGGCAATATGACTGTAGAGGTATCCGGCACCCTCCAAGGGGCTTATACCGGTCCTGCCGTTGCTGTAATTCAGCTGATGGACGGCGGAGAGCAGGCGCTGCTGTCAAGTGCCGTGCCCGTGCAGTCCGGCGGCTTTGAATTGACGCAGAGCTTTGGTGTGATTGCCAAAGAATATCAGGTCAATGTCTACCTGGTGGACAGCTATAACGGCAATATCTACGACTCATTGTGGCTGGCTGATCCTATTGAATCGAAGCCGGAGACGGCACCGCAGAACCCTGGTGAACCAAGTGAACCTGGCGAACCTGGAGGAGAGCAGCCGGGCGGTGAGAATCCGCTGCCTGACCCGCTGCCGGTACCGGTGAAAACCCCGGTTATACCTGACCCGGCGGAAGAACCGCAGCCGCCGGTAGTGGATATGGGAACGGTAGAATTTGAGAACCGCACGGCCTGGTCAGATGCGGTCAATACGTTCAACAACAATAAGCTGAAAACTGAAGACGGCAATAACGGTACGGTGGTCGCCAATACCTTTACCGGGGCGTGGCTATCCTTTGCGGATCTCGATTTCGGAACCAAAGGAACAAACCGGATCACGGCCGAATATAATGCGAACTCTGACCGCACACCGGCGGATGCCGTGCTTGAGCTGCGGCTCGGGGCTGTGGACGGCGAGCTCCTCGGCACCTTAGAGCTTAAGAATACAGGTGCAGGGTGGACGCAATACAAGACAGCGTCAGGCATTCTGAATCGTACACTGACCGGCAAGCAGACGCTGTTCTTCGTGCTGAAGGGCAGTACAGACAGCAACCGTCCGTATATCGCCAATCTGGACAAGTTCATCTGGGACTATCAGGCGGTGCGTACTGATTATGCCAAGCTGGAGCTGGAGAATTACGATGCCTGGTCTACGGATAACAATCCGGCCAACGGCGGTCCGCTGAAGACCGAGAACGGCACCAGCGGCAAGCAGGTGGCCAATACCTTTAGCGGGGCCTGGCTGGCGTACAAGGGAATGAACTTCGGCAGCATGGGCGTGAATCAGTGGGCGCTGGAGTATACAGGCAATTCAACGAATACGGCCGCAGATTCATCTGTTGAAGTCCGTCTGGGAGGCGTGGATGGTGAGCTTGTAGGCACTCTGTCAGCGCCGCCGACTGCAAATGCCTGGGGGACATACAAGACAGTGTCCGGCGCGCTGAGCAAGAATCTTACCGGCATGCAGGACATCTATCTGGTGTTTAAGGGCACAACGGATTCAACCTTTAAGTATATCGGTAATTTTGACAATGCGTCCTTCTCTCTGGCCGCAGCTGAACCGGATGTTCTTGTAGAATTTGAGAACAAGACCGTCTGGTCTGATGCCAAAAATACCTTCAACAGCAATCCGCTCAAAACGGAAGGCAACAACGGTGGAACGGTAGTGGCCAATACATTTACCGGAGCCTGGTTCTCCTTTGAGAATGTTGATTTCGGCGTACAGGGCAAGAACTACGTGTCCATACAGTACGATGCGCCGACTAACCGGACTCCGGCTGACATCACTGCTGAGATCCGGCTGGGCGGCAAAGACGGCACAGTGATCGGTACGGTCAGTCTGCCCAATACAGGCGGAGCCTGGGGGAACTACAAGACTGCAGGCGCTCTGCTCAGTCAGACACTGTCCGGCAAGCAGAATCTCTATGTCTCACTGAAAGGCTCGACTACTTCGAGTCTGAGCTATGTGGGCAACCTTGATAAACTGATTTTCACGAAGAAATAATGGATTGATTGCTGTAGAAGGCCCATGGGAAAAATTCTCCTGTGGGCCTTCTTTGCTGCTTTTCTTAAAAGGATAAAACGGCTTCGGTCACAAAAATATCTGCTTATGAAATATTTCTTATTATTGCGGTCCGGCAGGCATGCTCCAATACATAGGCGCTTTCTCCTGAAGGGTGCCTTCCAGTCTGCCCCCTTCCTTGCGCCAATACTCAATACCGCCGAGCAGCTCCTTAACAAGGTAGCCCTGTGCCGCCAGCCTGGCTGCAGCTTTGCTTGCTCCATTGCAGGCCGGTCCCCAGCAATAGAGAATTAGAACCTCCTCTTTAGGCAGCTCCGGAGAAGAGCGGTTGATCCGCCCGGAGGGCAGGGAGAGAGCTCCCGGCAGATGAGCCTCCTCATAAGAACGGGTATCGCGGACATCGACCAGCTGAAAGCCTGTGATCCCTTCACGCAGATCGTAAGCCACATCAGCCACATCAGTCTCGAATGCCGCTTTTGCCGTGAAATAGCTTACTGCATCTGCGGAGGCTGCTGCCGGAGCAGCCAGTACTTGAGATTTCGCCTGTATTTTCATTGCGGAGTCCTCCTTGGTTCAATGGGTTGGTTTTATTATATAAGGGAACTATAATTGGAGTTATCTATAGTCTGTGATACTTAATATTGAAAATATTGATATTCCGGGAGAGCTGTGTATGGAATTAACCTATTTGCGGACCTTCTGTGCAGTGGCGGACAACGGAAGTTATACCCGGGCGGCAGAAGTGCTGGGGTATGCACAGTCGAGTGTGACAGCGCAGATTGCCAAGCTTGAAGAGCTGTACGGGGCTGTTCTGCTGGAGCGTTCGGGCAGGGGGATGATTCCAACCTTTGCCGGCAGCAATCTGCTCCCGTATGCCCGGCAGATGCTGGCGCTGAGTGCGGAGGCTAAAGGGATAATCTCCGGCGGTGATCAGGGAGCGCTGAATATTGGTGCTATAGAGACACTGGCCGCCTATTATCTGCCTCACCGGCTGCACCGGTACCGGGAGCAGTATCCCGGAATGCAGCTGCGGGTACAGCCCGGTTCTGAAGAAGACATCATCGCAGCAGTCAAAGATAAATCCGTCCATTTCGGCCTTATCTTCGATGTCCCGTATTCGTCAGGTGGCCTGGTAACTCTGCAGCTGCGGGAAGAGCCGCTGTATGTGGTTACCCATCCGGAGCATCCCTTGGCTGCCGAAACGGCAGTTACCCCTGAGCAGCTGGAGGGGGAAGCGCTGGTGCTGACTGAGAATACCTGCACTTACCGGAAGCAGCTGATGCATGTGCTCAGGGAGAGCGGCGTTACTGCAAGTGTGGATATGGAGTTTGGGAATCTTGAAGGGATCAAGCAGGCGGTGAAGCATAGATGGGGGATGGCCTTTCTGCCGCGTTATGCGGTGGAAGAGGAGCTGCGTACCGGTGCCTTAACCGGAATTCCCTTGTCCGGGCAACTGGAGCCGTTCTATATTCAGCTTATCTACCGCAGGGAGCAGCGGCTCTCACCTGTGTTCACAGAGTTCATTGCCCACATGCAGCAGCAGCCTGTATAATACTTGTCCTACATTCTTGGTATGAAAAAAGACGGCTTCAGCCATAAACTCTGGCTGAAGCCGTCTTAAATATGTCTATGCCTTCACCGGCAATCCGCCGTCTACCACTTGGAGCCGCCGGAAGAGTTCCTGCCGGACTTGCCTCCGCCCCAGGAAGAGCCGCCCGACGACCGTCCGCCGCCGCCCCAGGAGGAGCCGCCGGAGGACCGTCCGCCGCCGAATCCGCCTGAAGAGGGCGGCCCGGAAGACATCCGCTTGCGGGCCTGCTCTCTCCGCTGCTGTTCCTGCATCATTGCCAGCCGGGCCGCCCGCTCCGCCTCTTCCTTCTGGCGGACAAGCCGGTTGGCTTCTTCTACAAAGCTTGAAATTTGCGAAGCATATGAGCGTCCTGTAGCCTCGAGTTCATCCAGATTGTATGGACGGGCGGACAAACGCTGCTCCAGCTCGGCATACTCCGGCAGCAGGGACAGCTGGAAGCGGCTCTGTGCCGCAATGCCTCTGCTGTGCAGCAGGCTCTGTGCCGCATCAACCCGGCTCTGTCCTTCCGTGAACAGCCTTCTCAGGCTGTCCAGACGCTCGTACAGGGAGTTCAGGCTGCTGTCGATATTGCTGAATTTGCCTTCCGTCTCGTCCTGCAGCGCAAGCAGCCGGTCAAGCCCGCTCCGGGCATTCTCGTATTCACCACGTGCGTCACTGGTCCAGGTCTCAATCTGCGGCACTTCACCTGCGCCTTGGCGCAGGGCGGCACCTTTTTCCTCAAGCGTCTTCTCCAGACTGTCCAGATGCTGGCGGGCGAACTGTTTCTCCGCCTCGGTGAGCTTGTTCTGCAGCTCATTACGCCGCTGGGTTAAGCTTCCCCACTTGCTGCGCACAGTCTCCAGATCTGTGCGGTTGCTCTGCCGGATCATGGCCTGGCGTTCCGTCATGGCGACGGCTTCAGCCAGCAGGGCGTCCAGTGCGGCACCGATCCGCCGCACCTCATCCATGTCGCCGCTGCGCAGCGGCGCTTCCAGAGACCCGGCTGCAGCGGAAGCCTGCTCCAGGCTGTCATAGGGCTTAACCTTCATATTGTGCAGGGAGTTCTGTTCGATCAGCCCGGCAATGCGGCTGCGGGTAGCGGCCAGAACGCCGGGAAATGCCTTCAGCTTATCGTCAAAGGCATCTACATCCTGCAGGTCCCGCTCAATCTGCTCCTGGCGCTCCTGCGCCTCTTCCGTAATATCCTGCGCGGCAATCGGGTCAAACAGCTCCAGCTGGTCCGCTTTGGCGGTTTCTGCGGCCAGTTCCTGCAGGTCCTCGGCGATTTCCTCCAGCGGATAACCGGTCTCCTGGGCCGCTTGCTGC
Organism: Paenibacillus borealis; assembly: GCF_000758665.1. Lineage (NCBI taxonomy): Bacteria > Bacillati > Bacillota > Bacilli > Caryophanales > Paenibacillaceae > Paenibacillus > Paenibacillus borealis. The sequence goes on from NZ_CP009285.1 coordinate 432,043, forward strand.
AATTGTCCGTCAAGCTCGGGTGCGTCCTTCTTCAATTCGGTGATACGCTGCTTAACATTACGGTCGGCATCGCTGATGACAGCAATATTCTTCTCCTCTGCTTCAAGTGAGGTGCGGAAATTACCCTCAGTCTGCTGAAGCTGTTCTGTTGCAGCTTTGAGGGCGGCGAGGCGGTAGAACGGCGGCAATGCGCCTTGCCCGGTTGTCTGCAGCGCTGAGATCTCGACCAGCTGCGAGGTCAGGCGCTTCGATATGCCCTCGACCATTTCTCCGGTCTTGCCCTGCACGATTCCCTGGAATGGCTGAAGGGATTCAAGAGCGCGGTTCGCCCGCACCAGGAGGTCGGACAGCAACTCCTGCTGTTTGGCAAGTCCGCTGCGCCGGCGCATTCCGGTAATCACCACGTACAGCAGGAACGCCACTAATGCAGCGCCCACAATAATAGCAGCGAGCGGTAAGAGGGATAGTCCTCCGCTGCCACTGCCGGCTCCGGCTGCCCCGCCGCTGCCGCCCGTTACGCCGCCTGCTGTACCTCCGCTGCCGCTTCCGGTTGTGCCTCCGGCAGCGCTGCCCGATCCGCTGCCAACCGCCTGCAGCTCCTTAATCACAGCGCTGATTCCTCCGGCGAAATCGCCGTCTCTGGCATAAGGATTGAAGTAAGTCTCCAGCAGCTTAGTGATTGCCGCGCTGCCCGAAGATCCGCCTAGATTCTGCGACCAGATGTTAAGCGAGTTCTGCAGCCCCGGATTATCGAAATTAATCTCTGTCTGCTGATCTTCGTAAGCAATCAGAAGCAGGATATCCCGGGTCTTCAGCTTCCAGCTATCGTACACCTCGTCTGAATAACTGGCTGGATCGGTGCCGCCCAGAGAGTCTACGGTCAGAACATGGAGAGTATAGCGGTCCGTTGCGGCAATTCGGGTAATAGCTTCTGCTTCCTGGGCAGTAAGTAAGCCGGCCTCATCAGTAACAACTCCCTGCTGTACAGGGATATCCGCAGCATAGACGCCGGGTATCTGCAACAAGGATAATAGTAAGACCAAGGCGAGGATTTTTCTCAAGTCGGCACACTCCGATCTATAGGCTATTGTTCGTTATATTATGTTAATCATTATATTATATCATTAAACATTCCGCAGACCGCAGATACAGCCGCCGGGGAATCAACCGCCGGATGCCGCACAAAAAGCCGCATTCCCTTAACGGAAATGCGGCTGTACATTCTTCTATAACTTACCAGCGGGCGCCCGTGTCACAAACAGGGAAGTATAGCTGATTCTGCTGTGCGTGAAATATTCTATCGGGTTTGTAGACAGAGGATATACTGCAATCTGGACTTTATCTCTTTTTGCCATTTCATATCTCCGACTTTTACAGCAAGATTGAGCAGATCCAGGTAATCGTCAACCTGTAATGCGGTCCGGGTAGTGGCTGCGTTCATGGGTGTTCAGTCTCCTTTTAACTCAGATATAGTTAAGTAATGAATGATAAACATTCAATAATGATAATCATTATCAACCGTTATTGCTATTATCCACATTTTGCCCCCAAAAAGCAATATAAATATAAAGTTTCTTACTTTAAAATATAGGAATTTATACGTTTCATTCCATCAATCATCCTTCTAGTATACCCATCCGCTTATTTCTTCCGACAATAAATATACGATTCTGCAGAATTTGCACATTATATCAGAATTGAAGCGTAAGTAGCAGGAACCTTACCATATTTTGTCGAATACAGCTTCATATAATGCGTTTAGCCGATTTTTATGGGACAAAGGAGAATTGCGATGAAGCGGTGTAAACTCTTGCTTCTAATTAGCATTGTACTCGTGCTTGCACACCCCGCTGCCGCTCGCGCCGAAAGACAGGATATTAAGTACCAGGCAGAACTGGAATATCCTCCTTATAAGTACATACAGAACGGATATTTGACAGGTTTTGATATTGATTTGACGAGTATGATTTTTGAGAAACAGGATTATCTTATTCTGTACAGCACCGGGGAATGGGAGAGTACCTACAAGCTGCTGGCCGAGGGAGCGGTCGACACGACGGGTCTCATGGCCATAACCGAGGAGAGAAAGCGGGATACCTTGTTCTCCAGACCTGTGCTGAGGAGCTATATTTCCGTCTATTCCCGCCAGGAGCTTAGTGAAGAAGTGAAGCTGGACACGTTGAAAAATTATAAAATCGGTGTAGGCAGGGGACAGTATTCGGAAACTGTTCTGCAGAATAAGGTGGGGATCCCACCGTCACAATACATAGAATATGCAACCGTACCTGAAGCAGTGGAGGCTTTGCGCAAAGGTGAAATTGATTTGCTGTTCGAGAATCAGGGGGTTGTTGATTATCTGATTGTTGAGCAGGGGTTAACCGGGACTATTGTCCGTAAAATGAACAATCTCTATCCTCAGGATGTCGCTTATGGCATCAGCAAGTTAAAGCCGGAGCTGGTGTCTTATGTGAATGCAAGACTTGAACGGCTGGAACGCTCCGGGGCATTCGAAGAGCTCTACCAGCAATACTTCATCGTTCACTCGGATTATCATCAGTCAATGATCCGCAACAGAGTGATATCAGGAATTGCAATAGGTGCCATCCTGCTGGTTTTTGGCGCCGTTCTGCTCCGGATATATATAAGACGCCTGCGCCGGACGATCCACTCCGAACAGGAATTCTTCGAGGATGTTATCGAGCACACCGGGATGATCGTATGGGCGGTACACGCGGACAAGCGGAGTGTCCGCTTCAACCAATATGCCGAGAAAATGACCGGACTTTCAGAGAAAGATGTGCTTGGCGTGAGTATCGATGAGCTGCCTGAACTTGAAGGCGGGGCGGCAGTGCTCCGGGATCTCCTCACCAAAGCGGTCTATCTCGATTATGTGACTAATGTGGAGCTGAAGCTTCCGGAGCATTCCCCGGAAGCCCATTGTTTCTCCATCCGCACCACCCTGATCAAAGGGATGGACGATCAGGCGGAGGATATCTTCGTTCTGGTCGGACTTGATATCGATGAACGCAAACAAAATGAACTCAAGCTGCAGCTTAGTTACGATGAGCTGGAATCCACCTATGAGGAGCTGGCGGCAACTGAAGTTGAGCTGCAGGATCAGTTCAACAGGCTGGGTGTCAGTGAACGGCGGTTCCGTCTGGCTTCCGAAGGCTCAGGCGCATATATGTGGGAGCTCGACTGGAATAGCGGCTTCTACAAGCTCTCAGACCGCTGGTATGAAGTCATGGGCTATACCGAAGAAGAGATCAACTCCTTCGAAGGCGGGGTGCTCAGCATCATTCATCCGGATGATCAGGAGTCTGCGCGCAAAGCCAGACAGGAGCATCTTACCGGACTGACTCCGATCTACGAAACCGAGTACCGGATGAAGACCAAAGATAACGTCTATGTCTGGTTTGAGGTGAGGGGTAAGGCAATTGTGGACCCGAGAGACCAGATCGTGCTGTTCCTGGGTTCGTTGATCGACATCAGCAAGCGCAAACAGGCTGAGTTCAACCTGAACAACAGCTATCAGGAGCTTGAAGCTACATACGAGCAGCTTACGGCAACGCAGCAGGAGCTTGTAGGGCAATATGATATGCTGCTGGAGAATCAGAAGAACATGCACCGGCTGGCTTATGTGGATTCGCTCAGCAATCTGCCGAACCGTATCTGTCTGCTGGAGACGATGGAGAATTATTTCCGCCGGCCGGGAGGAAGAGCAGCGCTGCTGTTCGTTGACACAGACAACTTCAAGTATATTAATGATACGCTTGGACATAAATCCGGCGATATTCTAATCCGTAAGGCCAGTGAACGCCTGCAGTCGGTAGTCCGGGAAGGGGATATGCTCTCCCGGCTCGGCGGCGACGAATTTGTAGTGTTTCTCAAAGACATCGAGAGCCGCGTGGATGTACTGAATCTGGCCGAGGATATTATGCGCTCCTTCCGCAAGTCCTTCCTTATCGGTGAGAGCAACCTGTACGTCTCCTGCAGCATCGGTATCTCCTTCTATCCGGAGGACGGTGAAACGACAGAGGAAATTCTGAAGAACGCCGATGTGGCGATGTACCGGGCCAAAGAAGAAGGAAAAAGCACTTACGTGGTTTATGATAAATCGATGCATACCGCATTTAATGAGCGGATGAATATTGAGAAGCATCTGCGGAGCGCAATGAACAACAATGAATTTGAGCTGCATTATCAGCCGCAGGTGCAGATTGAGACAGGGCTGATCTCAGGATTCGAGGCTTTGATCCGCTGGAACAGTCCGGTACTCGGATTTGTCTCCCCGCTCTCCTTCATCAAGATTGCCGAGGATTCCAGACTAATTATTTATATCGGGGAATGGGTGCTGCGGGAAGCCTGCAAATTCATGAACAGCATCCACCAGCTTACCGGAATATCTTATAAAATATCCGTAAATATCTCCATAATTCAGCTGCTGCAGGATGATTTCGTGGAAATTGTGCTGGATAGTCTGGAAGAGAGCGGCCTTGCGCCAAGCAGTCTGGAGCTGGAAATTACGGAATCCATCTTCATGGAATCGTTCGAGAGCACCGTCAGCAAGCTGGAATTCCTTAAGTCGCGCGGCATCCGGATTGCCTTGGATGATTTCGGAACGGGTTATTCATCCTTAAGCTATCTTCAGCAGCTGCCAATCTCCACACTCAAAATGGACAAAATTTTCATTGATTCCCTCGCGGATAAAGCCTACAGTGAGTCTTTTGTCCAGACGATCATTATCCTGGGTCATAAGATGGGCCTGGATGTTGTAGCCGAGGGCGTGGAGGATGCCAGTCAGCTGGCTTTCCTCAAGGAATCGAATTGTGACAAGGTTCAGGGCTACCTGATCAGCCGGCCGGTTCCGCAGCGCAAAGTGATTGAACTGCTCGTGCCGCAGAAGCGTTATGAAGTAGATCATCTGAATTAGAGCCTATATAGTAAAAGCGGGTCCAGGGCATAGAGTACTATGCACGTGGACCCGCTTTTTTACTAGAAGATAACAATTTTGTTCTTGCCTGTTTTTTTGGCTTCATACAGGGCATCGTCCGCCTGCTGAAAAGTGGAACTCTTCGAATCCGCTCCATTATAATCATGCATTCCGATGCTGACGGTAACCGATTTATTCTCCATTTCGCTGATGGGCAGGCCGGCAATTCCGGTTAGGATCCTGTCCATAATCCGCTCAGAATCCTCCAGCGGCTTGGCAGTCAGAATGATTACGAATTCTTCACCGCCGTAACGGGCTGCGAAGTCATCCGATCCGATATTCTTTAGCATTACGGCAGCCACCTGCTTCAGTACAATGTCGCCAACCCAGTGTCCGTACAAGTCATTAACTTTCTTGAAATTGTCGATATCCACAACAGCCAGCTGCATGGGAAAAGGATTGTTCTGCTGATGCTCAATCAGCCAGCCCAGGTATTCATGAAAGGTCTTGTGATTGTACAAATCGGTCAAGGGGTCAATCTTGGACAGCCTGTCCATAATAATATTCTGGATGCGCAGGTCCTGCTCCGATTTCACCGAATTCTCCAGCGACCGCATCAGATCCCGGCCCCGCGCAATGACACCGAACCCGGCCAGGGAAGTTCCTGCGAAGATCAGGGCTATAATGATGTTCTGGATGCGCAGCGTGTAATCATAAGTGGCCGTATTAAGGAACAGCATAATGATATAGAGCAGACAAATAGCAGAAGAAGCTTTCAGGTAATTGTCCTTCAGATAGATCATCGATACCAGTAGCGGAAGCAGCATAATCAGCGGCTTCACATGATACTCCGTGCTAAGATTCATAATCATCAGAATGCCGTACAGGTGGCTTGCAACAATAATTGAGAATTCGGACATCAGCGGTTTCCATTTATGTACAACTTCCAGAATCAGAAGCAAGACGAGCAGGATAGAATCGGGAATCAGGATGTGGTTAATGATGTATTGCCCGCCGGAAAGCTCGGGCCGGTGGCCCCACATGGATAAGGAAACAAATAATTGGCTTGCCAGATAAACAAACAGTACCATCCAAAAGGTATTGAGGAGGACGCGGTTCCAGTAAATTTGGCGAGGAGTTGGCGGCGGGATGTGCATAAGATGTTCCTCTTTTCCAGTGGCAATATACTTATATATTCGACAATTACCCCGTTTTTCCTTTCCTAGCCCGACACTGCGATTAATGTTCGTGTTTGAACGATTAAATCTAGGTATTTATAGCTATTCATTCTAATATATTGATTTAAACACGAATTATTAATGCGGTTTATCCTTGACACATTCGCATAATTTCTGTAGAATTCCAATTGGCTCATAATATTGGGCTAAGCTGTTCGTATATCCTCAATGATAAGGTTTGGGGGTTTCTACAGGGGACCGTAAATTCCTGGCTACGAATAGGGTGCATTTTGCATACCTATGAAGAGGTCGGGATTTTTGTGCTGGTCACGTAATTGAAATTTCTATTTATCGCAGAAACGGATTGTGCCTTATCAACTGCGGGAAGCCGTTTCATCCTGGGAGGAACAGAGAACATATGAGTAAATATGATGTGATTGTTGTTGGAGCCGGTCCGGCCGGAATATTCGCCTGCTATGAATTGACACTTAAAGCGCCTGAGCTGAAGGTCCTGCTGGTAGACAAGGGACATGATATTTACCGCCGCAATTGCCCGATTCTGGAGGAGAAAATCAAGCTATGCCCGCCGGCTTCGGGCCGCAAGGAATTCGCCGGATGTCTGCCGGCCTGTTCGATTACTGCAGGTTTTGGCGGTGCAGGTGCGTATAGTGACGGCAAATTCAACATCACGACCGAATTCGGCGGCTGGATGACTGATTATCTGCCTCCTTCCAGGGTGATGGAGCTGATTGAGTATGTGGACGGCATTAACCTGGAGCATGGGGCAACACCGGTAATTACCGATCCGACAACCGAGAGCATCCGCGGGATTGAGCAGCGGGGATATGCGGCAGGGCTTAAGCTGCTGCGGGCGCAGGTCCGCCACCTGGGAACAGAACAGAACCTGGAAATCCTGAAATCCATATATGAATATTTGCGGACACGCATTGATATGCTGTACAAGACTGAGGTAGAGGATATTGTTACCGTTAAGGAGAACGATGTTCACCGGATTACGGGCATCACTCTCAAGAATGGTGAGAGCCACGAGGCGGATCAGGTGATGATTGCGCCCGGACGTGACGGATCTGCCTGGCTGACCGCGGTGCTGAAGAAACGCCGGCTCAAAATGTATAATAACCAGGTCGATGTTGGGGTGCGCGTAGAAACCTCTGATGTAGTCATGCGGGAGATTAACGAACATCTCTATGAGGGGAAATTCATCTTCAATACTTCCGTGGGTACACGGGTCCGCACCTTCTGCAGTAATCCGTCTGGACATGTTGTTGTGGAGAATCACAGCGGAGTTATGGCGGCGAATGGACACTCCTACAAGGACCCGGCACTAGGCTCAAAGAACACCAACTTTGCGCTGCTGGTCTCCCATACCTTCACCGAGCCGTTCGATAAGCCAAACGAATACGCCCGGGAAATCTGTAAGCGGGCTAACGATTTGTCCAGCGGCGGAGTTATCGTGCAGAAATATGGCGATATCCTGCGCGGCCGCCGCTCCACGGAGACACGGATCAAGGAAGGGTTCCTGGAGCCTACGCTGAAGGAAGCGGTGCCTGGCGATCTGGGATTGGTCCTGCCGTACATCACGATGAAGAGCCTGATTGAAATGGTCGAGGCGCTGGAGAAGGTAACACCGGGTATTGCCTCCGAACATACGCTGTTCTACGGAGTTGAAGCGAAGTTCTATTCTGCCCGTCCTAAGCTGACAGAGCAATTCGAGACCGAAATCTCCGGGCTCTACTGCGGCGGCGACGGTGCAGGGATTACCCGGGGGCTTGCGCAGGCCGGAGCGGCCGGAGTGTGGATTGCCCGGGCGATGCTGGCCAAGAACAAACAAGAGGGCAACGTACAACCGGCAGTTCTATAGAACTGCCCGGGTGGATGTCAGAAGGACAGCCTTACACGCAGAAGCTGCGGTGTGTACGGCTGTCCTTTTTTTGAGGTTAGATGTTGGAGTCTGAGCCTCCCCGGCCGCCCCGGCCGCCCCAGCCTTCCCAGCCTTTTGCAGCCTCCCGCAGCCAATGCATCATTTATTCAACTGTTTTACAAGTTGGACGAGTCTGGGGAATATGCGGGAGTGAAAAAAGTTGGGATAAGTTAGTTTGAAAGGTAGGTGGGGCAGAATAGATGGATTTCCTCCACTTGTTGATGAGCGAAAAGGTGCTGTCAAACCAATAGATGGATAAAGAACACTTAAATTATCCAAATTCAGCCAAAGTAGCGAAAACTAACATAAATAAGTGCTGTTAATCCACTTGTTTCCGTTCATTCGTAAGAAACGGGCAAATTAAGATACGTTTATCCACTTGTTGTAGCAGGCGCGGGTCGCGGCGGATTAGGGGGACGGAACCAACGGATAACTGTGCGGCATTCCTCGCAGCTTCCTCGCTGCATGTTCAACGCTCTGGTGTCCTCGCCGCATGTTTAACTCTGTTGTCCTCGCTGCATGTTCAACTCTCTGGCTTCCTCGCCACGTGTTCAACTCCTTAGCGTCCTCGCCGCATGTTGAACTCTCTGGTGTCCTCGCCATGTGTTCAACTCTCTGGTGTCCTCGCCACGTGTTCAACTCTCTGGTGTCCTGCCGCATGTTCAACGCCCTGGCGTCTTCGCCGCCTCCCTTTTCTTCTTTATACACGCCGTAAGTGGGGGATGGCTATAGAAATGGTTTCCTTATTTTTACTCCGCTGATATAATGTTAGAATACATAACATGATAGAGTGGAGTGAACGTGGAAGATGGGTATTCGCCGGGGTAAGGCCGTTCTAGTCGTTGTTTTGCTGCTGCTTGTAGGTGTGTACAGTTTATGGATTGACATGTACTGGATGCATAAGGTTATTTATCTGCTGCTAATGGCAGCGCTCGGCGGACTTGCGCTGGACAGCTATCACGGCGGAGTGCTCAAGGACCGGCAGCTGGCCGAATCCCGGGGCAAGGTGGAGCTGCTGGGCAATGAGATTGTTGTCACCTCGGACCGGCTGCATGGGGCGCTGGAGGAAATCAGCCGCCATACGGAAGGGCTTCAGCAGACAGCAGATTACTCACATGCGTATGAAGTGGATTTGCAGACGCGCAGTAACGAGGCCAAGGCTAATATCGAGGGTGCTTTTGCTACCATGGGCGGAGTGTCGGCGGTGACACAGCATATAGAGGAAGTAACCGGAAAGCTGGGGGCAACCATGCAGGCGACCCGCTCAGGAATGGCCGAGATGGTGGATTCGCTGAAGAATACAGATGAGGTTATGGAGGAGCTTCAGGAGCAAAGCGGCGATATGCTGAATAAATTCACGACGCTTAGCGGGCATCTTGCCATGGTGGAGGAGATTAACTCGCTGATTGTCGGCATTGTCAACGAAACCTCACTGCTGGCACTCAACGCTTCTATTGAAGCTGCGCGGGCGGGTGAGCAAGGGCGGGGCTTCGCGGTAGTAGCTAGCCGTATCAGACAGCTCGCTGATCAAAGCCGGAGTTCCGTGGACCGGTCCACAGAGGTACTGCTCGATATCAATAACGGAGTACGGCAGGTGCTGGAGTCAGTTACGAAGGAGCAGTCGGCAGTAGAGCATGGCGTGAATGAAGTGGCCACCGTGAAGCGGCGACTCGGCGATATCTCGGACAGAATAGAAGAGGTGGGGACGGCGGTAACTGAATCGGTCGCTGCGGCTGCGCGGCAGAGCAAGCTGATTGATGAGGTGACAGGCGAACTCAGCGGTGCAGTGAGTATTGTCAACGAGACAATTGCAGGTGTAGACCTGACGCTGGAGCAGGTCACCCGTCAGCGGACACAGATCGGCCAGCTGAATCAGATCAGCGCCAGTCTGCTCACGGAATCGCAGGCTTTGCAGCAATCTGTGAACTCAATTGCAGGACGTGAGGTGGTTGAGATGAGCGGGTATGCGGAGCGCCTGCAGGAGATGCAGCTATTGCTGGAGGACCTCTCAGCTAAGCGGGAGCTATATTCTCCGGATGCAGACAGCCATAGCAGCGTTCTTACCGCCTGTATCCGTAAGGTGCCGGATGTGCAGGCGATCTGGTCCAACCGCACGGACGGCACATTCATCTTCTCCGAGCCTGCGGCAGGCCTCATGAATGCCAAACGCCGCGACTGGTGGAACGGGGCGATGAATGAGGGGCAGTACGTCTCGCAGCCGTATGTTTCGGCGATAACCAAACGTTCCTGCATTACGCTAGCCAGAGCGATTAAGGATGGACACGGAGAGATTGTGGGGGTCGTGGGGATAGATCTGGCGGTGTAGACTGAGCGTTAGCATATACATACTTGTGTGGTGAAAAGAGCAGCAGGCGGCCCCTGATCAGGGAGAATCTGCTGCTCTTCTTTGGATTACGCGATATTCCGCAAAGATTAGGTGGCGTCAGCCGGGAGGCTGCGCAGCCCGCTCCAGATGCTCTGCCAGTTCTTCCCGGCAATGCGCTTCTCATAGACAGGCAGCAGATGCGGACGGGCTGCGAAGTAAGGCGAAGGCCGCAATGCCAGATGAATGACATCCGTAATTCCATGAGGTGCGGCCAGGATCAGCTGCCCGTCCCCGCTCAGGGTGAGCCCGAGTGCCGTCGCTGTCTCAGGGAATTTGGACATGCCGTCTGTGGAGGAGTGATAAGGCGGCAGGTTATTGACGGTATGCATTCTGGCCTGGTTCTTGACCGACCAGGGGATACCGGGATGCCGTTTCTTCAGCTGTGCTTCCCATGATTTCTCCGCTTCCTCCCGCAGGTCGCCGGGGTCATAGTAGATGACATCAATATCCGCGAGCGGTGTTCTCTCCGTAAACCCATGCTGCACATCCCAGATCTTTGAACGCACAAATCCGGCGCAGACCCACCAGTCCGGCAAATGCAACGTTCCGGCGGTCTTCAGAATATCCATCATCCAGGCATCTTCCTTCACCAGCCGGAGAATGTCTGCTTCACTGGTTAGTATCATCGTATAATCTCTTCTTTCTCTGCTGAAATGAAGACAATAATCCATTATAGCCCGGATGGAGCGGAAAGTGTATGCTGCGCAGAGGGCCTTTTTTTCTGAAAAATAAGGCTTTATAATGGACCGATAGATTGTCCTATGGAGGCTTGAATGTGCAACATAACCTGAGTATTCTGCTGCAATTGTTTGAGCGGGCGGCGCTGCTGCTGATGTGTCTGTTCGTATTGACCCGGCTGCCGCGCTTTAAAGAGATTTTTGCCAAGGGGGCTTATGCGCCTCAGGAGCTGGCTATCGTAACTGTCATCTTCAGCCTGTTCGCCATCTTCGGCACCTACAGCGGGATTAATGTGGAAGGGTCGCTCGTTAATGTGCGGATTATCGCCATTATGGCTGGCGGGATTCTCTTTGGCCCCTGGGTCGGACTGATTACCGGGCTTATATCGGGTGTACACCGTTTCCTGATTGACATCGGCGGGGTCACCTCGCTTCCGTGTCTAATTACAAGCATCACAGCAGGGGTTGTATCAGGGATCATCTACCGGCGCACCTCACCTGAACGACGCTGGATCGCCGGTATCGCAGCGGGAATGGCCTGTGAGGCGCTGACGATGGCGCTGATTCTGATTATGGCGGACCCTTATTCGCTGGGTGTGGATATCGTATCGAAGATTGCTTTTCCGATGATTATCGGTCAGATCAGTGTCGGGCTGATTGTTACGCTTGTGCAGAGTGTCGAAGGGGAGAAGGAACGGATTGCGGCTAAGCAGTCCAAGCTTGCGCTGGATATTGCCAACAAGACACTTCCGTATTTCCGCAACATTAATCCAGAGTCGCTGCGTACCATCTGCGGGATTATCCAGGAGGATATCGGAGCGGATGCGGTGGCGATTACCGATACACGTTTCATTCTGGCCTATGTCGGTGTCGGTGAAGAGTATTATGCCGAGGCCAATGAGATTATCAGTGAAGAGACCAAGCAGACGCTGAAGAGCGGCGAGATCACCATCCGCGATGACGATACCGAGTACATGAACCGGGGCATCCGCTCGCTGATCATTATTCCGCTGAAGGAGAAGGGTGAAGTGACGGGAGCACTCAAGATTTACTACACCAATGCGCATAAAATCACCTATTCCCTGCAGGCAATGGCAGTCGGGCTGTCACAGATCATCTCTACACTAATGGAGGTTTCGCGGGTGGAGGGGATCAAGGAAATGGCCAACAAAGCTGAGCTGAAGGCGCTGCAGACGAGCATCAATCCCCATTTTCTGTTCAATGCGCTGAATGCCATTATCTCTTCGATCCGGATCGATCCGGACAAGGCGCGCGAGCTGATCGTCAACCTGTCGGGGTATATGAGATATAATCTGGAGCTGACCGATGAGTCTATAGATATCCGGTACGAGCTGCAGCAGGTTCAGCATTATGTGGAGATTGAGAAGGCCCGCTTCGGCAGCCGCCTGACCGTTCTGTATGATATTGATGAGGTGGCGGTGCGTATTCCAAGCCTGATTATTCAGCCGCTGGTGGAGAACGCGATTGTCCACGGGATTTTGAAGGAGAAGGGCAATGGCACTGTAGAAATTTCAGTCAAAGACCACGGGGACAGCGTAAGGGTGAGAATTGCCGACACCGGAGCGGGAATTAGTGAAGAGACGATTGCCAAGGTCTACAGCGGCAGCATGGAAGGTAACAAAATCGGGCTGTACAACGTGCACCAGCGGGTGAAGCTGATCTATGGCACGGGTCTGACGATCCACCGGCTTGCCAAGGGGACGGAAATTTACTTTGATGTGACAAAGGAGCAGCGATGAGAGCAATAATTGTTGAGGATGAAGTGCTGGCGAGGCAGGAGCTTGTTTTTCTGATAAAGGCACACAGCAGTTTCGAGATTGCCGCCGAATTCGAAGACGGGCTGGACGCGCTGAAGTATCTGCAGACGGATGAGGTCGATGTGATTTTTCTGGATATTAATATCCCTTCGGTTGACGGCGTGCTGCTGGCCCATAATATTAGCCGTTTCGCGGTCAAGCCCTATATTGTGTTCATCACGGCCTATAAGGAGCATGCCGCCGAGGCGTTCGAGATCGAAGCGTTCGACTATATCCTGAAGCCTTACAGCGAGACGCGGATCAAAGCGATGCTGCAGAAGCTGGAGGGTGCCATTGCGGCCGGGAGCCGCAAGAGTGAAGAGCCGGTCAAGCTCAGCAGCAGTAAGGTCAATCTGTGGAAAAATGAAAAGATCATCGTCGTCGATGCCGACGAGATCTACTATGCTTCGGCGCAGGAGAAGACAACGAGCGTCATTACCAAAGATGAGGAGTACAGCATGGCCTTGAGCATCAGCGAATTTCACAGCCGCCTGCCGCAGGACCGGTTCTTCCGCTGTCACCGTTCCTATCTCGTCAATCTGTCCAAGATTAAGGAGATCATCCCCTGGTTCAACAATACCTATCTGCTCCGGCTGCGCGATTTGGACTTCGAGGTGCCGGTCAGCCGCGGCAAGGTGAAGGAATTCAGGCAGATCATGCGCCTCTAGCGGCAGTTCATTCCCCGTTTGCGTCATCTCATTCCGGATTTCTCTTAAGTCAGCATCCTTTCGCTACAATGAAGAGGCAAAGCAAGCCTTGAAGCGATACTTGAAGCGACACTAGAGAGAAAGAGGGAATGAACCCATGACTACAACTACGCCAAGCAGCAAGCGGTGGCTCATCGTGCTGGGTACAGTGATTATGCAAATGGGGCTGGGTACGATCTACACCTGGAGCCTGTTCAATGCCCATCTTGTCAGCAAATTCGGCTGGGAGCTCAGCTCTGTTTCGATAACTTTTTCCATCACCAGCTTTGCCCTGGCCTTCGCGACACTATTCGCGGGGAAACTGCAGGACCGGTTCGGCCTCCGCAGACTGACCGCTGCTGCCGGGATTATGCTGGGGCTTGGTCTGATTCTAAGTTCACAGGCCAGCTCCCTCCCGATGTTCTACCTGCTGGCTGGCGTAGTTGTAGGGTACGCAGACGGTACAGCGTATATTACTTCACTCTCCAACCTGATTAAGTGGTTCCCGAAGAATAAGGGACTGATCTCCGGAGTATCCGTAGGTGCTTACGGTACGGGCAGTCTGATCTTCAAATATATCAACAGCAGCCTGATTGAGTCGGCGGGCGTGTCGAATGCTTTTCTGTACTGGGGCTTCATGGTGATGATTATGATCGTAATCGGCTCAATGCTGGTCCGGGAAGCGCCAGTGGCGGCCCCGGCACCAGCGGATATGCCTGCCGGGAATCGCATGAAGACAGCCGCTGGAGCTGTTATCGCGCCGAAAGACTACACTGTTAAAGAAATGCTCCGCACGAAGGAAGCTTACCTGCTGTTCGTGATCTTCTTCACCGCCTGTATGAGCGGCCTCTATCTGATCGGCATCGTGAAGGATATCGGTGTGCAGCTGGCCGGACTGGATGTTGCGGCAGCAGCGAATGCTGTAGCGATGATCGCGATCTTCAATACGGCCGGGCGCCTGATTCTGGGTGCATTATCCGACCGCATGAGCCGCTTGAAGCTGATTAGTGTAACGCTGGCTGTTACGGCGGTAGCGATGTTTACTCTCAGCTACGCCACCCTCAGCTACGGTATATTCTTCACCTGTGTGGCGGCGATCGCCTTCTGCTTCGGCGGTAATATTACCGTATTCCCGGCGATTGTCAGCGACTTCTTCGGCCTGAAGAACCACAGCAAGAACTATGGCGTTGTCTATCAGGGCTTCGGCATCGGTGCGTTGTCCGGCTCGTTCATCGCCGCATTCCTGGGCGGGTTCAAGCCTACGTTCATCGTAATTGGTCTGCTGTGTATCCTGGCCTGCATCCTGGCGGTTTCCCTGAAGCCTCCGGTAGCAGGGCAGGCAAAAGTAAAGGGAATGAGCCTGAAGCCTTCACGGCATACGGCTTAACCATATAGAGATTGATGTTGGCTTGAAAGAGATATAGACAAAGAGGATGTTATGCAACGGGAACGACGGCTACGCAGAGTGGTTCCGGGGAAACGAACAGTTCCCATGAAATGAACAGTTTCAAAGAAGAGATATCCCTAAATCCGCAGTTGCGGCGGGGATATCTTTTTTTATTGCAAAGAGATGGATAGACCGGCTGCAGAAATTTACAATAAATTATTAGAATTGAGAACATTATGCAACTAATGAAATTGGCATTCGTTTTATGCTTAATATTAATAAACGGTTGAAGGAGAAGGGCATTTGAAGCAGATGAAACGGATCGGTGTTCTAGCATTACTGTTGCTGTCGGCCTGTTCCAATAACGCTACTACGCAAGGAGGCGCAGAGAAATTAACGCTCTCCCCGGATGTAGCGCTGCAGGCTCCGCCATCAGAAACAGGGCAGACCAGAATGGAAGCGAGAAGCAGACTTGTTCTATATGAGCTTGATCCTGCATGGTTTGAGAGGAAGACGAGTGAAATTCCCGGCTACAGCAAGGGGGATATTATCTTTTATGAGCAGGGCGCTGTAGACAGCTTCAATCAGGGGCATAGTGTAACCTGGCATGATCCGCTGGTGCAGACGCTGCAGAATCTAGCAAATCTTATCCCCTATGATTATTTGCGGGATGCAGAGATTGGAGAACAATTAAGCAGGAAGCCTGCGGGTCCGGAGGAAACCCGGAAGATCATTACGCATGAAGGCGTTATGTTCACACAAATGATATGGAATAAGGCTGGCCGCACAGCTGAAGTGGAGGTTAGTGTCCCGGATGGTGATTATTATCAGGTCTTCCTGCGCTCTGGCACGGACTCGGATATTATGATTATTCAGAAAATTATTTGGATGAAATGAAGCACTGCCAGATCTGGTTACGCCGGGAATTTTACCGGAACAGGCACTTTTCACCGGAGCCAAGTGTTATAGAGTTATACAAGCAAGGAGGTGAGGGCAACGTCACAGGAGCATTTGCCGGATAGGCAGCAGGTGGAGGAAATCATTATCAGGGTACAGGCGGGGGAGCAGGAGTGTTTCTCCTATATTGTGGATCTGTATCAGCAGCCGGTGTACCGGTACTGCTGCCGGATGCTGGGGAACAAGCAGGATGCTGAGGATGCGGTGCAGGATGTGCTGGTCAAAGCCTATCAATCCATCAGGGGGTACAAGCCCGCAGTTAGCTTTCCGGCTTGGTTGTACCGGATCGCCGGGAATCATTGTCTGAATCTGCTGCGCCGGCGCCGCATGCAGGGACACTTCCTGCGGTTGTTTCGTTCCGATACGGCAGCGGCCAGTCCGGAGCAGGTGCTGGAGGAGCGGCTATACAGTCCGGCGCTTGAGGCTGCGATTGGACGACTGTCGCTGGAGGAGCGGAATTTACTTGTGCTGCGGGTATTTGAAGAGCAGACCTTTCTCGAGATAAGCGCCATTCTGAACATTAGTCCTAACGCACTGCATAAAAGAATGGAGCGGATCAAACGTAAAGTGCGGGAAACGATGCAAGCGGAGGAGGGGATATCATGGAACGGGCAGGAATCGGCAATGAATACCAAGATATAAGAGACGCTGCAGTCCGTGAGGAGCAGCTGCCTGGGATTGAGGTGACGGAAAGGGTAATGACCCGCGTACGGGAAACGGGTCAGAGGCAGAGCCTGCGCGGGATCAGATTTGCCGGTAAAACGGCAGCGTTCACAGGGATGCTGGTTATGCTGCTGATCACAGTAACGGCGTATGCTGCCTCGGAGTATATTCAGATCCGGAATAAGGCAGGCGAGGTTAAGGTGCAGCATTATGCGCCGGATCTGAAGCCGCAGGGAATAGCCCCTTATTACCAATATTTATGGAAGCTGATGGATTTTGCCAAACCCGGGGAACTGATCGCTTATTTCAATAGGGGAGAGAAGCTTCCCGAAGGAGCGAAATCGGCACTGCAGTTTACAAGCAAGGAGCTGCGGCTGACCGATTATCCGGCTTTTCTGGGAGAGCTGAACAAATTGAAGACGCCTATATTGCCCAAGGAAGCCGGAGGTTATGAATTTAAGTACGGCACGATATACCCCCGCTTACCCTCAGCCGAGGAACGCGAAGAAAACCCGCTTTACCGTCAGACTCTTGACGAATTGATTGCTGAGGCGAGGCAGAATACCGGCCGTAACCTGTTCATGAAGGCGGTCCCGTGGACCGAAGCGGCGTCTATTGGGGGCAAGTACACCAAGCAGGGGGCGGTCATTGAAATAGGAGCCACCTTACTGGATGGGGGCAATATGCAGGTATATCAGGATACGAACAACACGGTGGAGAAACTTGAGGTAGAGGGAAGAGAGATTATCTACAATTTTGTAAGCAGACCGGAGATAAAGCCCAGCTTCAGCTACCATTACCTGAACTGGTACAATGAGCAGCAGGATGCCTATTACATTGTCACCACCTATGGTGATAGAGAGTTGACCAAGGCGCAGCTGCTGGATTTGGCAGGTGAATTGATCCGGGGCGGGTTGTAGGCGAAGCAGCAGCTTGAAGCGGCCCGGTAGACACCTCATCTTCCGCAGGGAGCGGAGGGGCTACCGGGCCTCCGCCTGATTCCGCAGCTGCTCCAGCCTGGAATACGGAATATGCAGCGTGAGTTCATCCAGTTCGGGAGAAGGGAACCAGTCGGTCTTAAGGCCTCCTCCGTCAGTTTTAACCACATGGGTAACTGAAAAGGGTGGCATATAAATATTGTGATGAACCAAGGGCTTCACCACAATGCTCTCCCGATCTTGAAGCACAATCAACTACAGCCGGCCCGCCGCGTCCATTCCGGCGTATACAATCCACCCGTGCTGCACAATGTAGGTCTCAGCAATTTCTTTGTGATAGTGGCTGTGTTGCCATCCGCCTTGACCGGGTGCTTCCGTCCGGATATAGGCACTTCCGTCTGAGCTGAGCAGGCGGAAGCGCCGTTCTCCGCTAGGCATTTGCTGATGCAGTGTCTGGATGCCATGCGTCCGGGCCTCTTCGGGTGTAATAACGGCAGGGGCGGCATCCTGCTGGCTTGGAGGATGGATACTGTCTCCGGGTACCTCACAATTGTTGCTGGCGATATCAGGATTGCCGGCGAGTTCGCGGAAATGCTGCAGCTTATAACGGATGATCCGCTGTGTCTCCTGAAGCTGGGCGATCTCGGCGCTGAGGGCGTCATGATGCGCTTCAAGCAGGCTGTACCGTTCCGCGAGTGCCCCTGAGCCCTGACGGGTAAGCTCAAGATATTGCTTGATTTCTTCCAGGGTCATGCCTGTAGCCTTCAGGCGCATCACGAAGCGGATGCCGAGAATCTGATCTCTGGTGTAGCGCCTGTGGCCGTTGGGCTTGCGTTCAGCATAAGGCAGCAGCCCAATCCGTTCATAATAGCGTATTGTATCCTCAGTCAGGCCGGTCAGCTCCGCAGCCTGCCTGATAGACGTTACAATCTCGGGTATTTCCTGCATAACTGTGTCCTCCCAGGGGGAATTAGGTTACCAAGGAACTTCGCCGTTCTCGTCGAAGAATCCTCCTGTGGGCCCGTTCTCATCCAGCGTAGCCAGGGTGACGGCGATGCCTGCTGCTTGCTGAACGGTTCTCAGTCCTCTGAATCCATTCAGGTCTGTAGCGGTATAGCCGGGATCGGCAGCATTGATTTTGAGCGGGGAATCCTTGTATTGCTTGGCAAAAAGTATTGTCGCCATATTGAGCGCTGCCTTGGAGCTGTTATAGGCAAGCGGGCTGATCATGGCAAACTCGAAATCGGGGTTGCTGTTGTGGGCTAAGGAGCCGAGCCCGCTGGAGACATTGACAATCCGTCCAGCCGGAGACTGCAGCAATAAAGGGAGCATGGCCTGAATGACGGCAACCGTGCCGAAAAAGTTGGTATCGAACGTAGTCCTTAGGTCCCTGCCCGGAAGCAGGCCGGGGGCGGCACCTTTGTCGATGGCGATGCCTGCATTATTAATCAGAACGTCGAGACGGGTATAATCTTCAGCGATCCTCGCGGCAGCAGTCTGGATACTGTCCTGATCGTTCAGGTCAAGCTTAATGAAGCGGGCATCTATACTCTCCTGCGCGAGCGCCTCGGCGGCTACACACCCCTTAAGTTCATCCCGTGATCCCATCAGAACCGTATATCCCAGTGATCCCAGCTGTCTTGCAGTTTCGAAGCCAATTCCTTTGTTTGCACCTGTTATTAGGACGGTTTTACTTGATCTCATAGATGGCTCCTCCTTGTCTAATGTGAAGCTGTGCGGCCTGCCTGATTCGAATGTACTACTTGGAGTACGCTCAAAGTCAAGCGGACCGGTGAAAATAAATCGTAACCGTCCCGCTGGTATAGCGGAGCGGAACAGAACAAAGAAAGGCATCCGGAAGAGCAGCTGCTCTTCCGGATGCCTTGATGTCTATTCGTATGGGCTGGGCTGAAGGGCTCCCGCAGAGAGGTGTGGAGGGAATTACCCTTCCAACAACAGCGCTTCAGGGTCTTCCAGCAATTCTTTGACTTTGACAAGGAAGCTTACCGCTTCTGAACCGTCCACAATCCGGTGATCGTAAGACAAGGCGATGTACATCATCGGACGGTTAGCCGTCCGCTCTTCATCTAAGGCGATCGGACGAAGCTGGATCTTATGCATGCCGAGAATGCCGACCTGCGGTGTATTGAGGATTGGCGTAGACAGCAGAGATCCAAATACACCACCGTTAGTGATCGTGAAGGTACCGCCCTGCAGCTCAGGCAGACTGAGCGTGTTGGCGCGCGCTTTGGAGGCGAGCTCGCCGATCTTGCGCTCGATTTCCGGGAAGCTGAGCCGGTCGGCATCGCGGACGACAGGCACGACCAGTCCTTCTTTGGCGGCTACGGCAATGCCGATGTCATAGTACTTCTTCAGCAGGAGATCCTCGCCGTCGATCTCGGCATTCAGCAGCGGATAAGCCTTGAGTGCGCCAATTACAGCTTTGGTGAAGAAGGACATGAAGCCGAGTCCGACATCATGCTTCTCTTTGAAGGCATCCTTGCGGCGTTTGCGGATGTCGAGAATAGCAGTCATGTCCACCTCGTTGAAGGTGGTCAGCATGGCAGCCGTCTGCTGCGCTTCAACCAGGCGGCTGGCAATCGTCAGCCGTCTGCGCGACATGCGCTTGCGCTCGGTCGCTTTGCCGTCCTCGGCGTGCGGCGCCTTGCCCGCCGGCGCGGGCGGCTTCACCGGCTCCGGCCGCACAGCCGCCGCCGGAGCTGCCGGCGCAGCGGCCTCCGGCACGGCTGCGCCATGGCCGTTCACATCGGCCTGGCCGATCCGGCCGATGGGGTCGCGGGCACTGACCTCGCCGAGGTCGATGCCCCGCTCCCGGGCCAGCTTGCGCGCCCCCGGCGAAGCCAGGGCCGCAGCGCCTGCGGCCGCACCTTCGGTTGCGGCCGGGGCCGCTACCGCAGCGGCCGCAGGTTCTGCCGCTGCAGGCGCGCTGCTGACCGGCGCAGCACTAACCGCTTCCGGCTTTTCGCCGTTAGCGGCACTGCCGCCCTGCGGTGCGCCCGCTGCTTCCGGCTTGCCGCCGCCTGCGGCTACTGCCGCACCATCGGCGCTGCCGATAATGCCGATGGCTTCGCCAACAGCAACGTTCTCGCCTGCCTGGCGCAGGATGGAGGAGATGACACCATCCTCCTCGGCACTGATCTCCAGGTTGACCTTGTCGGTCTCAAGCTCTGCGAGCACATCGCCTTGGCCGACAGTGTCGCCCTCTTTAACCAGCCATTTGTAGATCGTTCCCTCGGAAATGGATTCGCCCAGATCGGGTACTTTAATTTCGGACACAGGCCGTTACCTCCCCAAATATAGTGATTTACGTTATCGTGAGACCGCCTTGCTGCAGTCAGGAAGACGGTACTGGTGCTTGTATTTGAGCGTTCAATTTCAGGGCTTCCCTAACGATGCGCCGCTGCTCGAAGCTGTGCACATCCGCATAACCGCTGGCCGGGCTGGAACGCTCCGGACGGCCGATATACTGGACAGCAACATTCTGCGGGGCAATGGCGCGCAGCCGGGGTTCGGCGTAGCTCCACCCGCCCATATTCTTCGGTTCTTCCTGCACCCAGATGATTTCCTGCAGGGAGCGGAACGAGCTGAGATGTGCGCCAAGCTCACGTTCCGGGAACGGGTACAGCTGCTCCAGGCGGAGAATATGCAGCCAGGAGAAGTCCTGTCCGCGGGCGGCTTCCAGCTCCGTCTGCAGGTCGATGGCGACCTTACCGCTGCATACCACCAGGCGCTTGACTTCTTCGGGCTTGCTGCCGAGCAGCGGTTCCGGAAGCACCGGCTGGAAGCTGCCGGAGGCGAGATCGGCACCGGCCGAAGTGCTGCGCGGATTGCGGATCAGGCTCTTCGGTGCCATGATCACCAGCGGCCGGGCATCCGGCTGTCCGCAGAGTGCTGCCTGGCGGCGCAGCAGATGGAAATACTGGGCGGCGCTGGTCAGGTTGGCTACGGTCCAGTTCTCCTCAGCGGAGAGCTGCAGATAACGTTCCAGCCTGCCGCTGGAGTGTTCCGGTCCCTGGCCTTCATATCCATGCGGCAGGAGAATCGCAAGATTGCTGCGTTGTGTCCACTTGGCGCGTCCGGCGGAGATGAACTGGTCTATAATAACCTGGGCGGCATTGGCGAAGTCGCCGTATTGCGCTTCCCAGAGCACGAAGGTCTCCGGTGCAAATACATTATAGCCGTATTCATAGCCGAGAACAGAGGCTTCTGACAGCGGGCTGTTGTAGACGCCGAAGGAGGCGCGGGAATCCTTAAGCTGATGAAGAGGGGAGAAGAGTGCTCCGCTCTCGCTGTCATGCAGTACAAGGTGACGGTGGGCGAAGGTACCGCGCTGGGAATCCTGTCCGCTGAGGCGGATCGGTGTACCGTCCTTCAGAATAGTAGCGAAGGCCAGAGTCTCGGCCAGCGCCCAGTCCACCCGTTCACCGTCATTCAGCGCATCCTTGCGCCGCTGCAGAATCCGCTCCAGCTTCGGATAGACCGTGAAGCCATCCGGTACGCTCAGCAGCTCGCGGTTAATCTCCTGCAGGCTGGCCAGCGGAACCGCTGTAGGGCGGTGCACTGGTGTACCTGTATCCAGGGCGACCGAGGTCTTAGACTCGGCGTTCTTCTGCTTCCCTTCCTTCATCTGCTCGAAGGCCTGCTGCAGCACATTCTCAGCCTCGGCAATCATGCTCTTCACATCTTCTTCGGTAACAACCTTCTCGCGCTGCAGGCGCTCGGCATACACACGGTAGACGGTAGGGTGGTTGCGGACCTTGCCATAGACCATCGGCTGGGTGGTTTCCGGATCATCCATTTCATTATGTCCGTGGCGGCGGTAGCCGATCAGATCAATCAGGAAATCCTTTTTGAACAAATGGCGGTAAGCACTGGCCATACGGACAGCTGCAATACAAGCCTCGGGATCATCGGCGTTGACATGCACTACCGGAATCTCGTAGCCTTTGGCCAGATCGCTGGCATAATGCGTGGAGCGGGAATCTTCACTTTCGGTGGTGAAGCCGATCCGGTTATTGACGATAATATGCACGGTCCCGCCATTCTGATAACCTGTCAATTTGCCGATATTAAGTGTTTCGGCGACAATGCCTTCACCAGGGAAGGCGGCATCGCCATGCATAAGCACGGCCATGGCTTTGTTCGTATTCAGCTTAGGCAGGCCCGGGGTACCCCGTTCTTCCTGGGCAGCACGCGTGAAGCCTTCAACGACCGGATTCACGAACTCGAGATGGCTCGGGTTGTTCGCAAGCGTGATGCGGGTACGCACGGTTTCGCCTTCGCGGACGGCGCGGTCGGCGCCAAGATGGTATTTCACATCCCCGGTCCAGCCGTAGGTGACACCCATGGAGCCTTCAGACGGGAACAGCTCCTTGTTCGGCGAATGGTGGAATTCCGAGAAAATAATATCATAAGGTTTGCCCAGAATGTGGGCAAGCACATTAAGTCTTCCGCGGTGGGCCATACCCATCAGGATATGCTCTGCGCCGTCATGTGCGGCAGCACGGACAATTTCATCCAGCATAGGCACGAGGGCATCATTGCCTTCGAGGCTGAAGCGCTTCTGGCCAACAAATGTCTTGTGGAGGAAGGTCTCGAACTGCTCTACCTGAATCAGGCGTTTCAGCAGCTCTTTGCGTTCCGTATTGTTCAGCGGAGCAGGCGATGTTGTGGATTCTGCCTGGCTGTTGAGCCAGCGCAGCTCACGTTCGTCATGCACATGCCCGAATTCATAGGCAATGGTCTGAGTGTAAGCCTGGCGCATTCTGTGGACGGCATCCATTGCCGTATGCACACCGTCAGGGGCATTCTCCCAGATCAGAGAAGCAGGGAGCGCGTTCAGATCCTCGCGCGTCAGCTCATAGGTTTCGATCTCCAGCCATTTCGCCATAGGGTTGCTGCTCCGCTCGAGCGGATCGATATCAGCAGCCATATGGCCGTATATCCGGATGTTGGCCATCAGCTTGGAAGCTTTAACAGCCTTCTTAAGCCATTCCGCATCTCCGGAAACGGCAGGCTGTGGAGTCTTGACGGCATCCGGTGCCAGGGGAGGCGGGCCGGATACGGTAAACAGATCGCGGTAATGTTGTTCTACAGATGAGGGGTCCTTGACAAACTGCTCGTATTTCTCCTGGATGTAGCCCAGATTGGGACCGTAATACTTGCTCCAGACAGATGCGTTATAGGGATCTTTGACGGCCATGAATAGGTCCTCCTAACGGATAAACTCCACATGCGGTATATAGGAACACCGCTTAGCGGAGCTGCGATGTTTGCGGTTTCATTCTCATCTTATTGTGCTACTTTCCGGCAGGGTAATCAATTCATACTTTCGTGCAATCCGTTCGCAAAACGGTATGATTCAATAGGGTATTCATACGGAACAATCATAAATTCTCCGGGTGAAGCCGGGGGAATGAAATATCGTTAAAATCAAAAAAAATTAAGGATTCAGGTGATTGTAAATCATGGAAATGGGTAATTACTTCTATATTGTGTTGCGGGATTAATACCTATTAATATATTTACACCGATTTGGGCCTTTTGAAATGAAATTGGAATTATTTATACAAGCCATTGGCAATTTTAGCTAAGGTTCTTCACAACTTAACATAAAAAAATTCCAGAAAACGACACACTTTTCGTGTTCGTTCTTGTATAATGTTATTGCGGAGAACGGTTTCATCGATTCTTGCCAGATCCTTTCATGTAAAGGGTCCAGTAAAGGGTAAACCTGCCGAAAGGCAGGGGCACAAAGTCTCGGATCTAAAGTAGAAATACTATGATGGCCGGACTGCCTGGGGACGCGAAAATTCTAGGAGGAGATTTCTTGGATAAGTCCAACCAGGGGAATGACGAACTGCAGGCAGTTGATCTTGATTTAGAATGGGTGTATTTGCTGATGTCTGCTAAGCAGGCTGGCATCCAGGCGGATGAGATTCGCCGTTTTTTTACTGAAAAGGCACTCCAGGCGATGTAGGGCATTCAGCAATGTACGGATACATACAGAGAAGGGCACAGCGGTCTACACGCTGTGCCCTTCTCTGTTTGAATTTACATGTTGTTTCGGGGTCCCCGCAAAGTACCTGAGTAATCATTGAAGCTGCTGCCTCACATTGTGGGGTTATTTCAGTTATCCTTCTGATCCAGCCGCCATTTCTGGTAATCGAGAAATTCCTTGAATTCACGTTTGCTTATACCTGAGGCCATCGCTTCCTGTACCAGCCGGAACCATTCTCCATCAAGAGCAGGTTCTGCAGTCTCTGCAAGTCCGCCATAAAGTAATGCGTGAATAGATACCTGAAGCGCATCGGCAATTTTTTCGATAAATTGAATGGAGGGGTTGGATTGAATATTCCGCTCAACATTACTTAAGTATGATTTCGCCACGTCAGCCTTATCCGCTAGCTCGGATAAAGAATAACCCTTCTCCAGACGGAGCCTATGGATGCGGCTTCCCATGTTATCAGACACGATTACAACGCCCTCCGTACTTTTTGTTATCAGTATAACAAAAATTCGCAAAACCGACAAAAATCATTGTTCCTGACGGAAGCTGACGGCCGGGGAGAGACAAAACGGCATATCCAGCCCGGGTGAGGGAGGATATGCCGTTTTGTGTCTATAGTTTAATAGCTTTATTTGGCTTCTCCCAAACCTTGCGTAGCATCGAATGTCCAGTTCAGCGCTAAGCCGTCACCTTGGAAGATATTCTGATCCAGTGTATTGTCAACGAATTCGAAAGCAATCTTGAAGGTTTTGGATTGGGTAGCAGCAATACCTCCAGGCAGTACACCCGCCGCTACGAGATCATAGCTGGATGTGTTCTTCAGATCCTTCAGGGAGATCTCGGACAATACATGACCGCTAAGGGAGCCGCTGGTATAAGTACTATCGAGAAGTTTAACTTTGAAGTGATCTCCAAGATCCTGGCCGGCATTATCGCCCTTCGAATCAGTTACAGTGTAGCTGGTGGCAAGCTTAAGGAGTTTGATATCCAGGGTGCCGTCATTGGACAATGTGAAGGTGCGAACGGTGTAATCGCCCGGTTTCAGATTGGTCAGGGCAACAGGTGTATTGAAGGAAGAGCCGAGCTTCAGAGTGCCTGCCGCGAAGGTTGCTGTGCTGGTTGCTGTGGAACTGAAGTAAGCGAAGGTGCCCCCTCCGATTAAAGACAACCCCAGTGCTGCCGATGCTACGCCAAGACCCAATGTTTTCTTGATACCCATAATTAATTTCCTCCTCGATTATATTATGTTTTTTTGAGATTGGTTATCAGGTTCGAATCATACTGGCCGGACTATTATTTGAGAGCGCCTTTTTCCTGATTGGCTTCGAAGTTCAGGGTCAGTGCCAGGGTATCGCCTTGATAATAGTTTTGCGGCTGGAAGGTTTCCTTAAAGGCAAACTGTACGCTCAGATTATCTGAAGTGCCTGCTTTAATGCCTCCGTTTTCTACACCAAAGATTCCCCCGAGAATTCCCTTAGCTACAAGATCCGGACTTTGCTGCTCCAGGTCGGACAGTGAAATGACCAGGACAGGCGATGTTACCTTATCCTTGTTAACAAGGAAGGTCACGATAATATCGTCTTTGAGATTATGGGCGCCGTTATCTCCCTGGGCATCTGTAATGACTGACGAGGTGCGCAGAACAACTTTGGGAATATTGAGCGTTCCGTCATTTTTCAATTTGAAATCTCTTAGGATCGTATCCCCTGGCTTAAGATTGCTGAGATTGACAATAACGGAGGGGTCCGAATTAAGAAGTAAAGTTCCGTTGTTAAAAGAAGCAGCAGTGGTGGAGGTACTGCTGAAGTAAGCGAAGGTTCCCCCGCCGACCAGGGTTAATCCTAATGCTGCCGATACAACGCCGAGACCTAATGTTTTTTTAACGTTCATTTGTTCATCCCTCTCTCATGGTTCTTTTTTTGTCGTTGCCTGTCTTCCGGGAAAATTTATTGTTGCTCCGCGTTTCGTAAACGGGAGAGGACAATCGGTTTATTGCACAATGTCTGGAAGGGTATCCGGTCCGCCGGTCGCGGATGGCCCTGCATTCTTCTTCTCCAGTGCCGCAACGGCTTTCCAGGAGGAGTACAGCGCATAGAGGAGCAGGAGCAGTCCTGGTACAATCATCAGCAGTACACTTCCGGCTTTGGAGACCGCAAAGTTCATGGCATATCCCACATAAGGGACAGTTACGCCGGTATATTGGCCAACAATATTCGTTGAGCTGACCGCCGAGGTATCGGCTGCATCGTTATTGTCGCCTTTGGTGGTATAGGTGGCCTCGCCTATGGCAGTGTTTATTGAAGCGTCGACAACGCGGTGCGTAATCAGGAGGTTGTCGGGATTCATGAATGTAATCACATCGCCCTTTTGAAACCGGGTCATATCCCCGCCCGGCTTGATGGCTACGATCGATCCGGTCTGGATGCCCGGCTCCATGGATCCGGATAACACCGTCTTGATCTGATAGCCGAAGAAGGAAGGTTCACCTCCGGAGGCTTTAGAGATGACTACTGCTGTTACCAGCACCAGAAAAACTATAAATATCAGTGTGGACAAAGTGGTGCTGGCTATCTTTTTGATGTTCATATTATTCGCCGCCTTTGCTGGTATCAAATTATGGAGCCTGGTGTTGCTGCAGGTATGGCTGCAGCTGTTGGCTGCGCGGTATCTTTATCGCTATCAGGGAGAACCTCAGGTGATTCTACCGCTGGAGAAGCCTCTGGAAGATTAGCTTCCGGTGTTGCCGGTGTGGCAGGCGGGGCGTTAACCTCTGCACCCGGTACTGGTGTCGGAGCCGGCTTATCTCCCTCAGGAGCTTCTATAGCAGGTTCCCCGATGTTACTATCCTCTCCCGGAATACCCGCTGCGGGCGGATTATTCTTGGGTTGATCCTTCTCCTGTTTCAGGGCTTCGTCGGCTGCATCCTGTTTCTGCTTCTCCAGTGCCAGCCGTTCCGCTTCCTCAGCCTTAGCTTTTTCAAGCGCCAGCCGCTCCGCTTCCTCGGCCTTGGCCTTCTCCTCCAGCGCTGTCTTTGCTTCAGCAATTTGTACCTGCTGTTCCTGCAGCGTAGTGATTGCGGAAGAAAGGTTGTCCCTGGAAGCTGTTAATTCTGCACTTAACTGATCGTAGCTTGACTGCAGGGCGGGAGATACATCCGAATCGGCCTGGTAGGCTCTGGCCATAAATGAGAAGATCGGTTCCTCTGCAGGGAAGCCGAAGCTTTCTTGCCGGAGAAGCACCCGGTCCGGATTGCCGGTCGGCAGCGAGCCGCCGATATCATGAATCGTATTCAGATATTGCACAATGCCCGTTAATGTATCCATCAGGGATTCTGACAACACTCCGCTTTGATAGAGACCTTCCTGCAGCTGTTCGAAGAACTGGGCATCACGGATTTCCAGGCAGTTTGGTTCGAGATTCACCATATATCCTCCGAGTTGGTGCAGAATGGCT
This sequence comes from Paenibacillus borealis, assembly GCF_000758665.1. Taxonomy (NCBI): domain Bacteria; kingdom Bacillati; phylum Bacillota; class Bacilli; order Caryophanales; family Paenibacillaceae; genus Paenibacillus; species Paenibacillus borealis. The sequence continues at coordinate 460,090 of NZ_CP009285.1, forward strand.
GCTGCACTGCCAATTTCCTGCAGAATTTGCTGCCAGATACCTGCATTGAAGCTCAGCTGTGTATCCAGTGCGCTAACTGTATCGCTTGCCAGGCGGATTTGTTCCGAGATCTCACTAGAGACCTGATCCAGTTCCTCCGCCGACAGTGCTTCAGAGATCGGGGGAGCGTTATAGTTTCCGCTCGTACTGTGGCTGCCCAGAGACGACTTCAGCTGGGTGATTGTGCGGATATGCCCGCTGAAGTCCGACAGCAGCTGTTCAATCTGGCCCGGGAATACGGAGCAAAGCTCTATGGAGGTGTCCTGTTCCTGGGAAGTATTGAATCCTCCGTAGGTACTGCCAATCTGATTGGATGTATACATTATAAGAACAGATACAGCCACACCGGATTGCAGGATCCGAAGAACGAGTTTCGTGTATTTCCGTTTACGCCGTTTGGCAGATCTGGGGTACAAAGGTAGGCCCCCTCTCATGGCTTACTAATGGTTATTCGTTATATTCGTTCTTTATTAAGAACGTTTTCGTAATGAAATCATACACTGCGCACCCTGCAAAAGAAAAATGCCAATTTAGGCGAATTGTTCGCAATAAAGCACAAATGCATTTGATTATCTTAAATTAACTCCATATATCGCTGTTTTTCACAAATGTTCTTTATTGAGAACAAAAAAGGGTATGCTATCCGCAGTAATAAATGCAGATAGCATACCCTTATGAAAAATGAAAAATATATGTTTCCGCTTGTAGTGAAGTCAACTGCTTAAGGCAGCTTTTCTCCGCGCGAGCTGACATACAGCTCGTACCATTCCTTGCGGGAGAGTTCAATCTCATCGGCCCCACCGCAGGCTGCGATGCGCAGCGGATTCACGGTGCCGATTACAGGCTGGATGGCTGCGGGATGCGTCATCAGCCAGGCCAGAACGATGGCTTCAGGTGTTGTATTCTTCTCATCAGCAAGTGCCCGCACTCTGGAAGCTGTATTCACTACGTTCTCCGGCTGTCCTTCAAGCGGCCGGCCGCTGAACAGCCCCTGGGCCAGCGGGCCCCAGGCCTGAAGCTGGATATTCCCCGCGCGGCAATACTCTATTGTGCCCTCAGGAAACGTGAGGTCTTTCCACTGTTCCCGGTTCACGCTGAGTACGGCATCGACCCAGCTGATCTTGGCCAGGCTCATATGCAGCTGATTGACGATGAAAGGCTCGTCACAATAGGTCTCCAGCAGTTTGATCTGGGCAGCGCTCATATTGGAGACGCCGAAGTGGCGCACCTTGCCGGACGCCTTAAGCTGGCGCAGAGCTTCGGCAACTTCCTCGGGGTCCATCAGCGGGTCGGGGCGGTGCAGCAGCAGAATATCAATATACTCTGTGCCCAGCCGGGAGAGCGTTCCATCTACGCTGGCCAGTATATGCTCCTTGGAGAAGTCGAACATGTTGGTGATGTCTCCCGGCTCCATCAGCCTGATGCCGCATTTCGACTGCAGGATGATCTCTTCACGCAGACCGGGACGCTCCTTGAAGATCTGCCCGAACACCTTCTCCGCCTTGCCCCGGGTATAGATATCCGCATGGTCAAAAAAATTGATGCCGATTGACAACGCGGCATCCAGCGCCTCATGCCCCTGCTTAATGTTCTCCGCTGTAACCGGTTCATGGTCCCAGCCGCCGCCAAGCCCCATACAGCCCAGAGCAATGCGGCTGGCGGGGATGCCGCGTTTGTTAAGTGGTAACGCTTTCAGCAATTGTATCCCTCCATACGCTATAACTTTTGGATGATCTGAGAATAGTGTACACCTTTAGAAGCCGGTATGGTATTTCTTGTCGCTGGAGGAGCGGTGTTTCGTGCCTTCCTTATCCTTCTCTTCCTGCTTCTCAAGTGTCAGATCCTCTACCGGGATCGGATCCACATGCTGCCCGCTTTCATCGAGATCGAACAGACTGGGCTCTTCCGTCGGGTACTGCTCGGGGTGGTCACGGTCGTCTCGTATCGGCTTTTTCTTATCACTCATCTCGCTCATCTTAAGTTCACTTCCCTTTGCGGAATATCTGCAGGCAAGGATGTGCAATGTGCACTTGGATATCTCGTGAGCCTCGCCGGCAGTTTGCTCCCTAATAAACACAATGCGGGCTGGTTAAACATCGGACTTGTGAAATATCGCAGGTTCCGGTGTGAAAAGAACTATGAAAATAAACGGAGGACTGTCCCGGCTGCCTATAACGGCGGCGGAACAATCCTCCTGGTGGGTCTATGCTTATTAAGGAATAATCGGGCTGCCTTTGTCACTCATCCTGCGGGCCACAACATCCTCATGAAGCCGCTTCAGCCATTTCAGCTCGGTCAGACTGTGCTCGTACCGGCCGTACATCAGATGCAGTGCCGAGCGGGGCACAATGGAGATATGCTCCTCGTACACCTGGTAAGCGAAGTTCACCTGATGCTCCGCTTCGCGGATGCGTTCCTCCAGCAGCTTCTCCACCTTCTCCTGATCAATGTAGCGGGAGAGGGCCAGGGCCATGTACAGCGGATGATGCAGCTGATCACTTTTCTTAATCTGCTGCAGAATGAGCTGTTCCATCAATTCCTTGCCCTTGTCCGTAATCCGGTAGATCGTTTTATCCGGCCGGTCCGTACTGCGGATGACCTCTACAGCTTCAATATGGCCGCCCTCGGCCAGCTTGTCGACTGCATAATACAAGGAGCCCATCTGCAGCTTAATGAACTGGTCCATCGTGCGTTCCTTCATGACCAGTGTAATCTCATAAGGATGCATATCCCGTTCCAGCAGCAGCCCCAGAATCAGCAGCTTCATGGACATGATGCTTACCTCTGCCCGGAAGCTGGAGCAGGCTGGGATTCCTTAGGCTGAATAGCCAGACGGTCTTTGGGCATCAGCAGAACAAAGACAACGGCAAGCACCGCAGGAACGATAGCCCACATGAAGGTATGTGCGATTGAAGTGGACAGCGAATTCGTAATCTTCTCCAGCACAGGTGCCGGAATCTGTGCACGGGCCTCAGGGGTCAGCGCAGAACGCGGATCACCGAATGAAGAGGCCTGGCCGCCGTCTCCGAAGGCAGTGCTAAGCTCCGAAGTGAAGCTGTTGCGCTGGATAATACCGAAGATTGTAATCCCCAGCGTCATCCCGAGCGAGCGCAGGAAGGTGCTGGTGGAGGTAGCTGAACCGCGCTGGCGCATATCGAAATGGTGAATGGATGACATGCTGAGTACGGAGAAGGAGAACCCGACCCCGAAACCGGTCAGCGCCATGAACGCATTCAGCAGCAGACGGGAAGTATCCGGTGTCAGTGTGCTGAGTGAGAAGATTCCGGCAACGAAACAAACTGCAGACAGCAGCATAATATTGCGGAAGCTCGTCTTGGTGGTGAGCAGACCGCCGGATTGGCTGCCGATGACCGTACCGATCATCATCGGCATCAGGATCAGACCGGAGTTGGTGGCGGAGCCGCCGTATACCCCCTGGACATAGATCGGAATGTATACTGTAGCTACGATAAACGCTGAACCGTAGAACAAACCGAGCAGACTGCTGGTTGCGAACAGGCGCCCCCGGAACATGGCGAAAGAGATAACCGGCTCTGCCGCTTGCTGCTCAATGAAGATGAAGGCAATCAGGAATACGGCGAAGCCGGCGAACAGTCCGAGAATCGTTGCCGAATCCCATGCATACTGATTGCCGCCAAGCTCAAGCGCGAACATCAGGCAGATAATTCCTGCCACCAGCGTGAAGGCGCCGCCCCAGTCAATCCGCTGTTTGGCATGGGATACGGATTCCTTGTAGGACGTCATAATCAGGAAGAACGAGACGATACCAATCGGCAAGTTGATGTAGAAAATCCAGTTCCAGCCGACGTAATCGGTGATATAAGCGCCAAGCAGAGGGCCGATTACGCTGGAGATCCCGAAGACAGCACCGAATAATCCGGTGAGCTTGCCTCTTTTTTGCGGCGGGAAAATATCAAATACAATCGTGAAGGCAATCGGCATCAGCGCACCGCCGCCAACCCCTTGAATCGCCCGGTAAATACTGAGCTGTGTGATGCTGGCAGCCGTTCCGCACAGGGCGGAGCCGATCAGAAATACGATGAGTCCGAAGATGAAGAAGCGCTTGCGCCCGTACATATCGGACAATTTGCCGAAGATGGGGGTTCCGGCCATAACCATGACCATATAAGCAGAGGTCACCCAGACGATTTTATCAAGTCCCCCGAGATCGGAGACAATGGTGCCCATGGCTGAGGCTACAATCGTATTATCCATGGCAGACATGAGAATACCGAGCAGCAGTCCGGCAACGACGAGCTTAAGATTGCTTTCTTTAGTATGCATTTACAAACTCCTTTACGTTCATTATTCAAGATGAAATCTTATTATATTCAAATTTGAATAGGGTGGCAATCTTTTTTTATAACAAATTTTAAGAGTGTGCGGACGCAAATAAGCCGCCCTTGTACAACAAGAACGGCAGGACTTCTATGTATGGTATTCCCTTACAGGCTGAATTCTATTCGCAGTACGGGTGCACGCTTCACCCTACATGGCAGCATCGCTTGAACGCAGCTCCCGGGCCTCGATATATCCGATGAACAGCTCAGTCAGCTCCGGGTCAAACTGGCTTCCCGCGCAGGCCCGCAGCTCCACAATAGCTTCCGCGAATGATTTGGTCGGCTGGTAAGGCCGCTCTGTGGTCATGGCATCGAACGAGTCGATAATGGTCAGCATCCGGCATAGCCGGGGAATCTCTTCTCCCTTGAAGCCGTACGGATACCCTTTGCCGTCATACCGTTCGTGATGCAGCTCAATATAGGGGGCGAGATCCTTGTATTTATCGTTGGTAAGTGCCATCTCTTTGCCCCAGGTGACATGCCATTTCACCATCTCCCATTCCTCCGGAGAGAGTTTATCCTTCTTATTAAGAATACCCCAGGGAATCTCCAGCTTGCCAATGTCGTGGATCAGCGCGCCGAGTGTGAACTGCCGTTTGGAGAGATTGTCCAGCGCCAGCAGCTCGCTGATATCCATGGCATAGCGGAATACGCGTTTGGAATGCTTGAAGGTCTCCAGATCCTTGTACATGAAAAGATTAAGCTGCTGCTCAATATCGCGCACATCCTGGCTGAAATCAATGTCACGCTCCAGCAGCGACTGGTTGCCGTAGACGTGGACCATGTTTTTGCCCTGTTTTTTGGCATAGTACAGCGCCTGATCGGCATGGTCGACCAGCTCTGACTTGAAGTGGACATCGGGCTGGTATCCGGCTACGCCTGCCGAGAAGGCCAGACAGCCTTGCGGGAAGATCTCGCTGCCTTCAAAGATCGAATTGTTGAGCGTTTTGCGCAGATTTTCGATGAACTGCCTGGCCGTCACGGCATCGTAGCCCGGCATCAGCAGGGTGAATTCCTCTCCGCCATATCTGGAGACAATAATATTAGTGGCCCCGGTTTCCCTCTTCAGCAGTTCCGCCAGAAAAACAATCAACCCGTCACCCTTAAGATGGCCGAAGTGATCATTGTATTTCTTGAAATCATCGATATCAATCATGGCCAGGGAGAGCACACTGCCGCTTGCCTGCGATTTGCGCATTTCCTCTTCGAGCGCCGCTTCGAAATAGCTATGGTTGAACAATCCTGTCCGCTGATCGCGGTTGGCCCGCTCTTCAATGTCACGGTACATGCTAAACAGCCGTTTGAAGGAATAGGAGATCAGAACGCTGAGACCGAGGAACAAGGCCAGTCCGGTAATTCCGTTATAGAAGAGCAGAACAGTCAGTACCAGAGAGAGCACCAGCGTGCACAGATAAGCCAGTACGGCGTCTGTCAGCATTTCTTTGAGCGTTGTGTAGAGATTCTCACGGAAAACTATGTAATAGAAGAATCCGACGAGCAGCAGGTTAAGGATGAAATAAATGGCCATTGCGCAGAGGTATGCCGCCAGGTGGCTGCTGAGAAGCGGTCCCTGCCGGCCCCCGAACCACGAGAAAATAAAAGCCGCAGAAGTGATCATAATACTGTACACGGCGAAATTGCTCAGATGCTTCCAGAGCGGGGTGGTTCCCCATTCGATGAACAGCAGTACGATGGAGCTGAGCAGAAGAACCAGAAGAGCGGACGGGGCGCCGAAGATAAAGATGCAGGCCAGATATATGGAAGAATCCAGTGACAGCCCGTTTCCCTGCGGAGGCAGCTGGAAGGTGAAGACGGTGAGCAGGACAGCCGCGCCTGACATGGCGGTAACCCAGCCCCAACCGGATGAGGAGAGATGAAGAATTTGCGGTTCCGTTTGAAAAATAAACAAGCCCAGCCCTGCAAGGCATATGATAAAGGAGTACAAATAGCTCCTGCGGCGATGCATCTGGCTGATGATTGATTTGAGCACTGCTCCTCCTCCATTCGCGTGATTGTAGATGTTTTATTCTAGGAGATTCGCGTTCAAACGGGAATTCTCCTGCTAAATCATGACAAATCCGCATGTGTTATAGGGTAAAGGAGGAAAGCTGCAGTGAAGCCTTGACATACCCATGGGGGGTATATTATATTATTACTTGAGGAGGCTGATTCCTGTGTCAACAAATGAGAAGGAGCATGCCGGGCATGACTGCGGCGAGGATTGCCATTCTTCCGCTTCCGGTGTCCGCAAGAGCCATCATTCCCCGGAATTCAAGAGTGGACTGACCAACCGGCTTAACCGGATTGAAGGGCAGATCCGCGGCGTCAAAGGCATGATTGAACGGGATACCTACTGCGATGATGTGCTTAATCAGCTGGCGGCGGTGCAGGCGGCGCTGAACAGTGTCGGCAAGCTGCTGCTTGAAGGCCATATGAAGAGCTGCATTATCGAACGTATCGAAGCCGGCGAGCATGAGGTTATCGATGAGCTGCTGATTACGGTGAATAAGCTGATGAAATAGAGGTTGGGGCCTGGATAAGCAGAACTCTTAAATTCATGCAAGGATGGCGGGCGTAACTGCGGTGAATGTTTGAACTTCCGGCCGCTGTTGTCCCCGGATTTCTTTGATTTCAACCGCTATTTGCGGTAGAAATCCGTGGACAAAGGCGGTCGCTGGCGCTCCTACAGTTTCAAAATTCCCCTCCGTTACTTTCATCCCTTGTTTGGATTTAATAGTTCAAGTTATCCAGGCTGTGGTGGAGAAGGAAGCAATGAAAAGCTAAGTGCTTGCTATTGAAAACTAGCACAAGCTTGCAAAGCCGGTTTGTTCGGTGAAGAATCAAGGAGCTATGCTCCATAAACTATTAGGAGGTTATTCAAAATGTCGAACGTAACATTGAATGTAGAAGGAATGTCCTGCGGTCACTGTGTAAGTGCTGTAGAGAAAGCGGTAAGCGGCGTAGGTGCGGCAGCGAAGGTAGATCTGCCGGCGAAGACGGTAGCGGTTGAATTCGATGAGAATACTGTAAGCCTGGATGCCATCAAGGCAGCTATCGAGGATCAGGGCTACGACGTAGTTTAAGTAAATGATTGTAATGTAAGGGCTTGGAGCCGGGAACCCTATTGAAATAGGGCCGGGTGCCAATGCCTTTTCTTTTAAAGATAAATATACCCCTTGGGGGTATGAGGAGGTGCGCGAATCATGGAAAAGAGTGCAGATCCGGTCCAGCAGCAGGCTACGCTGCAGATTACCGGGATGACCTGCTCCGCTTGTGCGGCGCGGATCGAGAAGGGATTATCCCGCATGGAGGGGGTATCCCGGGCGAATGTCAATCTCGCGCTGGAGCAGGCAACGGTGGGATTTGATCCTAAGGTCGCAGGCGTGCCGCAGATCGAGGAGAAGATCCGTTCTCTCGGCTATGATACGCTGAAGGAATCGGCGGATTTCGATATTACCGGGATGACCTGTGCCGCATGCTCGGCAAGAATCGAGAAGGTGCTGGGACGGATGCCTGGCATTGCGGCAGTCAATGTGAATCTGGCGCTGGAGACAGCGCATGTAGAATATTCGCCGGGCAATATCACGACAGCCGAGATTATGGATAAGGTGAGCAGCATCGGCTACAAGGCAGCTCTGAAGCAGGACCGCAAGGATATCGCCAGCCAGCGCGGGGAGGAAATCACACACAAACGGAACAAGTGGATTATCTCTGCTATATTGTCGCTGCCGCTGCTCTGGGCCATGGCGGGCCACTTCTCTTTTACGTCCTGGATCTGGACGCCGGAGCTGCTGATGAACCCCTGGTTCCAGCTGGTGCTGGCGACTCCAGTGCAGTTCCTGATCGGCTGGCAGTTCTATGTCAGTGCCTACAAAGCACTGAAGAACGGCAGTGCCAATATGGATGTGCTGGTGGTGCTGGGCACATCGGCAGCTTATTTTTACAGCTTGTACCTGACGATCGATTCCCTGAAGATGAGCGGGATGAACCATACCGTGGATATGTATTACGAGACCAGCGCCATTCTGATTACGCTGATTCTTGTAGGCAAGTGGTTCGAAGCGCTGGCCAAAGGGCGGTCCTCAGATGCGATTCGCAGCCTGATGGGACTGCAGGCCAAGACCGCTCTGGTGCTGCGTGACGGTGTCGAGCTGAGCATTCCCGTAGAGGATGTCGTTATCGGGGATATCGTACTGGTGAAGCCGGGAACTAAAGTGCCTGTGGACGGTGATGTGGTCGAGGGACTGTCCTCCGTCGATGAATCTATGCTGACCGGGGAAAGTATTCCGGTGGAGAAGAAGCCGGGCGATGCGGTCATAGGAGCCACGCTGAACAAGAACGGCATGCTTCGGATCAAAGCCCGCAAGGTCGGCCGTGATACCGCGCTGGCGCAGATTATCCGGGTGGTGGAAGAGGCGCAGGGCTCGAAGGCGCCGATTCAGCGGATCGCCGATGTGATCTCTGGTATTTTTGTGCCGATTGTTGTGGGGATTGCAGCTGTAACCTTTGTGATTTGGTACATCTGGGGCGCGCCCGGGCAGTTCGCCGATGCGCTGGAGAAAGCCATCGCGGTGCTTGTTATCGCTTGCCCGTGTGCATTAGGACTGGCGACGCCGACTTCCATAATGGCGGGGTCCGGCCGGGCAGCCGAGTTCGGCATTCTGTTCAAGGGCGGCGAGCATCTGGAGGCTGCACAGGGTATTAAGGTTGTTGTAGTGGATAAGACCGGAACCGTGACCAACGGCAAGCCGGTGCTGACCGACATTGTAACCAGTACCGGCATTGTTGCACAGGGCAAGGTGCTTGCTGAGAACCGGTTGCTGTCGATTACAGCGGCGGCGGAGAAGCTCTCGGAGCATCCGCTGGCTGATGCCATTGTGGCAGGCGCGCAGAGCCGGAGCATTGAGCTCCCGCCTGCCGGGCAGTTCGAAGCTGTGCCGGGCCGCGGCGTATCCGCCGTGGTGGCCGGACAGAAGGTGAGCGTAGGCACGCGGCGGATGATGGAGGAGAGCGGGCTTGCTATCGAACCATGGACAGCGATTATGACCCGGCTTGAGCATGAAGGCAAAACAGCGATGCTGGTAGCTGTTGACGGCGCGATTGCCGGTGTTGTAGCGGTGGCGGATACGATTAAGGAAACCTCGCGCGCGGCTGTGTCCAGACTGCACGAGATGGGCATCGAGGTCGTTATGATCACCGGGGACAATAAGATTACGGCTCAGGCCATTGCCGAGCAGGCGGGTATCCGCACGGTGCTGGCAGAGGTGCTGCCGGAAGGCAAGGCAGCCGAGATCCGCAGGCTGCAGAGCGGCGGAGTCAAGGTTGCCATGGTCGGCGACGGCATCAACGATGCGCCTGCACTGGCTACGGCAGACACCGGTATGGCTATCGGCACTGGTACGGATGTGGCGATGGAGGCGGCGGATATTACGCTGATGCGCGGCGATCTGCTGAGCATTCCCGATGCCATTCTGATGAGCCGCAAGACGATGCGCAATATCAAGCAGAATCTATTCTGGGCGCTTGCCTACAATACGATCGGCATACCGGTTGCCGCGCTGGGCTTCCTGGCCCCGTGGCTGGCCGGTGCGGCGATGGCCTTCAGCTCTGTATCCGTTGTCCTGAACGCGCTGCGGCTGCAGCGGGTCAAGCTGTAATGTTTACTGCCTCTGGTGCAGACGGAACGATCCGGAGCTGAGTGCCGATAACCGGTTGAGCGCCGGTAATCAAAGAACCGCCGGAGCATTAATGCCGGCGGTTCTTTGTGTTGGATAGGAAATTATGATATCCATATGCTGCGGATAAGTTTCTTTGGCATTTGGAGGAAAGTCGTCCGAAGGCAAATTTGGTCTTGGAACAGAAAACCCCACAGAATCCGCCGAAATTGGGCAGTACGGGAAACTCAAAGGGATAAATGGACCTCTGTCAAGAAAGTAGACGTGAACCTAAGCGGTTTTCCGCTTAAATGTTGCTGCAAACTGAACCGGAGATACGTAACCCAGTGCCCCATGGATTCGTTTACAGTTGTAGAAAAATTCAATGTATTGGTAGATGGAATCATAGGCCTGCTTCTTTGTTTTAAATCGAGTCCAGTACACAAACTCTTTTTTCAAGAGGCTGTGAAAAGATTCGATACAGGCGTTATCATAACAGTTCCCTTTGCGGCTCATACTTGCAGTCATCTGGTACTTCTCCAGGCGTCCCCGGTAGTCTGCAGAGGCATACTGCGAGCCTCGATCCGAATGGTGAATCAAGCCCTTCCCGGGGCGTTTCGCTTGGTAGGCATCGTCTAGAGCGCCCTGTACGAGGTCTGTGGTCATCCGGTCGCCCAGCCGCCAGCCTACGATCTCCCGGGTGCATAGGTCCAGCACGCTCGCCAAGTACATCCGCCCTTCCCGACAGGGAATGTAAGTAATATCTGCGACCCACGCCTGGTTTGGCTTTTCGGTTTGGAATTGCTGGTTCAGCAAGTTAGGGGCAATGGGCAAAGGATGGTTAGAGTCGGTCGTGTGTACGCGAAACCTCTTCGCGACACAGGAGCGCAGGCCCAGTTCTCTCATGTACTTTCCTACTGTGCGTTCGCTTACCTTGTACCCCTCACGCTTCAAGAGAACCGTAATTTTGGGGCTACCGTAACGACCATGCGAGTCGTGAAAATGATAGGTAATCCGCTTAAGCAGTAACGCTTTGCGGGTGGCTTGGGGGCTGGGCTTCGCTGTTCTCCATTTGTAATAACCGCTCCGTGATACCTGAAAGACGTTGCACATCTTCTCCACTGGGAACTCGGAGCGATGATCTTCTATAAACTGGAATCTCAGTTCTTTGGGTTGCTGAAGATGTGCACTGCTTTTTTTAGGATGGCCATTTCCTCCGTCAGGTCTGCCACCTGTTGGTCGCGTTCCTTCAGTTGACGTTCCAACTCTCTGACTTTGTCTGGGGTGGCTATGGGCTCACTCTGAAACGACCGGTACTTCCCCAGCCATTGGTGCAGGGTTTTGGCGGGGATGTCCAGTTCCAGGGCGAGTTCTGCCACCGTCTTGGTTTGCTCCTGGATATACTTTACGGTCTGTTTTTTATATTCTTCATTGTAGCTTCTCCGTGTTCCACTCATGTGGGCACCTCCTCGTTAATCTCATTATCCCTATTCTCTTAACGGGTGTCCACGATTAATACTAACAGCAAAATCCCTCTAAATCCACCGAAAGCGGGCGGGATGGGGAACTCAAAGGGATAAATCCCTCTAATTCCGCCGAAAGCGGGCGAGATGGGGAACTCAAAGGGATAAATCCCTCTGATTCCGCCGAAATTGGGCGGTACGGGAAACTCAAAGGGATAAATCCTTCTAAATCCACCGAAAGTGGGCGGGATGGGGAACTCAAAGGGATAAGTCCCTCTGATTCCGCCGAAAGCGGGCGAGATGGGGAACTCAAAGGGATAAATCCCTCTAAATCCGCCGAAATTGGGTCAAAGGAGGAAATGAGGAGCACTAGTGCCCTTGATTCCGCCGAAATTGGGTCAAAGGAGGAAATGAGGAGCACTAGTGCCCTTGATTCCGCCGAAATTGGGTCAAAGGAGGAAATGAGGAGCACTAGTGCCCTTGATTCCGCCGAAATTGGGTCAAAGGAGGAAATGAGGAGCACTAGTGCCCTTGATTCCGCCGAAATTGGGTCAAAGGAGGAAATGAGGAGCACTAGTGCCCTTGATTCCGCCGAAAGCGGGCTAAAGGAGGAGATGAGGAGCACTAGTGCCCTTGATTCCGCCGAAAGTAGGCCAAAGGGTAACCGGACCAAATGTATGCGAAAAATCGAACACAATGTGCCTCCGCGAAGGTAACCGGACCAAATGTATGCGAAAAATCGAATACACTGTGCTTCCGCGAAGCTAACAGGACCAAATGTATACGAAAAATCGAACACAATGTGCCTCCGCGAAGGTAACCGGGCCCAATGTATACGAAAAATCGAATACAATGTGCTTCCCCAGAAGCAGTCTGAATAGAGCAATGTGGAACATCCCGCTACCTGCTTACAGAATCGCTCCGCCCGGCAACCTCCACGCCCTCCTTGTTCCGGCCCAGCCGGTTGGTGCCGATTACCCCTGCTATGATCAGGAGAGATCCGATCCAGTGATATACCGTAATGTCTTCCCCCAGGAAGAACGCGCCGGCTGCAATGGAGACGATGGTCGAGAGGTTGGTGAACACACTCATCAGGGAAGCTTCGATTTTGGACAAGATATAGGTTGAGGTCAGGGTAGTGACCAGCGAGGCTATGACCCCCAGATATACAGCAGACAGGATAAAGGTGCCGCTCCCCAGCGGGCTTAGGAATTCGCTGAAGGTTCCGCTAGCTGCATGTCCGGTGAGCGAAATAATCAGAAAGGTTGCGAAGCCGGTCCCCATCATGAGGTAGCTGAGTTCAGCGGGGCTGAAGTGCCTGGAGAGTGACCGGGCCAGCACGCTGTACCCGGCAAAAGCCAGACAAGTCAAGAATAACAACACAATCCCGGCCATATTGGACAGCTGAATGCTGCTTCCTTTCATGACAAAGATAAATACAACGCCAAACACCGACAGGAAAATACACAGCTTTTGCAGCAGAGTCGTCGTCTCTTTCAAGAAAACAGAAGCGATGACCATCGTCACTACCGGAGTGAACGAATAGAGAATTCCGCCCTCGGCAGAGGTGGCACGCTGAAGCCCGAATACCTGAAGGGTGAAAAATCCGAGCGGATACATCGCGGCCAGCAGCAGTGCCCGGCCAACCGGCTTGCCGCGGTAGGAGATTTTGACCCAGCCGAAGGCGACCGGGACCGACATCACAACAAACGAAGCAGCGAAACGGTAGGTTAGTGTATCGAGTGGTCCGGCATGGCCGAGAGCCACTTTGGTGAACAGGAATGAGAATCCGATAATGACCGCATTGAGTACGGCAAAGCTATAAGCCAGCTTGAGTCCTTGCTGCTGCATAGGTACATCTCCTTTGTGTGAGTAAGACCGGATGCTCTAAGCATCTTATCTGTTACTTCAAAATTAAAGGGAATTCCGCAGTTCAACAATACCAGCTTTCCGCTACTGTACCGGTACAGTTTATTGTTTCCTGTATAATAAGTGATGAATAATAGAGGTATCATGAACAGCAGGCCGTGGAATGAAGGCAATGGGAGGCGGGGCGGGCATGAAAAGGTACAATTCGGTTGTAATTGAGATGGAGAAGCGGATGAAGGAAGGACAGTACCGTCCTGGGGAAAAGCTGCCTTCCGTGCGCAGTGCCGCAGCATTCTACGGCTGCAGTGTCAGCACCATTCTGCGGGCTTACGGGGAGCTGGAGCGGACACATCTGATTTATTCGATTCCGCAGAGCGGCTATTACATGGTGGAGAAGACCGAAGAACCCGGACCACCCGGGGACAGCGGGACAATCGACTTCGCTTCGGCGTCGCCTGACCTGAATGTTTTTCCTTATCTGGATTTCCAGCATTGCCTCAACAAGGCGATTGACCAGTACAAATACAACCTGTTCACTTATGGGGATGCGCTGGGACTGGATACGCTGCGCCGTACGCTGGTGTCGCATCTGGCGGATGATCAGGTCTTTGCCAAGGCGGAGGAGATCATCATTACTTCAGGAATTCAGCAGGCATTAGAGATCCTGGCCAGAATGCCGTTCCCTAGCGGCCGGACGGAGATCCTCGTGGAACAGCCGGGCTATGATATTTATCTGCGGTATTTGGAGGCGGAGGGGCTGCCAGTAAGCGGGATTGGCCGCTCTGCAGCCGGCATTAACCTGCGGGAACTGGAGGAGCGGTTTGCAAGCGGCAGGTTTAAATTGTTCTATACCATGCCCCGGTATCATAATCCGCTTGGAACGTCTTACAGCACAGAAGAGCGGCAAGCCATTGCCGGATTAGCCAGTAAATATGATGTGTACATCGTTGAGGATGATTATATGGCCGATCTGGGCATCGGGCGGCGCTTTGATCCTGTATATGCGTATGACCAGACTTCACATGCCGTGTATTTGAAAAGCTTCTCCAAAATCATCTTCCCGGGCCTCAGGCTAGGGGCAGTTGTGATGCCTGCACCGCTGCTGGAAACCTTCCGTACGTATAAAGGATATACAGACACTTCCCTGTTATCCCAGGCAGCGCTTGAGGTATACATCAAGAATGGTATGTATGAGCACCACAGGCACAAAATTAAAGCGATGTACGCCAAAAGAATGCAGGCGGTGTATGAGGCGCTCCGGCGGCACAATACGGAGGGTCTGATTGAGGCCTCTGCGGACAGCTCTGGCGTCTATATGCAATTCAAATTGCCGGTAACCGTGAATCTGGAACGGCTGGTCAAGCGGCTGGGAGAGCGGAAGATCAGTGTTGTGTCCGGCAACGGATTCTATATATCGGGATACCGGAACCGGGAAAAGTTCCTGCGCATCAGTATTTCCCGCGCCGGGCTGGACCAGATTGATGAGGGGATCAAGGCTATTGTTCAGGAGGTGAAGCGGGGGAGCGGATGGTAGCGCGAAGGCCTTCCTGTTGTCTGGATACTAAATTATGTTCATAATGTTCCTATATAATTGTGAAAAGAGAGGCGAACCTACTGTGAAACCTGTGAATGAAACCCTTGAGCTGTTGAACCGTCATACCTCCGTCCGCCAGTTTCAGGACAAGCCCGTGAGTGACGAGCAGCTTGCCGCCATTATCGGGGCGGGCCAGATGGCCTCCACCTCCAGCAATGTACAGGCCTATAGCGTAATTGCCGTAACTGAGCCCGGACTTAAAGCGCAGCTGTCTGCCTTATCCGGCAATCAGGCATATATCGAGCAGTGCCCGGTCTTCCTGGTCTGGTGCGCCGATCTGTACCGGCTGCGTGAGGCGGCGGCTCCCCATCTACAGGGGGCGCCATCCTATGAGGACAGTACAGAGAATCTGATCGTTGCCACCGTAGATGTGGCGCTCGCGGCGCAGAATGCTGCGGTTGCCGCCGAATCGCTCGGTCTTGGCATCGTGTATATCGGCGGCGTCCGCAATAATATTGCTGCTCTGTCAGAGCTGTTGGGCCTGCCGGAGCTGGTCTATCCGGTATTCGGCATGTGCCTTGGTTATCCCGCCGCCGTGAATGGAGTGCGGCCGCGTCTGCCGCTGCAGGCCGTGCTGCATCATAACGGCTATAATGCCGAAGCGGCCATACAGCAGGCCGGGGTGTACGACGGAATCTCCCGGGACTACATGCGTGAGCGGACCGGCGGCCAGAGTGAGGCCTCGTGGTCGGAGATCATGGCGAAGCGCCAGGCCCAGCCGTCAAGAATGCATATGAAGGAGTTCCTGCTGGGCAAAGGGTTCATGCAGAGATAGATTTAAGACGGATTGCCGTACCATTTATAAGTCATTACTGACTTGGCAGGCACATTTACGATAAACGACTGGCTGCCCCATTGTATCTTGACGTTCTTGGCCGAGGTCTGCGGATTATAAGCGATTACTACCTTGGAGCCATCGGGATTCTTGAAGGCCACATTCTTCAGATCATTGCTGGTATTGCTCTGGATGCGGTAAGCGCCCGGAACAACAAATTTACTGAAGTGGCCCAGCAGATAATATTGCTTGGTATAAGTGACATTGTTCTCCGGATTGCTGTTTGAATTGTCGGAGTTCTGAATGGTGACCATGCCCCGGTTGGTATTGTAGGCAGACAGCAGGGCAGGACCGTCCTTCTGATCAAGTGCGGCGTTCCAGAGAATAACCGATTTGGACCAGTTGCGGGTAATATTGATGAATTCAGTGATCATGTTGTCGAAGCCCTGGCTTGTGCCGTTCTGCGGATCATTCCAGGTGCCGAACCCGCCCTCTGTGAACCAGATGTCTTTATCGGGATGGGCATTATGCATGGAGGTCATCTGCGAGCCGTCGCCGCTGTCGTAGTGATGGAAGGCGCTGCCGGCGATATAGCTTGCTTTGCCGGAGTTTTTCAGATTCTGAACGACCGTATTCGGGAAGCTCCAGTTCAGGTAGTTATGGTCAAAAGCAATGATCTTGGTATTGATCCCGGCATTCTGCAGGGTTGGGCCCAGATAGTCTCCGATGAAGCCGGTCTCATCCTGCTCGTTCATTCCCATCGAGGGGTAAGCTCCGGTTTCATACATGGGCTCGTTCTGTACGGTGACGGCATAAATGGGAATCCCCTGGGCCTGATAGGCCTGAATGTATTTTTTGAAATAGTCGGCGTAGGTCTGATAGTACTCAGCTTTGAGCTTGCCGCCGTTCAGGGTGCCGGAATACTTCATCCAGGCCGGGGCGCTCCATGGTGAAGTAAACACCTTGATGCCGGGGTTCTTGGCAATTGCGGCCTTGACCATCGGAACGATATAAGGCAGATCGCGGCTGATCGTGAACTGGCCGAGTGAGGTGTCTCCAGCCGTGTCATCATACGTGTAGGCCGACCAGGTGAAGTCCGAGCTGCCCATCGGCTGCCGCAGCACGCTTAAGCCAATCCCTGTGCTGCCAAACAGCTTCTCCATCACCTCGGCCCGCTTGGCGGCATTCAGCTTGTAATTGAGCAGCCAGGCTGAGGAGTCGGTAAGGGAAACGCCGAATCCGTCCATTTGCTGATAGGTGGTGTTCTCGTTGACTGTAATCGTATAATCACTGCTTCCGGTGCCGGAACTGAAGCTCTTATCCCCGATACGTGTCAAGCGGGCGCCGGTGCTAAGTCCGACAGCCGGCTCCGTATTCGGGTCTGAGGTGGTTATCCATACCTCTGCCGTTTCCCCTGCAGCCGAAACCGGTTGCGGCGCAATGCCTCCGCTGCCCGCAAGCAGCGCGGCGAGCAGTGCTGCCAGTCCAATTCTTTTGATCATACCTTAAACTCCTCTCGATTATGCAGAAATGTAATCGCTTACTTTTATTGCAGGATTATCTTAATTCAATCGTCCATAAAAATCAATAATTTCCTGTAAAAGTTATTTATCGAAGTGACAATTGTCACCTTGAACGAATGACAGTCCATACTGATGTTCACTTTCGGCCTCCTGTACTATAGAAATATAGCCGGAGGGCATATGGATACGGAGGGATACAGGATGGATCATGTCATCGAATTAAACAATGTCAGCAGAAGCTTCCAGGATAACAAAGCGGTGGATCGCGTCAGCTTCACCATTAACAGAGGTTCCATTACAGCACTGCTCGGCCCTAACGGAGCAGGTAAAACAACTACCTTGTCCATGCTCCTGGGGCTGCTTGAGCCCACAGAAGGAAGTGTGCAGGTGTTCGGTCTTCCGCCCAAAGACGCCAGGGTACGGGAGCGGACGGGAGCGATGCTGCAGGAGGTGAGTGTGATGGACCGGCTGAAGGTCCGCGAGATTCTGTCCCTGATCCGCAGCTATTATCCCCAGCCGATGGAGATGGAGGTGCTGCTTCAGGCCACGGGGCTTGCCCCGGCCGATCTCAACCGCTACGCGGAGAAGCTCTCCGGCGGCCAGAAGCGCAGTCTCAGCTTCGCGCTGGCGCTGGCGGGTAATCCCGATCTGCTATTTTTTGACGAACCGACGGTTGGGCTCGATACCACCGCCCGGCGCCGTTTCTGGGAGAAGGTCCGGGGACTGGCAGACCAGGGCAAGACGATTCTGTTCACCACCCACTATCTGCAGGAGGCGGAGGACATCGCTGACCGGATTCTGCTCTTCAGCCACGGCTCCCTTGTGGCAGACGGCAGCCCGGAGGAGATTAAGGCCAGAATCGTGAGTAAGTCAGTGTCCTTCCTGCCGCTCGGCGATCCGGCGGTGCTGCGCGGACAGTTGCTGGAGCTGCCTGAGGTCGAAGCCTGCTACGAGAAGAACGGGCGGCTGCATGTAACGACGGAGAATACGGATGAGGCGCTGCGGGCTATTTTTACAGGCGGACTTGCGGTGAAGGATGTTGTGATTGATCAGGGGAAGCTGGATGAAGCGTTCGAGCAGTTGACTATGAGCCAGGAGGCGGCGGTATGATGATGAAACAAATGATGGCCCAGTGCAAAGCGGAGCTGCTGCGGATAATCCGCAATCCCTATTACGTGTTCTGGTCGCTGCTGATGCCGATTATGTTCTATTTCATCTTCACAAGGGTGGTCAATACGGGGACAGACGATACCCAGGAGTGGCAGGCGCATTACCTGATGTCGATGGCTGCCTTCAGCGTGATGGGCTCTGCGATCATGACCCTCGGCACCCGGCTGGTGCAGGAGCGGACCCAGGGCTGGAATACGTTCATCCGCATTACTCCGCTTCCGGGCACTGTTTATTTTCTGGGAAAAATGTTCGGCCAGACGGTGATGCATCTGTTCTCCGTACTGTGTATTTTTGCTGCCGGATATCTGATCAACGGGGTGTCGCTGACGGCGGGACAATGGCTGCTTAGCGGTCTGTGGCTGCTTGCCGGCTCGCTGCCTTTTCTGGCGCTGGGTACGATTATCGGCTCAATGAAGCGGGTGGATACGGCGAGCGGGGTGAGTAACGTGCTCTATATGGCGCTGGCGGTGGCGGGCGGGATGTGGATGCCTCTGGATATTATGCCGGATGTAATGCAGCGGATCGGCCGCTGGCTGCCTTCCTACAATTACGGAGACGGTGCCTGGGAGATTGTAGGCGGAGGGGTTCCGCAGTGGAATTCCGCACTGCTATTACTCGGATACCTCGCAGTTTTTATGCTATTATCGGTCTATATCCGAAAAAAACAGGAAGCGGTGTAATGTACAATGGCACGTGAGCAGTTCCGGTTATTTCCGCGCAGGTTTGGTTACTACCCTTTTATCTGGCTGATCTATCTGGCATTCCCGATCTTAAATCTTCAGGGGTACAGCGGATACAAATTACTGGGGGGATATGCGCTGGTGGCGATTTTCACGGTCGCCTACCGTCAGCTCTACTGGACAGAGGGCAAGACCTACTCGGCCTGGCTGGGTCTTCAAATGCTGCTGATTGCTGTGTTATGTATAGTGTACAGCCCTTTCAATTTCTATATGGGCTTCTTCACAAGCAATTTTGTCGGCTGGTATACCGATCTGCGCAGGTTCAAACGGGCCTTCGCTGTGTTCACGATGATGGTTGTCGGTCTGTCACTGCTGTCTTTTAGCAAAACGAACGGTACAGAATGGCTATTCCTGTTTCCCTTTGTCATGATGATGCTGATTACTCCTTTTGGCATCCGCTCCATGAACCGCCGGCGGATGCTGGAGAAGGAGCTGGACCAGGCCAACGAGGTTATCAGGGAGATGGTCAAACGTGAAGAACGGATGCGCATTGCCCGGGATCTGCATGACACAATGGGCCATACCCTGTCGCTGATTACGCTGAAGAGCCAGCTGGTGGAGAAGCTGGTTGTGAAGAATCCTGAGCGGGCGCAGGCGGAAGCGCGGGAGATCCAGCGCACCTCCCGCGCTGCGCTGCGTCAGGTGCGGGAGCTTGTCTCGGAGATGCGTGCGGTCACTGTCGCCGAGGAGCTGGCGGAGGCCGGGGAGATGCTGCGCAGCGCGGAGATTGGGCTTGAAGTGGACGGAGATGCCGCGCTTCCGGGCGTATCTGATCTGACGCAGAATATTCTCAGCCTCTGCATCAAGGAGGCCGTCACGAATATTGTGAAGCACAGCGGTGCGGATTTGTGCCGGATTGGCATCGGGATGACGGCTGGTGAGGTACGGATCACCGTGGAGGACAACGGAGTTGGACCCGGGCTGCAGGACGGGGGAGCTGAGGGGGCGGCGCACCGCCGGGACGGCAACGGAATGAAAGGGATGGCCGAGCGGCTGGCCCTGATTGACGGTTCTCTGACCCTGGGCCCGGGAACGGGCAGTGGCATAGGGACAGGAACAGGAACTGGGACAGGAACATTGTTAACTGTGGTGACGCCAAGAGTAGTTAAGGATAGAAAGGACGGGGAAACGGCATGATCAGCATCGTAATTGCCGAGGATCAGCGGCTGCTGCGCGGAGCGATGGCTTCACTGCT
Source organism: Paenibacillus borealis (assembly GCF_000758665.1). Classification (NCBI taxonomy): domain Bacteria; kingdom Bacillati; phylum Bacillota; class Bacilli; order Caryophanales; family Paenibacillaceae; genus Paenibacillus; species Paenibacillus borealis. The sequence continues at coordinate 480,473 of NZ_CP009285.1, forward strand.
CGATTTGGAGGATGATATCGAGGTGGCAGGGGAAGCCGGAGACGGGGCAGAGGCAGTGGCCCTGATTGAACGCCTTCAGCCGGATGTATGTCTGATGGATATTGAGATGCCGCTGATGAGCGGTCTGGAGGTTGCGGAGATCCTGAAATCGCGGGGCAGCGCCACCAAAATCATCATCCTGACCACCTTCGCCCGCCCCGGCTATTTCGAGCGGGGCGTGAAGGCCGGGATTCAGGGCTATCTGCTGAAGGATGAGCCGGTGGACAAGCTGGCGGAAGCGATCCGCCGGGTGATGGGCGGACACTTGGAAGTGTCCCCCGAGCTGGTCTTCGGCAGCCTGCGGGAAGAGAACCCGCTGTCAGACCGGGAGCGGGAGATTCTGAAGCTGGCCGGCGCGGGCCGCAGTGCCGGGGAGATCGCCTCGGCGCTGCACCTCTCCTACGGCACCGTCCGCAACTACATCTCGGAGATTCTCGGCAAGCTGGAAGTGAAGAGCCGGATTGAGGCGGTGCGGCTGGCTGAGGAGAAGGGCTGGATGTAGGCCGGGTTACTGGAGGTACGCGGGTACTGGATGTAGGATGGGGCACTGGATGTAGGGTGGGTTAAATGTAGATGTCCTGGATGAACGGTGGAGCCGGGTTTACTATCCGTTCAATTGTATTTTGTGCAACAGCTAACCCCGAAATCTGCCGAAAAATTGAATCTATTGTATGAAATATAGCAGAATGGGATTTATCTCTGAATATTGGAAATTCTGTTTCACCAAATGCAATCACCGAGACATAACCGCTGAAATATAACCAGCGAAATGTAAACAGCGAAACATAACTACCGAGACATAACCGCCTTTATAAAATGCTATACAGCTATAAGTTGCAACCTATATAACCCGCATTTTAGACCGGTGCTTGCAGAGCTGCATCTTAAGCTCACATGGAATAGGCATTATGTTGTACGAAGTGCAACTCTGGTTCCCCGATAATAGGGTCTATGGGAGAATTGTTGTACGAAATACATCAATTCTCCCGCTAAGCCGCTTGGAGAAGGAGAAATGTTGCCTTTTGTACAACATTCTTGGATCAGGGGCCGGATAAGGAGGGGAATGTTGTATTTAGTGCAGGATTTCTCCCGAACTCCGGAAAATGTGACTCCCCACCGTAAACGTTCATCGGAAAATGTGAATAGCTAGGTTCAGCAGATATGGGCCAAATAGCGGCTAAGCACGCCCAAGGCTCATTCACCTCAAAGGCTCTTCGCCTGCTCCTCGCGCATCCACAGCGAGAGCTGGCGCTTGAGCTGCAGGAACTCCGGCGCGTCGGTGATTTCATCGCGGCGCGGGCGCGGGAAAGGCACATCTACGGTGTGCAGGACGGAGCCGGGACGTCCGGAGAAGACATAGATGCGGCTGGAGAGCAGCAGCGCTTCTTCGATGTTGTGGGTGATGAACAGCACGGAGCGGCGGTTCTCCTCCCACAGCTCCAGCAGCCAGCGCTGCATCTGCTCGCGCGTCAGCGCATCGAGCGCGCTGAACGGCTCGTCGAGCAGCATCAGCTCCTGCGGAGCGAGCATGGCCCGCAGGAAGGCGGCCCGCTGCTGCATGCCGCCGGACAGCATATGCGGATAAGCTCGCTCGAATCCGCCCAGGCCGACCTTGGCCAGCCAGTGGCGCGCGGCTTCGCGGGCCTGCGGCTGCGGCGTGCCCTGCAGCTCGGCGCCGAGCAGGACATTGTCCAGTGTGCTGCGCCACGGGAATAGCGCGGGCTGCTGCGGCATGTAGCTGATCTTGCCGCGCTGCCCGGTAACCGGGATGCCGTCCATGCTGACGGTTCCTGCATCCGGCAGCGTCAGGCCGCCGATAATATGGAACAGGGTGCTTTTGCCGCAGCCGGAAGGACCGACAATCGAGACGAATTCCTGCGGCTCTACCGTCAGAGATACCTTATCCAGGACATGCGTCTCCCGGCGGCGGTGCGTGAACGATTTGGAGACGCTGCTGACTTCAAGCGCAGGCGGCGCGCTCCGGATTGCATCAGGGCTGCTGCCGGGGCTGCCCGTCTTCGGCTGTGCGGTATTCGTGAGTTGAGACACTTCGGTCAGCTCCTTCTATATTAGAATCTTTGTACTTAAGCTTTAGGTTTTGGGGTTACCCTATGCGCGTTAAGCTTCCTTGCGCGGTTTCCAGCGCACGAGCCATTTCTCCAGCAGGGCAATCAGCGCGAACAGCACCAGACTCAGCAGCACGATAATGACGATGGCCACGAACATCCGGTCCGTACGGTAGGAGGCCTTCTGCAGCAGCATATAATAGCCGATGCCTTTGTCTGCGCCGATCCACTCGGCAACCACTGCGCCCATTACGGCATAAGTCGCGGAGATTTTGAGCCCTGAGAACAGGGAGGGCAGGGACCCGGGAAGCTCCAGCTTGGCGAAGATCTGCCATTTGCTCGCACCGGCCATTTTCATATAGTTCATCATTACCCGGTCGCTTTGAGCCAGCCCGCCCATGGCGGCTACGGCAACCGGGAAGAAGCAGACGAGGGTGATTAGGACGATCTTAGGCAGCAGGCCGAAGCCGAACCAGATAATCAGCAGCGGGCCCAGGGCAATGGAGGGCACATTCTGGCTGAGGATCAGCAGCGGATAGAGCGCTCTTTTGAGCCAGGGCAGCAGATGTAGCAGCAGGGCCACAATGAGGCCGATGCCGGTGCCGACCGGGAAACCGATCAGGGTCAGCCGCAGCGTTGCGGACGTATGCGCCCAGATCCCGGAGGCGTTGCCGCGTGATTCCCGCGCGATATCAGACGGGCTCGGCAGCTGCCAGGCGGGGATATGGAACACCGATACCGCGATCTGCCATGCGCCCAGAAAAAAGATGACCGCCACGAGGGGCGGCCAGATTTGTCTCCAGGTGCTTCTCACGGCCGGTATTTCTCCGTCAGCTTGTCCATGCTGATGCCGTTCGGATTATGGGCGATCTTAATCTGGGAGATCACGCTCGGGCTGCCGGAGGCAATCAGCGCCTCATGCATCTGGCGTACAATATCAAGCAGCTCGGTGAGCTCACCTTCCATGGTAGTATCAAGCGGATTCACCTGATGTTTAACCCCCGACTTCTGAATCACCTCAATCGCAGTGTCCACGTAAGGGATCGAATCCTCATTGTTTGGAGTTTTGGGAATTACCTGAATGCTAAGCAGTGTATTAGCCATTATTATTCATTCCTCTCATGTGAGTTATTGTCAGTACTATTCTGCGTTGTATCTATTGGCCTTCCGGCAAAAATTCATTCGTAAATGTACTTGCGGCATCCAGCGGCTTATCCAGCAGCTTCAGGCCGTACATCCAGTCGGCATAATTCTGCCAGACCTCCGTTTTCTGCTCACCCCAGCGGACGGCATCGTCCTTGTATTTCGGGCTTAGCCATTTCTGGCTGGCCAGTACCAGCTCGGGATCCAGATCAGGCACTGCGTCGGACAGGACAGTGGCCGCTTCTTCCGGGTTGTCGATCGCGTATTGATATCCTTTCGACGTAGCTTTGAGGAAAGCCTTCACCACTTCAGGATGCTCGGCGATTTCCTTCTCGCTCGTAGTCAGCACTGGTGTGTAGTAATCCAGCTGCGGCGCGTAATCCTTCAGGTACAGCATATCCAGCGGCTCGCCGCGCAGCTCGGCTTCGATCCCGGTCCAGGCGTAGAAGATCCAGGCGAAGTCGATATCGCGTTTCACCGCAGTGAAGAAGTCAGCTTCGCCGATATTCACCAGCTTCACTTTGGAGACGTCTCCGCCGTCCGGGTCCATGATGGCTTTCATGGCTGCTTCTTCCGCGGGAGAGCCCCAGCCTCCGTAGGTTTTGCCTTCGAAGTCTTTTGGCGTCTTAATGTTGCGGTCCTTCGGAGCGGCAAAGCCGGAGGTATTATGCTGAATGATAGCAGCGATGGAGACGAGCGGCACATCCTGCAGGCGGGCCAGTGTGAGTGCCTCCTGTGCACTGATGCCAAACTGTGCTTCACCGGAAGTAACCATGGTGTCAGACCCGGCAGCACCCGGCTGCACAATTTCCACGTCAAGACCTTCCTCTGCGTAATACCCCAGCTCCTTGGCGGTATACAGTCCGGTGTGATTCGTGTTAGGCGTCCAGTCCAGCGCAATCTTAACCGGGGTCAGCTCTTTAGGCGCGTTGGTGGTGCCGGCTGCAGTTGCTTCAGGTGCAGCGGTGCTGTTCCCGGCGGCAGGTGTGCTGCCTCCGGCATTGCCGCCCGGGTTGCCGTTCCCGTTGCCGCAACCGGCCATCACGATCACAAGCATAGTGCTGAGCAGCAGCGGTAATACTTTTTTGACTCCCATTTCTCTTCTCTCTCCTTCCAGCAATCCCTAGTCTTCCAAAATTCAGAATAACCCATACCAAAAAGCGCCCCGGAGACCGGGACGCCAGTTACTTGCGCAAGGTGAGTTCAACTTCAGGCCCATGAAGGGACTCGGGTTGAATGAAGATTCCTACGCTGGCATTATCCAGATCAGGTATAAGGGTCAGTATCTTGTGGGATACAATCTCAGCCGGCCAATTCCAGCACCCCTGGTTCTATGAAGTTCACGGGTATTGCTATGTTCTTACGGTGTATTATAGACGCCAGCTTCCTGGTTGTCCAGCTTCCCTGTTCTAATCTTCGAGCTTTAACGGCAGAATCCAGGGGCCTTTCAGCAGGAAAAAGGGCTCCGACATTCTAAATCGCAGCGTATCCGCACCGCGCTCTGCATCCAGATGAAGAGTCTTCACGATACTCGGAGGAAGTCCGGTATTCTCCCAGCTGAATGAATCATTGGTAGCGGAGCCCGGATAGCGGATGAAGAAATGCGTCAGTGACTTTGCCGCCTCCGGATCAAATTTCACATCCACATCTACGCTGACGGCTGTCCCGTTGCTGCGTTCAATGCGGGTGAATACTACCGGGAAACCGGCGATTTCAGCCGTGATATTGAGCGGCGCACTTTCACCGATGTCTGGCAGCGGCAGAACAACCTCCCGGGAGAGCGTCTCCCGTTTGGATAGCTCAATATAGGGAATGACGACTTTATATTGCTGTGCTCCGGTTGTATCTGTTTCACGGAACCGGAACTCCGACGGGGAGGGCATGGATGAAGACGGTTCGATGGATAACTTCTCGCCAGCCGCATTCTCGACATACAGGCCATTCCCGGATACCAGCGGCTGCAGCAGATAGGATTGGACAACTGACAGGGAATCCGGGAGCGTGGGGAGCAGTTCGACGCGGACAAGCCCGTCACCCAGCCGTACCGGAAAAGCCGTAATCCGCACATCCTGCTGCACATCGCTTGCACCCAGATGCTGCAAGGCATCGGCCGTCTCCGGTGCCTGGAGTGCCAGTGGTCCTATTGTTGTGCCATTGAGATGAAGGATAATCGACTCAGCAGCTTCTGGCTCCAGCTTCAGTGGAGCGGCCGTACTGTAATTTCCGTACCATTCTCCAGAAGAGGAAGAACGCATCATCGGTGTAAAGGTATAGCGGATTCCGCCGATGTCTGCCTGGAACTCAATAACCTGGGGGATCTGTTGCCCCCGCAGCGTGATGCTTCCGCCATTTTCTTGTAAAAGTACGCCTTCGACTATCAGCTCTCCTGTGCCTACTGCAGAGGTATAAGGCTTCTCCAGAACATAAAGCGGACTGTCCGGGCTGCTCTCCAGAACAGTGCCGAAGCCGGGCAGGAAGCTGAGAGCCTGCTTCAAGCCTGCCTGTACCACGGGAGAGAACGCCAGTAAACCTGCTGTCATAAGAATCGCAGCCGCCGCAGCTCCAATTGCCGCCCGCCGCCGCGGCTTGCGGACAGGGGCAGACAGTTCAGGTGCCGGACCAGTGTGAATAAGGGCAAGGGTACGGTTTTTGATCCGCTCAAGTGAAGCAGTATCTTCTTCAGACCGGGGTACGGGGCTGGACTCAGGCTCCGCCAGCAATCCGTCCAGTGCAAGCTCAGCCTCGCTGAATTCCAAAAGATCGAGCTGATCGAATAGGCTTTTCTCACCGCTGTTCATATCCTTTAGCATGATCCGAGTTCCCCCCTTCCATCTTCGCCAGTCCGGTGAAGAGCCTGTTTCAGCATCGTCCGGCAGCGGTACAGACGGCTCTCCACAGCTTTCTTACTGAACCCGAAGGCCGCCGCCAGTTCATCCAGACTCTCGTACAGATAATATCTGCGCAGAAACAGGCTGCGGTCCGGTTCACTGAGCTGCCCGATATGGCGGAGCATTTCCGCCGCAGCCTCACGCTGCAATATTTCCTGTTCGGTGTTGCTCCCGCTCTGCATGTTAAGCGCTGTTTCGTCCACTGTCCTGCCGAGTTCCGGCTGCAATTTACGCCTCAGATCCAGCGCCTTATATTTCGCGAGGAGGAATATCCAGGTGCGGAATGAAGCGCGTGCCGGATCGTAGCGTCCGATATGGTTCCAGGCCGCCAGGAACACATCGCTGACACATTCCTCGGCATCCTCTGCACTCCCGCAGCCGGCCAGAATGCGCTTGATCAGCCGGTGCACATCCGGTCCGTAGAAGTCGATGGCATCGGCAAGGGCTTGTTTATCTTTACTTTTGAACCGTCCGGCCCAGGCCAGGCTGTCATGATCATTAAGCGTCATATAAACCTCCGGCATATCTTTTCATGAGTAAGGTATCGGTGCTAACCTCAGTTAAATCTTATTATGTATTACTACGCATGCTGTCGGGCAGATCACTCAGAAGATTTCCGCAGTAATGAAAATAACAAAAAAGCCGCCGTCACCGGCAGCTTCCTAATCCTTATCATAGAACCGCTTTCTGCGGCGGCTGCGGATTCCGCTCCACAGCTCCTTCAGCGTCAAGCCCAGACTGACTGCGATCCCGGAGAAGGTGAGGAACAGCGCCAGATACTCAAACGGAGAGTATTCCAGCATTTTGCTCCAGTCGATCTTGCCCTTCAGATCCTCAATCACCTGATTCATGCCGTAAATCCCGCTTATTACTGTAAATACAGTCAGGACCATCAGTAGCGTATCCCTGCGTTTGGACTGGAATTTATCCTGATACTGGAACAGATCATTCAGCGTCATCTTCACTTCATCGAACAGGGCGTCATTACCGTATACTTTGCGCAGCTGGAAGAAAATCTCCCGTCCCTGGGACTGCGAAATCAGCTCCAGAAAGTAGAATTTGGCCGAGAACTTGTTGATTAGGAAGATCAGATTCTCGATCTCGTCGTAATCGTGGTTGATACGCAGCCGGGAATGCAGATTGGCCAGCTTCAGCAGTACGATTTTATGAAAAATACTCAGCAGCAGGCCATAATAATACTCACCATACATCTGGTTGATCAACTGGGTGGCGATTTCAGGCTCGGCCCGGCTCAGGCAGCAGAAGGTCTGCTCATTGGTCATATAATAGGTGTCCGGCCCCCAGCGGCTATAGCAATGTTCAGAGGTATACTGCTCAATATAATCGGGATCGCTGGCACTGGTATAAGGCTTCCCCTCCATATTCAGCCCATCCAGCTGGGAGGCGCGGTAGCGCAGCTCGACACTGATCTCATCCGGTTCTTCCCCGCGGTTGAAGCCATAGAAAGCCTGCACCAGCATCCGTTCATCCACGAAAAAAGGCAGAGTCTCGAAATACGCGCCATCAATCTCCGCAGGATCGAGAAACGGCTCTAGTCCGGGAACCAGATTCTTGAACACGAAATCCTCCACTTGACCGAAAGACTTCTTATGACAATGGATAAAGGACTGCTTATCCTGGTAGGATACGTCCTCCAGTGTACGGAAACGGTCGGCGAATTCCAGCGCAGTACTGAAGGAGAAAGACTCTTCTTCAATAGCCACTCTTACGGTCAGGAAACCAAGCTCAAACGGGCAGAGGAACACATCCGTGGACAGCACGCGGAAATGAACAGATTGAAACGGCATTTCGAGCTGGCACTGCAGATTGTTCACCCGGGAAAAGCGGCGGAAGGAATCAGCATCCTTCTCACGCGGAAAGAGGACATGAGCGGCAAACGGCAGGTAGCTGCGCTCCATTTTCTCATGGGAAACGCAGTAGCCCTCCCCGTAATAAGCATGCTCAAGATCTTTGTTGTCAAGAAAAAAACGCGTGAACCCGTCCTGCTGCAGACGCCCGATCAGCTCTTTGTCCTGCCCGGATTTGATGGAGAAGGGGAAAATGAATTGCAGCAATGCAGTATGCAGTGTGGGTTCGGGTCTCGCGGAGTGCAGCTCAGCCATATAGGGGTTCCGTCCTTATTCACAGGATATTGATCTTGCTTGCTATATTACCCGATTTTCCAGGCGGCCACACTAAGCAGGAATAATACGGCGGCAAAAGCGGCCAGAAGCCCCGATGTCTGGGCAATCTGCATATGATCCATGGACCAGCCGGTCAGCAGCGGCAGCACCGCGCCGCCGATTCCGCCCGCGGCAATCATGATGCTTGGCGTGGATTCCTCCGCACCGGGCAGCAGCTTGCTTGCGAAGACGAGGGCGATCGAGAAAATGCCGGACATGAACAGGCCGAGCAGCAGAATGACGGCGAATGCGGCAATCCGGTGCTCTGCGAACGGGAAAATAACCAGCAGCAGCAAAGCGGCGAAGCAGCTGACGAGCACATAGATGCGGTAGGAGATCCGCTCGGCGACGACACCGGCGAATAGTCTGCCTGCCGACATGGCCAGCCAGAAGAAGGTAACCGTCAGCGCTGCTGAAGCTTCGCTCATGCCCAGCTTGGCGATGAAGATCGCCGGCATGAAATTGACCAGACTCATCTCGGTGCCTACATAGAGAAAGAAGAAGACGATGAACAGTCCAAGCAGCACCCATTGTTTGCCCTTATACGGCAGACGCCCGGATTTGCTGGCGGCTGGTATTGTTGCGGGTGCTGCTGCATCTGCGGAGGCAGCGGCAGCGGCAGGACGTGACGGCCGCTCATCCAGCACACTCTGGAGCGGTCCGAAGCCGCTCTTCGCCCAGAAGAGCAGGGAAACCAGGGAGAAGGCGGCCACGATCAGGAATGCCAGCCTCCAGCTGCCGGCGGCAATCAGCGGACTTGCGGCCAGCGGCATGAGCAGCGCGCCCACGCCGAACAGCACTTCCAGGCGGCTCATTGCAATAGCCGTTCCTTCGGTGACGGCAGCAATAATGATTGTGCCGATGACGGCTTCAATCATCCCGAAGCCGAAGCCTGCGGCTATCGCGATCACGTACATCCAGCCCCAGGGCGGGAGGAAGGCGTAGGCCGTTTCGGCGCAGATCAGCAGCCCGGTGGCGATCAGGATGCCGCCGCGTTTGCCGAAGCGGCGGTTCAGCAGCGGCGAGACCAGCACACCGGCGAGGAAGCCGCCGAACTGGCTGAAGATCAGCCCGCCTCCGGCACTGTAGCTGCGGTCATAATGCTGGAGCAGAACGGGCAGAATAGAGCCCAGCACCACATGGGCGAGGCCGATGACGAAATAGGAGAGACAGCCGATCCAGATTAATTTTTTCAAGGGAAGAAGCTCCTTCTGGGTGAAATTAAGAACAAAGTCCGGGATTCATTATGAACTGGACGGGTACACTATAATAAGCACAGTTTTTATAATAAATCCAAACTGCGGACGTGAATATATAAACTTATATTCACATGAATCCGAAAGGAGCTATCACGTCAATGGATAACAAAGAGCTGGAGAAGACGATCATACAGGCGCTGGATGACAACAAGTTCGGGTCCTTCGGCACGATAGAAGCCGGCAACAAGCCTAAGGTGCGTTATATGGCGGTATTTCATGACGGATTGAACATTTATCTGGCCACGAACCGCAAGACCCATAAGGTAGAGGAGCTTAAGGATAATCCGAATGCTTTTCTGCTGCTCGGTTATGAGCAGGGCGGCGGCAAGGATGTGCTGGAGATTGAAGCTACAGTAGCCGTCACCAAAGATGAAGGTTTACGTTCGAAAGTATGGAATAAATCCTTGGAGCAATGGTTCAAGGGACCGGAGGATCCGGACTATGTAATCCTTGAGCTGTCCCCGACACGAATTGAATATATGGGCAAAAATAAGGAACACGGAGTATGGCAGGGGACAGCAGCAGTATCCGGTAAGTAAGCAGCGGCACTGAAAGGAACATTTCAATGCCTATAATAGAGTAAAGTTAATGATCAGGCCTTTCATGAACCTTGGGGTTCAGGGAAGGCCTTGCCGCTGTGCGCCGCATGTCTGTAAATAATAGATGGGACATGGGAAATCATGCTATACTTGCCTCAGTATTTTGACATCCTGAAGCGGAGGCGATTGCCATGAATTGTGTTGACTGCGCTGACATAGACCCGATTGAAGATGAAGGTGAACTGAAGCTGCGCCCCTATTCCGCTCCCCTCGCCGCTGCGGTAAGGAGTGCAGGATATGAGGTGTTCGGGACAAGCAGGACCTGTATTATACCCTACCGCAGCAAAGAAGATTTGCTAGAGCTATTGGGAATGCTGGGAGTGCTCGAGGAGCAGCTGCAGCTCCCCCTGTCCTTGTGTATTAAAGGCAGAGGAGCCCGGATTTCCCTGGAGCGCTGGCTGACCCTGGATCAGCTGAAGGTGCGGTTCTCCAGCGAGAGTCTGGTTTCGATTATTATGAGCCATGACTTCTGCAGCCACATGCAGCCGATTGTCAATTTCTCCGAAGAGATTATTGGATTTGAAATGCTGCTCCGGCCGCTGCCGCAAGGAAATCATTTTCAGCCCTATGAGCTGTTTGAGATTGCCCGGCGCACAGGCTTCCATTCCTTCCTGGACCGTGCGGCAAGGATTTCAGCCATTGAGACGAGTACAAGAATGCTGCCGAAGGGCATCAAGCGGTTCATTAACTTCCTGCCTTCCTCCATTTATAATCCTAAGTATTGCCTGACGCATACCTTCGAAACTATTGAACGGCTGGGCCAGAATCCGGAGGATTATGTATTTGAAGTGGTGGAGACGGAAAAAATAAACGATATGTCGCATCTCCGCGCCATCTTTGCCGAATACCGCCAGCAGGGCATGCTGGTTGCGCTGGATGATGTCGGCGCGGGTTATTCGACTATAGAAGTGATGTCCAGCCTGAAGCCCGATTATGTCAAAATCGACCGTGATCTGATCAGCTTCTGCGATCAGAATAAGGACAAGCAGGCCGTTCTGCGGGATATTATTTCCCGGGCCGGGGATTTCGGCGCAAAGGTGCTTGCCGAGGGAATCGAGCGCCGCGAGGAGTTTCTCTTCTGCCGTGATCTCGGCATGGATCTCGGGCAGGGTTATCTCTTCGGGAAGCCGGAAGAGAAGCCGCCGGCACATTTCGGATTCAGTGCCTGAATCAGCAAGATCCATTCTCCCCGGAGCGCAGCCTTGAAGACGGACTGCTTCCGGGGATTTGTTATGTTGTCTGAAGGAGAAAGGGGCGAAGCTTTGTATGGGTGTTACAGTATTGTATGTAGAAGATGACCGTGAGATCGGCAACGCTGTATCTGCCGATCTGCGGGAACGGGAATATGCAGTCCGCTGGCTGGAGAGCGGAGAAGGCGCGCTGGAAGCGGCTGAGGGCTGCCAGCTGGCGGTGCTGGATGTGATGCTGCCGGGGCTCGACGGGTTCACCGTCGGCCAGCGGCTGAAGCGGGCGTATCCGGGGCTGCCGATCCTGATGCTCTCGGCGCGCACTTCCATTGACGATAAGCTCCAGGGGCTGGAATTCGCGGATGATTATTTAACCAAGCCGTTTCATCCTGATGAACTGGCGGCAAGGATTGAGGTCCTGTTAAGAAGAAGCGGCTCTGTGGCACCTGCTTCCTTGATTCTTAAGCATCTGGAGGTTATTCCGGGCAGCAGTGTAGTTAAGGAAGCCGCGAGCGGACGGGAAATCATGCTGACCGGCAAGCAGTTCCAGATTTTCTCCTATCTGCTGCGCCATCTTGGCCAGATTCTGACCAAAGAGCAGATTTATGAAGCTGTCTGGGGTGAAAGCTATATCGAAGGCGACAAGACGCTCATGGTCCATATCCGTTATCTGCGCGAGAAGCTGGAGCTTGATCCGGCTGCGCCGGAGATTATTGAGACGGTCAGGGGCATCGGTTACCGGGTGCGGGCATGAAAAGGAGGGGCCGTCTTCAATTTCTGCGCCGTTCGCTGCTTTTCCGTTATCTGCTCATTATTATCGCTGCGCTGCTGTTTATTCCCGTTGTTGTTCCGCTGACTATTGTCCTGTACAGTACCTTCGGCGGGCTTGCCCATGAAGATCCTCCGGAGGAATATGCATTGTATTCCAGTGTAGATAAGCTGGAAGTGATGTGGCATGAGGAAGCACGGAAGCTGCTTGGACAGCCGCCGGAGGGTATTACTGAGCGGCTCCGGGCATTGAGCGGAACCTACCATCTGGCCAGAATATTCTGGGTAGATAACGGGGGCAGGACACAGCTGATTACGGTACCCTCAGGTCCCCCGCTGCTGCAGGACGGACAAGCTGTAAGTGATGTCCCTTCCCAGTGGACCGCTGCAGAGGCGGTATCGTTCATGAAGGATAGTGCGGCGCTTAAACCGCTGGCTATTGTTGCTTTTGTGGGGGATCAGGCTGCGGCCGGAGAGGGCTTCATGGTCATGCAGATCCCGGAAGAAATCACGGGTGTGAAATACGCCCAAGGCCTGAATTCGTGGTATATGGTAGTCATGATGTTATTTTTCACAGTCTTCGTCGTCAGCTCATGGTTCTTCTTCATTATGATCCGCAGAAGGCTGCTGCGGCTGCAGACCGCCATGGTCTTTACCGGGCGTGAAGGGCTTCCGCAGCTGGTGGCTCCGGGCAAGCCTGACGAAATCGGGCGTCTTGAGGAAGCTTTCAATACTATGGTTACAGAGCTGGGGGCCAGCCGTGCCAGGGAAGCGGAAGAAGAGGGCCTGCGCAAGCGGCTGGTTGCCGATCTGTCACATGATCTGCGGACGCCGCTCACGGTGATCCGCAGCCACCTGCATGTGCTTGGCAAGGAGGAATTGTCACTGCGCGGGCAGGAATCTCTTGAGCTGATGGATCAGCGGATCGAGAGTCTGGGGGGGCTGATTGAGAATCTGCTGGCCTATAATCTGCTGAGCAGCGGGCGGGTGACGCTGAAGCTGGAGCAGAAGGATGTCCTGAGACTGCTGCGGGAGAGCGCTGCGGCCTGGTATCCGCTCTGGGAGAAGGAAGGTTACCAGATTGAGATTGATCTGGAGGCAGCGCCGCTGTACTGGAATATCGATGACAGCTGGTTCCGCAGGGTGATTGATAATCTGTTCCAGAACATTCTGCGCCATGCGCACAGCGGTCTATATGTGGGGATTGTTACAGAGATCCGCGCAGGTAAGCGTGTCATTGTAATCTCGGACCACGGCGGAGGCCTGGACGGGAGCACCGATTCCAAAGGGGCGGGCCTGGGCCTGTCCATTGTGGATCTGCTGCTGAAGCGGATGGAGCTGGAATGGAGCATGGAGAGTACCGGACAGGGCACTGAGATTGTAATCTGGAGGCGGCCGCCGGACTGATAATTTAAACAAAATTTAAACTTGCTGCTTCCGCGCTTTTAACCTTGGGACGTTATGCTGATTACCGAGGTGAAAAGAATGAAGGATACAGTAATACAAACAAAAGAGCTGCTTAAGGAATACCGCGGCCGTGCAGCCGTGAAGGAACTGAATCTAAATATCAGACAAGGGGAAATCTATGGATTCCTTGGTCCGAACGGCGCGGGCAAAACAACGACGATCCGTATGCTGCTCGGTCTGATTAAGCCGACCTCGGGCAGTATCGAAATTTTTGGCCGGGAGCTGCGCCGGAACAAGCTGCAGATTCTGCGTAAGGTGGGTTCCCTGGTGGAATCCCCCTCTTATTATGGTCATCTGAGTGCCCTGGACAACCTGGAAGCGATCCGCCGTATACTGGATGTGCCGAAGCCGCGCATTGCCGAGGTACTGGATATTGTATCGCTTACCGGGGAAGAGAGACGGCCGGTCAAAGGCTTCTCGCTGGGCATGAAGCAGCGGCTGGGCATTGCCGCAGCGCTGCTCGGCAGTCCGGAGCTGCTGATTCTGGATGAACCGACCAACGGGCTGGACCCGTCGGGCATTCAGGAAATCCGCTCACTGATTAAGCGGCTGCCGGAGGAACAGGGGATCACTGTTCTGGTATCCAGCCATCTGCTGAGCGAAATCGAGCAAATGGCCGGAACCGTCGGCATTATCCGTGAGGGACAGATGGTCTACCAGGATACGATTGCCCATCTGCAGGAGCAGGCGGCAGGGGATCTCCGCCTGGCGCTATCGGAGCCGGAAGCTGCACTGGAGCTGGCGGTGCGGCGCGGCTGCGGCGGCGGGCTGCAGGAGGGCAGGCTGATCCTGCCCCGGATGAGCAATGCCAGAGTGGCCCTCCTGATCAAGGAACTGGTGGAGAACGGCCATGCCATCTACAGGGTGGAAGAACATAGGCAATCCCTGGAGGAATTCTTCCTGCAGGTGGTTGGGGGAGGGCAATCATGACGTGGCGTGCGCTGTCGGCAGACTGGCTCAAGATCCGCGGCAAAGGCTTATGGTTCCTGGTGTTCCTGGGACCGGTCGGCCTGATTGCCATGCAGGGAGTAAATTTCGGGCTCCGCTATGATTATCTGCGGGAGCAGTACCGTGCGGATCTGTGGGGAGGCCTGCTTCGCAATGTGTCTGACTTCGTCCCGGTCGCCCTGTATCTTGGAGGGACGCTCGTCTGCTCGCTGATTGCGAATATCGAGCATCAGACGAGCTCGTGGAAGCAGCTGCTGGCATTGCCCATTTCGCGCACGGCTGTGTTCATGTCCAAGCTGCTGATCTGCCTGATGCTTCTGGTGGTGTCCTGCCTTCTGTTGTCGGCAGGCTCAGTCATTCTCGGACTGCTGCTCGGATTCGGCACCCAGCCGATCCCTTATGCTGATATCCTGCGCATAGGATTCGCTTCTTACGCAGCAGCTCTGCCTGTTATTGTTCTGCAGCTGTGGCTGTCCTTGTCCAGCCGTAATCAGACGCTTCCCGTATCAATGGGAATGACACTGTCGCTGCTTAGCCTGTTCTCGGTATACCTTTCCGAGTGGATTCCGCTCTCCTGGCCTTCCCTGGCCTGGAATGCCGGGCGTCCCTGGTTATTCAGCGGGGCGGGCCTGCTCCTCGGAGCACTGGTGCTGCTGCCGGGAGCCCTGCATTTCGCGCGAAAGGATGTGAATTGAAGATGAGACCTTTCTTACGCATTATGTCTGCGGAGCGGCTGAAGATGTCGGGGTCCTGGGTCTGGCTGCTGATTCTGATCAGTCCGCTGATCGCCTTGGCTGTCGGGGCAGTCGCAGACCGGCAGCCGGACGGGGTATTCACCTGGCAGGTATTGCTCAGTGCTATGTCAGTCATTCACGCCATGTTATTCCTCCCGGTGCTCTCGGGTATCTTCGCAGCTCTGATCTGCCGCAGCGAACACAGTGACGGCGGCTGGAAGATGCTGCTTGCCTTACCGGTTAGGCGGACTTCGGTATACCTGGCCAAATATACAATGGTTATGGCGCTCCTGGCCGCTGTGCAGCTGCTCTTTCTTGCAGCTCTGCTAGGGATGGGATTGTACCGCGGTGCAGAGGGAGGAGTGCCTTGGAGACTGCTGCTGACCAGCCTGTTCGGCGGCTGGTTCGCCTGCCTGCCGCTGGCTGCGCTGCAGCTGGCTGTATCTCAGGGCTGGAGCAGCTTCGGCGCACCGCTTGCGCTGAATGTGTGCTTCACCATTCCCAATATGCTGATCGCAAATTCAGCTGCATACGGGCCTTACTATCCATGGGTCCAGCCGCTGCTGGCCATGTCGCCTTTCGGGGAAGACAAATTCGGCGCGTTCAACCTGCCCGTGGAGAGCCTGATGATTGTAGTGTCCGGGAGCCTGATACTGTTCCTGGCAGCCGGATTGTTCTTCTTTAGGCGTAAAGCGGTTTAAGGGCCGGGCTATTGCGGAATAGCTTTTGGCTTATATAATTTGTGAGTGTGAGTGTGAGTGTGAGTGTGAGTGTGAGTGTGAGTGTGAGTGTGAGTAAGGCAGTCTTCTAATCTGGCCCATGCTCCTGATTATGCTGATATTTCTAATTATAGTTTGCTTCTGCTCTTAACTTTTATATGCAGTCTCTCCTGCTCCGCATTTCTCTCCATGGACATTGAGCGCAGTTTTTTCTATAATTAATCGTAGAAGTAACTATTAACGGCCGGTGATGCCGGATAAGCATATGGAGGAGGGCGAGAGCATGGAGCCAGCGGCACTTGAAGAATGCGACAACACATGCAATGGTTCCGAGCTGGAACCGGAATCTATGGCATTGATCCTGCCTGACCGCGGGACTACAGACAAGATGGCGGAGATGTTCAAGGCACTCGGTGACCCGACAAGAGTGCGGCTCATTTACGCTTTATCCCAACAGGAGCTATGTGTGCATGACTTATCGGCAATCCTGGATATGGGACAGTCCGCCGTTTCCCACCAGCTCCGCTATTTGCGCAACTTGCGGATTGTGAAGCGCCGCAAAGAAGGCAAGACTGTATTTTACTCGCTGAATGATGCACATGTGGAGCAGATCTTCCTGCAGACCCATGAGCACATCCGGCATGAATAGATCGCCTTGAAATGAACAAGGGAATGTCCCGGCAGCCGCAATTAGGCTTCTTGGGAACATTCCCTTTTTGTTTGGACAGCGTCTAATAGAGAAATGGCTTGTTCCAGAGTAGGCGACTGAATTAACTGCTTCGATCCATAATCCTGTACCAAATACAACATTTCGCCCATTAAAAAGGCGTTAATTGAAAATTGTTGTACAAACCGGTTAGGCCCCCTAATTCCGGAGTCCTCCTCATTAAATCTCGACTTCTCGTAGGATTACGTTTTTTTTCATAATGTCCGGTAAAATGGAGTGCGGTCTGCCAGTTGCATGACCCACTCCGAAAAAACTAGTGGGGGTTTTCGTCTCAAACTCCCGTGTAAACGGCGGTGGTTGTAAAAATCCATGTATTGGTCCACAGAGGCATAGGCCTCCTCAAAGGTCTCGTACTCGGTCTTTTGGAACAGATCACGTTCTAGCAAGCTGTGGAACGACTCAATGTAGGCGTTCATATTCGGTGTCTTTGGCGGAATACGCTCATGTTCTAGCCTCTCTTTTTCGCAAACCTCTCCAAACGCGTGGCTTAGAAACTGGGGGCCATTATCGGTACGAATGACCGGCTTGGCCTCCCCGTCTTGGAGCCGGCTTCGCAGTGCCCTTTCTAGTGTCTGAACCACCGCTGCCGCGTCGCACGAGGAACCCTGGTAGTACCCGACAATGACCCGGTCAAACACATCAATGAGACTCAGAACAAAGAAAAATCGGTCCCGTCCCATTACGTACCCATATTTAATGTCCATCTGCCAAAGCTGGTTCGGGCCGGTTACAATCCGATTCCGGGCCAGATGGCGCGGATAACGACTGTGAGCCGGACGCTGCTGGTGTAAGATCCCGAGCTCCTTACAGAGCCGGTACACCTTCTTTTTGTCCAGAATAAGCCCTCTACGGTCCCGTAGGCACTGGGTGAGAAGCTTGTATCCATAGCCATTCTCCTCGCCTTCAACGAGCTCCATGAGCCACTCTTGAATCTGCTCGTCACTAATCTTCTCTCCGGAAACGTTCAGGGAGTACCCCGGATGAGGACGACCGGGCGAAGCCGGAGTGGTGGCAATTCCCGTGTGAGTTCCCCGTTGTTTGCGGTCATAGTACGTCGAGGAGGCAATGCCCAAGATACGCAGGACCGTGGCTACGACTTGCCCCTGCTTAAGGAATCGGTCCGCGATTTCGAGCTTGTCGGATAAGCAGGGTTCTGTTTTTTTAGCAATTCACGTAAGATCTCAATTTCTAGTTCTTTCTCGCCTAACAGCTTCACCGCACTTTGATACTTGTCTTCCACTTCCTGTAGGCGTTTCATTTCAACCAGATGGTCATCGGTCGCCGGGATCTCGTTATCCGGGATCTCATCCCGGTACATGCGAATCCAGGTACGTATGGTTTCCGGATGCATTTCGTACCGCCGGGCTAACACCCCCACTTTGACACCGGAGAGTGCTTCTTTCACAATCTGAAGCTTAATTTCCTCGTAGGCTCGTTTCTTCTTCATGGGGCTCGCCTCCCTCTTTAACAGTGTAATAAATTGGGGGAGAACTCTCCAGTTCCATTAGGGGGCCTAGGAGAAACTGCAGGATTCTCCCTCTTCCAGGCGGCTTAGCGGGAATATTCTTGCATTTCATACAATAATAATCCCGCACACCCTGATATCTGTGAATCCAAGTTGCATTACATACAACAATTATGTCCTGTCCGCAAAAGCCCTTGCAAAAGCCCTCGCAAAAGCCAATTAAACAGGAAGCTTCCCGTGCTTCAAGGAAGAATTCTCAATCTGCAGTGTAGTGTGATGAATGCCGAATTTCTCTTCCACAACCTTAATAGCCTGTTGCAGCACCAGCTGGTGGTCGGTGTGATCCCCGATCAGGAGATGGCCGCTGAGAGCATCCAGTCCGGAGGTAATTGTCCAGATATGCAGGTCATGCACATCCAATACGCCTTCGATTTCCAGCAGCGCCTCCTGCACATGACGGGTATTCACCGTGAGCGGAGTACCTTCCATAAGAATATGGAAAGCCTGCTTAATGACACCCCAGGCGCTGCGCAGAATGAGAAGGGCAACCAGCACGCTGATGATGGGATCTGCTACGTACCAGGAGAACAGATTCATAATCAGGCCTGCGAGCAGGGCGCCGACAGAGCCGAGGGCATCGCCCATAATATGCAGATAGGCACTGCGGATATTGATGTTGTCTTTAGCTTCGCTTTTGCGCATCAGCGACCAGGCACTGATGAGATTGGCCAGCAGCCCGACAGCGGCGATCAGCATCATGGTTCCGCTGGCTACTGCCGGAGGCGAGAAGAAGCGCTGATATGCCTCCCACATAATAAAGCCGGCGATAACAAACAGCGTTACCCCGTTGAACAGGGCTGCCATAATCTCAAATCTGTAGAAGCCGTAGGAATTCTTCGCTGACGGCGGCTTTACGGCAATAATCATCGCGACCAGGCTCAGTGCCAGCGAGGCGGTATCGCTGAGCATATGCCCGGAATCAGACAGCAGAGCCAGGCTGCCGGTGACGAGACCGCCGAAGAATTCGAGGAACATAATGCCGCCGGTGATGATTAAGGCGATCAGCAGACCTTTCTTATTGTCCGGTGCATGGGAGTGGGAATGTGAATGCGAATGTGAATGATCCGCAGCCCCGTGTCCGCTGTGCTGATGCCCGCTGTGCCCATGCCCGCCAGCCGAGCTGACAGTTCTATCAGTGTCATGCTTGTGCTGCTCTGAATGATCTGAGTGATCTGAGTGGCTGGAATACTCTGAATGGTTATGCTCTTGCGATTCATCATGCGTTACACTACCCGGATATTTAGGATTATTCATAAATTGTGCCTCTTTTCAGTTAACATATGAATGATTGCTCATATGTTAATATTATGACGGCTGAATACAATTTACAAGGGTTTGCAGCAATTTTTTTCCCTGTCCAGAATTAAGTTGGCACAAAAATCCCCGTCGCTTCAATATACGTACAAATGCCTGTTGGACGGATTTTCACCCGGATAATGTCTGCCGGGTAGGGATATACGCGCGTGGTATTGTGGAACGCATAGCGGATAACTTTACTTGCTGCAGCTATAAGATAATCTGGAAGAGTAAACTCTTCTGCGCGGAAATAGAACATTTCAGCTATACAAACTACAGGTAGAACTTGAGCATTTACCCTCTAGCAGCTACCTGCAATTACAATTCAGGTGCAAGACGTCCGGTGCGGGTCCGGCAGCTCTCCAAAGTTCACCAGTAGTTTTCGGCACTTCTCTGTAATTCTCTGTAATTCTCGGTAGTTCTCAGTAGTTCCCGGTAGTTCCCGGTACTTCTCCAGTTTAAGTTATACAGTTATTTTAACTGTTATTTTTCTTGAAAAAGCCAAAAACTATGCGCGGAGTGCATTGACACTCTAAGTTTCAGGGGAATATAATATGTGTAAGTTAACATATGAACAAATACTCATATATAGGTTTTATCAAGGGAGATGAGTCATTTGAATACGGTACAAGGCAATGTGAAACGTAAATGGGTACTCGAGGGTCTGGACTGCGCGAATTGCGCCATGAAGATCGAGAATAAGGTCAAGAAGATCGAAGGGGTGTCTTCCTGCTCGGTCAACTTTGCGACTAAGACAATGACGCTGGAGACAGCTGCTTCTGCTGCGGAAGAAGTAGCAGAACAGGCGCAGCATACTGTCACCAAGCTTGAACCGCATGTGCAGCTGCGGGAAGTAACAGCTTCGCGGGCGGTCAAGAAGCCGCTGGCTGCGGGCAGTCCCGGCCAGGTCCGCCGTGTAGCTGTTCAGGGTCAGGAGCATAACCATACGGATGGTGAGCCGCATAGTCATGAACATGACCAGGATGACGCACACGGCCATACCCATGCGGCTGCGGAGCATACCCACAGTCATACCTCTGCCGCTGAGCACGGCCATGACCACAGCCACGGCCACAGCCATGAGCATGGGGAAGGCAATACGCGCAGAATCGTGCTGCGCCTGGCCGGCGGAGCTATCCTGGCCGCTGCCGGGATGTTCCTCCCGGTCAGCGGAATCGCGGAGCTGCTAATCTTCCTGGCTGCGTATCTTATCGTCGGCGGTGAAGTAGTCCTGTCTGCTGTGCGGAATATAATCCGCGGCCAGGTATTCGATGAGAATTTTCTAATGGCGCTGGCGACCATCGGGGCCTTTGCCATTGGAGAGTATCCGGAAGGCGTCGCGGTTATGCTCTTCTATCAGGTAGGTGAGCTGTTCCAGGGGATGGCAGTGAATCGTTCACGCCGTTCGATTACAGCGCTGATGGATATCCGGCCGGAGTTCGCTTACTTGAAGGAAGGCAGTAATCTGCGGAAGGTCTCACCGGAAGAGGTAGCAGTCGGAGACAGCATCGTGGTTAAGCCGGGCGAGAAGGTGCCGCTTGACGGCATCATTCTGGAAGGCAGCGCGATGATGGATACCTCGGCGCTGACCGGTGAATCCGTACCCCGTTCCACACAGCCGGGCAGCCAGGTGTTGAGCGGATTCATTAACCGCAACGGTGTAGTTACCATCGAGGTGACGAAGGATTTCGGCGAATCGGCAGTCTCGCAGATTCTGGAGCTGGTGCAGAATGCCACTAATAATAAAGCCAAGACGGAGAATTTCATCACGAAGTTCGCCCGTGCCTATACGCCGGTAGTAGTCATAACAGCACTGCTGCTGGCGGTGGTTCCGCCGCTGGTACTCAGCGGAGCCACGTTCTCGGACTGGATCTACCGCGCGCTCGTCTTTCTTGTTATTTCTTGTCCCTGTGCGCTTGTGGTATCGATCCCGCTAGGATTCTTCGGCGGTATCGGGGCCGCTTCGCGGAACGGGATTCTGGTCAAGGGCAGTAATTTCCTGGAAGCCTTAAATGATGTGAAGGTTGTCGTATTTGATAAGACGGGAACCTTGACCAAAGGGCAATTCAGCGTGACCGGGAATTATCCGGCGGAAGGATTCACCCAGCAGGAATTGCTGCGGATTGCCGCTTATGCCGAGAGCCATTCCAGTCATCCGATTGCCGAATCGATCCGCTCCGCTTACGGAGAGGCCATCCCTGGAGAAGCCATCACGGGCTATAATGAAATATCCGGCCACGGTATTGCTGTAACAGTCGAAGGTAAGGCAGTGCTGGCCGGGAATGCCCGGCTGATGGAACGGGAAGGAATTGCAAGCCGTACCCCGCAGCAGAGCGGCACAGTTGTTCATATTGCCGTGGATAAGCAGTATGCAGGTTATATCGTTATTGCCGATGAAGTGAAAGAGGATGCACAGCGGGCCATTCAGGAGCTGAACGCGCTGGGAATCCGCAAGACCGTCATGTTGACGGGCGATGCTTCTTCTGTTGCCGAGTCTGTCGGCAGACAGCTGGGAATTCAGGAGATTCATGCTGAACTGCTGCCCGGGGATAAGGTGGAAGCGATTGAACGTCTGGAGCGGGAGAAGGGGCCGAAGGAGAAGATCATTTTTGTCGGAGACGGGATTAATGATACTCCGGTGCTGGCCAGAGCAGATGTCGGAATCGCCATGGGCGGACTTGGCTCGGATGCGGCCATAGAAGCGGCAGATATTGTAATTATGACCGATGAACCCTCGAAGATTGCCGCCGCAATCGGCATTGCCAAGCGCACGCGGACCATCGTGTGGCAGAATATTATTTTTGCGCTGGGGGTCAAGGCCGTCTTCCTGCTGCTGGGAGCGTTCGGGATTGCTACCATGTGGGAGGCCGTATTCTCTGATGTCGGGGTGACCGTGCTTGCCGTGCTCAACAGTATGCGCGCTTTGCAGCCTCCGAAATGAGGATAGAGAGCAGATGCCCAATTTATAAACGTATTACTTTTGCCGGATTTTGATTTATAAATTATGAAATAATTATGAAAAAATAAGCCGTCATGATCCTAAATATTGGGTCCTGAGGCTTATTTTTTATTGGATGTATAATGTTTTTTGTCTATTTATGCCGATATATCATTATATATTTACAGCATATGGAAAATTACAACGGTTTTCTGGGGGGACATTCGGTGAAGAAGGCAAGCTTGTGGTCAAAAATGAAAATGAATGCAAACAATGGAAAATCTGGTTCTCTGCAGAAAAAGTGGTCGCTTGTCATTTTGGCAGTAGCAATTGTGCCTCTGCTGGGAGCGACCCTCTTTTTCATGCAATACTTTGGCGGTGTGACCCGGGCGGACAGTGAAGAACTGGCAGAGAGTATCCTGGAGATGAATACTACACGGATCGATGAATGGATAAACGCGAAAACGTCTGCGGTACAGGAACTGATGGCCATGCATCCTGAATTCGACACCTCAAAGCCTGGAACTATATTCCCGGTGATCAAGGTGCTGGAAGACAGCGACAGACAATCCGAAGGCTACAGTGTTATTAATAAAGAGGGGATATTGTCGAATTCCCTTAATCTTACCGCAGATGTCAGCGGAGAAGCCTATTTCCAGGAAGCCAAGACGAGCCACGCGCCGGCTGTAGCCGATATGTCCTTTTTGGAGCAGCTGAATAAAAATATCATTCCGGTCTTCGTTCCGGCAGTGGATAAAGACAATCAATTCGCCGGAGGCATCGCCTTCTCGGTAACCCCTGATATTCTGACGGAGATGAGCAAGAACATCCATGTAGCCGAAACCGGTTATGGATATGTGATTTCAGCTCAAGGTAATTATTACACTTCTTCTGATATGGACCGGATCGGGAAGAACATAGCGGATTATGCCGGGACACCGGGAATGAAGGAAGCCATCAAGAATATACTGGCAAATGAACAAGGTTCGGAGACCTACAAGGACGAAGACGGGAAGCAGGTTATTACCTATTTCCGTACGATACCCAGCACAGACTGGAAGCTGCTGATCAGCGTTCCAAAGAGTGAGATTACAGCCAAAGTAACCTCTGCCCAGACCATCTCCCTGCTATTTATTATTGTAGTTATACTGGTTGTTATCGCAATCTCCCTGTACCTTACCCGCTTGATTGTGAAGCCGATTGTAGCGATCTCCGGTGTAATGAGACGGGTGGCAGAAGGCCATCTGAGTGAACGGGTTGCCGTGCGTTCAGGGGATGAGATTGGCCAGATGAGCCAGAGCATCAATGATATGATCGGAGGCCTGGCCGGAATTGTCGGCAAAATCGATGCCACAGTCGCCCAAGTGGCTGTCTCTGGAGAAGGTGTGCTGAATTATGCCAATCAGACCTCCAATACTTCAGCGGAGATTGAGACGGTTGTCCAGGAAGTAGCAAGGGGCATGGAGGAGCAGTTCAGAGGTTCGGAGCAGGCGGCAAGAGCCACGGAAGAGATGGCTATCGGACTGCAGAGAATTGCTGAATCCTCGGTCAGTGTGTCAGATCAGGCTGAAACGGTCAGCAGCGAGGTAGAGAGCGGTTATCTGGAGATTCAGGCTACGCTGGAACAGATGACAGTAATCAGCACCACTGCAGGGCAGACTGCAGAGCTGATCAGCAACCTGACCGGACAATCGGAGCAGATTGGACAGATCATAGATGTGATCTCGGAAATCTCCAATCAGACAGGTCTGTTATCACTTAACGCTTCTATTGAAGCTGCCAGAGCAGGGGAGCACGGTCGCGGCTTCGGAGTTGTGGCGAATGAAGTGAAGAAGCTGGCTGAACGGACAAACGGTGCCATTGTGAACATTGTCGAACTGATCCGCCAGATTCAAGACTCGACGAGGGATGCTGCGGTCTCTATGGAGAAGAGTATTGTTGAAATAGGCGATGGTATGGGAAAAATGAAAAATGTGGGCGAATCCTTCAACCATATCCGTTCTTCCATCCGTGAGGTTTCGTTGCAGATTCAGGATGTATCTGCCATTAATGAGCAAATGTCGGCAGGAACCGAAGAAATTACGGCTTCTATTTCCGATATGCTGATCATTGCCAGGGAGTCTGCGGAAAGCGCCGAGATGGTTGCGGAGGCTTCAACCGAGCAGCGGAGCCTGATGGGGAGGGTTGTAACCTCAGCCGAATCCCTGAATGGGCTGATGTCCGAATTGCGCAGTGAGATTGAGAAGTTCCATTAAAGGCTGGCTGCAATAAAATAACACCCCTCTTCCGCACGGATTACCGTGTATGAAGCAAAGGGGTGTTTGCTGTTTCAAGATAAGCCTCCGCAGAAGGGGGGCTAGGCTTACAGCTTCTGCTCCAGCTGCAGACTATCGATTCCGCCGCGGATAATGCTGCAGGAGGCTTCAAACTTCGCCATCTCGGCATCGCTGAGGTTCAGCTCCAGCAGTTCCTGAATGCCGCTGCTGCTAATAATGGCAGGTGCACCTGCGCACACGCCGCTTTGGCCGTACTCGCCGTCCAGAATCGCCGAAACGGCGATGATTTTGTGCTCATCATTCAGAATAGAGCGTGTGATGTAGGCCAGTGCACTGCCGATTCCGAAATGCGTGGAGCCTTTACGGGTGAAGATCTCCCAGCCGGCATCCTTCGTCTTGCGGGCGATATCCTCAAGGTCCAGGGTGCTGAAACGCTCACGGTGCTGCTCCATGATCTGCAGAATCGGCTTGCCGCCGATCGTTACATGGGACCAGGCCACGAACTGGGACTCCCCGTGCTCGCCGAGTGCGTAACCGTTGACGCTGCGCGGATCGATGGTGAATACCTCGGACAGCAGCGTTTTCAGGCGGGAAGAATCAATCGAGGTGCCTGTGCCGATGATCCGGTGCCGCGGCAGGCCGGAAATCTTCCATACCATATAGGTGACAATATCAACGGGGTTCGCGGCTACGACAAAAATACCGTCGAAACCTCCGGCCATAATTTCAGTAACAATCTCCTTGGTTATGACTGCTGCGGCATCCAGCACATCAAGCCGGGTCTGCCCCGGTTTGGGATTGGCGCCTGCCGTCAGAATGACAACATCCATCCCGGCGCAATCGCTGGAGGTGCCTGCGTACACCTTGGTGCGTGTTCCGGTGAAATCCATGCAGTGCGAGAGGTCAAGCGCTTGTGCCATGGCACGGTCGTAGGTGCGGTCGATCATCATGATCTCATCGCATATGGCCTGATTGACCATGGAATAGGCACAGCTGGAACCTACCATACCAGAGCCGACGATTGCCACTTTTCTCGATTTACTTTTCAATTGCCTTGTCCCCACTCTCTAAAAGTATGCTTTTATTCTAACTGATCTGATCGCAAGTTACCTGACATGGGGTTGAAAAAGACATGTATATCCTGCCTGTTTTTCGTCACAATTGACATGGAAAGTCAGAAAAATGCCGGCTCAGCCTTATGCTGCTTCATTGCTATAACTATTATGTGGTCCGGGCAGTTAAGAACCATGCAGAAAGCCCGGCGCAAATAAAATATGAAAGAGGGTGTCCCCAGCAGTCATGATCATGGCTGCTGGGGACACCCTCTCTTTGTGTATAAGGTTTTATAGGGTTTACGCCATCAATCATCCTTATATTTCCCGCTGACCAGGATGTATGTATCCTGCTTACCCTCTGGGCTGTGGTATTTGGGCCTCTGCAGGCAGCATCTGGGTGTAATGCTTATACATGAACACTCTCCAGTGGAGAATCATGCCAAAGGCCAGAATGAAGAATAATCCGCCGGATTGCGGGACGGATACATATTGATTGATAAACTCATGGAGAAGGGTGCGGATCAGCAGCAGTCCAAGCAGAATGAAGGCGAAGCTCTTGGAGCGCTGGGCATAAATCTGTCCTTCCCGTTCCTCGAACCGGGTGCTGCGCATTAGCGGATATGCAAAGATAAACCAGCCGACCAGGAAAGCTGCAACAGCCCACCACCAGGGAAATCGGACTTCCGGTACTACAAACATGGCGAACCCGGTGGACATGCCAAGCGGCGGAATCCATATTTTGCGGATCGTTACCGGACGGGCACTAGCCTTCAAGCGGATGAAAATAACCATCAGCGCCATGAACACGGCTCCCAGCGTGGAGCCCACATGCAGAAGTGAGGGGTTAATATTGCCCATGATTCACTTTCCTCTCTGTGATTTGGGTCACTTATTTCTTCATTATAACAGAAAACAGATCCATTTCAGAATGGATCATCCGCTGTCGTGAAGCCAGCCTCAATTTGTTTACACAGCAAACCCGCCAGGTTCGACCCTGGCGGGTTTGCTTAATAAGTATATTTCAGCAGCTTCAGATATGAATGCTGCCATAGAGCTTAAGAACGGCTACGTCCGCCAACCGAACGCAGAATCAGGCTGACGATGAAGATCAGAACTACGGCACCAATCAATGAAGGGAAGACATAGTAGTCACTGATCTTTGGTCCCCAGCTTCCCAGCAGCATGCCGCCGAGCCATGAACCCAGGATACCGGCGATAATGTTGCCGATAATGCCACCCGGAATATCTCTGCCCATAATCAGGCCTGCCAACCAACCAATCACGCCACCAACAATCAACATCCATAATAAACTCATTATCCTTCAGCTCCTTTGTGTTTGTTATCTTCGATGGTTACTATTAACCTCCTGCAGAGCGTTTAAACCAAGTGTAAAATATTGCATGCACACTTATATTTAGTATTCTATTGTATCCATATTTATGCTGTTTAAGCCTGGTAATGTCTTGGGTACATAAACATGTTATAGTAAATTTTGCGGATCAGCTGAGTGAAAACACCATTATGCAGGTTATATAATTCTACACTATACAATAAAGGAGCCGTTGCCATGCACCAGCCTAATGAAGTGTTGTTCTATATCGGGACTTATAGCAGTGAGAAGGAAGAAGCCATCCTGTTGGGGGCGCTGAATAAGGAAACAGGTGAAATGAGAGTTATGGGCGGCACCCGCGGAATTGAGAATCCCTCCTACCTGGCTGTAAATGCAGCGGGAACCGTATTATATGCGGTGAGTGAACAGGATGAAGGCAGGGTGTATGCCTACGCCATTGAACCCGGCAGCAAAGCTCTGCGTCTGCTGGGCAGCAGACCTACCGGAGGCGGTGCGCCATGTTATGTATCCGTGGCACCGCAAGAAGATTACATATTCGTATCCAATTATACCGGAGGGAATGTGAATGTATTCCCGCTGAACCCTGACGGCTCGCTGCAGGACATGTCTTCCCAGGTTAAGCATGAAGGTTCAGGAATCCGTGCAGACCGTCAGGATGCGCCCCATCCGCATTCCGTTATTCCGGATAAAACCGGGGAGCATGTGCTGGTCTGCGATCTTGGACTGGATCAGATCGTGTTCTACCGGGTGGAGGAGGGCAAGCTGGTCACCCACCGCGAAGTGGATTTGCCGCCGGGCTCCGGACCCCGCCATCTGGCTATACATCCTTCGCGGCAATGGATCTATCTGGTTAATGAACTGAATAATACGGTTACCGTATTTGCCGATGACGAGCAGCAGGGCAACCTGAAGATCCTGCAGAATGTCAGCTCCCTTCCTGAGCATTACACGGCCGGAAGTGATGATACGGCAGCGGATATTCACGTGTCCCCCTGCGGAAGATACCTGTATGTATCGAACCGCGGACATGACAGCATCGCCCTGTTCCATATTGATAATGCTACGGGTCTGCTGGAGGCGGAGGATTGGGTCATCTCGGGCGGCCGGACCCCGCGTAATTTCGCCATCATTAGCGGAATGCTGCTTGCGGCCAATCAGAACAGCGGCAACATCGTATCCTTCAGAATCGACAGTGAGAGCGGCCGGCTGATCCCTACCGGGAATGAACTGGAGATTCCGTCTCCGGTTTGCATAGTGTCTGTTTGATAGGGCGGGGCATTATGATTTGAAATCCTGTACGAAATACAACATTTGCCTCGTTATTTCGGCTGTAATCGGAGATTGTTGTATGAAATGCAGCATTTCCCTTCCGCTAAGCAGATTAACGAAAACAATTCTTGTATTTCCTGCAACAATCCGCCTGATTACGCCGCCATCAGTGGATGAAAGCTGTAATTCATACAACATTTAAGCCATTAGATATGTCTATAGAGAGTGAACTTAAGGATAAGTATTTCCCTTTCCCCTGATCACGCCGAAAGAACGTCCCTCTGCTGCCTGCTGGCAGTTTGGGACGTTCTTCGTTTGGGTTATTTATACCCCCGTGTCATAGTGGGGGCGACAAGCCTGTCGTCTGCGCATGCTGCTCTACTGCAATCCCTGCAGCTGGTCATCCCGCTCGTAGAAGCCGATGTCATCCAGCATTATCTTGTCATCTTCCCCTTGCAGGTAGAAGGTGATCTCCGTCAGCTTGTCCGGATCAAGCGCTGGCTCCTCTTCAAGGAATAGCTCAAAGGGCAGCTCATAGGTCTGGAAGACGGCCTCTGAGAGGTCGCCGAACTTGCCGTCACTGATTCGTTCCTCCAGCCATGGACTGATCGTGAATTCGGTCTGGGGTAATGGCAGAATCTCCATTACCTCATCCAGGGGCAGCCGTGCCGTGACCTCATTGCTGTCGGTCAGCTCCACCTCCACATCGGGGGAGAGGGCAGCCTCAGACGGTGCAGCGGCATCTTCATCATCATCAGCGTCGGAATTACGGTTGGCCAAGGAGAAGGCTAAGCCCTCTGCAGCGGAATTGGCAAGTTTACGGGTAAGTGCTTCATTAAGCTTGATACTGTAGGATGCCTCAACCGAATCGGCAGCGGCATCCTCATCCTGATTCTGAGGGGTGCTGCTGCGCTCCAGCAGAATACCGTAAGAGGGTTTGTTCTTGGACTCGCGGTCCTTGGCTGCTTCTTCGCTCCAGGTGAGGCCTTCAGCTGTGGCCGTGCCGCCCTTTACCGTGTTTCTCTTGCGGTCTTCCTCGTAGTTCGCTACCGTAATGTAAGTTCCGCTCTGGAACCGGTTATAATAGGCGGTGTCCGGCAGCCACTGCGCGCCGCTGCGGTAATCACGGAATAATTGCTGATATTCCGGCTTTCCGTGCAGCGTAGTCTCCAGAAACGCGGATACATAGACCTTGGCAATCTGCCGCTGTTCATCTCCATCCATAATATCTGTACGTTTCAGGAACAGTCCGGTCGGCATTGTCTGGTCAAACAGCCCCCAGTCTGTATTGAACTGGCTGTGGTTGGCACCCGCAATATAGAGCGAGCTCTTGAAAGCGGAGGTGCTGCCGCTATAGGAAGAACGCATATACTGACGGTCCCCGTAGAAGTCATGCACATCGCCGTCACGGGCACCCTGAAGCGTAAGATAGTTCACATCCACCAGACTGGCCTGTTTGCTGTCAATAACCTTATCGGTAGGAGCCAGCGCGATAACGGAAGTGATGTTGAACTGCTTCACGGCCGCGAGTGCCGGATCACCAGTGAACCACCGCGAAGCATCCGCGGCCATGGCTACGGCCTGACCGCCGCGGCTGTGGCCCAGCAGTGCAGTGCGGTCATAATCGACCTTCTGATAAAAAGGAGTGCCGGATTGTTCCGCAAAGCCTGCGATCTGCTGCAGATGCTTCAGAATCATCCAGGTCCGCACCTTGAAGTCATTGTCCGGAATGCCGGACCAGGCGGAATAATTCAGGAAGTTCTCATCCAGCGAGACGGCGATAAATCCCCGGCTGGCCAGCAGTTCCCCGAGGTAGGCGTACCCGCCCTCGGAATAATCCTCCATCATATGGTTGCCATGCACCATAAGCACGAGCGGGTAAGGCCCGTCTCCGTCAGGCATCCAGACCCGGGCGTTCAGAGGAAGCGCGCCGGGATCAAATCCCCAGAATAAGGTGCGCAGTGTTGGCCATGATGTAATGTACTCCGTAGCATCCACGGAAGCGGAGAGGAGCGCGGCATCCGCGCCATACTCCTTGCGTTGCAGGTCCTGGCCGCTGCCATAGGTGAAGCTGTGGAAGGTGTAGTCACCCGGCTGGCTGGGATCGGCAGCTGCCGCAGGAAGAACCTCTCCGTCCGCTGCCAATGTCTGAAGCGACGGATAAGGGGCAGGGCTGCTGCTTCCCGTCCCATAGGCCAGTGCCAAGGGAGTCAGGACAAGAACCGCGGCCAGAAGCCCTCCGGTGAGGCTTCTCCGGGTCCGCAGCATACCGGCGGCCAGCCCTCCGAGCCCGCTGGCCAAAGCAGCGATACCAGCGATGACTGCTGCGGCTTCAAGCTCCAGATCGGCATAATACAGAATGAGCAGCACGGCGCTCAGCGCACTGAGCAAAGAGCCCGTGAACAGATGCGGAATGCGCAGGCCGGTTAATGAGAGCAGCACGGCCAGCAGATTGCCGGCCAGCGCCATTACAAGGGTTCCGGCGCCGGCTGCGAGTATAATATCCGCTGCGCTCCCAAGCCCTGTAGGGATGCCCATAACGGCTATAGTAAAGGCCAGAATACATAGAATCCAAGGACCGCAGAGCGCAATCCTCCATAATGTTGTATCATACCGGTACGTTTCTAGGATGCGTCTTCCCAATTCTCTGAGTATGCGCCTGTGCAGGCGCGGTCCCTGCGGCGCGGGTGCATACTCCAAATCCATTCCCATGATAGTTTCCCCCGACAATTTGTGGCAAATTGAGGCAGCAGAAATCCGGCTGACCTCATCTCTAGTAATTCAGCTTATATCTAGTAATTCGACCTATAAGATGTAGCAATAATATTACTTTAAGACATCAATAACAAGTGGGTCTTACAGGAACGGCCGCCACTTGCTGCCGTCAGGCTGAGTAGAGGCATCTTTCATCCAAATTGAAAAAAAGGTTTGACAGCACGGAGAGCATTCAGTATTATGTCTGTATAACCTACTAAATGGGTAGGAATAATCAAATAAGTTCTTACCGTACAGACGGAGGAACGCCTGCTTCAGGCTCGCAGATACGCGTCCACAGGACCGGTTTGACCAGCCACAAGTGGGCTTTCCTGCGTCTTTTTTTGACGGGAATTAAGCCAACAAGAAATTCACAATGATAATGCAATTACAAGAACATTATGGGGGAGTGGTTTGTGATGAAGAAAGGGATCAAGAAGGGGCTTATCGCCGGTTTCACACTATTATTGACGGCAGGGCTTACTGCTTGCGGCAACAACAATGCAGGTAACAGTGCGGGCGCGGCAACAGAGGCCCCGGCGGCAACAGAGGCGGCTGCGAATACGGCGGCTACACCGGAGGCAACGAAAGCTCCAGCCAAAGATCCGGTCGAACTGCTGAATGTGTCCTACGACCCTACACGTGAATTATACGAGAATTATAACAAGGCATTCGCCGCTTACTGGGAACAGGAGACAGGCCAGAAGGTTACGATCAAGCAATCGCATGGCGGATCAGGCAAGCAGAGCCGGGCTGTACTCGACGGTCTGGAAGCAGACGTAGTTACGCTGGCGCTCGGATACGACATTGATGCACTGCAGGAAACAGGTCTTATCGGCGCGGACTGGCAGAGTAAATATGAGCATAACAGCTCCCCTTATACTTCTACCATCGTATTCCTTGTACGCAAAGGCAACCCGAAAGGCATCAAGGACTGGCCGGATCTGCTGAAGGACGATGTAGAAGTGATTACCCCGAACCCTAAGACTTCCGGCGGTGCACGCTGGAACTACCTGGCAGCCTGGGGATATGCGCTTGACCAGAATAATAACGATGAAGCCAAAGCTCAGGAGTTCGTACAAAAGCTGTTTAAGAATGTACCCGTACTGGACACCGGGGCGCGCGGCTCCACAACTACCTTCGTTGAACGCGGAATCGGTGACGTGCTGATCGCCTGGGAGAATGAAGCCTACCTGTCGATCAAGGAGCTGGGTCCGGATAAATTCGAGATTGTAAATCCTTCGGAGAGCATTCTGGCCGAGCCGCCGGTAGCCGTGGTGGATAAGATTGTCGACAAGAGAGGCACCCGTGAGGTGGCAGATGCTTATCTGAAATATCTGTACACCGAAGAAGGCCAGAAAATCGCCGCCGAGAACTATTACCGCCCGACTCTGGAGAGTGTGAAGGAACAGTTCAAGGATCAATTCCCTGAGATCAAGCTGTTCACACTGGCGGACAAATTCGGAACCTGGAAGGAAACCCAGGAGAAGCACTTTAATGATGGCGGAATCTTCGACAAAATCTACGTACCGGGCAGCTGACAGAAAGCCGGGATGACGGGGCTAAGCAGAACAGGTAAGGCTAATTTTACAGGCGGTGTCCCGTCAAAGTGCTGATCGGCCTATGAGCCGAAGGCAGGAAAGGATGAATGGGCAAATGAATGTCACCACTAATGCTGCTGCGGCAGCTGTGTCACGGCGCAGGCTTCTGCCGGGGTTCGGGATTACGATGGGGTTCAGCGTATTGTATCTGAGTCTGGTCGTTCTGCTGCCGCTGTCAGCGCTGCTCTTCAATTCGACGGGACTGAGCTGGGCTAAATTCTGGGACGTAGCGACAGATGCCCGTGTTCTGGCCTCCTACCGGGTCAGTCTGAGTACAGCTGCTGCAGCCGCCCTGATCGATGCAGTGCTGGGGCTGCTGCTGGCCTGGGTGCTGGTGCGCTATGAATTTCCGGGCAAAAGACTATTCGACGCCCTGATCGATCTGCCGTTCGCGCTCCCTACAGCTGTGGCGGGTGTGTCACTGACCGCACTCTATTCCCAGAACGGCTGGATCGGCTCCCTGCTGGAGCCGCTGGGTCTCAGGGTAGCCTTCACGCCGCTTGGCATTACGCTGGCGCTGATGTTTATCGGCATTCCCTTTGTGGTCCGCACGGTTCAGCCTGTGCTGGAGGATCTGGACAGGGACATGGAAGAGGCATCGGCCACGCTGGGAGCGGGACGCTGGCGGACCTTCGTGCGGATCGTTATGCCGGAGCTGTTCCCGCCGCTGCTGACAGGCTTTGCACTGGCTTTTGCCCGGGGCATTGGCGAATACGGCTCCGTTGTATTTATCTCCGGCAACATGCCGATGCGCACGGAGATTGCTCCGCTGCTCATCATGTCCAAGCTGGAGCAGTTCGATTACGCCGGGGCGACGGCGGTGGCACTGCTGCTGCTGCTGATCTCCTTCCTGATGCTGCTGGTAATCAACAGCCTCCAGCACTGGGCGCGGAAGAGTTCGCGTTAGGGAATCAGGAAATCCGGGACAACGGCGGCCATTCAAGATGGCCTTGCTCCATAAAACTTAAGCGAATGCTTCCGGAGTTAGTTTTGTACGAAGCAGATTCAGGATGCCTAAGCTAACAAAACTTAAGCGAATGCTCCATAAAACTTAAGCGAATGCTTCCGTTGTTAGTTTTGTACGAAGCAGATTCAGGATGCCTAAGCTAACAAAACTTTTAGGAGGAATAAAAATGGCCGGTACGGTCCCCTTACATGTCCCCGCGCCGCGAAAAAGCGTGTCGTCCCCCCGGACGACAGAATCCAAAGCGGTGAAATGGGTGCTCATTTCCCTTGCCGGACTTGTATTGCTCTGGCTGATTGCTCTGCCGCTGATTATTGTGCTGGTGGAGTCACTGAAGCGGGGGCTGGATGTCTACTGGGCCGCGCTGACCGATCCGGATGCGGCCTCGGCGCTGAAGCTGACCTTGCTGGTCGCTGCGATTACCGTCCCGCTGAATACGATCTTCGGCGTAACGGCGGCGTGGGCAGTGACCAAGTTCCGTTTTCGCGGCAAGGGCTTTCTGATTACACTGATCGATCTGCCTTTTGCCGTATCACCGGTGATTGGCGGGTTGATCTTTATTCTGGTATTCGGCTCGCATGGCTGGTTCGGTCCTTGGCTAAGCAACCATGATATTAAGATTGTCTTCGCCTTGCCGGGTATTGTGCTGGCTACGCTGTTTATCACGTTCCCGTTTGTGGCGCGCGAGCTGATTCCACTGATGGATGAGCAGGGCACACAGGAGGAGGAAGCGGCCATTACGCTGGGTGCGCACGGCTGGCAGATCTTCTGGCGGGTGACGCTGCCCAATATCAAATGGGGCCTGCTGTACGGCATCATTCTCTGTAATGCACGCGCTATGGGTGAATTCGGTGCGGTGTCCGTGGTATCCGGGCATATCCGCGGAGAGACGAATACCTTGCCGCTGCATGTCGAAATTCTGTATAACGAATATCAGTTTTCGGCATCCTTCGCCGTCGCCTCCCTGTTGCTGCTGCTGGCCCTGGTGACCATGATCGTCAAGAGTCTGCTTTTACGTAAAAATGCTCATTGACAGTCCTTTAGGTCCGTGCTAAGTTAATTCATAGTATACAAGGTGGTAATAACGGGATTTAGGCGGAGATACTCCCCTGTCCGGGGAAAGGGAGGCTGGAGAATGGCTAAACCACTGAAAGTGGATGAGGTATGGCTTGCGCGGATAACGGAACTTCTCGACGATATGGAGTTCGGCTCATTGCATATTGTGGTGCATGAAGGTCAAATCGTACAGATGGAGCGCACAGAGCGCAAACGTTTCGAGAACAGCACAGCAAATGCACGTTATAGTGGAGAAACCGGAAGCCGGCGGACCGATTCCCGTTCTGCGGGACGAGGATAGCAATCTGTAGTGCACTGATAAACGATCATACCTTTCCGCGAACAGCATAAAGGGGTATCTCACAAGCCTTGAAACGGCTGAATGAGGTACCCCTTTTGAATGCCGGGACATTTACGTGTAAGTCTAACTTTAGTAGCGTGTATTGCGCCGTGATCCGGTGATTCCCTCCACCAGCAGTATGACGGCAGTGATGGCATGCATAATCCAGCCGACAAAAGGTATTAAACCGACCACCGAAGTGACGATACCAACTGCGTTACCGATGATAGGTCCGCGTTCTCTCAGCAGAATAATTACAGCTACAGCATGGAGCAGAAAAGCAACCCCCAGCGGTACCCAGGCATTGGCTACGACAAATGCCCCGCCGATGAAAGGCAGCGCCAGAAAAGCCTCATAAGCAAAAGTTCCCCATTTAAATAATTTCCCAATCGGAGACATAATAACTTCACCAACCTTCCAAAGTAGTATTATAAAGATCCTATTCCACAGTTTACCCAAGGATACGGGCTAAGAATAATCTGTGCCGGACAATAGATGCAGAACCTTTTTGCGTTTCTGAGTAATTGTACGCCGGGGGGAGGCCGGACGTTTCATTTTCCCGGATAAGAAGGGCGCTGCCTTGCCTCGAAACCTTACACTCATATATATTTGTAACAGGTTAACAGGAATGTCCGCGTGCAGGCGGGATAATCATGACAAGGGGGGATAATGTATGGACAAGACATTGCAGCCGGATATCCGGCATGAACTGCCCTCAGTGGAGCAATACCTGGCCCTGCGGCTGGAATCCGGGCTTAGTCCCATGAGTGTGGAGGGAGCCGGAATCGGGCTGCCCCGATCAGTGTTTGCTGTAACCTTGTATGAAGGGGACTTGCTGATTGGAATGGGACGGGTAATCGGGGACGGCGGTTGTTTTTTTCAGGTGACGGATATTGCCGTGAAGCCTGCCTTTCAGGGGCGGGGTCTGGGAAAAATCATTATGCGGGAAATCCGCAGGTTTCTGGAAACTGTGCCGGATAAGGCGTACATTAGTCTCATCGCTGACGGGGAAGCCTCCAGGCTGTATGCGCAATATGGGTTTGCACCTGTAATGCCGGATTCACAGGGAATGTTCCTGCGGCGTTCATGATGAATAGATGATCAGAGCTTTAAGCAAATATGAAAGTGAGGCAACAAGAGAATGGATATCGTAGTATTTGGTGCATCGGGTAAGATCGGGAGTGCAATTGTAGAAGAAGCATTAAAAAGAAAACATGAGGTTACCGCTGCCGTCCGCAAGCCGGAGGCCTTCAGTATTCAGCATGACCGGCTTAAGGCTGTTGCAGCTGATCTGCTGGACCCGGCTTCGGTTGCGGACGCCGTGCGCGGACATGAAGAGGTCATCAGTGCATTCGGGCCTGCGCCAGGGCATGAGAATGATCTGCTGCAAGTGGCGGATTCTCTGCTGACAGGCATGCGGGCCGCCGGGCTCCAGCGTCTAATCGTTATTGGCGGCGCAGGCAGCCTGAAGACAGAATCCGGAGAGTGGCTGATGGACACAGCTGACTTCCCTGAGGACTACCGTCCACTTGCAACGGCTCACGCTAATGCCTATGAAATTTACAGAGGTTCAGAGCTGGATTACACGTATCTGAGCCCGCCTGCCGCTATTATCGCCGGACGCCGGACTGGACAGTTCCGGATTGGTCTGGACCGGCTAATTGTAGACGAGAACGGGCGGAGCAGCATCAGTATCCAGGATTTCGCGGTAGCCGTTATCGATGAGCTGGAGGAAGGCAATTTCAGCAAGGCCCGGTTTACTGTGGGGTATTAATAATTAAAGCGGCCTAGAATGCAGGCTTCGTAGGCAAAAAGCCCGTCCTCTTGAACGCTCAGGAGGGCTTTTTGCTGTCATTCCGGGCGCTTAACCGGATGCGGATGCGTCAAAGTCTGCATTTTGCTTGATTCTATAGTACTGGGTACAATCTAAGCAACTAAAGGAGGGTTTGGCTATGGATGTGGTGACTGCGGAGGAGATGCGGGCGCTCGACCGCGAGACAATTGAGCGGCTGGGGATTCCGGCAATTGCGTTAATGGAGAACGCCGGGCGGGCGATTGCCGAGGAGGTCATTGCGCTGTGCCGGCGGCGCGGTGCGGGCGACGCGGGCTATGGAGCGGGCGGTGGAAGCGCAGACGGAGGAACGAGGAGCTATGGGGCAGGTGCGGCTGGAAGCGCAGACGGAGGAACGAGGAGTTATGGAGTAGGTGCGGCTGGAGGCGCAGGCGGAGGATTGCGAAGCTATAAAGCAGGCGCTGCTGGCGGTGTGGCCGGAGGAAGCGGAGACGGGGGAACGAGTAGCTATGGAGCGGGCGTGGCAGGCGGCTTAGAGAGCGCAGACGCAGAGGGGCGAGGCTTGGGAGCATGGGCCGCGGGCGGCGGGCCGGCGATCCAGCCGCGGGGCTTCTCGGTCAGCGCCGACTCCGCGCTGACGCTTGCCGCTGCCGGCGCCGAGCACTGGCTCGTCCTCGCCGGTAAAGGCAACAACGGCGGCGACGGGCTCGCCGCCGCCAGGCACCTGCGTGAGGCCGGCATCGCCGTCACGCTGGTGTACGCGGCCGCGCCGGAGTCGCTGGCCGGCGAAGCCGCCCTGCAGCGGGATGCCGCTGCAGCCATGGGCATCCCTGCCGTAGTCTACGGCAGGGATGCGGTGGACCTTGCCGCCTGCAGCGGCATCATAGATGCGCTGCTCGGCACAGGCAGCGCGGGCGCCCCGCGCGGTGCCTATGCGGAGCTGATTGCCGCTGCGAATGCCAGCGGCAATCCTATTGTGTCCGCGGACATCCCGAGCGGGCTGGACGCGGACACGGGGGAGACGCATGAGCCCTGCATTCATGCGGCGGTGACGGTCTGCCTCGCGTTCCTCAAACGCGGGCTGCTGCAGTATCCCGGCGCCGGAGCAGCCGGGCATGTGGTGGTCCGCTCCATCGGCATCCCCGCTGCCCTGGCCCGTGAGAGCGGCGTCCGGGTCAGCCTGCTGACGCCGGAAGTGCTGCGGACACGTCTGCAGGTCGACGTGTCGCGCCGCCGTTCGCCCGAAGGCCACAAGGGCACCTACGGGCATGTCCTGCTGGCAGCAGGAAGCCTGCGCATGAGCGGCGCCGGCCTGCTGTCCGCCCGCGCCGCGCTGCGCGCAGGCTGCGGGCTGGTGACGTGGGCGCTGCCGGATAAGCTGCTGCCCTATGTGATCGGCTGCGCACCTGAGCTGATGCTTGCCCCGGTCGCTGGCAGCGACGGGGAATGGCATGCCGGTACGGCCGCTGAAGTACTGCGGCTAAGCGGGAGCCGCGATTGCGTGGCCATCGGCCCGGGTCTTGGCCGGTTCGAAGGAGATACGGAATGGCTCCGCAGACTTTGGGAAGAGACGGATTCTCCCCTGGTTATCGATGCGGATGCGCTGAATATACTGGCGGATGCTGATTACAGTGCATGGAGCCGCCGCCATCCGGTAATTCTGACCCCGCATCCCGGGGAGATGGCCCGGCTGGCAGGGATTTCTACAGCCGGGGTGCAGCGTGACCGGATCGGACTGGCGCTGTCTTATGCCGCAGCGCATGGTGTAATCCTGGTGCTCAAGGGAGCCCATACAGTAATAGCAACGCCTGAAGGACAGGCCTATGTCAATATCACGGGTCATCCGGGAATGGGGACCGGCGGTGCGGGTGATGTGCTGACCGGAATCATCTCCGGTCTGCTGGCTCAGGGCCTGGATGCTGCACAAGCGGCAGCCTTCGGGGTCTATCTCCACGGGCTGGCGGGAGAACATGCCGCCCGGAAACGGGATAACCCGGCGGCTTTGATCGCCGGGGATATTATTGAGGCGCTGTGAAGCTAACCCGGGGCTGCCAGCAGCGGGGTGGAATTAGAACAAAACCAGGCACAGCAGCGGAATAAACAAGGCGAAGACAGGCAGCAGGAGCGGGTAGCGTTCACCGGCTATTTGGGCCAAGCGGAACAGCAGCAGTACCACGAGCCCGGTGAGGCCGCAGGTCAGTGCGTCGCCGCCCTGCTCGGAAGCGAGCCACAGGCCGGCGCCATAACCGGCTACGGCGTATAACACCAGGGCCGGACTGAGCGTAGTGGAGCGGAACATGCGCAGCAGCGCATCGGCAAGTATCGCCGCCGGTAAGCCGTAAGCGTAAATGGCATAGGGCACTGATACCGGCCAGCCATCCGGAATTCCGCCTTCGTATCCATGGCCCAGCATAAACAGGGAAACGAGAATAAAGGTCAGTCCGGCGGCCGACAGCTTGGTCAGTGCGTACATGCCCGCAGTCAGGCGGACAGAAGGCAGATCATAATCCTTATGTGTGGTCATCGATAAACATCCTTTCGGGGTGGGTGAAGGAGCACGGCCGGAATGACCGGACGAATCAGGCGCATGAATCAGCTTGTAACCATGTCCCCTCCGTTAACATGAATACAGGTGCCTGTTACATAAGAAGCATCAGGGCTGGCCAGATAGACATAAGCTCCCGCCAGCTCATAGGGCTGTGCCGCCCGTTTGAACGGAGTATCTGTGCCGAATACACTGACTTTTTCAGCGGAATAGCTGGAAGGAATCAGCGGTGTCCACACCGGACCGGGAGCCACACTGTTGACACGGATGCCGCTGTCCGCCAGGGAAAGCGCCAGGGAGCGGGTGAAGGAGACAACGGCGCCTTTGGTGGATGAATAGTCAATAAGCTCCTTGTTGCCCTGGTAAGCGGTAATGGAGGCGGTGTTAATAATGCAGCTTCCTTTGTGCAGATGCGGGAGCGCGGCCTGGGTCAGGAAGAAGAAAGGGAAGATATTGGTGCGGTAGGTCTGGTACAGCTGCTCCTCAGAGATATCCAGAATACTCTTCTGCGGATATTGGACGCCATGGTTATTCACCAGAATGTCCAGTTTGCCCAAGGTATGCACGGTGTGCTCCACTGCTTCGAAGCAGCACTCTTTATGGCGCAGGTCCGTCTCAATCCGCAGGCAGCGGCGTCCAAGCTCCTCTATCCGGTGCTGCGTGGCCGCGGCATCAGAAGCTTCGTCCAGGTAAACTATGGCAATATCTGCCCCTTCTTTGGCAAAAGCGATGGCAGTTGCCCTTCCAATGCCGCTGTCTCCGCCGGTAATCAGAGCAACCTTTCCTTTGAGCCTGCCGCCACTGCTGTCAGGATTCTCGCTGATCGGACGCGGATTCATCAGGCTCTCCAGACCCGGCTGGCGGTCCTGGTGCTGTGGGGGGAAAGCGATAGGCTGTACGCGGCATACCGTCTTTTCTCCGTAGTAGGGATAAACGGGATTCATCGGGTGATACTCCTCCTTGCCTGTTGGTTCTCCGTATATTGGTATGCATGCGCCCAGAAAAGCGTGCGCAGCTGTCCTTTATCTAGCTATTCTTAAGGCATTATCTTTACATACTAAATACATGGAAATGGAGAGAATAAAAAATGTTATACAGACCAATGACAGCCGATGATTACGAGGCCGCTTATCACTTATGGGAGAATACGGACGGGATGGGCCTTAGTGAAGCGGACTCGCGCGGGGAAATTGTCCGTTATCTGGAACGCAATCCGGGAATCAGCCAGGTATGTGTGAACGAGGACGGCACACTTGCGGGTACCGCGATGTGCGGACATGACGGACGCAGAGGGTATATGTATCATGTGGCGGTCAGCAGCGACAGCCGGGGAAGCGGCGCCGGGCGTGAGATGGTCACGCGCTGCCTGGAGAGATTGCGGGAAGAAGGGATTATGAAATGCCATCTGATGGTGATCGGGCACAACAGTCTGGGCCGCAGCTTCTGGACAGGCACCGGCTGGCAGGAGCGGGATGGGCTTGTACTGTTCTCGCGGAACAGCTGATAGGTCACAAACAATGTAATAGTGTAGCTTTGATGCGGACGCAGTATAATATATAAGAGCTGTACAATGACTGCACTACTCACTGTGCATTATTGAATTTTGATAGCGGGAGATTAGAGCGATGCGGTTTAAGGATGTATTCTCAATAATCGGTCCGGCAATGGTCGGACCTTCCAGCTCGCATACAGCGGGGGCGGCACGGATCGGCAGAGCGGCGCGCCAGGTGCTCGGTGAATTGCCGCGTGAGGCAGAAATCACGTTCTTCGGTTCTTTTGCTGCTACGTATCAGGGACATGGAACAGACCGGGCCATTGCCGGGGGCCTGCTTGACTTCACCACTGATGACCACCGGCTGCCGGATTCCATTGAGCTTGCGGCCGAAGCCGGAATGAAGATTTCCTTCGGCCAGGGAACGGGCTTGTTTCCCCATCCCAATACGGTCCGCTTGCGACTTACCGGCAGCGAGAGCGGCATAGAGCTGACGCTTACCGGAATTTCGATCGGCGGCGGCAACATTGAAATTGTTGATATTGACGGGTTCGGCGTGAAGCTTACCGGCATGTATCCAACCGTGCTGATTAATCATATGGATTATCTGGGGGTACTGGCCAGCGTTACGGATGTAATGCGGCAGGGCCAGTGCAATATTGGCCATATGTCGCTGGACCGCAAGAACCGCAGCGGAGCAGCCTTGACGGTGCTGGAACTGGATGAGGCCGCTACACCGGAGCTGCTGCTGAATCTGCGGGCGCTGCCGGCCGTGAAATCAGTGAAGGTAGTCGATTTGAATGAACAGGTACAAGAACAGAAGGGGAAGGACACTACATCATGAATTTTCAAACACTCAGCCAGCTGGCTGTATTATGTGAAGAGCGGGGACTGGGCATCGGCGCGCTGATGCTTGAGGAGCAAAGCACGGAATCCGGGCGCTCCAAGGAGCAGGAGTTCGCTACCATGAGCCAGTATTATGGCGTAATGAAGGAAGCGGTGCACCGCGGCATGAATGAGGATACCACCTCACGCAGCGGTCTGACAGGACTTGATGCCCAGCGTGTGGCTGCTTACAATGCGGCGGATGAACCTTGTCTTGGCGGTCCTGCCGGTCAGGCCATGGCGTATGCTCTTGCTGTTTCTGAAGTGAACGCTTCTATGGGACGGATTATCGCTACGCCGACCGCAGGCTCCTGCGGAATCATCCCCGGGGTGTTCCTGAGCTGTCAGGAGCGCTTCGGCTGGGATGATGACTATATGGTAACCGGCCTGTTCGCGGCTGGAGCCATCGGGTATGTTATCGCCAACAATTCATTTGTATCGGGAGCAGAAGGCGGCTGCCAGGCCGAGGTCGGTTCGGCCATCGGGATGGCAGCAGGGGCTTTGACCGAAATGCGGGGCGGCACACCGGCGCAAGCCGTGCATGCCGTAGGGCTGGCACTGAAGAATACACTGGGGCTGATCTGCGATCCCGTAGGCGGACTTGTGGAGATTCCATGTATTGTCCGTAACGGCTTCGGTGCTGTAACGGCGCTCGCTGCGGCCGACATGGCGCTGGCTGGTGTCCGCAGTGTAATTCCGTCTGATGAAGTCATCAAGGTCATGCTGGAGGTAGGCT
This sequence comes from Paenibacillus borealis, assembly GCF_000758665.1. Classification (NCBI taxonomy): domain Bacteria; kingdom Bacillati; phylum Bacillota; class Bacilli; order Caryophanales; family Paenibacillaceae; genus Paenibacillus; species Paenibacillus borealis. The sequence continues at coordinate 523,076 of NZ_CP009285.1, forward strand.
CCGCTATGCCGGAGAAGCACCGCGAGACGGCAGGGGGCGGACTGGCCCAGACTCCAACCGGCCGCAAGATTATGAAGGATTTGCGGAACAAGAAATAATCTGCGGGGGGCCTTCGGACCGCATCAGCTTGCCGGGTCTATAGCATGCGGAACCGTTCAAGCTGATCCCACAGCCCTTCACGCCGGAGAATTTCCGCCTGCTTCGGCCCCATCAGATCGAAATGGGGAAAAGGCTCACGGTTATGAATATATTGTGGCGGAAGACCGTTCTTCCTGCACCAGTCTCTGAGGCGGGACAGGTCGCTGCAGCCGACCTTGGTTACTGTTGTGATGTCAGGAAACCGCTTGTCCAGCCAGTAATGTGTAAGGAACGCAATTTCCCCTGCGGAGACGGCTTGTTTCCAGCGGGCTAGTTCCGCTCTGTGAATGCCAAAGGCCATAGCTGTCATCATCCTTATTGATTATAGTGAATTGATTAAATACAAGACTGCAAGATTGCAAGATACTTCGGGAAAGGGGAGAAGAACATGAACGGGCAAGTTAGAGCGGATATCCGCCCCGGACTTCAGGTTGATATTGTGCTGAAGCAGGATCAGGCAACCGGCAAACTCACACATGGCGCGGTTAAAGATATTCTGACCAATTCGCCCCGTCATCCGCACGGAATCAAGGTGCGGCTGACAGACGGCCAGGTAGGACGCGTCAAGAATATTACGGGCTAAGCAGCATACAAAGAGTGAAGAAGCGCCACGAGCCAGGGCGGCTGTGCAATTGGACGGCCGCTGGGGCAGGGGCGCTTTTTGGTGTGCAGACTGTTGCACATACCGTTGCACAGGCCCCTGCTTAGCGGCCCATAAATTCCTCAACATACTGGTCGGCCTTGGTCTGATTACATAAATTGCAGGCGCAGACGCAGTTGTCCGGCGTAGTGTGTCCGCCCTTGGCACGGGGCAGCAGATGGTCGATCGTATCCCCGTATAAGCCGCAGAAATGGCAGATATACTGGTCCCGGGTCAGAATATAGGCGCGGAAATCCTTATTGCTGTATAAGCGGCGGATCGTACGGCGGTTCACGACAACTGCGGCATGCTCCCGGACAAGTGTTACCGCAAGCGCAAGATCAATCTCCTGATGCCAGCGCCGGCCTTTGTCGCTGTGCCCGCGCATCAGAATCATACCCTTGCCGGAAGGGATGAGTGCAGAAGCATCCTGGGGATCGGGCTTCGGTCCCCGCTGCTGGGGGAGGGTACGTCCCGTATCTGCACTTCGCGGACGGGTCTTGCTCTTGGGGCCGGTGGTACCCGAGCTGCCCCGGGCTTCCTTGACCCGTTCAGGCAAGGAGGGTTGACGGCCCTGGGCAGCAGACGGTCTGGCAGCGCCTGAGCCTGCTCCGGAGATAGAGACCGTTGCTTTATCCTGCTTGGCAGTCCCTGGACTGAGCGGACGTTCCGGCAGAGCAGGCGCTGAGCTTGGACGCGGCGGCGCTGCCGCAGCGCCTGCTTCGCGCAGCTTGCGGCATTCCCGGCAGGCACCGCGCCGGGACATTCCCTTAGAGCGCTTGCCTGTGCGCCTGCGGAATTCGGAGAGCGGCTTCAGCTGATGACAATAGGCACATTGTTTAGATGGAGGTAGAATAGTTTCAGTCATAAGTATACTTGGCAGGACGGCCCGGAGCCGCAACTGTCCAATCCCTTCTGTATTTTGAAATAGTAACGTATATGTTGTATACCGCTCATGTGAATTCGATGATTTGCTATTAGTATAGCGTAAAGCACGGACATTCACACGGCAGGCCCAAAAAGCAGTGAATCTCCCGGATTGTGATATCCTTCCCGGCGGCCTTGAGGAAAAACCTGTAAACTCACAAGCAGGGCTGGTCAAGCGTTGATGAAGTTAATATGACATATAATAATTATGAACCAGAGATGAGGAATCTGAATGACCGTTAGCCAAAAAAAGCCCGGAGCCGTAAGACTGCTGTTTGTGCTTCAAGCATTTTTAGGTCTTGGGGCTGTCGCCGGAGGGCTGATCCTGCTCGCCGATCCCAGTGGTGAAATGATCGGAATGCCGGCTTCGATATTGGAAAGGTCGCCGTTTGACAGTTATGAAATTCCCGGTATTCTGCTGCTGATCATTTTTGGGCTGCTGCCGCTGATGGTGCTCTACGGTCTTTATAGGCAGCCTCAGTGGTCCTGGGGCTATGCGCTGACCCCGTTTAAGGCGCTGCATGCAGCATGGAGCTTTTCGCTTTATATCGGCTTTGGGCAGATTATCTGGATTATGGTACAGACATATATGATGGATACCGTTAGCATTGTTCATGTTTTCTATATGTCTTTGGGCATGCTGGTTCAGATCGTTACGCTGCTGCCTGCGGTACAGAGATATTTTATGCTGGACGGCCGTTCTGAAAGAAGTTAGAATGACAGTGAACATAAAAGGGCTTTCATTTGGGCCGCGGGAGTGAACCGGAAATGACTACCATATATGATATTGCCAAAAGAACCGGCTACTCACCAACCACGGTGTCGAAGGCGTTCAATAACTACTCTGACGTGCGGGAGAAGACGCGGCAGGAAATACTGCGTACCGCCCAGGAGATGGGGTATCTGCCGAATGCGCATGCACGTACACTGACGACCAAGAAATCGTGGACGATTGGTGTGCTGTTTGTGGAGAATACGGGAGCGGGTATCCGCCACCCTTTTTTCAGTGCAGTTATTGAGAGCTTCAAGCAGGTTGCCGTAGCCAAGGGTTACGCCCTCATGTTTATTTCGAAGGATGTCGGCGGCAAGAGAAGCGGATATCTGGAGAACTGCCGGATTCGCGGAGTCGATGGGGTTGTAGTGTTCCTCTCTGATTATGAAGACCCGTATTTCCGGGAGCTTCTGGAGAGTGATATCCCTACAGTGATTCTCGATTTTGAAACGGCGTTGTCGCATACGGTCTGCTCAGATAATATGACCGGTGCACTGCAGGCAGTGGAATATCTGGTATCGCTCGGACACAGCAGAATTGCCCATATTTCCGGCGGAGAGAACACCTATCCGGGGAAACAGCGGGAGCTGGGGTACAGAGCGGCGATGGAGCAACAGGGGCTTGAGGTACCGGAAGAATATGTTGCTGAGGGAGCATTCTACTCTCTGGAGAACGGCTACGCTGCAATGAAGTCTCTGCTTGAACTGCCGCAGCGGCCTACTGCTGTTTTTGCTTCGGGCGACTTGCTTGCACTGGGTGCGGTGATGGCTGCTAAGGATCAGGGCCTGTCTGTACCGGAGGACATTTCAGTCATGGGTTATGATGATATCGAGCTTGCCGGATATGTTACACCTGCGCTGACTACCGTCCGCCAGAATACGGAGCTGCTGGGTACCCGGGCGGCGGAGCTTTTGCTGGCTTCGATGAACGGCCCGCATACAAATCAGGAGGCGCTGGTTCTGCCTGTAGAGATCATCGTCAGGGATTCCTGTGCACCGCCGGGCAAGAGATAAAAGTGCGTTCAACCGGGAATGCATTTTTTTTCAGCAAAATCGAAACCGGTTTCGATTTCTTTCGTTTTATTTCGAATTCAAATGATGAAGGAGTGAATCAACATGACAACCGTTCAAACCGTAGTAACCGCCAAAGATACAGAGGATCGTCTGAGTTCCAAAGAAGGTATCCAGTTCAAAGCAGCAACCCCTGGTACAACAGCAGATATACAGCTGCATCCGGAGCAGGAGTTTCAAAAGATCATTGGATTTGGCGGCGCTTTCACTGAAGCGGCTGCCTATACGTTGTCACGGATGAGCCCCGGGAAACGGGCAGAGGTTATCCGGCGTTATTTTCACCCGGTGGACGGGCTGAATTACAATATGGGCCGCGTGCATATCCATAGCTGTGATTTCGCACTCGGTAACTATACCTATGTGCAGGATAATGATACAGAGCTGGCAACCTTCGATATATCACATGATCACCAGTGGGTTCTGCCGCTCATCAAGGATGCTATGGAGGTAAAAGGAGGGCCCTTCACGATGCTGGCTTCGCCTTGGAGCCCGCCGGCCTGGATGAAGACAAACGGGGAGATGAACAACGGAGGTTCGCTTAAGCCGGAATATGCTGCGGTCTGGGCGCGCTATTATACCAAATTCATCGAGGCTTACCGCAAAGAAGGCGTTCCGGTCTGGGCAGTATCCGTGCAGAACGAGCCGGCAGCAGTGCAAGTATGGGACTCTTGTGTATATAGTGCCGAGGAAGAGCGCGATTTCGTCAAAAACCACCTCGGCCCGGTGATGCGCGAAGCCGGGATGGACGATGTGAATATCGTCATATGGGATCACAACCGCGATATTATGATCGAGCGCGTGACACCGATTCTATCCGATCCGGAAGCAGCGCAGTATGTATGGGGAACCGGGATCCACTGGTACGGCGGCGAGGAGTTCGACAAGGTGGAGAAAGTGCATGAGCTTTTCCCGGATAAGCATGTGCTCTTCACCGAAGGCTGCCAGGAAGGCGGCGTTCGTCTGGGTGAATGGTTCACGGGTGAGCGCTACGGCCGGAATATGATCGGTGATCTGAATGCCTGGACAGAGGGGTATCTGGACTGGAATCTGGTGCTGGATGAGACTGGCGGACCGAACCATGTGGGGAATCTCTGCGATGCTCCGGTGATTGCGGATACGACTACGGACGAGGTTCACTATAACAGCTCTTATTATTATATCGGGCATTTCAGCAAGTTCATCGCACAGGGTGCTGTGCGGATCGGGCTGGAGCCGGCGGCTGAGGGCGTATTATCTGCGGCATTCCGCAATCCGGACGGCAGCATTGCTGTTGTACTGATGAATGAAGGCGAAGAGGAACGCTCCCTGACGCTTGGCCTCGGCGGTGAAGTTGCGGAATGCACGCTGCCTGCACATTCCATTGCCACGCATCTGATTTCGCAAGGTTAGGCTTGCTATGGGGAAGCGGAGAGCGGGCAGAGTTGACTCATGCGGGAAGCTGGCAGTATGGAGGTAGAGGGTGGGATTTTGGGTGAGTAGGCTAGATGCGTAGAAGCCGGGAGTTAAGTAGCTAGAAATAGGAGTTAGAAGCTGTAAGCTAAAGTTTGGTTCGGAGTGAGTTCAAGCCCTTCCCTAGCCGTCTGTTGCACTTTGTACACTAGATTTCTCCTATCTCCGCCGAAACTAGCGATCAATTGCACTATGTGCATTAGAATCCTGCGGAAGAGGCATTTTTAGGCAGAAATCCTGAAATCTAATGTATGAAATGCAACAGAAGGCTGCTCGGGGGAGCAATAACACAAATTCTAATGCACAAAGTACAATCACCCAGGAATTGCAATCAGAAAGTTCAGCCTAAGGCGGAGGCTTCTACAGCTCAGTAGCTGAAGCGAAGCCGCGTAGGCGTATACTGATATTTTTAGGAGGAGTAACTATGAGCAATTATTATTTCGATTCAGGTAAATTTGTAATTGAGCAGTTCCATGAAGGCAAACCGTTCGCCAGCTTCCTGCCCGGACTTGCCGGACTGAAGGGGATCCCGATGTGGACGTTCTATGTGAACCGCGGGCAAGGGATCAGCAGCTTCGGAGTGCGGGACAAAAATTCGCCGATCATGGAGTTCTCCCCGGCCAATATTTCTTACAAGAATGTAGCCTCCACCGGATTCCGTACCTTCATTAAGCTGAAAGGTACAGCGGAGATCTATGAGCCATTCCAGTCGGCGCGCCCTGATCCTGCAGCCAAGCGGATCATGACGATTCTGCCGAACGGACTGACCATTGAGGAGTCGCATACAGGACATGGACTGAAGACAACGGTCCATTACTTCAACCTGCCGGGTGATGACTATGCTGCGCTGATCCGGCGGGTGGAGATCGAGAATACCAGCGGGACGGAGCTGGAGCTGGAGCTGCTGGACGGTCTTCCGGAGGTTCTTCCCTTCGGCGTAGCGAACGGGGGCTACAAGGAGATGGGCAACCTGCTGCGCAGCTGGATGGATGTGTATAACCTGGAGAACGGAATTCCGTTCTACAAGCTGCGCTCTAGCACGAATGACGATGCGGAAGTCAGTGAAATCAAGAGCGGACACTTCTACCTCTCCTCCACGGCGGAAGGGGAGCAGCTGTATCCGGTTGTAGACTATGAAGTAATTTTCGGCGGGAATACTTCGCTGACGTATCCGGACCGCTTCGCAGAGCTTCCGCTGACGGAGCTGCTTGCACAGGCACAGTATCCGGTAAATAAGGTGCCATGCGGATTCAGCGGCGCGGCCAGAACGCTTGCGCCGGGGGCTTCCCTGAAGCTGAATACCATTATTGGACATGTGAATGATATTGCCAGAATTAATCATAGGGCGGCTGAGCTCTGCCGCGAGGATTATTTTGCCGCCAAGGCTCTGGAAGCTGCCAGTCTGACCGAGGATTTAACAGCGGATATTGCTACCCGGACCTCCTCGCCGCTGTTCGATGCGTATTGCCGGCAGTCCTATCTCGACAACTTCCTGCGCGGGGGGTATCCGTTTATTTTTGACAACGGGGCTGAAGGCTACGTAGTCCATCTATACTCGCGCAAGCATGGCGATATGGAACGGGATTATAACTTCTTCTCGCTGGCGCCTGAATATTATTCACAGGGCAACGGGAATTTCCGCGATATGAACCAGAACCGCCGCAACGATGTGTTCTTCCATCCGCAGGTAGGCAGCTTCAACATCAAGATGTTCTATAGCCTGATTCAGGCCGACGGTTATAATCCGCTCAGCGTGCAGGGAACCAGCTTTGAAATTCTGCCCGGTGAGGGAGAGAAGCTTAAAGCATGGCTTGCCGGGGCGCTGGCGGAGCATCATGCCGGATTTGAGAAGCTGCTGGCCGGACGCTTCACGCCGGGCAGCCTGATCAACTACATTGCGGATCACAATATTACTTTGAAAATCAGCGAGCAGGAGCTCCTCAGCGGTGTGCTTGCCCTGTCGCAGCAGAATATTGAAGCTGCCTTCGGAGAGGGCTTCTGGTCCGACCACTGGACGTATAATCTTGATCTGGTGGAAGGTTATCTGGATATTTATCCGGAACGGCAGACGGAGCTGCTGTTCGGTGACGAGACGTATACGTTCTACGACAGTCCGGCTTATGTAATGCCGCGCAGTGAGAAATATGTAATCAGCGGCGGGCAGGTCCGGCAATTCGGGGCGCTGCTGGAGGATGAAGAGAAGCTGCATCAACTGAAGCGCAAGATCAGTGATACCCAGTGGCTGCGCACACAAGGCGGGCACGGGGAGATCTACCGGACCAGCCTGTTTGTGAAGCTGCTGTCACTTGCCCTGAATAAATTTGCCACGCTTGACCCTTACGGCATGGGGATAGAGATGGAAGGCAACAAGCCGGGCTGGAATGATGCCATGAACGGGCTGCCGGGACTGGTTGGCTCCGGCATGAGCGAGACCTTCGAGCTCAAGCGGATGCTAGTGTTCATGCTGGAAGCACTGGAGAGCGGCGCTGACCTTCCTTCAGCGGTTATACTTCCGTCAGAGATGGCTCTGCTGCTGGAGCAGGTGGAGCGTGCGGTAACGGAAGTGCTTGACGGTTCGCTGGCCCAATTCCCGTATTGGGACCGCGTGGCTTCGGCGCGCGAGGCTTACCGGGCGGATATCCGCTTCGGGATTACAGGGGAGACGGAAGAAATCTCCCTTGCGGTTATCCGCGGGGCGCTGGGTAAATGGCTGCGCAAGGTAGATCAGGGTATTGAGCGTGCGGTAGGGATTGGCGGCGGACTGGTTCCGACTTATTTCCGCTTCGAGGCCACGCGGTTCCAGCCTGTGACGGATGAATCCGGAGAACCGGTCATCAGCGGCTATGGATTGCCGAAGGCCCGGGTCGAGGAGTTCGAGGCTTCTGCCCTGCCGTATTTCCTGGAAGGCCCTGCCCGCTGGCTCAAAACACTGGACAGCCAGGAAACGGCCAAGGAAATTTACAGCAAAGTGAAACAGAGCGGTCTCTTTGATCCGGTTACATCAATGTACCGGACTTCGGTCTCGCTGGAAGAAGAATCACATGATATCGGCCGGATCCGGGCCTTCACACCAGGCTGGCAGGAGCGGGAGTCCAACTTCCTGCATATGTCGTACAAATATTTGCTTGAATTGCTGAAGGCCGGACTGTATGACGAATTCTACAGCGAGCTGAAGACTTCGCTGATTCCCTTCCTTGACCCCGAGGTATACGGACGCAGTACACTGGAGAATTCCTCGTTCATCTCAACGGGCGGCAATCCGGATCCTGCAACGCATGGCAGAGGTTTTGTGGCCCGGCTGAGCGGCTCTACGGCGGAGTTCCTGAGCATGTGGAGAACGATGATGGCCGGCAGCCGGCTGTTCTCTGTGGAAGGCGGCGAGCTAACCCTGGCGCTTGAGCCGGCACTTCCCGGCTGGCTGTTCGATGAGCAGGGCAATCTGTCCTTCACGCTGCTTGGCAGTACGGAAGTAACGTATTATAATCCGCGTCATGCCGATACCTTCGGCGGCAGCAAGGCGGTCATTCAGGATCTGACGCTGGTATTCCGGAGCGGAGAAGAGCGCGTGATTGCCGGCGGTCTGCTGCGCGGTGCGGATGCCGAGGCGCTGCGCCGTGGAGAGATTGCCGCCATCCGTGCGGTAATGGAATAATCAGAATCTGCAATTCCGGCAGATAGAGGTAGAGGAAGAAAGGAGAGGAGGCCCATTTGGGCCTCCTTTTGTCTGCCGGGGGTTAGGTGGATTAGAGTGAATTGCACCTGAATCCGCGGGGAGTGGGCGGGAAGCGGAAATGAGGGGCAGAGGTGCCCCTGAATCCGCGGGGAGTGGGCGGGAAGCGGAAATGAGGGGCAGAAGTGCCCCTGATTCCGCCAGAAGCGGGCGGGAAGGAGAAATGAGGGGCAGAAGTGCCCCTGAATTCGCCAGAGTGGGCGGGAAGGAGAAATGAGGAGCAGAAGTGCCCCTGAATCCGCCGAAAGCGGGCGGGAAGGAGAAATGAGGAGCAGAAGTGCCCCTGAATCCGCCGAAAGCGGGCGGGAAGGAGAAATGAGGAGCAGAAGTGCCCCTGAATCCGCCGAAAGCGGGCGGAAAGGGTGAAATGAGGAGCAGAAGTGCCCCTGAATTCGCCAGAAGTAGGCGGAAAGGAGAAATGAGGAGCAGAAGTGCCCCTGAATCCGCCGAAAGCGGGCGGGAAGCGGAAATGAGGAGCAGAAGTGCCCCTGAATTCGCCGAAAGCGGGCGGGAAGCGGAAATGAGGAGCAGAAGTGCCCCTCAATCCGCCAGGAGTGGGCGGGAAGGAGAAATGAGGAGCAGAAGTGCCCCTGAATCCGCCGGAAGCGGGCGGAAAGGGTGAAATGAGGAGCAGAAGTGCCCTTGAATCCGCCAGGAGTGGGCGGAAAGGTGAAATGAGGAGCAGAAGTGCCCCTCAATCCGCCAGAAACAGGCGGAAGGAGCAACCCAGAGGGATAAGTAGCTTTGAATTTGTCCTAAACGGGCAGTGTAGCACTCACCCATGCAAGCGCGGAAGGGATTTGGAACGGGAGGAGTCAATAGCTGTGCAAGTTCAGGCTTTCCCGCGGCCAGGTCCCGCGGCGGTTGAGTTTTTTAGCCAAGCCGAAAAATGAGCCCCCAAATACGAAATCTGGGACCTTACGCCAATAAACTAAAACGCATACAATAAATACATAGAGATGAAAACGCTTCACACAATAAAGTGGGTATTTTGGAGGTCCATACGATGGAGAACAAACGAAACGCCGAAGTCAATCCGGCGATGAAACCGCTCATTCCGGCTTCAATCGAAACCGGTTCAGGTCGCAAAAAAACACTCTGGAGGAGATTCGTAGCCCAGCGTCATCTGCAGACCATGGCACTGCTTGGGGTAGTCTGGATGATCATATTCAACTACATCCCGATCTACGGCTTGATTATTTCCTTCAAGGAATATAATATCGTCAAGTCGATTGCCGAAGCCCCCTGGGTGGGTCTGGAGCATTTCAGGGAACTGTTCGCAGATGAGGATCTGCCGAATGTCATCCGTAATACGCTCGGCATCAGCTTGATCAAGCTGCTTATCGGATTTCCGCTGCCGATCATATTCGCACTGTTTCTGAATGAAGTACGGTCCATCCGATTCAAGAAGACGATTCAGACGATTTCTTATCTGCCGCATTTCCTCTCCTGGGTTGTCCTTGGCGGCATTCTGGCCACCTGGCTCGCGGATGTAGGGATTATCAATAATATTCTGCTTGCACTGAATTTCATTGACAAGCCGATCACTTACCTGGCTGAACCGAGTTATTTCTGGACGATAATCATCACCTCAGACATTTGGAAGGAGCTTGGCTGGTCAGCGATTATCTACCTCGCGGCGATCGCCGGTGTGTCTCCGGAAATGTATGAAGCAGCAACGATTGACGGCGCAGGACGTTTCCAGAAAATGTGGTTTGTCACTCTGCCGGCCATCCGGGCCACGATCAGCATCCTGTTCGTCCTGGCAGTCAGCGGCGTACTGAACTCGAACTTCGACCAGATTCTGGTCCTGCGAAATTCGCTTAACGACAGTACTTCCAATGTAATTGATTACTATATCTATCAGACAGGTATTGTCTCCAACCGCTTCTCCTATTCTGCGGCGGTCACCCTGGTCAAAGCGGTCATTGCACTGATTCTGCTGCTGATTGCCAATCAGGTATCCAAAAAAATCAACGACACGTCGCTGTTCTAGGACAAGGAGGACCTATATATGTTTGCTCTCAAACGTAAAACCAAAGGCGAAGCTTTTTTCGATATCGTCAATAATCTGGTTATGCTCTGTATCTGCTTCCTGACGCTGTATCCAATCTGGTATGTGCTCGTCAACGCCTTCAACGACGGCAATGATGCCATGCTCGGCGGGATTTACTGGTGGCCGCGGATGTTCACCCTGAAGAACTTCGATGCGGTATTTGCAAGTCCGGGGATTATGCTGGCGATGGGGGTTACCGTACTCAAGACAGTCATTGGTGTGGCTCTGCATGTATTCTTCACAGCGATGGTAGCTTATGCCTTGTCCCGCAAAGATCTGGTTGGCGGCAAGCTCTACATTCTGATCGGCACCATTACACTGTTCTTCAACGGCGGTCTGATTCCGACCTTCCTGCTGATGCGCGATCTGCATTTACTGGATAACTTCATGGTCTATATCATTCCCGTAATGTTCAGCTTCTTCGATCTCATCATCTTCATGACCTTCTTCCGGGAGATTCCCGACGGTCTGGATGAGGCGGCGCGGATTGACGGAGCCAACGACTGGTCCATCTTACTGCGGATCGTGCTTCCGGTCTCCATGCCGGTTATTGCTACCATTGCGCTGTTCCACGGCGTCTATCAATGGAATGATTATTTTGCCGGTATTATCTATGTGAACAATGTAGACCTGCAGCCGATTCAGACCTATCTGTTCCGGGTCGTGGCCCAGTCCAGCTCCAATACGATGATGGTTGCTGTCCAGGGCAGCGCGGCTACAAGGTCGGTAACTTCCCAGTCCATCAAGCTGGCAACCATGGTTGTCACTACGCTGCCAATCGTGTTCGTCTATCCGTTCCTGCAGCGCTATTTCGTGAAGGGCATGATGATCGGCTCCATCAAGGGCTGATGATCTGCAAACCACAAGGTAACTCCTCCGGTGTCCGGATGTCTTGCGGGCAACGGTGTTGAGCTTATAATTAATAATTTCTAGAAAAGGGGTAAACAAAACATGGGCATGAAACATAAGCCAAAGAAAATGGTCTTACTGCTCTTGGGACTAATGTTGACATTCTCGGCTGCGGGCTGTTCAAGCAATAATAATGCCGCAAACGGAAATACAGCGACGGAGAAGCCGGCTACGGAAGCTACAGAGGCACCGGCAACCAATGCAACAGAAACTACAGCTCCGGCAGCAACAGGCGATGAGCCAGGCTGGATGAGCGACACTTCACCAATCACCTTCGACTGGTATCTGAACTTTGCCTGGTTTGCCAACAAATGGGGCGTAGATCCAACTTCGCAATATGTTACGAAAAAGACCGGTGTAAACGTTAACTTTATCGTTCCTGCCGGAAATGAGAACGAAAAGCTGAACACAATGATCGCTTCCGGTAAGCTGCCGGACTTCATCACTCTCGGCTTCTGGGAAGATGCCATCAAGAAAATGGTTGAAGGCGAAATGGTTCTTCCGCTGAATAAGCTGGCTGAAGAATATGACCCTTACTTCTTCAAGGTATCTGATAAAGATAAGCTGGGCTGGTACACACAACCAGACGGCAACGTATACGGCTATCCTAACTCTTCCTCATCTCCTGCCGATTACGAGAAATATGGTGATACTTATGTATCCAACCAGACTTTCGTAGTACGTAAAGATATTTATGAAGCCATTGGCAGCCCTGATATGCGTACGCCTGAAGGATTCCTGGCTGCGCTGAAAGCTGCACAGGAGAAATTCCCTGAAGTGAACGGCCAGCCGCTGATTCCGCTCGGCTTGCATGAATTCACCGAGAACGGCAATGACTCGCTGGAAGGCTACATTCAGAACTTCTTGGCTATCCCTTGGGAAAAAGACGGCAAGGTGTATGACCGTGAAACTGATCCTGAATACGTGCGCTGGATGAAGACACTCCGTCAAGCTAACCAGGATGGACTCTTGGCAAAAGATATCTTCATCGACAAGCGTGCACAAATGGAAGAAAAGATTGTGCAAGGACGCTATTTCGCAATGCTGTACCAACGTACTGACTTTGCTTCCCAGCTCGGAACGATTTCCCAGAAAAATCCTGACCAGGTCTACATTGCTGTAGACGGCCCAGCCAATACCAAGCTGGATCCGCCTACCCTGAACGGCCCTGGGATCTCCGGCTGGACGGTTACCCTGATCTCCAAGGATGTTAAGGATAAAGAACGTGCAATTAAATTCCTCAGCTATCTGAACAGTGAAGAAGGCCAAAAGGATCTTTATCTGGGCGAAAAAGGGGTCAGCTATGATACAATTGATGGCAAAGACCAATTCCTGCCTGAAGCACTCACTTTGGCGAACACAGACCGTGCAGCATTCGATAAGAAATATGGATCTTCATTCACCTTCTGGATGATGCAGAATACGAATATTACCGACCAGTGGAAACCAGAATCTGTTGAGCCGTATAAACAACTGGAAGACTGGACCAAAGGCAAATCGATCAACACTTCGGAATTCCAGCTGATTGATCCTAGCGGTAACTCACCGGAAGGCATTATCGCCACCAAGCTGAAACAACTGCGCGGCAAAACCATGCCGAAGCTGCTTATGGCTGAATCCGATGCGGAATTCGACAAGATCTGGACTGACTATAACGCCAAAAAAGAGAAGGATGGTCAAGCGACCTTCGATGCTTACCGCCAGACCAAGTATGAAGAGAACAAAAAGAAACTCGGAATGTAAGCTTAACTATAGGACCCAATTGCCCGCTGACTGCGGGCTTTTGGGTTATTTTCAAGATATAAGGCTTAAGTTTCGCCAATAACGGAGAGGTGAGCATGCGCGAACGAACAGGAGCATTATGGAATTCCTTCCGCTATTGGCTCGGACGGAGATCACTGCAAAGCCGGCTGGTTGTGGCTTATATCTTCATTATTCTGGGACCCAGTCTGCTGGTGTCCTTCTATTCGTACAAGGCGATTAACAATACCTATATGCGTGATTCCATAGAGAAGAACAGCTATCTGCTGCAAATGGAGAAGCTGCATGTGCTCAATCAGATTGAGGCGATGGAACGGGCGGCCCAAATGGCCTATTCGGATAAAACAGTGCAGAATTATCTTATCAACGAGAGCGATCCGACGCTTGGGGAGCTGATTGATTTCAATACGACCAGCTTTGTGAATCTCAGCCAGATCCAGTTTAACAATCCGAACATTGAGCACCTGTATCTGTATTCCAGCAGCAATAATATGTATGAACTGTGGCCGGTTATTTTCCGCGAGTCGCGGGTCTCCATGGAACCCTGGTTTCAAAAGGCATTGCGGGTGGAGGGGCGGAATATGTGGGCCTTCCAGAACTCTGACATCGATTTGATGCTGCGGTTCTCGGAGGAAGTGGAGCAGGGCCAGCCCAAGGTATCGCTGCTGCGCGAGATCAGTATTCCTGCCGGACATCACATCGGGATGATTCAGGTGGATATGCTGCTGAGTAAATTTACACCGAAGACGTATACCTCCGTGCAGGATAATGAATCCCAGATGATTCTTGCGGATGATGAGCTGAACCTGTTTGCCCGGACAGACAACTCTTTTCTGCAAAACAACTCAGGGCTTAACGCGGCAATCAAAGACCGGCTGGCTGCGTTCCGGAAGACCGGTGAATGGCAGATGGATTATAAGGAGAACGGGAATTCCTTCATGCTGATTCAGGCTCCGCTGGAGCAGATTAATGCTTCTCTGGTCACTGTGGTCTCGATGAAAGGCGTGATGATGGATATCTCACGTACCCGTAATTTGATTATCGGGGTCAATATTGGCTTCATCTTCCTGGTCACCGCAATAGCATATGTACTGAATGCATTCATCCTGAAGAATCTCCGCCGTTTGACAGAAACGATGAAGAGAGTCCGCCGGGGAGAGCCATATGGCAGCATCCGCGTCAGCGGGGGCGGCGAAGTCGGAGAGCTTGCCCATCATTTCTCCAAGCTGATGAATACGATTAACACGCTGGTGGCGCAGGCTGTCCATAAGCAGGCGCTGTCGAAGGAAGCTGAACTGCGGACGCTGCATAATCAGATTGATGCCCATTTCCTCTACAATACGCTGGAAAATATCAAAATGCTGGCAGAGATTGAGAACCAGCGGACGATCTCGGATGCGCTTACCCGGCTTGGCGGCATGATGCGCTATAATTTCAAATGGACGGGTGAATACGTGAAGCTGAAAGACGAGATCCGCCATATCCAGAACTATATAGAGGTTATGAATATAAGATTCGAACATACCATTGGACTGGAGCTTAATATTGACAGCGCTTATCTGGAAGTGGAGGTGCTCAAAATGTCGCTGCAGCCGATTGTTGAAAACAGTGTGAAGCATGCCTGGAATGCGGACGGGGTAGAGCTCACGGACCGCGTTGTGCGGATTGATATTACGGAGGCCGAAGGGGATATCTTCATCGCGCTGCGCGATAATGGTCTCGGACTGACTCCGCAGCAGCTGGCCCAGCTGCATGAGGCGATATATGCCAAGGAGGAGCCGGGGGCTGACCCTTCGGGAACCAGCAGCGGCGGATATAAGTCGGGAGGCGTAGGACTGCGCAATGTGCATCAGCGTCTGCAGCTGTTCTACGGTGAGGAGTACGGGCTGGAAGTGCAGAGCGAGGCAGGGAAATGGACAACTGTGTTCATGTCACTGCCCAAAGTTCTATTGACGGGGGATAACTAGCTATGACCAATCTGCTGATTGTGGATGATGAAAAAATGATCCGTCAAGGCCTGAAGGCGATGATCGAACGGGAATATCCGTCTGTCTACAGCATCACGATGGCAGGCAACGGCGCGGAAGCGCTGGAGCTGTACAAGCAGGAGCGGAAGGATGTCATTATTACGGATATCCGGATGCCGATTATGGATGGGATTACGCTGCTGGAACGGTTGTCGGCGGAAGCAGGCGAAGGGGAACCTCCGGCTGTCATTATCTTAAGCGGCCATGATGATTTCGAATATGCCAAAAGCGCGATCCGCTACCGCGTGAAGGATTATCTGCTGAAGCCGATCCGCCGTGAAGAGCTGTTTGAGATTCTCGAACGGATCGGCAAGGAGGGAATGGACCGGGAGTCGAGCAGCCACAGGCAGAAGCAGGAGGCGGAAGGCTACCGCCGTGAGCTGCGGGTTGCCCGTCTGCGGGGGCTTTTGATGCAGCGGGAGGTAGAGGCATCGGCAGCACAGCTGGAGGAGCTGTCGGCGCTGCAGATTCCTTTTACAGTAGGAGTAGTGAATTATTATCACCGGGACGGCGTGCGGATGAAGCACGGAGAGGTCCAGGGAGTACTGGAGCGGCTGATCGGGCCGCTGGAACAGAAATTTACGGAGATCCTGACCGATTGGGACGGGAAGCTTGTACTGGTCGGG
This sequence comes from Paenibacillus borealis, assembly GCF_000758665.1. NCBI lineage: Bacteria > Bacillati > Bacillota > Bacilli > Caryophanales > Paenibacillaceae > Paenibacillus > Paenibacillus borealis. The sequence goes on from NZ_CP009285.1 coordinate 539,181, forward strand.
AACGGGGAGAGCTTCCTGGAGCTGGCCGGTAAGGCTGAGGCCAAAGACCTTAAGAGGCTGCTCATCGGCATCAGCAGTGAGAGCCGGAGTCCAGAGCAGTTCCGTGCCTGTTATATGGAGGCCTACCGGGCGCTGCAGTATACTTTTCTGTCCCCGCAGGCCAGCTTTGTCGACTATAAGGATATCCGCACCGGGCGCCTGAGCTTCCCTTCACCGGAAGAGGAGCTGCGCAAGCTGCTTAATATGCTGGGAACCGAGCGTGAGAAGGAGATCAAGACACTGCTTGGTGTTATTTTTCAGACGGATCATTTGCTGCACTTAGATTTGGATTACCTGGAGAATGTAGGGCGGAGTATTAATGAACGGGTGCTGGATGAAGTATTCCGTGTGCATGGAGAGGCCTCGGTGGAAGTGCTGAAGCTGTACCGCGCGGTCGGCAACCTGTATAATTTCCGCAATTTCCACGACTATTACCGGGCACTGGAGCATTTGCTCCTTAGTGTGAACGATTATATTATAGGAATAAGATCTGCTCATACCGAGCATGCCGATATGGAAGAAGCGCTGGCGTATATTGAAGCGAATTATGCCCGTCCGCTGAATATGGCGATGGTCAGCAATTATGTGTCGCTTAATTATTCTTATTTCAGTGAAGCCTTCAAGGCTTATACCGGGGAGAGCTTTGTACTGTATCTCAAAAAAGTCCGTATCCGCCACGCCAAGGAAATGCTGGCCGATAACTCCGTCAAGCTGGCCGGGGTCTCTGAGGCGGTAGGTTTTGAGAACAGCAAGCAATTCGCGCGTGTCTTTAAGGAGCTGGAGGGCATTTCTCCCGGTGAGTACCGGGCGAAGCAGCTAATGGAACGTTATTCGGGCCAGGCGGAGGATAAGGAATCTTAAAATACGAACAATGGATGGTTCGAAGCTGGAGGCAATGGAATGGAAGAAGTACAAGGAACACTGATTACTGTAGATACACTTGCCGCTGACTTCCGGAAGCTGGGCGTGCGTGAAGGGAAGACTTTGCTGCTGCATTCTTCCTTTAAATCACTGGGGCAATGGGTAGCAGGCGGTCCGGTTGCGGTTATCCTGGCGCTGGAGAAGGTGCTGGGCGAAGCAGGAACGCTCGTTATGCCGACGCAATCCTCGGATCTGACCGATCCGTCAGGCTGGAGCAACCCGCCGGTGCCGGAGGCCTGGTGGCCGGGCATCCGGGAGCATATGCCTGCTTATGATCCGGACTTGACCCCGCTTAGAGGGATGGGAGTGATTCCCGACTGCTTCCGCAAGCAGCAGGGCGTCCGGCGCAGCAGCCATCCGATTGATTCTTTTGCCGCATGGGGGAAGCACCGGGACTTCATTCTTGACGGGCATAGCCTGGAGTACGCCTTCGGTGAGCAGTCTCCGCTGGCCCGGATCTATGAGCTGGGAGGAAGCGTGCTGCTCCTTGGCGTAGACAATCTTAATAACACCTCACTGCATCTGGCGGAATACCGGGCAGACTATGCCGGGAAACAGGAAGTCATGGCTGCAGCCCCAATGATGGTGGGCGGTGTCAGACAATGGGTGGAGTTCAGTGATTATAACTGGAACTCGGATGATTTCACGGAGCTGGGCGCGGACTTTGGCCGGGAGACCGGGCTTATTGCCAGCGGCCTGGTGGCCGCATCGGCGGCACAGCTGATTCCGCAGCGGGAGATTGTGGATTATGCGGTCAAGTGGCTGGAACGCAAACGGGCGTAAGGCTTGTATGGGCAGGATTTATTGAGATTAGCTTAGAGTGAAGTATAGTAATTTCTTGCAGATAAAGCGAAGCACATAGAGGATGAAGGGGAGCAGGAGCTATGACTACAACAACAGTGTACATCACCCGGCACGGGCAGACTGAATGGAATGTGCAGAAGCGGATGCAGGGTCATCAGGATTCGGAGCTTACGCCGCTGGGTGTCCAGCAGGCAGAGTGGCTGGGCCGGGGCATGCATCATGTGGAGCTGGATGCGGTGTACGCAAGCTCAAGTCCCCGGGCGCTGCGGACGGCAGAGATTATCCGTGGGGAGCGGGACTTGCCGCTTACAGCCTGTGATGAATTCAAGGAGATCGGCATGGGGGTCTGGGAAGGCCGTGATTCCGCGGAGCTTCAGCTGCAGTATCCGGAGCAGCATCAGTTCTTCTGGGGCGACCCGGAGCAGTTCAGTGTAGAGGGCAGCGAGACCTTTGCAGCCGTGCAGGAGCGTGCGCTGGGCAAGCTGCGTGAGATCGTAGACCTCCACGCAGGCGGCACGGTGCTCATTGTGACGCATACCGTTGTGATTAAGGTGCTTATGGCTCATTTCGAGGGCAGAGCCATGAACAAGCTATGGGATCTGCCTTACATCTATCCTACCTGTCTGTGCAGAATTGATATCACGGACGGTGTGCCCGAGATAGTGCTCCACGGCGACACCAGCCATTACGAGACCGCTGAGAGCGGGATGGAATCCTGAGCTTTGACAAGCCGCAATATTCATAAGAGAGACAGGGTGATGTGCATGACGGCTTCGCCCTGTTTGACGTGTTGCGCATGCTGCTTCCTGCCGCTTCGCAGGGGAAGCAGTAGCTGCTTACGCTGCCTGTAGCTCCGTCCAGACTGATGAATTGCTGTACAAATTACAACAATTTGCTTCTGGTCAGCAGCGATTCAGCAATAATCCTGCATAAAATGCAACAACCTGGCTCTGACACTCACCAAATCGGCGAAAATCTTGCAAAAAGTACAACAATGCGCCTCGGAAGGCGCGTTCTGTGTGAAAATCCTGCAGAAATTACAACATTCTACTTCTAGCCAGCAAAAATTGTAGTGCCCGCCGAATATCCAAACTTTTCATGTAATGCCAATTGCATCCTAGGCCATAATTATAGAAAACAGAGTTCAATCCATACAGGTATATTGCTTGTCTAGGCAACTTCACTTTTCTGCCGGGTGCTTAGTTCAAGCACGGATAAGTCCCCGTCCAGCGCCTTCAGTCCCGGCAAGCGCAGCGCCACTCCTGCATATAGAGCAGGAAGAATTCCTGCGGCCAGCAAAAGAGCAGGCACCCCATAGAGCTCGGCAACCGCCCCGCCTGCCAGGGCGCCGAGCGGTGACAGGCTCCCTCCGATCAGGAACCGGACCGAGTTCACCCGTCCCTGCAGATGGCCGGGAACCAGCCGCCCATGCAGGGAGGAGCTTAAGGAACCGAAGAAAGGTCCCAGCAGTCCGGCGGCGAATACCGCAAACAGGGCAAAAGAATAGCTGGGGATGAAGCCCCACACCATAGTGACGATACCCGACAAGCCTAGACTGCCGAGCATCACGATGCGCCGCTTCCTGATTTCGCCCATCAGGGAGATCACGCCCAGCCCCGTTAAGTATCCAAGTGCAGAAGCCGTGGACAGCGAGCCCACCGCCGCCGCATCACGGTGCAGCACCTCGCGGACATAAGGGACCATGAGGGTCCACACGGCAATGGAGCTCAGATTGCTGACGGCGGCCATCATCATGATCGTCAGCATGGCGGGGAACTGCCGGTAGAACGAGAAGCCCTCGGCCACCTCCCGCAGATAGACGGATGCCGAGAAGCTGCCGGCAGGAGCGGCTGCGGGCTTACCCATCCGGGGCAGCAACAGCAGAGTGGCTATAGCTGCCGTATAACAAACGGCATTGATGCCGAGCGCCGGCAAGGCCCCGCTGGCCGCGGTCAACACGCCGGCAAGTGCCGGGCCGAGGAGTGCGGCGGCACCCTTGCAGCCGTCGATGATGGCGAAGGCGCGCATCAGCTTGCTGGTGTCTGCGATGCCGGGAATCACAGCCATTGCGGTTGGCATGAACAGCGCGGAGCAGGCTCCGCTGAGACTGGCGGCAGCGAACAAATGCCACAGCTGCAGGTGGCCGGCGAGCCCCATGCCCAGCGGCAGCAGGAGGGCCAGCAGACGCAGCGATGCGAGGCAGGCCATGAACCGGACGCGGGGCAGCCTGTCGGACAATGGCGAGCCGAGCAGGCGGAGTGCCTGCTCGGGAATCATGGAGCTGAGGGCAAGTGCACCCATAGCCAGCTTGGAGCCTGTCATCTCATAGACAAGCCATTCCATCGCAAGCAATCCAAAGGCATCGCCGAAGGCGCTCAAAGAAATCGTGGATAGCAACCCGTAATAGCTGCGCTTTTGCATAGTAATCACCCCTCCAGATATTCCTCGATTCGTCCGGGCAGGCCGTTCAGCGCCTCAAGGCGCAGGCTGTAGGACGTGTTTTTACTGGCAGTATGAACGATGACCAGACCCGCCGCCCGCAGTGCGATCAGATGGTAGTGGATCGTGCTTTTGGACAGGCCGACCTCCTTCACAATCTCAGTGAAATTCAGCTGCTTGCCGGTAAGCAGACGGAGTATGAACAACCGTGTCTCATCCGACAGTGCACGGGTAAGCCGCAGCAGAGCCGGTGCGGGCCGCCCTTCTTCCGGAGGAAGGATATCACAGGAGTAGCTGGTGAACATAAATTCATCAAAGAGTGTGGAGGTTACAAGAGGCCGGGCATGATATTGCGGGGTAATAATGACCTGCTTCAGGGTTTCTGAAGGGTATAGCCGCATGCCTGCTGTGGCCGTCTCGTACACCTCCATATCATTCGAGCCGTTCAGCAGCGCCGCCCTTGCCGCAGCCTCCTGCTGAAGCCCTTCCATTATGGCCGGATCGATGCTGCTGAAATACCCCGTATCCCAGGCTCTGATGACTTCAGCGGCAGAGCTTCGCAGTTCGGCCAGGTTGGAGGGGACGGTCTGCCCGAAGCGGCCGGCAATTTCATAGAGATCACCCGGGGCTAACGCATCAAACCAGTCCAGAAATCCCCCCACTGAACGGTCTTCCGGGCAGCTCCATACGTAAGGAGACAGACTGAAATTATCGGTGAGCTTCATTACTTCTTTCATTTTCTGGAGCATTACGGGGGCGAAGCGGCTCTGTACGTCGCGAATCCAGGAGATCCCGGCGTCCATAGCATTGTGGTTCTGCTTGCCGATAAAAGCATTCAAGCTGGCGATGCACTCATAGATTGGCGCGAAATCGACCATTACCTTGTATTCCATATGGTTTCCCTGCTTTCTAATTCAGTGATATTACAGAAGCGATAGACTGGCTAAGTGAAGTTATTTTAAATTTTGTTCTACAAATATAGAACTGATTATATGTTTTATGATAAACGAACTTAATTCCTAATGCAATGGCTGTTTTTATTAGACTCTAAAATTTTTTAGCGAGCTGGCGAAGTAATCATCCCCGTATAAAAAAGGCGGTACCCGCAGCGCATCATGCGCAGCGGGTACCGCCTTTTCACTGTATAACATTTTTGCTGGGTCAGTTAATAAATTGAAGTGACTTCAAGGTCTTCTCCAGCATCGTAGCGGCTTCCGCACGGGTAGCCAGCTTCGACGGAGCGAATGCGCCGTCAGGTGTTCCCTGAATAATGCCCTCGGCTGCTATTTCGGCTATGGCTGATTTGGACCAGGCCGGGATGCTTGAGGCATCGCTGAATTTAGCCAGCACTGCCGGATCGGCAGTAAGGGTCTTGCCGGTGTACTTAATGGCTTTGGACAGGACCGCCGCCATTTCCTGGCGGGAGATCGGACTACCCGGCTTGAAGCTGCCATCCGTATATCCGGTAATCAGACCTGCTGAAGCTGCCGTTTGTACGGCATCAGCATACCATGCGCCTGTGCTGACATCACTGAAGGTGGCTCCGCCGCTTGCGGATGCGAGTCCGAGGGAGCGGGTAATCAGAGCCGCGAATTCTGCCCGCGTGATAGACAGCGAAGGCGAGAAGGCGGTACTGCTGGTGCCGGTAATGATCAGCTTGGAAGCCAGCAGCTCAATGGATGATTGCGCCCAGTGCCCTGTAGTATCACCGAAGGTCTTGCTTGACTTCACAACAGTATAGTAGCTGTTGCTGTTGCGTTTGATCGTCACTTCAGTATTTCCGCCTGAGAGGCCGGCGAAGAGGGAAGGTACGAAGGATAGCTTGCCGGTAGCCGGGTCATAGGATACGGCTGTTGCGCCTTGAGAACTCAACGCTCCCGTTGCAGTAATAGTCCGCTTCACGTAGGTGCTGCCGAAGCTGTTCAGCGGCACACTTTTATTGCCGGCCTCAGCGGTAATCGAGAATTCAATGACCGGTGCGGCCAGGGTAACGGAGCCGGCCTGTGCTGCGATAGCCTTGTTCAGGCTGTCGAGTGTAGCAGTATCCGCCTGGAGCAGAGAGACTGTAACCGTAAAGTCACTGGTACCAAGCTGGGCAGCCAGTGCCGTTCCGTTAATAATGCTCAGCGGCAGTGAATAGGATGCTCCGCCGGTAGAGGTGAAAGTCAGCACTGTATTTGGTTTAGCAGCAGCCTGCTGAACCAGCACACTGCCCGGCAGTACAACTTGAGCACCGCCTGTTGAAGCCGTAAGCGGGATAATCAGCTCACTGGTGCCGGCAGGCAGGGCCGCAAGCTGTGCAGTCAGATCAGCCGCGGTAATCGTTGTTACCTGCGGAGGCACTGTTGCTGTGGCAGTAGCTGTTGGACTAGGTGTTGCCGTTGCAGTTGGCAGCGTTGTTCCAGGACTTCCGCCTGAATCTGCAGTTGGTGCCGGTGTTGGTGTAGGGCTTGGGGATACGCCCTTAAGATCGGTGATACGTCCTTCAATGCTGGAAGTCACCGGATTATGTTCCTTCAGGTAGGCCAACAGGACTTCAAAGTCTGGTAGACCCAGCTCATAATACCGTCCGTCTGCTTTGGCTGAAGCCAGCGCACGGTAGAAGTCGCCGCCTCCTGCCATGAAGGAGTTCGTGGACAGGATGTAGTAGGCTGCCGGATCAACAGGCAAGTAGGAACCGTCCGCCTGCTTGATATCAACGGAAACAATTCTTTCGCCAACCTGAGTTACTTTGTTGGTTAATGCATCTACAATCTCCGGCTTTTTGGTTGAATCATAGGTGTATCTCATACCGGAGACGTGTGCGAACCGGCCCTGGTCGGAGCTGATGCCGCTGACCGCATTCTCCAGTGAGGAGATGATTTCAGCACCTGTCACTTTAAGTGCGGCAAGACCGTTACCGAAAGGCAGTGTAGTCAGCACTTCGCCCATTGTAATGTCACCAACATTGATGGCCTCACGTATGCCGCCGCCATTCTGGATAGCAACAACACCCTTGATAGAGGCGCGATCACTAGCCGAAACGAAGCCCGGCATCAATTCTGTGACTTTCTCCGCGATGCTGTCGGCAATCATATTGCCGATTGGTGTCTCTTCACTGCGTACAACACGGGTCGATTTACCATTGATCATCCGGTAGGTGTAGAGATCCACATTGGTGTAACCTACAACCGTGCTCCGGACAGCTGCCAATTCAGCATCGATTGGAGCAAGAATTGCGCTAGCTGTAGCGTCTGGACCAAATAGGTTGACATCCAGCAGTTTGCCTTTGTAAGCCTTGATTTCACCATCTTTGTCAAAGGTTACGTCGAGCTCACCGAGGAACTGGCTGTATTCACCGGTCTGCACAATCAGTACATTCTTGCCGGTGCCCACATTGACGATCGGTGTTGGAGGATTATCCACCTTCGTATGCGAGTGTCCGCCGACGATAATGTCGATACCCGGAACGTCTTTGGCAAGTTCCTGATCTACGGTATAACCCAGGTGGGTGACCGCGATAATCTTATTAATGCCCTGATCTTGCAGTGCTTTGACTGTCTTTTTTGCACTTTCTATATGCTCTTTGAAAATAATTTTGTCTCCTGGCGATGATAGACCAGTTGTGTCCTCGGTAGTCAGGCCGAAGATGCCGATCTTTTCGCCGTAAACATCCTTAATGACTGAAGGATAGATGTTTCCGTCTTTGGCCGTACTCTTGGCCTCATCGGTTTCAAGTATTCCGGTCATCTCATGATAGAGATCCGCAAGCTCACTGTTATTCGTGGTGAAGTCGATATTGGAGCTGGCAAACGGGAACTGGGCGGCCGTTACGAAATTCTTCAGTACTTCCGGATTTTTATCATTCATATCAAATTCATGGTTACCGAAGGTCATCACATCATAGCCGATGTTATTCATGAACTTGATATCTGCCTGACCCCTGAATTGATTGAAATACAAGGTTCCGGAGAAGACGTCGCCCGCATCCAGCAGTACAGTATTGCCTGTCCGTTCGCTGCTGGTAGCTGAAGTGCGTTTCGCCACATTCTCTAGATGACCGTGAGTATCATTGGTATGCAGTACCCGCAGATTGAAATCCTCTGTAGTGAAGTCAATTTGTGCGAGCAGCGGATCATGGTCACTGATCCGGATATCAGCCGGGAATTCAGTGCCTGGAGGATAATCTCCCGGATCAGCAAAGTCCGAGTTGATATGCACGATGTCGAGTGTAGTGTCCGATGCCAGTCTATTGTTGACGAGGATATGATCCAGCGTCTGTGAATTGCCTTGGAATACGTAGGAGTAACGTTCGTTCAGCGGCAGGGTATTTACGAGATTCGTAAGCGCGCTGCCTTTGAGAATATTCAGCGTATTGGAGAACTGGAAGTCATTCAAATCGCCGAGTACGACGATATTGGCATCCGCATTCTCTTGGAGCACATCCTCAACGAAACCGTTGACGACCTTGGCGATCTTGGCCCGCTGGACTTCCGTGGTGAAGACCGGTGGCTGAACAGAGCCGAAGAGGTAATTGTCGCTGCTCTTGGAATTGAAATGGTTGGCGATCACGATCACATCATTGCCTTCGAAAGTAAACTCGGCAGCCAGCGGCTTGCGCGAGTCAATGAAGGCTTCATTTGTCGGATCGATACGTCCGGGATTTACACTAAGACCGGAGGCTGTGCTGTAGGTGACGGATTCAGTGGCACTTCCTTTTGTCTTTCCGCTATCCTTCAGTGCAACACGGTTCGTATTGTACAGGAAGCCCGAGCGGATATTGCCTTCCGGAACGCCGCCGTCCTGATTATTAAGCGGAGCAATGTCGGTATAGGCATAAGCGGATGCACCGCCGTCGATCACTTCAATGGCAGCAATCAGTGCTTCGAAGCTCTCATTAGCCTCGGTAACACCAGTGCCCGTACCGTTATTATCCTGAACTTCGGTCAGGCCGATAATGTCCGGCGTTTTGAGATTGTTCACGATATCCTTAGCTACATTTTCGATCTTCTTGGCATCATTAAGTTTAGAGAAGTTCTCAATATTAAAGGAAGCAATATTCAACTTGCCTTCTGCATTTGAAGAGAGAGAAGTCACTTCCCTTTGCAATTTGCTGGTTGAGACATCCGGCAGTGTGCCCGTTTCTGTGGAAATCAGGAATTTTCCGTAATCATAGTTCATAATACCGGTAATGTTGCTTGTGAACTGCTGGCCTGTTGTCAGCACCGGTGCGGATTTCACGGAGAGGATCAGGCGCTGGGGATTATAGTCAGCACCAGTCAGCACCAGTCCGCCTGCAGCAGAAGTGACTTCAGTGGTATTGGCTGTTCCGTTAACAGTAATCACGGGGATTTCGAAGGTGCTGCTGGAAGCATAATAGACAGCAGGTCCCACGGTAGTCGGCTTGGTGAGCTCCAGGCGCATGCCTTCCAGACTTTCGTAGAAGTCGATGGCATCGGTGTCCGGATCAAATTTGGCAAACTTATCATCATCGATAACCGCAGTCGGTACCACACGTCCGCCGGTGCCCAACAGAGTTGCTGCCGGAAGCGGGTTGCCGCTGCTGAGAAACGTAGTTTTGCTGGCAGCAATTTCCGTAGTCGTCAATTGTCCGGAGAAGCCGTACTCCTGAACAGTTCCGTCTACGGTTATAGCATCGCCTACTTTAACGGCACTGCTTCCGCCCTTTTGATAGATGAGAATGGCTTCAGAAGTTTTGATATCGTTATCCATATCGGCTGCTGCAGATTGAATATAGAAACTATCCGCGTCCTTGACGTAAGTGACAATACCTTTGACGTTAGTAACGAGGCTGTCAAGGTATGGAGATGTATGCGAAGCACCTTGAATCTGGCTGATCTTCAGATTGTCCAGTACAGCCGAAACTGTATAATTAAAAGTAGCTGTTGGACCATTCTCTAAATCGGGTAATGAAGAGTAGGCTTTAATGGTAAGAGTATTGTAACTTGAACTTACAGGGATAGGAGCATCATACCACTTGTTTATAACTTCTGCGGTAGTACTGCCGTTTGCGTAGACGCTGTAGTACACGCTTGCTGTAACTGAAGTACTTAATGTGATGGAAGAACCAATGCCTATTTTGGATCCTGATGAAGGAAAGGCAGTAACAGGTGGAGCCTGATTCTCACCGTAGAGAGTAACACTGGAAGTGTTTCTAACTCCAGGTACGCTGAAGTATGTTTCTCTTGTTCCTGTAACCACAATTTGTTTTCCAATCAGTGAAGGATTCGATTTCAAACCGAATTCTGACCGGATGTAGGCGGGTGTACTCGGGAGCTGGACCGGCATGATTTTGGAATTATCCGTTTCTCCCGGCTGATCTGCTATGGCCAAATTTGTGTCAGCGGCAAGGTCCGTAGATGAATATGAAGGACCGTTTGAGGTATACCCTACTACATAACCTGTGACTACGATAGCTTCGCTAGGTGACTTTGCAATTGCAGCTGTTACAGTTAGTGGAGCATCTGCCGAAGCCGTGCCGGAACCTAACGATAATCCCGGGAATATCCCGGTCAAGAGCAATGCAACCGCTAGGAATAGACTAAGCGGCCTCCTGCATTGTGAAGAAAGTTTCATGTAAGTATACCTCCCCATAAAATATCATTTCCACTTAAATATAATAGAGATAATAGTTTTCCAAAGCAATTTTTCGTCAAAATTTGTTAATAGTGCATAAATTAATAGGAAGAATCCCTAAAATATTTTAATATTTAAGGGATTTCTTGATGAATACAGCTTTTTTTCCTGAAAACTATGTAAACTTAATGTTAATAGAATGTAAAGTCTAAAAGAGAATAGAAACGGCCTCGCTGCCCATTGAAGGACGGCGAGGCCGTTTCTGTTTATTTCTATAACATCAGCTTTTCTGCGCCGCCCATATAAGGCCGCAGCGCCTGCGGGATATAGACCGATCCGTCTTCCTGCTGGTGATTCTCCAGCAGCGGAATCAGAATGCGCGGCGTGGCAACCGCCGTGTTGTTCAGGGTATGGCAGTACTGCAGCCGCCCGTCTTCATCACGGTAGCGGATGCCTGAGCGGCGGGCCTGGAAGTCGAGCAGATTCGAAGCCGAATGGGTCTCCCCATAAGCATCTCTGCTGGGCATCCAGGTCTCGATGTCATATTGCTTATGTGTCTTCATCGCCATGTCGCCGCTGCAGACGGCCACTACCCGGTAAGGCAGCTCCAACAGCTGGAGAATATGCTCGGCATTGCCGAGAATCTCCTGCAGCATCTGCTCCGACTCCCCCGCATCGTTCCGGCACATCACCACCTGTTCGATCTTCGAGAACTGGTGTACACGGTACAGCCCGCGTACATCGCGGCCTGCCGAGCCTACCTCGCGGCGGAAGCAGGCCGACATTCCGGCCAGCCGCAGCGGCGCTTCGAGATCGAGGATCTCATCGCTGTACAGCGAGACCAGCGATACCTCCGAGGTGCCGGCCAGCCAGCGCTTCTCTCCCGTCAGCTCATAGGTCTGATCCATGCCGCCAGGGAAGAACCCGGTCCGCTCCAGCGCTTCCGGCCGGACGATTACCGGCACATCCATCACGGTGAAGCCGCGCTGCATCAGTACATCCAGCGCCAGCCGCTGCACAGCCAGATGCAGGAGCAGCCCGGCCCCCTTCAGCACGTAGCTGCGGGGTCCGCCGGCTTTGACGCCGCGCGGAATGTCGAGGATGCCGTGCAGCTCTCCGAGCTCGACGTGGTCGCGCGCACTGAAGCCGAATACCGGCGGCGATCCATGCCGCCGCAGCTCCACATTCGCGCTGTCGTCCGGCCCGATCGGCGTATCCGCCGATATGGGATTCGGCGCGAGCAGCAGCAGCTCGCCGCAGCGGCGCTCCGCTTCAAGGAGCCCTGCCTCCAGCGTGGTCAGCTGGCCGTTGATCTCCCGCACCTGCTCCTTGGCCTGTTCTCCGCCTGCAGCGTCGCCCTGGCGCAGCAGGCGCTCGACTTCTTTGGTCAGCGCATTGCGCTCTGCCCGGCGCTGCTCCGTTTCCCGGCGGGCCTGCCGCCGCCGGTCATCCCACTCCAGCAGCTCCGTAAGCGGGAACGCTACCTTTTTCCACTCCGCCGTCTTCCGTACAATATCCTCGTTCTCCCTGATCCAGTTCATGTCCAGCATGCCGCATCCGCTCCTTTTTGTGTTTAAAAAAATACAAAAAACGCCCTCATCCATGGGACGAGGAGCGCCAGCTCGCGGTGCCACCCAGGTTGACCCCATTCCGGTAAAACAGCTGTATAGCGCGGAATAAGGCCCTCTTTGGTCTTCGCGGTAACGGGCGAAACCCGGTAAACTTAGGGAACAGGGGAACTGCTCCGGTCGCAGACGCCTCGCGGTTGGATGCCGGTCATTGGCCTGGTCGGGATATAGGTTTGCCGTTTATTATAACCATAGAAGGACCGGGATGCAAGCGCAATTGAGGTTTGACAATATTCCCTGTACTCTGCTAGGATTATTACTAATTTAAAGTATTTGTGTCCGGCACAGCAGCCCGGCATATCTTATAAAAGCGGACGGAAGAGGTGCGGAAGTGGCTAAAATAGTGGTAATTAACGGTACGCCATCCCTGGTATCACGGATCAATGCCGTGATTGAATATGCTGAAGAGGATCTGCGGGAACGCGGGTTTGAAGTGGAACGGATTAATGTAGCGGAGCTTCCGGCGGAGGATCTGATTCATACCAAGTTTGAGAGCGAAGCCATCGTCAAAGCGAATGGCCTGGTGGCTGAAGCGGACGCGGTGATTGTCGTCAGTCCGGTGTACAAAGCTTCCTATACGGGAGTGCTGAAGACCTTCCTGGACCTGGTTCCGCAAAAAGGGCTGGCCGGCAAAATCGTGCTGCCGCTCTTCATGGGCGGCAGCCTCGCGCATCTGCTCGCGATTGACTACGCGCTGAAGCCGGTGCTGTCTGTGCTGGGCGCCCGGCACATTCTTGGCGGTGTCTATGCGGTTGACTCGCAGGCTGTGCGCAACGACCAGGGTGTCGTTGAGCTGGCCGAGGAGCTGAAGCTGCGGCTGAACAGCGTGCTGGAAGAGCTGGCGGACGAGACAGCACATAAGGCGGGACGTAAGGCGGGAGAATAGGCGTACGATATTACCCTCCTGAGGAACATAAAAGGGCACTAAACCACCGGAATGCGGTAGTTTAGTGCCCTTTTTTAAATATAAGGAATTATATGTCTTAGGTAATTTTATACCCTCTGAAAGCTAAGTGCAGGCTCCCAGAGTACAATCTTGTCTCCGGTAAGACTCGCCGGAATATCTATAATCCGCTGGTTGCTGCTTCCCCGGTAGGGGAGAGTGGTGTCTTTGAGTTCCTCTACAAACCGTCCGTCAATGACCACCTGGCACAAGGCCAGCAGATTCCATTCCGGAGAACCGGGGGAAGCCGTCAGCTCCTCATACGTATAACCGGTATAGATCCAGACCGGGAAGCCCGGCAGCTCGGCGCGGAGCTCATGGATGAAGTCCGCCGCTTCCTCTGCCGAGAAGAACGGATCCCCGCCAGCCAGAGTCAAGCCGTCCAGCAGCGGATTATCTGCTATCTCGGCGATAATCTCCTGCCTGCGCTCCGGAGTGAAGACCTCTCCGTAATTGAAGTTCCAGGTCTTCGGGTTGAAGCATCCGGGGCAGCGGTGGCGGCACCCGCTGAAGAAGAGGACCGCCCGCAATCCCTCTCCTTCATTGATTGACTCCGGATAATATCCGCAGATGTTCATAGATGCTTAACGCGGTCCCGTACTTCAGCTTGCTTGGCGGCGTTGAAGCGGGTCTGATAATCGCCGGTCAGATATCCGGTTACCCGGCGCAGCCGTCGGATATGCGTTGTATCTTCATGAGCACCGCAGGACGGGCAGTTCGTGCCGATCACACCTTCGTGGCCGCAGCCGGAGCAGCGGTCAATCGGGTGGTTAATGCTGAAATAGCTGATGTCCTGCTCCAGCGCGTATTTGATGATTTTGACGAATGCTGCCGGGTTGCTGCGGGCATTGCCGTTCAGCTCTACATAGGAGATCGCTCCGGCGTTGCAATATTCATGGAATGGAGCTTCCAGGCTGATCTTCTTGGCTGCGCTCAGGTCGTAATAGACCGGAATGTGGAATGAATTCGTATAGTATTCACGGTCCGTTACACCCGGGATGGAACCGAGAACCTTGCGGTCTATCTTGGTGAACTTGCCGGAGAGACCTTCGGCAGGTGTTGCGAATAGAGTGATGTTCAGATCCAGCTCTTCGCTCTTGCGGTCGCAGTATTCACGCATGTGGCGGACAATAGCCACTGCCTTGGCATGGACCTCCATATCTTCGCCATGGTGTTTGCCGTACATAGCCTTCATGCACTCCGCCATACCGATGAAACCAAGGGACAGGCTGCCGTGCTTCAGCAGTTCCCCTACGTTATCTTCCGGTGCAAGCTGCTCGCCGCCTTCCCATACCCCTTCACGCATCATGAAATCGGAGGCTTTGGCCTTCTGGGAAGCCTGGATGCGGAAACGGTGGAGCAGGCCGTCCAGTGCAACGTCCATATAATGATTAAGATCTTCGAAGAAGCCTTCCTCATCAGCGGCAAGGCGGCGGCCGGTTACTGTGCCGTAAGCCAGACCAAGACGTACAAGGTTAAGCGTATTGAATGAAAGGTTGCCTTTGCCCGAGCAGTGATTGCGTCCGAAGCGGTCGCCCAGAACACGTGTCCGGCAGCCCATCGTAGCAAATTCAGTATCCGGATCGGTCGGATCGTAGTACTGCATATTCAGCGGAGCATCCAGATTGGCGAAGTTCGGATACAGTCGGCGTGCAGAGCACTCTGCCGCTTTCAGGAACAGCTCATAGTTAGGATCACCAGGCTGCTGGTTGACACCCTGTTTGCACTTGAAGATCTGAATTGGGAACACTGGTGTTTCTCCGCTGCCAAGTCCGTTCATAGTAGCAGTTAAGAGGGAGCTGATCACGAGCTGGCCCTCCGGAGAGGTGCAGGTTCCGTAGTTGATGCTTGTGAAAGGAATCTGGCCGCCGGAGCGGCTGGACATGGTATTCAGGTTATGTACCATACTCTCCGCTGCCTGAAGCGTTTCAATTTCTGTCTCTTTCAGGGCGAAACGGAAGGCGCGCGGATACTTCTCTTCCAGATCGCTGCGGGTCATAGTGATCTCACCGAGAGCTTCACCGTCCGTACCTTCTTCGAAGTATTCCATTCCCTTGCGGAACAGCTTGGCGAAGGATTTGGTGACATAAGGCGCCAGATCGTAATCCAGCTTATTGGCGGATACACCGCCGTACTGTGCGTTCTGCTGGGACTGGAAAATAATCGCCACCAGCGACATAGCCGTCATAATCGAATTCGGAGGGCGGACGCTGCCGTTGCCGGTATTGAAGCCTTCGCGGAGAAGCCGTTCAAACGGAATGAAGATGCAGTTGGTTGTTCCAATGGCGTATTGATCCAGGTCGTGTACATATACGACATTATCTTCAATAGCCTGCACGAGCTGCGGCGGCATAGTGAAGTTGCGGGCATACCACTTGGAATATTCACTGCCGAATTTGCTCATTTTGCCGGAGAAGCTCTCCCCGTTCAAGTTGGCATTCTCGCGCAGCAGATCTAAATCCCGGCTGTCGATAATATCCTTGCCTAGATGAATCACTTCTTCCAGAAGAACCTCCTGTGCAGCTTGTCCCCCGTTATATCGTTTCTCCAGCAGCGTCATTGTATAGCTCTCTCCTCTCAGTATCGTAAACCTGAAGCGTATGCTCCAGGACATCAGTAAAAAGGCATCTCCAGCCGGGAAGGCGGGAAATGCCCGAATGCGTAGTGCAAATATCCGTAAAGCGGAAATTTGCCGGTGGTCTATGTGGAAGATACGAACGGGTGTGGATCTAGTCTATCGCTATGTATAACCCGTTCTTGTACATTCCGCAGAAGCCGATACCTGAGGACAATAATCTATCGTCCTCAGGTATCGGCAGCCTCTGGCCCGAATAACGGAAAGGCTAACTCTGCACTTGCAGGCCGCATGCGGACACCTCGCCTGTTCCTCGCAGGAGTCTAAGCGGTGCCACTGAAACAGGCAGGTCTCCTGGCTTCCGGCATGCCCTCCGGCGCCTTCCCGAGGGGCCTCGCAGTCCCTTAGTGGCTTCTTGTCGGAGGATGCTGCTCCAGAGGCTCTGGCGGGCCTGAAGCATCCGGTTACAGTGGCGGGACCACAGCGGATTTGCACCGCGCTTCCCTATTAAGCTTCAACCCTAGTAAGAGGGTGAAACACCTGTTTCTACTATATTTTGTTGTTGTTAAATAAAAGTAACTCAATATATTGTGTTTGTAAACATTTTTTTGAGAATCCGCGCGGGGAGCGGGTTCCGCAGGTTTACTCACAGATGATCCACAGTTAGTCCACAGGTAATCCACAACTTTCCTGTAGATGCAGCCGTAAATGAGTCATAAATTGTCCCAAAAGATGCCACAAAGACTCCATAAATATAGTGCGCATGACCCTGTGAATCTATTCGGGGAAATCAGTAGCAGGATGAAGAGGAGTGAGAGGAAGAACCCCCGCCGATTTGTGGGAGTGCCGTTGAAGGGGTACAATTAAAAGGAGAGCAGGCGATGCTCATATATGCTATTAACGTATGCTTTGGGAGGGATTGAAAGATGGCTATTGGCGAAGTAACCGTTATTCCGATCGGCACAGGCAGTACCAGTCTCAGCAGTTATGTAGCAGATATGCAGCGTGTGCTGCAGACGGTGGAGGGGATTACCTTCGAGCTTACTTCTATGGGTACGATTATCGAAGGGCCGGTTGCGCGGATACTCGCAGCGGTAGAAGCGCTGCATGAGTCACCTTTTGCGGCAGGGGCACAGCGGGTCTCCACCTCACTTAAGATTGATGACCGGCGTGACAAGCCTTCCACCAGCCGCAGTAAGCTGGAATCGGTGGAGCGCAAGCTGCAGGAAGAATAGCACCCGCTAATGGAAGATGTACATTTCCGGGTTCCAATCAGATTCAACCTATAAGGAGAGGATTCTATCATGGCAGGAGCATCACAGCAGATAGGGATTCAAATGTATACGCTGCGTGACCAGACCGAACGCGATTTCCTGGGCACACTGGGCAAGGTTGCGGAAATGGGGTATCGGGCGGTGGAGTTTGCCGGTTATTTCGGCGTATCGGCTGGGGAGCTCCGCCGCACGCTGGATGGCCTGGGCCTTGCGGCGCCTTCAGCGCATGTGGGCCTGGATTTCAGCAGCCTGGACAATCTGGAGCGGGCATTATCCAGAGAAATAGAATATGCGGCAGAGCTTGGACTTCAATATATCATCACGCCATCGGCACCGCTTCCCGAGAATCCCTCCATGGAGGA
Organism: Paenibacillus borealis; assembly: GCF_000758665.1. NCBI lineage: Bacteria > Bacillati > Bacillota > Bacilli > Caryophanales > Paenibacillaceae > Paenibacillus > Paenibacillus borealis. The sequence goes on from NZ_CP009285.1 coordinate 556,742, forward strand.
TGTGACGGCAGTGATCCCATTCCTGGAGAAGGCTTCTGCGATGGTCCGGGCAGCGGGCATGCAGTATGGCTACCACAATCATGCTTATGAGTTCGCGCAAGTAGAAGGCAAAGCGGTCATTGATATATGGCTGGAGCAGATTCCTGCAGAGCATATGCTCGCCGAGTTTGATCTGGGGTGGGTGCACAGGGGCGGAGCCCGGCCCGTTGACTATGTCTCGCGTTACGCCGGCCGTGTTCCGCTGGTCCACATTAAGGATTTCGGCGCTGATAATGAAGAAACGGATCTCGGACAGGGGCAGGTTGATTTCGGGAGCGTCTTCGCGGCGGCAGAGGACAGCGGAATCCTGTACTACATTGTTGAGCAGGAGGTCTACGCCGTATCATCCCTTGCAAGCGCCAAGCTGGCACTAGACTATTTCCGCAGTTTGGGTATGAGTTGAAATTAGATTCTTTACGTATGGCGCCGTTGATAGGTTGAGAGGCGCAGTTTTCCGGAAATCCGGAGACTGCGTCTTTTTTTTCGGTTTACGGCATTCCCCGTGATCCGACAGGATTCTCCATATTTTTTAGCGTGTCTGCAGGTGGACAGTCATGTATGATATTTATAAGCGGATGCAGAACAGCAAACCATATACAGAAAGAGGATGGGGCCATGACTAGACGAACTGGACTTTTTGGCAAGTCCTTCGGCAGGGATACCTTGAGAGGGCAAATGTACTGGACTCTGCTGACCAGTGCCATGATTCCGCTGATTATGACAGGAACCCTGGCCTTATATTCCATCACCTCCATACTGGACAATAAGATTGAAAAAGGAATTGAGGGCAATTTGCAGCGGGTGCTGCAAACGCTCGAAACTACGCTGAACAATTTGTACGATGTGTCGCAGCAAATGTCCTTCGAGGGATTCGTGGGCCAGGATATGGAACGTCTGATGGAAACGGAGGATCCGTACGAAGCCGCCCAGCTCAACAATGACATTCAGCGGAATATCAATTTGCTCAACGCCTCCAACCTGAATACGGGACTGATGTTTTATTATGACAGCAATAAGGAGCGGATGATGTATGAAACGCTGCTTACGCGTGATAAGCGGCCTGATTTGACAGCGCTTCCCACACTGGCTGTCCAAGGTGCGATCACCTATCACAGCCCGCATTTAACCTTGTATAAATACAACGATACCCCGGTATTCTCCATTGTCCGCAAGATGGGGAACCCGGAGCATCCGCTGTATGCCTATGTGGAGACGAATTCAAAGGTGCTGCAGCAGGTGCTGAATATGAAGCAGTACGGAATGAATGCCTATCACCTGCTGACCGACAAGAACGGCGTGGTTCTGTACAGTGATAAACCTGACTGGTTTCCTGAAGGCAGTGTCTATCATAAGCAGCAGAGGAAGGAATACTATGCTTTTGAGGAGACCGCCAAGCAGGGCTGGAATCTGGTGGTGTTTATCAGCAAACAGGATTATCACCGTGAGAGCCGGACATGGATGGTCGGCTTCTCCCTGGTTGCCGGACTGGCGTTGATTATATCTCTGATGCTGGCGCTGCGGATCTGGAAGGTAGTGCTCGGTCCGCTTCAGCGGATGCACCGCGGAATCCGTGATTTAACGAACCGCCGGGTGCATGTGGGTCTGCCAATGACCGGGCTGAAGGAATTCGATTATCTTATAGACCGTTTTAACGGGATGCATCATCAGATTGGAGATCTGATCCTTGAGGTGGAGCATAAGGCCAAGGAACAGCAGGAGATTGAGATGGAAAAGCTGATGGCACAGATCAATCCCCATTTTCTGTATAACACGGTGAATACGGCACAGTGGCTGGCCCGCATGAACGGACAGCACGAAATTGACCGCTTCCTGTCGCTTTTTACCAAGGTGCTGAAATATAATTTGGCCAAATCGGGTAAGATCGTTGCGCTTCGTGATGAAATACAGTCTTTAAAAGATTACGTCGAGCTGCAGCAAATCAGATACGACTACGAATTCGATGTGCGCTATGAGATTCCGCAGGGAATTATGAATACGCCCATGCCGCGCTTTATTTTGCAGCCTCTGGTCGAGAATGCGCTGTATCATGGGCTTCCGGAGGAAGGCGGAGTCATTGTCGTAAGCGCGGTGGAGAGTCCGGAGGGGATACGGATTGAGGTCAGGGATAATGGCCGGGGCATGACGCCCGCGCAGATTGAAGAAATGCTTCATGGAGAGAAGGATGCGCACAACTCTTCGGGAATGGGCATTGGATTGAACTATGTGATCCGCAGCCTGAACAGCTTCAGCGGAGGGCGCAGCAAACTGGAGATAACGAGTACGGAGCATGAGGGAACAACGGTGTCGATTACTATGCCGGATACGGGAGAGGATGGTGCGAGATGATGAAGGTGCTGGTAGTGGATGATGAGAAGCTGGTGCGGCGCGGCCTGATTTCAATGATGCCCTGGGAGAAATACGGCATGGAGGTGATCGCGGAGGCAATGAACGGAACCAAGGCGCTGGAGTGCATGGCGGCCGAAGCGGCGGATATTGTCTTCACCGATCTGATGATGCCGGAGATGTCCGGCTTTGAGCTGATGGAGGAACTGAAGAAGCGATACCCGCAGACTGCGGTAGTCGTCTTGTCCTGCCATGAGGAATTTGCCTTTGCCCAGCAGGCGATCCGCAAGGGGGCAATTGATTATGTGGTCAAAAATGATCTGGAGACCGATGTGATGGACGAGGTGCTGGAACGGATTGCCGCGGGCGTTAGGAGCAAAATCGACAGTATGGAACCCCCGCCGGCGGAGACGGAGGATGCGGCCTCTGTGGAAGTCTGCAAGACGCTGTGGCAGGATTTAAGCTGGATTTATGATGACGGCCGGTATGGGCAGCTGCTGGAGCAGACCGGGCAGCTGCGGCTGCCGCTGGCACGGCTGAAGAATGTCGTGTTTCCCGTGCTGCTGAAAGCCGGATACCTGATGCTGTCGATAGACCACTCGCTGAGCTGGATCTCGCGTCTGGAGCAGAGCCGGTTATGGGAGGAATGGCAGCAGGTGATGCAGGAGGAGCGGGAATATCTGCGGGCGTTGCTGTTCCGCGAGAAGCATGCTGCGGAAGTGGTCAGCGGTATTCTGCGGGCCCTCGAATATATGCATGCCAAGGAAGAACTGGATTTCAGCCAGAATGAGGTTGCCGATGTGGCCAATATGAGCCGGACCTACTTCAGCCAGAGCTTCAAGGGGGTCACAGGCAAGGTGTTTCAGGATTATGTAAAAGAGCTCCGGCTCTATAAAGCGCGCCAGCTGCTCCTGCAGAGCAGCAAACCGATCTACAGCATCGCCCAGCAGGTAGGCTTCAAAGATGAAAAATATTTCAGCAGAATGTTCCAGCAGCAATATGGGCTGCTGCCGTCTGCCTACCGGAATCAGAATCCGTTGCAGCAGTAGGAATTTGGTAAGCGGCAGTGTGAAAATGGTCGGCTTGCCGCCGGATTTTTGTGAAAACGGATACAACAACCCTCGAACAGGGAACCCGTTTCTAACCCGGTTTTGGAGGGTTTGCTTTTATACTTTAGGAGTAATCTCAATAAGCTGCAGGGGGAGACAATGATGAAACAAAGAAAGCTGGCCGCGCTGTGCTTGGGTGCCGTCTTGGTATTGTCGGCTTGTTCCAATAATGCGGGGAATTCGGGTAATGCAGGCAACGCAGGCAATTCCGGAACGGGTGCAAATGCAGGGGGAAAGAGCAGTGCAGCACCGGCCACGGGCAAGCAGGACCCTTACGCCCCGATGACTGATCAGGTCACAATTACCATCGGCAAGGAGGCCGCGGTTGATCCGAAGCTGCCCGGCGGTTCAACCGTGGAGGATAATGAGCTGACCCGTTATTTCTCGGAGAAGCTGAATGTGAAGTACGTCAATGCCTGGCAGGCTACCAGCTCGGGGGATGCCTACCGCCAGAAGGTAAGCCTTAGCCTTACCGGAGGCGAGCTTCCCGATGTGATGGTGGTGGACAAGCAGCAGCTGGTTCAACTGGTCAATGCCGATATGCTTGAAGATTTGACCGCTGTCTATGACAACTACGTTTCTCCAAGCCTGAAGGGGGCTTATGACTCGACCAACGGCTACAGTCTGAACTCGGCTACCTTTGACGGCAAGCTGATGGCTTTCCCCAATGTGAGTCCCGGCGCCGATGCGGAGAACCTGCTGTGGGTGCGGCAGGATTGGCTGGATGAGCTGAATTTACCGGCTCCCAAAACACTGGACGACATCATTGCTGTAACGAAAGCGTTCCAGGAGAAAAAAGGGGCCTCCGGTATTCTCGGAACCCAGCAGATCGTCAATATCGGCAACAGCCAATACGGCTTTGATACGATCTTCAGCTCCTTTGACGCCTATCCGGAGCTCTGGATCAAGGATGACCAGGGCAAGGTAGTATACGGTTCGATTCAGCCGCAGATGAAAGAGGCGCTCGCCAAGCTGCAGGAGATGGTGAAGGATGGATTGATAGACCGCGAGTTTGCGGTGAAGAAGCCGGAGCAGGCGACAGAGCTGATCGTCAGCGGCAAAGCAGGCATCTTCTTCGGACCATGGTGGCTGCCGTATTCTCCGCTTAACGATGCGGTCAGTCAGGATTCCAAGGCGGAATGGGCCGCTTATCTGGCCCCTGAGGGCAAGGACGGCAAGCTGAACACCCATCTGGCCGCGGCTAGCGGCAGTTATCTGGTGGTCCGCAAGGGTTATGAGCATCCGGAGGCGGTGCTGAAGACGCTGAATCTGCAGTTTGACGTTGACCAGCTGCAGGGCGAGGGAATTGTGCAGCAAGACCCTTACCAATGGATGAATATGCCGTTCTCGCTGCTGCTCAGCAACTATGATGACAAAGAGAAAAAGGCGCTTGCTGTTCAAGCTGTTATTGACGGCACCGCATCGGCCGACACGCTCCAAGGGGAAGCCAAACAGGTGTATGAATCCTACCTGAAGGATAAGGAAACGCCGAAGAAGGATATGGCTGCCTGGTCACAGCGTCATGCCTTCCTTACAGGCGCGCTGGTGCTGGCCGGAGACGGCGTCACCCAGAAGCAGGGCGTCTTCTACGACCAGACGGATACGATGCGGACGAAGTGGGCCAACCTCCAGAAGCTTGAAGACGAGGCGATGCTGAAAATTATTATGGGCTCCGAGTCCGTTGATTATTTCGACAGCTTCGTGGACAAATGGAAGTCCCAGGGCGGCGACCAGATTACGAAAGAGATACAGGCGGCAACCGACAAGTAAACGCCAGCCCATAAAGCGGTAGGAGTTGGAATGGGGGAGAGATATGAATAAGAAGAGCAATGCGCTTCAATACCATCTGATGCTTGCTCCGGGAATGCTGTTTATTATCATCTTTGGCCTGGTCCCCTTGTTCGGCATTGCCATTGCATTTCAGGATTTCATACCGGTCAAGGGGATATCAGGCTCCAAGTGGGTGGGACTGGACAATTTCATCTACATGTTCCAATTGGATGACAGTAAACGCATTCTGTTCAATACGCTGTATATTTCGATTTTAAAAATGCTGATGCAAGTCATTGTGCCCGTAGGGACCGCGCTTCTGCTGCATGAGCTGATCTTTAACCGGGCCAAGCGCTGGTTCCAGACGATCATTTATCTGCCGCATTTCCTGTCCTGGGTAATTTTAGCGGGGATTCTGACGGATATGCTCTCAGAGCAGGGCATTGTCAACAAGCTCGTAAAGGGAGTATTTGGACAGCCGGTCTTTTTCCTGGGAAGCAATTTCTGGTTTCCGATTGTCGTAGTGCTGAGTGATGTGTGGAAGGAATTCGGCTTCAATGCCATCATATTTCTCGCAGCGTTGACAGCGATCAATCCGGCCCTGTATGAGGCGGCTGAGATAGACGGGGCCGGGCGGCTCCGCAAAATGTGGAGTGTCACCCTGCCGGGCATCCTGCCGACGATTGTGCTGATTACCACGCTCAATATCGGTCAGGTGCTGAATGCCGGTTTCGATCAGATTTACAATTTGTACAATCCGCTGGTGTACCAGTCGGGCGACATCATCGACACGTATGTCTACCGGATTGGCCTGGTACAGTATCAATTTGGCCTGGCGACGGCTGTCGGCAGCATGAAATCGCTGGTGGGCTTCATTCTTATCTTTGTATCCTATCGGCTGGCTGCGAAGTACGCCAATTATCGTATTTTTTAAGTGAAGAAGAAAAGCCTTAACCGCAATCCTTGCAAGGAAAGGAGGTACGCTTATGCTGCCCTCAGCCAAACAGCGCATTAAAACGGCCGATATCCTGTTGCTGCTGCTTATGCTGTTCATTACATTGCTCTGCCTGCTGCCGCTGGTCTATATCATTTCGCTCTCGCTAAGCGGGAAATCGGCGGCTGCGGCCGGCAAGGTCACTTTGTTTCCAGTGGACTTCACCTTCTATTCCTATAAATATATGTTAAGCGACCATCGTTTTTTCGAGGCTTTTGGGGTCTCGGTCAAACGGGTGCTGCTCGGGGGAGCCATCAACTTTGTGCTGACGATCCTGATGGCCTTCCCGCTGGCCAAGGAACGGTCGGAATTCAAGAGCCGGAATCTGTATATCTGGGTTATCGTCTTCACGATGATGTTCAACGGGGGTCTAATTCCCTGGTATATGGTAATTAAAAACCTGCATTTAATTGATACCCTTTGGGCCCTGACACTGCCGACCGCTGTTCCGATCTTTAATGTGATTCTGCTTATGAACTTCTTCCGGAATCTCCCGAAGGAGATTAGCGAAGCCGCCACGGTGGATGGAGCGGGCCCCTGGCGGATGCTGCTGACCATTTCCGTTCCGCTGGCGATGCCGGCGATTGCCACGGTTACCCTGTTCAGTGTAGTGAATCATTGGAATGCTTTTTTTGACGGCATGATTCTGATGAACAAGCAGAGCAATATTCCGCTGCAGACCTATATCCAGCAGCTCGTTGTGCAGCCTGTAATCTCATCGACAACCCGGGCGGAGGATTTGATCAACTTTTCACAGCGCACGTTCAATGCCGCCAAGATAGTAGTGACCATGCTGCCTATACTGGTTATCTATCCTTTTCTTCAGAAATATTTCGTATCGGGCATTACCCTGGGATCGGTCAAAGAATAATGGAGGAGTTCATCATGGATATTCACAATCCGGTGCTGCCGGGTTATTGGGCCGATCCCGGACAGTTTGATATCTCCATCTACAACGAAGGGCCGCATTTGCAGAAAAAAGACGGCAGATACTGGCTCACATGGAGCAATTACGATACACGTGATCCGCGTTACCAGATCGCTTACGCCTTCAGCGGCAGTGTCTATGGTCCCTACGAGGTTCCAGAGAACAACAGGCTTACACTTGCTTCTGCCCATGCTGTCGGCACCGGCCATGCTTCACTAACGAACTATGGCTCCGATTGGTATTTACTCTACCACCGGCTGGCAGATCCAGAGCATAGTCTTATGCGGGAAACCTGTCTTGGAGTTGTACAATTTGCGGAAGAGAATACCCCTTTTGTGGTAGTCGACTGATGTCCCGCGTCTGGTTATATCAATGCTTCAGCTTGGGTTCATGGGAAAATAATTAAATAAAGGTTGCGTTTTTCTCCACACTCTGTATAATGTATTTTGTTTGGCAGACGAACCAACCTTTAAGCTGGTGTAGCTCAGGGGTAGAGCAACGCACTCGTAATGCGTAGGCCGGGGGTTCAATTCCCTTCACCAGCATCAGTGAGAACTCAATAGTGGCGCGGCTTTCCGGAATTCCGGGAGCTGCGCTTTTTTTATGGATTAAGGGTGAGCTTCTGACATTCTTCTAATCTTTACTCCGATAAAAAGAAGCACGAAGCAATCTCCTATATGAATTCTTATAGTATGTTATAAATGTCGCCACCGGGCGGCTTTTTGGACTGATGAAGCCATGCTGAATAAAGTTTATTTCTAACGATATACTACTTCATAAGAGGTGGTAAAATTTGAAACGGACCCATGAAGAAAATATACATAGCATAGAAAAACAACTCTGCGAGCGTTTCAAGAACAGCACGGATTTTATCCAACAGGATGTTACTATAGATCATCGTCAATGTAGAGGGTATTATTTCAACAGTCTGGTCAATCTTCCTGCAACTTTAGTTCAAATCAACCAACAAATTCAAGGTGAAGCCAGCGAATCTCATGCGGATAAGTTCACTTTGGAAACTGACCTATCCTTGGAAATATTATCGGTTGGGCTGTTGCAGGGGAAACTTGTCTTGTTCGATCTTGAAGGATTGTCCATGGTTATTTCACCTGAGAAGACCGAGACCTCAAGGTCGGTAAGCGCCCCCGAGAGTGAAAACCCCCTTCAATCCGCATTTGACGCCTTCACGGAGGATATCGACACCAACATCGGTCTGCTGCGCAAAAAATTGACAAGTGACCAATTGGTGATCGAGACCCTCTTAACAGGCGTACGGTCCACCAAGAAACTTGCAGTCGTTTATCTAAAGGGAACCGCCCCGGCAAAAGTCATCGGATCCATCCGTGGAAAACTTGAAGAGAACAAGGAACAGGAGGTAACAACAGTTCGGGATCTTGTGCGCATTCTCGGGCATCCCAAGTTTACAATCATACCCACCTACATCTCATCAGAACTTCCGGGAGAAATGGTGCAGAACTTGATGAATGGAAAAGTGGTTATTTTAATGGACCAATTCTCCTTTGCCTTTGCCTTTCCGGCAATTATCACGGATTTATGGTCCACTACGCTGGACGTGAATTATCCATATCCTTTTCAGATTTTTCTGCGGACCGTGCGCGCTATCGCTGCATTACTCGCCATCACTCTCCCTGGATTGTACGTCGTGCTGAATTCGGTGAACCCGGAATTGCTGCGCATTCAGCTAGCGATCACGGTAGCGAAGAGCAGAGAAGGGGTCCCGTACCCGGCTTTAATTGAGATGCTGCTGGTGATGCTGCTGCTGGAGATGATCATTGAAGCTACTATTCGCTTGCCCAAAAATATCGGTCCCACAATTACGATGATCGGGGGCATTCTTCTGGGCCAGGCCATTGTTCAGGCGAAACTCGTCAGTAATCTGCTGATCATCATCCTGGTTGCCTCCGCCATTGCCAATTTCGCTCTGGTCGGGTACGTGAACACAACGGGAATACGAATATACAAATACGTGGTCATATTCATCAGCGCCTTTTTCGGAATATGGGGGCTTGAGGCAGCAATGATCTGGATTGTCCTATATCTCTCCTCGCTGAACATATCCTCTGTTTCTTATTTAAGCTTCAGCTTGAAAGGAAAAGCTCCGGATGAGTAAGACGCAAATACTTACGCTGTTCATACTGCTGCACCTGGCTTCCATTTTTGCCGTTTTCCCCGAACGGATCATCTCTTCGACTTCTGAAGGGCATTGGGTGGCCATCACGATGCTTTTTGCGGTGGAATTCATGGTTCTTTGGCTGTATTTGAAATCGTTGAAGCGGTTTCCCGGGAAAAGCGCAGTAGATATATGTCTGGGATCGCTTGGAAGCTGGGGAACAAGGCTCGTCGTTTTGCCGATGATCGTCTTTATATCCATTGAGCTTCTGCTGCTCATGTACTTTCAAGAGGTAGAGATCAAAGCGGTCCTGCTTCAAAGAACACCTGCGCCGGCGACGCTTCTTCTTTTTATCTCCCTCTGCTTCTATGCGGCCTGGAAAGGGTTAGCGGTCATGATCCGGGCAAGTATCGCACTCAGCATACTCCTGATGCCATTCATCTTGTTTTCCATGCTGATAAGCATCCAGAATTTCAGGGTCAGTTATATTTTTCCGATCTGGGATACCCATTGGACTTTTTTCACCCAGCCGGATTTTTATGTGTGTACGGTTATTTTTGCCGGTTTTTTGTTTCTTGGCATGATACCTTCGCATCAGCGAATCCGTTTTGGCCATGCGTCTGTTGCATTGGGTATTGTTTTTGTGCTGGCATTGGGGTCAGTATATGTTCCGCTGCTGGTGTTTGGACAGGAGACAGCAGTGAACTTCCAGTACCCGATGCTTATGGCATCGGACACGATTGACTTGCAGTGGGTTGTCTTCGATTGGCTTCCCAGCTTCTATGTAGTTGCTTCCAGTACTCTTGCTGTGCTAAAGGTGTCCGTGTTGTTATGGTTACTGGTTATGCTGGCGCATCGCCTGTTCTTGCCAAAGATTGGCGCCGTATGGATTCTTGCAGGGATATGCACTGCCTTGTATTTGATTTCTCTGTTGATTCCGGATGTTAAGGCGCTCGATACTTATTTATATCTGAATTCCTTCTTCTGCCTGTATAGTGTCGTAGGTTTTCCGGTCATCGTATTTCTGGCCTCCCGGTGGCCAAGAAAGCGGGTGAGATAATGAGCTTGCGGGTGCTAAACACGCTAATCGTAGCGGCGCTCATGGGAATACTGCTTACAGGATGCTGGGACACGAAGGACATCAACAAGCAATATTTGCCTGTCGTGATGGGGGTAGGAAAAGGGGATACCGAAAAATACCGAATCATTCTTCAAATCCCCGATGCATCAGGAAAAACACAAATTTTGGACAAAGAAGCAAAATCCATTAGCAAAGCCATCGACTTGATTCGGACCGACTCGGAAAAGAGCATTGAACTGGTGCATTTGAGATTGCTGCTGATCGACAAGCAGATTGCCAGCCAAGGTATTGAGAATCTGATAAATTTTGCAGTAAGGGCAAATGATATTTCCATTAAAGGGCTGGTCGCTGTCATCGACGGCAGCTTTGAGAAGACGATGTATCATCAAATATCGCCGACTCCGGAAATCTCATCCTATGACTATTTTAGCGAAGATGCCGGGTGGACCCCCAATCAATCGATTGTCCGCATATGGGAAGCCTATCAGAGCCTTAATTCCTATTCAGAAGACATGGCCATACCAATGCTCAAAAACGGTGAGCGGACCTTGTTTACTTTTAAAGGCACGGCTATTATGCGGGAGGACCGCTTGGTGGGTACGCTGAACAATGAAGAAACACTGTTGTTCAATCTGTTTAAAGGAAAATATACGGGAGGAACCATTGAAGTGGCTCAGAACACCAGTGTTCTGATTGACAATGCTAAAATCAGGCATAATGCGAGTTGGAATGGGAACAGGCCATTGCTTCAAACCGAAATCAAGCTTAATGTGCTGATTACAGAGAGCCCGGAGGGAAAACCCAATTCGAGGATTGAAAAGGAACTTAGGGAACAACTTAGCGGGCAATTCAATGAGACAGCCAAGAAAATCCGGGCCTTGGGATCCGATGTCTTGGGTGTGGGCATGCTGTTTCGTCCTGAATTATCTGAAAAGCAGTTGAAAGACTGGAAATCAAAGTGGTACCCGAAGCTGGAACAAGAGATTGACGTTAAGATCAATGTACTTAACGAAATTTATTTTAAAGAGAACGTAACCGAACAAGGGGAGCGGGGACGCATGCTAAAAAAAGAGGCGGAATAATAAAGGGCAGTATCCCTGATTTATTCAATAATAGCGCGGCTTTCCGGAATTCCGGGAGCCGCGCTTTTTTTATGGATAAGGGCGATCCTCCAACCTTCTTCTAACCTCCGCCCTACCCTTAGAGCCATCCCCGGTTTCATGTTCTGATAACCCTCATGTTGTTAGGTAGCAAGAGAGGAGTTTACGTAAGACTGCTCATTTGTGAACATTCTGAAAACATTATGCAGTTAGAATGAACCGGTATGCAAATAATAAGTATTACGAATAAGGAGGCAATGAATTGAGGAAATTTATCACCAAGTCACTTTCAATGGCGCTGATCCTGATCATGGTATTGGGACTCGGGACCAATGGATTGACTGCTCTGGCGGAGAATGTCAACGAGGGTGCGCTTCAGAGTCAAGCAGATCAGCCTATTACATTGCTGGAAGGTAATTCAAACTGGAAGTATGTTGATGACGGACAGGATCAAGGCACGGTGTGGCAGGCCGTCTATGACGACTCCAGCTGGAACACGGGACAGGCCCCCTTGGGTTACAAGGATAATGGCAGCGGAGTGAGTACTGCCGTATTTGGCGGTCTGAAGACCAATATTAGTTATGGCAGCAATAAATCGGATAAATACCGGACTTCGTATTTTCGCACGAATGTCAATGTGGATATAGAGCAATTAAGCGGTTTTGATAAAATCGAAGGGACGATCGCGTTTGATGACGGCGTCGTCCTGTACTTAAATGGTGCGGAAATTTATCGTGAAGGCATGCCTGCCGGAGCGGTAAATTATTTAACCGGGAGCACTTACTCCAACAGTGACCCCAATGTCTCCAAGGTTAATCTGACAGATATTGTGAAGGCGAACCTGAAGGACGGGGACAATGAACTTGCGGCAGAGGTTCATCAAGCCAATGCAACCAGCTCGGACCTGTACTGGGATATGAGCCTGACCGCCTATCCTGCGGCTGGACCTGTGCTTCCCGGTGAAGGCAAGCCGGAATCCGTCGCACTGACCTTTAACGGGGATCCGCAGACCAGCATGGGGTTTGCCTGGTATGCTCCGGAGGCGGTAACAGGCACTAAGCTTGAGGTGGTGGAGGCTGCCAAATTGCAGGGAGGCGGGTTCCCGGCGGAGGGTCTGCTTACCTTCGAAGGTACATCGTCAACTGCGAACGTCTACCAGTCCAAGGCAGATAAGTCTGCCGGGAACGCCTCAGTGATCTCCAGCCATAAAGTAATTGCGGAGAACCTCCGGCCGGGCACGAAATATGCCTACCGGGCTGGCGATGGACAAGACGGCAACTGGAGTGATGTTGGAACCTTCACAACGGAAGCTGCGGAGAACGCACAATTCCAGTTCCTGTACACTACTGATTCCCAGGGTACCACTGAAGCGGATTTCGACATCTGGAACCACACTCTGCAGGAAGGGTTAAGTGAATTTCCGGATGTGGAATTTATTCTGAATTCAGGAGATCTGGTCGATAACGGAGATTTGGAGGAGCAATGGGGCTGGTTCTTCGAGAAGCCGAAGGATATTCTGCAGAATATTCCGCTGGTTCCTTTGGTCGGCAATCATGAGAGCAAGAGCTACAGCAATTATACCGGACATTTCAATCTTCCGGATGTTTCTAAGACAGGCGCTAAACCGGATGGCTCGGTGTATTCACTTGATTACGGCCCGGCGCATTTTATGGTTCTGAACACAGAGTATTACGGAACAAGCTCCAGCGCGGAAAACAATGAAATCTATAATAAACAAGTGGAATGGCTGCGCAGTGAGGTAGCCAAGTCAGATAAGAAATGGAAGATTGTGCTGCTGCATAAATCTCCATATTCGGTAGCTAACCATACCAAAGATACCGATGTGCTGTTCTACCGTGCCCAATTGACGAAGGTCTTCGATGAGCTGGGCATCGACATGGTCATTGGCGGACATGATCATACGTACACCCGAAGTTATCAAATGCTGAATAATGTGCCTTTGACGAATATTGTTCCGGATTCAAACGGCACAGTTACAGATCCTGACGGGACGCTCTATCTGATTACCAATGCTGCGGGCAACAAGAAATACAACGTAGCTTCAGGTACCTTCCCGTTCGCAGCTAAATACGAGCAGCCCGGCAAGGAAATGTTCACCGGGTTCACCGTTTCCGCGAACGAATTAAGCTACAAGGCATATACAACGACAACCGGAGGAACAACGGACCTCTACGACAAGTACAGCATTCATAAGTCGGACGTGACCGTTCCTTCCGTTCAGAATGCACAAATGGTTACTGGCGCTGACGGCAAGCTGACGTTGACCTGGGAGGCGCCGGATACGGGGCTGCCGGTGAACGGCTACCGTATTTATGAGAACAATGATCTCCTTGGAGCCAATTGGACTACGCTGGTCTCAACGGAGCCGGGAAAAACGGCTTACAGCTATACAGTCGATAATCCGGATCCTGCGCTGGACTACCAGTTCATGATTAAGGCAGTAAGCGGCCGGAATTATTCCGCGGCAGTGACGGCCGGCCAGCCTGCGGTGAGCAAAGTGACTGTTACCTATTATGGGGATCCGCGCAGTTCCAAGGGATTCACTTGGTATACACCGCTGAGCGCGAAGAACAGTGACTTGCAGGTAGTGGAAAAAACGCAGGCTGCACCGGACTTTACCGGAGCCGGTACATTCAGCGGCCGTTCTGCAGTCTCCACTAATGCCGCAGGAGAACTGGTGCACAAGGCAGAGGCAACGGGGCTGAAGGCGGACACCGCTTATTATTTCCGTGTGGGCGACATGTCGCTGGGAATCTGGAGCACGGCAGGAACCTTCCGTACAGCGCCTGAGTCTGGCGCGTTCACATTCGTTGACCTGGCGGATACACAGGCGAAGACTGAGGATGAAGCGATTCTGTCCTCACAGACTCTTGCTAAGGCTCTGGCGGCGGTGCCTGAGGCACAATTTGTGGTTCATAACGGAGACATTGTGGACACGGGAACTAACGAAACTCAGTGGGACTGGCTGCTGGGCCATTCTCAGGACAGTTTGCTCAACACCACAATAGTTCCTTCTGCCGGCAATCATGAAGATGAAGCCAATGCGTTCTATGAGCATTTTGATATCCAGGAGGCGCCAGGCTCGGCAACGGAGACCGGAGCTTATTATTCCTATAATTTCAGCAATGCCCATTTTGTGGTGCTGAACAGCAATGAAGATTCCGAAGCCTATGCGAATTTCAGTACAGATCAGGTGGAATGGCTCAAGGCAGATGTGCAGGCGGCTAAGCAGGCCGGAGCGCGCTGGATTATTGTCAATATTCATAAAGGGCCTTATACAACCTCCAATCACGCTACCGACAAGGATATCATTGGCGCAAACGGAGTGAGATCGAAGATCGCGCCGCTTATGGCGGAGCTGGGCATCGACTTTGTACTGCAGGGGCATGATCATATCTATGCCCGCACGAAGCCTATCCAGGCAGACGGAACTGCCGCAGCCACCGACATAATCACCGAATCCCTGAATGGGGCAACGGTGGAATACACTGTGAATCCGGATGGCTCCATCTATCTGATTCCAGCCACAGCCGGAGCGAAGGTATATTACAAGAACAAGAAAGCTGAACTGGGCGAGGCCTATTACAACCTCTTTGAAGTGGCTGACGAGAATCATGCTGCACCGTACGGACCGGACCCGGGCGACAGCTCGCGTCCGAAACGCGGCCAGATCCAGAACTTCGTAGGCATTACGGTCGACGGTGACAAGCTGACTGCAGTGTCCTATGAAATTGACCAGAACAAGAATAATGCTGAGCCTTACATTATTGAACAGTTCGGTATCCTTAAGCAGGAGGAGACCGGAGGAGAAACGCCGGAACCGGTTGAACCGACACCAACGCCGGATCTGTCGACACCAGCGCCTTCTACACCGACACCTGCGCCAACATCGGCACCGACTTCGGCTCCTGCACCTGGAGGGTCGACTGGTACCGTAGCAACGCCGACACCAACGCCAACGCCTTCTGCTACACCGGCGCCTGTACCGGCAGCCACTGCTGCACCATCGGCTGCACCGGCAGGAAGCGGAAGCAGTCCATCGGCCAATCCGGTATTGTCTGATGTAGGCAGCCACTGGGCAGCATCGGCTATTCAAAAAGCGGTTGCGGCCGGCTTCGTCAACGGATATGCGGATAATACCTTCCGCCCGAACCGGGAAGTGAACCGGGCTGAATTCATCACGATGCTCGTCCGCGCGCTGAAGCTTCCGGACAGCGGCGCCGGAGCCTTCAAGGATATGAATGATATTCCCGCTTGGGCCAGAGCTTATGCGGCACAGGCTGCAGCAGCGGGAATTGTCAGCGGTTATGCTGACGGTACCTTCCGTCCTGAGCAGAAGCTGACCCGCTCAGAGTTAACAGTAATGATCGTGAGATCACTGGGAGTAACAGTAGATCTGCAGGCCAAACTGAACTTTGCAGATGCCGGTGACATTCCTAAGTGGGCAGCCCCTTATATTGCCGCAGCTGTAGAGAAAGATCTGATCAGCGGCATCGGGCAGAACCGGTTTGCCCCTAACCAGATTGCAACGCGGGCTGAAGCAGTGACCCTAATAGTTAATCTTCTGGAGAATCAGGTGAACTAAACGAAGAGGTGAGCTTTACAAACAGGTACAGAACTTTATAATGAGTATTATCCCAAGAAATGATATGCAGCGCGGCTTCCTTGATATGGGGGGCTGCGCTTTTTGTTTAGGTATCTGAGGAGGCAGGGCAAGCATGAAATGTCTGACGATTCGCCAGCCTTGGGCAACTTTAATTGCGCTGGGGGAAAAGCAGTTCGAAACCCGTTCATGGCAGACGGCTTACCGGGGGGATTTGGCCATTCATGCCGGTATGCGGGTGGATAAGGCCATATGCGGAACAGAGCCCTATCAATCGGTGCTTGCCCGCTACGGCTTCACTGCCGACAATCTGCCATCCGGGATGATCATCGCGACCAGCCGCCTGGCTGATTGCTGCGGGGTTACGGTGGAGCAGGCGCAGCAGGGCTGGCCGGGCGGGAATGAACATGTCTTCGGCGATTATGCTGAAGGCCGGTTTGCCTGGAAGCTGGAGGAGGTTGTTCCGCTGGCTCATCCTATACCCGCCAAGGGACGTCTAGGCTTCTGGGAGTATCCCGTTCTTGAAGGGGAGCAGTGAGCCTGCTGGAGCAGGATTATAAGGGTGAACGCCAATAATTATTTGTGCGGACTCGCTGTTAGCGGGAATGAAAGGGACCGCCTGCGGGTAATCTTTTTATATATGGAAAGTTTGCTCTGTGCGGCAGTTGCCGCAGGGGCCAATCCGAACCGCCGGGAAGGGGCGTATGCATAAGGGATGGGCAGCCTTCTTATCGCATGGCTTTGTATGCTTTGTTTGTTTATTGCCTTTAAGGATCAAGTGAGCCGGAGGATTTTGTACCCGGTAGCTGTAGTGGTTATTTTTGGCACGCTGGGGTATTGGACGATTTTAATGTAATTTTTATCTGGGTATCAGCTTATTTTCAGGTAGGGGATGTATATTGGGGTTACCAAACATCCCCCGGTGTAATATGGTACCCTGAGGTCCTGCCAATCCTGGCGGGCCTCTTTTTTATTTGATTCTGTACCCCCCCTTAAGGCTGTGGGGATCGGGAATGTCGAGTCCCAGATATCTCCGCATGCGGATGGCAGCTTGGGCGGCAATGACATCATCCAGCAGCAGCATCCGTTCATGGTAACCCCTGCAGACATATTTAGCCTCGACGCCAACTTCCAGCTTCTGCTGCTCATAGACCGTCAGACCACGGGCTCTCATCCCGGTACGGACATCCCGCAGGTCGGCTGTGGCTGCATCCGCTGCTGTCCGGAGAACCTCCAGGTAAGGAGCGGGTGTGCGCAGCTCTGAGGATATAATGGAAGCATCGCGTTCAAAAGCAGATAAAATGAGCGGCAGCAAAATGTAGGATTTCACCAGCAGATTGTCCTGGCTCTCTGCTCTGTGCATCAATCTCATCTCCTCTTACGGGAACGTATATTCGTATTTTAACTCGAAGTTCAAAAAAAAATCAATGGTATTTATAAATAAGGACTATTAATGTGACATAATTCACAATAAAATAGGAAAAATTATTTTATATTAAAATTGAAATAATAAAGATTAAAAATAAATCAGTACAAAAGGAGAATGGCAATGAGTCATGAAGGAAGTCTCCGCCGCGGTCTGGTATTCGGTTTGGTCCTTAGCGTTCCGCTCTGGGTATCAATGATTGGCTGGATGCAGCTGCTCTAAAAAAATGGATTCCTCCGTGTGCAGATTTTTCAGCCATCTATGCAAACTCCCTAGAAATGTCGATTGAAGACTGCTGCCAGGGTTTGCTTAGGCGCCAGTTTTTGTGAAAATATATGAATATCATAGAGCCATTACTATAAAAGTGCTCTCCGGTATGAGCGGAAAACGGGTGTTGTCCTTAAGGGGGATGGCGCCCGTTTCTTCAGGTGCGGATAAGAAGCGGTATAAGGAATAATAGTAGGACTAATATACTAAATTTTAATAGTTAAAATTGCGAGATAATATTTCTGGAAACAGGAAAATTTACTGCGACAAATTGCCGGGAATCTCGACCTGTTTCGGCAGTGAGGTATATTTGTCAATATTAAAAACCCTTATATATAAAGGTTTTTTTTAATTTTTTCCTCGAAAAAATATCGGTGAAGTGAAATGGAAATATATTGACAATATGCCAGCTGGCATCTAAACTAAGCTTAGTTCTAAAGTAACAAATATCACAGATTTAAGTGTGGCATTACATAAGCTTTTCCAATTTCATATCTATCATGTACAAACGCAAACCGTTTCGAAAGAGCGGGACGCAAAGTCAGGAATCTGATGCCCCTTAAGTCCGGGCTATGGTCGTCCGGCCGCCGTGAAGCTAACCCTTCGTGGCGGTCTTTTTTTGTTATAGTTCTGCGGCGGATTCATAGAATAGTAAATAGGAGGTGTGGACTATTGGGAAAAAGAGTGCGTAAAACGGCCGCTTTCATTCTGGCGGGCGTGCTGACCGTAAGCAGCGTCTTCACTTGGGGGACGGAGGTAAGGGCAACATCTGGTGTACCTTACACTCCAACGCCGGTCTTAGGGATTGCCGGGAATTTTAATGCTTTTATCTTCGACGATTTTACGCAAGGCAATGATCAGATTGAAGGCCGTCTTGCAGCGGGGGGGGGATATTACTCTCTCTGGAGGTTACGGGGTAGCTAGGGCATACAGGAACTCTCCAGCCACAGATGTACTCGTTGCCGGCAAGAAATTTAAACATTCGGGCAGCGGAGAAATCTACGGCAACGTTGTGTATGGGGACAGCCTTGAAGCCAATGAGCCTAGTGTGAACATTATAGGCGCGAAGAAGCAGGGAAGCACGATTGATTTCCCGGCTGAGAAACAGTATCTGATCTCTCGTTCCGCAGAATACGGGGCATTGTCCGATACGAAAGAGATTGGTAATAATAATTATGGAACACTTACAATAAGTGCGCCGGATTCTTTCAATGTAGTTCATCTGGATGCTTCAACGCTGGCGAGTACAAATAATATTCAATTTAATATTGCCCAGAATGCCACGTTGATTATTAACATAAGTGGAGCTACGGTCAATGTGCCGAGTTTTGCAATGAATAACGGGAAAGCGAGTCAAGTGCTGTTCAATTTCTACGAAGCAACCAAGGTAAATATTGCATATACAACCTTTTTGGGGACGATACTGGCGCCTAAAGCAGATGTCAATTATTCCGGAGCAGAGCTTTATGGAACTCTGATTGCCAAGTCTTTTAGCGGCGGGGTAGAAATGCACCTTGGAACGTACCAGGGAGATGGGCCGCCACCAAGTCCGACGCCGACCGCAACACCAACACCGAGCCCGTCGCCGACACCAAGCGCAACACCAACACCAAGCCCGACACCAGCCACAACGCCAACACCAACACCGAGTCCGACACCAACGGTGAAGCCGACCGCAACACCAGCGCCGACACCGACCGTGAAGCCAACGCCAACGGTAAAACCAACACCGACGGTAAAACCAACGCCAACACCTAAATGCACTCCAACGCCAACACCAACAGTGAAGCCGACACCAACAGTGAAACCAACACCAACGGTAAAACCTACCGCAACACCGGCGCCGACACCGACAGTGAAGCCAACGCCAACGGTAAAGCCGACACCGACAGTGAAGCCAACGCCAACGGTAAAGCCAACACCGACAGTGAAGCCGACGCCGACACCTAAGTGCACTCCAACACCAACACCAACAGTGAAGCCGACACCAACAGTGAAGCCGACACCAACAGTGAAGCCGACACCAACAGTGAAGCCGACACCAACAGTGAAGCCAACGCCAACAGTGAAGCCGACACCAACAGTGAAGCCAACGCCGACAGTGAAGCCAACGCCGACACCAACGGCTGAACCGACACCGACACCAACGGCAGCACCAACGCCGACACCGACGGCAGCACCAACACCAACGCCAACGGCCGAACCAACGCCGACACCAACGGCAGAACCGACACCAACGCCAACGGCTGAACCGACACCGACACCAACGGCCGCACCAACGCCGACGCCGACACCAACGGCCGCACCAACACCAACACCAACGGCAGAGCCGACACCAACGCCAACGGCTGAACCGACACCAACGCCGACGGCCGAACCGACACCAACACCAACAGCCGCACCAACACCAACGCCGACGGCCGAGCCAACACCGACACCAACGGCAGAACCGACACCAACGCCAACGGTAGAGCCAACACCAACACCAACGGCAGCACCAACGCCAACGCCGACGGTCGAGCCAACACCAACGCCAACAGCAGCACCGACACCAACGCCAACGGCAGAGCCAACACCAACGCCAACGGCCGAACCAACACCAACGCCAACAGCAGCACCGACACCAACACCAACGGCCGCACCAACACCAACGCCAACGGCCGAACCAACGCCGACACCAACGGCAGAACCGACACCAACGCCAACGGTAGAGCCAACACCAACACCAACGGCAGCACCAACGCCAACGCCGACGGTCGAGCCAACACCAACGCCAACAGCAGCACCAACGCCAACGCCGACGGTCGAGCCAACACCAACGCCAACAGCAGCACCGACACCAACGCCAACGGCAGAGCCAACACCAACGCCAACGGCAGAGCCAACACCGACGCCAACAGCAGCACCGACACCGACGCCGACGGCCGAGCCAACACCAACGCCAACAGCAGCACCGACACCAACACCGACGGCCGAACCGACACCAACACCAACGCCGGCACCAACGGCCGAGCCAACACCAACGCCAACGGCCGAGCCAACACCAACGCCAACAGCAGCACCGACACCAACGCCAACGGCCGAACCAACACCAACGCCAACAGCAGCACCGACACCAACACCGACGGCCGAACCGACACCAACACCAACGCCGACGGCCGAACCAACACCAACGCCAACAGTAGCACCGACACCAACGCCAACGGCCGAACCAACACCAACGCCAACGGTAGAACCAACACCAACGCCAACAGCTGAACCAACACCAACGCCAACAGCTGAACCAACACCAACGCCAACGGCCGAACCAACACCAACACCAACACCAACGCCAACGCCAACGGTAGAGCCGACACCAACACCAACACCAACGCCAACGGTAGAGCCGACACCAACACCAACACCAACGCCAACGGTAGAGCCGACACCAACACCAACGCCGACGGTAGAGCCGACACCAACACCAACGCCAACGGTAGAGCCGACACCGACACCAACGCCGACGGTAGAGCCAACACCAACACCGACACCGACGGTAGAGCCAACGCCTACTCCGACACCAACACCAGCACCGACATCACCACCGGCACCAGTGCCATCGTCTGCACCGCCTGTCTTTATTAATGTAGTGCCGACGCCGACTCCAATAATCGGTTATATCGTAAATCCCGATACAATAATCATTGATGATCCGCTGCCTTTGGGCCCTGTGGCAACAGCAACACCTCAGCCGTTAGTGGTGAAACCAAGCCTAACCCCAACACCATCAGTAACACCAAGCCCGACGCCGGTTGTGACCATCATTGATGAAAATATTCCGTTAGGCAATGTGCCTGCGGATGCTACGCTGCCGAAGACTGGTGAATCAAGTCCGGCTCCTTATTATTTGGTTGGTATAGCTCTTGCAGGATTGGGGATATTCCTTAGTAGAAGATCCAGAACAGATAAACGTAAATAAATGCAATCCGTAAGATCTTTATGAAAGATTGTTGGTAGCACCGCTGAATCGGGAAAAGGCTGCTTTGGGAGAAGACGTTCTCCCGAAGCAGCCTTTTTTATAACAATATATATTTATTTCTATATTTCTCGTGAAAGCGAATGTGCTAAGGGAAACGGAGTTGCGATTTTACGGCTGTCAGAGTTATTATTTAAGTTTAAATTTACAATATGAAAATTAGTTCTTTTTACATAGTTTCAAAAATACTATAAAGTCGAATCCGAGGGAGTATAGGGATTAGGGTTTTGGGCGGAAAGACTAAGCTTTCTATTGAAAAAACCTTTTGTAACAGTACTTTGGAGCGGATCGGTAGATATAATCTATTGCCAAATGTTTCAAAGGATTTCGTTGACAATAAGCCTAGATAGCGGATAAACTAAAATTAGTTCTAAAGTAACTAATGTCATAGACTTTAGTATGGAAGTTTGATTTAGTACATAATTTCACAATCTAATAGTTCACTGACGTATAAACGCAAACCGTTCGAAAGAACGGGACGCAAAGTCCAGGAGTCTAAAGCGCGATGAAGCGCAACGATCGTCCGACTGCCGTAAAGAGAGTATCCCTCTTTCCGGCGGTCTTTTTTTGTTATAAACGTGGCCTATATCTATATTAACTGTGAGGTGAGTCTGTATGTTCCAATTAACTAAATTCAAGCGTCTTATGGTGTTCGGACTTATAACAGTTCTGATTGTTGGAGGCGGCGGAATCATTTCACTGGGGAGCATTTCAGTTAGAGCCGAGGGGGCTTCTCTGCCGGGCAATGCGTCCAAGTATAATGTGTTCATATTGGGAAGTGTCGATGCCTACAGAAGCGATATTGAAGGCAGATTAGCCGCAGGCGGAAATGTGAAACTAAGTGAGGGTTACTCGGTGGGGCACAAACTAAGCTCTCAGGAAACGCAGGAGGCTTATTCTCTTGTTGCCGGGGGCGATCTTTACTATGAACGTGGAGAAACTGTCGGAGACGCGGTGTACGGCGGGAAATACAGCGGTAGCGGCGGCCCCCGTAATGGTACAGGAACCTTACAGCTGATAGCGAACGCCATAGACTTCACAGCCGAATTCGGCTTGCTCCGTGATAAATCGCAGCAGCTTGCAGGGCTTCCTACAAATAGTACTACAACTGACGATTATGGCAGTCTGATTCTCGTAGGTACAAATTCAGATGTTAACGTATTTGTTGTCAATGGCAGTAAGCTGTCTAGTGCTAATGGGCTGAGAATCGAGATTCCCAGCGGTTCGACGGCTGTAGTAAATGTATCGGGCACTTCAGTTACGATGAAAAATATGGGCATTAGAATTAATGGCAGTGATAATAAGGACAACTCTATGAATAGCAAAGTGCTATATAACTTCAGTCAGGCAACCCATCTTCAAATTGAGAGTATCGGAGTTATGGGTTCTATACTGGCTCCATATGCCTCCATTCAATTCAATAATGGTCAAATCAACGGAAATTTGATCGGAGCTTCGCTCTCAGGAACAGGAGAATCTCACCATGTTCCTTATAAAGGGCAAGATCCGCCGGAATCAACAGCAACGCCGGCAGTGACGCCGACGCCAACAGCGACACCGACGCCGGAATCAACAGCAACGCCGGCAGTGACGCCGACGCCAACAGCAACACCGACGCCGGAATCAACAGCAACACCGACACCAGAAGCAACGGCAACACCGACACCAGAAGCAACGGCAACACCGACAACAACGCCAACGGCAACGCCGACAATAGCTCCAACGGCGACACCGACAGCGGTACCGACACCAGAAGCAACAGCAACACCAACAGCAACAGCAACGCCAACAACAACGCCGACAGCGGCGGCAACACCGACAACAACGCCAACGGCGACACCGACAGCGGTACCGACACCAGAAGCAACACCAACACCAACAGCAACGGCAACACCAACACCAGCGCCGACGGCAACGCCGACAACAGCGCCGACGGCAACGCCGACAGCAGCACCAACGGCAACGCCGACAACAGCGACACCAACGGCAACGCCGACAACAGCGCCGACGGCAACGCCGACAGCGGCACCAACGGCAACGCCGACAACAGCACCAACGGCGACACCAACAACAGTGCCGACCGCAGCACCAACGGCAACCAGCACGAGCGTATTTGTTCCAAGCTTCGTGTTTCCGACATCAACTGCTCCGGTAGTGATTGGGACTATTGTGACTGATACTACTATCAATGATGACCCTGTTCCTCTGGGGCCGGCGGCATCACCTGTTGTGACGGTGCTGCCAACAGCGCCACAGCCGGTTGTAGCGGAGCCTACACCAGCACCTGCACCAGCGGCGGGACCGTCGCCTGAAGAAATCATTATCGATGACGAGATTCCTCTCGGCAGTGTGACTGCAGAGCAAACCCTGCCGCAGACGGGTGAATCAAGTCCTGCACCGTACTATATTACCGGTATCGCCCTTGCCGGTCTGGGCCTGCTTCTTAGAAGAACGGCCAGGGCGAACAAGCGAAAATGATTCACTTAAACGAAGAACATCAGGGTAAAAAGTGATTAAGCCGCTGTTTTTGGACGAAGGCTGCTGCCGGAGAGATATTCTCCAGGAAGCAGCCTTTTTGTATACGGGTGGCGTATTCTATCTGTAGCTTACCACTTGGGTGAAGAAGGTAATGCCGGACTCCCGGCAGTGTTTTTAGTTGAACGGATACCGTGCTATACTAGGCTCAAATTATTCATAAGCAAAAATTCACATTCCCTTAAAGGGAGGGTTGCTTACTGAGAGGGGGAACGATTATGTGGAGTATATACCTGCTAGTAATACTGGCTGTTGTTGCCGGGATTGTGGCGTATGCCGGATTCTATTTCTATGGAGTGGCTATTAAGCGGGCTCCCAAGGAATTCCTTGGCAAGACACCGGATTTGAAGGTGGACCCGCCGGTAGCCGGAGCTTCGTGGGGGGAAGGTGCGGAGTGGGTGGCGCGGCAGAACTTCCGGGAAGTGGAGCTGGTCTCGGAAGATGGCCTGAAGCTGAGAGGCTACTATCTGGCTTCAGAGCGTGCTGCGGGCCGTACCGTAATCATTGCCCACGGTTATTCCGGCAAAGCTAAGGATATGGGGGCAACCGCCAAAAACTATTATGACAACCTAGGATATAATGTGCTGCTGCCCGACGCCAGAGGCCACGGGAAGAGCGAAGGGGACTACATTGGCTTCGGTTGGCCGGAGCGCCGTGATTATCTGCAATGGATCGGGTTCGTTCTGAAGGAGACTGGGCCGGAAGCGCAAATTGTACTGCATGGCGTATCTATGGGCGGAGCGACGGTACTGATGACGGCTGGAGAAGAGCTTCCTCCGCAGGTCAAATCCATTGTTGCTGATTGCGGATATACTTCGGTCAAAGCACAGCTGTCCTACCAGCTGTGGCGGATGTATCATCTGCCAAGCTTCCCCTTTGTGCAGAGTGCCAGCCTGGTAACCCGGATGAAGGCCGGTTATTATTTCGGCGAAGCTTCAGCGCTGAAGCAGGTGCGCAAAGCCCGGGTGCCGATTTTATTTATTCACGGAGATGCGGATAAGTTTGTACCTTTTGCTATGATGGATGAGCTGTATAGTGCCTGCAAGAGTCCGAAGGAGAAGCTGGTGGTGCATGGAGCGGGGCATGGTCTTGCCTATGATACGGATAAAAAGGAATATGTTCGCACTGTAGGCGAATTCGTGGAACGATATATACACAGCTGTTCAGAGGAAATAAAGTATTAGACTGGCAGAAATGCTCAATAAGATTACGCACTGTAAGGAGGAATGGGAACGGAATGAATTTTGACCTTCGAGAATTAGCGTTGTTTGCAGAACAGGCTGTAACAAAAGCAGGTGACACAATTTCCGGATTGCGCAGTCGGGAACAAATTGAAGTGAATTTCAAGGATGATGGTGAACTTGTGACATCTGCTGATTTACTATCGGAAAGAATCATTCAAGAAGCCATAATAGGTAAATTTCAAGGTCATCGAATTCTTTCGGAAGAAAATGGAGTACATAACTGGGATGATTTCAAGTTTGACGGTCCGGTTTGGGTGATTGATCCCTTAGATGGAACGGTTAATTTTGCCCGGAACCTACCGCATTACGGCCTTTCATTGGCTTTTGCCCTTGATGGCGTAGTCCTGGCAGGAGCAGTATATGCGCCAGATTTGAACTGTACTTATGTTGGGATTAAAGGGAGAGGCTCCTATTGCAATGGTGAGCGTTTACGAACTCGTACATGTACTTCACTATTAGATGCTGTCATTGGCACAGGTTTTCCTCATGATCCGGCCAAAGTGCAGCCGGCAATCGAAAGAGTGAACCGGCTCAGAAGAAACTGCCGTGACATTAGGCGTTTTGCTGCGCCAACAGTAGACATTTGTTATGTGGCGTCCGGAAAATTAGATGCGCATACGGAAAGTCTTTCACCGTGGGACGTAGCCGCCGCAGGCTTGATTGCACGGGAGGCGGGCGCATTGAGTTGCAATGTACAAGGGGTGCCAGATGACATTCCTGCTGAACTTTATGGTGAAGAGGTCGTATTCACGACACCTGGAATCTTCGGGGATCTCTTGACATTATTGCGGAAGGAATCAGAATAAAAGGCTCAGTGTCCTTCAACATTGTTGTACGTGTGATTCAGTCTGAAAAAGTCCCCGGAACGTAGACGCGCCCGATATCCGCAAACAGCGGGTATCGGGCGCTTATTATGTTCCACACATGGGGCCTTTCCCTGCGTCAGGGAAGCAGCACAGCCATGTCTTATCGGTATATGAATCCCCCGCCGTTTGTTAGCGAAACGGGTGTCGTTGTTCCTTGTTTATTTCCAGCAGCCGTGTGGCGAGAGAAATCCTTCCAATACGACAAAAGCCCTACCTCTCTTTTGTCCTTGCGGCTCCGTGGCCGCGCCAGTGCGAATCGGAATGCTATGTTCGAATTTAATCTCATAAAAAGGAAGAGTACTGCAAGAAAACGTAAGATTTAGTGTCCAAACTGCCGATAATAGAGACAAGTGATTTATCGGCCTGACATCTTCTTGATGGGGATAAACATACTCGAAAACAAATATTCTATTATTATAACATGTGTCATATAGGAATGCAAGCGGATATTGGGCTGAGGCCGGGACGGGAATGATGGACAGATGAGACTATACAGAATATTCATTAAAAATCAGATCCGGAATTATATATTCGGCTCAGTAGTAGCGGTGCTGGCAGTAGGAAGTCTGATTCTGCTATCATCTCTGGAGATAAGCAGCATAGAATATTTCCGGCTCTTGCTTGTGCTCGGGCTGTCATTTATTATCATGGCGGTCATGGAGATTGGTGTTTTTCTCAATCAGATCAGACCGATCCGCACAGCACTGTATGAAGAAAACCTGACATTGCCAATGCTGGAAGAAGCGTATCTGCATACACATCAGATGCCGAGGCGTGCCGTTCAGCGGATTATGGGGCCGCATCTTCTGGGCCTCTCCCTGCCGGCCTGCCTGATGACATTCTGGATGATTTACAATGGCTGGATTACGGTTCCGTATTTCTATCTGATCCTGGCTGTGTGCGGAGCCATTCTTGTGGCATGCATGCATGCGCTAATTGAATTTTTCCTGACCTGTACGGCCATTATTCCGCTGATCAAAGAATTCAGAAACCGGGCGCTGGAGCAGTATGGTATTGATTTCTCTTTGGAAGGCCATGTATTTGTGCCGATCCGTCCCAAATTTCTGGTAAGCTGTATGCTAATCGGCACATTTCCGCTATTTCTGTTTATCATGGCTACGCAAATCCGTCTGCATGGTAATGGAGGTCCTGTAGGAGTGGTCGGACTTCAAAGCTACTGGGCGTGGGCGAGTATGGTGCTGCTGATCGGAACCCTTTTCTCATCGATAGCGGCCTGGCTTCTGACGAACAGTGTGCAGCATCCTATTAATGAGCTGTATCAGGCGATGAACCATGTAAGGGACGGCAATCTGATCCAGGTACAGGATGAGTACTCCGATGAATTCTCCAAGCTTGTCGCAGGATTTAATATGATGGTGCGGGGGCTGCAGACCCGGGAACAACAGAGCAGGCAGCTGCTTGACAGCTACTTCACTACACTGGCCGTGGCGCTGGATGCCCGTGATCCTTACACCGCAGGGCATTCACTGCGTGTCGCGGAATACTCGGTCATTATCGGCCAGCTGGCCGGACTCACCGGGCAGCAGCTGGATGATTTACGCAAGACGGCCCTGCTGCATGATATTGGCAAGATTGGGGTGAGGGACAGCATCCTGTTCAAGGAAGAAGCCCTTACGGATGAGGAGTTCGACCAGATTAAGAGCCATCCTGTGTTAGGAGAGAATATTTTGCGGCAGATTGAACCGGTAGAAAAAATGGCACCCTATCTGGGAGGCGTCCGTTCCCATCATGAGCGCTATGACGGTAAAGGATATCCGGACGGTCTTGCCGGTACGGATATTCCTTTACATGGCCGGATTATCGCTGTGGCGGATGCCTATGATGCTATGACCTCTAACCGTCCTTACCGCAAAGGGATGGATCACGACCGGGCGCTGGCTATTCTGGAGCAGGGAAGGGGCACTCAATGGGACCCGGAATTTGCCGGACTATTTCTGGCGTACTTTGGACGGAAGCCGGAACCTCTTCAGACAGGTTATCCAATCAAAACAGGATAAGGATGTGCGGTGTTAAACCAGTTATCCTTATATTTCTTGCTGAAGCGGATGCCATCCAGTTTATGGAGGGTTCCGCTTCTGCTTTGCGTGCCTATTTTGTGAACTGCCATTGAAATGCGACAATTAACGACTACATTCATTGAAGGATTGAGGGCGGACCGTTATAATTATTAAGTCTGGATTTTAATTAAAAAATAAGGGAGATTTCTATGAAACGCGCAGATGTGCTGCTGATTTCTATCGTTCTGATTGCTGCGCTCGCTTTTCTCGTGCCGAGATGGCTGTCAAACGATGCTGATAAAGGTGGGCCCGGCAAGGAACTTACGGCCAATATAACGGTAGACGGCAAGCTGTTCAAAACAGTCACGCTTACCAAAGAAGAGCAAACCATTGATATCCGTACAGAACGCGGCTATAACATTTTGAAGGTGCATGATTATGGGATTGAGATGTACGATGCGGATTGTCCCGATCAGGTATGCCTCGGCTTTGGATTTATCACTCTGCCGAAGCAGACCATAGTATGCCTTCCGCACCGGGTATTAGTTGAAATTGCAAGTGCGTCGGGGGAGGATGAAGTAGATGCCTATGTCCAGTAGTGAATCAGCTACAGCGCTGAAACGGACGGTCATTATTGCGATCTTCGCTGCCGTAGCCGTAGTGCTGAGTATTGTCGAGGCTCAGATTCCGCTTGCAGGAATGGGGCTGATGCCCGGGGCCAAGCTGGGTTTCGCCAATATTATGATTTTGACCTGTATTTACTTTTTGCGTGGACGAGATGTGTTCGTGCTGGTCATTCTGAAGACGCTGCTGACCGCATTTCTGCTCGGCACACTATCCAGTCTGCTCTTCAGCCTGTTCGGCTCGCTGTTCAGCTTTATAGTCATGTTCGCGCTCGTGAAGCTCGGCGGCAAGAAGTTCAGTGTGATCGGAATCAGTATTGCAGGGGGACTAGCTCATAATACCGGCCAGTTGCTTGCGGCGTCGTTTGTTTTCAATTCAACGAGTATTTTCTACTACTTGCCGATTCTGCTGATTACCGGGATCGTAACGGGGATTGCTGTCGGCTTTGCCGTCCGGTATGTCGTAGCCTCTCTGTCCAAAATATCCTTGTTTGAAGAGTTCCTGAACGGACCGGGCCACTAGCAGCGGAAGGATGACTAACATGAATCAATCGTACAAAGATACAGAGGCTGGTGAGGAACCGGCCGTTATTACGCTTGCAGGGGTCTCCTTCGGATATGATCCGGAGCATCCGATTCTCCATGATATTAACGTGTCTATTCCGCAGGGCCAATGGGTAAGCATTGTCGGACCTAACGGCTGCGGGAAGTCTACGCTCGTTAAGCTTTTGAATGCCTTGTTGCCGAAGAGTGCCGGGGAGATCTCTGTCTGCGGTCATACGCTGCAGGAAGAGACAATCGGGGCCATCCGGCATTGCATCGGGATGGTATTTCAGAATCCGGATAACCAGTTCATCGGGCAGACGGTAGAGGAAGATATCCTTTTCGGCCTCGAAGGCCTGTGTCTGCCCTACGAAGAGATGAAGCAGCGGCTTGATCTCTATACCGTGAAGCTGGGCATTGATCATCTGCTGTCCAAGCATCCCGGAGAGCTGTCGGGCGGACAGAAGCAGCGTGTCGCGCTTGCTTCGATTCTTGCCATGAAGCCAGGCATCGTCATCCTCGACGAGGCCTCTTCTATGTTGGACGAAGGCAGCCGCGACGAGCTTATGGGTATTCTGCGGGACATGCAGGCAGAAGGGACATACACCATTCTGGTCATCACGCATGATGCGGATGAGATACTGGCCTCCGACCGTGTCCTTGCTCTGCATGGCGGAAGCATTGCGGCGGATGTGCCGCCTGCGGAGCTGTTCCGTAATGAAGAGCTGCTGGAGAAATACCATTTGCGGGAACCCTACTCTTGGCGTCTTGCCCGTGAACTGCAGAGCCGGGGAATTACGGTGGATGTACCCGCCAGCGAAAAGGAGCTTATAGACACACTATGGCCATACAACTACAGCAAGTAAGCTACACGTATGCTGACCGCAGTATGTGGAAGCAGACGGCGCTGCATGGGATTAATCTGAATATTGCACAGGGGTCGCTGACCGGGATTGCCGGGGCAACGGGCTCCGGCAAGTCCACACTGCTCCAGCTGTTCAACGGGATTCTCAAACCGACAGAAGGCACGGTGCAGGTGCTTGATGTGACAATTACTGCAGGAGAGAAGTCGCCGAAGCTGCTGCCGCTGCGCCGGCGGGTTGGACTGGTCTTTCAATTCCCGGAGCAGCAGATGTTCGAGGATACGGTGGAGAAGGATCTCTGCTTCGGGCCGCTTAACTTCGGCATGAGTCTGGAGGAGGCCAAGGAGCGGGCACGCAAAGCGATGACGGACATGGGCCTGGACCTTGCCCTGCTGGAGCGCAATCCGTTCCGCCTGAGCGGCGGGCAGATGCGCAAAGCGGCCATCGCCTCGGTGCTGGCGATGGACCCGGATATTGTCGTGCTGGATGAGCCGACAGCCACGCTGGACCCGGTAAGCCGCGCTGAGCTGATCGCGCTGCTGGAGCGGCTGTGCCGCGAGCAGGGCCGGACGATCATCATCGTGACGCACCGGATGGATGAGCTGCTGCCGTATGCCGACAGCTGGGCCCTGCTTAAGGACGGCGGGCTCGCCTTCCAGGGCAGCGGCCAGGAGCTGGCCGCTGATCCGGCGATTCTGGAGCGCTGCGGACTGACGGTTCCGCAGTCGCTCCGGTACTGGCAGGCCGCCTCCCAGCGCTTCGGCCTGACCGGCGAGAAGCCGCTCCTTACGGCGGAGGCTCTCGCGGAACGGATCGCCTCCTTGCTCGCAGAGCGCAAGATTGCCTCCGGGACGGAAGAAATGGGGAATGGCCATGAATGAGCGTCTGCTGCTGGGCCGCAGCATTGATACGGGCTCCTGGGTCCATAAGCTGGATGCCCGGTCCAAAATTACGGGCATGCTGCTCTACGTAGTGATTATCCTGCTGTCGAATTCGTGGATGGCGATCGGGCTCATAACTGTGTTCTCCATCATTGTTATGGCAACCACCCGCATCCCGCTTAAATATTTCATTAAGGCTGCGAAGCCTTTGCGTTATCTGATGTTATTCATCTTCATTGTGCAGGCCCTGTCCGTGAAGGAAGGGGATGTCCTGTGGTCGCTGGGCTCTTTCTCGCTGCATGAGGGAGGCCTGCGGCTGGGTGCATTCTCGGTCATCCGCATGCTGTTCCTGCTGACCTTCACGGCACTGCTGACCTTTACGACAACACCCGGCAAGCTGAACCAGGGCCTTGAAGGTGTGCTTGCTCCGTTCAAGAAGCTCGGCCTGTCACCGGACCGGATTACCCTGATGATCAGCATCGCGCTGCGCTTTATCCCGACGATTCTCGATGAGGCGCAGATTATTCTGAAGGCGCAGGCCTCGCGCGGCGCCGATCTGAAGGAGCTGCCCTTGAAGGAGAAGGCGCGGATGCTTGTCTCCCTGCTGGTTCCGGTCATCGCCAGTGCCTTCCGCCGTGCCCAGGACCTGGTGTATTCCATGGAAGCCCGGGGCTTTCGCATGGATGCGCCGCGCAGCCGGTATCACCGCCTCAGGTGGGGCGCCGCTGATACGCTGTTTGTTGCTATGTTCGTTGTCTTAGGTATTGCAGTAGTATTATTGTAGGAAGTTTAGGAGGAAACAAGAATGGCACGTTATTTTAATGGTAAAGAGATTGAATTATTGGCACCAGCAGGAACGTTTGAAATCTTCAAGGCAGTGATTGAATCGAAGTGTGATGCGGTGTATTTCGGCGGTCCGGTGCTGAATATGAGAATGATGCGCAAGGGCTATAACTTAAGTCATGAGGAAATTATTGAAGCCGTGTCGATCGCCCACAAGCTGGATAAAAAAGTATACGTCACTGTAAATAATCTGTTCAGCGAAGAAGATGTGGAAGAAGCCAGAGAGTACCTGCGGTTTCTTGACGGAGCCCGTCCGGATGCGCTGATCGTGCAGGATATGGCTGTGCTGGAGCTGATCCGCGAGATGGAGCTTACCGTTCCGGTTCACGCTTCGGTCATGATGAATGTGCATAATCTGGAGATGATTCACGCATTGAAGGAGCTTGGCGTCAGCCGGGTCGTTACCTCGCGTGAGATGGATCTGCAGACAGCGAAGCTGCTGGGAAACAGAAGCGGTGTGGAGCTGGAATACTTCATCCATGGCGATATGTGTTCCGTGCATGGAGCGAACTGCTATTTCAGTTCCCAGGTGTTCGGGATGAGCAGCAACCGGGGCAAATGCATGAAGCCTTGCCGCTGGGATTACCGGATTAAGCGCGACGGCTATGTCTTCCCTGCGGAGTACCCGCTGGCCGTGAAGGATATGTTCATGTACGAGCATCTTCCGGAGCTGATTGAATCCGGCATTACGTCCTTCAAAATCGAAGGCCGCATGCGCGACCAGGAATTTATGGTGAGTCTGGCCAACAGCTATGGCGATGCGATTGACCGCTATATCGATGATCCGCTGGGCTTTGACCGCACGGCAGATTCCAAAGAGCTGTACAAGAACCGCAAACGTGATTTTTCCACCGCATACGCTTTTGGCAAACCGGGACTTACGAATATTAACCGCCGCTATGAAGGTACAGGCAAGTTCTACAGCACGGGCAAAGTATTCAGTACGCCGACTGCAGAGCGTGAGCTGTCCGAAGCACGGGTAATGCAGCTGCGCGAACGGATGGCCGAAGACAAACGCAGTAAGCAGACGAAGCCGGAGCTGGCTGTGCGGGTGAACAATATGGAACAGGCGCGCCTCGTGCTGGAGATGGGTGTAGAGAGCTTGTATCTGCCGGGAGATGTGTTTGAACCGGACCGTCCGTTCACGAAGCAGGATATTAAGGATCTAGGAGCCATCAAAGGCCGGACCAAGCTGTATCTCGGAATGCCGCGGATGATGACGGAGCTGCATTTTGATCAATATGACCACTTGTTGAACGGGGAGAAGCTGCCGATTGACGGCTTAATGATTACGAACCTCGGAGCAATCCGCCGATACCGCGGGACCGGTTACCCGATGATTGGTGACGCCAACTTGAATGTTTACAACCATCTGTCTGCCGGACTGTATACCGGACTCGGACTTACGAAGCTTACAGTTTCACCGGAAATGACATTGGAGCACTTTGCCTCCTTCATCTCCCGCAGTGATCTGCCTCTGGAAGTTGTGGTTCACGGAACGCCGGCGCTGATGTATATGGAGCATGATCTGTTCGAGAATACGGAAGTGATGGAGCCGATTGGTGAGGAAGACAACCAGTTTGTCAGCAATGATGTGCTGGTGCTCAAAACCGACAAAGGTGAGAACCCGGTCTACCGCGACCAATACGGCCGCTGCCACCTGCTGTTTGCCAAAGAATTATGTTATCTGCCGATGCTGGATGAGATGAACGGACTTGGGATAACGAGCTTCCGGATTGAAGGGGCTACTTATAGCACGGATGAACTGCGCACGATTATTGCGGCCTATCAGGCTGCGATGAATGGGGCGAAGCCGGACAATGATCTGCTGGGCGGACTGAAGCCGGTATACGCGGGCTA
This sequence comes from Paenibacillus borealis, assembly GCF_000758665.1. NCBI lineage: Bacteria > Bacillati > Bacillota > Bacilli > Caryophanales > Paenibacillaceae > Paenibacillus > Paenibacillus borealis. The sequence continues at coordinate 590,845 of NZ_CP009285.1, forward strand.
CACACTGGGCTCACTGCAATTCAATTAATAATAATTCAATTTTAAAATAACGCTGTGGCGAGTATAATAACGGTAAGTGGCGCATTCATAAGTTATTATTTTCACAAACTAATGAGCTGAATTATATTTCATATCAATTCAACATCTTAGCCATCATCTTGGATTATCAGCAGCTGAAAGCGAGGGAACCTTCATGGAACAGAGCAATATCATTGGAAGAGATGCGGTAGCCGCCAAAAGAAAGCAGTATTTCTACCCGTGCACCGCACATTTTTACCGGGATGCACCGCAACTGGTACGCGGAAGCATGCAGTACGTGTACGATGAGAACGGCAAAGAATATACGGATTTCTTCGCCGGGGTATCGGTGGTCGCCTGCGGCCACTGCAATCCGGCGATTACTTCCCGCACGATAGCGCAGCTGCAGCAGCTGCAGCATACCTCGACCGTCTATCTGACCCAGCCAAATGTAGATTTAGCCGAGCGTCTGGAAGGTCTGCTGCCGGGCACACTACGCCGGACATTCTTCGTTAACAGCGGCTCGGAAGCAAATGAAGGGGCGCTGCTGCTGGCCCGGATGCATACCGGACGAAAAGGCTTCATTGCCCTGGAAGCCGGCCTGCATGGCCGGACCAACCTTACCATGAGCGTGACCGGCCTGCAAATGTGGCGGACAGACGCTTACCTGGATGAAGACGTGACGTTCATTGAGCGTCCGTACCATCCGGAGATGACGCTGGAAGACGCTGCTGCGCGGTCGATTCAGAGCCTGAAGCGTGTTCTCGCGGAGAAAGGCGACACCATCGCCGCCATGATCGTCGAACCGATTCAGGGAAATGGCGGCATGATTATGCCTGCCCTGTCGTATTTCCGTGAGGTGAAGGCGCTGCTGGAGCAGAATGGTATCTTGCTGATCGACGATGAGATTCAGACCGGCTATGGCCGTACGGGAGCTATGTTTGCTATGGAGCATTTCGGCGTAGTTCCGGACATCATCAGTATGGCTAAGGCACTGGGCAACGGAGTACCTGTCGCTGCCTTTTCAACTACAGATGAGATTGCAGCTTCACTGAACAAGCCATCAGCCTCGACGTTCGGGGGCAACCCTGTATCCGCCGCTACAGCACTGGCTGTGCTGGATTATATCCAGAGTGAGCGGCTGCCGGAGCGTGCGGCTGAGCTGGGCGGACGTTTGAAGGCGGGCCTGCTCCTGCTTCAGGAGCGTTATCCTGCGCTGATCACCGATGTGCGGGGGACCGGATTCATGCTGGGTGCCGAGCTTGCCGGTTCCGAAGCTGAGGGTGCGGCTGACCGGACAGACCTTGTACTTGAAGAGATGAAGGACCGCGGCTACCTGATCGGCAAAAACGGCATAGGCCGTAATGTTCTCGCCTTCCAGCCGCCGCTGGTCGTCACCGCAGAGAATATTGATGCTATGCTTGCTGCCTTGGATGAAGTGCTGTCCCTGGTCAAGCAAGCGATTCATTGAAGAAAGAGGCACAACATTATGGTTATCATTAATGCTTTTAAGCATACGGCACTTAAATTGAAAATGTTCAGCGAGCTGGTCATGTTCTCCCATACGCTATTCTCCCTGCCTTTTGCCATCATCTCGATGGTATGGGCGGCGGGAGGCTGGCCTTCCGGCCATATGATGCTGTGGGGGCTGATCGCTCTAATCGGCGCGCGCAACGGGGCCAATGCGTTCAACCGCCTGGTGGACCGTACCTTTGACGGCAATAATCCGCGTACAGCACACCGGCATCTGCCGCAGCGTCTGCTTGCTGAGAAGGAAGTCATCCTGTTCATCATTATCAACTATGCGCTGTTTATTGTCGCATCCGGGATGCTGAATCTGCTCTGCCTGCTCCTGTCGCCGGTGGCCATCGTGCTGATCTCGACCTATTCGTATACGAAACGCTTTACTTTCCTGAGCCATCTGTATCTGGGCTTCGTGATTGCTTCAGCTCCCATCGGAGCCTGGTTTGCTGTAACGGGGAATATTGCCTTTACGCCATTCGTTATCGGAACTGTGGTGATGCTCTGGATCGCCGGATTTGATATCATTTACGGAACCCAGGACATTGATTTCGACCGGAAAAATGGCTTATGGTCCATTCCGAGCTTCTTCGGACTGGAGAACGCCCTGCGGATCTCCAAGGGTCTGCATTTCATTATGATTATGCTGCTGCTCTTCCTGTACCTCTGGCGTGATCTCGGCTGGATGTATCTGGTCGGTATCGGGATTGCTACACTGCTGCTGATGACAGAGCACAAGATCATCAAGCCTTCGAACCGTAAGATGATGAAGGTGGCTTCTTATAATTTGAATCAGGTGATCAGTATGGTGATATTGCTGTGTACGCTGATTGATTATTTTTACGTTAGCTAGTTTGCGGGGGCGCTGTGGGGGCGGCTGGCGGCTGGCCGGCGCTGGAAAGCGAGAGAGGTTAGGATGCTGCACTGCGCGGAATATTTGGACCTCCGATCGCTGTTAAGCTCAGATTCCCTGATTAGAACCGCTGTGAGCGGTAGGAATCCGAGCTTAGCATATGCTTCCGATGCGAGCTTTCCTACGGAAAGCTTTCAGGCGAACGCTGACGCTTCTCCAGTTCCAAAATTCCTCTCCGTTCAGTCCTAACCTCTCCCCAGGCAAGATTAACTTCAAAAAGACAACAAGCCTACCCAGCGGGGCGGGCGGCAAAGAGCGCGACAAGCTTAGGCTTCGCGCTTTTCTTTTTGCTTCCGTGAGACACCCCCAAGAGACACCCCCAAGAATAACCCCCCAAGGGACAACCCACAAGAGCAAACCTAAAAAGCAAACCTAAAAAGCAAACCACTAAGCTAAACACGCTCACGTTCGCTTTGCTGCGTTCGCTTGATTAGCAACATCAAACGGGTAGAATTAATGCCCGGCTTAACTATTTCTGGTGCACGCCGTACAGTAGAATCCATCAAAAAACACGAATGAATCCTACCTATTAGGTTCTTCTATAGTTTTGGTCTCCATAAAGTACCTGTGTAAATCTGTACGGGCATAATGTTGTACGTATTACAACTCTGATTCAACGATAAAGGGGTGTTCGGACAGATTGTTGTATGAAATACAACAATTGTTCCGTTAAGCGGCTCTGAAGAGGAGAAATGCTGCAGTTTGTACAACAATTTTAGTTTAAGGCCCAGTTTATGAGGGAAATGTTGTATTCTGTGCAGGATTTTCGAAAAAATCAGCGGGATATAGGCGGGGGCTCGCATAAAGCAAAAAAAACGAGCCCCAAAGGGCCCGTTTAGCAGGAATTTAGAAAGTGTGCAGTTGCTAACCGGCTGCACGGATGGCAGCTCCGGCTCAGTGGTCACGGCCGGCGAAATACTGCAGCAGTGTTTCCAGATCGGCATGCGCCGGGAAGCTGGAGAGCTGCTGCACGATCGCTGCAGCCTTGGACAGGTAGTCCTGGCTGACAGCTTCTGTGCGGGCCAGAGCGCCGCTGTTCTTAACCAGTTCCAGTACATGCGCGACCTCTTCGGAAGAAGAAGAGGGGCCAATCCGGCGGATGACAGGAGCAAGCTCAGGGTCCTGCAGGGCGAAGAGTACAGGCAAGGTAACCTGGCCGTGGCGTAGGTCGCTGCCTGCGGGCTTGCCGAGCACATCCGCCGACTGCGTGAAGTCGAGAATGTCATCCTGAATCTGGAATGACATGCCGAGCGATTCGCCGAAATTGTATAGAAGATCGGCGACGTCTTCGGTGCTTTCTGTGGATAGTGCACCTACCCGCAGGCAGGTAGCCATCAGCAGCGCTGTTTTGTTCAGTGATTTCTCCAGGTACTGCTCCAGCGTAAGGTCATAATCGAAGGCATGCTCCATTTGCTGGTATTCTCCCAGACATAGCTGGGCAGTGGCCACGGAAGATAAATCGTGAACATAACGGTTCTTGTCACCCGAATACTTGCTTAGCAGCTCGATAACGCGGGCGGACATATAGTTGCCGATATGCACAGCAGATAAGATGCCGGTCTTGGTATGCAGCGCAGGCTCGCCCCGCCGCAGCTCGGCGTCGTCAATAATATCATCATGAATCAATGAGGCAACGTGGATGAATTCAGCGGCTGCGGATAATTGCAGTGTTCTGCGTACGGCCGGCTTGCGTCCGAAACGGCTGCCGACAATGACCATCAGCGGGCGTAGCCGTTTGCCGCCGGAGCCGATCAGTTCAAGAATGCTCTGCGCCAGCTGTGACTTTTTGGGTACATCCTTATCGCGGGTCACCAAATTCTTAATTTCGCGGTTAATTTCATTCAGATCAATATTCAAGGCCTCATGCAGCTTCATCTTTTGTGTTCCCACCTGTCAAATGGCTTTGCTTGTGCGGCTTCGCTGTCTGCGCTCCTGAATGAGGAATTCATCAAACCCCTGGGCCGGATTGTGTTCCGTGAAATCTCCATTTGAACGTCCGATTTGCATTTTTTTGATTGAGGGAGCCAAATATGCAACCAGATCTAGCTCCCGGCATTTCACTGCAAACTGCAGGTAAAAGCTGTATAGGTAATCTCCATCCAAAATGTTGCGGGTCAGCTCAGGATGATGTGGGACACATTCCATATGGCGCTGTGCAGCCACGGTAAGAATGGTATAAATACCTAGCAAATGGACTTTGCGGTCATATTCCAGATCATGGCGTTCCAGTACCGAGAGCAGCTGCTCACATTCTGCCGGAGAGAGAGACAATCGTATTCCGGCGATCGGGGACATTTCAGCCTGAAGCATCCGGAACGTATCTTCAATGAGTTTTTTGTTCACAAGATTCTCTCCTTCTTGTCGGTTTTGCCGGAAGAAACCAAGCCCTGATTATCCCTACAAAACCATTCTGTTGCAAATTTACACGAATATGTGCTTTCACCTTATTAAACAAGGAGAGTAATGTGTCCTAGGGACACATTACTCTTAAGAACAGCATATTCAGCTTGTAGCAACGCAGCATGTGCGTGCGCTGCTACTGTAATAAGTTAGTATGCACTTACTTAAGAAGTTACCCGTAAGATCAGTCGGTAAACAGATACCAGCGCCGGACGAGGGGTATCTTCTTCCACTGCTTCTTGAGCCAAGGAAGAACATAGTAATCCAGACCGAACACGCTGCCGGATCCGCCGATGCAGGCAATAGCTGCCGCAACGTACCAGAGCATTTCTGTGGCTGCCATCTTGGTGGTCCAGATCATGACCGCCATACCTATAGTAGCCAGGGAAGAAATAGCAGTGAACAAACCAACGATAAGCATAACACCGAAGACGATTTCGGCACAAACCATGCCGATTTGGAACCATTTAGCCAGGAAGGTGTAAGAACCGTCCGGGTTGTAGAACATAAGATCCATGAACCAGTTAGAGATATCGTAGATGAAACCTGGAACCGGCAGAGCCGATACTGCTTCTTTGGCAGTGGATACTGCGGAAGCGGCAGATTGGGCATCTACGGTGGTTTTGACGGCATCAACAGCTACACTGGCAGCTGAAGTGGCGTCTGCATAAGGAGCTGCAGGAATCAGGAAAATCTTATTGGGATCAACCCAAATTTTTCTGATCTTCTCTATACCTTCATATAGCCACATACCACCCAAGAGCATACGGAGCGGAACGAGCCAGAAGTTCGGCGAGCGCTTGGAGAAGTATCCGCCGACAAAGCTCTTGCGGTTCTCAACATGGAAGAACTCGTGCATCATATAAGTCCATACTTTGTTGAAGCCTACAACCTGGGACAGGTAGAACATATTGATGAAATGTTTGGACAGCATAGCCATGAAGCCGGTCAGCATGAAGAACTTGCCAGGAAGACCAACGTTCGCTACACCGTAGCGGCTGCCGATCGAAACCATGGTACCGTGGAATCCTGGTTTGTAAGCTTTTTTAGGCGTGCCCTTGATATCGGCAGTAATATTGTTTGCGATAACAGGTGCAGCTTGCTCAGCATTCTCAACCATTTGCGGAACCGGACGCTCTTCGCCTTCAGGGATGAAGAAGATGTTATCCCCTACAACGTATACGTTCTTATGGTCAACACTTTCAAGGTGTTCATTCGTAACAATACGTTTGCGGCCTTGCTGCTGAACATCAAGACTGCCAACGATTTCGGAGCCTTCAACACCGGCAGTCCAGACGATGGTCTGAGCATCCACGATGTTTTTCTCACCGAGGGCTACAGAGCCTGTGCCTACTTCGGTGATTTTGGCGCCGGTAACGATTTCTACATTCAGCTTGCGCAGGCGAGCTTCGGCTTTCTGGATCAGCTTCTCTGGAAGGATAGGCAGAATCTTCGGAGCCATATCAGCCACAATCAGTCTTACTTCAGAAGGATCAATGAAGAATTCCTTACACAGTTCTTCACGCTGCTCAGCCATTTCACCAACCAGCTCGACGCCAGTGAAGCCGGCACCGATGATTACGAAGGTCAGCATGGAACGGCGTACGGCCGCATTCTTTTCCTTCGCAGCTTTGGTGTACATGTCGCGGATTTGACGCTTCAGAGCAACGGCATCGTCGTAAGACCAGAAGGAGAAGGTATTCTCTTCAGCTCCGGGAATTCCGAAGAAGGTTGGTTTGCTTCCTGTGCCGATTACCAGGTAATCATAAGCATAGGTAGCTTTGTCGGATTTCAGCTTCTTGCTCTTGAAATCGATATTGCTGATTTCGTCGAGAACAACATCTACTTTCAGGCCGGCAAAGATTTTCTTTAAGTCAATTTTGATCGAATCCTCAGGTGCGCGATTCGCAGAAACCTCATGCAGCTCAGTCAAGAGAGTGTGGTATGGATTTCGGTCGATCAGTTTGATTTCTACATCTTTGTCGTTCTTAAATTTCTTTGCCAGTTTCTTAGCCGTGAGTACGCCGCCGTAGCCGCCGCCCAAAATGACTATTTTCTTCAAGAGAAACTCACCTCATTCGTCTGATTAGCTGCAAAAGGATAGCGAATAATTATTTCGCGCCTTCAAGTGCTTTTTCTGCAAGTGTGAAATATTCACCAACGTGGATAGATACGCCGGAAATTGCATCTGTTTTGCCTTCAGCATCCAGGGTAGGAGCTGCGCCTTTATTTTCAAGGAAGTATTTCTCAGCAAGAGCGATTTCTTCGTGCCATTCAGCAGAAGCACCGCCAGCTTTCATTCCATACTTACCGTCTACAGAATATTGTTTCTTATCATCGCCTGCAGCATTCACGCCGCTGAAATTAACAGCTACGATGTTGCCGCCTGCAACGGATATAGCTACAGTGGATTTCCAGCCGGATTCAGCATCCATTTCGCCTTCAGCTTTGTAACCGCCGTCTTTGTAAGGGCCAACTTGTACTGGACCAGCAGCAAGAGCAGCTTGAGCAGCGCCTACGAAGTCACTAACATGTACAGATACGCCGGATACAGCATCAGTATGTCCTTCAGCATCGAAAGCGAGTGCTGCCGGATCTTGTTTTTCAATCAGGAAAGCTTCAGCTTTAGCTGCTTGCTCGTGCCATTCGGATTGAGCGCCGCCAATTTTAACCAAGCCGTAGTTGCCGTCTTCAGATACTTTTTTCTTCAGATCGCCGGCTGTTTTGGTATTGAAAGCATTCCAGTCAGCTTTGGTGATTTTGCCGCCTTCTACAGTTAGCAGAACGAATGTCTGCCAGCCAGTTTCTGCATCAACATCAACTGTTCCGTAGTAGGTGCCGTCTTGGTATTTGCCTGTTTCTGTTCCAGCGTCAGCTGCCGGAGCAGTTGTTGCGTCAGCAGGAGCAGCGGTCGCAGCAGCAGGTGCAGTAGTTGCAGCAGCGTTGCCCGCATTGTTGTTGTTGCCACAACCCGCGAGTAAAGTGCCAAGTACCAGGGCGCTCGACAAGATTACAGAAGCTTTTTTCATTTTGATATGACCTCCAAGAAAATAGTTTAAAATATATATATTAAAATGTAAAACATTTTAATAGTATTTGGAAGTGATAAAAATCACTTTATAAATGACATTTGTCACTTTGAAATCGGTCTAAGGTCCCTTTTTGTAGCAGCCATACGACATATATCGGCAGACAATAAGAAAAAATTTAATTATCTCGTTTCTTGTTCGATGGCATTCTAGCACAAGCTGAAGAATACTCATGTGAAAATAATCACTTAAATGATAAATAAATTTACTTCTGAAGTATATCAAATTTTAAAATATATGAACAGCTTTTTAAAAGACTATTATGTGACAAACTATGACTTTCTTTGCGCTTTGCGTTGCTGTCCCGTTATAGGGGCCTGTCCGGGGGGTTCGATTCATTCAAAGGGCTAAAGGGTAATATTTCACTAGGAATTATAAGCTTGTGCCATACATTAATCGACAACTAAGGAGATGAGCTTGTAGTGGACAATAATGTGCTAAAAGGAAAATGGCTGCAGATCAAAGGTGAAGCCAAGAAGCAATGGGGCAAACTGACCGATGATGACCTCGATGTGATAGCTGGCGAAAAAGATAAACTGGTAGGCAAGCTGCAGGAGCGTTACGGCCATTCGAAGGATGATGCAGAGGCGGAGTACCGCAACTGGGAGCAGTCGATCCGCAGCTAAATAAATGAATAAGGCCTCAGATCAGATCATCATCTATGCAGGGAGAGGCGGATGTCTATGAATCATTCCCGCGTCGTCACAGGCAGGATTATTGAGATAAATGATAATCGGGTGCTTACACAGCAAGGAGAGACCCTCTGTACTTATCACCCCCGGTACTATATGCTGCCGGAAGCAGAGACATGGACACCGGCCGAATGTGATCTGAATGAGGCACCTGTTATACAGCTTGGCGGCATAGGCAGAGCTTCCGTACCCACAAGGCGGTGGAAGGCAAGGCTGCACTGGTTCTCGCCGCAGAAGAAGAGCGCAAATCGCATCTGATTTGCGCTCTTCTTCTGTAAGCATGCACAAGGGAGATTGCGAAAAATCCTACTTCCTATACATATGCAACATCACTGCGGTTTCATGATTTCATTTCTCTATGATACTATAAATAATAATCGTTGTTATCTTATTTTTGTTCCAGGAGTGAGGCTATGGAATATGTAAAAATCTTTTTTGTGAACACAGCTTTGCTGATTACATTATCTTATCTGGCAAACTTAATATACAAACATACGGTGACCTATGCTTCTGAACCTGTGAAAAAAGTAAGCTGGGTCCTGCTCGCGATCTTCGCCGGGTGGGTAAGTACAATTTTCGGATACAGGCTGGACGAGCATGTGATTTTTGACCTGCGGTTTGTGCCGCTTATTATTTCTACACTGGCTTATCCCCAGCCTCTGGTTCTTATCATTATTGGTGTCGGCACCGGGCTTACGCGGTTGACCTTCGGGGTTACCGAAGCAGCTGTGGTAGGCGTGCTGAATTTATCTATCCTGGGCTTCGTCTGCGCTGGCCTGAGCCTCTGGATGCAGCGTTCTTCTGCCTCTGTGATCCAAAAGGGACTGATTGCTGTCCTGGTGGTAAATGTAGTGAATGCGTTGAATATTACGGTATTTGGAGTTATCCCGGCGCAGGAATACATAACGGATATTCTGCCGGTCACGTTCCCGGCAGGCTTTGCTCTCAGCGTACTGTTTGCGCTGATCATCCGCGACTTCCAGCTGGATCTGATGCGCACCGGACAAATCGTACGTGCCAATGAGCTTTTGTCAGAGCAGACGGAGGAGCTTCATAAGAATAAAATCGTGCTGGAGGAGAGGGCCAAACAGCTGATGCTTGCCTCGCAGTTCAAGTCGGAGTTCCTGGCCAATATGTCCCATGAGCTGAGAACACCGCTTAACAGTATCATTAACCTGTCCCAGCTAATTGAAGAAAGCGAAGATGAACTGAGTGTGGAAGAGCTGGCAGAATACGGCGGGATCATTCACCGCTCGGGTGAAGATCTGCTCTCGCTTATTAATGATATTCTGGACTTGTCCAAGGTAGAAGCCGGGAAATTGGATATCGTTCATGAAGATTTCAATGTCAGTGAGATTCCTGATCTGCTCCTTCAGCAGTTCAGTGTAGTGGCCAAACAGAAGCAGCTTGCCTTCGATATTTCCCTGGATACAGAAATGCCGGGGGTTATCTATACGGATCCCCAGCGGGTGCAGCAAATTCTCCGCAATCTGCTCTCGAATGCCTTCAAATTCACTATGACAGGCGGTGTATCGCTGAATGTGCGCGTAGTGGAACAGCAAGAGGGCCTTTCCTCGCGGAAATGGGTCGCCTTTGAGGTGCAGGATACCGGAATTGGCATTCCGCCGGAGAAGCATGATCTGATCTTCGAAGCGTTTGAGCAGGCGGATACGAACATCAGCCGCAAGTACGGCGGAACAGGGCTGGGCTTGTCGATCAGTAATGATCTGGCCAGACTGCTTGGCGGGTTCATTACTTTGCACAGCCGCGAGGGACAGGGAAGCTTATTCTCCCTGTATTTGCCGCTTTAACCCCTGAGAATGGGTAGATTCCGGGCTCCAACTTTATTTGTGATATCGGTGTATTGACAGGAGATTGATGCGGAGTAGAATGAAGCAAAAGCCGCATCAAAGGAGTGTCATCACCCCATGAACATCATGAGAAACCGGCCGCTGCGGAACCGCTACAGGGACGTCCGCAAGGCCTCGATACATCGCAAGAATCTGCAGATTGCTACCTTTGAGGGGATACCAGCCACTATCTTTCAGGTGCTGCTGCAAGGGCAGTTCCTGACAGGCTTTCTGTTATATCTAGGGGCGAGCTCCAGCCAGATCGGATTTGTCCTGGCGCTTACCACCCTGGTGAATGTAGCGCAGATTGGCGTAGCTTTCCTGATCCAGAAGCTGCCGAGCCGTAAATGGGCAATGGTTACTTTTATCGGACTGCACAGACTGCTCTGGGGATCTACCGGCCTTGTGCCGTTCATCTTTCCGCAAGAGTATTGGGTTACCGCTTTCATAGTTATGTATACAATCGCTTTCATTGCTAATACAGCAGGCGGTGTGCTGTGGAGTTCTGTTATCAGCGATCTGGTACCGGCACGGGTCAGAGGCCGTTATTTCGGCATCCGTAATACCTTGCTTAATGCGCTGGGAAGTCTGGTAATGTACGGAGGCGGCATTATTCTGGACCGCTATCCGGGCGGGCACGGCTTCCTTATCCTGTATATTATCGTGTGGGTTTTCTCGATTTTGAACGTTGTTGTATTCTTCTTCTATCCTGATGTACCGTTTGAGAAATCAGAAGAGACAGATTTTCTGCCGATGTTTAAGAAACCGCTTCACGATAAGCTGTTTATGAAATCTACGCTGTTCCTGGCCGCGTGGCTGCTGCTGCAGAATTTGACCGTTCCGCTGTATTCCTATGTAATGCTGCAGCTGCTTCATATTAATTATGAGAAGCTCTCGCTGCTGAATGTATCACAGACGATCTTCATGATGGGCAGCTTCTATGTATGGGGCAACCTGAACGCCAAGTACAGCAACAAACGGCTGCTGCTCTGGACGCTGCCGATTATCGCAGTCTCCTCGCTGATGTGGGGCCTGCTGTCCGTATTGCCGATGCTGCCGGTTCTGTTTGCCGCGCATATTGTATTTGGCATGGGCGTGGGGGGCTTCAACCAGCTGGCCTTCAACTTCATTATCGGGGATACGCCGAAGAAGGAACGGCCGATGTATATGGCTATGTATGCGGCACTTACAGGTCTGGCAGCCTTTTTCGGTCCGCTGCTGGGCGGCCGGATCTATGAATGGATTAAGCATTGGCCCGAATGGACGCAGGTGTACGGCATGCAGCTTGTGGTAGGGACGCTGATGATCACTTTGGCGCTGCTGCTGGGCCGGCGTATTTTGCGGGATGAGTAATAAGAGGATCTGAAGAAAGGGAGGCAATCAGGGTGACAAGAATTGCGTTAGTACTGGGAGCTACGGGTCTGGTGGGCAGTGCCCTGACGGAGGATTTACTGAATGGTGACTGGGATGAGGTCCGCGTGCTTGTCCGCCGGCCGCTGAAGCTGCAGCATGCGAAGCTCAGGCAGATCCAGATCGACTGGGATCAGCTTGGGCAATATAAGGAACAGTTCGCAGGAGTGTATGCGGTATTCTGCTGTCTGGGAACCACGATTAAGAAGGCGGGTTCACAGGAGCAATTCGAGAAGGTGGATCTGGAGTATCCGCTTGCCGCCGCCGCTATTGCCAAAGCGTCTGGCGTGAAGCAGTTCCTAGCGGTGTCTTCGATAGGCGCGAACGCGAAATCACGCAACTTCTATACCCGTACCAAGGGTCGGGTGGAGGACGGGCTGATTGCGGCCGGATTCCACGGTCTGCATCTGTTCCGGCCCTCCCAGCTGCTCGGCGACCGGGAGGAATTCAGACTGGGGGAACGTGTGGCTTCCGTGATCATGAAGGGTCTGGACTTCGCCATGGTCGGCAAAGCTGCGAAGTACCGGGCCATCCCTGCGGCCAAGGTGGCCCGGGCGATGAAGAATATTGCCCTTGCCGATACAGGCGGCGTGCATATTTATACCAATGAAGTGATTCATGTAATCGGCAAGCACTAGATAACAGCGGGTTTGCAATAAACAGACCTCAGGACTTACAATGAGACATAAATGATATGTACATAGCGGTCCGCAGGCCGCGTACAGCAAGCAGGAGGAACGAGACATGAGTAAAAAGCAGGTAGCAACGAGCAAAGCCCCGGGTGCCATCGGACCTTACAGCCAGGCAATCATGGCCGGCAATTGGGTCTACACTTCCGGCCAGCTGGGCATGGACCCGGAAACGGCTGCACTGGCAGACAATGTGCAGGAGCAGGCACGCCAGTCGCTTAGCAATGTGAAGGCCATTCTTGAAGAAGCCGGCGCTTCCATGGAGCATGTAGTGAAAACAACGGTATATCTGAAGGATATGAATGACTTCGCAGCGGTTAATGAAGTTTACGCTACTTTCTTTACAGAGCCTTATCCGGCCCGCAGCGCAGTCGAAGTTGCACGTCTGCCGAAGGATGCGCTTGTTGAGATTGAAGCGGTAGCACGCAAGAAATAAGCTTTACTGAAGATAGAACCCGAAATGCCGGGCCGAATCCCATGTACCTCTTTGCAGGTGCGTGGGATTTTTGTTGCGGATGGGTGTGGAATAGAAAAAATTATTGAAGTTGTTGACATTCTACCTACTAGTAGGTATACTCGAATCAAGAGGTGAAGGAAATGAGCAGAGCCGATGACATCATGAATGTGGCCAACCATTTTATTCTTGAGAGGGGGTACAGTGCTTTCAGCTATGCGGATATTGCAGGGGAGATCGGGATTCAGAAGGCAAGCATCCACTACCATTTTCCTTCCAAGGCTAATCTGGTGCAGAGTGTAGTAGGCCGTTACCGGCAGCAGATTAAATCCAATCTGGCCTTGCTGGACGGGATGGAAGGTGATCCGCAGGAGAAGCTGACTCAATATTTGAACTATTGGGAGGTCTGCCTGGAGGCGCAGGCAACAGATATATGTCTCTGTGCATTGCTGGCGTCGGAAATTCCGATTCTCCCGGAAGAGGTCCGCAGTGAGATTAAGGCGCATTTTCAGGAGCTGACAGACTGGTTCATGAAGCTGCTCCAGGAGAGCAAGGTGCCGCTGCAATATACAACTGCTGACGTATCGGATGAAGAAATGGCTCATGGAATACTGGCAGGCATCCACGGCGGAATGCTTGCTGCACGGACATTTAATGATGTAGGGCAATTCCGGATGATCAAAAGCGGATTGCTGCATCAGATTAGCCCGGCAAAGTAAGTCCAGTTAAAGATACCCGTCATATACTTGAAGCGGCAGGGTGACGGGTAAAGCAGAACGAGCTTCATACAAAGATATAAGCCGTAAGGCATAACATATAGATTGAGGAAATTAGAGTGAGGAAATTAGATTGAGGAAATTAGAGTGAGAAAATTAGAGTGAGATCATATTTTTTTCATATAAACCTACCTACTAGTAGGTAAAAACAAAGGAGATGTTTATAATGACAAAACCAACCCTAATTTTTATCCACGGTGCGTTTGTAACCCCTAAGAGCTTTGAAACACTGATGGCCTATTTCAGCAGCCAGGGGTTTCCGGTACTTGCACCAGCCTGGCCTTATCATGAAACGAAAGCCGCTGAGCTGAAGAGTGATTCTTCCGGCCAATTGGGGAAAATTGGCTTAGAGGAGCTGGTTGAGCATTATGCCAGAATCATCCGCACCCTGCCGCAGAAGCCGGTTATCATCGGCCATTCCTTCGGCGGAGCCCTGACCCAGCTCCTGATGGACCGTAATCTGGGCCTGGCCGGAATAGCGATTGATTCTGCAGGCACCAAAGGGATCGTCGCGGCGGCTTACCCGACAACTACCCGGACCATTGCCCGCATCTTCCTGGCCCCCTGGAAGAAAACCTTCCTGATGAACCCGAAGGAATTCAAGTACGGCTTCGTTCATAATATGCCCAAAGCTGAGCAGGAGCAGGCATACCGGGAGCATGTGGTGCCGGAGACATCACGGATCTTCTTCCAGGCAGCCGCCGCACCATTCTCTGCCAAGTCACCGGCAGCGGTCAATTATGACAACGGTGACCGCGGGCCGCTGCTCATGATTGCCGGCGAGCTGGACCGGATCATACCTGCAAAGATGGTGCGCAAAAACTTCGGCTTCTACAATCAGAACTCGGGAGCGGTGACCGAATACAAGGAGTTTGCCGGCCGGAGCCATTGGATTATTGCCGAGCCGGGCTGGAAAGAGGTTGCAGAGTATATGGAGAACTGGCTGGAACGCCAGCTGCCGTCTGGTTTGATCTGATAAGCAGCTGCACAGAACGGATAGTAATGATAAAGGCTGCCCCGCCTCTTTGCAAGAGGGGGCAGCCTTATGTCTTTTCACCGATATCGTTAATATCTGCTGCGGTTACGCGGCGGGGTCAGCAGCAGCCAGATGCTGTAGAGCAGCAGAAGTCCAGCGGCAATCAGTCCGGTGAAGAAAATATTATCTGTATCCTTCTGTTCGATGGCAATGGCAATGAAGGCCCAGACGAAGACGAGCGGATAGATGCTGTCCCGGTGAGGGAAGCTCACAATAACAGCGAGCACTGCCCCCACACAGAGCATGATCACAGCCCAGAGCGAACCGCTTAGCCCGAAGCCGTCCCAGTTATTCTTCTCCAGTACGATGCTTACATTAACGATGGTGGCTACGGAGATCCAGCCGAGATATATGCTGAAGGGCAGTCTAACCAGCCATTTCTCGCCCGAGGTGGGGGCCGTGATGCTGCGGGTGCGGCGGTAGATTACGATCAGTGAAATCAGCATAAGCACCATGACAACCAGCGACAGCTCAATGTACAAATAATGCCAGAGGACCAGCCAGCCCATATTAAATATACAGCTGAGCATGAACCAGATGCCTATACTCTGCACGGAATCCCTTCCTCCGGTATCCCTGCGGAACTGATAAATAATGAACCCGGCAAGCAGCAGGTAAATCAGAGACCAGATAGAGAATGCGTAGCCGGCCGGGGTAATGTAAGTATGATACCTGTCCGAAATTTCTCCGGTACTGTTCCCGCCAAGCGGCAGCGTTACCGACAGCGTATTGACGGCAATTACGCCGAGGTACAGCAGCAGATTCCACCACTTATAAGGGTTGCTTCTTCTCATGTTCTTGTCACTCCCTAAGTTTAGGTTATTTAGTATGTGCCCATCCTTGGCCTACATAGAATATACCCGCATTCACGGCAATTAAGACTATCTCCGGCAAAAAAATGACCAACAAGTCATAAAATTTGCGGATAGTATTCCGCAAGCCCGGGGTAATATGTAGAGAAGAAGTGCTAATACGGGAATACGTGAATGAACAAGCAGGCAATAGCCGAAGGGGGACATGAGGCATGGAGAGCAGCGAGGCGATACGCCCCGAGAAGATGGGACCACTGGTGATGAAGGAGACCTGGAACACCCCGGGCAGCGTGGTTTCCTGGGAACGTTCGGAGAATGTCTATATCTGCCGCGGGGAATGTGCCGGGGTTGTCTTAATCTTTTTGAGTGATGATATGTTCCGGATGAAAGTCTTTCATGGAAGGGTGCCCGATCTGACCACATCGCAGGCGGTGATGAATGAGAGCTGTATCCCGCATCTGTTTCCTGTGGATGAGACGGAGGAGCAGCTGATCTTCACGACGAGCGCCATCCGGCTGATTATCGAGAAATCATCGTTCCTTCTCCGTGTGGAGAATACCTCAGGCAAGGTGATTATGCAGCAGAATCTGACCAGCTGGAACCCGCGCGGCGCCAGCCATGCGGAGTATGATATGCAGCCGGATTCGCATTTTTACGGACTGGGTGAGAAGTCGAGCTTCCTTGATAAACGCGGGGAGCGTTATACGAACTGGAATACCGATGTGTTTGCCCCGCATCTGCCGGAGATTGAGGCGCTCTACGAATCTATTCCGCTGCTTATTCACATGCACGGCGATCTCTCCTACGGGTTATTTCTGGACAACACGGGCCGGAGCGATTTCGACATGCGTTCGCATGGCGTTGCTTTTACCATTGGCTGCTCTACAGGGGAATACGACATTTATTTCATTAACGGGCCTGAGATGAAGGATGTTGTCCGAAGATACACCTCGCTCACCGGCAGAATAGCGCTTCCGCCCAAATGGGCGATCGGCTACCACCAGTCGCGCTACAGCTATATGAACCAGCAGGAGGTGCTGCAGCTTGCCCGTACCTTCCGTGAGAAGAACATTCCGTGCGACGTCATTTATCTTGATATCCATTATATGGACGAGTACCGCGTATTCACCTTTGACCCCGTCAACTTCCCTGATCCGCAGAAAATGATCTCAGAGCTCGGGGAGCTGGGCGTGCGGATCGTGCCCATTGTGGATCCCGGAGTCAAAAAAGACCCCAAATACGAGGTGTACAAGCAAGGTGTGCTGGAGAAGCATTTCTGCCGCCGCCTGGAGGGGGATATCTTCTTCGGCGAGGTCTGGCCGGGGATCAGCGCATTTCCCGATTTCAGCGACAGCCGGACCGCCGAGTGGTGGGGCGATTTGCATAAGTACTACACGGACCTCGGCATCCAGGGGATCTGGAATGACATGAACGAGCCGGCGGTCTTCAATGAGACCAAGACGATGGATCTCGATGTGATGCATTTCAACAACGGACGTCCGGTTACCCATGAGGAATACCACAATCTGTACGGCATGATGATGTCCAAAGCCACGTATGAGGGGCTTGCCGAGCATATGGGGGGCGAGCGGCCTTTTGTGCTAACCCGGGCCGGTTATGCGGGCATCCAGCGGTATGCAGCCGTATGGACCGGGGATAACCGCAGCTTCTGGGAGCATATGGCGATGGCGATGCCGATGGTGCTCAATATGGGACTGTCGGGACTGGCGTTCTCCGGGCCGGATATCGGCGGGTTCGCCCATCATACGTCCGCACAGCTGCTGGTGCGCTGGACGCAAATGGGCGTGTTTTTCCCATACTGCCGCAATCATTCTTCCATCGGAACGCTGCGCCAGGAGCCTTGGTCCTTCGGTGAAGAGGTGGAGGGGATTCTGCGCGAATTCATCGGACTGAGGTACCGCTGGATGCCGCATTTGTACAATCTGTTTCATGAGGCGGAGACGAGCGGGCTGCCTGTGATCCGTCCGCTTATTCTTGAGTATCCGCGGGACCCTCATGTGACGAATCTGTGCGACCAGTTCCTGCTGGGCGACAATGTGCTGATTGCCCCGGTCTACCGCCCGGATACAGATCACCGCTCGGTCTACCTGCCGGAAGGCTGCTGGATTGATTATTGGGATGGGGAGATTCATGAAGGCGGACGTCATATCCTCGCAGCAGCGCCGCTGCACATCATGCCGATGTATGTGAAGGCGGGCAGCTTCACGGCCGAAGGTCCGTTGAAGCAGTATGCGCTGGAGGACACGGAAGAGACGGTCATCTTCCATCTGTACGGGGCGGAAGCTGCCAAGGGGTTCTCGGCGGCATTCAAGCTGTATGAGGACGACGGGCACAGCTTCGGGTACCGTAAGGGGCAATATACGGAGCTTGCTGTGCAGGCTACGGGTACCGAAGGCGGTCTGGTGCTGCAATGGGTGTATGGTGTGCATGATTATAAGCCGCGCCGGGAGATGCTGCGGTTTGCGCTATGTTATCCTTTCTTCACCGTGGCTGCGGTGGACGGACTTGAGGAGATCAGCCTCGAACAGCTGAATGAAGGCGTGGAGGGCTGGGCCTACAACGGGAAGAAGGGTGCGATTATTCTGCAGGCGGCCGATGTTCCGGGGGGCGGAGAGTTGCGGATTCAGGCGGACGATGAAGATGGAGAATAGACGCAGGAGAAGTAAACAGATTTAGGAAAGACGCGGGGAAGATAGAGGATGATATTAGTGAGATATAGGGTGAGGCAGGAGTATCCAGGATATGTGGAAAAATGACCGGAGTATGACCAAGTAATAACTAAGCATTAAATAAGCAATAACCAAGCAATAACGAAGTAAAGCGGACCTTGTAACATAAAGAGCCGGTTTCGCCTGACGGGAGGGGAAGACGGTTCTTTGTGCTGTCTTGAAAATGAACACTTTTGACTGTCGGGTAATGCAACTAACTGAATTAGTTGGATTTTCTCCACTTGCTGAGTCCTGAAGGGCACGCTATTGAACAGTAGATGGAAAAAGAGCACTTAATTATTTGCATACATGCCGTGGAAGGGGAAATGGACTAAATTAAGTGTCGTTTATCCATTTATTTATTCCAAATGCCTAAATGAAACGAAATTAAGATACGTTTTTCCACTTAATGTTGGCGTAAGAGCTAAGGGTAAGTGCTAAGAGTAAGAGTAAGAGCTAAGAGTAAGAGGTTTGATCCGGCTCTTAGTGTAGCAGCCAGCTGATGGTGTATATCCAACATTGGGTAAGTAAATTTACATAGGCGGTTCTAGGGGTTGAGCTACAATGGAGAGCCTATCCTAATGCTGTGAAAAATTAAAAAATCGGTCTTTCCGGTGCCCCGGAATGCTGGCCGAACTGCGAATGGAGCAGATTTGCAAAAAAACTGCAGAAAATCTGCGGAAAAATTGCAGAAAGGTTTTTAAATATAGTCTTTTTCGTATAAGATGAAGGGATGAAGAAAAAAGTTGCAGCGATAACCTCAAGTGGAATGGCTGTACAGTTACTGCTGCTAGTACGGCTTCATAATATATTTCTCGCGGAGAAGGAAACAGTCTTCCGGCTGGGACGGACTGGCTCTTTCTGTTTGCTTAAAAGAATGGAGATCATCAATGATTAAGCATCTGTATGCAATATGGTTAGGGGACGTATTATTTTGCTTCTCGGGCGAAACTTCTGAGCCGAAAGTGGACGCGTGGACACGTGTAATCAAACGGCTGGAGCTCCGGAGCGGCTGGCGTCCTTTTGCGGGTGCTGCGCTAAGGCTGGCAGAAGTGAAATATCCGGTCGCCGCTGCCGCCGTGGAAGGAAAGCCCGCGCGGCGCGGGATGCCGGGGCGTACCCTCGAAGGGCTGGCCCTGTCACCCAAGGATGCTTTCGAGCTGCTCCTTGCCTGGGATGAGCAGGCGAGCCGTGCCCAGGGCATAGAGCCGGGCGGAGAACTGCGCTACTGGTCAGCTGCTGCCCGTTTTGCGCTGGAGCTGATGGGCAAGGGCGGGATTGTACCCGGCGCCCAGCCGCCGCGCAAGGTGGGCTCACGCCGCCGCGGAGGCGAGCAGGCGGCGGCAGTATGCTGGTCACCGGCTTTCCGGGAAGAGGCGGATAAGGAATTCTTCCTGCAGATGGCGGCGTCCATGCCGGTGCTTGCACTCGGCACTCACGTAGCCGAGGAAGGGGATTTGTCCTCGCGTGAGGAAGCCGGCGGGTATGTGCTGTATTCGTTCCTGCAGGCTGTGATGACGGCGGAGATCAAGAATGTGGTTGCGGCTAACGAGAGTGTGCTGAGTCCATTCAAAGCGAATTACCGCCGCGGATACTCACCACTTACAGAACTGTGGTGGAACAGTCTGCTTACCGGCAGCCGGGATATCCCTGTTCAGGGGACTCCGGCTGAAGTGACCGAGCTTCTGACTGTCGTGAGTGAGACGGCAGGCAATGAGGTGCCGCACTTCGAGACAGAGGAAGCCCGCAGCGGACAGCTTAGCCTGGGCCTGCGGCTGGAGCCGCCTGCGGATGACAGCGAGCTGTGGCGGCTGACGTTCTGGGCGGAGAGCCGGGAGGAAGGTGAGTTCTGGATTCCTGCTGAAGCGGTCTGGAGCAGCCGGGAACGGGAATTCATGCTGTGGGGCAAGCGCTACCGCAATATTCAGCAGCAGCTGCTTGCTGCGCTGGGGCGGGCAGCCAAGATATCGCCGGATATTCAGCGTGCACTGGCCGAACCGGCACCCCGCGGGGTGGAGCTGCTTCCGGAGCGGCTGTATTTCTTCCTGAAGGAGAGTGTGCAGCAGCTGCGTGAACGGGGAATTACAGTGCAGATGCCTTCACGCTGGAGCCGTGAAGGACGGCGGCGGATTGGCATGAGAATGAAGATGCAGCCGCCGCCGGGCGGGGTCGACGGCCCTGTACAAGCAGCACTGGGCATGGAGGAGCTGATCTCCTTCCGCATTGAGGCCTCCCTGGGTGATTCGGATATCAGCGAGGAGGAGCTGAATGCTCTGGTGGAAGCCGGAGTGCCTTTTGTACGTTTCCGGGGGGAATGGATCGAAGTGGACCCGAAGGAAGTGCGTCAGGTCCTGAGATATATGAAGCGCAACGAGAGCGGAGAGATGACGGCAGCAGACTGGATGCGCCTGGAGGCCGAGGATGGGGAAGAACGGCTATGGAAGGGTATGTCGGTCACGGGTATGGAAACCTCGGGTTTGCTGGCCTCCCTCATGCATGGCGATGTGCTGCGCGGATTGCCGATGCGTCCGGTGCCGGACGATCTGAACGGCACCCTGCGGCCTTATCAGGAGCGGGGATATCAATGGCTTACTGCGCTTAGCGGTCTTGGCTTCGGGGTCTGTCTGGCCGATGATATGGGGCTTGGCAAAACCGTTCAGGTGATCACCTGCCTGCTGGACCGTGCCCTGAATGCGCCGCCGGGAGAGAAGCAGGAGCCAGTGCTTATTCTCTGCCCGACCTCACTGCTGGGGAACTGGCAGCGGGAGTTGCAGCGTTTCGCACCTTCCCTTAGCGTGCATATCCATCATGGCGGCCGGCGGGTACGCGGAGAGGGATTCACCGAGCTTGCCGCCAGCCATGAGATTGTACTGACTACGTATCACCTGGCAGGCCGGGACAGTGAGGATCTGGCCGGGGTGCACTGGTCAACCGTTGTGCTGGATGAAGCGCAGTATATTAAGAATCACCGCACCAAACAGGCGCAGAGTGTCATGAAGCTGACCGCTCCGCACCGGATTGCGATGACGGGTACGCCGGTGGAGAACCGGCTGGGGGAGCTATGGTCCATTTTCCACTTCCTGAACCCGGGTTATCTCGGAACCTATCATTCCTTCCGCCAGCGGTATGTATCCGGTGAAGGCGGAGAACGGCTGCGTGAGCTTCACCGCCTCGTTTCGCCATTCCTGCTGCGGCGCCTGAAGAGTGATCCGGATATTTCGAAGGATCTTCCTGAGAAGATTGAGCTGAAGTCGTATTGTCCGCTTACAGAAACGCAGGCAGCCCTGTATCAGGGCGTTGTGGATGAGATGCTCGGAGTAATCGGTGAGCGGTCGGGCATGGCCCGGCGGGGGCTGGTGCTGTCTTCCCTGACCAAGCTGAAGCAGATCTGTGATCATCCGCAGCTATTCCGCAAGGATGACGGCCGGAGCCTGCGCAGTGAGCCTTCCGGCAAAATGGACGTGATGTTCGAGGTGCTGGACAGCATTTCCGAGCTTGGGGAATCTGCTCTGATCTTCACACAGTATGTGGCGATGGGCGAGCTGCTCGTCAGCCGGCTGGCCAGAAGATACGGGCAGACTCCGCTCTTCCTGCATGGCGGTATTCCGAAGCGTGAGCGCGACGAGATGGTGCATGCTTTTCAGGAGGGGGAAGGTCCTGCATTCTTCGTCCTGTCCCTCAAAGCCGGGGGCGTAGGCCTCAATCTGACCAGAGCCAACCATGTGCTGCATTATGACCGCTGGTGGAATCCGGCAGTAGAGAACCAGGCTACGGACCGGGCCTTCCGGATCGGGCAGCACAAGAATGTACAAGTGCATAAGCTGATCTGCCAGGGAACGCTGGAGGAACGGATTGATGAACTGATTGAACGCAAAAAAAGTCTGTCCGAGCAGGTAGTCGGCTCCGGCGAGAACTGGTTGACCGAAATGTCCAACCATGAGCTGAAAGAGCTGATCGAGCTGCAGGGCCAGGACTGGATGTAGATGCAAGCGGATTGCAGAAAGAGGGGAATCATCTATGAGTGAACTGCTGGAGCTGCGGCTGGAGATGCTGCCCGGAATGATCAAGGCTACCGGGAGCCTCGGAACCGCTGCTGCGGAGGGGGCAGGCAAGCGGAGCAACAAGCCTGGGACAGGTTCTGAGGAACCTGCGCAGCGTGTGGTATGCACCTTGAATATCCTGCAGTGGCCGGCCGCCCGGAAGGATGAAGTGCTGCATCAGCTGTCAGCGCATCCCGGGGAGCTGTACGATCTGCTGCAGGGCAGCCTGACCGGCGGCCTCGCTGAACTGGATCTGCTGCCTGACGCGGAGCTGGACCAGGCGGCAGATGAACAGGGTACAGGCCTGCTGCCCCGGGAAGAGCTGCTGCTGCGGGTGAAGCAGCAGCTGTTGAAGGAGCCGCTGCTGGCCTTGGCCCTGCGCGGCCTGACGAAGGAGGAGCTGCTCTCCGGGGTGTTTGCTCTCTGGGCTGAGCAGGAGAATGAGCGGGATATTGAAGAGGGGACGCCTGCGCCCGTAACGCTTGCGTCCGAGCTGGCCCGGCTGGAACGCAAAGGCCCTGCGGTATCCTCCGGGGAATGGCTGGCCGAGGCGGCTGCAGAAGGCTCGCTGCATCAGCCGGGGCCGCTGTTTCATGAGATCTCGGCCCGGCCGTTTCCGGCTATGCCTGATGTGATTGAACCGGAAGAGGATTGGAGCACACTTCTGCCGCAGACGCCCAGAGCCCGCGAAGGGCTTGCGCTGCTGATGCGCCGGGTATCGGAAGCTGCCGCGAAACGTGCGGCAGGCCTGAACAAACTGTAAAAGTAGACGCAAACAAAGGCAGTACGTTAACAGCTAGGCTGCTAATGTACTGCCTTAATTGTATACATCTGATCTTAAGCTAACGGTCCGTTATTACTGCTGCCTTCCGATTCCGACAGCTCCAGGATCTCCCGGCGCAGGCGGAGCATCTTCTGATCCAGTTCATCAGCGGCACGAGCAGCCTCTTTTAATTCCTCAGCCACATGCGGCGGCAGCTGTTTGTCAAATTTATAGTAGAGAATATGCTCCATGCTGGCCCAGAAATCCATCGCCAGCGTGCGGAGCTGGATTTCGGCTTTGACCCAGCGGGTTCCTTCCAGCAGCACAAGCGGAATGGCGACGATCAGATGCAGACTCTGGTAGCCGTTCGGCTTCGGATGGGCGATGTAATCCTTAATCTCCAGCACACGGATATCCTCGCGCGCGCACAGGTGATCCACCAGCCGGTAAATATCCTTCACAAAAGCACAGACGATCCGCATGCCCGCAATATCGTGAATGTGCTGCTCCATATTTTCCAGCGTGAAATCATGGCCTTTGCGCTCCATCTTCTGCACAATGCTCTTGGGTTCCTTGATCCGCGACTTCACATGCTCGATGGGACTGAAGCCGTCGCGTACCTGCCACTCTGTTCTGATGACATCAATTTTATTCTCAAGCTCATTCAGAGCATGTCGGTAAAGCGCCGGCAAAGCTTTGAAATTCTCAACCTGCTTGGCAAAATCCTCGTGTACCTGCCACTTCTGCATATCCTTCACATGGACTTGCAGCTTGTGGAGGGTAACCTGTGTACTATCATATTCTTCCACTGAAACTCTCCCGGTATTCGTTATTTGTGACTGTAGACAAGGAACGGATGACTACGGCGTTCACATAAAATGCGCTGCAGTTTATGTAATTCTATTTTAACCGAAGTACAGCCCCCGACGCAAAACAAAGCCGGATGAAGCAGAAGAGAAACATTCTCCCCGCAGAAGCGTATTAGCTCACTATAGGCATACATATCAAATAGGGCGGCATATCAAGCCATGAATCATTTGTTGGTCGGGGAGCCGTCTCCGTATCCCTCATCCTGATAGCCCGTGTTCCCGAGCCTTTGCAGGACATTCATCTCTTCGATGAGCCGCTGCGTTTCTTCTGTCCCGTGGTCATGCAAATACTGGAACAGATGAATGGTCGCATCGTCAAACTGCTCCGCCGCATCATCATGATCGGCTGATTTATAGGGGACAAAAGCACGCCGGAAGGCGTAGTCGTCCTCACCGGCCAGACCTTTCAGAAGATCCTGGAGCACGGTAAGCTCTTCATCCGAGAGCAGAACCTCGAATTCGTTCGAGTCGTTACGCACATCCTGAATCAGGCCATGATTCACAGATACGAAATATCGTTTATGATTATCGTCAGGCAATGTTATCCCTCCATTATTCGATAATGTTCATCATGTAGTATTTAACACCTGACGACAAATAATGAATCTGTCAGGGACTTTTGGTATGATAGAGTCACGTTTCCACTGCTGCACGGGGCGATAAGGATGTATAGGGTTATTTTGCGGCTGGGAATCAGCCTATTCTCACTCTGGAGAAGGAGGAACTACAATGAATTTTCTGCAACGCATTAAAGACGGTGCCAGCCGGGTGAGTGAAAAAGCGCAAAGCTCGGTGGAAGTAGGCAAGCTGAACGGGCAAATTGCTGATATCGAACATGAGATGCAACTTGAATTTTTGAAAATGGGAAAGCTTTTCTACGAAGGATATCGTTCCAGAGATATGTCGGTGGCAGAGGGGCAGATGATCGAGCTGGCGCGGGGCTGTAACAAGCTTCAGGAGCAGATTGAGGGCGTGCGCTCAAGAATTGCCGAACTGAAGAATGAACGGCTCTGCGCCTGCGGCCAGATCGTAGCACTGGATGCCAACTTCTGCCCGCACTGCGGACGTAAGCTTGAGGAGCTGCCACTGCGCAAGGAACCGGTGCTGCGCAAGGACCCGGCGCCAACCGTTACGGTACATACCGTACATGAGCACGAAGATGAGGAAGATCAATACTACGGTGAGGAAGAATTGACAGAAGCGGAGCGGGAACTCGCTAAGAGACCTGAACAGCCTGTCCAGTACGCCGAAGCCTTGCCGGAAATTGAAGCAGATGTAGAGCCTGAGGAGTATGAGCGGGTTCATCCGGATACAGAACGGGGCCGCCGTGAGGCCGATGAGCTGGAGCGTGAACGTGAGCGCCAGCTGGAGCTGGACCGCCGGATCCGCGACTGGAAGGCCAGTGAGCCTGCAGAAGAGATTGACGTAAGCGAATCGGGTGTGCGGGATATCGTGAAATGCCAGATTTGCCGTGCCGATCTGCCGAAAGGCTCAATGTGGTGCCCGCGCTGCGGGTCGGAACAAATTTAGTTCAGGGTTAGACAGACAGCTTAGGGGGACAACATAGATGGAACAGTTGCTGCTGCATCTGCGCAATTTGGGTTTCACAGAGATGGAATCCAAAATAATGGTTGAGCTGGCCACCAAGGGCCAGGCTTCGGGCTACGAAGTGGCAAAGCAGCTAGGAGTATCGAGATCTAACGTATACGCAGCGCTTCAGCGCCTGACCCAGCAAGGCTATGTACGCTGCGGTGAAGGGGAGCCGGCCCGTTACAGCGTGCTGGACCCTGAAGAGCTGGCGACGATGATATCAGGCCGGGTACAGGCATCGCTGGCGTATATGGAAAGTGAAATGCCGCGCGGAGGTCCGGTTAGCCCTTCATTCTACAACGTGGAGGGTGACCGCAACGTAACGGGAGCGCTGATCCGCCAGCTGAATCTCGCGGCTCAGGAGATTGTGGTCGATGTATGGCGGGAGGAAGCCTCGCTGCTGCGCAGCGAGCTCGAACAGGCAGAGCTGCGCGGAGTGAAGCTGCTGTGGGCATTTGACGGCGGCAACGCGGCCCAAGCGCCATATCCGGTATGGCCGCCGCTTGGCGGTAAGCCGCAGCGCAGCGGTGGACGGAAGTTTTCTTTTGTCATCGACCGTTCCTGGTGTATGCTCGGCATGCGTTATGAGGACGGAACCGCACAGGCGGTGGTTACCGAGCATCCGGTGCTCGTGGAGCTGCTGCTGAATCATTTTACACAGGAAATGGTATTGTTCGAGCTTGAAGAAGATATGGGACCTGAGCTGCAGAAGCGGTACGGGGAACGCTATAGCCGGATATACAACAAATATGTATTGCATGACCAGGATGAGGCCGGAGAAGAACAGGCGGAGTAGCTCCCGGCGATGCATAGGATACTAAGCTAGGGAGGTGACAAGCGTGGAGTGTATTGTTCATTTTGATGTGCAGCATTCGGAAGGTGTTAAGCCGTTACGCGGACTGCTGTTTTTGGACGAAGGGAAGACGCCGGCAGAGCAGGATTTAATCGGTATGTTCAAGGACATGAATTTCAATGTCCGGCTTGAGGACCGGGAGAAGTTAGTGTTCAAACCTGTGGCACCGGGAGAAAAGTATTCGGAGATTCGGATTACCAGCTTTGACAACGGCAAAAAGAGCGGCAAGCAGGATAACGAGCTGAAGTCGATTGTCGGTAACCTGCTGCCCCAGAAGCCTGCGGGTCTGTAGCAAACGAAGCAGGGTCCATATGAGGGAAGAGGAGGAGCACGGATGGAGTTGTTGAGACAAAAGGTCATTACCGAAGGTATTGTTCTCGGCCCTGGTGTGCTCAAGGTGGATTCTTTTCTGAATCACCAGATGGACCCGTTCCTGATGCGTGAGGTGGGACGCGAGTTTACCCGCCGTTTTGCCGGGGAAGGGATCACCAAGGTGCTGACGATCGAATCTTCGGGGATTGCCCCCGGCATTATGACGGCGCTGGAGCTTGAGGTCCCGCTGATTTTTGCCCGCAAGCAGAAGTCGCTGACGCTGACGGAGGATATTTATGTGGAGAAGGTCTATTCCTTTACGAAGAAAGAAACCAATGAAATTACCGTCTCCCGTAAGTTCATCGCACCCGGTGAGCGCGTGCTGATCATTGATGACTTCCTGGCGAACGGAGAAGCGGCCTTTGGCCTGGCCCGGATTGTTGAGCAGGCGGGCGGCAGCGTCGTCGGTATCGGTATTGTGATCGAAAAAGCGTTCCAGCCCGGTAACCGGCTGCTGAAGGAAGCCGGCTACCGCGTGGAATCGCTGGTGCGGATTGCTTCGCTCGACGATGGCGTCATTGGGTTCGTGGAAGAGTAGGGAATACTGCCAGCTGGACTTGCGGCAGACGTAAATAACAGGCAGGCCCCCGGAGGGAATCCGGGGGCCTGCCTGTTATGCTTGAAGGCGGGCATAGTTAGCACGGCTGAAGCTGCAGGTAGGGGTGCTGGCTGCAGCTCCGCGTAAAAGCAGGGGCGCTCACGGCTGATGCCTACAGCGTGCGGCCAGTCATATGCCGCCAGTGCTTCGGTCAGGCGCTGGTTTGGCCTGCTGAGTAATGCGGGGGCCAAACTGAGACGAATCTGCTGGGCTGAAGCTATAGGGATGAGCGAGGTAGTTTGTGGGTAACATGGGGCCTGGAGGTGCAGAAGAGTGAACTAGTGTGAGTAATGCAGATATTGTGCGGGAGCGGGAGGGGATGTGCGAGCTGGTTCGTGAGTAACTGGGGTTGAGGCAGGCTGAAGAGTGAGTTGATGAGGGAAAGGGATGATGGTGTTACGGGGAAAATGGGGAGTGTGCATTGTAGAAGCTGGTGTGAGTAATGCAGATATTGTGCGGGAGCGGGAGGGGATGTGGGAACTGGTTCGTGAGTAACTGGGGTTGAGGCGGGTGTTAAGTATGTGCAATATCCTTGCGGACTGAAATGCGCTTATTTTGGGGATTTAGTGTGTTTTTGCTGCCAAACGGACTCCAGTGCGCTTATTTGTTCATTTGGGGCATCATATTGATCAATTTGCGGGGATAGCGGAATCTCAGTCCGCAAGTCAACTAAAAACCCCCTTGCCGGAGAGAATAAGGTCCTCTCAGTCCGCAAGGGGGTACACAGTGGCTAGATCGCCGGAACGTCGTTGGTGGAAGCAGCCGTTAGCTCAACCGGCTGCCCGCGCTCGATCAGCCGGCCCTGCCTCACGCCGGCTACGCCACGGCTCCCACAGCCGCCCCGCCTAGCCGCTCGCGTGGCACGACCCGGCCGCACCCTGCGCGCCGGCTGCCGCCAGCGGCGAGAGCACGCGCAGCGCCCCGGGCTCGCAGCGCACGGCCAGCGGCGCGGTGCCGAGGGCCTCGCCGTCGCCGATGGCATGGCGCGGCTGCGCGAAGTGGACGGCTACGCTGCGTCCGCGCAGCATGGTGACATAGGGCAGCGCCACGTGCTTGCCCTTCACCACCGTCGGAAACAGCCGCAGCAATTGCCCGCGGCTGATCCCGTGCACGACGCAGACGTCGAGCAGGCCGTCGCCTGGCTCCGCCTGCGGGCAGATCAGCAGCCCGCCGCCGTAGCTGGGCAGGTTGCAGACCGAGACCAGCCACGCCCGGTCGAAGGTCTGCTCCTTGCCGTCGCAGGTCACGCTGACGCGGCAGGACTTGAAGGTGATCAGCGTATGCAGAATGCCGATGATATAAGCCAGCCGGCCGGCGCCGATGGCATTGCACAGCCGTTTGTAGCGGCTGTTATTCACATTGACGGCCACCTGGGCGTCGAAGCCGCTGGCTACGGCGGTCAGGGTAAGCCCGTCCGCGCCCGAGAGCAGATCCGCTTCGAGGCAGCGGTCCTGCAGCGCGATATCCAGCGCGGCTTCCGGGGTCAGCGGGATGCTGAAGCCGCGCGCCGTGTCGTTGCCGGAGCCGGCGGGGATTACGCCCAGAGGCACCCCTCTGCGCCGCAGTGCGCCAAGCACGCTGTGGATCGTGCCGTCGCCGCCGATAACGATGGCGGCGCGCCAGTCGTCGCGGCGGGCAAGGGCGTGCAGCACCTGATTCTCCGCACTCTCTGCACTTTGGGTGAACAGGGCTTCATGTGGAGTGGCACGCGCCTTGAGCAATGCCTCAACGGTATGCCATGTCCGAAGCCCCGCTCCGCCGCCCGAGCGGGCATTTATGATCAATAGATACATCGATGTTCCTCCAGCCTGTAAAGATTCCTGTTTGTCCTGATTCCATTGTACGGAGAGGACAGGCAAAAGGGAATCTTTTTCGGGAGGCTACAGCTGCCGCAGCTGGCTCTCGGCGATTTGTCCTGCCCAGGGCAGCTTAAACCATCGTCCGCCCAGTGCATGGTAGATCATCAGCAACCAAATGGCGAAGCCCAGCAGGGAGAGAAGGGCTGCCACCACTGGCCCGAGAAAAGGGATGAAGCCGCTCAGTACATGAGCTACCATCAGTGCCCCGAAGGCAATCAGGGATTGAAGCGAGTGGAACAGGACGAACCGGCTGCGCTTCTCCAGCGCGAGAAACACAATGGCGCCTATGAACGGGAAGAAATAACACAGAGCGGCGGCAATATTGTCGGGCAGTCCGGTGGAAGATCTGAAAGGGGACAAAGGGCTCACTCTCCTTGGTTTGGAGAAGAAGGGCATGAATAATCTTCCTTCTTCCCTACAAGCCTATGAAGAATCCAGCTAAAGTATGAGCCGTATGAGCCTAGGAAAGAATCTGTCTGATAATCTCTGCCACATTGGGTAGACTAATAACAGGTTCCCCCGGCTGACAGCATGAATACACTATATTTTAGGCAAAGGGATCTTGGACGCGCAGTTGGAGTCATTGTAGAGCAGCGGTTTCAGCGGAAAATGAGGAGCTTACTTACCGTGGAAGTTTAAAAAGTATAAAAAATTTCCATTCGCATATTTTACAAGGAAAGGTGGAACTTGGACTGGAATATGATACAATATAACGATAAAGCCCGAAAGGAGTGATTCAGCAAGTGGCTCTTCGGGTAATCAAAGTGTCAAGGTGTCTTTACTCTGAGACATCCTTACTCTCAGCCCAAATCACGACGAACCTGCTTCACCGGCAAGGCGGATTTCCGGAATACCGGAAGGATAGTCAAGGCGGATAATGCAAGCCACGTATGTGTAATGGTTTCTTAACTTGCATTTCAAGGTTACGGCGGACTTTTCATCATGCATTCTCTACAACGGAGCATTCATTTTCAATGTTTTGGGAGGGAACTGATCATGGCAAGTAAAGGTCATAACGAAGTCAAGGAAAGTCTACGGGAAATGACACGCATTTTCCGGCCCAAAGATCCCAAGAAATTTGTGAAGGAGTACGTCCGGAAGTATCGGATCACGGGAGGCTATGAAGAAGAGCTGACCATGGTTGTGGAGCATGAACTGGTAAGAATGAATTCATCCGTTTCTTAAACAACAGATAGGATTGTTCTGCTTCCGCTTTTTGATGACAACATTTTGCGCTATAACATCCATGAGGATTCTCATAAACCGTGCCCGGGCAGCCTGCTGCCGCTGGAATCGGTTTTTTTTGTATACCCGGTTTAGCGGATGCAACTCTACATATATTTAGTCAAATGAATTAATAGACACAAATACATATGAATGCGCTTTAAAGGTAGTTTAACAGTTTTCGGATAATTTTGAAAGCGCTTTTAAATTCAGCGATGACAAGCTTTTTACGGTTTGAAAATGATTTTGTGAAATTGTTGTGAACGATTGACAAAACAGTGGGGCGAACTTATATTAATAGTGATTGTTATAATTGACAGGAAAATACTCTAATCTACGAATTCGGGAAAAGCGGGGTAGATCAATGATGAAAACGTGGCAGGCTGGAAAGCGGCTTCTTCCCATGACCGCAGCGCTTGGACTCATTCTTGCCGGATGCGGGCGGGAAGACTTGTCGGTACTCAGACCGCAGGGACCCGCAGCGGAAAGCTCGTTTGCACTGATGAAGCTGTCGATCTCAATCATGATCGTGGTGCTCTTGGTCGTCTTCTCTATTGCGGCTTATGTATGGATCCGTTTCCGCCGGAAACCGGATCAGAACGAGATTCCTAAGCAGGTGGAAGGCAGCTTCAAACTGGAAGTGCTGTGGACGGTTATCCCGCTTATTCTCGTAGTTGTGCTGGCGGTTCCTACAGTGAAGGCAGTGTTCGCTGCCGGCAATGATCACTCGGGGGATAAGGATGCCATTAAGGTCAAAGTGACCGGCCATCAATACTGGTGGGAGTTTGAATATACGGATTACGGGGTAACTACCGCGCAGGATCTGGTGATTCCCGCCGGTAAGGATATCGCTTTTGAGCTGAGTACCAAGGATGTCCTGCACTCCTTCTGGGTGCCTTCCCTCTCCGGCAAAATGGATACCAACCCCGACGGAACGGTCAACCGCTTCAGCTTCAGTGCGCCGAATGAAGGCGTTTACCGCGGCAAATGCGCGGAGCTGTGCGGCCCTTCCCACGGCTTCATGGAGTTCAAGGTGAAATCAGTCAGCGGTGCAGCGTTCGAGGAGTGGATTGCTTCTATGAAGGCGCCTGATTCCGTCCTGCCGGATGATCCGGCGCTCGCGGAGACCTTCAAATCCCAGTGCCTGACCTGCCATGCGACTGGAAGTATGCAGGATCTTTCCCAGGCTCCCAATCTGACCGGGATCGGCTCCCGCGAATCGGTGGCCGGCATTCTGCTTAACGACGACACGCGCGTGGACGGAGCACCGGTAGAAGAGAATCTGAAGACATGGCTGCATGATCCCCAGAGTGTGAAGCCGGGCAACAAGATGCCGGATCCCAAGGATCTGGGCCTAAGCGATGAAGAGATTGACGGCATTGCCGAGTTTCTGGCCGGTTACACGCTGGACTGAAGCCTTATAGCCTGAAGCGGAAGCAGCATATTTGAAAAAGGGGGTACGTACCTTGGCCGAAGCAGCGCAATCCTTGCATCCCTCCCAGCCCTTGAAGCATGGCCACAGTGTTAAACGGCATACCGGGCTTATGGACTGGATCACCACCGTCGATCACAAGAAGATCGCGATTCTGTACCTCTGGGCCGGAGGCATCTTCTTCGGCATCGGCGGATTGGAAGCTATTCTGATCCGTATTCAGCTGATCAAGCCGATGAATACCTTCCTCGATGCCCAGACCTTCAACGAACTGATTACGATGCACGGCACAACGATGATCTTCCTAGGCGTCATGCCAGTTATCTTCGCCCTGATGAATGCGGTCATTCCGCTGCAGATCGGCGCGCGTGACGTAGCCTTTCCTTTTCTTAATGCGCTCGGATTCTGGACCTTCCTGTTCGGCGGTATTCTGCTCAATCTCAGCTGGGTGATGGGCGGTGCGCCTGATGCGGGCTGGACTTCGTATACCCCGCTCTCCAGTACGGGGTACAGCCCCACACACGGAGTGGATTTTTATACCATCGGGCTGCAGATTGCCGGTCTCGGCACGCTGATCGGCGGCATTAACTTCCTGGCTACCATCATCACGATGCGTGCGCCAGGGATGTCATTCATGCGGATGCCGATGTTTGCCTGGACCACCTTTATTACCTCAGCCATTATTCTATTCGCTTTTCCGGCTATTACTGTAGGCCTTGTATTGCTTACCTTCGACCGGATTCTGGATGCCAATTTCTTCAATGTTGCAGGGGGCGGCAACCCTGTGCTCTGGCAGCATATTTTCTGGATCTTCGGCCATCCCGAAGTATACATTCTGATTCTTCCGGCCTTCGGCGTCATCTCTGAGGTCATTCCGACCTTCTCGCGCAAGCGGCTGTTCGGATACAGCTCCATGGTGTTCGCGACGATCCTGATCGCCTTCCTGGGCTTCATGGTCTGGGCGCATCATATGTTCACCACCGGCCTTGGTCCGGTAGCGAATGCTTTGTTCTCTGTCTCCACCATGCTGATTGCCGTTCCGACCGGGATCAAGATCTTCAACTGGCTGTTCACCATGTGGGGCGGACAGGTACGCTTCACCACCCCTAACCTGTTTGCAGCCGGCTTCATCCCCACCTTCACGATGGGCGGGGTAACGGGGGTCATGCTGGCCTCCGCACCTGCGGACTTCCAGTTCCATGATACTTACTTCGTAGTGGCGCATTTCCACTATGTCATTGTCGGCGGCCTGGTGCTCGGGCTGTTTGCCGGGCTGCACTACTGGTGGCCGAAGATGTTCGGGCGGATGCTTAGCGAGAAGTTAGGCAAGTGGACCTTCTGGACGTTCATTATCGGCTTCCACTTAACCTTCTTCGTGCAGCATTTCCTGGGACTGATGGGCATGCAGCGCCGCGTATTCACCTATCTGCCGAATCAGCAATTTGATCTGCTTAACCTGGTCAGTACCATTGGTGCGATGCTGATGGGCGTCGGCATGATGATCTTCCTCACCAATATATTCCTGACCTCAAGACGGCCGGCTGATGCAGCAGATGATCCGTGGGAAGACGGGCGGACACTGGAATGGACGATTCCTTCGCCGCCGCCGGAATATAATTTCAAGCAGACACCGCTGGTGCGGGGCCTGGATGCCTTCTGGAAGGAAAAAATGGCCGGACACAAGGCAATGACCCCATCCGAGCCGGTGGGTTCGATTCATATGCCTTCGGCAACGATCCTGCCGTTCCTGATGTCGGTCGGTATTTTCATTGCGGGTCTCGGCTTCATGTTCAGCCGCGATGAGTTCAGCAGCAGTGTAATGAGCTTTCTGTTCAATAACTATATCGTTACGGCACTTGGCCTGCTTATTACCTTCGGGTCCATGCTCATGCGGTCGCTGTTTGACGATCCGGGCTGGCATATTGAACCCGAAGAGCTGGAAGGAAGGTGAGCGGATATGACTACAGCACATGCTGAAGCGGCGAACGGGACTCTCCCGCATGAACCGGAAAAGGCAACACTCGAAGGACGCAACAAGGTGCTGGCCTTCTGGCTGTTCCTTGGAGGGGAAGCAGTGCTTTTCGGCACTCTCTTCGCAACCTTCCTGGCGCTGCGTAATCAGACCAATGAAGGCCCGTCTGCGAATGAGCTGTTCCATCTGCCGCTGGTCGCGGCGGCGACCTTTCTGCTGCTGGTCAGCAGTCTGACCAGTGTGTTCGCGATCCAGGCGATGCACCGGGGCCGCGTCACTATGCTGCGGAACTGGCTGCTGGTCACGGTACTGCTCGGACTTTGCTTCCTGGTCTTAGAAATTTACGAATTCAGTGTATACATCAGGCATGAGGAATTCGGAATGACCACCAGTGCATTCAGCTCGGCCTTTTATACCCTGGTGGGCTTTCACGGTGCCCATGTAGCCTTCGGTATTCTGTGGATCTCCGTACTGATCGGCCAGTTAATGCATAAGGGGCTGACGGTGGTAACGGCACCGAAGATCTATGTGTCGGCGATGTACTGGCATTTCATCGATGTGGTATGGGTCTTTATCTTCACGGTAGTATACCTGCTCGGAAAGGTGGGATGAAGCCATGACGACGAAGCAGCATTCTCCGGACTCTCCGGTGAAGCACCGGCACCGCCCGGAAGGGCCGCAGCGGCATATTGTAGTTTTTGTCTTCTCCATTGTACTGACGCTGATCGCCTTTGCTGCAGTAGCTGCCGGAGGGGTAAATCCCACCTTCGCCGTTATTCTGCTGCTGGTGATGGCTGTGCTGCAGGTAATTCTGCAGATGGGCTTCTGGATGCATCTGAAGGACAAAGGGCATATGATGCCGATCATCTTCATGCTGGGCGGATTTTTTATCGCCGGAACCTGCATTATTATGTCGCTCTACTGGGTATGGTGGGATTAATTCTGTCCGGGGAGGCTGCTGATCATGCCGGGATTACAATACTTCAGCTTTACTGAACTGTGGAGCCCGCTGTTTCTGGCTCTGATGCTCCTGCTGACGGCCGGATATTTTGTGCTGATCGGTCCGCTGTCCTCCCGGTTTGAAGGCAGTACTGCAGTCCCCTTCTGGCGGAGGGGGCTGTTCTTATGCGGAATGCTGGCCCTCTATCTGGCGCAGGGCGGTCCGGTCAGTCTGCTGGGGCATATCCTGTTCTCCTTCCATATGGTCAGTATGGCCTTGTCTTATCTTGTCGCAGTACCGCTGATTATGCTGGGGATTCCTGACTGGTGCTGGCGTGCGCTGCTCCGGGTGAATCCGCTGCGCGGCCTTGCTTTTCTCGCTAAGCCGATCGTGGCCGCACTGCTCTTCAACGGATTATTCTCGCTCTATCATATCCCGGCGATTCATGATTATGTCATGCTGCATTTCGCGGTGCACCGCCTGTATTACGCTGTGTTATTCCTGACCTCAGGGCTTATGTGGTGGAATCTGATTAATCCCCTGCCGGAATACCGGGCGCTTGGCGGCCTGGGCCAGGTGGGATTCATCTTTCTGAACATGGTCCTGCTGACACCGGCCTGCGGGTTGATTATTTTTGCCGGTTCACCCCTATATGCTACTTATAGTGACCCTAATACCTGGGCAATGGCCATGGGCTACTGTGTGCCGCAGAGTCCGGCAGCTTTGCTGCAGGCTTTTGGCGGTCCCGGCTTCTTCGGATCCCTGTCCCCCAAGGTAGATCAGCAGGTCGGCGGCATCGTGATGAAGTTCATTCAGGAATTTATTTTTGCCTCGATGCTTGCTTATGTGTTCTATCATTGGTATAAAAAAGAGAACGGACAAGAGGACACGGAGTTGTCCGCGCCTGCTTCTGAACTTGCGGAGGAGGGTCTGAACTATAAGGGCTGGTAAGTGCCGAGGGGGATAATCATGGATATTTTCACATTGTTTCCGACGATCAGTACATCGTTCATCGTCATTAGCGCGGTGCTGGTGGCTATCGGCTGGAGACAAATCATTCAAGGCAAACGCGAAGCGCACAAGAAGACAATGATTGCGGCTGCTATCGCAGCAATTCTTTTTTTCCTGGTGTACTCGTCAAGAACGATATTCGTGGGGAATACGACCTGGGGCGGACCGGATGATCTGTCGACGCTCTACCATGTCTTCCTGATCTTCCACATTGTGCTGGCTACCGTAGCTGCCGTATTCGGCATCACTACGCTGACGCTGGGCTTCAAGGCCAAGTATGCCAAACACCGCAAGTGGGGAAGAGTGACGGCTGTCATCTGGTTTTTCACCGCTATCACGGGTGTGGCCGTCTATGTGCTGCTGTACATATTCTATCCGGGCGGACATACGCTGCCGGTCTGGAAAGTCATTATGGGCGGTTAGCTATTGTTGAAGAAAAGCCTGTACATCTGCTGTTCCGTTTATGCGGGGCTGGATGTATAGGCTTTTTTGGTTTTTATACATAATATCACAGGTGTGGCGCGTAGGCATGTCTCCAATCTCATAAGGATGTAATCCAATACAATTTCTTGAAAGTCTCTTGACACTGGAAAATACAGGTCATATACTGTGTATATAGATATATACAGTAAGCACAGATAAATGAACACGAAACCGTGTGGATCTGCTGCCGCCTGCCGCTGATGAACTCACAAAGCGAGGTTAGAGATGATGACAACATTTAAGAATGCCTGGGTAATTGTACGCAGTGACTTCAAGGGTGACAGGCTGAAGCTGCTGTGGGCGCTGCTGTTCGCCGTCGTATTCATGGGGTATATGGCCGCACTGGCCGGAATGGTATTGGATGATGCGATTGACCGGGGCGAGGGGAAGCTGCTGAGCGATGTTTTGCTGGTCACCATTATTTCTATGCTGGGCATTACCTTCTCCCGGAGAAACATGAAGTATTTGGCGGATGATACCTATACCCGAATGCTGGCGTATATGCGGTCCCTGCCGGTACCGGCTGAGGTCATTCTCTGCAAAAGAAAACTGAATATGCTGTTTGCCTTTATCCTGAACAGCACGCTGTACTTTAGTTTAATCTATACGATCGGCGCCAATATACGCAGTGAGCTGCCGGTCACCGCGTACCTCGCATTTGCCCTTACCTGGATTGGCTGCGGTCTGGTCATTGCCGGAATATTCATTTTTATCGAGTTCTCGGTCAGCGGCAAAGCATATTTCCTGATTATGATCATCGTCATGTTCCTGGCCATAGGTATTGCTGGGCTGGTCTATCTGGCCGGAGGGAATCTGCTGCTTGCAAGTGTAGCTGTCTCCAAGGAGTGGGGGCTGTTGTCTCCGCTGATGTGGGGATCGCTGCTGCTAGGCATCGTAGCGGTACAGTTGTTCTCCCGGTGGACGGTTCACCGGCTGAAGAGCCGCGATCTCGTATGAAACGGGGCATGGTGTTAATCCGGAATACCGGAGTGTGGAAGGCGGGTGCGTATGATGTGGATACCAATACAAATTAACGAGAACAGCGCAGAGCCGCTGTATCATCAGATCGAAACCCAGCTGAAATCGCTGATTATCTCGGGCACGATCACGGAAGGAACCCTGCTTCCCTCCATCCGTGAATTCGCGGGTGACCTGAAGTGCAGTGTGATCACGGTCCGCCGGGTCTATCAGGATCTGGAGAATGAAGGGCTGCTGCGCACAAGACAGGGAACGGGCACCTTCGTCTCCCATGTAGGAGACGGGACCATGGCGGGCTATAAGCAGGATGCCATCCGCAAAGCGCTGGAAACCGCAGTGGACGTGGGCCTTTCTGTACAGTGCAGCGAAGAAGAGCTGACAGAGCTGTTCAATGAAATTGTGAAGGACAAATTCGGGAAACAGGAATGAAGAACGGGGGATGGGGAGCTCATGGTACAGCAAGCCATAGAACTACGGAACGTGTGTAAGAAGCGGAGGGGCAAGACGGTAGGGCCGCTTAATGTTAATCTGCCGCAGGGTTATATTACGGCGCTGGTGGGTCAGAACGGCTCCGGCAAAAGCACGCTGCTGCACATGCTGCTGCAGCTGACTTTTCCAGAGGAAGGCGAGATCCGCTGGTTTGAGGAAGCCTACCGTGACGGGCTTCCGCTGCAGCTCCGCCAGACGATCGCCTATGTACCGGAAAACTCGCAGAATGAAGAGAATTTCTGGACAGCCGGCGAGGCTGCCGAATTCCGCCGCCACTGGTATCCTGCCTGGGACCAGGGCTATTTCGAGGAGCTGCTCCTGAAGCTGGAGGTGCCGGAGAATGCCAAGCTGGGCAAGATGTCCAAGGGCGAACGCCGCAAATTCGAGATTGCCGCAGCGCTGGCTGCGAAGCCCCGGCTGCTGCTGCTGGATGAGCCTTCTTCCTGCCTTGATCCTTTTGCCTGGAAGATCATGATTGAGACCCTGCAGCGGTATATGGATGAGCATGAGGCCACCATCGTAATCTCGACCCACATTGTTGAAGAGGTGCGGAGGCTGGCGGATTATATCGTCCTGATGCATCAGGGACAGCTGCTGGGAATGGCCGAGAAGGACAGCTTGTTCGGCTCCTGGAGTGAAATATGGGTTCAGGCAGAAGGCGGGCAGGCGCTGGAGGAACTGGCAGCAGAGCTGCCGCAGGCGCTGGAGCTTAAGCTGGAAGCGCCGGGTGTGGCTTCATTTTTGACCCAGCAAATCTATCAATATGAGAAACGCATTCATGATTTGGGCGTAAAGGTTATCAAGAGCCGCAGCCTGGAGCTTGATGAAATCCTAAGCTTATGGAGCCGGGGACATCGTCCGGTTCTGATTGACCAGAAGAGAGGGGAATAAGGAATGGAAGCTTTGCATTTGGAACGGGTAGTGAAGCAGTACGGTGATAAAACAGCAGTCAACGGAATCAGTCTGAAGGTAGAACAAGGCGAAATTTACGGTCTGCTGGGTGCAAACGGCGCCGGCAAAACGACGACTATGCGCATGGTGCTGGGTCTGATCTATCCAGATGAAGGCCGGATTCTTTATAACGGCAAGCCGTATAGTACGGAGCTTCAGCATCTGATGGGTTATCTTCCAGAGGAGCGGGGGCTCTATCCGAAGGTCAAAGTAAGCGATCAGATTATCTATCTGGCCCGGCTTCGCGGCATGCTGGCAAGTGAGGCCGATAAGAGCCTGCGTTACTGGCTGGACCGGTTCGACGTTCCGGAATACTACAATAAGAAGATTGAGGAATTGTCCAAGGGCAATCAGCAAAAAATGGGCTTCGTAGCTGCTGTCGTCCATAAGCCGAAGATTCTGATTCTGGATGAAGCCTTCAGCGGCCTCGATCCGGTGAATGTGGAGCTGCTTAAGGATACAGTCAGAGAGATGCGGGATCAGGGCACCAGTATTCTTTTCTCCACCCACCGGATGGAGCATGTGGAGGAATTATGCCGCAATATTACGATTCTCGACCGCTCGAACACTGTAGTTCAGGGAGATATCCGTGAGATCAAGAAGGGGTATCCGCGCGAAGCAGTCGTACTGCGTACGGCCGGGGAAGTGAACGGGCTTGCGGAGATTGCCGGAGTCACTGCAGTGGAGCGCCAGGAACGCGGATATCTGCTGTCCATCAGCGAGATTGGCGCAGCGCAGCGCATTCTGCAGCTGGCCATGGCTCAGGGCGAGGTAGAGCATTTCGAGATTAAGGAACCGACGCTAAACCAAATCTTTATCAGAGCGGTGGGTGAATCTAATGAATAAGATGGGCAGCATTATCAACTTTACGTTCAAGAACAAGGTAAGAACGAAATCCTTCATGATTACAACATTAATTCTGGTGCTCCTGCTGAGTATCGGGATGAATATTCCTTATCTGATTAAGGTGTTTAATGGGGAAGACGGTGCCAAGGACGCTAAACAAATCGGAGTGGTTGCCGAGCAGGGCTTCCGGCCTGCTGAACTGCTTCTTGCATATACACCACCGGCTGATACGGATGCTCAAGTCGTATTCACAGCCTATCCCTCCGCAGATGACGCTGCGCTGAAGCAAGGGCTGGAGGACGAGAAGATCGAGGGTTATCTCACGTTTGCTTCAGAAGCCGGTGAAGGGGTACCGCCGGTTACGTATCACAGCAAAGACGGGGATATCAGCGACAAAGTGCAGAGTTATCTTCAAACGGCTTTGCAGCAGGTGAATACCGGACTAATTGTCGGCGATAAGCTGACGGAGAGCCAGGTAGCTGCGATATTCGCTCCGGTCTCGATAGGCACAGAACAGCTGAATGCCGATGCAGCGGCATCCGGTTCAGAAGAAGGAGATGCCAAGCCGGCCATTAACTATGTCGTTGTCTATGTCCTGCTGATGCTGTTCTTCATGTCGGTGATGATGACCGGCAACATGATCGCCGCTGAGATTACCTCGGAGAAAAGCTCGCGCATCATGGAGATTCTGATCACCAGCGCATCCCCGTTGACACAGATGTTCGGCAAGGTCATCGGGATCTTCCTCGTCGGCCTGCTGCAGATCGCCATTATATCTGCCAGCATCGCTGTCAACCTGATGCTGCCGCACAATTCCGGCATCCTGGCGGATTTCGACCTGGATCTGGGACAGCTGAATGCCAGCATTCTGGTATATGGCTTAATCCTGTACATTCTCGGTTACTTCCTGTATGCCTTGATGTATGCAGCTGTAGGTTCAATTGTCAGCCGTACTGAAGATTTGGGGCAAGCCATTATGCCGGTAATGATGCTGGGGTTCGTCAGCTTCTACATCCCGTTGTTCAGTATTTCAAACGCTGATACTATGCTGGTTAAGGTAGCAAGTTATGTTCCGTTCACTTCGTCACTTAGTCTGCTGTTGCGGATTGGTGTAGGCCAAGTGGCTACATGGGAGATCTTGGTCTCGCTGGCCATCCTGCTGGTCACAACCTTCATCTTCGGCTGGCTCGCCGCCAAGATCTACCGCACCGGCGTCCTGATGTACGGCAAGCGCCCTAGCATCAAGGAGATTAGAAAAGCGATGAAGGCTTATAAGATCTAAGGAGCGGGGATTATGGATAAAAAGCATCAGCAAAATATAGCAATGCTTTATGCGGGCTCTTTTCTTGCGCTGACAGCGGGTCGGATAATTCATTCTAACGGAAGCAACCTGATGGATTTCACGCAAGGTATGCTAACGGGTTTAGGCATCGCGGGCATGGTGGTGACTATTATAGTCTTTGGCAGATATCAGAAGCGCAGTCGTTAAGCACTGATTCTGGTCCGGGGTGCCTACTGGACTACTAATCTTTTGAGGAGTGTCTTGATGGATAAAAAGAAACAGGAATTCGTGATGATGCTATTCTCGGGTTTGATGCTCTTTATGGTAAGTCTGATAACCCCGTCTAACGGATCTGAAGTGCGTATATATTTTAAGGGATTCATGATAGGGGGCGGGATCATCGTATTGGCGCTGGCCGTCTCGATGTTCCTTAAGTATAAGGGATTTAAGAACATGAAATAATTAGTGGATATAGGCATAGATCAAGGCCCATTCGCCGGGAAGGCGGGTGGGCTTTTTATTGTATTTGTAAGGAATAATCCCCGAATTTCTAAACTCGCAAAAATGCCTGCTTAACAATAAAAAAGACCGGTCATCAGACCGGCCGTCATAATATACAGTACAGTTATTTCGAGGCTGCGACCTGTTGCTGGGCGGTCCGCATAGCCTTTTTGGCGATTTCTATTTGAAGACTTTTATTATGTTCAGCCATTTTCTTTGCAAACAGTTTGTCCACGTTAGATTCAATTGCATCTTGTGCTTTGTTGAATAACATACATACCCCTCCTACGTCTAGGCATTGACTAAGACAATAGAATACATAAAAGCCGCTTCTTATATATATATTAACACCAAGGGACGCCGATGAACAGATGTCAAATTACTTAGAATTTCCAGGCTGCTCTCTTGCTTTCTCTAGATTCTGCTTATGGGTGAGGAGCTTTTTTCGCAAATGTTGTCCAATATTATTTTCCAGGCGGTCTTGGGCTGCATTAAATCGAGCCATATTTTTTTTGGGAAAATGGTCGGAGTTTTTTGTCATTTGCTCTCCCCCTATAATAGACTTTTACTATCTAGTATAGGTATGTCTGAGAGTTTTAGACCTTTTTGCCGAAAAATTCTTCTACCTTAACTAAATCAATCGTTACCTCTTCCGAATCTCTGTCCAATTTTTTTAGTATCACTTTTGGAGCAGAACCTTGAACTGAGTTATCCCAGAGGCGATAGGCATCGAATAAGGGTTTAAGTTCCATAAAGGACCGGCTGACACGCTGGTGCGAATCGCGGATAGCATGTTCAGGGACACGGCGTTTTTCGATTAGGAATCTTTCTTCTTCCCGCATGAAAGCAACTTCAATTGGTGCATGTACGATAACTGCGGAAACAATATAACCTAATGCTCTGATTCTTTGAATGAGAGGGCCGTAATAATCACTATCTTTCATTGTTCCATCGAATAGAATATGTGCCTTCTTTAATAGAGCTTTCTCAAGCAGCATATCATTAATATCGGAACTCTCAGCCTGAACACGGTCAGCAGCAGACTCCTTATCTTCCGATAGGAAGTGAACATACTCTGGAATCAGAGGTTTGATCCGATCACAGTCGATAATGATAAAATCTTTGCCGATTTCCCCAAGCTCTTCAAGATGGAAGTCTCGGATCATGGATTTACCTACAGCTGTTCCTCCGCCCATAAAATTGATCTCTGGCGCTGATTGCGATGGATATCCCTCTAATAGCCCTGCCACAATTTTTCTATGAAGAATTCTTCTTTTTGGGAAATAATAATTATTACGGGAATTTAATTCTTTGGAAGTTTTCCGATCCAATATGAGTCCTCCTACAGATCGCTATCGTACAGTGATTTTTTATACACAAAAACATAGGGTAATTATACCATTGGAGTAGGAGATTGGAAGAGGAGGATTGGCCGTACTAACCGAATTCAAATACAAATAATATAGTTTTGAAAAGAGAAAATAAATAAAGATTATGAGATTAAAAAGCGCTGATCTACAAGTCTCTAAGATTGCCAGAGCCTGGAAAAATTCCGTCTTTTTAATCATTTATATATGCGGACCCACCCCAAACTGGTTAAAACGCCGCAGATAGTGTACCTTAGTAATATTAGTAATTAGGAGTGGTGATTTTTTGTGAAGAAAAGTAGACAAACCCCCGTGCTGGTCGCGGTCTCCATCCTGCTGATCATTATCAGCAGCCTGATCCCGTCGGACAAATCAACCTGGCTGGGGGCACTGCAGACCATCCTGCTCGGCGTCGGATTGCTCGGGTGCTGCATGGCCTTCTGGCGGTTCGCCAAGGGCGGCAAGGGCAAGCGCTGATTTCTGGAACTGGAACGGATAGCATAGTAAGAATAGTGTAGAGCGATTAGTGAATTCAAAGACAAGTGCCATTGCTGTTATTAAGCTGGCACTGAGAGCAGATAGAGCCGTGGCGGAAGCCGCGGTTTTTCGTTATTGTCAAGCATTTATACGCTGCGGACTGAGAAGCCCCTATTTGGTGAAAAAGACTTCTTTTCCGCCCGTAGCGGACTCAGGAACTCTTATATTGTTCTTTGGAGCTCAAAATGAGGCGAAACTGGTTAGTTAAGGGCCTCTGAGTCCGCATGGATCGCTGATTGGCCTGATTGGGTGAAATAACGAATCTACAGTCCGCATGGATCGCAGCAGCATGGTTGAAGCTATTGTTCCAGACCCCACCCAGACCCCCTATCCCGCCGACGGACGCGGGACAGCTGACCGCACAGCCGCCATCTGTTCGCGTATCCCTCTAAGCTGCACTTTTAGCTCAGGGACGCTCCGCTGCAGGATGAGGCTGATCTCAGGCAGCGGCAGCTGGATGCCGTACCATAAGGCGCTGGCGATCTGATCCTCCCAGGTGAGCAGGGCAGAAGAGCAGCGGCTGCGGTCTTGAGCCACCAGAGAGCACTGCCGGATGCACTCCCTGTAGGCGGCAATGGAGAAAGCATCTGCTTGGGTGCTGCCCTTCAGCCAAGGCTCATAGAGTGCCGCGAAAGTGGCGGTTGCGGCTTGATCGGCGCGGGCGCCCTTCTCCAGCAGCAGA
Organism: Paenibacillus borealis; assembly: GCF_000758665.1. Classification (NCBI taxonomy): domain Bacteria; kingdom Bacillati; phylum Bacillota; class Bacilli; order Caryophanales; family Paenibacillaceae; genus Paenibacillus; species Paenibacillus borealis. Next base: position 634,873 of record NZ_CP009285.1, read on the forward strand.
CAGCTCAGCGCATATACGGTTCCGCTGTATTGCTCAATATAGCTGGTGAATCCGGCAGCGGCAGCTGCCTTGGACGATAATGGGTCTGGCATGTGGACACGTTCCTTCCTGAATGTGTGCGATTTGTAGTTTGGTTATGTAGTTGATCAGTATGCCGGAATGCTGATCTGCCGGAATAAGCGCGCAAAAAACCGCAGGCAGAGGAGGACCTCTGCTGCGGTTTGGAACAGGCGTAAGAAGCCTGATGCAAAAACGTCGCGGATCAAGGATCTCTCTCTTTACGCTTACGAGGTTAGCTGTCGGATTCGGACGGTGAGAGTCGCCCTACCTTTTGAGACTGCGCAATTATAGTCCCCTTCGGATTCACCCCAAGTAGGCCTGCGGCCTGATGGTTCCCCCGTTTTCCGCTTGGCGGAAATTCAGCGTGCATTCACATTTCTACTAGTAACTTTCAACACGAATCATACCCTTTCAGGATTGTCTTTGTAAAAATGGAAAAGAGTGCTTCTGCGCCGGATTTGCAATAAATTGCTGCCTGGTGATGAATATTTAAGACTAAAACCATATATGTGGCCGATTATCATCCGTTTATCTCGCTCAATCGCCGTTTTTTATTTTTGTGAGACAGCGGCGGGGTTGTTCCTGGATTTCTTATGATTTATTTGGAATTAAAGCTTGGATCATGATTTCGTAAATCGTCGTAAGGATGAGTAAACAGAAGATGCAGAGAGTTTGAAGCTAAAGTAAGCGTTACCTGATACATAATTGGAGTTGTAGATGCGCTATTAAGGTAATTATGAATGTTTACAAATTGTTCCTGCATTAGAGCCTGATTCTATGAAAAGCTGCACTTTCAGCCGTCGCAAACGATTCACTGCAGAGGGGTGATTTTCCGTTTCCTGCCTGCTTGACTTGGACCATACTCCAGGGATTATCATTTGATTCTGTAAGGGCAGACTGTCAATAAAGTACCAAGCCTGAAAGCCAGGCCAAGAAGGAGGCCAGCAGCCAATGGAGCCTGTTTATACGATCGCCGAGGTAGCAGAGCGGACAGGACTCAGCCAGGATACCATCCGCTATTATGAGAAAATCAAGCTGCTCCCCCCGGCAAGCCGCAAGGAGAACGGCCAGCGGGCATACAGCAGGCGTGAGCTGGACCGGGTGCACTTCGTCGCTATTCTCAAAAGAACCCATATGCCGCTGCGCACCATTCAAGAATATATCCGGGCTTCAGCGGAAGAGGACTACGAGGAATGCTACAGTGTGCTGGACGTGCATAAAACGCTGATTGAAGAGCAGCTCGCAGAACTGACGGCGGCGCTGGAGCTTATGAAATACAAGCTGAAGAACTTCCGGGAGATAAAGGACGGCAAGTTCATCGCGGAAATGGAACAGAGGAGGAACGAAGAATGAATACTGGGGTAAATCAAGAGATGAACAAAGAGTTGAATAACGTGACAGTTAAGCAGCGCCCGATTCCTTCCGGATTTGGCCCGGACACTACGGCAGAGGAAGTAATCCAAGGCCATAATCTGAGCGGTAAAATAGCGGTCGTGACCGGCGGCTACTCCGGCCTGGGCCTGGAGACCACGCGTGTCCTGGCTGCAGCGGGGGCCACTGTGATAGTACCGGTGCGGACACCGGAGAAGGCCCGGCTTGCCCTTGCCGGCATTCCTGGAGTCCAGCTGGAGGCGCTGGATTTGCTGGACCCGGCATCGGTTGATGCCTTCGCGCAGCGGTTCCTGGACTCCGGCCGGCCGCTGGATATCCTCATTCACAGTGCAGGCATTATGGCCTCTCCGCTGGCCCGGGATGCCCGCGGGTACGAAGTGCAGTTCGCGACCAACCATCTGGGGCATTTCCGGCTGGCGGCCCGGCTCTGGCCTGCGCTGGTGAAGGCGGGAGGCGCTCGGGTGGTCTCCGTATCTTCACGCGGCCACCGTATTGCCGGTGTTGATTTCGCAGACGTGAATTTTGAGCGCCGGGCCTATGAGAAATGGACAGCCTACGGCCAGTCGAAGACCGCCAATGTGCTGTTCGCCCTTGAACTGGACAAACGCGGGCAAGCGCAGGGTGTCCGGGCATTCTCAGTGCATCCCGGCAGCATCCTGACCGATCTGGCCCGGCATCTGTCTTATGACGAGCTGCGCGCCATGGGGGCGCTGGATGAAGCGGGCAACCGCATTCCGGCCGGGCAGACGAGTCATATGAAGACGGTGCAGCAGGGAGCCGCGACCAGTGTGTGGTGCGCGGTGAGCCCGCAGCTCGAAGGTGAGGGCGGCGTGTACTGCGAGGATGCTGACATCGCTCCTGTTGCGGAGTCAGGGGATTCGCAACAGCCGGGCGTACAGGCCTGGGCGATCGATCCGGGCAACGCCCTGCGGCTGTGGGAACTGAGTGAGGCTATGACGGGGGTTACATTCCCTGTCTGATTGATCTAAACAACAAAAATGGTGCCGGCCCTGTAAAGAGGGCGGCACCATTTTGCATAATTGGTATTATTCATTAGTGAACAGCTGCTTCAATAAGCTCCTGAAGCTCAGGAAGGTTGAAGCCTTTGACAGCCCGGTTTCCGGCTACGGTGACTGGAACACCCATGAAGCCCAGCTTCTCGACTTCTTCCTGATAGACAGTACTGGTCATCACATCTCTGACTTCGAAGGCAATGCCCTTGCTCTCAAGCAGCTGCTTCACCTGATTGCAGTCGCTGCATCCCGATGTGGAATAGATGATTATGTTCTTGCTCATTGCTCCACAGCTTCCTTGATGGCGCCACGGGTGATTTTCCAGTGGGAAGTGTTCCAGCGGACCTCACCATCCTCCAGCAGGAAAATCTGCGGTGATTCATGCTTAATCCCGAAATCCTCGGCAATCTGATTGGAGATCGGACGGTCTTCGATTACATGTACAATGGCAGCGGGAGTATCGGAATCCTGTGTATAGGCCTGAAATTCCTCGTTTGCTTTGGCGCTGATCGGGCAGGTGGTGCTGTGCTTGAAGAGCAGCTTTTTGCCGGGTTGCCCTACATATTGTTGCAGTTCATCCAAGGTATGGATTTGTTGAATAGACATCAGAGGATCACCTTCCTGGGATATAATTTAGTAAGCCTGTTGTCAACAATTGTGTTGTTAACAACTATTATTCTTGATTGTAACATAGTTCAAAATTAAAGCAAAAGAATGTTCAGGAGGCTTATCCCCCTCCCTTACGGGATGTTGATTAAGACATATTGCCGTGCTAATGTGAGAGTGATGCAGCAACGCTCTGCGCATAAATAAGCAGGTATGAGGGGTGTGCAATTCATGACAAGGGTCGCTTTTGTAACCGGTGCCGACCGCGGGCTCGGGTTTTATCTGGTACGCTTTCTTCTGGAGAATAAATACACAGTTTTTGCCGGCCGGTATTTACCGGAAGTGGAAGCGCTGGAGGCTTTGAAAGGGCAATACCAGGATACGCTAATGCTGGTCCCTCTTGATATCGGCAGCGCAGAGAGCGTGAAGGAAGCAGCGCGGAGTATTGCCGGCAGTACGGGACATATCGATATTATTATCAACAATGCAGGTATTATCCACCAGGCTGATAATGCTACCATGCTCGTGGATATGGATGATGAGGCCATGGCGCATCTCTATAATGTGAATACGCTCGGCGCGCTCAGAGTAAGCAATGCGCTCATGGGATTGCTTCTGCAGGGCAAGCAGCGGCTGATTATTAACATCTCCTCAGAGGCAGGCAGCATCAGCCGGAACAAAAGGATTAACATGTACGGCTACTGCATGTCGAAGGCGGCGCTGAATATGCAGTCCTCGCTGATGCACAATCATCTGCGTAAGCTGGGCGGACAGGTGATGGTCTTTCATCCCGGCTGGCTGCAGTCTTATATGAGCGGAGAGAAGAATATGGAAGCGCCGATTCCTCCGGAGGAATCAGCGTATAAGATTATGAATATCGTACAGGATCATAAGAAATATCTGGGCGAGGAACCGGTGTACATCGATCTGGACGGCAATCTCTGGCCCTGGTAACAGCAGCGGACTTTTGTGGGATAATGGATTAAGCAATAATAGATAATTAACTTTGCACAAGAGAGGTGTGAATCTTATGTCTTCCTTCAAAGCACTTGCGTTTGGCAGCTATACCGAAGTTAAGTATCATCCGTTCGCCGGAGTTGACCGCGAGATTGAGCAGCTGCTGGACCCGGAATTTCAGGTCGTATCGACTGAGGATTACGGGCTGATGAACAAGGAACAGTTATCGGACTGCAGGCTGGTGGTCTCCTATACTGAATTCTCTGATGAGAAATTATCCGCTGCGCAGAGCGGCGCACTGCTGTCTTATGTGGCTGGCGGCGGCGGTCTGCTTGTAGTGCATAACGGGATCTCCCTGCAGCGCAATCAGGAGTTAGGCGCGATGCTGGGTGCCCATTTCACCCACCATCCGGATTATACCGCGCTGCATATGACGATTCCCGCCCGGGAGCACCCTATTATGCAGGGCATCAATGACTTTGTTATCGAGGATGAACCTTACTATTTCGAGCAGCAGCCGCATTTCGAGTCCACGATTCTTGCAGAATATCCCCATGGAGGGGCGATGAGGCAGGCGGCTTGGTGCCATGAATTCGGACAAGGGCGGGTAGTCTACCTGATGCCCGGCCATCATCTGCCTTCCTTCTCGGTGGAGCCGTTCCGCCGGATGATCCGCAGAGGCGGGTTATGGGCAGCAGGACTGCTGTAAGATAATGTGGAGACCGGCTTAAGCTATGCTTAGGCTGGTTTCTTTTATTTATTCTAAAAAAACACCTTGACCCTGACACTAGTGTCAGGGTTTATACTGAGAGCAGACCATTTCTCATGAACCCCGGGGAGACTGCCATGAAAATAGGTGAACTAGCCACACTTACGGGCGTAAGCGTCCGTTCATTGCGATATTATGAGCGTCAGGGACTGATCAAACCGCTGCGCCAGGACAACGGCTACCGTGAATATTCGCCGCTTGCCGTGGATACGGTGGAAACGATCAAGCTGTATTTGAATCTGGGCCTGTCGACAGAAGAGATTGCAGGATTCCTGCACTGTGTTCTGAAGAATAAAGAGGCGTTCTGTGCGGAAGTGATGCCGCTGTACCGCAGCAAGCTGGAGGAGATTGAACGCCAGCTGGTTGAGCTGAATCAGATCAAGCTGAATCTGCAGGACCGGATGGCTTCGATTCTGCAGGAGCAGCAGAACGAAGAGGAATAAGGCGGGTAGATTGAAGATGTTTCTGTGAATATTGAATGTTAAATTTTGAAGGAGGAGCTTGAGATGGCTATGATAATTGCCGATAACGCCGCAGCTGTGCGTGATCAGCTGAAGGCTGGCGGAACCGTGCTGGTGGATTACGGTGCATCCTGGTGCCCGCCATGCAGAACTCTGCTGCCGATTCTGGAAGAGCTGAACGCCGAGTATGGGGACGATGTGAGTATGATTAAGGTGGACTGTGATGAACTGCCGGAACTCGCCTCGGAAGCCGGGGTCATGAGTATGCCGACAGTGATCGTATACAGCGGAGGCCAACCTGTGGAGAAGCTGGTCGGCCTGCGGCCGAAATCCGTCTATCAGGGCGTGCTGAACAAAGTGGCCGGAGCGGTGCGCGGTACTCTTTAAGGTATGGCAACGGGGAGGGCGACTCCCGGCAAGTGAACAAGGCAGGATGCCGCATGAATATCATGCAGCGTCCTGCCTTTGTATTTTCCGGAAATATATATAATGCCGCTATTTCGCGCTCTCTGCTGCAGGGACAACTGGAACAACTGGGACAACCTCATTCTGATGCAGCGCTTCCAGTACTTCTGCACGCAGACTTTCGGTGAACGCCGTCCATGTTTTTTTGCCGACATCGAGCTCTTCCCGTCCAATGGAATTCAGTGTTTCGAGCCACACCCGCTTATCATTGATCACTCCGAGCTGATCCTGAATGTCCTTATAGATTGCTTCGTGGGCATGGAATTTCTGATTCAGCGCAAAAGCGGCCGCATTAGCCGTATAACGCAGATGTTTGGCAGCAATCCGCAGCTCATGAAGCGCCTCGAAGGCTTCCTTGGATTCAGCTTCAGGCCCTTTGAACAAGGTTTTGCAGGCTTTTTTCCTCTGCTCAAAAGCGACTTCAAGCTCGCGCATGACCACATTGGCATCTTTTTTGGCGGCGAGCGGCTCCAGCTGTGTCCCGATAAAAGCAGTCCACTGTGCGTCGAGGGCCTTGCCGGTCAGCTTCGGAAGCGCTTCCTCCAGCTTCTTGCGGAATATCTTCCGCTTATCCTTCTGGTGTTTGATTACCGCCTTGAGCAGTTCGGCGGTTTTGACATCGCCCGCCTCTTTGGCGGTCTTGCGCCGTTCCTTGAAGGATGCAATCAGTACATCTGCGTCCCTTACCTTGCCGAGCTTCTTCTGTGCCTGCTTGAATGTGCTGTACAACTCTTCCGTAACCGAATGGCCCGGATCAAGAATGGACAGGAGTGTCAGCAGCTTGCGGCTATTGACTCTGGCCTGATGAATATCTTCATCCCCGAAACCCTTCAGCACATCTTGGCTATAGTCCCGGAAGTTGATATACAGCTTATTCATTGCCTGCTCCCATTGTCTGGCCTTGCTTAGTTGCCTGTCCTTTGTCAGTTGTTCGGTTGTCATGCGGCATCACTCCTAAGGGTTGTGTATAGCATGAGCTTCAGCGCGAATCTTATGGCTGGGATTATCTTCTTATCCTCTAAGGATAACGGGTTCCAGCCGCCATTTCAAATACAGAGTTTATAGGCTCCAGGCTTCGCGGCCGGGGGCAGATCGGTTACAATATGACTTATTAAGAAATTGAAATTATCATACAGCGGGATACGCAGCGTTACTTACGGGCTCAGGGCGGTGCCCGGCCTGCCGTATCCGGGAAAGAGGTAGTCAGTGGGACTCGCAGGCAATTCGAATGAGAAGTGAACCATATAATGTGCTGGAAAATGGAGTGGCGGGCAGGATGCCTGAAGAGATGGTGCTCTTCACACATTTGAGCGGGGATGCGGAGGAAGCAGAATCCGGGCAGGATATGCTGCTTCCGTTTGCCTTCGAAGAAATGCTGTGCCGTGATGTCGGAAGCGGAGCGGTTCCGCCGATACTGCATCTCTGGAGCCACCCGGGAGGTGTGGCGCTGGGGCTGCGGGACAGCAGGCTGCCCCGTGCGGGGGCGGCGATGCAGGCACTTGAAGAGCAGGGAATCCGCACGGCGGTCCGGCATTCAGGCGGCGCTGCGGTGCCGCTGGATGCCGGAATTGTCAACGTGTCCCTGCTGCTGCCCAAGAGTCCGGGCAAGCTGGACTTTCACGATGATTTCCGGCTGCTGGCTTCGCTGATTACTGAAGCCGTAGCTGTGAGCCATCCGCAGGCGGCGGCGCTGATCCGTGCCGAAGAAGTCACCGGGTCATATTGCCCCGGTGACTTCGATCTGGCCATCGGCGGCCGCAAGTTCTGCGGCATTGCCCAGCGGAGACAGAACAACGCGTACTTCGTCCACGCGTTTGTTGTCGTGTCCGGCACCGGGCTTGCGCGCGGTGAACTCATCCGCAGCTTCTATGCAGAGGCAGCGAATGGGGACGATTCGCTGGATTATCCCCGCGTGCGCCCGGAGACGATCGCCGCGCTCGGGGAGCTGGGCGGCCCGGATTCGGCCGCTGCTTTCGCCGCAGGCATCCGGCAGGCGGTTGCCCGCCGGGGTACCCTGCTGAAGCCGGCGGACCGCCTGCAGCAGGAGACAGGCTACAGCCTGCAGTACGGCGATCCGCGTGTACTGCAGGCGGCGCATGTGCTGCGGGAGAGGTATGCCCGCTGAAGCAAGCGCGCAATGTAACGGGAGCCCTGGGAAGCGTGGAGAGCGGAGAGAGGGCGGTCATTGAAGAGTGAAGGCAGGTGCCTACGAGAAGGGTGAAGGTAAATGCAGATGAGTGAGTGCAGGCGAGCTAAATTCGCCTGCGCTTTTTGCTGCTTGGGGAGGAGGGGGAAATCCCTTTAAGTTGGTTAGTGGAAGGGCATTTGGAGATAGAGAGAGGGAAAAATCCTTTTAAGTTGGTGGTGGGAGGACATTTGGAGGTAGATAGAGGGAAAAATCCCTTTAAGTTGGTTAGTGGGAGGGCATTTCGATGGAAGAGGGCATTTGGCGGAAATGAGGGGCAGAAGTGCTCTTGAATTCGATGGAAGCGGACACTTGGCGGAAATGAGGGGCAGAAGTGCTCTTGAATTCGATGGAAGCGGACACTTGGCGGAAATGAGGGGCAGAAGTGCCCCCGAATTCGATGGAAGCAGTCAATTAGCGGAAATGAGGGGCAGAAGTGCCCCTGAATTCGATGGAAGCGGTCATTTGGCGGAAATGAGGAGCAGAAGTGCCCCTGATTCCCGGGAGAGGGCGTCTTACCCGCCCCTACCTGTACAGCTCCGGACGACGGTCGGAGAAGACCGGGATCTGCCCGCGCACTTCGTGCACCTTGGCGAGGTCGATCTCGCCGCTGAGAATTTCTTCGCTCCCTGAAGCCTCGCTCACAATCTCTCCCCAAGGGTCAACAATCAAGGAATGGCCGCCAAAGGTATTGGCCGGATCTGATCCGGACCGGTTGCAGGCCACCACGTAGCACTGGTTCTCGATCGCCCGGCTGATCAGCAGCGCCCGCCAGTGGGATAAGCGGGGCAGCGGCCACTCTGCGCTGATGAACAGCACTTCAGCGCCCTCCGCCATATGAACCCGCACCCATTCCGGGAAGCGGATGTCATAACAGATTAATCCGGCGCATAAGGTGCCGTCGAGCTTGAACAGTCCTTTGGCTGACCCAGGCTGGAGATAGAGATGCTCATCCATCAGCTTGAACAGATGCAGCTTGCTGTACTGCCCGGCGGGTGCTCCGGTACGGTCAAAGATGAGCATGGTGTTGGTAACTCCGGTATCCTGCCTCACGGCGACAGAGCCGGCGACGATATTAATCCCGTATTCCCGGGCCAGACCGGAAATCAGGGCCCCCGCAGTCCGGCCCCCGCGATCTGCGATCTCGTCCAGCCGGGTCAGATCATAGCCGGTCGTCCATAATTCGGGAAGGATGATGCAGTCCGGTTTGCCGGTAGCAGCTTCGCGGATTTTGCGTTCTGCCGCAGCATAATTCACCTCCGGATTGCCAAATGCTATATCGAGCTGAATCAGGGCTATTTTCATACGGCGGTCTCCTCTTTAATTAGATTAGTTGACGGGTCAACGATTTCGGTGTAAAGTAAGCTTTGTCAAAAAGATTTTGCACAATATATTTGCGTAAGGGGGTTAATTTTGACAGAACATCTGCCCGATGAAGATACGATCTTTGAACTGCTGCAGGCGCTGCATAAGGGGATCAGCCCGAAATTCGAGCGCTGTGCGGGCATTACACCCACCCGGTTCCGCCTTCTGCAAGAATTGTTCCGGGTCTCCGAGATCAGCCAGATTTCGCTGCAAAAGACACTCGATATTGATGCCGCAGCTGTCACCCGCCACTTGAGAGGACTTGAAGACAGCGGGATGATTGCCCGCCGGAATAATCCTGCCGATAACAGGGTCACCCTCGTCACCCTGACCGATCAGGGCCGGGAACATATTAATTCCTACCGGGAAGAGAAGACCCGCTTCATCAGCGAACTGCTCACCGGGTTCAATGAACAGGAACGCACCGTACTCGCAGAGATGCTTACCCGGCTGCAATATAATATTAATTTACTGTAGCCGTCACCTATAATCAAACTATAAAGGAGCTTATTATTCATGAATACAACCAGAAACAATGATTTCACAAGCATTATTACAGGACGCCGCTCAATCCGCAAATACGATACCTCCGTCAAAATCAGCAAAGAGGAAATGACAGAGATCCTTACTGAAGCGACTCTGGCCCCTTCCTCCGTTAATATGCAGCCTTGGCGTTTCCTTATTATCGAAAGCCAGGAAGCCAAAGCCAAGCTGGCCACCATTGCCAAATTCAATCAGCTTCAGGTAGAAACCTCCGCAGCAATGATTGCCGTATTCGGTGATTTGAACAACTTTGACTATGCTGAAGAAATCTACGGAACGGCTGTAGAACGCGGACTGATGCCTGCTGAGGTAAAAGAAAGACAGCTGGCCTCTCTGGGTGCCCACTTCGCGAAGCTGCCTGCGGACGTGAACAGAGAAACGGTTATGATTGATGCCGGTCTGGTCTCGATGCAATTGATGCTGGCCGCCCGTGCCCACGGCTATGACACGAATGCCATCGGTGGATTTGAGAAGGATCAGATCGCGGAATTGTTTGATATGGACAAAGAGCGTTATATTCCGGTCATGCTGATATCGATCGGCAAAGCGGTTGAAGAAGGCTATGCATCCGTCCGTCTGCCGATTGACACTGTTGCCCAGTGGAAATAAATATTGGATAATCCTGGACCGTTGAGTTAATATTCAAGGAAAATCAAACTTCAGCAAAGGCTGCCTGTGCCGGTTGTGTACATAACTGCTCGGGGAGACTCTGCTGCATATTATTTTAGGAGGAATACTAAATGATCATTATCCATGCTTTGCTTCAGGTAAATCCCGCACGTGAGGAGGAGTTCCTTGAAGTCGCGAAGACACTGGTTGCCGCAACCCACGAAGAAGAAGGCAACATCTCATATGAATTGTATAAGCATTCAGCGGACGGAAATACCTACATCATGGTCGAAATCTGGCGTGACCAGGCGGCTGTAGCCGCCCATAATACAAGCCCGCACTTCACCGGCTTCGCCGCCAAAGCAGGAGAATTCCTGACTGCACCGCTGGATGTTAAGCTGTATAACGCTGAAGAATTGAGCAAATAATTCCGGTTTGAAGAGGGGGCATGCCCGTGAATCGTTTTGAACCTTCACAAATGCTGAAATCTCTGCCCAAGCAATTCTTCGCCGCGCTTGTCGCCAGAGCCGGAGCTGTTGCTGCCGAAGGGCATGACGTAATCAATCTGGGGCAAGGCAATCCGGACATGCCTACACCGGCCCATATCGTGGAGTCCCTCCAGCTGGCCGCAGTGAATCCTCTGAATCATAAATATCCGCCGTTTCGCGGCCATACCTACCTCAAGGAAGCCGTAGCCGAGTTCTACCTGCGGGAATATGGAGTAGAGCTTGAACCGGAACGTGAAGTCGCCATCCTGTTAGGGGGCAAGACCGGTCTGGTTGAGGTGGTGCAGTGTCTGCTCAATCCGGGGGACATGGCGCTGGTGCCTGATCCCGGTTATCCGGACTATTGGTCGGGAATTGAGCTGGCACGCGCTGTTATGGAGATGATGCCGCTGACGGCGGAACGCGGGTTTTTGCCCGACTATGGCAGTATCAGCCCGGAAGCCGCAGCGAAGGCCAAGCTGATGTTCCTGAACTACCCGAATAATCCTACGGGAGCTGTGGCGACCGGGGATTTCTTCAGAGAAACGGTGCAGTTCGCATCGGATCACAACATTTGTGTGGTGCATGATTTTGCCTACGCGGCCATCGGTTATGAAGGGCAGAAGCCGCTGAGCTATCTCCAGACCCCGGGTGCGAAGGAGAACGGCATCGAAATCTACACGTTGTCCAAAACCTACAATATGGCTGGCTGGCGCGTAGCGTTCGCCATAGGGAATGCCAGCGTGATCGAGAGTCTTAACCTGCTGCAGGATCATATGTATGTCAGCCTGTTCGGCGCAGTACAGGAAGCAGCCAGAACGGCGCTGCTTGGCCCGCAGACCCCGGTACAGGAGAATGTAGCCCGCTATGAAGCGCGCCGTAACATCCTGATCCAGGGTCTGCGCAGAATCGGCTGGGAAGTGGAGGCGCCCCGCGGCTCCTTCTTCGCCTGGCTGCCGGTTCCGGCGGGCTATACCTCGCAGAGCTTCGCTGACCTTCTGCTTGACGAAGCCCATGTGGTGGTAGCACCAGGCATCGGGTTTGGCGCCTATGGCGAAGGATATGTGCGGGTGGGGCTGGTCAGTGATGAAGCCCGGCTTGCGGAGGCGGTAGAGCGGATTGCCGCGTTGAAGCTTTTTCAGCCTTCTGGTCTATAGCTCTCCTGTAAGCTAGCATATAAACTCACCCCAGGGGAAACCCCGGCAGTCTTAACGGCTGCCGGGGTTTCCCCTTTGGCTGATCGGAAGCGGGAGGCGGAAGAAAATACTGCTAAGAGGCGGAACGTTTATAAAGGAGGCGTGCCGGGTATCTAACCTTACCCTTACACGAGCAGTAACGCACAGACGTTACGGAAGAGAGTAGGGGATGAAAGGGATGAGAGAATCGAATGGATAATTTACATATGAACAATCGGCTGCCGCAAATACCTGCAGCGGAGCGGGATGAACGGCTTGGGCAGGATCTTATAGATTACGTGAATTACCGGATTTCCGGCGGCTCGCTAAGCTCTGTCGCTAAGAACACGGACGCCGCCGATTCTATTATTGAGCCTATTCTGGACAGCGCTGCTGTCCGTGCTTACCGGCAGGCGCAGCATGGGGGTGTGATTACAGATGCGCGGCAGCTGAAGGAGCTTCCCGGATTCAGCCCAGAGCTGCTTGAACAGCTCGCATCGGCCGTGTCCGGCCTGGATTCCGGCAAGCTTAGAGCGCTGGCGCCGCAGACTACGAGGCATAACAAGGTGGATCCTTATGTGAACGGGCCGCAGTGCCTGGACATGCTGCTGGAAGAGATCCGCAATGCACAGCGTTATATCCATCTGTCCGTGATGCTGTTCTTCAATGACCATTCGGGAAATTTGATCGCCTCGGAGCTGCTCCATGCGCTTCAGCGGGGAGTAGAGGTGAGGATGCTGGTGAATTACACCGTCACCGCCCTGGGATACGGAAGCAATCTTGAAGTAGGAAGGTTCTCCGAGCTTGCAGCAGTCCTCGAGCAGGCAGGGGCCCGGCTGAAGGATACATTTTATTCCTGCTACACTGCTGCGGAATGGGCTGTGAAGCGTGAGGAGCTGAAGTCTCAGGGCGTGCCTGAGAGTATCCTCTTCCTCCAGGACAAGGTGCAGGAGGATGTGAAAATTACCGGATTGAATGTGATCGACCACCGTAAATTCATGGTTATTGACGGAACAACGTCCGTTATAGGCAGTCTCAATATCGGTGACCAGTATACTTTTGCGACGCCTATCCGGGAATCGGCAACTGAACAGATTGACGGGCGTCCGCTGGGGATTCCCTCCAGGGAGGAGGAGTGGCATGACGGCTGCTTCCGGATTCAGGGGGCGGCTGCCCGGCCGCTGAATGAGGCTTTTCACGCCAGATGGCTTCTGCTTGGAGGAGATCACTTTGAGGTGGAAGCGCCATTCTACCATCCTGCGGGAAACTACGAGTTCGGCGGAGAAGAGTGCACGCTCTTTCTAAGTTTTCCCGGAAATCCGGTGAATCTGATCCAGCAGTATTATCTGGATTTGCTTACGTATGCCGCCGAAGAGACCATTATTGTAAATCCTTATCTGATCGACCAGGCTTTCTGGGACAGGCTCGGTGAAGTAGGACCGGAGTGTGCCTGCCATATCTCCATATGTAATCCGCTCGAGGTCAATGATCATCCTACCAACAAGGCAGCGGTGCGCGGCAATATGTACATTCCTTTCTGCAATGGCGTGTCCTTCTATGACTACAGCTGTACAGAACGCTTCTCCCACTGGAAAATCACTTATGACCACAGAGCACGGGCTGTATTCCACGGCTCCTATAATATCAATGAACGAAGTGCCTGCCATGATTTCGAAATGGGAATGCTGGTTAAGGGTGAGAAGTTCGCAGACAAGGTGAAACGCATGATTGATTATGATCTTGGGGTATCCCGTAAAATCAGCGATAAGCATGAATTCTTCAAGCACCCCTGGCTGCATCCCAGCACTTATCTGAACAAGACGACACAGAATTATACCTGATATGAATACTTGCCGTATGTCCTGTATAATAAGCGGTATAACATAGAAGATGGAGCTAAAGAGGATGAACATTAACATAATTGAGACCAGCCTGAAGAAGGATGAGGTATTCTTCGCGTCCGAATTTGGTGAGGGCAGAGGAACCTGGTGCGGTGCCGCAGCGGCCGCTGGTGAGACCTTCGAGGCAGAGTTTGAGCTGCCCACGCTGTTCATGTGCTGGGTGGATATTGTGCCAGCGGGCGGAGGGGCTTTTGAGATACGTATGGACGGGAATGCTGTCATATTGACGGGGATACTGGAGAATATAGAGGAAGACGGAACCGGTTATCTGCGGCTTGGCCGTGATGTGATTATGTTCGAATGCCTCGGTGAACCGATGGCGCTGGGCGGATTCGTGGAGATCAGGACCCGTGAGATCAAGCTGTACCCGGTGAATCTGTGAACTTGCGGGCCGGGTGCCGGACTAACTATTTCCTGCTCCGGCGTAGCCACCCTCCGGTAAATGAGCTAAGATAATATAGAATGGATAGAACAGCATAAGGAGCAGAAGTCCCATGAACAGCGATATTCAACAATTTAAGACGGAATTCTTCAAGGCGCTGGCTCATCCGATGCGGATCCGCATTCTGGAACTGCTCAGCGAAGGCGAGAAGAATGTGAATGAGCTGCAGGCGATCCTCGGTTCGGAAGGTTCGGCTGTATCCCAGCAGCTTGCCGTACTCCGTGCGAAGAATGTAGTAGCCAGCGTCAAAGAAGGAACCACCGTAATCTATGCCCTCCGTGATCCTCTGATCAAAGACCTCCTGGCTGTAGCCAAACAAATATTCGACAATCATCTTGTAAATACCATCTCCCTGCTCGAAGGCATCCGCAGCGAATAACCCCGGCTTCCCCGGGGGCGGATTACCCCGTTGACAAGAACGGCAGGCAGGAGTAATGTGAGTCTTATATTCAAATAATCAGATATTTAAAGAAAAGAAGGTTAAATGATGACAGGGTGGGGCCGGTTCAAGGGCTACAACATTGCTTCTCTGCGCAAGGATATCATTTCAGGGACGATCGTCGGCGTGATTGCCATCCCCTTGGGGATGGCATTTGCTATTGCCTCCGGTGTGAAACCGGAGTACGGAATTTACACGACTATAGTGGCCGGTATTCTAATTTCCTTATTCGGCGGTACAAAATTTCAGATTGGCGGGCCTACGGGTGCGTTTATTCCTATTTTATTCGCCATTGCCATGGAGTACGGGTACGAGAATCTGCTGATCGCCGGAATGATGGCCGGGGTCATTCTTGTGGTGATGGGTGTCCTGCGGCTGGGGGTGCTGATTAAGTTCATTCCCAAGCCGGTGACGATCGGGTTCACCGCAGGGATTGCCGTTATTATTTTCAGCGGGCAGATCGCCAACTTTCTCGGACTAAGGGATATGGAGCGGCATGAGAGCTTCCTGGACAATATGAAAGAGATCGGCGCACATATCTCGACAATCAATCTGTACAGTATTCTGACTGCGGCGATTTGTCTGGCTGTCGTAGTGCTGGGCATGCGCTTCGCGCCGAAGGTGCCCGGTTCTCTGATCGGGCTGCTCTGTGCAACAATTATTGCTGCTCTATTCTTCAGCGGCAAGGTGACCACCATCGGCTCAGCTTACGGGGATATCCCGAATACACTGCCGAGCTTTCATTTCCCGGTCATTACCTGGGAGAAGATCAGGCTGCTAATCCGACCGGCCTTCATCATTGCGATGCTGGGCGCCATTGAGTCGCTGCTGTCCGCAGTAGTCGCCGATGGCATGTCAGGCAGCCGCCATGACAGCAACCGTGAACTGGTCGGCCAGGGGATCGCTAACATTGCCGCACCGTTGTTCGGCGGAATACCTGCTACCGGGGCAATTGCCAGAACGGCCACCAATATCCGCAGCGGAGCAGCTTCGCCGCTCTCCGGTATCATTCACGGCGTTGTTGTGTTTCTGATTCTGCTGTTATTCGCCCCTTATGCTTCCAGCATTCCGCTGGCTGCAATGGCCCCGATCCTGATGGTCGTGGCCTGGAACATGAGTGAACGCAAGGAATTCCTTCACCTGCTTAAGCTGAAGACCGGCGATTCACTGGTGCTGTTCATTACTTTCCTGCTGACTGTGTTTGCGGATCTGACGCTGGCGGTAGAGGTGGGGCTGGTACTTGCGGTGATACTCTTCGTGAAGCGTATGGGAGAAGTGCACATGGTCTCCAAAGTGCTGCCCGACCCCTCTTCCGTGAAGGTTGAGGCACATATGGTGACGGACAGCCACGATTGTCCGCAGATCGGGATTTATAATGTCGAAGGACCGCTGTTCTTCGGGGCAGCCTACCGTTTCGACAGTACTATGCCGGGACTGGGGCCGGACCAGCCGAAGGTCATTCTGCTGCGCATGGGGAAGGTGCCTCTAATGGACACCACCGGCGAAGCCAATCTGGCTGCCCTGGTGAAGCAGCTTCATGCGGATGGCGGAAGACTGATGATCTCCGGTATCCAGAGCCAGCCGCTGGATTTGCTGAAGAAGACAGGATTGTATGACAGAATCGGGGCGGCGCAGTTCTATGATCATACAGGGGAAGCGATCAATGAAGCGCTGGGAAGCATTGATTACAGCCGGTGTCTGGGCTGCAAGCACGCTGCCTTCAGAGAATGCAGCGCCTTCTCAGGCCTTGATGAGGCTTACCCGCGCAGCGCAGCCTTCAAAGGGCGCACTCCGGCTGTCGCCAGGAAGCTGAGCGGCGGGGTGTAAATAAGTTCAGCAGCTCCAGCCCGGACATTTACGTGTCCGGGCTGTTTTATATTTAGCTGCTGCATACAATGTTGGACTAAGCGGATCCATATTTGTACAATTAGAGAGAACAAACCGGATATTGCCGGATTGTACATAGCTGAACTATATCAAGGTAAGGAGATTATCCCCTCATGAAGGAACTGAATTATTCGAAGGTATTTATCCTTCTGGCTGGAATGACGGCGGCAACACTGGCCGTATATCGCGTAGTTTCGCTGCAGACCGATACGTTCTATGCCTTTCTGCTCTGGAATCTGTTTCTGGCCTGGGTGCCGTTCTTCTTCTCCATGGCCGCGCATGAGCTGGATAAGCGGAAGATCGGGGGGCTGCTGATTCTGCCGCTTGGCATAGCCTGGCTGCTGTTTTTCCCGAATGCGCCTTATATTATGACTGACCTCGTGCATTTGACGATCCGCAAGAGCAAATACATCGTGGATGGAACGATCCAGAACCGGTACTGGTACGACCTCACCACCCTGCTCTTGTTCACCTGGAGCGGCTGGCTGACCGGATTCTTCTCCCTGTACCAGTTCCAGCATGTAATTTACCGCAAGAGCAATCGGGTGCTCTCCTGGGTCTTTGTGCTGTTTGCCTGTGTAATGGGCGGCTATGGCGTGCTGCTTGGCAGAGTCTACCGCCTGAACAGCTGGGATGTGCTGACAGACCGCCATCAGCTGTATCAGCTGGTGCTGGACAGTCTGAACCGGCAGTCTGTGTTCTTCAGCTTATTCGTGGCCTTTGTGCTGCTCGTGATTTACGCCACGCTGTATTGCCTGCTGAACGGACTTGCCAGCGGGAACGGCAGCCGCAGAGCTTATTCGAAGGGCGGCAGAAGATGATCTTCAGGTTCGGGGTTGAAATCCTGCTCCGGCTCTAGTTCCAGCTCCAGCTCCAGCCCGGATCCCGGGTCATACTGATAACGTTCAAGATCAATCACACCCCGCCCGTCAAAAACAATACCTTCACCCAGCAGATACAACTGCTGCAGGGAGCCGGACTCATCTTCGGTGAGCGAGATCATTCCTTTGGAATTGATGACCCTGTGCCACGGCAGCTTGTACTTCCTGCTCATGGAGTGCAGAATGCGCACCACCTGCCTGGCTCCCCGGGGACTTCCGGCCGCACGGGCAATACCGCCATAGGTCATGACGGATCCTTCTGGAATCGACTGAATAATAGTGATCACTCTTTTGGTGAATGGCGTCATATACAGGCTCCTTTATCTATAACAGAACTATCCGTTGTGTGTACTTAAGACAACCATAACATAAAGCGCCTTATGGAGCATCTGCCGGGGAAGGAGCAGCCGCATTAGCCCGTTAATTGGTCTTCCGGTCCCGCCCGGCCAAGCCCCTGCCTTTGCAGACAGGGGCTATTTGCCGTTCAGTTCTAAGCCGGAATTCTTCCTCTACAGCATAATTATGGCGAATAGGAGTTAGAGAGACGGGGGATAATCAGAGCAATAGAAATGCGACAGGAGTGACTGCTGTGAAGAGTAAGGATGCTGAACTGAACAATGGATCTGCCGGCAAAATCTCGTCTTTTCAGCCGCTGGGTCCCTCACTGGATGATACGATGGCTTTGTTCCGGAAGATTTTTAGTAATGATGGAACCCTGAGAATCCGTGTGATCGAGAATAAGCAGGGCCTGCCTGTCCGCTGCGGCTTGATCTATGTGGATGGAATGATCGACCGGGATCTCATCCAGAATGGGATTACGAAGCCGGTAATGACCTATCATTTCACAGAAGAAGAGAGCGGCAGCCCTGCTGAACTGATGGAGAAAATCCGTATGGAAGTCATCAATATCAGTGACATTATGGTTTCTACGGAGCTTGATGAACTGGTCGGAGCTGTAGTCAGCGGGAAAACAGTATTCTTATTGGACGGTTACGCCGGAGCGCTTAATATCAATGCCCAAGGCTGGGAGACCCGCTCCATAGAAGAGCCTACAACGGAGAAAGCAGTACGGGGGCCCAGAGAGGGCTTCACCGAATCACTGCTCGTCAATCTTACCCTGATCCGGCGCAGGGTGCAGAACTCTGATCTGAAATTTGTGTTCATGGATATCGGAACGCGCTCGAAGACACAGACCTGCATCTGCTATATGGAGAGTCTCGCCTCTCCCGATATTCTTGAGGAGCTCTACGGCCGGCTGGAGCGGGTGGAAATTGATGCCATGCTGGATACGGGTTACCTGGCGGAGCTTATCCGCGATGAGCCGTATTCCCCATTCGAGACGATCGGAAATACCGAACGGCCGGATGCGCTGGTGAGCAAAATAATGGAGGGCAGAATAGCTGTACTCATGGAAGGCACCCCCTTTGCCTTAACATTACCGTATGTTTTTGTGGAGAATTTTCAGGCCAGTGAGGATTACTATATCAACTATTATTTCGCCTCCTTCAACCGTCTGATCAGAGTGCTGGGAGCCTTCATGTCGATCAGTATACCGGCCGGATACGTTGCACTTGTGACCTACGCGCAGGAAATGGTTCCGACGCTGCTGCTGTTAAGCATTGCGACCGCAAGGCTGTCTGTCCCTTTTCCTACGGTCGTTGAGGCGCTGATTATGCTGACGATCTTCGAGGTGCTGCGCGAAGCGGGGGCGCGGATTCCGACATCGATCGGCCAAGCCGTCAGTATCGTAGGGGCGCTGGTGCTGGGTCAGGCGGCTGTAGATGCGCGTATTGTCAGTGCACCAATGGTGATTGTGGTAGGGTTAACGGGGATAACAACGCTGCTGAATCCAAGACTCACAGGCCCTTTGATTATAGCCAGGCTGGCCCTGCTGTTCGTTACCTTTTTCCTGGGGATATACGGATACTTCTTCGGTCTGCTGGGTCTGGTGATTCATCTGATGAGCCTGCGCTCCTTCGGAGTCTCCTATATGCTCGGGGTAGGCTCGATCCGGCCGCAGGATATTAAGGATACCGCGATCCGTGCGCCCTGGTGGGATATGTACCTCCGGCCTGCGATGATCGGAGCGCGTAATATGAAGCGGAAGCCGTCCAGCAAGCGGGCGAAGCGGTCATGAGAACCTTGCGCAGAATCCTGGCCGTGCTAGTCTCTGTGCTGCTGCTGGGCAGCATCTCCGGCTGCTGGAATTATGCTGAGGTCGATGATATGTCCATCGTAGCCGGGGTAGCGATCGACAAGAACAAGGCGGACGGCAAGCTGCTGCTTACTGTGGAGATGGTCGATACCAACGGGGGGCTGGACAAAACGCAGGCCGGGTTCAAGATGATCAGTCTCAGCGGGGATACAATGTTTGAAATTGTCCGCAATATCATCTCTATGACCGGTAAAAAGCTGTTCTGGAGCCATGCCAAGGCCATTGTTTTCAGTGAGGAGATTGCCAGAGAGGGCCTTATCAAAGCCATTGACTGGTATAGCAGAGATACGGAGACGAGATCGGATGTATTCATATTTGTATCGAAAGAAAAGACGGCCCGCGAGATTCTGGATCTGAATAGTACGACAGAAGCAATCATGTCGTTTGAATTAGCCCAAATGATGCGGGATGAGAAGCATACCAGCAGTGCGCCGACTGTAGAAATATGGGATTTCATTGATAAGCTCGAAACGTCAGGCAATAACTCGGTAGCACCGATGATTAGTATCCATGAGAAGAATGGCCAGAAGAACGAACGTGTGGAAGGCACTGCCATATTTGTGAGGGACAGAATGGTGGGTAAGCTGAATGGTGATGAGACCAAAAATATGCTGTTTGTAAAAAACTCAATTAAAGGAGGCGTGCTGGATGTGGAGGATAAAAACGGAGTCCCGTCCTATTCTCTGGAAATCATCTCCAATCATACTAAGCTGAAGCCCATAATGATTGACGGCAAACTGCAGATGCAGATTCATACTGTAACTAAGACTGGCCTCGATGAAGTGATGACTCCTGAAGGGTTTTTCAAAGATGAAAGCATTCAGGATATCGAGAAAAGAGCCAGCGAACGTCTGCAGGCGGATATTCTGTCTTTGATCCATAAGGTCCAGCAGGAATACGATGCCGATATCTTTGCCTTTGGCGAGAATGTGCATGAGAACCAGCCTAAGGTATGGGCTAAGGTTAAGGATCATTGGCCTGAAGTGTTCGCAGACCTGGAGGTGACGGTTAGCTCCAAGGTGACGATCCAGAGTACCGCCAAAACATCGCGCGCCATAAGGCTGGGGGATTAGTCATGTTCATTTATATTGTGGTCATTTATGCGATTGTAGCTATTCTTGACCCCTACGGGCTGCTTAAGCGGGGCATGAAGCGGGATTTTCTGGTATGTTCTGCCCTGTACCTGATTTCCTTCTCCCTGGCCTTCGCGCTGTCGATGCACTGGGAGATACCCAGTCCTTCCCCGCTGATTGTAGATTTGATTAAGAGGCTGTACTAGAGCACGCTCCTGAAGGGAGGAGGAAAGCATGAGCAAAGAGATTATACCGGCAGGGCAGTCGATCAGCATAGCTGTATTATTCATTAGCGGCAGTTCACTGTTCATGGGCACATCAGGGGAGTCCGGCAACAGCAGCTGGATTGCCCTGATTTTTGCTATCTCCCTGGCGGTTCCGCTCATGCTTATCTATGCCAGACTCCATGTGCTGTTTCCGGGCAAGGATCTGTACGACATGCTGATCGCTGTGTTCGGCACGGTCTTCGGGCGGGTGCTGTCCTGCCTGTACATATGGTATGCACTGCATCTCGGGGCGCTGGTGCTGCGTAATTTCGGGGAATTCAGCAAGACCGTAGCCTTAACCTCCACACCGATGATTGCCCCAATGCTGGTGATTGGCCTGCTGTGCATCTGGGTGGTGAGTGCTGGGATTGAGGTGCTGGGCAGAAGCGCCAAATTCCTGCTGCTGTTTACGTTTATTGTGATTGTGTTCATACAGATTCTTTCCGTCCCGAAATTTGAGTATCATCATCTTAAGCCGCTGCTGGACAGCGGCTGGGGGCCTATTGGTGCAGATACAGCGGGCTCATTCACGTTTCCTTTTGCCGAGATTGTAATCTTCCTGGGGGCCTTCAATGCGCTTCCTCCAAAAGGCTCGGCCAAACGGGTGCTGCTGAGCAGTACGCTGATCGCTGGAATGATCATTATTTTTGTCACTATACGCAATCTGCTGGTGCTGGGACCCGAGATTCTGTCGAGTCTGTATTTCCCCTCCTATGTGGCTGTCAGCCGGATTAACATTGGAGATTTCCTGACCCGGATCGAGGGCTCATCGGCCATTATCTTCGTAACAGCGCTGTTCATTAAAGTCAGCCTGTGCCTGTACGTCACCTGTAACGGAGTAAGTAAAGTATTCAGACTGAAAAGCTACAGGTCTGTCGTGCTCCAGATGGGACTCATTATGGTGTATCTGGCAGATTTCATCTATAAGGATATTATGCAGATGCAGTATTTTGCCTATCACATCTACAAGGTGTACGCCCTCCCGTTCCAGGTGGTTATTCCCGTAATGCTATGGCTAACTGCAGAGATTCTCTCCCGCAGAAAGAGCAGCACAACATCTATGAAATAAGCCTCAGCCCCGTGACCGCGCGTTGCGGGGTTATTTATTTTCAACCTGCCAGGAAGTTGGCTATAATGGGAGGCAGAGAGTAATGTTATTTAAGAGGGTAACGAAAGGCGTGAGAATAGATGAGTGTATCCAGCATCGTAATGTCCTCACATTGGGGCAGGGAAGTCAGACATAAGTATGTAGCACAAGGCTCCAAGGCGCTGGCCGTTGTGTTTCCGGGACAGAATTATTCCGCCGAGCGGCCGCTGCTGGAATATGCGGGCAAGCTGGCCCGGGAATACGGCTGTGATCTGCTGCTGCTGGAATATGGATACCAAAGTGCGCGGGCGCCCTTCAAACGTGAAGAAATCGATATTGTCGCAGAGGAATGCAAGGTGGCGCTTGCTTCGCTTCCGGAGTATGAGCAGCTGCTGTTCATCAGCAAAAGCATGGGGACAGTGATATCCGGTAAGGTAGCTTCAGAGACGGGAATGGGGGGGAAGATTTCCCATCTGTTCCTTACTCCCGTAGCTGAAAGTATCCCTTACATTAAGCAGAGCCGGGGCAGCGTTATTTACGGCGGGAGTGATCCGCTGTTCACCGAGCAGCACTCTGCCGAGCTCAGCGGCCTGAAGCAGGTGCGGGTATATAGAATCGATGATGCCAACCATTCTCTGGAGGTAGGCAGTGTCAATGAGTCACTGGCCGTGCTGCTGGTCATTATTAATTTCTATCATGAGTTTTTCCGCGATTCACTATAAAGGGGCGATGGAAGTATGATTACAGAAGCGGCAATGCTGCAGGTGAAGCCGGGGCTGACCCGGCAGTTTGAGCAGAGCTTCAAGGAGGCGTCCCCGCTGATTGCCTCTATGGACGGTTATCTGGGGCATGAGCTGCAGCACTGTATGGAGGATGACCATAAATACCTGCTGATTGTCAGATGGCGCAGCCTGGAGGATCATACGGTAGGGTTCAGGGAATCTGCTCAGTACCAGGAATGGAAAGCAATGCTGCATCATTACTACAGCCCCTTTCCGGTAGTTGAGCATTATACCCGTATTAATCTGGATTAGAGGAAAGGAAGAGCGGCATGCTGGGGAAAGTGATCGGAAAAGGCCGGACTGCGGAAGTCATGGAGTATGGCGATGGAAGGATTCTTAAGCTTTACCTGGATGAGATTCCGGAGCATCATGTGGACTGGGAATACCAGATCAGTACATATGTCTATGAACAGGGAGTGCACACCCCGCAGCCGTATGAGCTGGTTGCGGAAGAGGGCAGGAAGGGAATAGTGTTTCAGCAGATACATGGTCCTTCACTGCTGAAGCTGATGGGTACCAGACCGTGGCTAATCTCCAGCTACGCGAGGCAGATGGCGGCTCTTCAATACAGCCTCCATCAGCTTGCGGGCACGGGTGAAGCCGGAGAACAGAAAAAGCGGCTGAAGCACAATGTTATTGCAGCACCTATGCTTAATATGGAAGAGAAGGCACCTATTCTAGCTCTGCTGGAGCTGCTTCCGGACGGCGATAAGCTATGTCATGGAGATTTCCATCCGGACAATGTGCTGATGGACGGAAAGCTGTGGGTCATTGACTGGATGACTGCCGTGTCAGGAGATCCTGCGGCAGATGCTGCACGGTCCGTAGTCATGTTCAGTATAGGTGCGATGCCTAAGCATGCCTCGTTGTTCACCAAAATGTTCTTAGGCTTCGCCAGAAAGCGGATGACAAGTCAATATACCCGTGAATATATGAGACTATCAGGGGTATCCCGGGCGGATATTGAAGCCTGGATACTGCCGGTTGCCGCTGCACGGCTGGTGGAGTGGCTTCCGGTACCTGAGAAGGAGCAGCTTGTCCGCGAAATCCGCAAGCGCTTAAAATCACTGCCACCCGCCCGATAACCCTTTATAGAAAGCAGGTACGCTTATGAATACATACATCGCGCTGCTGCGCGGGATTAATGTCGGCGGCAACAAGCTGATCAAAATGCAGGAGCTTAAGGCAATGTTTGGGGAGCTCCAGTATAAGAATGTACGGACCTATATCCAGAGCGGCAATGTGGTATTTGAAAGTGAGGAGGCTTCCGGCGCCGGGCTCGCCGGGGTGATCAGCCAGCGTATCCGGGAGACCTTCGGATTCGAGGTGCCTGTGATCCTCCGTTCCCTGGAGGAGCTGGAAGCGGTTATTGCCGGCAACCCGTTCCCGCTGACGGAGCCGGAGGAATTCAAACGTCTGTATGTTTCGTTTCTGGCTGAGGAGCCTTCAGCTGAAGCACTGGAGAGGGTTCGTCCCTATGAAGAGGGAGCGGACAAGGTGCGGGTTATCGGCAAAGAGATATACACTTACTATGAGGTGAGCGTAAGCGAATCTCCACTCTTCAAAGTACAGTTCGACAAACTGCTCGGCACGAATCTCACCGCACGCAACTGGAACACTCTGGGTAAGGTGACGGCGCTGGCCCGCAAACCGTAGGTCAGCTTAGGTTAAGGGAATTGCCCTGCGTGCTTTATACTATAACCCCGCTTCCGTTGTGCTGCTCAGCAGCATGGAGGGCTAAGCGGGGTTGTTTGCCGTTTCCTTTTATATCCTATCGTTTCAGCAAACATTCAGCCTGTATTCATTATGAGTTAAGGTAAGGATGCAATAATACACCTATGCAAAGAGAAAGCCGCTCAACAAGGCGTCTTACCGGATGTCAGGAAGAACGGATTGGAGTGGATAAATCTATGAATTGGTTAAAAAGGCTGGGTTCCGACGTCGTATTGCTGGGTATTCTGCTGCTGGCGGCTGTTCTGTACGGATATGGAATCTGGAATGATCAATATGTCAATACGTACTACACTACCGCAGTAGGGAGCATGCTGCAGAGCTTCCATAATTTCTTCTTCGCTTCACTTGACTCTGCCGGATCCGTAACTGTCGATAAGCCGCCGGTTACGTTCTGGCTGCAGACGTTAAGTGCACTGATCTTTGGCCTGCATGGCTGGAGTGTCATTCTGCCGCAGGCACTGGGCGGTGTAGGTTCAGTATTGATCGTCTATCTGCTTGTGAAGCCTACTTTCGGAAAAGCCGCTGCTCGGCTAGCTGCCCTGGCTATGGCGGCTACACCGGTAGCAGCCGCAGTGAGCCGCACGAATAATATTGATGCGCTGCTGGTGTTTACTTTGCTGCTGGCGGCATGGTTTTTGTTCAAAGGCATCAGAACCGGCCGGATGGGGAGTTTACTGGCTGCATTCGGGCTGATTGGTGTAGCCTTCAACGAGAAGATGCTGCAGGCCTATATGGTTGTTCCGGCATTCTATCTCTTCTATATTCTGGCTGCCAGGGTCAACTGGAAGAAGAAGACCGGGACTCTGGCCGCCTGCACCGCAGTGCTGCTGGCAGTTTCGCTCTCATGGGCGGTGATCGTTGATTCCATACCGGCGGACAAACGTCCTTATATCGGAAGCAGCGGAACCAACTCGGTGCTCAATCTGGCTTTTGGCTATAACGGTGTGTCCCGTTTGACCGGTGACCGCAGTACAGGCGGCACCGGAAGCGGCGGCGGTTTTGGCGGCGGCGGAATGCCCGCAATGAACGGGGAGATGCCGGGGTTTGGCGGTGAGATGCCGGCGATGAATGGAGCTGGCGGATCGTGGGCCGGAGCCGGGCAAGGCCAGGAGCAGGGCCAGAGCAGTGCAGCTGGCGATAGTCAGCGCCGTGGTAACGGCGGAACCGCTCCGGGCCAAGGCGACGGGGGCCGGGGAACCGCTTCCGGACAGGATGGCGGAATGCAGGGGCAAGAGGCGGGGAGCGGATTCAATGACGGCGGGCGTGCATTTGGCGGCGGAGACGGCGGCCAAGGCGGACGCGGCGGGATGAACGGCGGCGGTGGCGCTGGCGGGATGTTTAATACCGGTACAGCCGGTCCGCTGCGGTTGTTCCAATCCGAGTTATCGGGCCAAGCCAGCTGGCTGCTGCCGTTCGTGTTGTTCGGCTGCATCGGGATCTTTGCCAGCCTGCGCCGGAAGAATTTCACCCGGAAGCATAAGGAGGCCTTGTTCTGGCTCGCCTGGCTGGTGCCGGTCATGGGATTCTTCAGCATCGCCGGCTTCTTCCACCAGTATTATCTGATTATGATGGCTCCGCCGGTTGCGGCGCTGGCAGGTGCAGGCTGGTCACAGCTCTGGAGCTATTACAAGGAGCGTGCATCCTGGCTGTCCTGGCTGCTTCCGGCAGCGGTACTCGCAACAACGGTGCTCGAGGTATATATCATCCATCCTTATAACGATACCATTGGCCGCGGCTGGTCCATTGTTGTTCTGGCCGCAGGTGTTGCAGCTTCCGTAGTGCTGCTTATCCTGCGGCTGCTGAAAGCTGGCGCAAATAAGCATTCATTGGTGCATGCGGCAGCGGTAACGGGACTTCTGGTTCTGCTGATCGGTCCGCTCTACTGGGCATTTACGCCGATCACTTATGGTAACAACAGCATGACTCCGGCGGCAGGCCCGGACAGCAGCAGTTCTGGCGGTATGGGCGGCAGAAACAGTGCTACAGGCGTTAACGAGAATCTGCTGGCCTATCTTAAAGAAAACAACACCGGTGAGAAATACCTGTTCGCAGCTATGGATTATGGAACGGCAGGTGCTTATATTATCGACGAGGGCGAGTCGGTGGTCATCCTTAACGGCTTCAATGCATCAGACGTGCCTTACACGACAGATTCGCTCAAGGCGCTCGTAGAGAGCGGTCAGGTGAAATACTTCCTGGTTAGCAGCGGCGGCATGGGCGGCGGACGCGGAGGCGGCAGCTCGGAAATTACATCTTGGATCACTGAGAACGGGACTGAGATTCCGTCTGCAGACTGGCAGGGAGCTTCAAGCGGCGGCAATGGCGGAACATTATACGAAGTCACTCTTAATTAAGTAACTACATCATTTGAGGAGGAGCTGCCCATGAGCACCCAAGTGCGCTATTCCATAATTATACCGATGTTCAATGAAGAGGAAGTCATTCAGGAGACGTACCGGCGGATCAAAAAAGTAATGGGAGCAACAGGTGAGCCCTATGAGCTGCTCTTCGTCAATGACGGCAGTACGGATAACTGTGCGCAGATGATCGAGGAGTGCAGCTACTGGGATGAAAGTGTGAAGCTGATTGATCTGTCCCGTAATTTCGGCCATCAGATAGCCATTACAGCAGGGATGGATTATGCGCTTGGCGATGCCGTTGTCATTATAGATGCGGATCTGCAGGACCCGCCTGAACTGATTCTGGATATGATTGCCGAGTGGAAAAAAGGCTATGAGGTCGTTTATGCCAAGCGCATCAAACGAAATGGGGAATCGCTGTTCAAAAAGTGGACAGCAGCCCTCTTTTACCGGATACTCCGCTATTCGACAGATATCTCTATCCCGGTGGACACCGGAGATTTCCGGCTGATTGACCGCAAAGTCTGTGATGAGCTGAAGCGTCTGCCGGAGAAAAACCGTTTTGTCCGCGGACTGGTAAGCTGGGTGGGCTTCCGCCAGAAGGCGCTTGAATACGAGCGTGATGAACGGCTGGCCGGTGAAACCAAATATCCGCTGAAACGCATGATTAAGCTGTCTCTGGACGGCATTACCTCCTTCTCCTACAAACCGCTGAAGCTGGCGGGCTATCTGGGAGCTCTGCTGTCCGCATCCGGCTTTCTGTACCTTATGTATGTGCTCTACCTGGCGCTCTTTACGGACGAGGCCGTTAAGGGCTGGGCGTCGATGATCGGGATTACGCTAACCTTCAACGGGTTTGTGCTGATTATGCTGGGTGTGCTGGGCGAGT
Organism: Paenibacillus borealis; assembly: GCF_000758665.1. Lineage (NCBI taxonomy): Bacteria > Bacillati > Bacillota > Bacilli > Caryophanales > Paenibacillaceae > Paenibacillus > Paenibacillus borealis. The sequence goes on from NZ_CP009285.1 coordinate 662,914, forward strand.
ATGTCGGCCGGATCTATGACGAGTCCAAGGGGCGTCCGCTCTACATTGTTCAGGAGTTCTACGGCGGCAAGAAGCAGCAGAGTACGCAGAAGCACAGAGTAGCGCATCTTAACAAATAATACGGCAGGGAGGCCTCCACCCGTGAAAATCAGAAAAGCTGTAATCCCCGCTGCGGGGCTGGGTACACGTTTCCTGCCGGCCACGAAGGCCCAGCCGAAGGAAATGCTGCCTATCGTCGATAAGCCGGCGATTCAATATATCGTCGAAGAAGCGGTCCGTTCGGGTATTGAGAGTATCATCATCGTGACCGGGCGGGGCAAGAAGTCGATTGAGGATCATTTTGACAAATCGGTTGAACTGGAGCAGACGCTGCTGGACAAAGGAAAGCTGGACCTGCTCCGCGAAGTGCAGGGAATCAGCGAGCTGGCGAGCATTCACTACATCCGGCAAAAAGAGCCGCTCGGCCTCGGACATGCCATCTCCTGTGCGGAACAGTTCATCGGGGATGAGCCGTTTGCGGTGCTGCTGGGCGATGATATTATGGTATCCGAAACCCCGGCAATCGCGCAGATGATGCGGCTCTACGAACATTCCGGGCAGACGATTGTCGGCGTACAGCAGGTGCTGCCGCAGGACGTTCATAAGTATGGCATTATTGACTCGGCCGGTTCTGTGGAGGGCGTACATGCCGTGAACGGGCTGGTCGAGAAGCCGTCGCCGCAGAATGCGCCGTCGGATTATGCCATAATGGGGCGCTATATACTCCAGCCGTCCATCTTCTCCGTATTGAATAAGCTGGAGCGCGGAACCGGCGGCGAATACCAGCTGACCGATGCACTGCATGAAATATGCGGCCGGGAGGGAATGATGGCTCTGACACTGCAGGGCAAACGGTATGATATCGGCTCCAAATTCGGCTATATCCAGGCTACGCTGGAAATGGGGCTGCAGCGGGAAGAGCTGCGCCCGCTGCTGCTGCCCTACATGCGGGAGCTGCTCTCAGGGATGGAGGCCGGTGATGTCCCGTACCGGACTGCGCTGCGGAGTGCGGGTGCTGGCAGAGGCAGCAGGTAGGATGAGCCGGCTGTTACGGCTGAGAGGCACTGAGGGCTGCTCAGGACGATTGCGGTAAGCGAACCGTGATCATCCTGAGCAGTTTTTTGTTGCGGCTGAACTCTGGAGCAGTATCGTTAACTCCGAGTTCCGAGTTCCGAGTTCCGAGTTCCGAGTTCCGAGTTCCGAGTTCCGAGTTCCGAGTTCCGAGTTCCGAGTTCCGAGTTCCCGAGTTCCCGAGTTCCCGACCCCCGACGCATAACGCCCCGTTATAGCGCCCGGCTTTTATGAAGAACATGGAATCTTGCACAAAATACAACAATCCAAAGAAATATAGCTGGGGAAATCGGAAATCCTGCACGAAATACAACAATTTAGCGCGCTGGAGCCTCTCTTACGATGAAATGTTGTATTTTCTGCAGCAATATTTACTTTGCCATCTCCCCGAGCTTGAAATCCTGCATTTAGTACAACAATCCTCAGACTGGATAAGCGGCAACGGGTATAGTGGCGCTTATCCCTCTGATGATAAATGTTATTTCTTAGCTTACGGAACTTGATGCATTTATCTGCCAACAGCAGCCTAGTTAGGTTGCCTAATTCTTATCCCTCGCAACAAAAAAACGAACGGCCTCTCATCCATATTGAAAGGCGGTTCGTTTGCATTTTCTTATATCGGGATCTTACGGGCCTGCCTGAATTAAGCCTTCAGCAAGTCGTGATCGACATACCGCGCGCCGTTCAGCTCGCTGATAACATTAATAGCAACCTTCGCACCGTCACCGGCAGTAATAATAGCGTGGACACTCACTCCGGCAACCGTTCCTGCTGCCCAGATACCTTCAATGTTAGTTTTGCCTTCTGCAGTAGCTGCAATAACTGTCTTGATTCGCGGCTCCGTGCCATCCTTGGTTTCCACTCCGGCCTTGGCGGCCAGATCAGTCAGCACACCTGTAGCCAGAATAACATGCTTGGCTTCATAAGTAGCTCCGCTCTCGGTTTCGATTACAAACCCTTCACCGCTTGCGCTCAGTCCGGCAGCCTGCTCAGCGACCAGCTCAGCTCCGAATTTCACGGCCTGCTTATGTCCGGTCTCCACGAGGTCCGGCCCGCCGATTTCGCTGATTCCGTAAAAGTTCTCATACCAGCCTCTGCGGGTCATGCCTTTGTCATTGTCGATCAGCAGTGTTTTTTTGCCCGCCTTGGCGGCGAACAAGGCGGCACTTGCACCGGCAGGACCGGCGCCGATAATAGCGATTTCGTACATAAGATAACCAACCTCCTAATAATTTTGTTAGCTTAGCCTCAATGATACACCTCGGATAATACCCGCGCAGGAAGCCTTAGCCTTAAGTTTTGTTAACTTGACCCAACGGATTTGCTCCAAGCTCTCGATGAGGACAGCCGTTTCTTCTGCTTACTATTATATCGTTAATTACAGGTCATTAGCTAATCCGGCAGGCAAGGAAGAGATACTTTGAAGGTTGTGGATTCACCAGGAGTGCTGGTTACAGTAATCTCTCCTTGATGCGCCTCCACGATAGACTTGGTAATGGATAATCCGAGCCCTGAACCTCCGTATTTTCTGGTGCGGGATGAATCGCTGCGGTAGAACCTGTCGAAGACATGCGGGAGATGACCGGCTGAAATACCGGAGCCGTTGTCTTGTACAGTCAGAACAGCCACTTTACCTCTGGCATGCAGCGAGATCTGAATCGCTCCGGATTCCTCATCCGTATGCTGCACGGCGTTATGGAATAGATTAAGAATAACCTGCTTTATTTTATCAGGATCAACAGGGCCGCGTACGCCATAAGAAATATCGAAGTTCACCTTTCGTTTGCCGGCCAGCACCAGCAGCTGCGGCTGCATCTCGTCAATCATCTCTCCGAGCAGCAGATTCTTAACCCTCAGCTGCGGAGCACCATCCATACGGGCGAGCAGCAGCAAATCCTCCACCAGCTTGTTGATCCGTTTGGCTTCTCCATGCATGCTGTTGAGCGCACTATAGAGCTGGTCCCGGTTATCGGCTGCTCCCCGGAGCAATACCTCCAGAAATCCGTATATTGAGGTCAGCGGGGTTCTTAGCTCATGGGAGGCATCTGCCGCGAACCGGCGCATCTGTTCTTTAGCCTCACGTTCATTGTGAAAAGAAATCTCCAGACGCTCCAGCATTCCGTTAAACGACTGGGAGAGCTTGTCGACCTCAAGCTGTCCCTGATCTACAGGGAAACGCACATCCAGATTGCCGGCGTCGATGCTTTGGGCGGATTCGCCCATATTGGACAAGGGAATCAGCGTTTTGCGCAGCGCGGGTAAGTACAGGAAGAGTCCCGCCAGCAGAGCGACCACTGATAATGCACCAAAAATAAGCAGCTGCTGCATGATTACATCTCTAAGCGGTCCAGTTTCGACACTCATCTGGAGCAGCATTTTATTGGCGCCTGGTCTGCCGAGATTCATGAAAACTGCCAAATGCTCGTTGCCGTCTGCTGCGGTAATCAGCCTGTATTTCCCGGTTGCCTTATCGGATGACTGCTTCAGCAGGCTGTTGTACTCCTCGTTGCTCATTCTTGGTGCTGCTGAAGTAGACAGGGTCTCTTCCTGCAGATCCTTGAAGGTGCCGTCAGAGCTGTAGATAGCTATTGTGGTATGAGCGTCCAGCAGCAGCGGGCGGCGGTCCCCATAGAAACGCCTATTGTCCGGACTCATATTAGCGGTGTCCGTCCCCATTCCGCCGGGAGTTCCGCTCTGGGGGCTGCTGTTCTGGCCCGGATTCATACTGGCAGTATTGCCGGGAGCATAGGTGCCGCCAGAAGCTCCGTTTGCTGCTCCACTCTGGGTGCTGTCTCCGGCACTGCTGTTCTCAACTGCCGGGTTGTTCAGCGGATTATTAAGATTGATGTAATAGAATTCGCGCGGTACGGAACGCATCTGGGTTTCCATCGCCTCCGCACGGTTGCTGTAGATGAAATTCCGCATCAGAGCATACTGGAGTACCCCGATCAGAATCAGCAATACGGACAGGATTAACAGCGAGGTGGCCAGCAGCTGTTTGCGCAGGGATCGCGGTGCCTGAAGTTTGCTGAAGAAGCCCCTGGTCCGGGCAATCATACAAGGTCCACCCGGTACCCCGCGCCGCGCAGGGTGCGGATAATCCGGTGATCCTTATCGCCTAGCTTCTCGCGGAGTGAACGGATGTAGACCTCAACGATATTCTCCTCGCCGCCGAAATCATATCCCCATACCTTGTCCAGAATCATGGGTTTACTGAGCACCAGCCCGTGATTAATAACCAGATATTGCAGCAGCTCGTATTCGGTAGGCGAGAGCTCCAGCACCTCATCCTTGTGGCGGATTTCTTTGCGGCGGCCGTCAATGCGGAAGGGGCCGCAGCGCACCTCGCCGAGCAATCCGGGGAACTGATTCCGCAGACGGGCCTGAATTCTGGCCAGCAGCTCATCGAAGCTGAAGGGCTTGACCATATAATCGTCCGCGCCGATAGACAGGCCTTTGACCCGGTCATCCACTTCATCCTTGGCGGTAAGCATGATCACGGCTACTTCCGCCTCCTCTGAACGGAGGTAGCGGACGACCTCGAATCCGTCCATGCCGGGCATCATGACGTCAAGAATCACAACATGCGGCTTGAATTCTGCGGCCGCAGCGATTGCACCCGTACCATCCGGGGCGGTTTGTACTTCAAATCCTTCGTTAATCAGTCCCAGTTCCAGGAACTGAAGTATATGAGGCTCATCATCCACCAGAAGCAACCGGACGCCTTGCGCAGCTTTCATTAACAGTTCCTCCATATTCAGTGATTATAGTGTCCATAGTATGACGCTATACGTTGAACGTTTGCTGAAAATAGGTCTTTGGAGCCAAAGATTGGATTCAGAATTGTCGTTCATGGTTAATCATAATGGTTAATCTAATTATACGGAAATATTAATGTTATTAATAAGGAATATAGTTATAAATTTAATGTTTTTGAAGCGGACAATAAAGGGTTTTGACGGCGGGTAGAGAACACTTTACAATAAGGATACAAACCGGGTTTTGAGCGATTTTCCTGGAAAACCGGCAACATGTCCCGATTCTTTGTTTCCTTCCCCGTTTTAAATCTTATTCATTCCTGTCACGCGCATTTCTTATGGTTTGCTTCTTTCCGCTTCATTTCTTTTTGGGTTTCTATTTGGGCTCTACACTACTACACCGCACTAATCATTCAACCTATTTATTACATGTTTTATTACCCATAAGTCAAGGAGGCTCTTCCATGAAGAAAAAAGAGATGGTAGCCATGCTATTGGCGGGAGGCCAAGGGAAAAGATTAAAGGGATTAACCAAATCGATTGCCAAACCGGCAGTTTATTTCGGAGGAACCTACCGCATCATCGATTTCCCCTTAAGTAATTGCTCGAATTCGGGTATCGACACAGTGGGTGTACTGACACAGTATGAACCGCTTGTGCTGCATTCGTATATTGGAGTCGGCAGTGACTGGGATTTGAACCGCAAGGATGGCGGGGTATTTGTATTGCCGCCGCATGAACGGGAGAACGGAAGCAGCTGGTACCGCGGTACGGCTGATGCGATTTACCGCAATCTTAAGTTTGTTGATCAATTCGATCCGGAGCATGTACTGATCCTGTCCGGCGACCATATTTACAAGATGGATTATCATGCTATGCTGCAGTATCACAAATCCAAGAACGCCGACTGCACCATTTCGGTCATTGACGTTCCCTTGGAGGAAGCGAGCCGCTTCGGCATACTGAATACGGAAGACGATCTCAAGATTTACGAGTTTGATGAGAAGCCTGCTAAACCTAAGAGCACACTTGCTTCTATGGGTGTATATATTTTCAAATGGGATGTTCTCCGCAAGCATCTGCTCGAGGACGGGGAGAACGCCGGCTCGTCACATGACTTCGGGAAGGATATCATTCCGCTGATGCTGAATGACGGAGAGTCCCTGTATGCTTATCCATTTGAAGGCTACTGGAGAGATGTTGGTACTGTAGACAGTCTGTGGGAAGCGAACATGGATCTCCTGAGTGACACTCCTCCGCTGAACCTGAATGATACCAGCTGGAGAATCTTCACCCGCAATCCGAATCAGCCGGCGCAGTATGTTGCACCGGGGGCCAAGGTATCCAGCTGCATTATTAACGAAGGCTGCATTGTGTATGGTGAGGTGAAGCATTCGGTACTGTTCTACGGGGTTGAAGTAGGTGAAGGCAGTGTGATTACGGATTCTGTAATTATGCCTAAGGTGAAGATCGGCAAGAATGTGAGAATTCACAAAGCGATCATCAGTGAGAACACAGTCATTGAGGATTATATGGAAATCGGCGTCGACCGGGAGAATGAGGATGAAATTCTGCTGATTGACAAACGCAGCAAAAAAAACAAATCCGTAGCAGCCAAAACCATATAACCACAGAGGGCGGGGGATACCGATGAAAGAGCTTATGGGCGTAATCAATCTTGACCATGAACTGGATAATTTAAATGAACTGACTTATTTCCGCTGCGGGGCAGCAGTCCCATTCGCCAGCCGCTACCGGCTGATCGATTTCGTCTTGTCCAACATGATGCGTGCCGAACTGGAGAGCGTGGGGCTGTTCGTCCGCCGCAAATACCGCTCGCTGATGGATCATCTCGGTGACGGGAAATCCTGGGATATGAACCGCAAGCATGGCGGCTTGTTCATTCTGCCGCCGGACTGGAATGACCCGACGGACACGTCCCTTGGCGATCTGCAGCATTATCATAATAATCTGGATTTCTTCAAACGGGCATCAGCCAAGTATATTGTATTCTCGGGCAGCCAGCATATTAACACGGTTGATTTGCAGGAGGTGTACCAATACCACCTGGAGCAGGGCGCAGATGTGACCATGGTCTACAAGCAGATTGATCAACTGCAGCCGGAGCATGATCCCTGCCTGCGGGTAGAGGTCGATGAAGACAACAGAGTAACGAATATTCACCATGAGAAGCATCATCCCAATGTATATCTGGATATCTTCATTATGGAGAAGAAGCTGTTCCTGGAGCAGGTGGAGCATTGCATTGCCCATGGTGAGAGCTATTTCTTCCGCGATGCGATCCAGAAGAACCGCCACAAGTTCAAGATTGCCGCCTATGAATACACAGGTTATCATTCTGTTATTAATTCGCTGGAGAGCTATTATAAGAACAGCTTGGAGCTGCTGAAGCAGGAGAATTATTTCGGCCTCTTCAAAGAGAGTCCGGTGCAGACCAAGATTAAATATGAAGCCCCTACCCGTTATCTGGACAGCGCCTCGGTCAGCAACTCGCTGGTAGCCAACGGCTGCATTATTGCCGGAACGGTGGAGAACAGCGTAATCTTCCGCGGTGTTCAGGTTCGCAAGGGAGCCAAAATCATCAATTCGGTAATTATGCAGAAATGCGTAATTGAAGAGAATGCCGTGATTGAGAATGTCATCATGGACAAAGACGTGCATCTGAGCAAGGAACGGATCCTCGTCGGAGACAGCAGGCGTCCGTTTGTCATTGCCAAGAGCAGCAAGATATAATAACTGGATCAGGGGAACTGCGCTATATGGCAGTTCTTCTGATCCAGTGTTGTAATAGGCAATAATTTTCCACAAATACAAGCATCTGTTAGGAGGAACCTGCTGTTGTTCAACGATAAAGAGACTTTCAAACAAGTGTTCCGCGAGAAACTCATCGGGAAATTAGGCAAACCGCTGGAAGAAGCTTCAAACGCCGATATTTACAATATTCTCGGTAATATGATCCGCGAGAATGCCGGCAAGAACTGGGCGGACACCAATCAGAAGTTTAAGATTGATAAGGATAAGCAGGTCTACTATTTCTCCATGGAGTTTCTGATCGGCAGGCTTCTGGGCAATAACCTGCTGAATATGGGTGTTCTGGAGGTCGTCCGCGAAGGTCTCTCGGAGCTGGGGTTCTGCCTGCAGGACATCGAAGAGGTTGAGGCGGATGCTGGACTTGGCAACGGAGGTCTGGGCCGCCTGGCAGCCTGTTTCCTGGATTCACTTGCTTCACTGCAATATGCAGGGCATGGCTGCGGTATCCGCTACAAATACGGCCTGTTCGAGCAGAAGATTGTAGACGGATATCAGGTGGAGCTGCCGGATTACTGGCTGCAGAATGATAATGTGTGGGAAGTCCGCCGTGAAGACAAACAGGTGGAAGTCCACTTCTGGGGACATGTGGATACCCGCTGGGAGAATGATGAACTGTTCTTTGAGCACAAGGACTACGAAGCTGTGCGGGCGGTTCCGTACGACATTCCGGTCATTGGAGCAGACCGCAGGCACGTGAATACATTGCGCAACTGGAGTGCAGAGTCGATCACGCAGCCATCGCGGGTATTCGGCTCGCTGGGTGGTACGGATTATCATAAATTCCTGGAGTACAAGCGCTCCGTAGAATCCATCTCGGAATTCCTGTATCCGGATGATTCGCAATACGAAGGCAAGCTGCTCCGGCTGAAACAGCAATATTTCCTGTGTAGTGCAGGGCTGCAGAGTATTCTGCGTACCTTCGCTAAGACAGGGGCTCCGATTGACAGCCTGCCTGACAAGGTCGCGCTGCACATTAATGACACGCATCCTACACTGGTTATTCCTGAGCTGATGCGTATTCTGATGGATGTGCATGGGATTGGCTGGGATCAGGCCTGGAGCATGACGACACGTATGGTATCTTATACTAACCATACTATTCTGAGTGAGGCACTGGAGAAATGGCCGATTGGAATGGTCAAGGAGCTGCTTCCGCGTATCTTCCTGATCATTGAGGAGATCAATGCCCGTTTCTGCGGTGAGCTGATGAGCAAGTATCCCGGAGACCAGAACCGGATCAATCAGATGGCCATTATTCATGATGATCAGGTGCGGATGGCGCATCTGGCGATCGTGGCCAGCCACAGTGTAAATGGGGTAGCGGCACTGCATACGGAAATTCTGCAGAAGCGTGAAATGCGCCTGTTCAATGAGATGTATCCGCACCGCTTCAACAATAAGACCAACGGCATCACACACCGCCGGTGGCTGCAGCATGCCAATCCGGAGCTTGCCGGACTGATCAGCGAATCGATCGGTACCCGCTGGATCCATCAGCCGCAGGAGATGATCGGACTCATCAAATACAGTGAGGATTCCTCCTTCCAGGAGCAGGTGGCGGCAATCAAACGCCGCAATAAGCTGCATCTGTCCGATTACATCTACGGGAAGCACGGTGTCCGGGTGGACCCCGACTCCATCTTCGATGTGCAGGTGAAGCGGCTGCATGCGTATAAGCGCCAGCTGCTGAATGTACTGCATATCATGCACTTGTACAATCAGATCAAGGATAATCCTTCGATTAATATTGTGCCGCGCACCTTCATCTTCGGTGCCAAAGCAGCCCCAAGCTATCATCTCGCCAAGCGGATCATTAAGCTGATCAATACAGTGGCCGATGTGGTGAACAAGGATCCGGACATTAACGGAAAAATCCGCATCTTCTTCCTGGAGAACTATTCAGTATCGCTCGCGGAGAAGATTATTCCGGCAGCGGATGTAAGTGAGCAGATCTCTACAGCAAGCAAGGAAGCCTCGGGTACCGGGAACATGAAGTTTATGATGAACGGCGCATTGACGATCGGAACCATGGATGGAGCCAATGTGGAAATGCACGAAATGGTGGGGGACAATAACATGTTCCTGTTTGGTTTACGGGCAGAGCAGGTGCTCGATTACTACCAGTATGGCGGTTATCACGCCCGCGATATCTATAATGGCGACGGCCGGGTGAAGGAAGTGCTGGATCAGCTGATTGTACCTGGACCGTTCTGCGCTCATGCCCAGGAATTCGATACGCTCTACCAGTCGCTGCTTGATAATAATGATGAGTTCTTCGTCCTCAAGGACTTCGCCAGTTATGTGGAGACCCATGTTAAGATTGACCTGGCCTACCGTAACCAGAAGGAATGGCTTAAGAAGTCGATTATCAACATCGGCCATTCCGGCAAATTCTCCAGTGATAATACGATTGCCCGCTATGCTTCCGAGATCTGGCATATCAATCCAGTCAAGGTGTAGCACTGCAGGTACAGGCTGAAGCTCCGCAAGAAGAGCTTCAGCCTGTACTGTTTCTCCACATGAAGAAGCCGCTCCATCAGCAGGACATCCTGCAATGGAGCGGCTTCTTCATGCTAAGGCTTATGGAACGGAATAGAATTACAGCACCTCGGATACCATGGCTGCGAACCGTTCAAGGAAACGGCGTTCCTCGTCGTCGAAGCGGTGTTTGAGCGGGCTGTCAATATCCAGTACGCCGTACAGGGTGTCCCCTTTGACCAGCGGAACTACGATTTCGCTGTTCGAGGCGGCATCACAGGCAATATGCCCCGGAAAGGCATGGACGTCGCCTACGACCAGAGTGCGGCGTTCAGCGGCCGCTGTTCCGCATACCCCGCGGCCAAGCGGAATGCGGATGCATGCCGGAAGTCCCTGGAACGGACCCAGAACCAGCTCTTTGCCGTCAAATAAGTAGAAACCGGTCCAGTTGGTGTCCGGTAGAGAAAGCTTTAGCAGAGCCGAAGCATTGGCTAAGTTGGCGATTGTATTAGGCTCGCCCTCCATAAGTGCTCCGAGCTGGCTTAGAACGGCTTCAAACCGTTCGCTGCGGGTACCATCATACGGCATGGCTTGAAACATGAAGCATCACCTTCCTGTACCTTGAGTCAGTATGAATCCATAACTGTTAACTAACAAGATAGTACAGCGGAGCGCAATACGTCAAGCATTAACGGGATTATCCGGTTCATGGAAGATCAGGAAGATGTATGAATATTCTCAGGGCCGATGTTTCCGGGTACCCCGGGCAGGGTAATGCTTTTATAAATATACCGAAGGCTAATAGCCGGAAGGAGTGGAATATGCGCGCCGACGTACAGAACTTGTTTATAGGCATCCATATGCTTTATTTCGCACATGAGAGGAACCTGACACTGACGGAGATGCAGCCGGAACTGGAGGAATTAGGCTACCGGGTAGCGGAACGCGAAGTGAAACAGGAGCTGGAACGGCTGACCCAGGAGAACTTTCTCACCTCCCATGGAGAGGCTTACAGCATTACCGGAACGGGAATAGAGGAATTCAAAGCAATCCAGGCGAAGCTGGGAGTGCTGTGCACCGAAGTGCTTAAGCCGGTTAAGGCTGCAGGTACATCGGGTTAACTCTACATGGGACAGCAAACTCATATTTAGCATAAGGGACAGCGTCTGATCACGCGGGAGCAAGCCGCGCGGAGCAGGCGCTATTTGCGCGGAGTTCGGATTCATGTCAGATTTGACTTAAGGGAATGCTTACACCTGATGTATACTAATAAGGATGGAAAGGGGACGGGAGGATGTATATATGCGGTGGAGTAATCCCTGAATTAACCGGCCGGAGAGTAAGGCTCCGCGCCATGGCTGCCGGAGATGCAGAAGCGCTGTTCGGGATCTGGTGCCATCCCCGGGTTGCGCCCTGGCTGGACGCGCCTCCCTTGTCTTCTGCTACTGAAGCGGAGGCGCTGATTGCTCTGCTGTTACAAATGGCCCGGGAAGAAGAAAGCCTGCGCTGGAGCATTCTGGGACCGGAAGGGAAGGTTATCGGAAGCTGCGGCTATAATTACTGGCAGCTTGAAGGTGCTTACCGGGGGGAGATCGGTTTCGAGCTGTCGCCTGCTGCCATGGGGCAGGGATATATGCGGGAAGCGATGGAGCTTATGCTGGATTTCGGCTTCGGCAGTATGGGGCTGAACCGGATTGAAGCCTTATGCCATCCTGACAATATCCGGGCAGAGAAGCTGATTACAAGGCTCGGCTTCCGGCAGGAAGGGCTGCTTCGGCAGTACCGGCATACGGCTTCCGGCTATCAGGATGTAAGGATGTATTCCTTGCTGCAAGGAGAGAAAGTGCGGGGCTGAGAACATAGAGAGAGGATTTGGATTCGTTGAAGTCACCAGGTGAAACTGAACGCAAGTTAATTTTAATTGGAGTATTGCTGGCCACTTTTCTGGCAGCAATTGAAGGGACGGTCACGGGACCGGCGGGACCGGCCATTGTCGGCGATTTTCAGGGAATGCAGTGGCTCAGCTGGATATTTACCGCTTATCTGTTGGCTATGGCGGTTACGACGCCTATTTTTGGCAAGTTAAGTGATCTGATTGGCCGCAAGCCTGTGTTCATTGGCGGAGCAGTGGTCTTTCTGGCCGGCTCGCTGTTATGCGGAATTTCGCAGAGTATGCAGCAGCTGATTATTTTCCGGGGGATACAGGGGATCGGAGCGGGTGCGCTCATTCCTATGACTTTTACCATTATCGGGGATATCTACAGCATTAAGGAACGGGCGAAGACCCAGGGGCTGCTCAGCTCGGTATGGGGCATTTCCTCTCTCGTAGGACCGCTGCTTGGCGGGTATGTGGTCGATTATTTGAGCTGGCGCTGGGTGTTTGTCTTTAATCTGCCTTTTGGACTGCTCTCTATAATATTCATCTCCCGGTATCTGAAGGAAGAGAAGATCCGGCGCAAGACGAAGATCGATGTGGCTGGAGTGCTGCTGTTCGCGGCAGGAATGGGAGCGCTGCTCTTTGGACTTACGGCAGGTGGGCAGAGTCTGGCCTGGAACTCTCCGCTGCTGCTGGCTATATTGGCGGGTGCTGCGGTGCTGCTGGCCGTGTTCCTGTTCGTGGAGCGCCGTGCTCCTGAGCCGATGCTGCCGCTCCAGCTGTTCTCTATCCGCAATATCGCTGTATCTACAGGAGCGAACCTGCTGGTCAGCACTTTGATTATTGGACTGTCTACGTATGTGCCGCTGTGGGTGCAGGGCGTATTCGGCAAAAGTGCGGCCCTCTCGGGCCTGCTGCTCGCACCGATGTCGGTGGGCTGGATGCTCGGCTCCATCGCTGGCGGAAGAATGATTCTGCGCGCGGGTACCCGCCGTACAGGGATGCTGGGGCTGTCGCTCATTGTTATTGCAGCAGTAGGGCTAACCCTGATGAACGGGGATTCGTCCCAGCTGCTGTTATTGATTCTGATGCTGTTCTGCGGCGTGGGCTTCGGTTATGCTTCGACAGTCTTCACCATTATCGCCCAGTCCTCTGTTCAGCATGAGCAGCGCGGTGCGTCAACTGCCCTGAATACCTTCACCCGTTCACTCGGGCAGACGGTGGGTGTGGCGATCTTCGGGTCTTGGCTGAACTACAACATTGACAGCAAGCTGGCAGAGCAGCCCGGAGCTGCTGCTTCGGGGGCTGATATCAACCAGCTCCTTAACCCGCATAGCGGGAGCACACTGTCTGCTGAAGCCTGGGGCAGTCTGCACGGTGCGCTGGAGAGTGGCCTGCACTCGCTTTTCATGGTGATGGCGGTCTTCGCTGTGGCCTCTCTGGTTATTTCTGCAGGTCTTAATAAAGGGCTGCCATCCATTCAGGAGGGAAGCCCTGCGTCCAAGCTATAATATAATTCTCAAGCCTGCCCATTCATAACAAAACGGCTGCGCCATCCATCAGGATTGCGCAGCCGTCTTACTATTACTTGCTTATTACGCGGAATAGTGAATAGTTTCACAACCGCATCTGCCTCAACTACGCTTATTTGCGTGGAAGCGGGGAAAGCTTCTCGGCCTGCAGGCCCATCTTCTTCAGAAGAATAATCATTTGTTCCTTCTCTTCATCGCTCAGTCCGCTGAAAGCAAGATGCAGGCGTTCCGAATACTTCGGATACATCTCGTTCATCAGTCGTTCACCTTCTGTAGTGAGCTCGGCAAAAATCACACGGCGGTCGCTTGGGCAAGGCTTGCGCTGCAGGTAGCCGCGTTCTTCCAGTTTGTCGATTACGTAAGTGACATTGCCGCTCTGCAGCAGCAGCTTGGCACCAATCTGCTGGATAGGCTGTGGCCCCTTATAATAGAGGACCTCCATAACGGCGAAGGCTGTCGGATTGAAACCTTCAATTTTGCTGCCGGTAACGGCATGTTCGTTAATGCTCTTGAAAGATTTGGCAAAAACCCTGTACAAATGCAGTGTCAATTGAGTATCGCGTTCATAGGATTGTATCATGCTTCTCCACCTCTATTGTTAATCGTACGGGCTTCCCCGCACGGTTTGGAATACTGCTTTTCCTGATCTAGCTTTACATTACTTCAAACCAGGAATGAAGAACATGTCATTTGTCACAATAAGCACACTTTTAATTATTAAAAATCAAACAATTTTTTGAAGGTGCATTGATGCTGCAGATTTCACATGATTTTCACATGATGTTCTGTGCCTAAGCTGTAGCGAAGAAAGATATAGCGGCTTCCAGCGCGGGTTTGAGGTCTGTTCCCGGTAATTTGTATAATGAGATATAGAGACAAGGCAGCTGACAGATAGCTGGGGTGAAAATTCTTGCAGCATAGGACCGTCTATGGTGTTATGATCGCATTACTATGAACGAGTGCTAGGAGATGGAGAGTTATATGGACCAGATTACGAATTATTACGAAGAGCGTGAAGACGATGAGGATATCGTGCTTGATGTTGTTATTGAGGAAGCCGGTTACGAAGCCGGAGATATACGGATATCAGGGATTTCCTTTCAGGTCCGCAAGGGCGAACTGCTTGGATTAATCGGACCGAACGGGGCCGGCAAAAGCACAACGATCAAGACTCTGCTCGGTCTGCTGAAACACGCCAAGGCGAAGGTGAAGCTGGGCGGCGAGAACAAATCCTACGCCTATGTACCGGAGCAACCGGTATTCTATGAGGATCTTACGCTGTGGGAGCATCTTGATCTTGCGGCTGCAGCCTATGGTCTAAGCTATGAAACCTTTGAAACTACGGCGGAGCGGCTGCTGATCCAGTTCGGCATGGAAGGCGTACGCAATGATCTGCCTGCCGGCTTCTCCAAGGGCATGAAGCAGAAGATGATGCTGATGCTAGGTTTCCTGGTCCAGCCCGACGTCTACATTGTGGACGAGCCGTTTATCGGGCTTGATCCCCGGGCAACCAAGGATTTCCTGCGCCTGCTTGAAGCGGAGCGCAAACGCGGAGCCGGCGTGCTGATGTCTACACATGTGCTGGATACCGCCGAGAAAATCTGTGACAGCTTCGTTCTGATCTCCGGAGGTAAAATTGCCGCTGAAGGTACACTGGAAGAAATCCGCGTGGATGCCGGACTGCCGGAGGGGTCGTTGTTTGATTGCTTCGACGAATTAGCATGAGCAGGAATTCATTTGCGTTTCCTACGGCTGCGGCTCTTTTCCGGCGCCGGCTGATTTCCCACTTCCGTGAGCAGACCACCATCATCCGTACAGCTGTGGACTGGACAGTCCTGCTGTATATCCTTATCCCGGGATGCTTGCTGGGAGGGCGATTCTATTATGGTTACTGGAATGGGGAGATGCCGGAGTGGATCAGCTCCGTTCCATATATGCTTATACCTGCGCTTCTGGCCATTCTGCTTGTTACCGGAGGAGTCGTGTTGCTGTTGCAGGAAGGCGACTCGCTGTTCCTCAGACAGCGGCAGAACTGGATCAGCACCATTATCCTGCGGGGTATGGTCTATAGCCTTGCGGTAACTACGCTGAAGATGGCAGCGGTCTTTGCCATTCTGCTGCCGTTCCTGATCAAGGGCTTCGGAGTCAGTGCGGCGGGGGCCTACGGGCTGCTCGCGCTGACGATAACCTGCAGCTGGTCCGTCAAGCTGCTGGGCCATATCGTCAAGGTACAGCGGCAGGGCTTCCGCCGCTGGCTGTGGCTGATTCCGGCAGTCACCGTGCCCTGCGGAGTCTATCTGCGCCTGGCTATCCTCTGGAAGGACAGCCCGGTCCTTCTGTTCATCGCTGCCGGAGGATTCACCGTGGTGACAGCCTTGGCATTCAGGACCCGCCTGCGGCTGCGCGGCACCTTCATGAACGATGTGCGTGAGGACTACAAGCAGCGGATGAGGATTGCTGCGATTCTGCTGCGCGGTGTGCTGGATAAGCCGCGGCCTACGCGGTACAAGCCGTGGATCTTCCGTAAGTCGCAGCCGCTGCTGGCCTCGAAGGAACCGGAGAGCCGCTTCTCAGCAGCAGCGGTTAAAGCGATGCTGCGCAATCCGGCCCACTTCAAGCTGTATTTGTCGTTTACCGGCGTGGCACTTGTGGCCATCCTTATTGTGCCGGTCGTTCTGAAGTGGCTGCTGTTTGCCATCCTGACAACACTGATGGCGTATTGGCTGTCTTCCTTCTGGCTGCTGTTCTCCGGGGATGAATACATCGGTATTCTGCCGTTCACCAAAGCGCAGAAGGCGGATGCCGGTTCCAAGGCCATGCCGATTCTATTAATGCCGTTTGCGGTCCTGTGTGCAGCCGTTGTCTGCATCCCCGCGTATGGCTGGTGGGGGCTTCTGCTCTTTATACCGGTAGGCGCTGCGGCAGCCATCTGGATCGGCCGTATTTTCAGTGTCATGCGGTTTGCCAGATAACATAGAATAAGCCTTCCTCCGCAATTTCGGAGGAAGGCTTACCTGTGTTTAAACCGCAGCAGCTGCTTATCCGTGCTGCTGCGCAGCAGCATGTTTCCCTGCTGTGTATCCGGTCGAGAAGGCAGCCGTAATATTATACCCGCCGGTATATCCGTGAATATCCAGAATCTCGCCGCAGAAATACAGGCCCTGCGTAAGCTTCGATTCCATTGTTCTGGGATCAATCTCCTTCAGATTTACTCCTCCGCCAGTTACAAATGCTTCTGCCAGGGAACGCGTTCCATATACAAGAACCGGCATCCGCTTCAGCAGGGCAGCCAGCGCCTGGAGACCTGTCCGCGGCAGGTGATGACCTGTAAGCTCGCCGTCCAGCCCGCTCTTGGCCAGCAGCAGCGGAATCAGGCGCTCAGGCAGCAGGCCCTTCAGTGAATTGCGGATGGCCTTCTTGGGCTCCAGCTCCAGCTTGTTCTGCAGCAGGGACTCTGCCTCTTGCGGGGACAGGTCGGGGAAGAGGTCGATAGACAGCTCTACGGTATCTGTTCCTGATTTCTTCTGAACCTGGCGCAGGAACTGGCTGCAGCGCAGGGCAATCGGGCCGGACAGCCCGAAATGGGTGAAGATCATATCTCCGCGGTGGGAGATCACCTTCTTGCCTTTGGGATTCCAGACGGTCAGGCTGACATCACGCAGGGATAAGCCCTGCAGCTCGCCTGATTTAATCCATTCTTCCCTTGAAAGGATCGGAACCTCCGTCGGAAACAGCTCCGTAATCGTGTGTCCGGCAGCCGCCGCCCACGGATATCCGTCACCGGTAGAGCCGGTCTGCGGTACGGATTTGCCGCCGGTGGCAATAATAACGGCCCCGGCACTGAAGGCTTTTCCCGATTCCAGCCGCACTCCTGTGGCAGCACCTTCTACATATATAACCTCGCGCACCGGGCTGTCCGTCATAATCTGCACGCCGAGACTGCGTACTTTGCCAATCAGCGCAGAGACAACACTTGCAGCCTTGTCCGATACAGGGAACATCCGCCCGTTGTCCTCTTCCTTCAGGGCGATACCGAGTGCTTCAAAGAACTCGATAATATCCCGGTTGTTGAAATGATCGAACGAGCTGTATAAAAAACGGCCGTTGCCCGGGATATGGGCGATCAGCTCTGAGGTTTCCTTGATATTGGTAACATTACAGCGTCCGCCGCCTGAGATGCCCAGCTTCCGCCCAAGCTTCGCTCCCTTATCAACCAACAATACAGCGGCCCCGTGCTCAGCTGCAGCTACACTGGCCATTAATCCGGACGGCCCGCCTCCAATAACGATTACATCATAGTTACTCATAAATCTGCTCCTTTACATGTGGCAACACTCTGCTAACGGCATCATACCATTCCGGCCGGAGTGTAGCCAGACCCGGAGAGGCTTGAAGTGATTATCGTTGTCAGGAGTGCGCGGTTGTGCTTTAATCTAAGGGAAAAGGGTATTTTGTCCAAATTGGGGAGTGATTGCGATTATTCATGCGGTTAAGGATATTTTATTGCAAATATCGGCTGCGTGCACCTTCCTGTTTCTGTTTCAGTGGCGGTTGGACCAGGGCCATTTCACACGCAGAAACCGCAGATTTCCGGATGACCAGACTTTTCTGATAATATGCTGTGCACTCGGGGTTACATTGTGTATGGCCTTGTCGACTACAATGTTCGGAGTAGTGTATCTGAATCTGGCTATCCTTCCGGCGTATATAGGGATCTTGTACGGGACTTTTTGTTCAGGGGCTTACCTGGCAATGTATTTCATCTTTTGCACTGTACTATTCTCGGTTCCCTCAGGATTTGATCATCTCATATTAAATACGGGGGTACTGCTGTATCCGCTGTTGTTTGGTATGGCCAAGCCCTTCAAGAGTGCCTCTTTAATCCAAAAAGTCGGCATGCTATGGGGTACTCTGTTTCCCAGTATGCTGTTTATTGTAATTGTACCTAAGATGCAGGGACAAAGCATCTTCAACACACCCCCCACGGATGCGATTCTGGTAGGGGTGTATTTATTAACGGCTGTTATTTTGGGCGGACTGTTTATTGTATATATTGAAACGGCCTGGGACAGGCTGCAGGTCAACGAACGGATGAAAGGTATCTCCGAGAGATTCCAGTGGGAATCGGAGAAGCTCCAGCAGATTACTAATGTGGTGCCTCTGAATATTATGTCATTTGATGACAATGGATATGTGACGGAGCTGAATGAATACATGCTCAGCCTGATTCAGCGTCATTGCCCCCATCTGACCAGAGAGATTATATTATCCCAGCCGGCAGACCGGGTCTTTGGCCATAGCATGGATCAGGAAATCTATGAACGCTTACGGGGGATCCTGCTGAACAGGCAGCGTGCCAATACCAAAATCAAGTATGATTCCATGACTTATCATATATTCACGGCGCCGTTACAGCATGAGTCCGGTGTTCCGGGCGGCATTGTCATGATTATACAGGATCTTACGGAAGAGGAGAAAATCCGCAGCGAGCTTGATAATGTCGAACGCCTGACGCTGGTCGGGCAGATGGCGGCCGGAATTACCCATGAAATCCGCAACCCGATGGCGGTAGTGCGCGGATTCCTGCAGCTGATGCGGGAAAAGAGCCCGGACGACCTGCACTCCTATTACCATATTGTAATGGAGGAGCTGGACCGGGCCAATAGTATCATCAATGACTTTCTATCGCTGGCCCAGAGCCGTGTATCGGACAAGGAAATGGTGCAGCTGCATCTGATTATGGAGGAGCTTGCCCCCTTAATCTGGGCGGATGCCAATCTTCGCGGCCAGAGCGTTGAGCTGAAGCTTAGTCCGTCGCTGCCGCTCCTGCGGCTGAATGTCAGGGAGATCAAGCAGCTGATTCTCAATCTGGCCCGTAACGGTATGGAGGCAATGGATGCCAAGGGGGTGTTAACGCTGGAGACCTGTGAGCATGAAGATACCGCACAGCTGATCATTACGGACACGGGAAGCGGTATCCCGCAGAGCCAGCTGAAGCAATTGTTCGCCCCGTTCTTCACAACCAAAAGCCAGGGCACAGGACTTGGACTGTCACTATGCCTGAGCATCGCCGAGAAGCATAACGGAACCATCCATGTGGAGTCCGAAGTGGGAAAAGGCACCTCGGTCATCGTTACAATTCCCTTTGAGCCAAAGGACGAATCCGCTGAGATTCAAGTCTATTCGTAAGGAACCGAAGCAGTAACTATGCGTTATATTGCTGCGCGGATAACGCCCGGGAGCAGGCTGCTTCTCTTGCTTTCGCAGAGTATGTATGTATAATAAAGTTAGCAAGTAGTGCAGTAACGCGGCGACGTTGTCCGGGTTCTGACAACTATTCAAAGGGTAAAGGAGAGTGCAGAGAAATGTCCATGTCTTTTAATCAATATATGAAGGATTCCATTCAGCCTATGCGCGATGATCTGACAAGTATCGGGTTTCAGGAGCTGTTGACTCCGGATGAAGTTGAAGCAACTCTTCCAGCCGTTAAGGGAACTTCACTTGTGGTCGTTAACTCCGTTTGCGGTTGTGCCGCCGGCCAATGCCGTCCCGGTGTAGCCCAGGCGCTGCAGAACGAAATTCTCCCCGATCACCTGTTCACGGTGTTTGCCGGCCAGGAGAAGGAAGCTACAGCTAAGGCCCGCGAGTATTTCGCACCATACCCGCCATCTTCACCATCCATTGCCTTGATGAAGGACGGCGAGCTGGTTCATTTCATCGAACGTCACGGCGTTGAAGACCGTTCAGCTGCTGAAATTGCTGCTGAGCTGAAGGACGTTTTCAATCGTCTGTGCCAGTAAGTTCAATTAATATTATGTATATTCCCGCATCAGCCGGAGGCTAGGCTCATGCGGGATTTTTTTCTGAATATATAAGCACATCAGTCCCTTCAGACAAATCAAGTTATAAGAAACGAGGTGCGGTAAGTGGGTATGCAGGAAGAGATTATTAAGGCCTTGGGGGTCAAGCCTGTGATTGATACCGGGGCGGAAATACGCAAACGTGTGGATTTCCTGAAAGCGTATGCGCTGCAGGCGGGTGCCAGAGGGCTGCTGATTGCCATCAGCGGAGGCGTGGACAGTGCAGTGGCTGCGGGGCTATGCAAACAGGCCACGGACGAGCTGACTGCAGAAGAAGGCAAAGAGTATATTACACTGGGTGTATTCCAGCCTTACGGCGAGCAGGAGGATATTGAGCACAGTTATGCGGTGGCCAAGGCGTTTGAGCTGACACATACAGTGGAGACTAATATTGAAGAAGCTGTAAATGAGATTGCGCTGGAGGTGGAGCATAGCCTGAAGTCGCTGGGACAGCACCGCCATATCACCCATCAGGGCAAAGGAAATGTGAAGGCGAGAACACGGATGGTTATGCAGTATGCACTGGCCTTCGAGAACAATCTGCTGGTAGTAGGAACAGATCATGCCTCCGAAGCCATTACAGGCTTCTATACCAAGTGGGGCGATGGTGCGGTAGATATTACACCGCTGTCTTCGCTGAACAAACGCCAAGTGCGGCAATTGGCTGCAGCCTTAGGCGTGCCGGCCGATATCGTGACCAAAGCGCCGACAGCCGGCCTCTGGCCGGGACAGACGGATGAAACCGAGCTGGGGATCACCTACGATGACAACAGTGATTATCTGGAGGGCAAAGCGGTGACTTCCGAGGTCGCCGGGAAGCTTGAAGCCTACTACCGCAGAACGGGGCATAAACGGGACGCCATCCCTGGAATATAAGCAGTCAAAAGGATAAAAGAACCGCCGGAGAAGCTGCATGTGTTCGCAGAATTTCCGGCGGTTCTGGTTTTCATCATCGGAGATAAGGCCGCAGTATGCCTGGAAGCTTAGCCGGCCAGGATTTGGTTAATAAACTCAAGGGAGGCGGATATTGCCTCCTCCAGCTGCGGGGTAGCCCCTTCGAACGGATGCACGGTCCCGAAGGTGTGGTTGCCGCCGGGAATCTGTACCCAGCGGATATCCGGGCGGAGTTCGGTCAATTGCTCTGATCCCCGGCGCAGCCGTTCACTATCCTGGCTTCCCTGAATTAGAACCGCCGGGAAGCTGGCTGCGGTCATCCGTTCCAGCAGGTTATAGCGTTCAGCATGCTGTTCCAGGTCTTCTATGATCACGGCATCCAGCGGCATCTGCTGGCCGGTCCGGCCATTAAGCACATGGGTCCGGCCGCTGCGCTTCATCTCGTGCTTCTGTTCATCCGTGAACAGATCGAGGTCAGTAATGCCGTTCCAGGAGATCACTCCGGTGATCTCTCCCGGATGGTCCAGCGCATACAGCAGGCTGTCTCCGCCGCCGCGGCTGTGGCCCAGCAGGAATACCGGCAGGCTGCCGAATTTGTGGTGCTGGCTGAGATAAGAGAGCAGGATCTCCATATCCTTGATCTCACGGCTGTAGGTATTGCGGGCGAACTTCTCAAGTTCAGTGAAATTCTGCAGATCTTCGCCGATTCCGGCATGTGAGAAGTTGAAGGTAATGACCTCATGCTCCTGGCTGAGGGCTGCCGCAGCATAAGGAAACATCCCCCAGTCCTTAAATCCCTTGTAACCGTGGGCAATAACAATCAGACTCTTAGCCTTGTCACGGGCCGGGAAATGCGAGCAGCGAAGCACAGAATCTTCTCCTGCGGGCAATTGGAAATTACGGGTCATCGGGTAAATCCCCTCTCTATATAATCTGAAACGGTTTGTAGGATGTATAAGTGCAAGAAAGGCATGTTATTTCTTCTTAAGATAGCAGAAAGTAATTTATACGGCTATAATTTATAATATTTATGGATAATGGTTATGAAGATCATACCATTATTAAAGCAGGTAAGGATAGGCGGCTTCTTACAGTAACTGCGGAATACCTGTACAGCTAAGGAGTGGAAATTGTGATTTACGGAATCGGAAATGATGTGCTGGAAATCCGCCGGATTGCGGCTCTGCTGTCAAGAGGACAGGCAAGCGGATTTCTGCAGCGCATTCTTACAGAACGTGAGCTTGAACTGGCCGCAGGGCGGAAGGGCAAGGCTGCGGAATTCGCTGCCGGGCGATTTGCCGCCAAGGAAGCAGTGGTGAAGGCGCTGGGCTGCGGGATCGGTGCAAAGGTGGGATTTCAGGATATTGAAATCCTGCCGGACAGCCAGGGTAAACCGGTTGTTTCACTGTCGGAGGCAGCCTGGGACCGGCTGCTCCTGCCGGGCAGCCGCCCTACCATCCATCTGGCTATTACGCACAGCGGGGATCTGGCTTCAGCCTTTGCTGTGGTGGAGCGGGTGAACTGAGCTGTTGCGCGGAAAATAGATACAGTGAATATAGAAGCAAGGCAAATAGATACATTCAATATAGAAGCAAGGAGTTTAATGATGACTATAGATGAACAGCAAGAGCAAGAGCAACAGGAAGCCAAGCTGTACTTCAGCCGTAATTTGCTGGAGTGGTACCATGGGCAGAAGCGGGATCTGCCGTGGCGGCGCCACCGCAATCCGTATTACATCTGGATTTCGGAGATTATGCTGCAGCAGACCAGAGTCGATACGGTTATTCCTTATTTCAACCGTTTCATCGAGCGGTTCCCTACGGTGGAATCGCTTGCCGATGCGCCGGAGGAAGATGTACTGAAATGCTGGGAGGGGCTTGGCTACTATTCACGCGCCCGGAATCTGCAGCATGCGGCGAAGCAGGTGAAGGATGAGTACGGCGGGCAGGTTCCCGATGACCGTGATGCTGTATTCAGTCTTAAGGGCGTGGGGCCATATACTGCAGGAGCGATTCTCAGCATTGCGTTCAACCGGCCGGAGCCCGCGGTAGACGGCAATGTAATGCGGGTGCTGTCCCGCTATTTCCTGATCGAGGATGATATTGCCAAAGGCCCTACCCGCATCAAAATGGAGCGCCTGGCGGCAGAGCTGATTCCCGAAGGGGAAGCCTCGCACTTCAATCAGGCGCTGATGGAGCTGGGAGCGCTGATCTGCACGCCGAAATCACCGCGCTGTCTTCCGTGCCCGGTGATGGAGCACTGCTCAGCGCGCCTCGCGGGCTGCGAGACCTCGCTGCCCGTCAAGACCAAGGCCAAGCCGCCGCGCCCGGAAGAGCGGCTGGCAGCCCTGATAGAGGGCCGCGGCGGGCACGCGGGCCGGGTGCTCATCCGGCAGCGGCCATCCAGCGGGCTCCTTGCCCGCATGTGGGAGCTGCCGCACTGGCCGGCGCCGCCTGCAGAGGGCGGCGCTTCCGCTGCGCTGCTGCCGGAGACGGCAGCGCAGGACCGGCTGCGCCGGTCCCTGCTTCAGGCCGGGATCTTCGCCCGGCCTGAGGGGCACTGGATGGCTGCGGAGCATACATTCAGCCATATTGTCTGGACCCTGCAGGTGTACCGCTGCAGGGAAGAAGAGGCCCCGGCCCTGCCGCTGGCTGCGGAAGGGCGGGTTCCATACGGCGCAGCCTCCAGCCCGGCTGATCCGGGCAGCGCCTCAGCCTCCGGCCTGGCTGATCCGGCTGCCGCTGCAGACTATGCCGCCTCCTCCGCCGCCGGCACCAGCCCCGGCGTGTACAACGCCGGGCTCACCGCGTCCGTTCCCGCCGATCTATTCGCGGAAGAGCCCGCCCCGGCGGAGCGGTTCGCGGACGGAGGCGGTAATCCCGAGGATGCCGGCGCAGTGCGCTGGATCAATCGCGGCGACATGGCTAACTATGCCTTCCCCAATGTATTCCTCAAGCTGCTCAACGCTTATTTTGATGAGCAGGAGGGGAAGTCCGATAACTGAGGCCCCCTGTACAGCAGGACGATACCCTTGTTGATACAGGATTTCGCCAGCACAGCAAGGTAGATTCATAAGTTCACTCTATATCTAACCGTAAATATAACCGGATTCATCCGTTACAAGGTGAGCATCCGCAGAATAGTGAGCATTCATCCGGGGGATTGCACTTTGTACACTAGATTTGGGTCAGGGGACGGTCTGGGGACTGTTCTAATGCAGTTTGTGCAATAGAAATCTGCAAATAGGTTCGGTTAAGCGCTTCAGACTAGATTCTGTTGTACAGAATACAATAGCAGCCCTAATAAGCCCGGATATTCAAGATTTGATTGTACTAAGTGCAACAGATCTACAATTGATTTCAAGATACTTCCTGCTTCATCCCCAGCAGCACAAAAAACCGGGAGCACCCACAAGGGTGCTCCCGGTTCTGTTATACCATAATGCTGCGGTATCACAGCCGCAGTTCTTTATTTCGCGCTTTCGTAACGTTTGCCGACTTCTTCCCAGTTCACTACATTCCAGAACGCCTTGATGTAGTCAGGACGTTTGTTCTGGTAGTTCAGGTAGTAAGCATGCTCCCATACATCGAGGCCAAGGATTGGTGTTGCGCCTTCGCTGATCGGGTTGTCCTGGTTAGGTGTGCTGGTAACAGCAAGCTTGCCGTCTTTCACGACGAGCCAGGCCCAGCCGCTGCCGAAGCGTGTAGTAGCTGCAGTAGCGAAGTCTTCTTTGAATTTATCAAATCCGCCCAGTTCGCTGTCGATTGCAGCAGCCAGTGCGCCTGTTGGTGCGCCGCCGCCGTTCGGTCCGATAACTTCCCAGAACAAAGTGTGGTTGGCATGTCCGCCGCCGTTGTTGCGAACAGCAGTACGGATAGCTTCCGGTACAGCGTTCAGGTCAGTCAACAGCTCATCGATGCTCTTGTCTTGCAGTTCAGGTGCTTTTTCCAGTGCGGCGTTCAGGTTCGTCACATAAGTGTTATGGTGCCTGTCATGATGAATCTCCATCGTCAAAGCGTCGATGTGTGGTTCAAGAGCGTTGTTTGGATAAGGAAGTGCCGGTAATTGAAATGCCATGGAAAAATCCCTCCTGAGTATATTAGAATTTGTATACATAAAGAATTTTGGCGGTCTTGACGTCAAAACCCCTTATTTCCGATGCGGCTTGTAGGTTAAAGATCCGTTGAGATACTATTATTAAAGCGTATCTGGAACAATAATGCAACATTAAACAAACATTAGTGTTTAAAAAGTCTTTTTCCTTTCCTAGCTCACTACATATGTTAAGGCTGTGTTAAAGTTATATAAATTCCCCAGGAACGGGCTTTTAGCCGGCATAATTTCCTAAATCATGTAAAAATGAAACAATATTCATTGAAAACGCTTTATATCAAGCGCTTTCAAAAGAAAATTGATGATATCGCGAGAAAAGTGTGCTTTAATAGATTTAAAAGCAGGTATTCCTCGGTTTTTGATGCTTTTTTCCTCTTTATACTGTTATGGAAACTCCTTCTTTTTGTAAAATTCTAAGCCATAGAAAAGGGAGACTTTTAAGTATGCACGTTCGTTCCTTTCAATTAAGCGATGTTACTCCAGTGACTGAATTGCTGCAGACCGCATTATCGGAAGAATGTTTCGAGAGCACGATCGAGCCCTTCTCCAGGCAGCTTTCATGGGATTCAGATCTCATTGTAGTTGCAGAGGATGAAGGAGAAATCATCGGTGCACTGATTGGTACGATTGAGAAGAACCACGGCTGTTATTTCCGCATTGCCGTCCATCCTGAATACCGCCGCAGAGGAGTCGGCAAGAGTCTCGTATCGGCGATGGAACACAGATTCCAGGCGCGTAAGGTCAGTGGTATTTTTGTAGCAGTAGATGAACACAATTCCTTCGCACTGCCGCTGTATGAGGCCATGGGTTATGGTGAGGACCAGATCTTCAAATCGGTACGCAAGTTGAGCATTGTCGGGTAATTTACTTTGAACCGGTGCTGTAAGCGGAAACAATTGGTAGAGTAGAGAACTATTGCGGGCTGGACTTTTAGAATAAGGTCATATCTGCATAGTCTGTTTCATTATACTAAAGCATATCTTCCCAGTGTCCATTGCATTGCAAATGGGCGGAAGATATGCTTTTCTATTGTTATGGACTTATAAACCCAATCGAAGCAAGTAGGTGGCCTATGAACCGGGAGCTTGAAGAAGTATTCATGCGGAGCCGCAAGCAAAGATACAGATCCGTCACCCATAACAAGTCCAAACTGGAATCAAGAAGAATTTGGCTTAGGGATATGCGGGAGTGGATCATCACCGCGGGGATCGTATTCGCAATAATGTCACTGCTTAATATTTTTGTGTTCAATGTATCTACTGTAATAGGCCAATCCATGCAGCCTACCCTCTATGAGGGGGAGAAGCTGATTATTAATAAGATTGCACTGAGCTTCGGGAATCCGGGCCGGGGTGATATTGTTGTTCTGCATGACCCCAGTAACGGACCGGACCGTAAGGAGTATCTGGTTAAGCGGATTATAGGTATTCCCGGTGATATAGTGGAAGTTCGGGACCAGCAGCTCTACGTCAATGGTAAGGTAGTGGATGAGCCCTATATCGATACGGCAATTGAAGATCCGGATTTCAGCGAAATGACTGTGCAGGAAGGCACCTACTTTGTGATGGGGGATAACCGCCATGCCGGGGCCAGCAAGGACAGCCGTTATTTCGGCGCTGTTGCACAGGAGAGCATTGTGGGGAAGGCATCCCTGATCTGGTGGCCTGTAGCTAAGATGAGAGTTTTGTAAGACTATTGTATAGACATATCAACAAAGGAGAGGCGGAAATGAATTCTAACTTCCAGTCACCTTATGCTCCGCCGCCTTCCAAGTGGGAGGATCTCAAGGCTGCAATCAAGGCTGCTGCGCCGGCGCTCGGTATTGACGATATCGGGTTCACCACCGCAGAGCCGTTTTTATATTTAAAAAATATCCTGCAGGAACATAGGGACAACGGGTACGACTCGGGCTTCGAGGAGCCTGATCTGGACAAGCGGACGGTTCCGGCGCTGAAGTCAGGAGAGAAGCCGCTCTCTATTATTGCAATTGCTGTAGCCTATCCCTCCAAAATGGAGGATCCGCCCAAGTCTGAACCTGGTGCACGCAGAGGCATACTGGCCAGGGCATCGTGGGGGCAGGACTATCATCATGTACTCCGTGAAGCGCTGGCGAAGCTGGAGAACTTCATCCGCGAGCGTGTTCCGGATGCCGTACTGGAGAGTATGGTGGATACAGGCGCGCTTGTAGACCGTGCGGTTGCAGAGCGGGCGGGCATCGGGTTCAGCGGCAAGAACTGCGCGATTATCTCCCCCAAGTGGGGATCGTGGATCTATCTGGGGGAGATGGTGACGAATATTCCGCTTCCTCCAGACCAGCCGGTGCAGGAAGGCTGCGGGGACTGTACGAAATGCATTGATGCCTGCCCTACCGGCGCACTGGTTGGTCCGGGACAGCTCAACGCCCAGGCCTGCATTTCCTATCTGACACAGACTAAGGGGTTCCTCAGTGAGGACTACATGACCAAGATCGGGAACCGGCTGTACGGCTGCGATACCTGCCAGATTGTCTGTCCTCATAACCGCGGTAAGAACTGGAACCACCGTCCGCAGCTGCTCCCAGATCCGGAGATTGTTAAGCCGCTGCTGATGCCCATTCTGGATCTGAGCAATCGTGAATTCAAGGAGAAATTCGGCAGCAGCTCGGCTGCATGGCGGGGCAAGAAGCCTATCCAGCGCAATGCGGTAATTGCGCTTGGCAACTTCAAGGAAGCCTCTGCCGTGCCGAAGCTGACCGAGATTCTGCTGCAGGAGCCGCGTCCGGAGATGCGCGGGACTGCAGCCTGGGCGCTGGGGCGCATCGGCGGCAGTGAAGCCCTTACAGCCGTGGAACAGGCACTGCACAAGGAAGAGGATGTTACGGTGCGGGGGATGCTGAACCGGGCACAGGACAAGCTGCTGGAGCAGAGGGAGGCGGATGAAGAATGAATCACCGGCTGGAGAAGAGTGAGACAGAAGCTTCACTCTATTATAAGGAGATCAGTTCAATCATTGGTCCTTTGACGCTATGCGCGACAGCTTCAGGATTGTGTATGATCAAGTTCGGCACCTATGAAGCGAACTCGGAGACGATTGCAGGCTGGGTGAAGGCGCAGCTGGGACCCGCTGCACAGATTTATGCGGATGCCGGCAGTCTGTCCGAGGCTGAGCGGCAGCTTGCGGCGTATTTCTCCGGGCAGCTGCAGAGCTTCAGTGTGCCGCTGGATATGCGCGGGACGGTATTTCAGCGCCAGGTATGGGAAGCTCTGCTCAGCGTGCCTTACGGGGAGTCGGCTTCTTATAAGGATATTGCAGTGAGAATCGGCAACCCGCAGGCTGTACGTGCTGTCGGCGGGGCGAATAACCGCAACCCGGTTCCGGTCATTGTACCCTGCCACCGGATTATTGGCGCCGGAGGCTCGCTTGTCGGTTATGCCGGGGGCCTGGGCATCAAAAGCCGGCAGCTGGAAGCGGAGCAGGCGGGGCCCGGCTTAAGCGGCACCTATCTCTTCTGAAGCACGGGATTTGCCAATTGCTGTCCAGTTGTTGAAATGCTATGATAGATTCGCGTGCCTTAAAAAGGGGCATTGCCAGACAATAGAGTACAAAGGTGGACTACAGATGAATATTGCATTGCCTATTATTACGCTTGTTGTAGGTCTGATTGGCGGATTCTTTATCGGTGTGTACTATCTGCGCAGACAAATGACAACGATGCAGAATGATCCCGAAATGCTGCAGAAGGTTGCTAAGCAAATGGGATATAACCTGAACGGAAAGCAGATGCAGCGTGCCCAGCAGATGATGAAGAACGGCAATCAGCCGGGGCGTGCTCCAGCGGCAGCCAAAGGACAGGCCCGCAAGAAGAAATAATCGTGCAAGGGAAATAGATAAGAGTCAGCTGCAGGTGCGGAAGGGGGAGATTTCATGGGGAGCATCAAGGAGTACATGAACGGGAAGGTTTCTGTAAACCGTGAGCAAATCGAGTATCATGTTGAGAAAATATTAGAATTGATCGGTGAAGATACCAGCCGCGAAGGTTTGCTGGAAACACCGGCCAGAGTCACGCGGATGTATGAAGAGATATTTGGCGGTTATTCGATTGATCCGCGCGAGGCGCTGGGCGTAACTTTCGACGAGTCTCACGAAGAGCTTGTCATTGTGAAGGATATTGTCTACTACAGCCAGTGCGAGCATCACATGGCTCCTTTCTTCGGCAAAGTGCATATTGGCTATGTCCCCAGCGGACGTATTGCCGGACTCAGCAAGCTGGCCCGGCTCGTGGAAGCGGTCAGCCGGCGCCTGCAGGTGCAGGAGCGCATTACAGCCCAGATCGCTGATATCATGACAGAGGTGCTGAATCCGCACGGTGTGATGGTGGTCGTCGAAGGAGAGCATCTGTGTATGTGTGCCCGGGGCGTGAAGAAGCCCGGCAGCAAGACGGTTACCATGGCGACCCGGGGCACTTTCCGTGAGGATGCTGCAGCCCGGGCCGAGTTTCTTGCACTGATCAAAGAATAGAGCGCGGGAATTATATCCCCTGAGCTTATACAAGACAAAGCCCGGCAGTCACTTTCGAGTGGCTGCCGGGCTTTTTTGGGGACAGACCTCAAAAAGGCTGCCAGACCAGCTTACGGGCGGCGCTGTACCGCTCGGATACATAAGGCCAATTGACGACTTTCCACCAGTCCTGGATATAATCCGCGCGGTTGTTCTGATGCTTAAGGTAATAAGCATGCTCCCATACATCCAGTGCCAGCAGCGGAACAACATCCCACTGGGACAGATTCTGATGCTTCTCGGCCGTCAGAATCTCCAGTCTGCGGCTGCGCGGACTCCAGACCAGAATGGCCCATCCGCCGCCCTCCACTTTATTGGCCGCTTCAGTGAACTGTGCCTTGAAGGCATCGTAGCTTCCGAAGCTGCGTTCTATGGCATCCAGCAGTGCTCCGGACGGGCGGCCGCCTCCCTGGGGGGACATTACATTCCAGAAGATCGTATGCAGATAATGACCGGCCCCGTTGAAGGCAAGCTCCCGCTCCCAGTGCTTAACCAGATCATAATCGTTGTTCCTGCGGGCTTCCGCCAATTTATTCTCTGCTTTATTCAGTCCGTCTACATAGCTCTGGTGGTGTTTGTCGTGATGTATCATCATTGTCTTCTCATCGATGTAAGGCTCCAGTGCATTATAAGCATAGGGGAGCGGGGGCAGCGTATGCCCGCCAATCGGGACGGAGCCCAGATCACGGGATTCCCATAGAGGGATCGTCAGGGCCGCCGCTTCTTTGGGAGGGTCTCCGCTTATGGAGACGGCAGGGACAGCAGCGGATTCAGCCTGCTCTACAGGATTCTGCCGCATCATTCCGGCACCGTATTCCGGGGCATTCAGAGCCGTAAGCACGGCAAGGAAATACTCTGATTCGCAGATGAAATGCTGCACCGCGCTTTCGGCCAGTGGTGAGGCGCTCACGGCACTGCTGGCCTTCATCATAGCCTGCAGCTGCCGGATGAATTCACTTGACTGATCACAGGCCGTATGCAGCAGCAGCTCTGTTTCGGCGGCAAGGGTTCCCGGACCGCCGAAGGCCGGAGTCTGTATACTTCCGAGCAGGTGACACGCCGCCTGTTCCGTAGCTATGAAGACTACCGTCCATTCCTGGAGCAGCTTGACATAAGGCTCCTCCAGACCTGGAGTGATCTGGATAAGAAACCCGGCATGTTCCTTCTCCTGTTTTTTCCAGAAGGCGATTTCCCCTAGAATGTGCACTGGCAGCGGCGCACCGGATACATATTGCATAGCATGCAGTCCTCCCGTCCTGAATTTTCAACGCTTCATTATATGACCGGGACGGGCCGCTTATGTGAAGGGATTCGAAGGGATTAAGGGAGCACGGTGAACAAACCAAAAAGCATGCGCAGATTGTATAAGGAAATACATCTGCACATGCTTATTCAACATATTATTGGCTGGCGGCCTGACTTCCGCTGTCCCCGCTGATTTTGGCCAGCTGAACATTTCCTAGGAAAGCAGAGACACGTCGCAGATACTCGCGCGGATGCTCGCGGAACAGCAGTTCATGATGGCTGTCCTCCACAATCCATGAATCGGAATACAGGTTGGTCTGGTTTGCGGCGAGCTCTTCGGCAATCGGATATGGGGCTTTCTCGTCCTTAGTACCGTGCATGAAGAGTACCGGGAAGGGATAGTCCTCGGATTTCACCTTGGCATAAGGAATCTGATTCAGCCCTGTACCGTTCAGCACCGGGAATAACAGCTCCATAATCTCCAGTGAAGGCTGACGGGGGAGATCTATATTCTGCTTGATATTGTGATAAAGTGTATCCGGCTCCAGCAGGAAGGTACTGTCCAGTATCATTGCATCCACGTCTTTGGTTACGAGACCCGCCTGCAGCGCGGTGCCCGCACCCATGGAGAAGCCCCAGACTACGATTTCGTTTGCACCCTTGTCCTTGGCAAATTCTATTGCCCCGAGGAGCTGCTGGGATTCCTTTTTGCCGCCGGTAGCAATATCCTTATTGACCTTGGAGGCGAAGCCGTAATCAAACATAACCACATTGAATTTCAGGCTGTGCGCATAATGGGCCAGGTCGTACATGGGAACCCAGCTTTCCTCGCGGTTAGCGCCGTAGCCGTGGCTGAAGACAATGGTCTTCGTGGCCCCCTCTGAGGGAATATACCATCCCTGCATGATACGGCTGCCGTCCTTCGCCGGAAAGGTTACCTCCTCATACGCCAGCCCTTTAGCAAGATAAGGGTTAGAGTAGAGGGGGGCTACAGTAGGATTCGAGAGCACCCAGGCAATATAACCGTGCAGGGCGATGAAGCAGAATAAAAAGAAGAAGAACACGGATAACAGCAGAGAGACAACAATATGCTTAACGCGTATCATCCGTAATGAAATTAAAGGTATGGAATTAGGCTTATCCTCGTTAGGCATACGGGAGACCGGCGAGCCGGGGTGACTTGTTGCCAGATCCATAAGGTCCCCTCCTAAAAATAGTATGGGCATAAATACTTCATATATTTAATCGTAGGGTTATGCCCTTACAAAGTCAATGAATTCAGCGGTTTTGTAATGTAACTGTAAACTGGGGCCCAACCTTTACCGTACAGTGAATATGCTGGACTTTCTTTGGACTTTTGCACTAAGATAGAATGGATCTGAAGAATAATGTAACCAGGTTTCAATAGGTGAAACACGTGAAGGGGAGATCAGGGTGGAAGACCGGAAGCTGACTGTACGCGCCGTGGAACGTGCGCTGGATATATTGCTGTGCTTCACTCAGGATAATGATTATGACCTCAGTCTGACGGAGATTTCCGCCAAGATTGGACTGCATAAAAGTACGGTGCACCGCCTGCTGACCACGCTTGAAGAAAAGGGCTTTCTCCAGCGCGATGAGGGCACGGAGAAATACCGGCTGGGGATCCGCATCTGGGAGCTGTCAACGCATTTGCCGACCCTGAATGAACCGGCGGTACTGCTGCTGCCGGCGATGGAACGGCTGCGTGACCGTCTGGGAGAGACGGTCAGCCTCTATCTGCGTGACAATCTGGAGCGCGTGCGCATTCAGGCCGTGCAGAGCCGGCAGGCGATCCGCCGGGTGGCGCAGATCGGCGCAAGGCTGCCGCTGTCTGTAGGCGCATCGAGCAAGGTGCTGGCCGCTTACGCGCCGCCGGAAGTGCAGGTCCGGCTGCTGGCCGACCCGGCATGGCCGGAGGCTGTAGACCGGAGCCAGTATCTGGAGCAGCTCAAGGAAATCACCCGCTGCGGATATGCTACCAGCTTCGAGGAACGCGAACCGGGTGCGGCGGCAGTGGCGGTGCCTATCGCGGGGCGTGCCGGGGGAGTGGTCGCGGCGCTCTCACTTTCCGGTCCGGTCAGCCGTCTTTCACCGGAGACACTGGAGGAGTATGCAGCGATTCTGGCAGAGGCTGCGGCTGAAATGGGCCTGATGATGGGCTGAAACGGTGATGCCTGTTACATACCGGAATTAAGGGGTAATTTTAGTAAATAGAGACTAATAAGGCTTGCGTAATCCATTGTATATCTAGTTAAAATGAACTATTATTAAAAAATATTAGTTACAAATATTGAAAGATATGAAATGTAATCCAGAGCATGAGGTGATGGGATGAAAGCTGTAATACCCGATTCACTGATGGGAGAAATTCAAGAGCTCCAGGATACGTTCGGTTCTGTCACGAGTCAGGCTATTGTGCTTACGGATCAGGCAGGGAATATAGTAACCCGTCCAACGCTTTACGGAATATTCTATCAGAAGATGTTCAATTCCCTGCAGGAGACAAGGCGCCCTTTCGAGCCGGCATTGCTCAGACTGGGGCCCTTATCGCATCCAGCGGTATTGGAGGAATGGGTTCCGGGACTTAAGTATGTGGTTAGTCCGCTGGTTCCCGATTATGGCCAGACTTACTATTTGTGGTCGGGTCTATACATGGAAGAAGGCACCCGGGAGCTTGTGCTGCAAGGGTTTGAGGCCAAAATGAGGAATCACCCCCAATATGATGAGTTACGGGCGGAACTGGTTGCTATGCCTGAGCTTAGCCGGGAGAGTATCGGTAGGGTCAGGGGCAAACTTGGCGTTCTTGGAAACATACTGTCTAAATTACTGGCGGGTTATGTACTTAAGCCTCTGGCGCAAAGAAGCGGCATGGTGATTTCGCAGCTGCTCTCCAATCTGGAAGAGGATTTTTTGAAGGTTGAGGATGTTTTGCAGCAAATGGCAGGTACGTTCTCCGGTGCTGATTTGTATGCTTTTGCCATAGAGGACGAGGCCGGCGGGTATAAGGTGAAATATTCCGCCGGCAGAGAAGCGAATCTATTGATGAATGCCAAGTTCCAGCAGGGGGACGGGTTTATGGGACAAGCTGTTCTCGGCAGGGAACCCCGGCACTGGCAAGGCGTTGCCAAGGATCCCAGATCGTTTTTCTTCACTCAGCGCGGAATTACGCAGCCGGAGTATTTGTCATGCTATCCGGTACAGATTCATAGCGGCAAAAAAGCGCTGCTGCTGGCTGTGGGATTCGGTGAAATCCGCCAGTTACAGGACCATGCCCAGCAGGAACAGATGGTTGCTTCTCTGCTGGGGTTATCCGCACGGGGGGAGAAGCTCCTGCAGCGTGAAACCCTGCGCAATGAAGCGACACTGAGACTGAAAGAAGCGGCATGCCTGCTGCCGCAGACTGCATCAACCCAGGAACTGGGCATGCAGCTGCTGGATATTATTATGGGGATGCCGTTTTATCCTTCATCTGTGCTTGTGTATTTTGAGAAGGCAACCGGAGGCAGCCACTACGCCAAAGGCTGGAGTCTGGAGGCCGTTGCTCACTATGTCCAGGATATTGAGGAACGTTATTCACCCCAAGCGTTTCTCTCCTCCGCTATTATCCATGAGGATGGGGAGGAACAGGTCCTGCTGGAATGTCCGCTGATTGCCGAGAAGGTATTCAAAGGCATCCTGGCCGTAGGCTTCAGACGCCGCAGTGAAGCGGAGGAATGGCTGACATTTGCCAGCTGTCTGGCCAGTCTGGCAAGCACGGCAATCCGTCTTATTGAGAAGGATAATAAGCTTATGAAGCAGGCCGGGATATTCCTCGGGCATACCCGTGACTATCTGCGCAGCAGCAATCCCGAGCTGCAGCGCTTGTCGCAGGAGGCTGCTTCAATGGCTCATGAGCTTGCCCGCTATACAGGCCTGCCGGAACGGGAGGCGGAACAGATGAAGACCGCCTGCCTGCTGGCTCCATTCAAGCTTGATGCTCTGCTGAGATACGGCTTCTACCAGGAAGAGCTGCTTCTGCTGAAGCAGGTGGATCAATTAGCTTCGTTCTATTTCGAGATGGATAAGCCGGCGGTTTCTTTACCCGCTCAACTGCTGGCCCTGGTACTTCTTCATACCGGCAAACATGCGGACAAGGAGCAGCTTGCAGAATCAGATCTGGAATGGATCGATCCCTCCCGCTATACTCTGGATGATTATGCAGCCGGAGAGATTGACAGTGAACCGCGCTCTGCCTTTCAATCGTTTCTGCGCAGCCGTTCCGATTCGCAGGCCATGAAGAGAACGGTCTCTGCGGTCAAGCTGCTGAACAGCGCTTCATTGAAGACGCCTAAGGAAGAATGGGGAATCTCGCCGCGTGAAGAGGAAGTGCTGGAGCTGATCATTCTAGGCAAGACGAATAAGGATATTGCTAGTGCCTTATTCATCAGTGAGCATACGGTTAAGAATCATCTAAGCCGTATTTTCACCAAAATGAATGTAACAGACCGCTCACAGATTATTGCTCTGGTCTATAAAAGAATACTCGATTCTGAGCGGATAGAGATCTGATCAGAAGCCGGTTATATCTGTTTTGCTCCTTATGGATATCCATCCCCTTTCTGTTGAAAGGGGATTTTTTGCGGATACCTGCAGCAGGAAGACGAATGCACAATTTAAAAATTTAATAAATGAAGTTGTCAGAGAGAAAGAGCTGTGTTATATTTTTATTGATAATGATTATCAATATCATATACATAGGGGGATCATTTTGCGACATTCTAATAAAGGTTTGGTGCTTATCGTGTTCACCCTGGCCCTGGCTCTGTTACTGGCAGCTTGCGGCCAGTCGGCTAATAACTCTGCTACAGATTCCGCCGCTGCAGCTAATAGCTCCGCAGCTTCTCCTACAGCGTCTTCTGCGGCTTCTCCTGCTGCTGCAACAGGCAATGCGGATTCAACCGCTGATGTAGAAATGGTCACTTTCCAAGACAGTGCAGGAGAAGTTCAAGTACCAAAGAATCCGCAGAGAATCGTTGATACCACTGCGTTCTACACGGGTTATTTCCTGGCATTAGGCGTTAAGCCGGTAGGAGTCATGGAGGGGGCAATGGGCAATCCATATCTTGCCGGAATGCTCGATGGCGTGGAGTCGCTCAGCAATGATGTAACACCGGAGAACATCCTTGCCTTAGATCCTGATCTGATTATCGTATACACTGGTACGGAAGGCATCGACAAGCTGAAGGAGATCGCTCCGGTAGTGCAGATTCAATACGGCTCCAAGAATTATAAGGATCAGATGCTTGACTTCGGCAAGCTTACGAACAAGAATGATGAAGCCAAAGCCTGGGTAGATAAGTGGGAAGCGAAGATTGCTGAACTGAAGCCGCAGGTACAAGCTGCCGTAGGCGACAGAACCGTATCCATCCTGAATCCATACGCCAAGGGATTGTTTGTATTTGGTCATAACTATGGACGCGGCGGAGAAATTCTGTATGGGGAATTCGGCTTGAAGGCTCCGGCAGAAGCCCAGAAAGAGGCGATTGACAGCGGGACGGGCTGGGCCTCGATCTCTCTGGAGAAGCTTCCGGACTTTGCAGGAGACATAATCTTCACCTGTCCTTGGTCAGGAGATACTTCAGATCCTAAGATTGTATATGACAATCCGCTTTGGGCAGGCCTGCCTGCGGTCAAAGCCGGCAACGTATTCCAGCTTAACCCGGATGCAGACACGTATAATGATCCGGTATCCCTGGAGGCACAGCTGGATTTCATTACAACAAGCCTGCTGTCCGTGAAATAATCCAGTATTGAAATAATGAAGCTATCTGCAATTCTGCATATAAAAAGCTGCGCCGGCGTCAGAAAATATCTGATGCCAGCGCAGCTTTTGTTATTATTCAAGCCTATATTAGCGGGTTATTCTACCGGCAGAGCCGTTTCCGAAGCAGTGGCATCAGCCAGCATCTGGCGGAGGACCGTTTGCAGAATACCGCCGTTACGGTAGTAGTCGATGTCAACGGTGCTGTCGAGCCGGGCAATGACCGGGAAGTCGAACTGGGTTCCGTCCTCGCGTGTGGCAGTGACGGTCAGCTCCTGACCGGGAAGGACATAGTTGTCGAGACCGGTAATGTCGAAGGTCTCACGTCCGGTCAGCCCCATGCTGCTCCAGCCATGGCCTTCCTGGAACTGCAGCGGCAGTACACCCATGCCGACGAGATTGCTGCGGTGAATCCGCTCGAAGCTCTCGGCGATGACGGCTTTGACTCCCAGCAGCAGCGTGCCTTTGGCGGCCCAGTCACGCGAGCTGCCGGTGCCGTACTCCTTGCCGGCGATGACGATCAGGTTCTGGCCGGCCGACTGGTACAGCATGGATGCATCATAGATCGACATCACTTCGTCGCTCGGCAGGAAGGTGGTTACCCCGCCTTCCGTTCCGGGAGCCACTGCGTTGCGGATCCGGATATTGGCGAAGGTACCGCGCATCATCACTTCATGGTTCCCGCGGCGTGAGCCGTAGGAGTTGAAGTCGGCGCGCTCTACGCCATGATTACGCAGATATTCTCCGGCCGGACCGGAGGTGGAGATATTTCCGGCTGGTGAAATATGGTCCGTAGTAACGGAATCTGCAAGCAGCGCGAGAACACGCGAGCTGCGGATATCCTTTATATCAGAGGCACCGTCTGCCAGATGCTCGAAGAATGGCGGATTCTGAATGTAAGTGGAATTGTCATCCCATTCATACAATTCGCCTTCCGGTACCGGAATGGAATTCCAGCGCTCATTGGCCGTGAAGACATTCTCATATTTGCTGCGGAACATTTCCGGACTAAGAGAGAGTCCTATAGCTTCGCGGATCTCGGCAGTAGTAGGCCAGATATCGGCCAGGAAGACAGGCTCACCCTGCGGATCGTAACCCAGCGGCTCGGTCTTCAGGTCGATATTAACGGTGCCGGCGAGTGCGTAGGCTACCACGAGCGGCGGTGAAGCCAGATAATTGGCCTTGACCTGGGCATGCACACGGCCCTCGAAGTTACGGTTGCCGGATATAACAGCGGCCACGGTCATATCATGTTCTGTAATGGCCTGGCTGACTTCATCCGGCAGCGGGCCGGAGTTACCGATACAGGTGGCGCAGCCGTATCCGGCCAGATAGAAGCCCAGAGCTTCCAGCGGCTTCAGCAGATCGGCCTTTTGCAGATATTCTGTAACGACCAGCGAGCCGGGCGTCAGGCTGCTTTTGACATAACCGGGTTTGGTCAGGCCGCGTTCAACAGCTTTCTTGGCGAGCAGGCCCGCTCCCAGCATAACGCTTGGGTTGGAAGTATTCGTACAGCTGGTAATGGCGGCAATCACTACGGCTCCTGTGCTGAGCTTGCTGGTGCTGCCGTTCTTGTGCTGCACTTCCACGACTTCGGCAATCTTCTCATCACTGAGGCCATAGCCGCCCTTGTCGACAGGTGTGCGGATGATGCCTTCAAAATTCTCTTTCATATGGGTCAGCTCGACCCGGTCCTGCGGACGTTTCGGTCCGGCCAGGCTGGGAACCACAGAGGCAAGATCCAGCTCGATGATATCGCTGAACTTAGGGTCCGGTGTATCTGCGGTGCGGAACATTCCCTGCGCTTTGTAATAATCGCCTACCAGCTCAACCAGCTCATCCGGGCGTCCGGTGCTGCGCAGATAGGCCAGCGTCTCGTCATCTACCGGGAAGAAGCCGATCGTTGCCCCATATTCAGGTGCCATATTGGCAACGGTTGCTCGGTCCGCCAGACTGATATTGGCCAGGCCAGGACCGTAGAATTCGACAAATTTGCCGACTACGCCTTTCTTGCGCAGCATTTGGGTAACGGTCAGGGCGAGGTCAGTAGCAGTGGCGCCTTCCATCAGGCTGCCGGTCAGCTTGAAGCCAACGACATCCGGTGTCACGAAATAAAGCGGCTGTCCGAGCATTCCTGCTTCCGCTTCAATGCCGCCGACACCCCAGCCGACTACGCCAAGGCCGTTAATCATGGTGGTATGAGAGTCGGTTCCGACCAGGGAATCCGGATATACAACTGTTTCACCGTCGATGGTCTTGGTGGTAGCTACAGAAGCCAGATACTCCAGGTTAACCTGATGCACAATCCCTGTTGCCGGGGGAACCGCGCGGAAGTTGTTGAAGGCGGTCTGTGCCCAGCGCAGGAAGCGGTAACGTTCCTCGTTGCGCTCGAATTCAACGTTCATATTATATTCCAGTGCATCGGCAGTTCCGAAGGCATCGACCATAACCGAATGGTCAATAACCAGGTCAACCGGCACAAGCGGATTAATCTTCTTAGGGTCGCCGCCGGCTTTCTTGACGGTGTCGCGCATAGCAGCAAGATCAACGACTACCGGTACACCGGTGAAGTCCTGCAGTACAATCCGTGCCGGAATGAAAGGGATTTCTTTATTACGGTCAATGCCGCCGGACCAGTCGGCCAGCTGCTTCACGTGTTCTTCTGTAATCGCCCGTCCGTCATACTGGCGGACAGCAGCCTCGAGTAACACCTTAATGGAGAATGGCAGGGATGAAATGTCGCCCGCGCCTTGTTGTTCCAGCGAGTTCAAATGATAGTAGCGATAAGTTTTGCCGCCTGATTCCAGGTTCTTAGCTAGTAGGAAATGGTCCTTGCTTGGCATATATGCGCCTCCTCGTTTCATCTGGTGAAACTACATTTCATATTTCTTATACTTTAAGTATAACGGTTGCAAAGAGGGGAGTAAAGTTTTTTTTCCTTCTTCATGGAAGGTTTGTAAGAGGAGGAAACAGGGGGGAATTCAGCGGAAATGCTGTTCGTTCTGCTGGTCTCAGAAGGCAATTAGATA
Source organism: Paenibacillus borealis (assembly GCF_000758665.1). Lineage (NCBI taxonomy): Bacteria > Bacillati > Bacillota > Bacilli > Caryophanales > Paenibacillaceae > Paenibacillus > Paenibacillus borealis. Next base: position 702,998 of record NZ_CP009285.1, read on the forward strand.
AGTTTCTCCATTATTGGAATATAAAATTTATATGCTTCCTGCTGTAAAGCCTTTTCTGCTTATTTTCAGCCATCCGTAGAGCGGGTTGTCTCCCGGATTCAATTGGAGTTAAATCGTTCCCGTCCTGTATAGCTGCAGGCAATCGATCATATACATAGGACAGCAGCCAAAATGGCAAATGGAAACGGCTGTGCCGTCCTTTTGAACACGACGGCACAGGTTCAGCGAGATATAGAAAGATAATTTATAGTGTCCAACCTATAAATTCTTATATTTGAACGAAAGGGCGGAGAAGGAATGGAGCAGCAGTGGAAGAAAAGTCTCTATGTCTATGTGGATCAGCTGAACAAGGGGCGGGTTGCACCTGGAATTGAACCGCGCCAGACCACAATCAAGGATCCGCGGTTTCTGGACGAACAGCGTACACGCTTCCGCCGTATTGCGCAGTGGTACAACCGGCGGGGGATCACTCCGCTGCGCGGGGAAACAGGCGTCAGGACGCTGCGTACCGTGCGGCAGAATCCCGACGAGGTGGTTGCTGATGTGGCACTGCACAGCGCATTCTATTATGAGAAGGGCGGAATGACCCACCGCGAGGATGTGATTGAGTCTGAGCGTCTGACCTTTGTGCGGAAAGATGGAAACTGGGAGATACTAAACGTAGAGCGCAGTGTTCCCGAGCGCAATGCTGTGCGCAAAGTGGTGGAGACCGAGCCGGCCCTGCGGCTGTCGCAGTGGGGGGAAGTGCTGCCTGCACCACGGCCATCGCAGCCGCTGCTGAACCGCAGCGTGCTGCGCGGAGTAAGCGGCGCAAGAGAGGTCCGCTACCGCCGGGAAGAGGCGGCGGCATATGCCGACCGCTGGTGGAAGGACGGCAATCCGGAGTTCGAAATTTTTGAGGTGGACTGCACTAATTATGTCTCCCAATGTCTCTTTGCAGGGGGAGCACCTATCAACTATACTGGTAAAAGAGAAACGGGCTGGTGGTACAAGGGCTATAACGGAGCACAGGAATGGTGGAGCTTCAGCTGGGCGGTTTCAGACAGCCTGCAGCGTTATTTGAGCGGGGACCGCAGCAGCGGCCTGCGTGCTGAAGTTGTCGAACGGCCGGAGCAGCTGATGTTGGGCGATGTGATCCAGTACGACTGGGACGGCAACGGACATTACCAGCACAGCACGATTGTCACCGCTTTTGACGCAGGAGGCATGCCGCTGGTGAACGCCCGGACGGTCAGCAGCCGCCACCGCTTCTGGGATTACAAGGATTCCTACGCCTGGACGGACCGCACGGCCTACCGTTTTTTTCATATTAATGACTACTTATAATTCAGAAAGAGGTTAGGGCATGGGGAACGCTAAATTAACCGTAGGACTGGTGTACGGCGGCAAATCCGGAGAGCATGAGGTATCGCTGCAGACGGCTTATGCGGTTATGAACGCTTTTGACTACGATAAATATGAGATTATTCCGTTCTACATTTCCAAACAGGGCGTGTGGAAGGTAGGTGCAGCCCTGGAGGCTCCCTTCAGCGCAATTGAACAGCTTAAGCTGTCCGGAGCTTCCGGTGATATGGGTATGGCCTTGAATGCCTTGTTCAGCGGACTAAGCGGTGGAGACTCCATTGTGGATGTAATGTTCCCGCTGCTGCATGGCACTAACGGGGAAGACGGCACCATCCAGGGGCTGTTTGAAATGGCGAATATTCCGTACATTGGCGCAGGCGTGCTCGCTTCATCGGCGGGTATGGATAAGGTTGTCATGAAGAAGCTGTTCGGCGAGGCCGGTCTTGATCAATGTGAATATTGTTATTTCAATGCAGCGAACTGGAAACATAGAAGCCATGAGCTGATCGTTGGTGTGGAGGATAAGCTGGGGTATCCGGTATTCGTGAAACCGGCCAACCTTGGCTCAAGCGTAGGCATCTCCAAAGCAGTCGACAAAGAAAGTCTGATCAAGGCTGTTGATTATGCCTTCCGTTATGACACGAAGGTCATCATCGAGGAATTCGTTGATGCCCGCGAGGTAGAAGTTGCCGTACTTGGCAATGAAGAGCCGGATGCTTCGGTTCCGGGTGAAATCGTCTCTTCCGGCGAATATTATGACTATGCGGCCAAGTACACGGACGGCAAATCGCAAATGCTGATTCCGGCACCGGTCGATTCCGAGGTGGCAGACCGCCTGCGCGAATCTGCACTGATGGCCTTCAAGGCCATTGAGGGCAGCGGGATTACCCGGGCCGACTTCTTCCTGCGGAAGTCTGACGGCAAAATTCTCATTAATGAAGTGAATACAATGCCCGGCTTCACCCCGTTCAGCATGTATCCTCTGCTGTGGCGCGAGACCGGCGTTTCTTACCAGGCGCTGCTGGACCGGATGATTGCGCTGGCGCTTGAACGGTATCAGTTCAGACAGGGACTTAAGTACGATAACGAATAATATATGGTGATCGGCGGGAGCATTCCGGCCGGGAAGGAGAGAGAAGCATGGGGTTTCAATCAGAATTCAATTCAGTGTGCAAATTCAAGAATGAACAGGAGCTATACGAGCTGCTGGAGTACGGACGCACCAAAATGGTGAAGCAGGGCTTCCGTGTATACCCGACCGGCCAGAAGGTCATCGCCTACAATCCCGAGAATGTTGCTGTAGCGATAGTCAAAATTTCAGCTTCCATTGCTGAAATTAACTTTCAGGGCAATGAGGTCACAGCTGTGGAGATGGACCTGGTACGTAAGCTGAATGAGGAAGAGTCGCGGATACAGACGGCTCTCGCCTACGAAATGTTCTTCGGGGAAGAAGGATGATTGTCCGCTTCGGCTATGTCGCCATGTCTACCATCATCCCGGACTGTTCACCCTCTAAGACAATGACTATGGCAAGCTTCAGCAAGCTGGGCGACCGGGAAGCCGGACTCCGTAAGCTGGAGGCAATAGCACGGATCAATCTGCATAATACACTCCGCCTGCTGAAGCATAATTCAGGCTCGGATATTATGGTCTACCGCCTGACCTCCAAGCTGGTTCCGCTGGCGACCCATCCTGATCTGGCGGACTGGCATCCGCTGTCTGCACTGGCGGAGGAATTCGCTGAAGTGGGCAATTATGTGAAGAAACACGGCATGCGGGTCAGCTTTCATCCGGACCATTTCACGGTCCTGAGTACTCCTCGCCCCGAAGTGCTCGCAAGCTCGATCCGTGACCTGCAGCATCATGCAGATATGCTGGAGGCCATGGGGCTGCCGGCAACCGCCAAGAGTAATATTCATATTGGCGGTGCTTATGGGGACAAGCCTCTGTCTGCGGCGCGTTTCTGTGAGCAATGCTCCGCGCTGCCGCTGGCACTACGGGAACGGATGACGCTGGAGAACGACGACAAGACGTTTAATGCGGTGGAGACACTGGAGGTCTGCCGCAGCCTGGGACTGCCGATGGTGCTGGATATTCATCATCAATGGGTCAACAATGAAGGCGAGCTTCCCTGGGAACTGTGGCCGGAGATCCAGAAGACATGGACAAGCAGCCTTGCCCGGAAGGATGTCCCGCCCGGGGAGCTGCTGCCTCCGAAGATTCATGTGTCCAGTCCGCGCAGCCCGTCCGATCCGCGGAGTCATGCCGACGGCGTGGAGCCGGCGCCGCTGTTTGCTTTTCTGAAGCGGATAGCCGAAGATACTCCGGCAGTGGATGTCATGATTGAAGCGAAGCTTAAGGACGGCGCATTATTTGGTCTGATGGAGGCTATGAAGGAGCTTGCACAGGGCGGGAACGGAATTACGGTACTAAACGGAGCCAGCGTGAATATACAAGCATAACAGGTAACAAACAAGGGGATTAGGCCTTATTACGGTGCCAGTTTTGACTTGATAAGTGTGCTGAAATAGGGTACGTTGAATGAAAGTTGAGCAGCAATTTGACGTCCTGCGCGTAACAGCGTTCCATGGGAGAACGATCATGCTCAAAGAAAGCGGAGTGAAGAGATGAGTCCTGTAAGTCCTGATAACCGAAATGAACGGGAACCCTATGTAGTTACTAGTAAGGGACATACGGCGGCGGCCATTAATGCTGCAGCCAAAGCGGGGGAATGGATCAAGAGCAGACAAGGCCAGGTGAAGGAGCTGGGCAGCAAGACATCCGCCCAGGATCTGGTTACGGAGGTCGATAAAGGTGTGGAGCAAATGATCCGCCGGCTGATCCTGACCCATTATCCCGACCATGCCATCCTTGGAGAGGAAGGCGTGCAGCCTGGTGCGGACGCGCTGACTGCTGCCCTGGATGAAGCGCGGGAGCATGAGTATCTGTGGATCGTTGATCCGATTGACGGCACCACCAATTTCGTGCACGGCTTTCCTTTCTACTGTGTCTCAATAGCCCTCGTCGTTAAGGGGGAACTGACAGTCGGTGTCATTTATGATCCGATCCGTGACGAAATGTTCGTTGCCGAGAAAGGCAAAGGCGCGTATATGCACGGGATTCCTACGGCTGTATCGGCGGAAGCGGAGCCCGGAAGCAGCTTGATTGCTATGGGCTTCCCGCCGGACCGGGTATTCGCCCAGCCTGCTAATATGGCCGGACTGCAGCAGATTCTGCCACAGGTGCGCGGCGTTCGCGCCGGCGGCTCGGCAGCGCTGCACCTGGCATATGTTGCGGCAGGCCGGGTGGACGGTTACTGGGAAGTCGGCCTGAGTCCATGGGACTGCGCGGCCGGTGTACTGCTGGTGCTGGAATCCGGCGGGAAAGTCACTGATACCCTGGGCAATCCCTACGATATCGGCACACGCCATGTAGTGGCGAGCAATGGACGGTTACATGATTATCTGGTGACCTCCCTGCAAGCAGCAGATGCCACAGGATTCAAGAAGCAGTAAGGAGGCGGCATTGCCATGAGTGACAATGATGATCTGGAGCGCAGACTGAGTGAGCTTCTGGAGGATGGCGAGATGGAGCCGGTTGACCGGCAGGCCAAGGAGATCCGCCAGATTTCGCCCAAATATGAGATACGGATACAGACTACGCTCGATCCTATAGTCGAAGAAACGCGCCGTTACCGCAAAATAGCTTATGAGCTGGACAGCCGGTATGATAAATATATGCAGCGTTCTGAACAAATAAGCGGCCCGTCTAGCGCGGGCGGCCCTAAGAAATCTACAGAATCCGGCAGCGGAGAGCAGTAAGCCGCAGCGGTCTTCAGGAGCGGTTTTCCGATTTATCGGGAAACCGCTCTTTTGTGCAGCGTGGCTGGATGATAGAATGGAATTATACTAATTTAGGGGGAATACGATGCTGAAGACATGGAGAAGATTCATATCAGCCGGAACTAGCGGGTTGCTGCTGTTCGCCGTATTAATTAATGTGCATGCAGGCCCTGCCGGTGCCGCTGCTGCAGCCGATACGCAGGGTTCGGAGCAGGATGTCTTTCGCATCGTAGCACTTGGAGATTCTATTACTGCCGGGTATGAACCGGGTATGACCGATCCCAGTGTGAAGCCGTACGGATACGCCGAGAGATTACTGGAGCAAGGCTGGTACCACGGCAGAAGCACACTCAGCAATTACGGCATCTTAGGTCTGAAGACATCCGGATTGCTTCAGTATACCGCAGCCATCAAGGACGGGGCGGCGGCTACTCCTGAGGGAATTCAGCCGGGGCTGCCTGATCCGCGGATCGCCCAGTTTGCCGCTATGACTCCGCAGATTAGAACAGAGCTTGCTGCAGCAGACTTGATTACGATTACTATAGGCGGTAATGATGTCAGCAGTCTGTTCCTGAATGTTAAGACACTTACGGAGGCTGACTTCACAGCCCAGCTTGCAGAACGCCTTGCGGCGTACAGCAGCAATGTGAAATCGGCGCTGGACAATATCCGGGCCGTGAATCCCATGGCAACGATTCTGCTGGCTGATCAATATCAGCCTGCTCCGCGAATTGCCCTGGGCGCTTCATATGACAAGCTGATGAGTGCCGCTGCGCAGTTTACAGTAGCCGCCGAGAATATCGCAGCTACCTTGAACCAGGCGGGAGCGCCCGTGAAGGTAGCCCATGTAGCCGCGAAATTTGCCGGTGTAGAGGGATCACTCACCCATATTATCGGGGCAGGAGCGGCAGACTTCCATCCGACCCAGCTGGGCTATGAACGGATTGCCATGGTCTTCGCAGAACTGCAATGGGGTGAATATCTTACTCCTGCAGCTGCAGTGATGACTTCAGCCACCGCACCGATGTCAATTGTAGTAAAGGGGACTACACTTAACACTCCCAATAAGCCCATTCTGAAGAATGGACAGAATTTCCTGGCACTGAAGGACATTCTGAATGCGGTCGGCGCAACCGGCAAATGGGATAACAAAACCTCCAGCGCGACGATTATTTACGGCGGAAGAACCGTGGTGATTACGATTGGCTCCAAGACGATTAAGGTGAATGGTGCGGATGTGGCGATTGATACTCCGGCTTTCCTGCAGAAGGTCGGCAAAGAGGATAAAACTTATCTTCCGCTCGCCGCGCTCGCTACCGGACTTGGCTTCGATGTGAATTACAGCAGCAAGCTGCGGACAGCTTTCATTAATCCATAATCGCACATAATATATCAGTATTGCATAATAAAATCAGGCCCGTATGGCAAAGGTGGATGAACGCAGTTGTCTAGTACAAAATATAATGCCGGATATATAATCACGATGGATGATATCGTGCGTGAAGGTGATCCCGTACTCCGGGCGGTAACAGAACCCGTGCAGCTGCCGCTGCAGGAAGAAGACCGTGAGGCATTGAAGTGTATGATGCAGTTCCTGAAGAACAGCCAGGATGCCGAAATGTCTGCCAAGCATAAGCTCCGTTCAGGGGTGGGCTTATCCGCCAATCAGATTGGATTGAAGAAACGGATGTTCGTAATGTATCTGAAGGATGATAACGGTAAAAATGTAGAGTATACCTGGGTGAATCCCAAGATCATCAGCCATTCTCTGGCAATGGTATATTTACCGGAGAGCGAAGGCTGCCTGTCCGTGGACCGGCCTGTACACGGCTTTGTGCCGCGGTATGAGACCGTGAAGGTACGGGGTTTTGATCTGAGCGGTCAGGTGATTACCCAGAAATTCAAGGGCTATCAGGCGATCGTGATTCAGCATGAGATGGATCATCTGGACGGGATCATGTTCTATGACCGGATTAATCCGCAGAACCCGTTCAAGCTTCCGCAGGATGTGGAGATCCGCAGCCTGTATGAGCAGAAGGGTAAATAGCAGAGATGAATATTGAAGGATTGCCGTTAACCCTTCTGTATACAGGATTGGCAGTAGTCATTGCGCTGGTTTTTGTCTACAGGATCAGAAAAGATACATTCCATAAGCACATCATGGCGGAAGCGGCCATCGTTGTAAGTTATGTGGTAGTCGCCATTGCGGGAGGCAGTATGCCGCTTGCTGTGCGGCTGGTGACCCCGCTCGCGGTTGCTGCGCTGTTCATGTATGGACGGCGTAAGAGCGGCGGGAGCTGATCAGTTCAATCTGAAATCGGGAGTGAAGCGTTTTGGAGTGGAACAGAGTGGCGATAAGAGGGTTGCAGAATGTATACAACGATGAAGCGAAGCAGATTGATGAGCAGATTCTAAGATTAGTGCGGCAGCGGAAGGAAGTCTCAGGAGGGAAGCAGCTGTTTCCGGACACGGAGCTTCTGCAGCAATGGTCTACAGAACTGGGGCTGGAGCTTTCGGAAATATCGCTTGTCCTGGGCAGTTTGAATGAATCTGTGCCCAGACGCCACTTTTGGGAAGAACCGGGAGCATTGCTCGGAGTGCTCCCAATCATGAAGACAACACGGGATGGGGATTTCGAATATGCGCTCACTCATTCCATGCAGTATGAGAATCTGAGTATTCTTTCGGTCGAAATCAAGTGTATGAAGGAGACAGTAGAACGCATCAGCATCGAAGCCCCTCTTACACTTGTAATTCTGGGAGGAGAGAGTGAATATGAGGTGCAGATGCATGGGGGCCGGGGCGGCGGCGCCCAGGTGCAAATGCAGTTTATGATCTCGCCTCCGCTTCCGGAGAAGCTGGATGACATTGCATTCTCTCTAGTGCCTGCGGGTGGAGGTCTTAGACGCCCGCGTTATGAGGAAGTCACTCTGGATAAGCAGATCGATTTCTAGTGAATATGCAGGATATATTGGATGTGAAGAGAGGCTGACCCCAAACGGGGTCAGCCTCTCTATATATTTCATGAAAAATAAATTCGAAAAGATATTGCAGAACATCAATTCTTAAAGCAATTATTGCTCCGCTGCCATAGCCGCAAACGAGGCTTCTGCTGCCTCCAGCGTAATATCAATGTCGGCGTCCGTATGGGCAGTGGTCAGGAACCATGCTTCATATTTGGAAGGCGCCAGATTAATGCCGCGGTTCAGCATATGGCGGAAGAAGCTGGCGAACATTTCACCGTCGGTATCCTGCGCTTCATCATAATTCGTGATCGGGTGGTCACAGAAATGTGTAGAGAATGCGCCGCGGATCCGGTTGATGGTTAATGGAATGCCGTGACGTCCGGCAGATTCCTGCAGGCCTTCGGTCAGGCGGATCGCGAGCCGTTCCATCTCGTCATAGACACCCCCGGCGCTCAGCACCTCAAGGCAGGCAATCCCTGCCGAGATCGAGGCGGGGTTACCGGCCATCGTTCCGGCCTGATAAGCCGGACCCAGCGGAGCGACCTGCTCCATCACATGCTTGCGTCCGCCGTAAGCACCGATAGGCAACCCGCCGCCGATGATTTTGCCCAGAGCAGTCAGATCGGGAATGATATCCTCATGGTTAGCAAGACCCGCATAGGTCTGGGTGGAGCCGTAATGGAAACGGAAAGCAGTGATGACCTCATCATATATGACAAGCGAGCCGTTCTCATGCGTCAGCTTGCACAGGCCTTCGAGGAAACCGGGATGCGGCATAACCATGCCGAAGTTGCCGACAATCGGCTCGACCATAACGGCGGCCACATCTTCGCCCCACTTCTCAAGTGCCTCCCGCAAGCCGTCCAGGTCATTGAAAGGTACGGTGATGACTTCCTGGGCGATGCTGGCCGGAACGCCTGCACTGTCAGGGATGCCAAGCGTAGAAGGTCCAGAGCCTGCAGCTACAAGCACAAGGTCGGAGTGGCCGTGGTAACAGCCGGCAAATTTGATGATCTTGCTGCGCTTCGTGTATGCGCGGGCCACGCGGATAGTTGTCATAACGGCTTCTGTACCGGAGTTGACGAAACGTACCTTGTCCATGGAAGGAATAGCTTCCTTCAGCATTTTGGCCAATTTGATTTCAAGCTGGGTCGGCGTGCCATAGAGCAGTCCGTTCTGGGCAGCCTCTGTAATGGCAGCAGTGATATGCGGGTGGGCATGTCCGGTAATGATCGGGCCATAGGCGGCCAGATAATCAATATATTCATTGCCGTCCTCGTCCCAGAAGCGGGAGCCTCCGGCGCGTTTCATGAATACGGGGGCACCTCCGCCCACGGCCTTGAAGGAACGGGAGGGGCTGTTGACGCCTCCTACGATATGCTGCAGAGCTTCCTGGTATAAATGTTCTGATGTGCTGCGGTTCATGGAATAACATCCTTTCGTATGTCCAGGCGCAAGGGAAAGGGCGAACCGGCGGCTAATCCCGCTGTCCGCCCGCCCCTTGTGCCAAGCATGGTTAAATTGAATTCTAGTTCGTTCCCGGTGAAGCGGAAGGGCTGCTGCCCGGTGAAGCCTCTGCTTCAGGAGTCGGAGTAGGATCCGGCGCAGTGACAGTATCCTGCACGAACTGCTTCAGATCTTCTTCGCTGGTGAAGCCGATGACCTGGGAGCCATCCTTGGTGGTTTTCTCTCTGATCAGCTCCATCGGCGGGATTTGGGCACTGCCGCCCATAGAGCTGTCATAGCCGACGCTCCCCAGCTTCCACATATCACTTAATGTAAGATTGGTATCGATATAAGGCGTAACCTCTGACAGAATTGTGGGCAGCTTAATAATAGAAGTGGTGCTGATCACCTTGTCCGCTACGGCCTTGAGGAATCCGCGCTGGCGTTCCGTCCGGGTGAAATCGGAAGTGGCGTCATGGCGGAAGCGCACGTACTGCAGCGCCATATTACCATCCAGGTGCTGGAAGCCTTTTTTGAGATCAATATCGAACTCAGGCCCGTCCGCTTTGGAAGTATAGTGCATGTCTTTCTCAACCTCATAGTCGACACCGCCAACGGCATCTACAAGCTTCATGAAGCCCTGGAAATCGGTATACACATAATATTGAATCGGGATGCCGAGCAGATCGCTTACCGTCTGCATCGCCGTATTGGGTCCATAGGTAATTGCAGCATTGATCCGCTGTGTCCCGTGGTCAGGTATAGGGATATAAGTATCGCGAAGAATGGAGAACACATAGAATTTCTTCTTCACCGGGTCCAGTGAGGCAACCAGCATCGTATCTGAGCGTGGAACCTCGCCTTTCTTCACCCCGCGCGCATCCACACCCATGAGCAGGATATTTACAGGCTCTGTGCCTTCCCATTCAGGAGGCTGAACCGTTTCTGCCGAGGCTGTTGGCACATTGGCAAACGGAGAATCTTCACCTGTCTTGTGCAGGTTGTCGAGCTGGTTGTAGATCGCGGTGAAATAATAAATCAGACCTCCGATTATCAAAAGGAGTATGATTGCCAGAGTCCAGAGCAGCGGTTTCTTCTTTGACTTGCCGGCTTTTGCGTGCCGGTTCTTTCTTGGCGGCATTTCGTTCGTCCTTTCCGATTCACATTCTCTACATTATAATTTCTTTTGGGAATACACGCAATTTCCGAATTCAGAGTCCTAACTATGAGGAGTGAACATTAATTGAATATCGAACTTGGACAAAAGGTCCCTGATTTCACCCTTCCCGCTTCCACAGGGCAGGAGATCAGCTTGAGCCAGTATCTCGGCAGGAAAGTACTGCTCTATTTCTATCCCAAGAATATGACGCCCGCCTGCACCCAGGAAGCCTGCGATTTCCGTGATGCGCATGACACGATTGCCGCCCACGGAGCGGTTCTGCTGGGAATCAGCCCCGATAATCTCGCCTCACACGGCAAATTTATCGCGAAGAACGCTTTGCCTTTTCCGCTGCTGTCCGATGAGGAGCATAAGGTAAGTGAATTGTTCGGAGTGTGGCAGCTGAAGAAGCTGTACGGCAAAGAATTCATGGGCATTGTCCGTTCCACCTTCCTGATTGACGAAGAAGGAATTCTGCGTGCGGAATGGAGAAAAGTCCGGGTCAAGGGCCATGTGGAGGCCGCATTAGGACAAATCGTGAAATAATTAAGTATGATTGGAGTTAATTGTATTTGTCTGTTACTTTTTTAACAGCCTTGGTCAGCCTCTCTCATGATATAGTTGCCTCATATTACTTCAAATTTGGAGCAAGGCATGGGGGATGGCATGAAAATACTGCGTATTGGGCTTGACGTCGGATCAACTACGGCCAAATTGGTTGTTATGGAACGGGATACAATTATTTATCAAGATTATGTGCGTCATTTCAGCGATATAAAAAAAGCGGCGTTATCTCTCCTGTCAGATGTACAGGACCGGTTCCCGGATAGCGAAGCCGCACTAACTGTAAGCGGCTCCTCCGGTTTATCACTATCCAAACTGGGGGAGATTCCTTTTGTCCAGGAGGTCATTGCCTGTACCAAGGCGATCAGCGAACGGATTCCGCAATGTGATACAGCGATTGAGCTTGGCGGTGAAGATGCCAAGATTATTTATCTCAGCGGCGGCATTGAGCAACGGATGAATACCGCCTGCGCGGGGGGCACCGGAGCCTTCATCGATCAGATGGCCTCGCTGCTGCAGACCGACCCAGGCGGGCTCAACGAGCTTGCAGTGAAGCATGAGCGGATCTATCCGATCGCTTCACGCTGCGGGGTATTTGCCAAGAGTGATGTGCAGCCGCTGCTGAATGAAGGGGCACGCCGCGAGGATGTGGCGGCATCGATCTTCCAGAGCATTGTGAACCAGACGATCAGCGGACTTGCCTGCGGCCGGCCGATCCGCGGCCGTGTAGCTTTTCTGGGCGGACCGCTGACGTTCCTGTCTGCACTCCGCGACCGTTTCGCGGATACGCTGGGGCTTAAGGAAGGGGATATACTGTTCCCGGAGCATTCGCAGTATTTTGTCGCTATCGGTTCGGCGCTTGCGCAGTCTGATCCCCTGTTCCTGCCGCTGCCTCGCTGGATCTCACGGATTGCTTCCGTGGACTTCACACTGGACCGGGCGGAGGATGCCGAGCTGGCACCGCTGTTTGAGACGCCGGATGACCTGGCGCAGTTCAGACTCCGCCACGGCCAAGCGACGGCACCGCGTTCCGAGTTGTCCGCCTATCGCGGACCTCTTTATCTTGGCATTGATGCCGGCTCTACAACGACAAAGCTGGTGATTACCGGCTCGGCGGATGAGATTCTATACACTTCCTATGGAAGCAATAAAGGCAACCCGCTGCAGTCTGTCACGGATGCGCTGAAGGAAATCTACCGGATTCTGCCGGAAGGCTGCTATATCGCAGGAGCTTATGCTACCGGTTACGGCGAGGGATTGGTCAAGGCCGCACTGCGGACGGACGGCGGCGAAGTGGAGACCGTAGCCCATTATAAAGCGGCCTCCAAGTTCATGCCGGAAGTAGACTTTATCCTCGATATTGGCGGCCAGGATATGAAGTGCATCAAGATCCGCGGCGGCGCCATTGACAGCCTGATGCTGAATGAGGCCTGCTCGGCAGGCTGCGGTTCCTTCCTGGAGAGCTTCGCCTCCGCGCTGGAGCTTGGAATTGAGGAGTTCGCCCAATCGGCGCTCGAATCTGGCAAGCCGGTGAATCTGGGATCACGCTGCACAGTGTTCATGAATTCTAAGGTGAAGCAGGTACAGAAGGAAGGGGCGTCGCTGGCGGATCTCTCGGCCGGTCTTGCCTATTCCGTCATTAAGAATGCCTTGCAAAAGGTTATCAAAATCCGTAATCCTGAAGATTTGGGCCGCAACATCATTGTTCAGGGCGGCACTTTCTACAATGAAGCTGTGCTGCGGGCCTTTGAGCTGCTGACCGGAAGAACGGTGGTCAGACCTGACATTGCCGGTGTTATGGGCGCTTACGGCTGTGCGCTGATTGCCAAAGAGCAGGCCGGCACAGAAGGGGTCAGCACTATTCTGGGACCGGAAGAGCTGGAGACATTCCAATATTCAGTCTCTCCCGGCCGCTGCAGCCGCTGCGCCAATAACTGCGCGCTGACCATCAGCCGCTTCCCGGACAAGAGCTTCCACGTGACCGGCAACCGCTGCGAACGCGGAGCGGGGGGCAAGAAAGAAAAGAATACGCTGCCGAATCTGATGCAGTATAAATATGAACGTTTCTTCGATTATGAAGGTCTGCCTGAAGAAGCGGCGGTGCGGGGCACGGTCGGTATTCCGCGGACGATGAATATGTTCGAGAATTATCCGTTCTGGCATACCTTCTTCACCACTCTGCGCTACCGGACCGTACTGTCGCCGAAGTCCAGCAAGAAGCTGTATGAGAGCGGAATGGATACCATTCCGTCAGAATCCATCTGTTATCCGGCGAAGATGGCCCACGGGCATGTGCAGAGTCTGATCGGCAAGGGCGTTGATTTCATCTTCTACCCGGCGGTTGTCTTTGAGAAGAAGGAAGATGAAGCGGCCCAGAATCATTTCAATTGTCCGGTAGTTGCCTCCTATCCGGAGGTTATCCGCAACAATATGGATGGTCTGAAGGAGCAGGGTGTTCCCCTGGTCAGTCCGTTCCTGACCTTTGATGATATTCCGGCATTGACCCGGGTGCTGGTGAAGACCTTTGCGGATGTTCCCAAGGAGGAGATTGCTGCAGCTGTTCAGGCGGGACTTGCTGAAGCCGATCAGGCGAAGAATGATGTGCGTACGAAGGGCGAAGAAACGCTGGTCTTCCTCACGGAGACAGGGACGAAGGGCATTCTGCTCTGCGGACATCCATACCATGCTGATCCCGAGATCAATCACGGCATTGCCGATATGATTACCGGTATGGGGCTTGCGGTGCTGACCGAGGATTCTGTCTGCCATCTGGACCGCAGTGAAGGAGATGTAGGAGTAGTCAACCAATGGACCTATCATGCGCGGATGTACCGTGCAGCCCGGCTGGCTGCGGGAAGAAACGATTTGGAACTCGTTCAGCTGACTTCCTTTGGCTGCGGCATTGATGCGATCACCTGCGATGCCGTTCAGGAGATTATGGAGCGTCATAATAAGGTCTATACGCTGATTAAAATTGATGAGATCAGCAACCTGGGGGCCGCGCGTATCCGTCTGCGTTCCCTGCAGGCAGCTATGCGTGAGCGGGAGAAGGGTGATGTGCAGCCTCAGCTGCTGTATAAGACGGAGGCAAATGTACCCTTCACGAAGGAAATGAAAGAGACCTATACCATTCTGGCTCCGCAGATGTCACCGATCCATTTCGAGCTGTTTGAACGGGTATTCCAAGACGCAGGCTATCGTCTGAAGATTCTCGAGTCGACTGGACCGCAGGAGACGGAGGAAGGTCTGCGGTACGTGAACAATGATGCCTGTTATCCGGCGATTGTAACCATCGGGCAGATGCTGTCCGCGCTGAAGAGCGGGGAATACGATCCGGACCGGACCGCTGTAATCATGTCACAGACCGGCGGCGGCTGCCGGGCGACCAATTATATCTCCCTGCTCCGCAAGGCTCTGAAGGATTCCAATCTGGGGCAGATCCCGGTCATTTCCCTGAATGCATCCGGAATGGAGAATCAGCCGGGCTTCCGTATCAGCCTGAAGCTGGCGAACCGCCTGATTGCGGCGGCCTGCTACGGTGATCTGATGATGCGTCTCCTGCACCGTTTCAGACCGTATGAGACCGTTCCGGGAAGCGCCGGGGCTCTATTCCGCGGGGGAATGGAGCGATGCAAGAAAAGCCTGTCGAACTTCTCGTTCCGTGAGTACAAGCGGCTGTGCCGCGAGATCGTTGCTGAGTTCTCCCGTCTCGCGGTCAACCCGGCAGTTAAGCCGAAGGTCGGCATTGTCGGTGAAATACTGATCAAATTCCATCCGGATGCAAACAACCGCATTATCGATATGATTGAAGCAGAGGGCGGTGAGGCTGTGATGCCGGACTTCCTGGACTTCATTTTCTATTGTGTCTATAATCCGATCTACAAAGCCGAGCAATTCGGTAAAAGCAAACGGCTGGGATATATTAATCCTATGCTGATCTCGTATCTTGAGATTTACCGCAAGCCGGTCAAAGTGGCGCTGGAGCAAGCCGGACTGGCCAAAGGCCGGGAGAATATTTATGGTCTGGCCGAGAAAGCAAGCCGCCTGGTCTCTGTAGGCAACCAGATGGGCGAAGGCTGGTTCCTGACCGCAGAAATGATGGATCTGCTTGATAACGGCGTGAACAATATCGCCTGTATTCAGCCATTTGCCTGCCTGCCGAACCATATTACCGGCCGGGGGATGATCAAAGGACTGAAGGAGCTGTATCCGGGCGCTAATATTGTGGCCATCGACTATGATGCCGGAGTCAGCGTGGTGAACCAGGCTAACCGGATCAAGCTGATGATGTCCATCGCCAGCGGCCTGGAGAGCGGCAAACAGCCCTCAGCTGATGATGTCGCGCAGCTGATACCTGCATTAACCGGCACTGTGGGCTGCGGGATTTAAGAACAGGGATGTGTGAAGCCCTGTATGTGAAAAAGAGCGGACCGGATGAATCTCCGGCCCGCTCTTTTTCAATTCATCCGCTTTCTGTGGTGGAGATCCGGTAGCTTATCATAAATTCCTGCCCATAATACAACAATTCCCTCCTCTTATAAGCCCAAATCCAAGATTGTTGTACAAAAGGCAGCATTTCATCTTTTTCAAGCGGCTCAGCAGCATTATTCTTGTATTTCATACAACAATCCTCCCGAGCACCCAGCTATCCATTAATCCAAGTTGCAAAACGTACAACATTTATGTCTGCAGTTCTTCCTGAGAAGACTTCGCTCTGCCGCTAAAGAATCAAGTGTAAGGCATCCGCCAATCCCGCAGGGACTGACCGGTAATTTGAATGGTTGTTGTCTTAAGTGCGGGTTATATAGCTTACTTCTGCAGCTTCTGCTTCACGCGCATCGCTTTGTTAAGATGAACGAAATTATGCCGTGTGGCAGGCATCAGTACCAGTCCGGCCAGCGTTTTGCCGCCCCAGTAATCAAGCAGCCACTGCTCGGTTTCCAGGACGGCCTTCTCCTCCAGAACCCTGCTGAATTGCGCCGGAGTAGCTTTGGCTTCGAATTGGCCCGGCTGCAAGGCGGAAATGATGGACCGTGTTCTGCCTGCCACAGCACTACGGTACGCTGCCAATGCCCCGATATTAACCTCTGCACTGAACGCAGCCACCTCCTGATCGTTCATTCCATTACCGGAATGGATGAATGGGGTCTGCAGACGCTCTGCGTATTGCTCTGAATGAAGCACCTGCTCACGGTCTGCACCAAGGATATTCATGGTGATGTCCTCGATCCGCGCGCTGTGCCAAATATGCCAGACTATAGAATTATGGCTGCCGGGAGTATATACAGGATAGCTGCGCAGCGTTGACTCTGACAGATTGCTCCACAAGGAGTCCTCGAAAGTCGGCTGTTGCCCGCTGTTTATTACTGAAGCATACAGGGCTGAATGCAGCTCAAGGAATAAAGCTGCAGCTGTAGCATGCGCTTCTGGTTTTGAGATTATCCCCGATAATATCTTATGATTCCCGCCCCAGTTCTTACGTTGTTCCAGACTCATTAAATTCCCCCGCTTTCCGTGTAATTCATATTTCGGGCCCTGGAAGCCTACAATAAACGCAAACTTTTGTTGACGGCACCCCGGGAGGAGTGAAAAGAAAAAACGATTTTTCAGAAAATTTCTGTAAGTTGTTGACGAATAAATAGGTAAATAGTAAAATAGTTCGTATGCGAAGTATTATTGTGTATTAAGCTATTGGAGGGATGAATGTTGGAGGAAAAAGAAAAGCAGTTAGACGATATTCTATCCTCTTTCCGCTGTATCACCCATAATTTCCAGCAGCTTTTGTGGAAGGACGCAGAAGAACTCAAGATTACATCTACCCAGCTAATGGTATTACGTAAGTTGTCGGCACATCCCGATATCGGTATCACTGAGCTTGCAGACCTGCTGCACCTTGGCAACAGCGCGGCAAGCGGGGTGGTGGACCGGATGGTGAAGGCTGGCCTGATTACCAGGGAACGCTCGCAGAGCGACAGACGTATATTTAAGCTGGCGATGACCGATAAGGGCAAGGAGATCCGGGAGTTAAGCAAACAGTCTCTGCGCAGGTATCTGCAGCCACTGGCTAATATACCTGCAGAGGATGCCGGAGAATTGCTGCGGTTGCATGGTGAAATCATCAAAATTCTAGTACAAGGGAGAGACAACAAGAAATTATGAGTACATTTACTGCCGGCACTGCACCGTCCAAGACGATCCGCAGAGGCCCGATTATCGCAGCGCTCCTGATCGGTGCCTTCGTGGCGCTGCTGAATCAGACACTGATGAATGTGGCGCTGCCCAAAATGATGGAGGACCTGAAGATCGCCGCCAATACGGCACAATGGCTGACTACAGGATTCATGCTGGTTAATGGTGTGCTGGTGCCAATCAGCGCTTATCTGGTAGAGAAATTTACGACCCGCCAGCTCTTTACGACGGCGATGATGCTATTTTCCATAGGTACACTGGTATGTGCGGTAGGTTCAGGCTTTGAAATGATTATGGTCGGCAGAGTTATTCAGGCCGTAGGTGCCGGAATTCTGATGCCGCTGATGAACATTGTGTTCCTGCGCATCTTCCCGATTGAAGAACGCGGCAAGGCCATGGGGCTTATGGCGGTTGCGATGATTTTTGCCCCGGCAGTCGGACCTACCTTGTCCGGTTGGGTAGTTCAGAACTATTCCTGGCGCGTGTTGTTCTACATCGTGCTTCCGCTGGCGATCTTCTCGATGCTGCTAGGCATGAAGACGATGCAGAATGTAGGCAAGCTGACTTCTCCGAAGCTGGATAAGCCGGGTGTAATCTTATCGACCCTGGGCTTTGGCGGCCTGCTGTACGGCTTCAGTGACGCCGGAACAGACGGCTGGGGCAGCACAACCGTTATCCTTTGCCTGATCCTGGGTGTTGTCTCCCTGGGGCTGTTCGTATGGCGTGAGCTTACGGCGGATAAGCCGCTGCTTGAATTCCGCATTTTCCGTTACAACATGTATTCACTCACTACTGTAATTAACATTATTGTGACCATGGCTATGTACGCAGGTATGATCCTGCTGCCGATCTATCTGCAGACAATCCGCGGGTTTACACCTATGGAATCCGGACTGATGCTGCTGCCGGGTGCCATCCTGATGGGTATTATGTCTCCGATCACCGGAATTATATTTGATAAAATCGGCGCAAGATGGCTGGCGGTTATCGGTCTTGCCATCACAGCCATTACGACCTGGGAATTCAGCCAGATCAGTGACAGCACAACCTATACACATCTGATCCTGACTTATACTGCACGGATGTTCGGGATGTCCATGCTGATGATGCCAATCGTAACTGCCGGTCTGAACCAGCTGCCGCAGCGTTTGGCTTCGCATGGTACGGCAATGTCCAACACCCTGCGGACCGTAGGCGGTGCACTGGGTATGGCACTGTTCGTCAGCCTGATGACCAACCGTACGAAGAGCAACATTACCGATGCACTGACAAGCGGTGCGGTATCGCAGACCGATAAGGCGGCGATGCTTAAGCTGACACAGGAAGCGACCATTAACGGGATTACCCATGCGTTCACCGTAGCTACCTGGGTGACGGTTCTTGCCCTGGTGCTGGCGTTGTTCATCAGAAAGACTTCGCCGCAGCCGGACTTCCTGAAGACGGAAGAAGCGGAGGAAGTACAGCCGCAGCCTAACAAGGTGAAATCTCAAAGAGCTTAATCTTTTCTATAGCTAAAATTGCAAAAAAGGGACTATCCGCAAAGACCGTAACGGTTGCCGGATGGTCCTTTTTTCTGCCCGGTTAGTCGCCTCAGCTAACCCCGGCTCCCGAGCTCCAGCGCTTCAACTGCGGCAGGGAATTGCCGAGTATCTGTCGGGCAGCAGCTTCATCCATACCTTCTTCTACCATGTATCCGGCGCAGAGATCAGTCATCTCCTGCAGTGTGATATCGGGCTGCTTGAATTCACCGTTCTCATAACAGTAGATACAGTACTCCTCCGTTTTGTTGCCCTCCTTGTCGCTGCCCTGCAGCTCCGCATCAGTTACCGGCATTCCGCAGCTCTGGCAGAGTAAGCCCTCCGTTTGTCTCGTTGACTCCGTTTCCATCTCGCACACTCCTCTGGGTTCTGGTTCAGGCGCTGTTTGCCGCCCCTACCTGTCCAGTATAAGCCGGCAAACCTGACAGCATAGATTCAGGTTACCGGGAGGATTGGGAAAATTGCTTATTATGGCGTTCGTGCCGGAGATGCCTCCGGCTGCGGCTGCGCCAGACTGCCGGCATACTTAGCTGCAACGCCTCCGGCCAGCTCGCCCATTCTGCGGCGGATATGTTCCGGCCCAAGCACCTCCAGCACGGTTCCGAAGCTTAGCAGGAAGCCGTACAGCCAGTCGTTCTCGGGATAACTCACGGTAAGGGTATACCCGCCGCTGCTATCCTGCTGAAGCTCTTCAGCGTCGAAATACTCTTCTGCCAGATGTTTGCCCTCCGGTGCAAAGTGCAGCCGGATCGGCTGGATATTCTGCGGTTCTTTCCAGCCGTCCGTCCAGGGCAGCTCCTTCAGCGGAAGATCCTGGCGGGTATAGTGCTGCTTCTCCTTCACCAACGCTTTCATCCGCAGCAGCTTGAAGAGCCGGAAATCCCGGCGTTCTGTGCAGAAGCCGTATAAGTACCAGCTTTGTCCTTTGAGCACGAGCGTGTAAGGTTCAACGGTGCGCGTACTTGACCGGCCCTCGGCCGAGATGTATTCGAAGGAGATGACGGCATTTTCCTCCAGCGCCTCTTTAAGGAGGCTGATCCGCTCCTCCAACGGGCCCATCAGCCCCCAAGGGGAGAGATCGACGATCATCTGGGTGGTTTTGCTGCGGAAGGCGGCAGTCTGGGAAGGCGGAATCACACTGCTGATTTTCTCCATTAGCAGCTGGTGACCTTCCCCGCCATAAGAAGAGACGCTTTGCAGCGCGCCGAAGATATCAGCCAGCTCACGCTCGGACAGAACATTGCGGTCCAGCCGGTAGCCCTGCATGAGGCCGATGCCGCCCCCGGCTCCCTGATACGTGACGACAGGAATACCTGCGGTATTAATGCTGTCTATATCGCGGTAGATGGTGCGTACAGACACTTCGAACATATCGGCCAGCTCCTTGGCCTGAATCAGCGGCCGGTTCAGCAGCAGAATGACAATGGAGAGGAGACGGTCTATTTTCACAGAAATGCACCTGCCTTCAGGTTGATGGTCTAAGCTTAGCAAATTGCCGGAAATAAAGCATTGCCCCAAATTGGATATTATAATATCATCTAATTAGATAAACATTTAATTTTATGAGGGGATTATGTTATGACTACAAATGCCGGATCACTTACGGGGCGCAATAAAGGATATCGAAGGCTGTTTGCAGCCGGGTTAATCAATGGCATCGGCGACCGCTTCAGCAGTATTGCCATGCTGGCTTTGGTGCTTCATTTAACCGGGTCGGGAATGGCTGTAGGAATATCTCTTGGCGTGCGGGTGCTGCCTTATCTGTTCATGGCTCCGCTGGGAGGGATGCTGGCTGGCAGACTGCCGCGCAAAACGGTCATGATGGCTGTAGACTTCCTGCGTGTGCCGGTAGCTTTGTCTTTGCTCTGGGTAGACGGGGAGAGTATGCTGTGGCTGGTGTATGCCGGGAGCTTTGTAATGGCAGCAGGTGAGGCCATCTATAGTCCGGTGCGCAAGTCTTCCATCCCGCTGCTGGCAGCGCCGGAGGATTTGCTGCGGATTAACGGGCTGGAACAGCTTTTGAACGGCTGCGTGCTAATTGTTGGCGCCTTTACCGGAGGGGTTATCTCGCTGTACTTCGGTCCGGACATGGCTTTTATTATGAATGCTGTGTCGTTCCTGGCGGCCGGATTGCTGATAAGGGGGATTCATTATCCCAAGCAGGTACTTGCCGGAGATGCAGGCCGGGAGTCAACACCGCATGCTGAAGGCGGAAACCATACCTTAGGCTTGTCTGCCAAAAGGACACGGCGGCGGGCGCTGCGCACAGTCATTGGAGGCAGTCTGGCACTGCAGATTGTGTTCTGCTATGAATTACTGGTGCCGGTAATCAATGGCTGGGACAATGTGCTGATCAGCGTATATGCTGTGCAGGTATTTCATACCGGAGACAGCGGGGTAGGGGCGTTCTATGCGGCGCTTGGCATCGGGCTCAGCCTGAGTTTCTTTGCCGGCCGCTTATTCCGCAAAGGGCTCATGGCGGTAGCGCTCGGCGGCCTGCTGCTCGAGGGCATTCTGCTCATGATGATTAGCGCCAGCGGCCACTTCGCTGCAGCATTTCTGCTGTATATTCTGCTATCTTTGGCCGGAGGGACCGGCAATGCCTGTCTGGATACGCTGGTGATGAGAGAGACGCCGCCTCCGCTGCAGCCGGCCGTATTCGGCCTGCTGGCGGCAGTAAGCGGAACCTTGCTGGGCCTGTCCATGCTGGGGGCCGGCTGGCTGCTTGATTATGTGGAGCCCAGAATGCTGGGATTCGCGGGCGGGGCGGGTTTTGCTGTCATTGCCTTGTTGCTGGGAGGTTACTTTCTGCTGCATAGCAAATGGAATAAGCGGTATAGGGAGTCCTAACATTAATGACATGAAAAAATCAGCGGCTCTTGGAGGTTTCTTTGACCTTGACCTTGACCTTTACGTTGACTTCCGCCTCAAGCGGAGCCGCGGCTTTGCGCCGGGACAGCCGGAGACGGATGGCATTCCGGTATCGGTACATCACTATCAGCGCGGCAATAACTGCAGCGATGAGGGCAATCCAGAGGGCATAGGTTTCCATTAAATGAAAAATGCCCATCCACTGCGGTCCGAAGATTTTGCCGATTCCTAAGAATAAAAGTACCCAGAACAATGCGCCGCCATAGGCGTACATTGCGAATTTGCGGAAAGGCAGTGCGATAATGCCGGCAAAGTAGCCGGTGAAATGGCGGACACCCGGAACGAAGTAACCGATGGAGATCAGCACGCTGCCGTACCGCTCGAACCAGCGCTGTGTCTTTTCCAGCTTGGCCGGAGAGAACATGAACCATTTGCCGTAGCGCTGGATGAAGGGCAGGCCGAGTTTAAGCCCAATGAAATAAGTAATGGTCATGCCTACTGTGGTCCCTGCAAATGCTACGACAACCAATGTGAAGAAATCGAGTCTTCCGGTGTAGGACAGGAACCCGGCGAAGGCCATTGTAGTCTCCCCGGGGAAAGGAAGGGCAATGAATTCCAGCAAAAGCCCAAGGAACAATACGCTGTATCCATAGCTGGCGAACAATTCCTGTATCCATTTCAGCATTTCCATAAATTTATCACGCTCCGAAGGCTATACGCCTAATTCTATTTTGAAGCTTGTCTTCATACAATCTACCAAATGACGCGAAAGCGTGAGTAGAATGCTGGAGGTAGAGAAGATGAAGGAAAGCCGGGAGAATCCTATCCGCCGGTTTATTATGCGCGGGTTGCTTATTATGGCAGTACTACTGAGTATGTCGGCCTTTGGGGGCGAAGGGGAATCCCCGGCTTCATGGAGGACATTCTCCCTGCAGGCTGAAGCGGGCCTTGCAGCACCACTACTCTCTAAGAATAATCCTCCGGATGTCCCGGTGCAAGATTTGCCGCCGGCTGGCGTCAAGAACGCGGAAGCAAAGCCGCTGCAGCCCCGTAGTCCGGGGGATTCCGCTTATACGGAAGCTGCCGATCCGCAAGCTTCCGCCCTACAGAAAGTATCGGACGCTGCGGTCACAACTAATCAGGAAGCTAAACCCGGAAAGAAAACGCGGGTTGTCTATCTCACATTCGATGACGGCCCGAGTGCGGTTACTCCCCAGGTGCTTAAGATATTGCAGGAGCAGGGGGTGAAGGCTACCTTCTTCGTGCTGGGCGAGCAGGCTGCCAGCCGTCCTGAAATGATCAATGCAATCTGGGAACAGGGACACGCCATCGGTAATCATACCTATAATCACAATTATCATGATCTCTATAGCGGGTTCACGGAGTTCTGGCGTCAGATCAAACAGACAGAGGAGACGGTCAGAGGCATCACAGGTGTCCGCCCGCAGCTGGTCCGTGCACCGGGAGGCACTTTTGGCCATTTTGACAATACTTATTTTTATCTGCTGAAGCAAGCGGGCTATGAAGTGATGGACTGGACCGTAGACAGCGGAGACTCCAGCCGCCGGGGAGTGCCTGCTGCAGAGATTGTGCAGAATTCGGTTGCTGAGCTGGATTCTCCGAGTGTTGTCCTGCTGCTGCATGACGGATCGGGGCATGAGCAGAGTGCCAAAGCGCTGCCGGCCATCATTGAACGTTACAAAGCGGCCGGTTATGAATTCGGCTTACTGGATGCACAGAGTGCGCCGGTACAGTTCAGAGTATCGGCTCAGGCAGCAGCGCTGCAGCGGGTGAAGCCGTCCACAGCCTGGATATCCGCCAATATTGTTCCGAATGCTGAACTGTTTGCACCCGGCAAACCGCTAGCTCTGGAGGTAGGCAGGCTGGAAACCGTCCTGAAGCCCGGAGAATACAATTTCCGGGACGGACAATATTCCGTGCCTCTCCGTGCCGCCGTGGAACGGCTGGGCGGGCAAGTCGGCTGGGATACAGCTACACGCAGCGGAAAGGTAAGCTGGAATGGACGAACAGTGACCCTGAATTCAAAGAAACAGCAGATTGAAATCGTCCAGCCGGATGGAGCAGTGGAGCTCAAGACAGCAAATATACAGCTCATCGGTTCCTCCCTATGGGTATCCCTGCGGGATTTGCTCGAAGCCACAGGACATCCGCCGCTGGAGGCCAGTGTAAATGCAGAGGAACGCAGAGTTAAAGCACTGTAAAGCCGATGAGAGAGCAGCAATAATATAAATAGCCGGGAGAATTGGGGGTAAAAGAATTCCCTGAATGTCTGGGCACCCTTTTTCGTGGGAAGAATAGATAGTAATAGGCTCCCGGAAGCTGAATGGCCAGAGGAAATGCGGGCTGGCGGGGAGCTAGTCTATGACCAAAGGAAGGGTGTCGTCCTTGTCCTCTTCATCATTGATAGATCAGATTAGGTATGAGTATGAAAAGCATGACAGTACAGGGAATTCTGCTGCTGTGTTCCTCTCCCGCCGGCGTATCCGCACTACTGTGCAGGAATGGGGGCGGATGCTGCTCTTAACAGCAGCTGTCCTGGGATTGTATCTGTGGCGGGGAGGGGAATCGCTGCTGCTGCTTCTGTCGGCGGGGGGGATTATAATATCCGGCGGTCTGCTTATGCAGCTCTGCGGTCCGCGGAGGGTAGCTGTTCACCGGATAATAACGCCCAAACGCCCTTCGGCCGGAGATACGGTAACTGTAGAAGTACAGCTTAGCTTTGCCTCCAAAATTCCGCTTCCCTGGATGATTGTTGCCGATTACTGGAGCGGAGGCAGCCATCAGGAGCTGCTGTTTCCCGGATTCCGGCGCTCCTTCACTTACTCGTATGAACTGAAATCTGTTCCCAGAGGGATACACCAGCTTTATGGTTGCGGCGTAACCTGGGGGGATCTGCCGGGATTGTTCACGGGCGGCTGCCAGCCGGAAGGCAGGGAGAGCTTCAAGGTGCTCCCGAAGGCGCTGTATCTGACCGGCAGCCTGCCGGATAACCGTGCGATGCCGGGAGACCGGATGCTTCCCGCGCGGGGGAAACAGGGCAGCGCAGAAGCGGCGGATATCCGCGACTATGCTCCCGGTGATCCGCTCAGCCGGATTCACTGGAAGAACAGCGCACGCAAAGGGACCCTTCAGAGCAGAGTGCCCGAGCGGGAAGCCGGGCAGATGACCTGTATCGTGCTTGCCAACAGTCCGGAGGATTATGAGGTTCCTTACGGTGCTCTGGTACCGCGCGGGCAGCGCGGAACGGTAATGCCTGCTTTTGAGCGGGCCGTATCGGCAGCAATGGGACTGATGCTCTCTGCGGAACGTTCCGGCAGCTACCTGCAGCTCTTCAGCGGCGGCTGGCCGGAAGGGATGCCCAGACATGAAGGTCTGGGTCAAATTCCCGGCAGGGTACAAGACCTGCTGACGGAAATATCCCCGTCCGGCTCTCAGAGTCTCAGCAGGCTGCTGGAGGACGCTTCGCGGGGCTGGATTCCTGGTATGACGGTATCCGTCATTACCGGCCGGCTTGAAGAGGAGTCTGCCCGGACGATTGCCCGTTTTTTGGTCCAGGGAATTAAGGTCGAGCTGTATTATGTCTGGGATCAGTCCTCTCCAGGCGGCGGGCAGGCGGCGGACACGGTGCGGAGTACAGCCGGGTCCAGGCAGACTAAGGATGGCTTCCCTGAGTCTGCACAGAGTTATTCCACTGACAACTATAGCGCGGATTCCGGCGGCAAGCAGCGCACAGGGGGGACTATATCCGGAAGTCTGATGCGCCTCGGCGCCCGTATCCATTGTCTGAACGTTGTCTCTCCTGCACAAGGGTACAAGGGGGCGGAGCATTATGGATTTCCGGGCAAACCGACATCCAATTAGGGTTGCGCCAACAGACTTGGACGGCCCGGTAATTTCACCAGGGAACAACGGGCGGCTGGAAACGGAAAGTTCGGAGAACAGCTTCGCTGATAAAAGGGAGAGCAGTCCCCTGTATTATCGCGGGCTGTTCTCTTTGGCTATTCTGGGGATGTTCACCCTGTGGCTGCTGCCGCTCAAGCGGATCGCCGCATCGGCGGAGACGGAGGAGCTCCTGAAGATCCTGATGCTCTCGGCGGCAGGACTCCTGTTATGGGGCTGCATTCAGCTTCCCCGGATTCTGCAGGCGTGCGGACAGTTCCTCCTGATCTTCCTGACCTGGTTCTATCTGTGTGCGGCAAATGAAGGGGCTGTCTGGCTGAAGCTATATGCTGCAGAGATCCTGGAGGATACCCGTCTTCTCCTGTCAGGCCGCATCTCTGCATTAAGTGAGGACAGCAGACTGTTAATTCTGGTGCTTGGCTGGGGCCTATTAGTGTCATCTGTCCAGCAGCTGGCTCTTTACAGGGGCAGTATCACCTTATTCACAGGTGTAACTCTCGTATATCTGCTGGCGCTCGATATGGTCTATGCTGTCGATACGGCTGGTGATGTACTGGTCTCGGCGGGGCTGATTCTCTGGATGCGGGCATTAAGCGGGCTGCTCCGTCTGCAGGAGCGGACAGGAAGCAAGCCTCTTCCTTACGCCCGATGGGGAATATGGGCGTTCTCCACAGCGGTGGCCGTGACAGTAGCGGCCTGGATAGGCGGGCAGGGACTTGGTGCCCGGCCGGTGGTCCCTATTACGCTTCAGCCGGTTCTAAACAAGCTGGAGAATTGGGCAGAAGCGCAAAGGCCCGGAGAATCTGCCGGGCCTCAGACAGGCAGCACCGGCTATAATTCGGGAGACGGGGAGCTTGGTATGCCTTTGTCGCCCAGCAGAGAGGCCGTCTTCAGCGTAACCGCAGCCCGCGCTTCCTACTGGCGGGGGGAGAGTGTGGCTTATTATGACGGCCGGCGATGGATCAGAAGCGGGGCATCCTATGAACCGCTTAATTTAACGGGCCTCCCTGTTGCGGGGCTGGAAACAGCCGGGCAACAGCAGCTCGTCCAGCGGATTCAGTTCGCCTGGCCTTCTTCCGGCGGGCTTCCGCTCTTCAATGCAGGGACGGCAGTCGATGTACAGAATGTCCGGCTGGCCGACGGCAGCCAGCTTGGTTATGTGCTGGCGAACGCCGAGAAGAGCAGCTTCCGGCTGCCGGAGATTTCGGGGTCTGCCAAGGTGACGGAATATACGGTGAAGTCCGTGCTTCCGGAAAGCGATCCGGCTGTGCTGCGCAAGCTGCAGGGGAGTGATCCTGCACAGGTCAGCAGCCTGTACTTGCAGCTTCCCGCAGCAATGCCGGAGCGGGTAGGGAGGCTGGCTGAGCAGCTAACCGCTGCTGCGGATAACCGTTACGATGCCGCTGCAGCGGTTGCAGATTATTTGCAGAGCGGCTATACCTACACGCTGAAGACCCGTGTGCCGCCACTCGGTGCGGATTTCGCCGATGATTTCCTCTTCGGGACCCGGCAGGGCTATTGTGTGCATTTCGCCACAGCGATGACGGTCCTGCTGCGCAGCAGCGGCATTCCGGCCCGCTACGTCCAGGGCTACGGCCCTGGGACGCTTGTACCCGGCTCCATGCCGCAGCGCTATAATGTGACCGGGGGCGATGCGCACGCCTGGGTCGAGGTCTATTTCCCCGGCGCCGGCTGGGTCCCCTTTGACCCCACGCCCGCTGCTGTCTCCGCCGCCGCCGCAGGCGGGGCGGGCACGGCGGCTGCATCTGCGCCGCCGGGAGCCCGCATGTCCGCAGCGCCCGCCGCTTTGCCGCAGGCGGGCGGCACGGCTCCAGCGCCGCTTGCCGCGGCGGCGCTGGTGCTGGCTGCCGCCATCCGCTGGCGGCGCAGCCTGGCCCTGCTGCCGGCGGTGCGCAGCGCCGGCAGACTTGGCCGGGAGCGGCAGCTTCGCGCCGCCGCTCTGGCCTGGCACGGGCTGGCGGCGCGGTATGGGCCGCCGCTGCCCGGGGTTACCGCCAGGGAGTACGCAGACTCCCTGGCCATTGAGGACGGGCGGCTGCGCGCCGCCGTCCGGGACTTTGTACGCCAGTGGGAAACCCTGGCGTACAGCAGCTCCGCGGGCGGGCCTGCCGCCCGCGGGATGCCCCCGCGCCGTGGCGCATCCGGCGTGGTCCCGCAGCCCCCGCGCCCCGGCGCATCCGGCGTGGTCCCGCAGCCCCCGCCCGATGGCGTATCCGGCGCAGTCCCGCAATCGCCGCACCGTGGCGCATCCGGCACGATCCCGCATCCACCGCGCCCCGGCGCGGCAGCATCGCTCCCACAGCCCTTGCGCTCAGGTGCTCCTGCCCAGAATGCGGAAGCCATTGACACAGCAGCATTCATTGCTATCTGCCTGACGATTACATTCCGTCTGACCTGATCAGATAAGAGGCGTCCACTGCTATCGCAGCGAGCGCCTTTTCTTTGCTATTTAGAAAATTATGATAATCGTCTGTATGGATAAGATGAGCATATTGTTGTCGGGAAGTTTCTTTGGAATTTGGAGCAGATTCCTCCCCCGTCTGAAGGACAAATTTGTTCTTCTATCAGGATTCCCGCTGAATCCCCTAGACGTCGGGTGCATGGGAAGAACAAAGGGATAAATCCCTCTGAATCCGCGGAAAGTGGGTGGTATGGGAAAATCAAAGGGATAAATCCCTCTGAATCCGCGGAAAATGGGCGGTATGGGAAAATTAAAGGGATAAATCCCTTTCTACTGGACGTTGAGCAAAGGAGGAAATGAAGAGCATTAGTGCCCTTGATTTAGCCGAATTTGGTCCTAAGGAGGAAATGAAGAGCATTAGTGCCCTTGATTTAGCCGAATTTGGTCCTAAGGAGTAAATGAGGAGCATTAATGCCCTTGATTTCACCAAGGCTACCCAGAAATAGTCTGAATGGTGCTAGGTGAGGTGTCCTAAAAATCTATGTAAGTAGCTCCAGCCTGATTCCGGTTGCAGGGGCGCTATTCAATATAAAACACACTCCAATCAGAAAGATTTCAGCGAATAGCCCAGCTTACCCTCCAATCTCTCCAGTCCGCCAGGGATATTACCCTATGACCGGGCATTTATGGAAGAGAAAATCACTTGTTAGCAGCGATAACGTCACACTTATCCCCATCGGGCAGACGTGGAAGCGGATACCGGTTCCAGGATCTGGATGCCTGATTTTCCATGCTCTTCCGAATCGCCCAGCCCCCGCCACATATAGGAAGAATCCTTGTCCATGAGACGCCGCCTTTCCTTGACGCTGAGAATTAACCATGAGTATAATGAATCCAATAATCAAGGGAGGCAAGTAATGAACAAGCCAAATGAAATTATCGTTGTTCTGGATTTCGGGGGACAGTATAACCAGCTTATAGCGCGCAGAATTCGGGACCTGGGGGTATACAGCGAGCTTCTGCCGTACAATACACCAATGGAGAAGATTAAGGCACTGTCGCCAAAAGGGATTGTATTCTCAGGCGGGCCAAGCAGTGTTTACGCTGAGGATGCTCCGCATGTAGATCCGGCGATTTATGATCTCGGACTTCCGATCTTCGGGATCTGCTACGGCATGCAGCTGATGGCTCAGCAGCAGGGGGGCAAGGTAGAACGCGCATCCAAGCGGGAATACGGCAAAGCGGATGTTGAGTTCGCGCCTAGTTCCGTACTGGCAGCGGGTCTGGAGAGCAATCAGACAGTATGGATGAGCCACGGCGACCATGTTGTGGAGCTTCCGGAAGGCTTTAAGCTGGATGCAGGGACTGAGAGCGCTCCGATCGCAGCGATGAGCAATGATGCACGCAAGTTCTTCGCGGTCCAGTTCCACCCTGAGGTACGCCATTCCGTGAACGGGAACGAGATGATCTCGAACTTCCTGTACGAAGTTTGCGGCTGCGAGGGCAAATGGACGATGGAATCGTTTATTGACGATGCCGTTAAGGATATCCGCGACAAAGTCGGCGACAAAAAGGTGCTCTGCGCGCTTAGCGGCGGAGTAGATTCCTCTGTTGTGGCTATGCTGATCCACCGTGCCATCGGCGACCAGCTGACTTGTATGTTCATTGACCACGGCCTTCTGCGTAAAGGTGAAGCGGAGAGCGTTATGGAGACTTTTGTCGGCAAATTTGATATTCATGTAGTCAAAATCGATGCCCGTGACCGCTTCCTCGGCAAGCTGGCCGGTGTCTCCGATCCCGAACAGAAACGTAAGATCATCGGCAATGAATTCATCTATTGCTTCGACGAAGAATCGGCCAAGCTGGGTGATTTCGCATTCCTGGCGCAAGGCACACTGTATACAGATATCGTAGAGAGCGGTACAGCAACGGCTCAGACGATCAAATCGCACCACAATGTGGGCGGATTGCCTGAAGATATGAAATTCAGCCTGATCGAGCCGCTGAACACGCTGTTCAAGGATGAAGTCCGCAAGCTGGGTGAAGAGCTCGGAATGCCGCATGCTATCGTCTGGCGCCAGCCTTTCCCGGGTCCGGGTCTGGCGATCCGTGTACTGGGTGAAGTAACGGAAGAGAAGCTGACGATCGTTCGTGATTCTGACTTTATTCTGCGTGAGGAAATTGCCAAAGCCGGTCTGGACCGCGAGATCTGGCAGTATTTCACCGCATTGCCTAACATGAAGAGTGTTGGCGTAATGGGTGACGAGCGTACGTATTCCTATACCGTAGGTATCCGTGCGGTAACTTCCATCGACGGCATGACCGCTGACTGGGCGCGGATTCCGTGGGATATTCTGGAGAAAATCTCCGTACGTATCGTCAACGAAGTCGATAACGTGAACCGCATCGTGTACGACATTACTTCGAAACCGCCTGCAACCATCGAGTGGGAGTAGGCTGCAGCAGCTGACTATAGTTTCCGGAGCCGGAACGCCTTTATTGGCGTTTCCGGCTTTTTTGTTGAAATATAAGAATTTACGGCAAACCGTGTCGGCTTAAGAAAACTTCCCTGCGCTGCATACAAACGTAAGGACAATCAAATGCTATACACAGAAAATGATGCCAACCGGCTAATCCCAGCTCAGCGCTTTTTCTGCAGTGTACCTTGGCTTGGCTCAAGGGCAGTTCCGTCCGCGTTTATCCCGCGATGTTTGGCGGATCTTAACTCTACCAAGCGAAATTTGTCATGAAAATGTTCGATTTACGAACAATTGCATAAACCTTACGCGTAATGTTCGTATTTACCATTGACAAGTCATGTCATATACACCTAAAATGATAAAGCGCTACAGCAAATACATATTCGTATAATTCCGGGAATTGGCCTGGAAGTCTCTACGAGGTCACCGTAATGACCTGGCTACGATTAAGAAGAGCAGCTTACCTGGATTTACCGGTTAACACCGGGTATTCCGGGCAAGACCCTCTTTTTTCGGGCCGGTGTCTTCCCAGATGCCGGCTTTTCTGTTGCTGTGATGGCATAACATACACCTTAGGGGGAGAACAATTTGAATCGCTTTTTCAAGTTGAAAGAGAACGGCACCACAGTACGCACAGAAATTATGGCCGGTTTGACCACGTTTATGGCAATGGCTTATATCCTATCTGTGAATCCCAGCACATTGACTGCCTTCGGCCGAATTGATATGGGCTGGTATTCTGTATTCCTCGCTACGGCGCTGGCAGCAGGTATTTTCACAATTGCTATGGGCTTATTCATTAACTTCCCGGTAGCACTGGCACCAGGTATGGGCCTTAACGCATATTTTGCATCCGTAGTATTGTCTTCAGCCACTACTGACCATGAGTTCACTTGGCAAATGGGACTTACCGCTGTATTTATCTCCGGTATCATCTTCATTCTGCTGACGGTTACCCGGGTCCGGCAAATATTGCTGACTGCAATTCCTGACAGCCTGAAGCATGCCATCACGGTCGGTATCGGGATGTTCATCACCATTATCGGCCTGAAGAACAGCGGACTGATGACGATCGGCGTTGAAGCCGGAAGCGACATTGCTGCTAATAAATTCACTGATGTCCTTTCCTTCGAAACTGTAATTCATATGGGCAGCCTGGAGAACACTAATGTTCAGCTCGTTATTATCGGACTGCTGCTAATCTCCATCCTGATGGTACTGCGTGTCCGCGGGGCAATCCTGTTCGGTATTCTGGGTACTACACTCGCTGCTATCCTGATGGGCGCTGTAGATTTCAGTTCACTGAGTAATCCGCAGACCCCTTGGGTTCCTGACTTCACACAACTTAACTTCTGGGAATTTGACTGGGAAGGCATCATGCACACCGGGATTGTTTCCGCCATTGCCACCTTCACCTTTGTAGAATTGTTTGATACCTTCGGTACACTTGTTGGTACTGCTGAACGTGCGGGCATCATGAAGAATGCTGAAGAAGGCAAAAAACGTGTCGGTAACGCGATGTTTGTCGATGCAGTAGCCGTGGCCGGCGGTGCGATGCTGGGTACATCCACTACCACTGCTTATGTTGAGAGTGCTGCCGGTGTAGCTGAAGGCG
Organism: Paenibacillus borealis; assembly: GCF_000758665.1. Classification (NCBI taxonomy): domain Bacteria; kingdom Bacillati; phylum Bacillota; class Bacilli; order Caryophanales; family Paenibacillaceae; genus Paenibacillus; species Paenibacillus borealis. Next base: position 735,355 of record NZ_CP009285.1, read on the forward strand.
GACGCACGGGACTGACTGCTGTAACTACAGGCGTGTGCTTCCTGCTTGCATTGTTCCTGGCCCCGGTAGTAGCTCTTATTCCTGGCCCTGCTACAGCCGCTGCCCTGATTATTGTCGGTGTTCTGATGGCTCAATCGATCCGCGACATTGATTTCCAGGATATGGTCCTGGCAATCCCGGCTTTCCTGACGTTCGTTATTATGCCTTTCACTTACAACATCGCTAACGGTATCTCGTTCGGGATTGTTACTTATGTTATTCTGGCTTGCGTAGCGAATCTGGCCGGCAAGAAGAAATATGATATCCACTGGATGATGTGGGTACTGGCTGTTCTGATTATTCTGCGTTATGTTCTGATCGGCAGCCAAGGTTAAGATAGAACGAAATCCGTCTTTAAGTACACGGTTCCTTCATTAATATGAAGGGGCCGTTTTTTTATAAGTTAAGAATTGATGTGCTTCGCGCATATTCCCGGTAATTACTGCGGGGTCAACCTCTGCATAACCCTTTTCTTCATCCAGTATTTAGATTATATTGTTGAAGAGGTGATAAACGTTGTCCGGCTTAATTACCAGAGCTTATAAATCCTGCATTAACAATCCCTGGCCGTTCCTTTTGTTTTTGCTGGGGGCAATGGTTCGTATCATATACATAAATTCTATTCCGCCGGGACTGAACCAGGACGAAGCATCTATCGGCTATGATGCCTACGCCATTCTTCATTACGGAATAGACCGGAACGGTGTTCATCTGCCCGTTCATCTTATCGCCTGGGGCAGCGGACAGAATGCGCTGTATGCCTACTTATCCATGCCGTTTATTCTGCTGTTCGGCCTGACACCACTGTCTGTACGGGCGCTCAGTCTGTTGATGGGGCTGCTGGGCATGATTTTCTTCTACCTTATAATGAAACGGCTGTCCGCCTCATCTAGAGCAGGTATCGCTGCCATTTTCTTTATTGCCATTAATCCCTGGCATATTATAATGTCCCGATGGGCGCTGGAATCGAATCTGTTTCCAACGATGATTTTGATAGCTGTGTATTTTCTGCTAAGATCCTTCAATAATCCGCGATGGTTTTACGCTTTTAGCGGCATGCTGGCCCTCTCGCTGTATGCTTACGGAACAGCCTACTTTTTTGTCCCGTTATTTGCATTCGGCACGGTAATTCTTCTATTGTATAGCAAGGTGCTGAAACTCCGGACTCTCGTATGGAATGCCCTGCTGTTTGCAGCAATGGCACTGCCTATACTATTATTTATTGTTATTAACCGTTACTCCATGCAGGACATAGCCACTCCATTGTTCACTATTCCCAAGCTTACGATGCCGCGTGTGGAGGAGATTTCATCCGTGTTCAGCGGACAGCTGGGGAGGGCAGCTGCGGACAACTTCAGTGCATTCAGCAAGCTCATGCTTAGCGGGACAGACGGCTTGCCATGGAACTCAATCTCTCCTTATGGCTATGCGTACCCGGTCGCGCTGCCCTTTGCGCTTCTGGGGCTGGTTGTCCTTATACATTCGTGGTGGACAAGGCGGCGGGAGAATGCAGGGTATGGTATCTTGCTGCTCTGGTTCCTGATTGCCGTACTTATGGCGTTGATAACAAGTGTGAATATCAACCGGATCAATATCATTTTTTATCCGTTCATCATGCTGGTAAGCGCCGGATTTGTGTGGCTTGCGGGGAGAGTCAAGGGGGCTGCCGTACTGGCCGCTGCTGTGTTTACAATATTTTTTGTCCTGTTCTCTAATGCTTATTTCCGTGAGTTCCCCGACCGGATCGGACCGGCTTTCTACGATTCTTTCGGCGAGGCAGTACAGTATGCTTCGGAACACAGCCCCGGAGAGATCTATATTACGAATAATGTGAACATGCCCTACATTTATGTGCTGTTCTATGAGCGGATCAATCCGCATGAATTCATGGATTCTGTCGTTTATGCCAATCCGGGAGAAGCTTTCCAGCGTGTCTCCTCCTTTGGTAGATATAGATTTGAAGATTTGAACATGGTACCTGCAAATGCTGCATATATCTTTGAGAATAGCTCTCCGCTTCCTGCGGCAAGTACGGAATATACGGTAAAGCGTTTCGCCAACTACAGTGTGCTGCTAACTAATGACAAAGCGGACGGGCTTCCGGCAGCTCCGGAGACTGCTGCTGAATTTATGAACGGGGGGTTTGAAGAAGGGGCTTCGGGCTGGACGTTCTCTGCGGGAACGGGAGTGGCTGACAATAAGCCCTACGCCGGAAGTAAGCTGGCTTATCTTGATCCGGGAGCCGGTAGATCTGTATCCCAGGTTTTTACTGCGGCAGCCGGTGATTATAAGCTATCCGCCATGGTTAGTGCAGGCGGCAACGGGGGCGGGAAGATCGGAATCCGCGCAGCGGGCGCTGTGCTTGCAGAAACAGAGCTGCAGGCAGGGGAAGTTTATCATCAGGTTACACTTCCTGCAGTTACTCTGGAGCAGGGGATGCAGGCAGAAGTTTTCATAACCGGCGGTAACGGCTGGATTAACATTGACGAGGTGAGGGTAGAACGATGATCAAGAATACACGCGCAGCGGCAACCGTTATACTGATGCTCTTATTATTTATTCTTCCTGTAACAAGCATTTATGCCGAAGGGAATTTATTACAGAACCCGGGATTTGAGGAAGAAGGGGACGGTGCACCTGCCGGGTGGAGCAAAGATATGTGGATCTCAGGCGATGCGGCTGGTCTGCTGTCTGTTCAGTCAGAGGATGTTCACTCCGGCAGCAAAGCGGCAGTGATAGAGAACCTTGAACCCAATCATCTGAAGTGGGTACAGACGGTTACCGTTTCGCCGGACAGCTATTATAAGATATCTGGTTATGTCAAAATAGTCAGTACAGCAGGCGAGGGGATGGGGGCCAATGTATTCCCGGTTGGGATTGGCGGCGGTTATCCCGCCACCAAGGATACAGCTGGCGATTGGCAGTATCTGGAGTTCATCGGCCAGACCGGCCAAGAGCAGACCGAGATCGGAATAGGTGCTGCACTTGGCGGCTATGCCAACCTGATTCAGGGCAAGGCCTATTTCGATGACCTGTCCGTAGAACAGCTGGACACGGTTCCGGAAGGTGCCAGCATTGTTTCACTGGACAGCGGAGCACCGGCGGCTGAAGCCGATGCGGGCGGTGAGAGCCAGCCGGCGGAAACGCCGCATAAGGTTTCGCCTGCCAAGCTGCTGCTGATATCGGCAGTGTTCAGCGTGTTCTTTGCCCTTTTATATCACAGAGCCTTCAGCAGTGAGCGTCTGCTGAACCAGCAGGATGTGATTTACACACGCTGGCTGTATGTTCTGTTTGGCGTGGCATTTATTCTGCGGATCTGGATTGGCCTGACTGCGCAGGGTTATCAGAATGATATGAATACATTCATGGCTTGGAGCCATCGCCTGACAGACCTTGGTCCGGGCAATTTCTACGAAGAAGGCTATTTCGCCGATTATCCTCCCGGCTACTTGTATGTGTTATATCTGCTAAGTCTGCTCCACGGATTGTTCGGATTTGCTGGCGGTTCAGGTGCAGAGAATGTACTTTACAAGCTGCCGGCCATCATCTCTGACCTCGTGCTCGGCTGGATCATCTACAAAGGCGCGCGTGCCAAGATCGGCCCCGGCCTTGCGATCGGGCTGATGATGCTGTTCCTGTTTAACCCGGCAGTGCTGATGGATTCAGCTGCCTGGGGACAGGCAGACTCCTTCTTCCTGATCTTCCTGCTGCTCAGCATAATGGGCATCGTGGATAGAACCTTTGTGCGTGCAGCAATCTTTTTCGCCATTGCCACACTGATCAAGCCGCAGGCGCTGATTTTCACACCGGTCCTGCTGTTTGCCTACTATCATCACCGCGCCTGGAAACAGCTGGCTCTGGGTGCAGTCTACGGGCTGGGGATATTCGCTCTGCTCGCAGCCCCGTTCTTCTGGAATAACGGCGGGTTTGGCGGAGTGATTGATTTATATAAGAGCACTTTATCCTCTTATCCGTATTCTACGGTTAATGCATTCAATCTCTATGCTTTGACAGATCCGATGTGGTCAGCGCTTGATGTCACCTGGCTCGGCATACCGTACCGTATATGGGGCTTTGTTTTCATTCTTGTAGCGGTAGCTCTTGCAGCTTATTATTCCTTCAATACCAAGGACCGCAAGGATCTTTCTAAATCGTATTTCCTTGGCATGGTGCTGATCACGGTTGTCTTTGTATTTGGCACCAAAATGCATGAGCGCTACCTGTACCCTGTTCTGCTCTTGTCTCTATTCACCTTCATTGAGAGCAAGGACCGGCGTTTCCTGACGCTGTTCCTCGGATTCTCACTGACACAATATATTAATGTAGGATACACGCTTGCATATCTTAATACCGGCAATAATCCGCCGACAGACGGGATTGTCCTGGTTACAGCAATTACTACCGTTATCCTGGCAATATATCTGCTGTATGTTGGGTACGATGTATATATCCGGCAATCAACGAAACACCTGCCAGAGCCTGTTACACCTCAAGCGGCATTAGAGGCAGATGTGCTGCTTGCAGAGGGAATTCGTCCAATCGCCAAGCAAGACCGGCGTTCCCCGCTGAAGCTGCAGCGCAGAGACTGGATTTGGATGATTGCAATCACGGTTCTCTATGGAGCGCTTGCGCTCTATCATCTGGGGGACAATAAGTCGCCTGAAACCCTATGGGAGCCAGCGGCCAGCGGCGAGAGCTTCTACGTGGATCTGGGGCAGGCCCACCAGCTGGAGCGGGTGAATATCTTCGGCGGCGTCGGCACAGGCGAATTTCAGCTGGAGTTCAGCCAGACGCCGGATAATTGGAGCAGCCCGCTTGATGTAAGCGAGGATGTCGGCAATGTCTTCATCTGGAAAAGCCAGCCGCTGAACGTATCGGCAAGATACGTCAAGCTGACGGTCACCTCTCCGGGCTTCACCCTGAACGAGGTGGCGTTCTATGGCCAGGAGGCACCGAAGACGCCTCTGCCAATTGCGGGTGTTACGCCGGAGGCCGCAACCACCTCCAAAAGAGGAGCGCCAGCCAATCTGTTCGATGAGCAGTCCATAATCCCGGAGAACTCGAATTTCATGAACAGTACGTATTTCGATGAAATCTATCATGCGCGGACGGCTTATGAACATTATCACAACATAGTCCCTTATGAGAATACACACCCGCCGCTTGGCAAGCTGCTGATCGGTATCGGCATGGAGCTGTTTGGCGTCAATCCGTTCGGCTGGCGTATAATCGGCACTCTGTTCGGGATTGCGATGCTGCCGCTGATCTATATCATGGCGATGCGGCTGTTCCGGAAGACTACCTACGCTGCATTAGCTGCCGGACTATTCGCACTTGATTTCATGCATTTCACCCAGACACGAATTTCAACGATCGATGTATACGGCGTATTCTTCATCATGCTGATGTTCTATTTCATGCAGCGGTATTACACGATGAATTTCTACCGTATGCCGCTGCGTACTACACTGGTTCCGCTGTTCTGGTCCGGCCTGTTCTTCGGAATCGGGGTTGCCTCTAAGTGGATCGTTCTCTACGGAGGGGCAGGTCTTGCGGTGATGCTGGCGCTGGCGCTGTTTGAGCGGTATAGGGAGTATAAGGCTGCGGGCCGTCTGCTGGCTGAAGGCAAGCTGACCGGCCAGGAGCTCAAAGCCGCCTGCCGGACAGCGGACCAATCCTTCTGGAAGAACACCATTATCACTTTGGCCAGCTGTATCGTGTTTTTCATTGCCATTCCGGTTATCATCTATAGCCTGTCCTTTGTCCCGGCGCTCTCTGCTTCGGCGGAAGGCTTCACCATTAAGGGATTGATTGATGCCCAGAAAAATATGTACAACTATCACAGCCAGCTTGTAGCAACACATCCGTTCGCCTCCTCCTGGTGGGAGTGGCCGTTCATGAAACGTCCGGTCTGGTTCTTCAGCGGCGGTGAAGGATTGCCGGAAGGCAAGGCGAGCAGCATCGTGACCATGGGGAATCCGCTCATCTGGTGGACGGGAATCTTCGCTATGCTCGCAGCAGTATGGTTAACGGTGAAGCGCCGCGATAAGAACCTGTACATGATCTGGATCGGCTTCTTCTCGCAGTATGTTCCGTGGATGCTTGTGCCGCGTGAGACGTTCCTGTACCATTATTTTGCAATGGTGCCGTTTATGATTCTTTCGATTGTCTATATCCTGAAGCTGCTTGACAGCAGATTCGGCGATGCCAAATACTTGCGGTATGCCTATGTAGCAGCTGCAGCCATCCTGTTTGTTATGTTCTATCCGGTGTTATCCGGGATGCAGGTTAACAGCAATTATATAATTGCTGTACTGCGCTGGTTCCCTTCCTGGGTATTCTAGGGGAGAGCGCGATATAACGAAGCACATGCTTAAGAAGTCAGGTTTATTGCGGGGTATCTCGTAGAAACTTTTAGGAGGAACTAAGGTGAAAGCCAGATACAGTGTAATTGTCCCCATGTTCAATGAGGAGGAAGTCATTCAGATAACCTATGAGCGGCTCAAAAAAGTAATGGATGATTGCGGCGATTCCTATGAACTGGTCTTCGTTAATGACGGAAGCCGGGACCGCACGGCTGAGATCATGCGCGGAATCAGCAGCAGGGATGAGCATGTCAAGCTGATCGACTTCTCCCGTAATTTCGGCCACCAGGTGGCGATTACTGCCGGTATGGATTATGCCGAAGGCCAGGCTGTAGTGGTGATTGACGCGGATCTTCAGGATCCTCCGGAGGTTATTCTGCAGATGATTGCGAAGTGGAAAGAGGGCTATGAGGTCGTTTATGCCAAGCGCCTGAAGCGTCACGGGGAGACATTCTTCAAGAAAGTAACCGCTAAGATTTTTTACCGTCTGCTCAGCAGTATGACCAGTGTGGAAATCCCTACCGATACCGGGGATTTCCGGCTGATCGACCGTAAAGTCTGTGATGTGCTGCGCGGCCTGAAGGAGAAGAACCGGTATGTCCGGGGTCTGGTGAGCTGGGTAGGCTTCCGTCAGACCATGGTGGAATATGTACGGGAGGAGCGCTTCGCCGGGGAAACGAAATATCCGCTCAAGAAAATGATCCGGTTTGCGCTCGACGGCATCACGTCCTTCTCGCATAAGCCGCTCAAAATCGCGTCGTATATCGGATTCTTCCTTTCCTTTTCCAGCTTCATCTATCTGTTCCTGGTGTTGTTCCAGAAGGTCTTTACCTCCTGGACCGTACCCGGATGGGCATCTATAGTCGGTGTTAACTTGCTCTTTAACGGGATTGTCCTGATGCTGCTGGGTGTAATTGGTGAGTATATCGGACGGATTTATGATGAGTCGAAGGACAGACCGCTGTACATCGTGCGTGAGACCAAAGGCTATCCGGATGCGGAGATAGAAGACACGCGGAAGGAAAGCGATTATGCCAGATAAGAGATGGAGTGCGGGGTTCATCCAGTTCCTGAAATTCAATGCGGTAGGCCTGCTGAATACACTGATAGATTTTGCTGTATTCACACTGCTGCATTCCCTTGGGATGGTCAACACCCCTGCGCAGATTATTTCCTACAGCGCCGGTACGGCCAACAGCTTCTTCTGGAATAAAAAGGTGACCTTCCGCGACCGGAACAGAGGCAATAAAGAGAGCTTCGACCGGATGCAGCTGGTCAGATTTATCGTGCTGAACCTGCTGGTGCTGGGCATATCGGTGCTGCTGATTCATATTCTGACTGGGGTTCTTGGTATTCAAGTGCTGATTGCCAAAGTGCTGGTTACGTTCGTTACAGTAATCATTAATTTTTTCGGAAGCCGTAAATGGGTATTCTGACTATATGAAAGCAATGCTTCTTATTATTCCGGGAGGGTAACATCTATTCTATATTACGGAGGCGATTATCATGCGGAAGTTATCCTATTTGATTATACTTGCCGGGGTTCTGATTATGCTCTATCCCAAAGGAAGCGAATGGTACAATGACCGTCAGCAGCAAAAGCTGCTGGAAGAAGCCGAGCAGGCCTACAGTGAAATCGTTCCGTCAGCCTCAGCCCCGGCAGGTGCTGATCTAAGTAAACCTTATGCGGAAGTTACCCAACTGCTGGCAGAAGAGTCGGCTGCGGAAGAGCCCGAGCCCTCAGCAGCTCCTGAGATTGAAGTCGGGGGCAAGGTAATGGCAATCATCCAAATCGACAAAATAGACCTGAAGCTGCCTGTACTGGAAGGCGCCACCAAGGCGAATATGAAGCATGCTGCTGCGCACATGAAGGAGACGGCTCCGCTCGGCGCAGTCGGCAATGCTGCCATTGCGGCGCATAGATCCAGAACTACGGGCAGGCTGTTTAACAGATTGAATGAAGTCGGAGTCGGGGATACCATATCCGTTACAACCGGCAAGCAGGACTACAATTATGTAGTTTATGATGTAACTATTGTAGAGCCGACCGATGTATCCGTATTGAAAGGCAATGATGATGACAAGATTCTTACGCTCATTACCTGCGATCCGCTTGTGAATCCAACTCACAGACTTATCATTCATGCGAAGTTATCTTAATCTATGTAGAATAATGACGAATAAACCTAAAAAAACTTAAAATTTTTATGTTTTCTCGCTCAAATCTAGTGATTTAGGTCTTGATAATAGAAATAGATATGGTAAGATATAACTATACAAAGCTAATACACGATAACGGCAAACCTATCGAAAGGTAGGGACGCAAAGCTAGAGGGCCTTCCCGTCAGGATGGCAGCCAGCTACCGAATGAAGAGGCTTTTTTTGTTTGTTCTAATTGCAAATCTAGCATTTTATGGTAGAAGCAAGGACAGATAAAGCTTATACGATAACGGCAAACCTATCGAAAGGTAGGGACGCAAAGCTAAAGGGCCTTCCCGTAAGGATGGCAGCCAGCTACCGAAAGGGGTTTTATCCAATGAAGAAGTTCTATTTAATGTTGGTTACACTATTCGTAGTGGTTACATCGGTGCAGACAGGTACAGCTCAAGCTGCTAATGCAGATGCAAGCTGGTTGAACATAGGTCAACTCGATCAAGGTGTTATCGGAGTTTCTTATGATGTTCCTAAGGATAAGAAGATCAAGCTGATGATCACCAAAGACAATAACAGCTATACCTACAACTTGTACACTTCCAAACCAACTGAAACATTCCCGCTGCAACAAGGAAATGGTTCTTATAAGGTTTCCGTACTTGAGAACACTACCGGCAACAAATACAAAGTAATCTCTTCCGAAACGGTAGATCTTAGCCTGAGCAATGCCAACGCAGTATATCTGAGCTCCGTACAGAATGTGAAATGGAGTTCTTCCGATAAAGCAGTCCTGAAAGCAGCACAGCTTACACAAGGTTTGACATCAGACGAAGCTAAAGTGAAAGCTATCTATAACTACATCGTAGCCAATGTGAAATATGATTATTCCTTGGCTTCCAGTGTAACTACAGATTACATCCCTAATAACGACACTACACTGGCTACCAAGAAGGGAATCTGCTACGATTACGCTTCCTTATTCGCTACTATGCTTCGCAGTGAAGGCATCCCAACTAAATTGGTTATGGGTAACACCAGCTATGTTACATCCTACCACGCTTGGAATGAAGTGTTCCTTAACGGCAAATGGGTAACTATTGATACTACAGTTGACGCTGGTCTTGCTAAGAACAGCAAAACAGCAGATCTTGTAAAAGTAGCAAGCAAATATACAGCAGCTAAATTCTACTAAGATTAGCTATAATCATAGATTCATCCGAGGATAACCCGCTTAATCATTAAGCGGGTTATTTTTATTTTGGAAAAGGTTGCTTTTTGATAGGGAGATAGGGTATTATAAATAAGCGTTGTTGGAGCAGTGAACTTAATGAGAAATGACTTAAATAAGTAATTTCAAAATAAAGCTTGCATTACTCTGATAAACGTGATATATTATAAGAGTTGCTGGTGACGCGGTAAGCGGCGCTAACAACGAGCTTGATCTTTGAAAACTGAACAACGAGTGAGTATCGGAAATCACCTTGGTGAGATCCAAATTAGAGAATATAACATTCTCGTCAGATGTTTCAAAATGAGCAATCGCTCTTTCTAAATACAATTTGGAGAGTTTGATCCTGGCTCAGGACGAACGCTGGCGGCGTGCCTAATACATGCAAGTCGAGCGGAGTTTGAATGGAAGCTTGCTTCCATTCATGCTTAGCGGCGGACGGGTGAGTAACACGTAGGCAACCTGCCCTCAAGACTGGGATAACTACCGGAAACGGTAGCTAATACCGGATAATTTCTTTCCTCTCCTGAAGAGAGAATGAAAGGCGGAGCAATCTGCCACTTGGGGATGGGCCTGCGGCGCATTAGCTAGTTGGTGGGGTAACGGCCCACCAAGGCGACGATGCGTAGCCGACCTGAGAGGGTGAACGGCCACACTGGGACTGAGACACGGCCCAGACTCCTACGGGAGGCAGCAGTAGGGAATCTTCCGCAATGGGCGAAAGCCTGACGGAGCAACGCCGCGTGAGTGATGAAGGTTTTCGGATCGTAAAGCTCTGTTGCCAGGGAAGAACGTCCGGTAGAGTAACTGCTACCGGAGTGACGGTACCTGAGAAGAAAGCCCCGGCTAACTACGTGCCAGCAGCCGCGGTAATACGTAGGGGGCAAGCGTTGTCCGGAATTATTGGGCGTAAAGCGCGCGCAGGCGGTCATTTAAGTCTGGTGTTTAAACCTTGGGCTCAACCTGAGGTCGCACTGGAAACTGGGTGACTTGAGTACAGAAGAGGAAAGTGGAATTCCACGTGTAGCGGTGAAATGCGTAGATATGTGGAGGAACACCAGTGGCGAAGGCGACTTTCTGGGCTGTAACTGACGCTGAGGCGCGAAAGCGTGGGGAGCAAACAGGATTAGATACCCTGGTAGTCCACGCCGTAAACGATGAGTGCTAGGTGTTAGGGGTTTCGATACCCTTGGTGCCGAAGTTAACACAGTAAGCACTCCGCCTGGGGAGTACGGTCGCAAGACTGAAACTCAAAGGAATTGACGGGGACCCGCACAAGCAGTGGAGTATGTGGTTTAATTCGAAGCAACGCGAAGAACCTTACCAGGTCTTGACATCCCTCTGAATCCGCTAGAGATAGCGGCGGCCTTCGGGACAGAGGAGACAGGTGGTGCATGGTTGTCGTCAGCTCGTGTCGTGAGATGTTGGGTTAAGTCCCGCAACGAGCGCAACCCTTGACTTTAGTTGCCAGCAGGTTAAGCTGGGCACTCTAGAGTGACTGCCGGTGACAAACCGGAGGAAGGTGGGGATGACGTCAAATCATCATGCCCCTTATGACCTGGGCTACACACGTACTACAATGGCCGGTACAACGGGAAGCGAAGCCGCGAGGCGGAGCCAATCCCAGCAAAGCCGGTCTCAGTTCGGATTGCAGGCTGCAACTCGCCTGCATGAAGTCGGAATTGCTAGTAATCGCGGATCAGCATGCCGCGGTGAATACGTTCCCGGGTCTTGTACACACCGCCCGTCACACCACGAGAGTTTACAACACCCGAAGTCGGTGGGGTAACCCGCAAGGGAGCCAGCCGCCGAAGGTGGGGTAGATGATTGGGGTGAAGTCGTAACAAGGTAGCCGTATCGGAAGGTGCGGCTGGATCACCTCCTTTCTATGGAGAATCGTCACCTGCAACGGTGACATTCAAAGCGGAAGCTTAGCTTCCAAAACTCAGGTTTAGGCCTGTTACTCACTCGTTGGTCAGTTTTGAGAGTTTAAGCTCTCAAGTAAGACACTTGATCCTTGAAAACTGGATACCGAAACGAATTTGCGTTTTAGAACATCTTTTAGCTGAAACTTGTGCAAGCAAGTTGAAATAGTTATTAGTTGATACAGCGATTTTCCTAACGGAAAACGCATGGTTAAGCTAATAAGAGCACACGGAGGATGCCTAGGCGCCAGGAGCCGACGAAGGACGTGGCGAACAACGAAACTGCCTCGGGGAGCTGTAAGCAAGCTTTGATCCGGGGGTGTCCGAATGGGGAAACCCAGCTGTGGTAATTCGCAGTTACTCATTTCTGAATACATAGGAAATGTAGAGGCAGACCAGGGGAACTGAAACATCTAAGTACCCTGAGGAAGAGAAAACAATAGTGATTCCGTCAGTAGCGGCGAGCGAACGCGGAACAGCCTAAACCAAGGGGCTTGCCTCTTGGGGTTGTGGGACGTCTCACATGGAGTTACAAAGGAATATGGTAGGCGAAGAGGTCTGGAAAGGCCCGCGATAGAGGTAAAAGCCCTGTAGCCTAAACTGTGTTCTCTCCGAGACGGATCCCGAGTAGTGCGGGGCACGTGAAACCCCGTATGAATCCAGCAGGACCATCTGCTAAGGCTAAATACTACCTGGCGACCGATAGTGAAACAGTACCGTGAGGGAAAGGTGAAAAGCACCCCGGAAGGGGAGTGAAATAGAACCTGAAACCGTGTGCTTACAAAAAGTCAGAGCCCTCTTTATGGGTGATGGCGTGCCTTTTGTAGAATGAACCGGCGAGTTACGTTTAACATGCAAGGTTAAGGTGAGAAGCCGGAGCCGCAGCGAAAGCGAGTCTGAATAGGGCGACTGAGTATGTGGACGTAGACCCGAAACCGTGTGATCTACCCCTGTCCAGGGTGAAGGTGCGGTAACACGCACTGGAGGCCCGAACCCACGCATGTTGAAAAATGCGGGGATGAGGTGGGGGTAGCGGAGAAATTCCAATCGAACTCGGAGATAGCTGGTTCTCCCCGAAATAGCTTTAGGGCTAGCCTCGGTGAATGGAGTGGTGGAGGTAGAGCACTGATTGGGTGCGGGGCCCGCAAGGGTTACCAAGCTCAGTCAAACTCCGAATGCCATTAACTTCTTGCCGGGAGTCAGACAGTGAGTGCTAAGATCCATTGTCAAAAGGGAAACAGCCCAGACCATCAGCTAAGGTCCCCAAGTGTGTGTTAAGTGGGAAAGGATGTGGAGTTGCACAGACAACCAGGATGTTGGCTTAGAAGCAGCCACCATTGAAAGAGTGCGTAATAGCTCACTGGTCGAGTGACTCTGCGCCGAAAATGTAACGGGGCTAAACACACCACCGAAGCTATGGCTAGATGCTTTGCATCTGGGGTAGGGGAGCGTTGTATGTGGGTTGAAGGTGTACCGTAAGGAGCGCTGGACAGCATACAAGTGAGAATGCCGGTATGAGTAACGAAAAGATCAGTGAGAATCTGATCCGCCGAAAGCCCAAGGTTTCCTGAGGAAGGCTCGTCCGCTCAGGGTAAGTCGGGACCTAAGGCGAGGCCGAAAGGCGTAGTCGAAGGACAACAGTTTGAAATTACTGTACCACCGTAATCCGCTATGAGCGATGGGGTGACGCAGGAGGGTAGTGACGCGGACTGATGGATGTCCGTCTAAGCAGTGAGGCTGGTGTGTAGGCAAATCCGCACACCGTAAGGCTGGGCTGTGATGGGGAGCGAAAATTGTAGTAGCGAAGGTCATGATCTCACACTGCCAAGAAAAGCCTCTAGCCAGGAGAAGGTGCCCGTACCGCAAACCGACACAGGTAGGCGAGAAGAGAATTCTAAGGCGCGCGGAAGAACTCTCGTTAAGGAACTCGGCAAAATGACCTCGTAACTTCGGGAGAAGAGGTGCCTCGGTAGGGTGAATAGCCCGAGGGGGCCGCAGTGAAAAGGCCCAAGCGACTGTTTAGCAAAAACACAGGTCTGTGCGAAGCCGCAAGGCGAAGTATACGGGCTGACGCCTGCCCGGTGCTGGAAGGTTAAGGGGAGTGGTTAGGGGTTAAACCCGAAGCTGTGAACCGAAGCCCCAGTAAACGGCGGCCGTAACTATAACGGTCCTAAGGTAGCGAAATTCCTTGTCAGGTAAATTCTGACCCGCACGAATGGCGTAACGACTTGGGCGCTGTCTCAACGAGAGATCCGGTGAAATTTTAATACCTGTGAAGATGCAGGTTACCCGCGACAAGACGGAAAGACCCCATGGAGCTTTACTGCAGCTTGATATTGAATTTGGGTACGATCTGTACAGGATAGGTGGGAGCCGGTGAGAGCGGAGCGCAAGCTTCGCTGGAGGCGCCGTTGGGATACCACCCTGATCGTATCTAGGTTCTAACCTGGTACCCTAAGCGGGTACGGGGACCGTGTCAGGCGGGCAGTTTGACTGGGGCGGTCGCCTCCTAAAGAGTAACGGAGGCGTTCAAAGGTTCCCTCAGAATGGTTGGAAATCATTCGCAGAGTGCAAAGGCATAAGGGAGCTTGACTGCGAGACCTACAAGTCGAGCAGGGACGAAAGTCGGACTTAGTGATCCGGTGGTACCGCATGGAAGGGCCATCGCTCAACGGATAAAAGCTACCCTGGGGATAACAGGCTTATCTCCCCCAAGAGTCCACATCGACGGGGAGGTTTGGCACCTCGATGTCGGCTCATCGCATCCTGGGGCTGAAGTAGGTCCCAAGGGTTGGGCTGTTCGCCCATTAAAGCGGTACGCGAGCTGGGTTCAGAACGTCGTGAGACAGTTCGGTCCCTATCTGTCGTGGGCGCAGGAAATTTGAGAGGAGCTGTCCTTAGTACGAGAGGACCGGGATGGACGTACCGCTGGTGCATCAGTTGTTCCGCCAGGAGCATGGCTGAGTAGCTACGTACGGACGGGATAAGCGCTGAAAGCATCTAAGCGTGAAGCCCCCCTCAAGATGAGATTTCCCAATTAGTAAGACCCCTTGAAGACGACGAGGTAGATAGGTTGGAGGTGGAAGTGCAGCAATGCATGGAGCTGACCAATACTAATCGGTCGAGGGCTTATCCAAAAATCTACAACGCAGATTCGTTTCGGATTCAGTTTTCAGGCGATCAAGCCTGGTACACCTTAAGCTGCATGTCCTTTCTGGGGACTGATCTTTTCTTGCAGCGATTTCGAGAAGCGGAAGCTTCGAAAAATCATGTTTGGTGGCGATAGCGGAGGGGTTCCACGCGTACCCATCCCGAACACGACCGTTAAGCCCTCCAGCGCCGATGGTACTTGGACCGAAGGGTCCTGGGAGAGTAGGACGCCGCCAAGCACATGAAGCCATTGTTGAGTAATCGACAGTGGCTTTTTTGTGTCCTATGGAGAATAGTAATACAATTACACTATGAACCTAATTATGGGGCTACTTGTGAATTTCGTGTATAGCCTGTGTATAATTAAAGGTCAAATAGAAAGAAATGAAAACTTATACACATGTGGATAGAATGTTTTTTTATACAAGTACTCCCCAATTGATGTGGATATCATCTTGATTTATGTGGATACAACTGTGGGGATTGTGGATGAAGACGTAAAGGAGCGTAAAGTTATGGACAAGCACAGCCATCTTTTGTGGACAGAGGAATTTATGGTTCATGCAAGTGATACTGATTTCCGGTCAAGAGGCAAGCTCTCCTTTCTTCTTGATATCATGCAGCGTGCTGCGGATTCAGCTGTAAGCAGTCTGGGTTTAAGTAATGATACAATGCTCAAAGCAAGAATGGGCTGGATGGTTATCACACTCGATCTGAACCTTCAGCGACTACCATTGCCAAATGATCTTCTTAACGTGCGTACCTGGAGTAAAGGTAACAAAGGCGCACTCTGGCAGCGGGATTATCGGATTATTGATGGAGATGCTGTAGAACTGGCAGCGGCTCGCTCGATCTGGGCACTTGTGGATATGGATAAGCGGAAGATTCTTCGTCCTTCTGCCCTTCCGATTGCTGTGGAGCCTTATCTGGAGGATTCGGTAGGAAGCCTGCCGGATAAAGTCGTGATTCCCGCTGATATTTCCCTGACGGAAGCCTATCGCTATCAGGTTAGATATAGCGGACTCGATAATAACAGGCATCTTAACAATGCACGGTATATAGATTTATGCTGTGATGCGCTGACCTTGGAGGAATGGGAAGAGATGGAGCTTACCGGTCTTCACATTACATATGCACAGGAAGCCCAATATGGCGAGGAAGTTAGCATTTTACGGTCTTCCCGGACTGAAGAGGGAGTATATATGCGTGGCCAAGGCGGGGACAAGGTGTTTTTTGAAGCCTGCCTAAGGTTTGGGAGATAAACCCTTAACAATAACAGTCTTAAATGTAGTATCTTCTAACGGCAGCCACTCTGTTTTCAGAGAGCTGCCTTTTTTTCGTATCCGGCCAATTTCGGGATGTCACAAATAAGCAGTTGGCATTCGTTATACAGGTGTAAAAGGAAAACGGAGGTGATTCTTTTGGAGCAAGGCAACCCCGGGGGCCAAGTGAATCCAAATATGATTGAAGAAGCCATTAATAAGGTGCGTACAGGTGAACGGCAAGCATTCACAACGTTAATTACTGCATATGAGCGGCAGATCTACACATATTGCAAATATATATTAAGAAGCCGTGAAGAAGCAGAGGATGCTGTGCAGGATATATTTGTAAAGGTATATCAGGAGCTGGGGCGTTATGAGAAGCGGGTTTCTTTTTCGGCCTGGTTGTATAGGGTAGCGTATCATCATTGCTTGGACCAGCTTCGCAGACGTAAACGCCGCAGCAGGCTGTTGTCACTTTATAAATTACAGCTGGTACGGGATAATTCAGAATTCCCAGACGATTCGCCTGTGGACAAACTGTTTGGAACTCTCAGTCCGGAAGAGCGAGGGCTGTTAATTCTTCGTGTAGTTGAACAATATAGCTTCGAAGAAATTGCACAGATAACCGGGAGCAGTTCGGCCGCTCTCCGCAAGAAGTATGAACGGCTCCGGAGAAAACTGATCCAGCAAAAAGCTGAGGAAGGAGGATGTGCTCGTGGAGAAGTGGCAGAATCAAACTGAGAAGCAAATGTTGGAGCAGATTCGCAGCAGCATCGGAAAGGTTCAGCTTCCTGTGGACAGTTATAATGAGCAAATTATGAACCGTATTGAGCATATGGAGATCAAAGGAGGCAGCAAATTGCTTAAAAAGACATTAGCAGCCGCATGTGTGGCCGTAATGATCGGGTTAGGTACAGTAACAGCAGGATTCATCTCCCCTGTATGGGCTGATACATTGAGTCAATTCCCCGTATTCAGCAGTATATTCAAGCATACGGAGAACCCAGGGTTGAAATTGGCGGCGGAAAAGGGCTTGACTACTTCAACTAACATGAGCGTTACAAAGGATGGAGTTACTTTAAGTGTTACAGAAGTATTTTATGACGGTACCCGGCTAGCCATTGGATTTGAGAGAGCGGGAATCATGGATGAACGGGTTTTGGCGGAGATTACTGATTTTAAAACCCATGACTTTGATCAATCAACCAAAGGGCTACTGGGGCTGCCTGTAGTTACTCAGGTGTCAGGTGAACCCATTAGCTTCGGCTCCTCTTCTACAGGTGACGTACAGGGACAACCCCAAACCTTTCTGTTGGAGCTGAATGAACTGCGGAACACCGCAGCTTTAGGAGACGAATTCAAGGTGGATATCAGTGTGCCGGTTGCTCAAATCGCAGAGCCGTTTGAGTTCCAGGTAACGGTGAAAAAAGTAACGGAGGGAGTAATTAATCTTACTCCAGGTCAGGGGGCAAGCAAAGGCTCGTTCAAGTACACAGTGAAGAGTCTGGACATTACGCCTGCTACCCTAAGGTTGATCGTAACCAGTGAAGGGGAAGTGCCTGCCTCGCCGGATCAGACAGGAGAATATGCGCCTACCGCAGTATTCTATGAGCTTGTGGATGATGCCGGAAATGTGATTAATCCCCGCAATGGCGGTTATGTCTTGGCTAAAGCAGTCCAGCATCCTATTGTGGATAGTCTATATAATACTTTCCCGCAAATTCCCAAGACGGTCACGGTCAGACCTTATACATTTACATTGGATAGTGAGCTTAATCTTTTGACAGATGCTAACGGGGAAAATGTGAAGACTTATCATAAAGAGCTTGAGACTACTATAGTGATTCCTTAAATCATAAATTCCATTGCGTAAAATGAGTTGGATTCTTGTCCGCATCTGCATAGCAGGTGCGGATTTCTGTGTAATTATAGCAGCGTTAACGGAATATAGATCTCACTTACCGAGTTGGGATTATCGGGTCCGAGATAGTCTTTGCCGTAGTATTCAAATTCATAAGAGAGATTCAGGCGGTGATCGGTTCCGGGCAAAAATACGCCATAGATATATTTGTAGGTAGCGGAGACTTCGTCTGATGGACCTTTATGCAGAAATCGGAGATACCTCGCCGGAGGCAAGATATGGACAGGAAGATTGTTATCTGCCTGTCCTCTGTCTGTCCGAAGCTTAGTACCAGGTGGTAAAGGCGACGATGCGTTCAACTCACATGCACAGAGAAAAGAGATGCCGCTATCCTCATAATTATCCGGCCAATAGCCAAGCTGATAATATTTCTCCGGAAGTCTGCGGTCCGAAATCGCAGATATACCGCTGAACAGCTGTTCCCAAGCTGCTCCAATAATGGAATGATCGTTGTTAACAGTAATAAATGGTCCCTGGAGCGTGATTTCCCCGAGCTCAATAACCTCTGGAGATGCTGTATTATGGCCAGTCCAGTGCGGCAGATCCCTGCCTCGAATAGGATGGAGCAGCAAAGGGATATCCGGATTTGATTTTTGGCGGATACGGGTGGGGGTCGTATGGAGCAATCTTTTGAAGGCACGGGTGAAGGTCTCATAATCATTAAAGGAATAATCCAGGGAAATATCCTGGAAACTCCGGTGAGGGTTTCTCAGAATCTCACGTGCAGCCTCGGAAATTCGACGTCTTGCGATATAGTCGCCGGGTGTCAGCCCGGTAACCCCCTGGAACAGCCGGATAAAATGATACTGCGAATAACCGCTCACTCTGGAGAGGGCCAGGACTGACAATGTTTGCTTCAGATTGGATTCAATATAATCAATGGCTTGCAGAATAAGCTGGCCGTTATTCATGAGCTCTCTCCCCGCATTGGTTTACTCTGGAGCCCACTCCCCCCAGGAGGCAGCCCATACAGGAACTCTGACATGGCGGACGCGGTCGGCAGAAGGGAAATAGGCTTTAATATCAAGCACAGGCGTCCCCGGATAGGCATCCAGTCCGGTAACTTCAACAATTCCCTCTTCAACATCAACAGACACGATTCCGGCAACAGTAAGGCCAATAGGGTTGGGACGTACGGGAGAACGTGTGGCAAATACACCGGAGACCGGAGCATCATAAGGAGGCTCAATCTGCGTAGTACCCCGGAAGGTATCGTCTGCAAATTCATGAATCCACCAGAGAATCTGGCAGTGGCTGAAATCAGCCAGCCCCTTCAAGGCAGGTCTGAACTGCGGTTTAATCTCGAGACGCAGGTTGTGTTGTGATCCGGATACTACACCTACTGATATAACATTATACGGTTCTGTTGTGAGCATTGGCTGTGACTCCTTTCGGCAGGGGAATAATTCTAGTCTATCTGAATGAAATGAAATCAGCCTGATGATATTTGCTGTCTTTTATCCCGTGGTATAATAGGTTGTTGATATGGAGGGGAGAGAATTATGAAGGTACTGGTACTGGCGGAGAAGCCATCGGTTGCCCGGGAGATTGCCCGGGTACTGGGCTGCGGAAATAAGCAAAAGAGCTATATGGAAGGTCCGAAATATGTGGTTACCTGGGCTCTGGGTCATCTGGTTGGCCTGGCTGAGCCTGAGGACTATAACAATAAATATGCTACCTGGGCATTGGAGGATTTGCCGATTCTTCCGGAGAAGGCCAAGCTGAAGGTGCTAAGGGAGACCAGCCAGCAATACAAAGCGGTGCAGCAGCTGATGAAACGGCAGGATATTGAAGAGCTGATCGTTGCGACGGATGCTGCGCGTGAGGGAGAGCTATTGGCGCGCTGGATTATGAACATGGCTGGGTGGAAAAAGCCGTTCCGGCGGCTGTGGATCTCCTCGCAGACGGATAAGGCAATTAAGGAAGGCTTCGCCGCGCTTCGTCCGGGCAAGGACTTCGACCGCTTATATGAGTCTGCCCGCTGCCGCGCAGAGGCGGATTGGATGATCGGGCTGAATGTGACGCGCGCTTTAACCTGTAAGTTCGGTGCGCCGCTCTCGGCAGGGCGTGTACAGACACCTACGCTTGGCATGATTATGGACCGGGAGAATGAAATTACCGGCTTCCGTTCCCAGGAGTACGACTTGCTTACAGCCGACTTCGGCAATTTCCAGGCGGGATGGCGTGCGCCGGGCGGGGACGGCCGGATTTTTGACAGAGACAAGACGGGTATTCTGAAGGATAAGCTGACCGGCCGCAGCGGACGGATTACCAAGGTCCACAAAAGCGAGAAAAGTGAACCCCATCCGCTGGCCTATGACCTGACAGAGCTGCAGCGGGATGCGAACCGCAAATTTGGTTTCTCAGCTAAACAAACCTCAGGCCTGCTGCAAAAGCTGTATGAACAGCATAAGCTGGTTACTTATCCGCGTACGGACAGCCGCTACCTGACTGCCGATATGACGGGTACGCTAAAAGAAAGATTGGACAGCGTGGCAGTTGGACCGTATGCGGCCCTAGCTAGACCGCTACTGCGCAAACCGCTGCCGGTTACCAAACGAATTGTCGATGACAGTAAGGTCAGTGACCATCACGCGATTATTCCTACAGAGCAGACGGTGCTGCTTAATCTACTCAGTGCAGAAGAGCGGAAGCTCTATGATCTGATTGTACGGCGGTTCATCAGCCTGTTCTACCCTCCGGCACGTTATGATGCAGTGGCTGTGACGGTGAGCGTGGAGGGGGAAACCTTCCAGGTTAAAGGAACCACGGTTAAGGACGCGGGCTGGCGTGAAGTCTATGGCGGGGACATGAGCTCGGATGATGAAGAGGAGAGCTTAGCTGACGAACCGGCAGCGGGCAGCGTGAAGCTGCCGGAGCTGCGTGAAGGTGACAGTGTGAAGATTGAGCGCTGCATCATTAAGCCCGGGCGGACGCAGCCGCCGAAGCGTTATAATGAAGCTTCGCTGCTGACACAGATGGAGAAGTACGGGCTAGGTACGCCGGCAACCCGTGCGGATATTATCGAGAAGCTGGTCAGTTCGGATACGATTGAGCGGCAGGGCAATCTGCTGCATCCGACCGGCAAAGGGAAACAGCTGATCGGTTTAGTGTCAGGACAGCTGCGCACACCGGAGCTGACGGCGCGCTGGGAAGCGGAGCTGGAGAAGATCGCCCGCGGGCAAGGGCGTCCGGAGCCTTTTCTGCAGGGCATCCGTACTATGGCACAGGAGCTGGTGTCCGGGGTTAAGAATAGCGGAGCGGAATACAAGCCGCATAATGTCTCTAACAGCCATTGTCCGGAATGCGGGACAAGAATGCTGGAGAAGAAGACCAAGCGCGGCAAGCTGCTGGTCTGCCCCAAAGAGGACTGTGGCTACACCCGTGCAGGTGAGAAGCAGCTGTCGAACCGCCGCTGTCCGCAGTGCCATAAGAAGATGGAGCTTAAAGAAGGCAAGGCCGGGATGTATGTGCAGTGCCTCGGCTGCGGAATCACAGAGACCATGGATAACGACCACAAGCATATCAACAAACGCGAGCAGCAGAAGCTGGTTCAGCAGTACAGCAAGCCGGAAAGCGCTGGCGGCTCTAACCTTGGTGAATTGCTGAAGGCAGCGATGGAAGCCAAGCAGAAGGGAAAATAAAATAGCCAAAAGTGTAAGGGCAAAAGTGCATTAAATGAAGTGAGTAGCAGAAACGGGAGAAGATAGGGTGGAGTTTGGAGCTGTATGGGCGTGAGCGAGTCCAAGATTTGAGATATATAAAAGTAAGACTAGTTAACGTAATTAGCATGCTTATTCTATGCTCTGTTATATAGAAGTTAATTTCCCTTCCAGGGAGGGAATGCTTCGGGAACAACAAGACTGCCGGTTAATCGGTGGTTTTGTTGTGTTTATGGGAATGGCGGATCTGGCTGGTGTATAAATGCAGATTTAAGTGTAATGTTACTTTACGAAGGCTGTCCAAGGGGCGGCAGATATGTTTTACTTAGGAGATTGAAGCTGGACAGGGCTGTTAGGGTTCCGGCAAATATAGTGGAGCGGGTGATGAAGTGGCGGCGGCTAAGCAATTAGAAGGTGAAGTCCAATCGGTACAAGGCTCTGGCAAGAGGGGAGGCAGCCGGTTTTTCTTTTTGGTGATTGTCTTTATGTTCTGGTTCTCTTCTTATATCTATGTACCTGTATTGTCTCCGTATGTGGAGCATCTGGGAGCCTCATATGTCATGGTTGGAGCGGTGCTGGGCGTATACGGCCTGATGCAGATTCTGTTCCGTCTGCCGATTGGTATCGGGTCAGATTATCTTAACCGGCGGCGGCCGTTTATTTATCTGGGGCTGATCGCCAGCGGAGCGAGCTGTCTATTATTCCTGGCTGGTGCACATCCGGGCTGGGCGCTGGCCGCACGTGCGGTCTCGGGGATTGCAGCTTCCGCGTGGGTCGTGTACTCGGTGATGTTCGCAGGGTATTTTCCGAAAGAAGAAGCGGGTAAAGCCATGGGTATGCTGCAGTTCACGACGGTTATTGCCCAATTGACCAGTATGATGATCAGCGGCTATATGGTAGATCACTGGGGCTGGAACACTCCGTTTATTATCGGCGGGATTGTGGCGGCAGCGGCGCTGCTGCTTGCACTGCGTCTGCCTGAACAGAAGCAGGAGAAACGGAATGCGATTCAGATTAAAGATCTTGCCGGAGTAGTCCGTGAACCGCTGCTGGTTAAAGTCTCGCTGCTGTCCGTGCTGGCACATTGTGTGCTGTTCATTACGATGTTCGGCTATACGCCGAATCAGGCGCTGGATATTGGAGCGAGCAAAGAGAGCCTCGGCTGGCTGACGCTGGCTTTCATGCTGCCGCATGCGATTGCCACACTGTACGGCTCACGTCTGTTCGGCAAATGGCTCGGAGACCGGGGAACGTTAATGCTGGGTTTTGCCGGGAGTGCGGTATTCACGCTGCTGATTCCATCTATGCCTACTCTAGCCGCTCTCTGTGCAACGCAGATTGGGAACGGCTTCATGCAGGGTCTTATTTTTCCGCTGCTGCTGGGTAAATCGGTGTCGGGAGTCGCTCCGTTCAAACGGGCAACGGCTATGGGCTTCTATCAGGCTGTATACGCCATAGGGATGTCAGGGGGGCCATTTGTTGCGGGATGGATGAGTGCGGCGTATGGTCTGACCGGCGGGTTCTGGCTTGGCGGAATTGCGGCGCTGCTTGCTGCAGTGTTGTCCTGGATATGGATCCGAGAGGCCGGGGAACCGGGCACAGGGAGCAGACAAAAGCGGCGGATACTTGGCAGGTAGGGTTAGGTTTATTGTAAAGGAAGGGGTCCCCGCAAAGTACCTGAGTGATCACCTGCGCCAAAACCTCACTTTGTGGGGGAACTTATTGGTTTTTTGCCGGAAAGGGTAATATAATAGAGAGTAGATAGGATGCAAGGAGGAGGGGCCGGAAGGATGGTCAAGGTTGTATTGCTGTGGTTCGCTCTGATCAATATTATCGGGTATGTGGTGATGTCGGAAGACAAGAACAAGGCCCGCAAAAGACGGGATCGGGTGCCGGAGAAAACACTGTTTCTGCTGGCGTTCATGGGCGGCGCGCTGGGTGTGCTGATTGCCATGTACCGCAAGCGCCACAAGACGAGGCATACTTCCTTCAGGATCGGAATTCCGCTGCTGCTGCTGCTGAATGTCCTGCTGTATGGATATTTTTTGAGTTAAGTCTCTTGTAGTTAGGCTAAGGCTGTACACAATAGAAAGAGGTGGCGTATATGTTATTCTCTAAAATTTTGCTAGCCTATGACGGTTCGAAGGCTTCCAATCAGGCATTGGAACGTGCAATTGAACTGGCCAAGGTAACTCCAGGGTCCTCCCTGTACGTCGTACACGCATTTGAATTCCCGCGGTTCTTCATCGGGGAAGCTCTCGCGCCTCTGCCGGCATCAGTGAACAAGGATTATTATGACCTCGCGGTCCAGACTACGGATGAAGTGAAAAGCCGGCTGGAAGCCGAAGGTCTGAACGCTACTGTAGAATTGCTGCAGGGCTCGCCTGCTGAAGTGATTCTGGCTTATGCCAAAGAGCACACGGTGGATGTCATCGTGATCGGCAGCCGCGGGCTCGGCGGAATCCGGGAGTTCGTTCTGGGCAGCGTCAGCCACAATGTAGTGCAGAGCGCGCGCATTCCGGTGCTGGTTGTTAAATAATAGAGTTACTTGTAGAGGAGCGCTGAGGCGTTCCCCTTTTTTTCTGCGGAGATGGGCGGATTAGCAGGAATAAGAAAATTAAATGTGCCCAAAAGCGAACATTTGAGAGACATGATATGACAATGTTCGTGTTTAAGTTGACACGATGTGTAGGGCATTGTTAAACTGAACCTATGAAGAGCTCGTATAAAACCGGGAATAGGGCCCGGAAGTTTCTACCCGGTAACCGTAAATTGCCGGACTACGAGGAAATAGGATAACTGGAACGGCCAGCAGAAGCCGCCGCGTATACAGGGGCGGTGTGCCTTGCGCCTGCCTGTATTTGCAGATGCCGGTCCAGTACTCTCCTAGTTCCTTAGTAGTCCGGGTCCACCCGCAGCAAAATGCGTCTGGAATCCGGGCTATTTTTTTCGGATATATGGGAAACTTGAGGGAAATGGGACACACTTAAATCAAAGGATTATCTATAACGGGAATCGGAAGGGCTGGGTGAACAATGTCTGTGCAAGTAGGTGTCATTATGGGCAGCAAATCGGACTATGAAACTATGGAGCATACATGTGCAGTGCTTGAGGAGCTGGGCGTGTCTTATGAGAAAAAAGTCATCTCGGCGCACCGCACACCGGATCTCATGTTCCGTTATGCCGAAGAAGCGGTAGAGCGCGGCCTGAAGGTGATTATCGCCGGAGCGGGCGGCGCGGCGCATCTGCCGGGTATGGTGGCAGCCAAAACCCTTCTGCCGGTTATCGGCGTTCCGGTGCAGTCGAAGGCGTTGAACGGCCTGGACTCACTGCTGTCGATTGTGCAGATGCCGGCGGGCATCCCGGTGGCCACGGTAGCCATCGGCCGGGCCGGTGCTGTCAATGCCGGCCTGCTGGCTGCGCAGATCATCGGCGCTTTCGAGCCGGAGGTGCAGCGGATGGTGGAGCTGCGGCGTGAGGCGATCCAGAGCGAAGTGCTGGAAAGCAGCGAGACGTTATGAGGCCGGAGGAGTTGGAGGCCGGGCAGGCTGAAGCTGGCGGGCAGGCGCCGCGGACGCTGCTGCCCGGCGCGACGATCGGCGTGCTCGGCGGCGGGCAGCTCGGGCGCATGATGGCGCTGTCCGGCAGCGCCATGGGCTACCGCTTCGTGGCGCTGGACCCAGCAAAGGATGCGCCCTGCGGGCAGGTTACGCCGCAGATTACCGCGGCGTATAA
The DNA here is from genome assembly GCF_000758665.1 of Paenibacillus borealis. Lineage (NCBI taxonomy): Bacteria > Bacillati > Bacillota > Bacilli > Caryophanales > Paenibacillaceae > Paenibacillus > Paenibacillus borealis. The sequence continues at coordinate 760,799 of NZ_CP009285.1, forward strand.
CGACCGGGACGCGGCGCGTGAGCTGGCGCAGCGCGCGGACGTCATCACGTACGAGTTCGAGAACGTCGATGCGGGCGTAGCCGCGCTGCTGACGGAGGAATCGTACGTGCCGCAGGGCAGCGCGCTGCTGTATACGACGCAGCACCGGCTGCGCGAGAAGGCGGCAATCGAGGCGGCGGGCGTGCCCGTTGCCCCGTACCGCAAGGTCGGCAGCCTGGCGGAGCTTGAAGCCGCGGCTGCCGGCCTGGGCCTGCCCTGTGTGCTGAAGACAGCCACAGGGGGGTACGACGGCAAGGGACAAGCCGTCATCCGCCAGCCGGAAGAGCTGGAAGCGGCGTTCCGGCAGGTAGCGCCGGGAACGGCCGCTGGGGCAGAATCCGTCAACGTACCGGAGCTGGTGCTGGAGAAATTCATCGCTTTCAAATGCGAAATTTCCGTCATTGCCGCCCGCAGCGCATCCGGTGAGGTCAAGAGCTTCCCGCCCGCAGAGAACATCCATGTGGACAATATCCTGCATCTCTCGATTGTACCCGCCAGGGTGCCGGAGGAGATTCAGCGGCGGGCCTGTGAGCTGGCCGAGCAGATTGTGTCCGGCATGGATGCCGTAGGACTGCTGGCCGTGGAGATGTTCGTGACAGAGGACGGAGAGCTGTTCGTCAACGAGCTCGCTCCGCGTCCGCATAACTCCGGGCATTACACGATGGACGCCTGCGTAACCTCACAGTTCGAGCAGCATGTGCGGGCGATCTGCAATCTGCCGCTGGGCGATACTACGCTGCTTACACCTGTAGTCATGGTGAATGTGCTTGGCCAGCATTTGGAGGGCGCCATTCAGGCGGCCTGCAGCACGGATGAAGAAGCAAACAAGCTTGGGGTATCTCCTAAGCTTCATATATATGGCAAGACTGAGAGCAAGACCGGCCGCAAGATGGGCCATATCAACCTGCTCTGCAAGGACACCGGAGACGGCCTGGCCTGGGTAGAGCAAACTAACCTTTGGAGGAACTGACAAGCTATGATCGAACGTTACAGCAGACCTGAGATGCGGGCCATTTGGACCGAAGAAAATAAATTCAACGCGTGGCTGGAAGTTGAAATTTGCGCCTGCGAGGCTTGGGCCGAGCTGGGAGTCATCCCGCATGAGGATGCCGCGAAGCTGCGCAAGGATGCCAAATTCGACATCGCGCGGATTGATGAAATCGAGCAGGAAACACGTCATGATGTTATTGCTTTTACCCGTGCAGTATCGGAGAGCCTGGGCGCAGAACGCAAATGGGTGCATTACGGACTGACCTCCACAGACGTTGTCGACACGGCGCTCGGCTATCTGCTGCGTCAGGCCAACGAAATTCTGGAGCAAGACATTATCCGGTTCATTGAGATTCTAAAAGATAAAGCAGTAGCCTACAAAGATACTCCGATGATGGGGCGCACCCATGGCGTACACGCCGAGCCGACGACTTTCGGCCTCAAGATGGCGCTGTGGTATGAGGAAATGAAGCGCAATCTGGAGCGTTTCCGTCATGCCGCTAACGGCGTACAATTCGGCAAAATCTCCGGGGCAGTCGGCACCTATGCCAACATCGACCCGTTCGTCGAAGAATTTGTCTGCCGCAAGCTGGGCACCAGCCCGGCACCGATCTCCACGCAGACACTGCAGCGTGACCGTCACGCTGAATACATGGCGGCGCTGGCACTGGTTGCCACTTCGCTGGACAAGTTCGCTACCGAGATCCGCGCGTTGCAGAAGAGTGAGATCCGCGAGGTGGAAGAAGCTTTTGCCAAAGGTCAAAAAGGTTCGTCCGCGATGCCGCATAAGCGCAACCCGATTGGCTGCGAGAACATCTCCGGCCTGTCCCGCGTGATCCGCGGGCATATGGTTACAGCTTACGAGAACGTGCCGCTGTGGCATGAACGTGATATCTCGCATTCCTCGGTAGAACGGATCATCCTGCCGGACGCGACTATGCTGCTGAACTATATGCTGAACCGCTTCGGCAACATCGTGAAGAACCTGACTGTGTTCCCGGACAATATGAAGCGCAACATGAACCGCACCTTCGGCGTACCGTTCTCCGGCCGCATCCTGACGAAGCTGATCGACAAAGGCTTCAGCCGCGAGCAGGCTTACGACACCGTGCAGCCGCGGGCGATGCAGGCCTGGGAGGAACAAACCCAGTTCCGTGACATCGTTGAAGCTACACCGGAAATCACAGCCGTGCTAAGTCCGGAAGAGATCGAGGATGCGTTCAATCCTTCCTGGCACCTCAAGCATGTGGACACCATCTTCCGCAAACTTGAGCTTATCTAATTAAAAAAGGTGAGTCAGTGGTGAACTGATGAGCTGGAGAAGAGATGGGCGGAGCGATGGGGAGTTTTGTTCCCGGGAAGCGTAGCAACAGGGGAATAAGATTAGGTATTAGGGTTAAAGGAGGAACGGAGAGGAATTTTGGAACTGTAGAAGCTTTAGCGTTCGCCTTTATGTTTGGATTTCTACCGCAGCCGGCGGTTCAAATCAGGAAATTCAAACATAACAGCGATCGGAAGTCCAAAATTCCCCGCAGTGACACTATTAACCCGAAGGAGCTTTCAATTCCTTTGGTGCGAAGCGAAGGAAACAAAGCGTCCCTGCGCTTTTAGCCCAAATATAAGCAAGATCATTTGTTCAAGGGAGGAAAGGTCATGACATCAACGGCCGTATCCACTGCCGTGGAACTCGTAAATGCACCGCTGCTCTACAAAGGTAAGGTTCGTGAGCTGTACGATTTGGGGGATGAGGTACTGATTGTCGTTACGGACCGCATTTCCGCATTTGATTATGTGCTGGACCCGGCGGTGCCGGACAAAGGCAATGTGCTGAACCGGCTCAGCGCCTTCTGGTTTGGCCAGACCAAGGAGCTCATTGAGAACCATGTAGTTCACATCGATGTGGACCGGCTCGGAGATATTGTACGGGACCGCGAAGCGCTGAAGAACCGCATCATGGTGGTCCGCAAAGCACAGCGGATTGATATCGAATGTGTCGTGCGCGGCTGCATTACCGGCGGCGGCTGGCGGCAGTATCAGGAGACCGGCAAAGTGAACGGCATCGAGCTTCCCAAAGGGCTGCGCAAGAATGCGGTGCTGACCGAGCCGATCTTTACGCCGGCGGCCAAGAATGATGTCGGCCATGATGAGGATATCCCTTTTGAGCAGATGCAGGAGTTAATTGGCGCAGAGCTTGCGCTGGAGCTGAAGGAGAAGAGCCTGAAGCTGTTCGCTTTTGCCAGAGAATATTGTAAAGACCGCGGCATCATCCTCGCCGATTGCAAATTCGAGTTCGGGCTGCTGGACGGTAAGGTCATTCTGATCGACGAGATTTTCACACCGGATGCTTCCCGTTTCTGGGCTAAGGACAAATACGCGCTGGATATCGAGATCGATAGCATGGATAAGGAGCCTGTACGGACTTACCTTTCGGCATCCTCGTGGGACAAGAACAGTACACCGGACCCGCTGCCGGTTGAAGTGGTGGAAGAGACCTCACGCCGGTACCTGGATATTTATCACCGCCTTACCGGAAAGTCCTTATAGATTATCTGATGCTCCTGTTCCGACCAGCTGCAGCTAACTTTTAATTGTATTCTCTGCAGTTATTTTGCCCGAAAAAGATGCCATTTGCTCTTTAACTGTATCTGGTACAACTAAAAATAAGCGAGACGGCCTGAAACGCAGATTTCCTTAGAAATAGCTGTATGAAATGCAACTAAAGCTGATTTTGCAGGAGTCATTGAGAGAATAGCTGTACATTATGCAGTTAAGTTAGCTGTCAGCAGTGAAGTGAGTTGTTGCAGCTCACCGTTAGAGGTTAGCACATTGTTGTAATGTTGAATTACGGTAAGTTTTCATTCCAGGTACCCAGTCCAGCTCATTAAATTTTAGGAGGAACTACAAGCGTATGTTAAAAGCGACAGTCTACGTCACCATCAAGAAAAGCGTGCTCGATCCCCAAGGTGTAGCCGTGCAAGGGGCGCTGCATTCCGTAGGTTTTCAGGAAGTTGAAAGTCTGCGTATCGGCAAATATATGGAGCTGACCCTCGATACCGATAACCGCGCTGAAGCGGAAGGACGCCTCAAGGATATGTGCGAGAAGCTGCTGGCCAACACGGTGATCGAGGATTACCGCTACGAATTGGAGGACTAAAAGTCATGAAATTTGCGGTACTTGTCTTTCCAGGCTCCAATTGTGACATTGACTGCTACAAGGCAGTAGAAGACAGCCTCGGTGAACCAGTGGATTATGTGTGGCATACGGCGACGGATCTGTCGGCTTATGACTGCATTCTCGTGCCGGGCGGCTTCTCTTATGGTGACTATCTGCGCTGTGGCGCGATTTCCCGGTTTGCTCCGGTTATGGCGGAAGTAGCCAAAGCTGCGGAGCAGGGCAAATTCGTGCTCGGCATCTGCAACGGGTTCCAAATCCTGACCGAAGCGGGCCTCTTGCCGGGCGCGCTGCGCCGCAACATGTCGATGAAGTTCCGCTGTCATGACACGGTGCTTAAGGTCGTGAATAACACAACCCCGTTTACTATTGACTATGCGAAGGATGAAGAGATCGTCATTCCAATCGCGCATGGGGAAGGCAATTACTACTGTGATGAAGAGACTTTAGCTGAATTAAAAGCAAATAATCAGATCGTATTCACATACAGCGACAACCCGAACGGTTCAGTCGCCGATATCGCCGGAGTCAGCAATGTAGCAGGCAATGTGGTTGGTATGATGCCTCACCCGGAACGTGCAGCGAACAGCCTGCTTGGTTCGGAAGACGGCAAACGGATGTTCACATCCATTCTTACATCGTGGAGGGATCGTTATGACGCAGCAAGTATCCGCTAAGGAGCCGACCGCAGAGCAGATCGCGGAGCAGAAAATCTACAGTCAGTTCGGTGTATCGGACAGCGAATATGAGCTCATTACTTCCTTCATGGGACGTAAGCCTAACTATACAGAAATCGGTGTGTTCAGCGTAATGTGGTCCGAGCACTGTGCCTATAAGAACTCGAAGCCGCTGCTCAGCCGTTTCCCGACTAGCGGGCCGAAGGTGCTGATGGGACCGGGCGAAGGCGCAGGTATCGTTGATATCGGAGACAACCAGGCGGTAGTCTTCAAGATCGAGAGCCACAACCACCCGTCGGCAGTTGAGCCTTATCAGGGCGCGGCGACCGGGGTGGGCGGGATTATCCGCGATATTTTCTCCATGGGGGCAAGACCGGTGGCGCTGCTGAACTCCCTGCGTTTCGGGAAGCTGGAGAGCGACCGGGTAAAATATTTGTTCGAGCATGTTGTGTCCGGTATCGCAGGCTACGGCAACTGTATCGGCATCCCTACCGTCGGCGGGGAAATTATGTTCGACGACAGCTATGACGGCAATCCGCTTGTTAATGCAATGTGTGTGGGGCTGATTGATCATGATAAAATCCAGCGCGGTGTCGCCAAAGGGGTTGGCAATCCCGTGTTCTACGTGGGTCCTCCTACAGGCCGTGACGGCATTCATGGTGCGACGTTCGCCTCGGTTGAGCTTAGCGAAGAGTCTGAAGCGAAGCGGACGGCAGTCCAGGTTGGCGATCCATTCATGGAGAAGCTGGTTATGGAATCTTGTCTGGAGCTGATCGACAGCGGCATCGTCCTCGGTATTCAGGATATGGGCGCAGCCGGACTTACCTGCTCCAGTGCTGAAATGGCGAGCAAAGCGGGCAACGGTCTGGAGCTGTATCTGGATCAGGTGCCGCAGCGCGAAGACGGCATGACTCCATATGAAATGATGCTCTCGGAATCCCAGGAGCGGATGTTGTTCGTAGTTGAGCCTAAGGATGAAGCGCAGGCACAGGAAATCTTCGACCGCTGGGGCGTCATCTGCCGCAAAGTGGGTAAGGTAACGGATGACGGCCGGCTGAAGCTGTTCCATCACGGTGTAGTTGTCGGCGACATGCCGGTAACGGCTCTGGTTGATGAATGTCCGATCTACAACAAACCATCAGCAGTTCCTGCGTACTATGAAGAAAATGCATCGGTTGATACGCTCCGCTATGAAGAAGTAACCGATCTGGGCGGCGCTCTGCGCACCGTACTAGGATCACCTACAGTAGCCAGCAAAGCATGGGTATACAACCAATATGATTATATGGTTCGGACCAGCACGGCCGTTCGTCCGGGTTCCGATGCGGCAGTGGTAACCATCCACGGTACTCGCAAAGGTCTAGCTATGACTACGGACTGTAACGGACGTTATGTGTATCTCGATCCTGAAGTGGGCGGACGGATTGCCGTCAGCGAAGCCGCACGTAACATTGTCTGTTCCGGTGCTCTGCCGCTGGCAATTACGGACAACCTGAATTTCGGCAGTCCGGAGAAGCCGGAAATCTTCTGGCAGATGGAACGTGCGGTAGACGGCATGGCTGAAGCCTGCCGTGTGCTTGATACCCCTGTAATTGGCGGTAACGTCAGCCTATACAATGAAAATGCTTCAGGAGCCATCTACCCGACACCGGTTGTCGGCATGGTAGGTCTCGTGGAGGATACCGATCATATTACAACTCAGGCCTTCAAGCAGGAAGGCGATGCGATTCTGCTGCTCGGTGTTACGAAAGCAGAGCTGGGCGGCAGCGAATTCCAGTATGCTGTTCACGGTGTGACCGAAGGACGTCCGCCGGAACTCGATCTGGCCACTGAACGCAAGCTGCTGGATTCCGTACTTGCTGCGATCCGCAGCGGGCTGGTCCGCTCGGCGCATGACCTGTCCGAAGGCGGCCTGGCCGGAGCACTGGCAGAAAGCTGCATCAGCGGCAAAACCGGAGCCAATATTGAGCTGTCTGCTGGCGGATTGCGCCCTGATGTGGCGCTGTTCAGCGAGAGCCAATCCCGGATTATCCTGACTTCGGCACCTGACCGTGCGGAAGAACTGAAAGCAGCGGTTGCCGCATATGGCGTGCCTGTAGAGATTATTGGAACCGTCGGCGGAGACCGCCTGCGTGTTGCATTGGACGGCGCGTCTGCACTTGATGAAGCAGTTACTGAACTCAAGACCATTTGGGAGGATGCTATTCCATGTCTTATGAAATAAAGACCGGGAAAGAGCAGGAAGCCCCTATCCTGTGGACCGGCGACTTTTACAACGAAGGAACGGGCTCGGGAGATATTTTTGACACATTAAAAGAAGAATGCGGCGTCTTCGGGGTCTTCGGACACCCGGAAGCCGCTTCCATGTCCTATTACGGCCTGCATGCCCTGCAGCACCGCGGGGAAGAGAGCGCGGGCATCTGCGTAGCGGATGGACGCGACTTCAACTATCACCGCGGCATGGGCCTGGTGAAGGAAGTCTTCGACAAAGACAAGATTGCTTCGCTGATCGGGGACATGTCCATTGGACATGTGCGCTATTCGACCAGCGGAGACAGCCGGCTGACCAATGCGCAGCCGCTGGTCTTCAAATACCGCGACGGTGATCTTGCGATTGCCACGAACGGCAACATTGTCAACGAACCGCTCATCCGCAAGCAGCTTGAGCAGGGCGGTTCAATCTTCCAGACCACCAGTGATACCGAAGTGCTGGCGCATTTGATCGCGCGTTCGCAGAAGGATTTTGTTGAAGCGACCAAGGATGCCCTGGCGCAGCTGGTTGGCGGGTTCGCCTTCCTGCTGATGACCAATGACAAGCTGATTGTTGCTTCTGATCCGCACGGACTCCGTCCGCTCGTAATGGGCCGGCTGGGTACGGCGTACGTCTTCGCTTCCGAGTCCTGTGCGCTCGAAGTCATTGGCGCTCAGCTTGTGCGCGATATTGAGCCTGGCGAGCTGCTGGTGCTGGATAAAGACGGCTTCCGGGAAGACCGCTTCGCAGAACCTAAACGCAAAGCGCTGTGCGCGATGGAATACATCTACTTCGCACGGCCGGACAGCGATCTGAACGGCTCCAACCTGCACTCCGCACGCAAGCGGATGGGCAGCCGGATGGCGCTCGAAGCCTTCGTGGATGCCGATATCGTAACCGGCGTGCCGGATTCCAGTATCTCCGCTGCTATCGGCTATGCCGAGCAGACAGGCATCCCGTATGAGCTTGGTCTGATCAAGAACAAGTACACCGGCCGGACCTTTATCCAGCCGAGCCAGGAGCTGCGCGAGCAAGGCGTGAAGATGAAACTCAGCGCCGTGCGCCGCGTTGTGGAAGGCCAGCGCGTAGTCATGATCGACGATTCCATCGTGCGCGGCACGACCTCACGCCGGATCGTCAACCTGCTGCGCGAGGCCGGAGCGGCCGAGGTTCATGTGCGGATTACTTCGCCGCCGTTCAAGAATCCGTGCTTCTATGGCATCGATACCCCTGACCGCCGCGAGCTGATCGCCTCTTATAAGACGATTGCCGAGATGTGTGAGGAGATCAATGCTGACTCGCTTGCGTTCCTCTCGCCGGAGGGACTCATCCAGTCCATCGGCGGCTATAATAGTGACAATTACAAAGGCGGGCTATGCCTGTCCTGCTTCGATAATGATTACCCGACGCAGGTTGATTTCGGCGGGGAAGAGAAGGACGGATGCTCGTGCTAGGTGGGACATCCCTGTCGGAATACGCCATTCTTTACACTAGATTCGTATTAGAAGTATGAAGACATTTTAATAAGCGCTGTAGAAATAAATGTTGTATGTTTTGCAACTTGAGTCCTTGGATAGGCGGGTGTTTGGGAGGATTGTTGTATCAAATACAACATTTAATCAGGAAAAGCGACTTAAAAAGGGTGAAATCCTGCATTTTGTACAACAATTTCGGATTTGGGCCGATCTAATGAGCGAAATGTTGTATTCTGTGCAGGATTTTATGAAAAGATAACCGATCAATGCCCTGCAAAGCGGAGGAATCGACGACTTCCTGTGACAAACAGCCGCCGCCGGGCTTAAAGCTCCGCTTCCGTCCTGTTTGCTGTCGCAAACTAAGGATGCGGGACGACTATCTTCGTACGCTTAGGAGGCGCTGTGCGAAGCCCAGCGCCGACCAATTGCTGCTGTGCAAGGCGCGAAATTTCGGCTTGCGGCACGGGTTTGACCTGGTGGTTTGGAAGTTATGGAGAGGGATTTTGGAACTGTAGGAGCGTCAGCGTTCGCCTTTATATTTGGATTTCTACCGCGGACAGCAGTTCAAATCAAGGAAATCCAAATATAACAGCGACCGGAAGTCCAAACATCCATCGCAATAACATCCACAAACCACACTCAATGCCCTGCCGCCCCGAACCCGCGCTCTAAACTAATTTAAATGAGGTGTCCAAAAGTGTCGGAAGCTTATAAAAACGCCGGAGTGGATATTGCGGCTGGCAATGAAGCGGTAGAACGCATGAAGAAGCATGTGAAGCGCACATACCGTCCTGAAGTGATGACGGAGCTGGGCGGATTCGGTGCACTGTTCGGCCTGAATAAGGACAAGTACGAAGAGCCGGTCCTCGTATCGGGAACGGACGGCGTAGGCACGAAGCTCAAAATCGCGTTCGCCGCGGACCGCCACGACACGATTGGCATCGATGCGGTAGCCATGTGTGTGAATGACATCGTAGTGCAGGGCGCAGAGCCGCTGTTCTTCCTCGACTATCTGGCCTGCGACAAGGTAGTGCCGGAGAAGATTGAGGCGATCGTTGCCGGTATCGCCGAAGGCTGCCACCAGGCAGGCTGCGCCTTGATTGGCGGCGAAACGGCCGAGATGCCGGGTATGTATTCGGCCGGTGAGTACGATATCGCCGGATTTACCGTAGGCGTTGCCGACAAAGCGAAGCTGGTAACGGGAGCGGACATTGCTCCGGGAGACACGGTAATTGGCCTGGCTTCCAGCGGTATCCACAGCAACGGATTCTCGCTCGTGCGCAAGCTTCTGCTGGAGGAAGACGGCTATGGCTTGAACGATGTAGTGCCTGAGCTGGGCGCTCCGCTCGTGGATGTACTGCTGGCTCCAACCAAAATCTATGTGAAGCCGCTGCTGTCCCTGCTGGAACAGCTTCCGGTTAAGGGCATGGCTCATATTACCGGAGGCGGGTTCATCGAGAACATCCCGCGCGTCCTGCCGGAGAATGTGAATGTAGAGATTAACTACGGCTCCTGGCCGATTCAGCCGGTCTTCGGCTTGATGCAGAGCAAAGGCAATGTAAGCAACCGCGATATGTTCACCACTTTTAACATGGGTGTTGGCCTGGTACTGGTAGTGGCTGAAGCGGACGGAGAACGTGCGCTGGAGCTGCTGAAAGCGAGCGGAGAAGAAGCTTACCTTATCGGTACTGTAACAGAGGGTGAGCGTAAGGTTACCTTTACGGGAGCTGAAGTCTGATGGAGTGGAGCCGGATCGCTGTATTTGCTTCGGGACAGGGCAGCAATTTCACCGCACTGGTCCAGGCGCAGCAGGAGGGGAAGCTTGGCGGGGGCAGCATTGAGCTGCTCGTCTCGGACAAGCCGGAAGCGCCTGTGGCACAGCGGGCGGAGGCAGCGGGAATTCCCGCCCTCCTGCTGCGGCCGAAGGACTTCGCGGGCCGTGAGCTGTATGAGGCGGCAATTGTTGCCGAGCTGCAGCGCCGGAACATCGGGCTGATAGTGTTGGCCGGATACATGCGGCTGATCTCATCTGTGCTGCTTGAGCCTTACGCCAGACGGATCATCAACATCCATCCGTCGCTTTTGCCGGCCTTCGCCGGTAAAGATGCGATCGGTCAGGCCCTTGAGTACGGGGTGAAGCTGACGGGAGTTACGGTGCATTTTGTCGATGGAGGCATGGATACCGGACCGGTTATTGCCCAGCGCAGCGTTGAGGTGAAACCGGGAGATACCGCCGAATCCCTGGCGGAACGGATCCACCAGGTTGAATATGGGCTGTATCCCGAAGTGGTGGCTGCTTTGGCAGCAGGCAGAGTGGAACTGAATGGAAGAATAACAACAATCGGCGAATAATAGGATGCGATACGAGCCGGATCTGACACAAATAGATATATTACAGGCAGGTGCGGCTGCTTCTGATATTTCTCGGGAAATATTGCACAAAGTCTGCAAGATGTCGGATTGGCAGGCTGAGCAGTTTGAAATTGCCGAAATTGCGGATTTGCTGACATGCTGGCTAATGTCGATATAGCAGTTGGATTCACTCCACTTAATTTGTCTGAATACCAGCGGTCGCGAAACGTAAGTGGATAAAGTACAACTAAATTTGGCGTTGTAGGCTCTAAGGCGCATATGGCATCATTTAGATGGACAATTTCCAACTAATTTCTATCCGGCGGATAACAAGCCGAAATTAAATGACGTAAATCCACTTATTTTATAAACACTATAGACTCAAGTTATAAGCACGGGCTAATCGGCGACACAGATCCTGCGATCATAAGCCACAACCTATTCTAGCGTGAATCCAGAGGAGGACTATTCAAAGTGAGTATCAAAAGAGCACTGGTCAGCGTATCGGACAAACAGGGCATCGTGGATTTTTGCCGCGAGTTGTCTGCACTAGGCGTAGAAATTATCTCCACAGGCGGCACCAGCACACTTCTGGCTAAAGAAGGCGTTCCGGTCATCGGTATATCCGATGTGACGGGCTTCCCCGAAATTATGGACGGACGCGTCAAAACACTGCATCCCGCTGTACACAGCGGCCTCCTTGCGGTTCGTGATAACGAAGAGCACACACGGCAGATGACCGAGCTTGGACTTGACTACATCGACCTCGTAGTGGTGAATCTGTATCCCTTCGCGGAAACCATTGCCAAGCCGGATGTATCGTATGAAGAAGCTATCGAGAACATCGATATCGGCGGACCTACGATGCTGCGTTCGGCGTCGAAGAACCATGCTTTTGTCAGTGTGGTTGTGGATGCGGCGGATTATGCTACAGTGCTTGAGGAAGTTCGTGCGGGTGGAGATACCACCCTTGCAACCCGCAAACGTCTTGCGGCCAAAGTCTTCCGCCATACGGCGGCTTACGATGCCCTGATTGCTGATTATCTGGCGAATGTAACCGGTGAACCGCTGCCGGAACGCTATACGGTCACTTACGAGAAAATCCAGGATCTGCGTTACGGGGAGAACCCGCACCAGAAGGCTGCGTTCTACCGCAAGCCGCTGGCTGCGCAGGATACACTCACCGCTGCTGAGCAATTGCACGGCAAGGAGCTGTCCTACAACAACATCAACGATGCCAATGCAGCACTTCAAATTGTAAAAGAGTTCGAAGAACCGGCTGTTGTAGCTGTTAAGCATATGAATCCTTGCGGCGTAGGCGTGGGTGCGAGTGTATATGAGGCTTATCAAAAAGCATACAATGCCGATCCAACCTCCATCTTCGGCGGAATTGTAGCGGCGAACCGGATCATTGATGAAGATACGGCTAATATGCTGAAGGATATTTTCCTTGAGATCGTTCTGGCTCCGGGCTTCACGGAAGAAGCACTGGAAATCCTGATGAAGAAAAAGAATATCCGCCTGCTCAAGCTGGGCAACCTCAGCACGGCGGCTTCCCGTAAAACCAGCTTTGTCGTAACCTCCATTGAAGGCGGAATGGTCGTGCAGGAAAGTGACGTGCATTCCGTGAATCCGGAAGAGCTGCAGGTCGTAACCGACCGCAAGCCGACGGAAGAAGAGCTTAAGCAGCTGCTCTTCAGCTGGAAGGTGGTTAAGCATGTGAAGTCGAACGCGATTGTGCTGGCGGCTGATAATATGACCGTAGGCGTAGGGGCAGGACAGATGAACCGTGTCGGCGCGGCTAAGATTGCGATTGAACAGGCCGGAGAGAAATCCAAAGGCTCCGTGCTGGCTTCCGATGCCTTCTTCCCGATGGGCGATACACTGGAGATGGCTGCCAAGGCTGGTATTACGGCAGTTATTCAGCCGGGCGGGTCGATTAAGGACGAGGAATCCATTAAGGTTGCTAATGAATACGGCATTGCCATGGTCTTCACCGGCGTTCGCCATTTCAAACACTAGAACGCTGGGAGGGTTTCATACTAATGGATATTTTAGTGGTCGGCGGCGGCGGCCGGGAGCATGCGATCATCTGGAGCTTAACCCGCAGCCCCAAGGCCGGTAAAATCTACTGTGCACCCGGCAACGCCGGGATCGCGCAGCTTGCGGAATGTGTGCCGATCGGTGTATTCGAGTTCGATAAGCTGACCGCGTTTGCCAAGGAACGGGAGATCGGCCTTGTCGTGATCGGACCGGATGATCCGCTGGCAGCGGGGATCGTCGATGCATTCGAAGCGCAGGAAATTCCTGTATTCGGCCCGCGGAAGAATGCAGCGGAAATCGAGGGCAGCAAGACCTTCATGAAGGATCTGCTGCATAAGTACAGCATTCCGACAGCGGCATATGAGAAGTTCAGCGATTACGGGGCTGCACTTGCCTATCTGCGTACTCAGGAGCTGCCGATTGTAATCAAGGCGGACGGACTGGCCGCAGGCAAAGGTGTGACCGTGGCGTATTCCCGTGAGGAAGCGGAGGCGGCTCTGCAGGATATCATGGTGGCTAAGGTGTTCGGTGAAGCGGGCGCACAGGTCGTGATTGAGGAGTTTCTTGCCGGGCAGGAAATGTCGATTCTGGCCTTTGTGGATGGCGAAACGGTGCGTCCGATGGCGGCTGCGCAGGACCATAAGCCGGTATTCGACGGCGATAAAGGCCCTAATACGGGAGGCATGGGGACATACTCCCCGCTTCCGCATATCGATGAGGCTATTATCCGCGAAGCGGTGGAGACCATCATCGAGCCGACAGCCAAAGCCATGGTGGCTGAGGGTCGTCCGTTCAGCGGCGTGCTGTTTGCAGGGCTTATGATCTCGCCGGACGGCAGACCGAAGACGATAGAATTCAATGCCCGCTTCGGTGATCCCGAGACGCAGGTCGTTCTTCCCCGGCTGAAAAGCGATTTGCTGGAGATTTTTCTGGCTGTTACAGAAGGCAGACTGGCGGATATCCAGATTGAATGGAGCGATGAGGCGGCAGTCTGCGTGGTCCTCGCCTCTGAAGGTTATCCCGGTCCGTATCCGAAGGGTGTGCCGATCAGCGGCCTTGAAGCGGACACGGACGGACTCGTCTTCCATGCGGGAACCGCGCGCGGTGAGGACGGCAGCTGGTTAACCAGCGGCGGCCGTGTGCTTGGAGTTGTAGGCATGGGGCCTACGATTGCCGAAGCGCGTACAGCAGCATATGCCAGTGCCGGAAAGATCACCTTCCCGGGCAAACAAAACCGGAGTGACATCGCTATGAAGGCTCTGGTCTGAGTATTCTTCGAAGCTAAAGCCCTACTTTTTGGGGTAAGTTTATGCTATTAGTCCCAAAAAAAGGACTGACAAGTAGTAGGAGAAGTGCTATAATACAACTCGTACGGGGGAAAATGTGCGGATATATACAGATAAAGGGTCTTTCCTTTCATGGAAAGGCCTTTTTTAAAATTTAGGGATTTATATTTTTGAACTGTCCTTAACAGGACGGCCAAGCCGTTTCCACTTGCTGAATGTTCAGGGGATATAGAAAACCCCGTGCCGGGAAATGATACTTAAGTAATAAGTACAATAACAGCGATGCCGTTTTTTACGGATGTTTGTTTAGTTACAGATTTAAGGGGGAATTGTTTTTGAGTAAGGTCGGAAGAAATGACTTATGCCCATGCGGAAGCGGGAAAAAATATAAGAAATGCTGCTTGGATAAAGAAACGTCAGCGGTGGAGTCCATACTGCGGCTTGTAACCACGGAGAATGCGGCCGCACAAGAGGCCGTATTCAGCGAATCCGGACAGGAACAGTCAGCAGTGGAGCCCGCTGTACGTACCGAGAGTAAGCTTACACTGCCCAAGCTGAAAAAGATGGTCTCACGTGAACTGAAATGGGAGCATCCGGCCCATGAACAGCTTGCGCTGCAGCTCATTGAGAGCATGAGAAATCAATACGACCGGGAACTGATCCTGGAAGCCCTGGTGCTGTGGAATGGTTTCTCCCGGCAGACCAAACCTGCGGTGAAGAAAGCCGGCTCGTTCTGCGCGGCGATCGAATATCTGCTGTCAGAGGAATACGGCTTCATGCTGTCGCACGCTGATCTTGCCGATAAATACGAGGTTACGTCTGCCACGATCTCCCGCAAGGTCAAAGAAATATATAATTATGTCGAAGAATACGGAATGGGCGGAGAAGCTGATGAGCTGATCGCGTTGAATGGGCCGGGCACTCCCAAGGAGAAGGCGCATTCCCTTCTGCACAAAGCGATGGAAGCCACTTCTGCGAAACGCCGGGTTCAGCTGGCCGAAACGGCATTGGAGATTTATCCGGACAGCCCGGAGGCTTATCTTATTCTGGCCGAGGATTCGGAGAATGAGCATGAGGCGCGTAAATTTCTCAAAGCGGGAATCGAAGCAGGCCGGCGTGAGCTGGGCGAGCTTTATTTTGCCAAGCACAAAGGATACTTCTGGGGGTTTCATGAGACCCGCCCTTATATCCGTATCTGCCAAAGCTACGCGGAATCCTGCTGGTTCGGCGGAAAGGCAGAGGAAGCGGCGGAAATGCTGGAGCATATCCTTGAGCTTAACACGGATGACAATACCGGAGCACGTTATCTTCTGGCCGCTGTCTACCTGTACAGCAACCAGTTGAAGGAAGCGGAACGGGTGATCAAGAAATATGGGGAAGATGATGCCGCAGCAGCTTTTGCCTATGACCGGATTGTGCTGGAGTACAAGAAGAACGGAATTACCTCGCAGCTTAAGATGCTGTACCGTGTAGCGCGCGGTGTGAACAAGCATGTGCCTGATTATCTGCTGGGTGTGAAGCGGCTGCCGCATAATCTCCCGGATTTTGTCGGAATGGGCGATTCCAATGAAGCCATTGAATATGTCATTATGCATTCGCGGTTGTGGGCAAGTATGCCGGATCTGCTCAAATGGATGCTGAAACAATAGAATTTATATACGGAATATTAAACACAGTCCTCCGGGGCTGTGTTTTTTTGTAGATAACCTGACATGAGTTAACCCGAGGACCTAAATTATCTGATAAACCTAGTAAAAGAAGCCCGTTTTTAAAGGGAAATGTTTGTTTAATGCTGTGTTTTTCTGAAAATACCTGACATGGTCACACTTATTTCACAGCTCGAAGTAAAACGTTAAAGGGATAAAGAGTTTTTTTGCAGAAATAAGTCGAAAAGACAGGGAGCATTCGAGTAAGAGTATTGCCTGAGCCTATTTACATTTGAAGGTGGGGAGTCCTATGGCACTGAAGAAGAGCAAGAAAGATAAGGCCACGAACATAGCGAAGCCTGAGCTTAGCGCTGTGGAGGAGTCGCCGATGCTTCAGCCGGAAGGCGATGGAAGGAAGGGAATTGAGGGGAATCATTCATCCTCCGGATGGAAGCTGCTGACATCATCTTTTAGCAATATGGGGATTCGCGCCAAGCTGTTTCTGTCGGTGATTATCTCTGTAGTTGTTATTTTCGTTATTGTATCCGTAGTGATCTACAGTAATGCCAAGCAGATTATCGTGGACGGGCTGAATAATTCGCTAACTTATGAGAAAGGAGACATCAGCGTTAAGGTTAATGAGCTGCTGCAGCCCGCATCGGACAGTGTGGAGCTTCTGAATGCCAACGCCTATATCCGTGACTACATCACCAGTGTGAATGACCCGGAGACAGCGAAGACCACCAGCGGATATAGTGAACTGATTCGTACCCTGAATCTGATCAAGAATAACAATAAGAACCTGCTTAACGTGTATATAGGTCTGGATGCTGCGAACAAGGTGATTACACAGGATGAGTTCGAGCCGCCGGCAGATTTCGTTCTGAAGGAGCGCAGCTGGTATGCCAATACTGCCAAGAATAAGCGTGTTACGGTTACAGACCCCTATATTGATGCCGGATCGGGCAAAATGGTTGTCAGTGTCAGCGCACCGATTCTCGATGATGCCGGTAAGCTGATCGGTGTGGCGGGTGCGGATATCTCCACGGAGCAGATTACCCAGGCGCTGAGCGCTTTTAATTACAATGGCAGCGGGTATGCCGTACTGATTGATAAGACGGGAACCTTCATCTACCATCCGGATACGGACAACATCCTGCTGAAGAAGATGTCTGATCTTGGCGAAGACTGGAAAGCTGTCGGGGATAAGATGGTGCAGTGGGGCTCGAATGTGATGAAGACCGATATTGACGGCGAGGCCAGCTATGTGTCGTATTCGCCGGCTGTAGAGAACCAGTGGTCCGTGGCGCTGATTGTGCCGGAGAAAAATGCGGAGCAGGAATTGAAGAAATTCGAGCTGATCTTTATTCTCTCGATTATTGCTTCGATTGTCGTGATGTCCGTACTGCTGTATTTTGTCTCCAACAGTATTTTGAAGCAGATACCGGTTCTGACGGCTGCGTTCAGAAAAGCGATGACCGGCGATTTGTCGGTGAGAGCGAAGGTTACAGCCAAAGGGGAAATCGGCGTACTGGCAGAGGGCTTCAACGATATGATCTCCTCACAGCAGTCGCTGATTAAGGAAATCATGCGCAGCTCGCAGAGCATCTCTGGCGCAGTGGAGAATACGGAGAAGAATGTGTTCGTGCTCGACGGCAGCATCACCGATATTTCGGGGATTACGGAAGAACTGTCAGCAGGTATGCAGCAGACGGCGGCTTCCATGGAAGAAATGAATGCCAGCACGATCGAATTCGAGCATGCCATTAACGGTATCGCCCGCAAAGCCCAAGAGGGTGCAGATGCGGCCAGGGAAATTAATGTGCGGGCGGATAAGCTGAAAGAGGGAGCCGTAGAATCGCGCAGGCAGGCGGATCATATCTACGGTCAGAGTGAAGAGAAGCTGCGTTCGGCCATTGAACAGTCGAAGTCGATCTCGCAGATAGGCGCACTCTCGGGAGCGATTCTGGAAATTGCCGCCCAGACCAATCTTTTGTCGCTGAACGCGTCCATTGAGGCTGCGAGGGCCGGAGATGCAGGCAAAGGGTTCGCCGTTGTGGCGGAGGAGATCCGTAAGCTGGCAGATAACTCGAGGGAGACGGTGACGGAAATCCAGGGAGTTACCGAAGCGGTAGTCCAGGCGGTGTCCAATCTGATCGAAGGCGCTGAGAATATGCTGCGTTTCATGGACCGGCAGGTGCTGAAGGATTATGATGCGATGCAGGAAACAGGTGAGCTGTACAGTGAGGATGCCAAGTATATTGATGAACTGGTAACGGACTTCAGTGCTACCTCAGAGGAACTGCTGGCTTCCATTCAGAGCATGCTGACCGCGATCAGCGAGACGGGAAGTGCAACGAATGAGGGCGCAGAAGGGGCCGGGGTCATCGCCGTCCAGGCAGAGCAGATTATCGGCAAATCCGGCAGCATCGTTGCTGAAATGGAAGAAATTAAGATTAGCTCGGCGCAGCTGCTGCAGACGGTATCGCGGTTTAAGGTGTAGATATAGCAAGTTAGGGACGGTCCTGCTGATGTATGGCAGGGCTGTTTGCTGTTGGGTATGGAGAGTAAGCATAGGCGGGCGTTTGGCGTGCGATATGAGGAAATTAGGGGGAGAAATGCAGTGATCCGATTACGGTAGATGACTAGGAGTGTCCGGTGGGCCTAATTGCACTTTGTACAACTAAATCGTCTGATTTTCCACCAATTATCCGTTTAGTTGTATTTCGTGCAACTAAAAAGCCCGATGTAGATGGGATCTTGCCCATTCGGGCGGATTTAGTTGTACAGAATACAGTTATAAGGGGCAAGCCTCCCTTTTCGCTGTTTTTAATTGCACATTATACAACTATATAAGATGAACTTAGGAATGGAGGAGTGGAGTTGCAAGATTCCACCCGCAGTGGATGCTGTATTGTGTGGCGAGGACAAGGCTTGAAAAAATGTCCTTGGAAGAGTATGTTACAAGAAGCGAAACGATAAGAAAGAGACAGTGAGGCGAGGAAAAGATGAGAGAAGGCGAAAACCGGATCGTAGGGATGGAAGATATTGTACGCGCACATCATGTGCTGCGGGAGGTTATCGTCCGTACGCCGCTGCAGCTGGATGCGGTACTGTCAGCTAAATACGGCTGTAATGTGTATTTGAAACGCGAAGATTTGCAGATTGTACGCTCCTTCAAGATCCGCGGAGCCTACAATATGATCCGCAGTCTGTCCGATGAGGACAGAGCCAAGGGGATTGTCTGTGCAAGTGCGGGTAACCATGCCCAGGGTGTGGCTTATTCCTGCAAGGCACTCGGAATCAAAGGCAAGATCTTTATGCCGAGCACCACACCTAATCAGAAGATTAAGCAGGTCCGGCGTTTTGGCGGCGAATTCGTGGAAGTGATTCTGAAAGGAGACACCTTCGACGATGCTTACGATGAAGCGCTGCAGGCGTGTATTGACTATAGCATGACGCTAATTCACCCGTTTGATGAGCCGCGCATTATTGCCGGCAACGGGACGATTGCGATGGAGATTATGGAGAGTCTGGACAAGCCCGCGGACTTCGTATTTGTTACGATTGGCGGAGGCGGCCTGGCAGCAGGTGTTGCCACCTATGTGAAGACCGTGAGCCCGGCGACCAAGGTGATCGGCGTGGAGCCTACCGGAGCAGCTTCCATGAGCGAGGCGATGGAATGCGGTGAGGTGATCACCCTGAAGGAAATCAATAAGTTTGTGGACGGTGCGGCGGTGAAACGTGTCGGCGGCTTGACCTTCGACATCTGCTCGCAGCTTCTGGATGATGTAGTCAAAGTGCCGGAAGGCAAGGCCTGTACAACCATTCTGGAGCTGTACAACGAGAACGCGATTGTTGTGGAGCCTGCAGGTTCACTTCCGATTGCTGCGCTCGACATGTACCGTGATCAGATCCGCGGCAAAAGCGTGGTCTGCATCGTCAGCGGCGGCAATAATGATATCGACCGGATGCAGGAGATCAAGGAGCGTTCCCTGATCTACGAAGGCCTTAAGCATTACTTCATGGTCAACTTTCCGCAGCGCGCCGGTGCCCTGCGTGAATTCCTGGCTGAAGTGGTGGGACCCGACGATGACATTACCCGGTTCGAATACACGAAGAAAAACGAGAAGGAGAACGGCCCGGCACTGGTGGGCATTGAGCTGATGTCTACAGATGCCTACGCCCCGCTGATTGAGCGGATGAAGCAGAAGGGCGTAGATTACGTAGAGATCAACAAGGATGTCAATTTGTTCAGCATGCTGATTTAATGTAATCCTTCAACACATTGATATGGATATGAAGAAGACCCGCCCGGGTTCAACCCGGGCGGGTCTTCTTCATGGTAATAAGAGCGGGATGCTGCGCACATCCGGTGCTTCTGATGTAATCCGCTTATCAGGACTGGGGCACCTCAGTCTTCCGATACTGCTCGGCGTCATCATCCAGCAGATAGCCGTTGCTCTTCATCAGCTTCATGAAGCCGTCAAGCTTCTGCAGGAAGGGGCTGGTGCCGCTATTCTTGGACAAGATGCTGCTGTAGGCTTTCTGCGCCTCCAGATCCATTTCCAGATTATCGTAATGGAAGAGAGGCGTGTTGTTCTGGCCGTAGAATGTATTCACAGCGTACATGTTATAAAGTGTCTTGACGGCTGATAGCCGGTTGGATTTGGGGTAGGTCTGAATGAACTGCTCCTGGGTCAGTGCACGGGAAGCGACATCCCCCCAGGCAATCACCAGCCCGTTATCCTTGGAAGGAGGCAGATCCGACTCGGTCGCCATTATTGTTATATAATCGCGGATATCATCCGTGACGTATAATTTATATTTGCGGTAAGCTGCATAATCAATAACCGGAAAAAAAGTGCCTTCGGCCGTCTCCAGCTTATATCCGCTCTCTCCGGCGCTTCTCAGCAGCGCACGCAGTGAAGCATTCTCCGTACTCTCCGCCAGCTTGACCATGCTCACTCCCGCCTTATAAACGGAGAGGAGCTTCCGCTGAACATCACTGCTGCTGAATTTCTTCTCCCAGGAAGGCAGGAGGGATTTGTGCAGGTTCTCGAGCCGCAGCGTCAGAACGGTCGCCTGATAGGGAGTGACAGCATACAGATTAGCATTCATATAAGATATAGCCCCGGAAACGTTGCCTGAGGAGAACAGCGGCAGCGCAGCCTTATAGACAGCCTCTGCATGGCTGAGGACGGCCGCACCGTTTGCCCCCGCCTTAGCGTTGGCAGCTGCCCCGGCGGTGTCTGTGCCGCTACTGGGGCTGCTCTCAGCACCAGCCGGGGTGGAGATGGCTGCCTGCAGTCCCATGAGCAGGGCAATGGCGGCGGTTAGAACGACGTGCTTTTTCATACAACTCTCCTCCTGTGTGGAATAAATGTTGAATATAGCTTCTATGATTTGAAGAATATAAATTTCAGTCCAAGACCGCCAGCTGCGGCAAGAACCAGACTGACCCAAGGTGCAATCCGGATGACCGGAAACAGATTATCGAGGAACATTCCGGCAAATACCGCAGCAATTGCGATTCCGACATAGATTCCCAGTCCTTTGATATCAAAAGCCTTGGGCTTCGGGCTGTCGTCCTCAGACAAGGAGGCCATCCATTTCATAAGAAGCTCAATCAGAACAATCGAGCCGATGCCTACCACAATAAGCGTGAATATGCTGATCTGGCCGAAGATTTCATCCGGGCCGCCGCTCCACTGCATGATCAGCCCGGCTGCGCCCATCACACCGAACAGGATGGTCAGAGCCGACAAAGAAATCATCAGAGAGTTCTTCAGCTTGCTTCGCGGAGAGCGCGCAGGACTGCTGTTCATCACATCTTTGAAATAATCTCCGGGATGCTCACCGAAGATCTGCTTGGCATTCCTGCCTTTGGCCTGCCCCTTCAGCAGCAGTTCAGCCGCCTCCAGCAGCAGCTCCTCTGCACGGACAGAGTCTACCGAGCTGGCCCGCATGGCCAGAATCATATCTTCAAAGAAAGAGCGGTTAAATGGCGTCATCTGCTCACGCAGCAGGTTATTTTGCTTAATCATAGCTTTGACTTTCATAGTGTGAACGCATACCTCCAAGGTGGATTGATCAGGATAGCCTTTAACCTAGAGTATACGTTTGTGCAGCAGTGGTGTGCAAGGACAACCCTTGCACGGCAGATAAGAAGATATCACTTCATGATCTTTCGGCCATTCCTGAATAATCCGTTTGGAAGAGTGAACACTGAAGAGGTGGTTGCTTCACCAATATAGCTAGAGGAAGGCAGGGAGCGTTATGAAACAGGAGAATAAACAGGAACCCGGCAAGTTTGTGGGCGACGGCTTCGCGCCTGCGCCGACTAATGAAGTAGGAGATTGGGGCAATTCTGACGGCTTCAGCCTTTGGGATGCTGCGGGCGCGGCACCGGAGAACGGGCTTGAAGACTGGGAAGGCCGGCAGGAGACCCATGATATGTTTCACGACAGCTATGACTGAGTGAAGTTCAGGCTTCACCCCGGCCTCTTTTGCTCCTGCGGGAGCGGAAGGGGCTTTTTTCGGGAAAGCCGTAGGACTATGGTTGTTGACAAGAAATTAATGAAAATCGTATAATAAGAATTAATCATACTAAATTAATCGGAATTGTTATAATTTAAAATAAATCAGCTTCCAGGGGAGGACGCAGCAATGGAACGGAATATTATCATCCGGCATAAAGGTGAGGAACTGACAGCGAGCATACACTATCCATCCGCAGACAAGGCAGGAACCGGACGATGCAAGAACCGGGTTCCGCTTGCAGTGATCTGCCACGGCTTCGTGGGCAGCCGGATTGGTGTAGACCGGATCTTTGTTAAGGCAGCCCGTGAGCTGGCGCAGGATGGCTATATGGTTATCCGCTTTGACTATGCAGGCTGCGGGGAGAGCACCGGTAATTACGGGAGTGAAGATATGGAGTCGATGATCGACCAGACCCGGGCGGTGCTGGATTACGGCATCAGCTCGGCCGATGTGGACCCGCAGCGTGTCACGCTGATCGGGCACAGTCTGGGCGGTGCGGTAGCGCTGCTGACCGGTGTCCGTGACCGGAGGGTGAAGAACCTCGTACTGTGGTCTGCGGTCGGCTATCCGTTCAATGATATCGTAAAGATAGTCGGAAGGGAAGCCTATGACCGGTCGGTGAAGAGCGGCTCGGCGGATTTTGCCGGGTATTCGTTTACCCCGGTGTACTTCAACTCACTGGCGGCGTTCCAGCCGTTCCAGGAGGCCGGGAAGTTCAGCGGCGATGTGCTTGTCATCCACGGAACTTCCGATGATGTCATTCCCGTTGACTATGCCTTCCTCTATCAGAAGCTGTTCTGGACACGTCCTGAAGGCCGCTGCGACAAGGAGATTATTTTCCAGGGTGACCATACATTCTCGTCAGGTGCGGCACAGGAGCAGGTGCTTAAGCGCACCAAGGAATGGATGAATCAGCAGGAGCATCTGCAGGAGGAATGGCAGAACTGGATGATATAGGAGAAGTCCCGTGCGTGCAATACTTAAGAATAAGCGGTAAAATAAAGGGGCAGACCATATACTGGGTTATGGAGGTTGGCACCCTATGAAATTACCGGCATTTTTTATTGCGCATGGCTCTCCGCTGCTGGCTCTTGAGGATAACGAATACACACGTTTCCTGGAGCGGCTGGGTTCTGATCTGGGGAAGCCCCGCGGCATTGTAGTTTTCTCGGCGCACTGGGACAGTCCCCAGCAGCTGATTACAGTGGACGCACAGCATGAAACGCAGCATGATTTCTATGGTTTTCCGGAAGAGATGTATAAGCTGACCTACCCGGCCCCGGGCGATCCCGCGTTAAGCAGCAGGATTTCCGCACTCTTCAAGGATAGCAATCTTTGTCATCAGCCTATAATCGGCCGGGGCCTTGACCATGGGGTCTGGGTCATTCTGAAAAAAATGTTCCCGCAGGCCGATATTCCGGTCGTAGCCTTATCCGTCGATTCGATGCGTTCTCCCGCAGAGCAGTACAATATCGGACGGATGCTGGCCCCGCTGCGCGATGAAGGAATTCTCCTGATCGGAAGCGGAGGACTGGTCCACAATCTCAGACTGCTGAAGCAGGATGATCAGCCGGAACCGTGGGCGCTCGACTTCGATGCCTGGATCGCCGGGCGGCTTGAAGCCTGGGATCTGGATTCACTCTTTGCCTTTGAGAAGCAGGCCCCGCATGTGCGGGAAGCCGTTCCCGCCTACGGAAGAGAACATTTCGTGCCGCTCTTCTACGTGATGGGGGCAGCCGATGAAGGGAAACGGGCACAGTTAATGATTCAGGCGTACCAGTACGGTACCTTGAGCCTGAACTGCTGGATGGTCGACTAATACACAAATAAATGCAGGATGCAGCCGCACTCATGGCTGTATCCTTTTTTGTGTGCAGAATTTCCGGTGGGCTCAAGACAAACTCTGCCAGCTATGATTAAATGAAAGAAAGCGTACTGACAAAACTTTAGGAGGAACAACAAGTTTATGACCATAAACCGGACTTCAGCCCGCCCTTTATATGTCTTTGTCCTTGCTGCTGCCCTGCTCTCCGCCTGTGGAACAGAGAATGCTGTAACGGTGCCTGTGCCGACAGCGGCCGCTACAGCTACAGCTGAACCGCAGCCGACAGAAGCTGCGCAGCCCACTCCGACAATAGCGCCTTCCGCCGGAACGGTATCCGGTTTAACGGGTCTTCCGGCAACGGATGGAACGCTGCCCCGGCCGCTGGCAGTCATGATCAATAATGCCCCGGCCGCCCGGCCGCAATCCGGAGTCAGCGAAGCGGATATTCTGTACGAGGTACTGGCGGAGGGCGGGATTACCCGGTTAATTGGAATCTTCCAGAGTCATACCGGGGTGGTGAAGATCGGCCCGATCCGCAGCATCCGACCCTATCTCCTTGATATTGGCGAGAGCTACGGCGGTGTGACCGTACATGCCGGAGGCAGTCCTGCGGCTTATGCCATTCTGCAAAAGGAGAAGAAGGAAGACATGGACGAGATTGGCCGTGCAGGAGCCTACTTCTGGCGGGACAAGGAGCGTAAAGCCCCGCACAATCTGTACAGCAATGCCGCCAAGCTGCGGGAAGGGGCAGAGAAGCTGGGATTTGCCGATAGCGTGGAGGTTCCCGGTTTGCTTTTCACAGATCCGGATTATGTTCCTACGGAAGGACAACCTGCTCTGGAATTCAATGTGAAATTCCTGCTGCAGAGCTATACGGTGGGCTATAAATATAATGCTGAGCAACGTACATATGTCCGGTGGGTGAACGGTAAACCGCACCTGGATCTGAACAACGCCAGTCCGGTGCAAGCGGCGAATGTAATCGTAATGGGTTCTGACCATAAGGTGCTCGACGATGTCGGCAGGCTGCAGGTGGATGTGGAGCTGGGCGGGGAAGCACTGCTGTTCCAGCGCGGAACGGCTATTGCCGGCAAATGGTCGCGCAGACCCGGAGACATCATCCGGTTCGTGAAAGAGGACGGCAAGGAGGCGCTGATGTACCCCGGCGTAACGCATATTCTGATTGTACCGAACAGTCCATCCTTCAGCAGCCATGTCGATTATGCGCTGGAGCCTAGTCCCACCTGATAAGTGCCGGATAAATAGCCGTTCATATGATTATTTTCGCAATTAGAGGGAATTGTTATTATAGTGTAAAAAAGTTCGGTTTTTTACTTCTATCCATTCTATTGATATGATAAGATAACAAGGGTTGTCATTCATTTTCATGCTGTTTACATTTGGGTGGCTTCACGTTTTCACGGCAATTTTATGTAAAGGGGTTTAAAGCTAATGAAGTTGAGAAAAAAGGATATATTCTTTGAGACGCTGGAAAACATGGCTGATACCATTGTTCAGGCGGCAGATTACTTCGCTCAGAATATTTCGACTCTCCAGGACAATGTTGAGAATTTCGCCGGGGTGATGAAGAAATACGAATCCCAGTGCGATACCTACACGCACACCGTCATCAAGGAATTGAACAAAACTTTTATTACGCCGCTGGAACGTGACGACATCATGGACCTGATCACAAGCATGGATGATGTTATTGATGGTCTGGAGGCTTCTGCCTCGCGTTTCTATATGTATAATCTGCTGGATGCGGATGAGTATATCGTCCAGTTCGCGGAAATTCTGCGTCAAAGTGCGTATGAAATCCAAAAAGCGGTTCATTTGCTCTCCCAGAAGAAGCTGCTGGCGATTCGTGAATACACGATCCGTCTGAACGATCTGGAGAACCAAGGCGATGAAGTGCTGCGTATCTGTACCAAGGCCCTGTTCGAAACTGTAAAAGACCCGATTGAGCTGATTAAGCGCAAAGAATTGTACGAGCGGTTGGAGACGACCACGGATAAATGTGAAGACGTAGCCAACATGCTGGAATCGATCATCATGCGCAATTCATAAGGGGCTCTGAAATATGGATACATCTATATATGTACTAGGTTTTGTAATATTTCTTGCGCTGGCGTTCGACTTTATCAACGGTTTCCATGATACGGCTAACGCAATCGCTACCTCCGTCTCTACACGCGCGCTGAAGCCGCGTACCGCCATTATGATGGCAGCAAGCATGAATTTTATCGGGGCGCTGATGTTTACCGGTGTGGCCAAGAAGATCGGCGGCAGTATTACCGACCCGACACTCCTGGATAACGGGATAGACATCGTTATAGCGACGCTCATTGCAGCGATTATCTGGAATCTGGTCACCTGGTGGCTCGGAATTCCTTCCTCTTCCTCCCATGCACTCATCGGCGCTCTGGCCGGTGCTGTATACGTAGGAGCAGGCACAGAACATATCAAATGGCATGGCTTCATTGAGATTGTAGAGGGGCTGATCTTCTCCCCGCTGATCGCATTTGCTATCGGTTATGTCGTAATGACGATCCTGAAATGGATCTTCGCGAAGCGGAGTCCGCACACGGTCAATAAGGGTTTCCGTTCGATGCAGATCGTTACGGCGGCGCTTCAATCCTTCACGCATGGTACGAATGACGCCCAGAAGGCGATGGGGATTATCACCTTTGCCCTCGTTACCTCGGGACGGCTCGAGTCGATGGAGGTTCCGCTCTGGGTTAAGATTGCGGCGGCTACATCCATGGCGCTCGGAACGTCAATCGGCGGCTGGAAGATCATTAAGACCATGGGTACCAAGATTTTCAAAATTGAGCCGATTAACGGCTTCGCAGCAGATATTTCGGCCGCATCCGTTATCTTCTCAGCTACACTGCTGCATCTGCCGGTAAGTACAACACATGCCATCACTTCATCCATTCTGGGTGTAGGCTCGGCCAAACGCTTCTCCGCTGTGAAATGGGGAGTGGCCGGACGTATCGTTGTGACCTGGTTCATTACGATTCCGATCAGCGCAGTGCTGGCGGGAGTTATCTTCAAGATCTTTTTCTAGATCTGAATAGAATAGATTGCCTGAACAAGATGTCGCGAAAGCCATGGATGGCTGCGGACATCTTTTTTTGTGTTGTTCATTTTTCAAGAGAGGAATGTCACAAAAAGTTACAGCGAACTGATAAAAAACATTAATAGGGATAAAAAGAAAATGAAATACGTCACATTTAGAAAAGAAAATGACATGAAGAATTAAAGGTTTTCGTAGTATGTTGTAGTTTTCGGTAGTCTCTAAAGTAAGGTGTGTTTTAAGTGTTACCATAGCTGACAAACACATAGTGATATACAAAGGAGGCCCTGTCGTTGATCGACTTTCATCAGGTAGACAAACATTACGGACAATTCCATGTACTGAAAGCAATTGACCTGCATGTTCAGGAAGGGGAAGTGGTTGTCGTAGTCGGTCCTTCCGGCTCCGGCAAGAGCACCATGCTGCGCTGTATTAATCGTCTGGAGACCATTACGAGCGGCGGACTAACCGTTGACGGTATAACTGTAAATGAACGCAAGACAGATATCAACAAGCTGCGCAAAGAGATCGGAATGGTCTTTCAGCATTTCAATCTGTACCCGCACAAAAGAGTGATTGATAATATCACGCTGGCGCCGATTAAAGTACTTGGATTAAGTAAAGCGGAAGCCGAGAAGACGGCGATGTATTATCTGGAAAAGGTCGGGATTGCCGATAAGGCACAGTCCTATCCCTCACAGCTGTCCGGCGGACAGCAGCAGCGCGTGGCGATTGCCCGGGGGCTGGCGATGAAGCCGAAGATTATGCTGTTCGACGAGCCGACCTCGGCGCTTGACCCGGAAATGGTCGGGGAAGTACTCGATGTGATGCGGACCCTGGCCCGCGAGGGCATGACGATGGTTGTGGTCACTCATGAGATGGGCTTCGCCCGCGAAGTGGCCGACCGGGTAATCTTCATGGATCAGGGCCAGATCGTGGAAGAGGCGGAGCCGGAGCAATTCTTCGCCAGTCCGCGTGAAGACCGGACACGAACGTTTCTCAGCCGTGTATTAAGTCATTAAACAAATATATAGATTCAGGGGAGGAAAGAGAAATGAAAATGTCCAAAAGCTTCAAAATGTTAAGCGTACTGATGATCGCTGCTATGCTCGTGATTGCCGGCTGCGGCAACAACAACGCCAAGAGTAACAATGCCGCAGGGGGTAACGCTGCTGGAACGGCTACTGACTCTGAGGCGATTGCCAAAATCAAAGAACGCGGCAAGCTGCTCGTAGGCGTGAAGTACGACACCCGCCTGTTCGGTCTGAAGGACCCTGCATCCGGCAACGTGGAAGGCTTCGACATCGATATCTCCAAAGCCATCGCCAAAAAAATTCTGGGTGACGAGAACGCGATCGAGCTGAAGGAAGTAACCTCCAAGACACGCATTCCGATGCTGAATAACGGCGAAATCGATATGGTTGTAGCTACCATGACCATCACTGAAGAACGCAAGAAGGAAGTTGATTTCTCTGACGTCTATTTCCAGGCGGGGCAATCCCTGCTGGTGAAGAAGGGCAGTCCGATTACCGGACTGGATGACGTAACGAAAGATACGAAGATCCTGGGCTCCAAAGGTGCAACCTCCATTAAGAATATCAAAGAAAAAGTGCCGGGTGTAACCGTGCTTGAATTCGACAACTACCAGGATGCCTTCAGCGCCCTGAAGGCCGGTCAAGGGGATGCACTGACTACAGATGATGCAATTCTGTACGGTATGGCTTCGCAAGATCCGGGCTATGAGGTTGTAGGCGAGCCGTTCACCGATGAGCCATACGGCATTGCGGTACAAAAAGGCAACACCGATGTTGTTAAAGCAGTTAATGAAACCTTGACTGAACTGAAAGCAAATGGTGAGTATGATGCCATTTATACGAAATGGATTGGTAAAGCTCCAGCGAAATAAGCATGTGCTAAGGCTAAGATTCAGCATTCTTAATAACCTGCTTTATATTAATCGCAGAAACGGATGCCATCCCATAAGGATGGCACTGCCGTTTCTGCTTGTTTATAGGAGCGGTTAATGTGCGGAGCAAGAACGAACTCATCTTGGGGTAGAGGCAGGTGAAATCTATGGAATTTTCAATATTAACGAATTATTTCGGCCTGTACATGGAGGGCTTCTATGGTACAGTGCTGTCCAGTGTTCTGGCCCTGATCGGCAGCTTCCTGATCGGAGCGGTGATTGCCGTCTTCCGCATTACTACAGTGAGAGCGCTGCGCTGGTTCGGAACCGCGTATGTCGAATTCATCCGGAATATCCCGCTGCTGCTTGTAGTGTACATCTTCTATTACGGGCCTTCTGCGCTTGGCTTCACGCTGGACGGCTTCAAGGCAGGAACGATCGGACTTGCGGTATACACCTCGGCCTTCATCGCCGAAGCTATCCGCGCCGGAATCATGGCCGTTCCCAAGGGACAAATGGAGGCTTCCCGTTCATCCGGTCTAAGCTACATACAGACGATGCTGCATATCATTCTGCCGCAGGCGATCAAGCTGGTTATCCCGCCGCTCGGCAACCAGTTCATCAACCTGATCAAGAACTCCTCGGTGCTGACGCTGGTAGCCGGACTTGATCTGATGTACTTTGCGGACAGTATTTCAACAGAGACTTACCGTACCTTTGACACCTATATCTTCGTGGCGTTGTTCTATCTGGTACTTACCCTTCCGCTCAGCTACGGCGTACGTGTGTGGGAACGCAGACTGCAGCGCAAATATTAAGAAGCAACTCATAGCATAAAGGAGGGATATCATGGATTTTATTGGTGCATACTCCGCCGATAATTTGAAATTTTTGCTGGACGGACTGTATATTACGCTGATCGTGGCTTTTGTATCGATCATCCTGAGTTTTGTTATTGGCTGTATTATTGGAGTCATCCGCTATTCGGAGGTGCCGGTATTGTCTCCGGTGATGTTCTATCTGGTCGAGCTGATCCGTAATCTGCCGCTGCTGCTGATTATTTTCTTCATCCGCTTCGCGTTGCCGGAGGTCGGGATCAAGCTCGGGCTGATTACAGCGGCGATTGCAGCACTAACGATATTCGAGGCAGCGATGATCGCCGAGATTGTCCGTGGCGGATTAACGTCCATTGATAAAGGTCAGATCGAGGCGGCGCGTTCCTCCGGCCTCAGCAATTTTCAGACCCTGTGGCATATCGTGCTTCCCCAAGGGCTGCGGCGGATGGTTCCGCCACTGGTCAGCCAGTTCATTTCGCTGCTGAAGGATACCTCACTCGCGGTGGTGATTTCATTGCCGGAGCTGATGCATAATGCCAATATCGTAATCGGGCACAGTTATGGCTATGCTATACCGACGCTCGCGCTTGTGGCACTAATCTATTTCACCGTGAACTTCCTGCTGTCCATGCTCTCCAGAAGACTTGAGAACAAAACAGCATAAATAGGATAGAATCGGGGCTGAGCCGTATAAAATAAAGTGCGGTTATGATACTATAATTGTCAACATAGCTAGGCAGGAGCAGTGGCGATGGGACAATCTATACTAAGAATGAGAGTTGCACAGATTCTGCTGGTAGCGGTCGTTACGGCTGTAGCCGGTGAATTCAAAATAAATCCGTTTGACGGGGACATTTTCCGGATTGCAATGGGCAGCAGCGCTTTTCTGCTGTTTTTGCTTTTAATGAGGCAGTTGCCTTACATCAGCACTGGTATTGCTACGGGTGTGGTCGTGTTGCTGTTCCGGACGGCGATGGATGCAGTGGAAGGAAGCGGACTGACGTTCGAGCAGAGCTTAAACAGTCATTTCTCCGCAATGGTCTATTATATTGTGTTTGCCCTGCTGATGCATGCCATCAAAAGCCGGCTCGATACCTTCCATCCGCTGGTGCTTGGCGCCGTTGCCGCGCTGATTGATCTCCTGTCGAACGAAATGGAGCTGCTGACCCGGCTGATAGTGCTGGATTCGGCGTCATTCCGGCTCAACGAGTGGACCTATCTGATGGCGATAGCAGTACTGCGTACCTATTTCACGACCGGGGTATATAGCAGTATCTCCGTCAGCCAGATGCGGATCAGGGAGCGTGAGCAGAATGAGCGGATTGAGCAGATGCTCGGATTCGGCTCCGGCTTGTACGGCGAAGTATTCTACCTGAAGAAGTCGATCGGGACACTGGAGAATGTGACACTAAACAGCTTCGAGCTGTACCGCCATCTGAAGGCCGGGGAAGGACCGGAGCCGTACAGCCGGCAGGTGCTGGATATTACACAGCAGATTCATGAGGTGAAGAAGGATTCCCAGCGGATTCTGGCCGGGCTTGTGAAGCTGGTGGAGCGTGAGGTTACCGGTGATATGCCGTTATCAGGAGTTCTGCGGTTCACGGTCAAAAGCAATGCCAAATACGCCGAAATGCTGGGCAAGCAGATCAATTTCCATATTCATATTACCTCCGATTACACAACCGACAGCTACATTCCTCTGCTGACTCTGCTTAACAACCTTACCGCCAATGCGGTGGAAGTCATCAAACGTAAAGGCAGCATCAATCTGGATGCTTACGAGAAGGACGGCATGACCATTTTTACAGTGACCGATAGCGGGGCAGGAATTCAAAAGCGTGACCTGGAGCTGCTGTTCGAGCCGGGTTTTACTACGAAATTTGATGAAGAGGGAATCGCCGCAACGGGGATTGGACTCTCTCATGTACGGGATATAGTGAATATGTTCGAGGGAACGATTAACGTTCAGCCGGCATCGCATGCCGGAGGGGCCATGTTCCAGATTATAGTGCCGAGTGCAAAGCTGCGGAAGGAGGAATAAGAATGCCGCTTTCTTTCTGTATTGTAGATGACGACGCGTCGGCGAGAAGAATGCTACAGCATATTATTGAGGACAGCGGACTCGGTGAAGTGGTGGGTACGGCGGAATGCGGGCAGGAGGGGGTATCCCTGATCCTGAGCGAGACGCCGGATATTGTGCTGATGGATCTGCTGATGCCTGACCAGGATGGTATTGAGACGATCATTTCCCTCCAGGCGCAGGGCTGCCGGTCCAAGTTCGTGATGATTTCACAGATTGAGAACGGGGATATGGTCAGCCGCGCGTACAAAAGCGGGATTGAGTTCTTCATCCGTAAGCCGATCAACAAGATTGAAGTCGAATCCGTGCTGTATAAAGTAAATGAACGTTATGCGATGGGCCGTTATCTGGAT
This sequence comes from Paenibacillus borealis, assembly GCF_000758665.1. Classification (NCBI taxonomy): domain Bacteria; kingdom Bacillati; phylum Bacillota; class Bacilli; order Caryophanales; family Paenibacillaceae; genus Paenibacillus; species Paenibacillus borealis. The sequence goes on from NZ_CP009285.1 coordinate 793,355, forward strand.
GAGATCAAGCTGACGCTCGGCAAGCTGGAGGGTCTGCAGTTCGGAATGCCGCAGATGCCATCCGGCAAACGTTCCGTCAAAGAGATTATCCAGCCGATTCTGATGAATATGGGGATGATCTCGGAGAACGGCAGCCGGGATATTATCACCATCATGGAGCTGGCGGTGGCGGGTGAGAACAGCGGGAGCCTTCCGCCGCTGAAGGAATTATACGAAATGGCAGCCGCTACATATAAACCGGTGCCGGCCGATGCTGCCAAAGAAGTCAAAGCCATTGAACAGCGGCTGCGCCGGGCGCTGGCGGCCGGACTTGCCAATCTGGCTTCCATCGGTCTGACGGATTACGGCAATCCGAAGTTCGAGCATTATGCGCCGCTGTATTTCGACTTTGAAGAAGTGCGCCTGAAGATGAAAGAAATTGAACAAGGCCGCGATACCGGCAAGGTGAAGGTGAACATTAAGAAGTTCCTGCAGGTGCTTCATTTGGAAGTGCTGGAGGGGATGGGCCGTTAGAACAGGATTGATACGGAAAATGAAGCAAAGAATAAACCTCCGGAACCGCTGTCAGCGGACTGGCGGTTATTTTTTTGAGATAACAGGAGTCCGGGCGGATACAGAAGTTTCATAATAGTAAACCTAATGCGTTACAATAGTAGCAGGCCGACAGGCAACGGGTAGTTGCAAGGCGGATAGCAGGATAAGGTGGAGGACTCATATATGATACGAACGCTTGCGGTAACACATAAGGGCGAGGTGCTGACTGACCTGCCGCTTCAGAGTATAGTGCTGGATAACTATGCCTGGATTTGGGCGGATTTTGCCATGCCTACGGAAGAAGAGACATTGCTGCTGGACACTTATTTTCATTTTCACCCGCTGGCCATTGAAGACTGTATGCATGTGCTGCAGCGTCCGAAGCTGGATTATTACGAGGATGTGCAGTTCTTCGTGCTGCATGCGCTTAATGAGCGTACGCTGGAGGCGGAAGAGGTCGACCTTTTTCTCAGCAAAAAATTCCTCGTCTCCTACCATCACCAGAATAAATCGGAAATGGAGGAAGCGTGGCAGATGGTCCAAGCTGAAATTCATAGCCGTAAGGGCTGGTCGGGCGGGCCGATGGCTGCTGCTTACACGGTAATGGACAAGCTGGTCGACAGGTATTTCCCGTCGCTGTACACCCTGGAGGATGAACTGGCAGATCTGGAGAGCAAGAGCGACAGTGAATCGGTGGAAGAGCTGATGAGTCAGGTGTTCAACGTGCGCGGAAGACTGCTCAAGCTGCGCCGGACCATCGTGCCGATGCGTGATCTGATGTACCGGATCGTCAACTCGCAGCATGTGCAGAGCAACGGGGAAGAACGGATCTACTTCGGTGATATTTATGATCATCTGCTGAAGCTGACCGACATGATTGAAGTTGACCGGGAAATGACCGCCGATCTGCGTGACAGCTACATCTCGCTCAACTCCAACCGGATGAATTCCATTATGAAGACACTGACGGTGATTACAACCGTATTTATGCCGCTGACACTGATCGCCGGAATCTACGGGATGAACTTCAGGGTGATGCCGGAGCTGGACTGGGATTATGGTTATTTCGCGGTATTGCTGCTGATGCTGGTGCTGGGAGTGGGAATGTTCAGATGGTTCCGGCGGAGCGGCTGGTTTAAGTGAAACCGTGCAGAGAACCGGACAGGGACCGGCGTCTGACAAGAAATGCTTTGGCTGGCAGCGCATCGTTGTTCATGGAGGACAGTGGTCCGGCGGCAGACAGACAAGGCGTGTTAAACGCCGCCGCTTAAGAACGGCGGCGCTTAACGGAGGAAGGGGCCCCGGATTTGCGGCTCTTGGAGGTATTTTTGCGGCGCTGCGTGGTTGGGCGTCTTTTTTTGCGCCGTTTGGGGGTATACAGTGCTGCATCTTCTTCAGCCGCAAGTGCTCCCGCTGCGCTTCCCTTGCCTTTGCCGAAACTGCCCATCACCAGCTTCACCATCGGAGCCATCTGTGAGAAGCCCTGCATGACCTTCTGCACCTTGCCCATGGAGTTGACAATCCCGTCGATCCCGCCCATACGGTCAACAATTCCCTTGATCTGCTCCATATTCGCGAGATTTCCGAGGTTGCCCAGTCCGCCCAGCAGACCGCCGGCCTTCGCAGTAGCAGCTTCGGCAGCGGGTATAGCAAGTGCAGTATCGGCAACTTCAGCACCGAAGGCAGGCAGTATTCCGGGTTCTCCGGGAAGCGGGGCAGGCGCGTAGGAAGAGAGGCCCGGATAGGGTGACGGATTGTACGGCTCAGCCAGTGAACGCCCTTCCCTGCGGGAATGATTATAGTAATGATCAGGCATAATATCACATTCCTTCGTTAGTGGTTTGCTATACTGTATGTCATGGGCGAACATACGGTATAGACGAATGCCCGGGTAACCGGGATACTAGCGGAAAAGGGCGAATGCCTACAGGTACTCTCTGGAAGTGAAGAAACCGTGTCCATGCTTGATTTCGTGAGGTTTTGTAGTACTATAGTTAAGGCGGTAAATCCTATGAAGCTGCGGAAGAAGGCCGTTGGCCCCATTAGTGGTGTGCGCCCGGGGTGGACGTTTGTCCATCATTTTCGTTCTTTACAGCGTGAAACCGTTAATGCTTGAAAAATGTGCTCCAGTGCAATATAGTAGAGGCAAGATAGTCACATTAAGTTTATGCTTCCGAGTATCCAATTTTGTACGAAGCCTAATCAGTGATGCTAATGCTGACCAAACTTTTAGGGGATGATAAACGATGCAGCTTAAGAAGCTAAACGATAAAAGTATCGATCAATTATTTGAGGCTATTTTAACATTGAAAAATATGGAAGAATGCTATGTGTTCTTTGATGATTTGTGCACGGTGAACGAAATTCAATCGCTCTCGCAACGCCTTGAAGTCGCGCGGATGCTGGGCAAAGGGTCTACATACAATCAAATTGAAGCCGAAACAGGTGCCAGCACAGCCACCATCTCCCGTGTGAAGCGCTGCCTGAACTATGGCAATGACGGCTACAAGCTAACACTGGAACGTCTGGGCCGGTAACCGATGCTTCCGGGCGTACTGATGATCAGTCACGGCTCCCGCGACAAGACCTGGGTGTCGATCGTTGAGGAGGCTGTTAGTCATTTATCGCTGGGGGAAGAGCTTCCCGTGGCGGTTTCTTTTCTGGAGCTGGTAGAAGGACGATTGATTCAGGACGGTATAGACGAGCTGGAAAATGCAGGGGTCACAGATATTATTGTGATCCCCTTGTTTGTGTCTTCCGGCAGTACGCATATCGATGAGATAGAGTATGCACTGGGCGCTAAGCCGGTTCCTGAACGGGAGACGGACCTGGAACGCTTCCGGGTTACAGCTCAGATTCACTTCGGCTATCCCGTCGACGACGATCCGGACATTGCGCTGATGATCTGGGATAAGCTCCGCGGACTCTCGAAGCATCCGGAGCGGGAGACGCTGCTGCTTGTCGGTCACGGCAGCAGGCATGAGGGCTTCCGGCAGCGCTGGGAGCAGGGGATCTCCTCGCTCGCGGCGCGGGTACGGGAATTAAGCGGGCTGGCTGCGGCTGATTATGGACTGCTGAACCCGGACAGTGTAAGGAGCAGAGTAGAGTACTGGCAGGAGCAGGGCCATGATGTACTGGTGGCTCCGCTCTTTTTAAGTGAGGGGTATTTCACCAAGGTTGTCATCCCGCAGCGGCTGGAAGGGCTCGATTATGCCTACTCCGGCCGGACGCTGCTGCCGCATCCGCTGCTGCCGCGCTGGATTGAACATCAGGTGGGGGCAGCGCTTCAGCGTCTGCGGAATCAGGGTTAAGCAACCGGGGTTTAGATAAAAGATTGCGTCCAGTATTTTTTGGGGCCGCCGCCGCATACATATATTTATACTTTCTGCCGGTCTGATGATTCTCAGAGCCTGCCAGGGAGTATAAATATAATCCTCCTTCAGTTCCCTGACATTGCTTGTGGGGTACTGAATTGGGTATAATCAGTAAAGTTATCCATTATATAAACAGGTGGCGTTCCGGTAATGAAAACTGCGAGATTGATTTATAATCCCACCTCAGGTCGGGAAGAAATGAAAAGACGACTCGCCGATATTCTGGACCGGCTGGATGTTGGCGGCATAGAAGCCTCCTGCCATGCAACAACCGGAGAGGGCGATGCCACAGCTGCTGCTGCAGAAGCTGTAGAGCGCGGTACTTATGATCTGATCATAGCTGCCGGAGGCGACGGTACGCTCAATGAAGTAATCAACGGGATGGCTGAGAAGCCTAACCTTCCCCCGCTCGGCTTATTACCGCTCGGGACTACGAATGATTTCGCCCGGGCCATGGGCATTCCGAAGAATTGGGAGGATTCCTGCGATCTGATTCTGCGCCAGGAGTCGCGCCTGATTGACCTCGGCAAAGCTAATGACCGTTATTTCATTAATATAGCCGGCGGCGGCCAGCTGACGGAGCTCACCTATGAGGTTCCAAGTAAGCTGAAGACCATGATGGGGCAGCTTGCCTATTACCTGAAGGGCATTGAGAAGATGGCCAGCCTTGCCCCGCAGGAGCTGTACATCCGCGCCAACGGCCAGGAGATGATCCATGACGAATTCATGCTCTTCCTGATCGCCAATACCAACTCCGTGGGCGGCTTCGAGAAGCTGGCCCCGGGTGCCAGAATCGATGACGGTCTGCTCGACGTAATTGCCGTCAAGAAATGCAACCTGGCCGAATTCATCCGGCTGGTCCGGCTTACGATCCGCGGGGATCACTTGAATGACAAGAAGGTGATCCATTTCCGTACAGATGCGATGGAGGTTACTTCTCCAGGCTACGTTCAGCTTAATCTGGACGGCGAACTCGGCGGCACCCTGCCGGGCAATTTCAGTATTCTGCCACATCATCTGCGGATCTTCGCGCAGAATAATTAGACTTAGCAGAATCCGGCAGCAGAGACACCCGGTTGAGCTCATGGATCGGAAGGAGCTGCCTGCCGGGAGAGGCCGCCAGCCGGTAACGGACTGAGTGGCTCTTATTTCCGCCAAAAGACACTTTTACGCAAGCTAACGGACACCAGCGCCCTTATATGTGGTCTATCACCTCAGAAATGCCTGTGGGAGAGGAAATAAGCGCTGTACGGTCCGTAAGGATCACGAGGATTGTCTTTACGAACCTGAAGTCATGTTGTGGATGTACTGCTCATATAGGCTACTGATCTCCAAGCTTAGCGGCGCTGGGCTGGAGTTTTTTGTTTAAAGAGCTTAAACGGGATGATTCGGATAAATGAATGAGCTATTATTAAGGTTAACAGGATTAATAGTGAAGATAATGAAAGAAGTGAACCTATACCCATGAGTAAACACCGCAGCGGGCGCAGCACAAGCCGCCGGGAACAAAGACCGGCCTCTGTCGCCGGACTGCCAGTGAATAAGAATGAGGAGGTCCTGCTCGATATTACCGGCATGACCCATGAAGGGGAAGGGGTAGGCCGCGTAGAGGGCTTTACCCTTTTTGTGCAGGGTGCGCTCCCCGGTGAGAAGGTCCGCGCCAGAGTGCTGAAGACCAAGAAGCAGTATGGCTATGCCAAGCTGATGGAGCTGGTGCAGGCCAGCCCAGACCGGATCGGGCCGCCTTGCCCGATCTATGATCAATGCGGCGGCTGCCAGCTGCAGCATATGGATTATACCGCCCAGCTGGCGTGGAAGCGGCAGCTGGTGGTGGACAATCTGCAGCGGATCGGGAAGCTGCAGGTGGCGGGTGCGGCAAGTAGAGGTGCAGGCACCGGAACAGGCGGTGCTGAATCCGGCGCAGATGCTGCAGGTTCTCAGGCTGAAGGAATCCGCGTTCTGCCTACCCTCGGCATGGACGAGCCTTGGCGTTACCGCAACAAGGCTCAGGTACCAATCGGCGTGACCGATGGCGGTCTGGTCGGCGGCTTCTACGCACGCGGCAGTCACCGGATCATCGACATGGAGACCTGTCTGATCCAGCATGAGGACAATGACAAGGTCGTGGCCACCGTTAAGAGCCTCGGCCGTGAGCTTGGGGTCACCGCCTATGACGAAGAGACCGGCCGCGGTCTGCTGCGCCACGTTGTGGTGAAGAAGGCCTTCCGCACCGGCCAGATGATGCTGGTGCTGGTAACCAATGGCCGGGACATCCCGCATCTGGATGCCTGGCTCGGCAGTATCCGTGAGCAGCTTCCTGAAGTGGCGAGCATCTGCCAGAACATCAACACCCAGAAGACCAATGTAATCTTCGGTAACGATACCCGCGTATTATGGGGCAGCGATGTGATCTATGATTACATCGGGGATGTGCAGTTCGCGATCTCGGCGCGATCCTTCTACCAGGTGAATCCGGTACAGACCGAGGTGCTGTACGGTAAGACTCTGGAATACGCAGCCTTAACCGGCAGCGAGACCGTAATCGATGCCTATTGCGGCATCGGAACCATCTCGCTGTTCCTGGCCCAGCATGCTGATCAGGTCTACGGCGTGGAAATTGTGCCAGAAGCGATCGAAGATGCCCGTACCAACGCGAAGCTTAACAGCATGAACAATGTGAAGTTTGAAGTCGGTGCATCTGAGGATGTTATCCCTGCCTGGAAAGAGCAGGGCATCACCCCGGACGTCATCGTCGTCGATCCGCCGCGCAAGGGCTGCGACCCGCGTCTGCTGGAAACGATCCTGCTGATGAAGCCGGAGCGTGTGGTATACGTGTCGTGTAATCCATCGACACTGGCCCGCGATTTGCGGGTCCTGGAAGATGGCGGGTACAGAACCGTGGAGGTTACTCCGGTGGATATGTTCCCGCATACGGTGCATGTGGAGTCAGTGGCATGGTTGGAGCGGAAGTAGTACAAGGTGGGAATCCTTTATGTATCAACGGTTTGTTCGCTGATACAGCTGCGTGGTAGGACAGTGTGTCCAATTGTACATTGGTGCAAATGTGGTGTGAAAAATCAAGATAATCGCCAGTAACTGGAGATATTTCGACATCAAAGCAAGCAAGAAGACGCTCGGGAATTACTCCTGAAGCGTCTTTATTTTTGCACTGGTGTCAACAGTCGTAACCTCTGCGGTAGAGTAAAAGCAGAACGAGCGTACAAAGCAAAAAGAGCCGTGCGCTAGCATGACTCTCTTTGCAATAGCCATTTTAAGGGCGGTAGGCCGCAACAAACAGGACACGACAGATAGACCGCATGCCTTTGCGAGAGGGGGGCGGTCTATTTGCGTTTATTGGACAGCAATTTCATCAGGTATTATCTTGTGTCACACAGGGAAATCAATATACATGCACGTCCGCACCAAGCACGGATTTGTTCAACACGGAATTGCCGGCCAGAAATACCTTTTGCAGATTAGGCAAGCGGCTTAAGGTTTCTATATTAGAAATGGCATTGTTCTCCAGGTGAAGCTCTTCGATGGCCTGCCACTTGCTCATGAACTCCAGAGAAGCCAAATTGCTGTCTTGCAGGGTGAAGGAACGCAGAGCGGACAGGTTGGCGAAATAAGGAAGTGCCTGGTCAACTTCACTGACGGAGTTATTGTTCATGCTAAAAGAGGGCCGGTCTAAGGTCAAATGCTCAAGCACGCTGTTCGCCGCGCCTGCCTTTTGTCCGAAATCCAGACGGCACTCCGAGCATACCAGAGTATTCACCTGCTTCAAACGAAATAAGGCATCGCTCTCCTTATACAGCGACGAATCGTAGATGCTTAGTGTCTGCAGGCGGGTCAAGTCGTCCAGGGCGTCAAGCTGGGCCATTTCGTCGATGTCCCAGAGAGTAAGCTGCGCAAGCTCCGGGAATTTCCCCAGAGCGGCCATATCGAGCTCCGCACTTCCGCCCCGGATCGTCAGGGCGGTTAAGGCAGGCGCTTTCAGCCCGGGGAGAAAGTCGCCGGGTATTTCGACCTGCCTTACGCCCGGCAATGTCAGCGGTTCTGCCTTCTCGTAGTACCCGGACAACGTGAATTCCCGCAAAGAGGGCAGGCTGTTCACGGCCGCTACCGAGCTAAGCTGGCTTAAGGAAGCCAGGCGGAGTGTGGTAATGGAAGTCTTTCCGGCCAGAGGCTTCAGATTAGAAAAATTCAAATTTTCCGTGTCAAGCGTTTGCAGAGCAGGCATGTTTTGCACAAAGTCGATGGACTTTACATTGGTCAGATAAGAAAGGTGAAGCTCCTGAAGCTGGGTTAAGGCGTACAGCGGCTGCAGGTCTGTGGCTTCACTGTGATGGATGGCCAGGGATGACAGTCCGGTCATGGACGATAACCACCCCAGTTCATCGACAAAGGTAAGCGACAGGGACTTCAGCGGCAGCTTATGGAGCAAATGAAAATCCGTTACCGACTCATCCACATAGGTTATAGACAGAGTGCTTAGATTGGGGAATTCCAGCAACATCACCAATTCCTGATTGCTGCGAAGCTGGGTGGTTAGCTCCGTAATTTTAGACTTATCGCCAAAGTAGCGGGAAAATTTGCTGAAGGATTCGTTAAAGGCGCCGCCATAGCTTTTTAATCCGGCCATATGGGCAAGCGTTGTTTGGTCCGCCTGGGAGATTTCGTAGCTATTCGTCAGGTTCAGTGCCGTCAGCCCCTTAAAGGCCTCAAAATCCCGCTGATCGATCCGCTGGGTATTCATTCTTTTGTCCTGGGTAACATATGTGATCTTCTCGGCCCGTTCATTGCTGAAGGGATCGGAGAGGCTGTAGGTGAAACGCCACTGGTCATTCTCCGAACGATCCACGGTTAAATAGCGCAGAGAGGCCAATTCCTCTTCTGTCGGCATCGCAGAGCCTTTATCCAAGATCTCCCGCAAAAAGGAGAGCAGGACCTCGCTTTCGGGCATCTTCCGCACAGACAGATTGGCTTCTGTTGTGTGCTGAGGGGAGTCTAAGCCGTAATAGAAATAAGTACCGATGGCGCCGGATATGACGAGCAGCAGGATCAATACCAGCCTTAGAGGGACGGAGATGGAGAAGGACGGCTTCGGCGTGGCCGTGGCCTCAGGAACTGTCCCGTGATAATGGTTAATGGTCTGATCCACATAGTAGACATGATTTTGCTTCAATAGAAGCTCTGTATGGCAATAGGGACACTTGAGGATCGCACCTTCCTTGTATTCAATTCTTCCGCTGCAATTGGGACAGTTTAACGGAATAAATGCCACGAATGCCTCCTCCTTCATGATGTGATGATGATAAGCTCATACTGAGCTGGCATCTGAGTTTATTATACTTCTTCTATTCTATTACACTTTCCAGAGAGGATAGAGCCAGCTGTTGTCAAAAAGCAAGTGATTTGTAGGTGGCTTGGTTGGTGAGGGCAGGTAAAGGTGATACAGATGGCGGGAGACAGATTTGACATAATATTAATGTGGAAATCCACCAATTTCAACCTATTTCCCCCAAAAATGAAAAAGAAGACCCCAGGAAACTGCAAGCTCCTGGGGTCTTCTTTTTTGTACATATGCTGAATCATGGTCCATTAATAATGATTGTTAACGAACTTACCGGGCCCGTCCAGCCTGCATCGTCAATTGTACCAATTCCTCCAGCTGCTGCTCCTCCAGACTGATGATTTCACACATCCTTCTATGAATCTTCTGCCGCCCGGCAGGCTTATTGCCGGAACACATCACCTTGATCATAAACTGATTAATCAGATCCCATTGCTCGCCTGCATGACGGTAGCCCTCGGCGGCCCGGGAGAGTGCAGGTACAGAGGCCTCGCGGTTAAGCAACTGCAGGAACTGGCTGAACCGGATCCGGCTGATGGGCAGGGCGTTGGCGTAGAGCTTGAAGCGGGAACCGGCTTCGGCAGAATTATCGGCGGGAATCCCTGTGTGCAGATAGGTCCCGGCATAGGATTGGAGATTAGCAGCAACCTCGCCCGGCTGAACCTGATTGGCTTGATTCGTCAGCATTCCTTGAAGCGTAGTCTGCCATTCCGTGTATGAATGCGTAGACTCACAACGGTCAAATAAGGCATAGAAATGGCAGGCTTGCTCAAGGATATCGAAATCTATGGCTTCAAGCTCTTTGCCGTAATAGGCATCCGTCAGATAGATGATGTTGCCGGGCCGGTCCAGACCAACGGCAAGACAGGCATGGCTGGTATGCAGCCTGCGGAAGGCCACGCACCAGGGGCAGTCATAGGAATCGAAGCCAACCAGCACCGGCATTCCCGAAGACAGCCGGCTCTCCAGGAGGTCCAGCATAAAGTTCTTATCCATGGCCGGACCCTTCCGTTCTATGTAACTGAATGTAAGGCCATGGTATGCAGAGAGAGATTCTGTACTGATCCGCGGCAGCATTAACCGCTCAATCAACGGCTGATCCGGGGACTGCTGTGCTGCAAAGGACATCTGCCAGGCATTGCCGTACATGCACTTGCTGTCCGCTCCCTGCCACTGCGCAACAGACTGGATGCAGTCATCGATGCAGCTGCGCAGGGTAGGGTAGGGGGTACTCTTAATGGGAGCAATGTTCAGCACTGCTCATCATCTCCTTCGCCGACAAAAAGTGACTCTGCAACCGGTTTCGATAGGAAGCAGGGGTCATACCGCTATATTCACGGAATAGCCGGTAGAAATATTTCATGTCGTAAATTCCGACCTCAAGCGCAATGGATTGTACCCCAAGCTCCGTGAACATCAGCAGGAGGCAGCTATATTTCATCCGGATTTCCTGGAGCATCTGGATATAGGATCTGCCGGTCTTCACTTTGAATAATCTCTGAAACTGGCGGGAGCTCACGGCAATCTGCCGGCTCATCTCCTTCAGCGTGATTTTCTCTCTGAAATGACTGATCATATACAGGATGACGTCATGCAGCGGATCATAGTCCATCCCGGACTGCTGAGCGAAAGGAAGGGCGGCTGCGGGCATAATGAGGTCCGCCAGTTCGAATAGCAACGGATATAACTGCTGTTGGTTATCCCTAAGTGAGCCGCAGCTCTGCATCTCGTGCATACGGCGGAGCAATAAGGCAAGCTCCATGCTTTTGCCTCTATACCCGAACCATTGCTTCACCTCCAGAAGCTTCAGGAGCGGGAACATCTCCTCTTCAGCGAAGGGCTCCGGCAGCCCGCCGAGAATCCTGCCAAGCTCAGGCCTGAGCATACAATTGAAGATGAGGAACGGCTCTGCACCGGTCAGATCCTGCGGTTGAAAGACATGGGAGACTCCGGGCGGTATAACTAACAAATCCCCCTGCATAACCTGCATTTTATCCTCGCCTGCCAGATGGATGCCTTCTCCTTGAACCACATAGGCGAGCTCTACGAAATCGTGCTGATGACGTACGGAAGTAACCGTTTCCTGAGTCAGGAGCATTTGTACCGGCGAACAGGAGTCAAATAGATATTCCCCAGTAAAGACCGGAAAAACTTCCATAACACAAACCTCCGTTTCCTGCTTCCTTATGATAGACACCTGGAATCCATCCTAGTATATCTGAATATTTTGGCGTATTCAACCATATATTAACAGTCGTTCTTTTGGTATATTCATTCTATTCATTTCTAATATGCATACTGAAAGGGGTATACACATGCAGCAGAAGGTCATTGAGATTATCGCTGAAATTAAAGAGGAACCGGGCCTGCTTCAGACGCTGAACGGAGCTTCCGATCTGACGCTGGACGCCGCACTGGATTCGCTGCAAATCATCAACTTTATTCTGAGAATCGAAGACGTATTCGATGTCGAAGTAGACTTTGATACCTTTGATCTTGAACATTTGAAATCGGTGGACCGTTTCTCTGCGTATGTCGCCGAGCTTGCCGTACGATGAAGCACGCTGTACACTGCGGCAGCCTGGAGTCGGAGCGCTACTGGCGGGAGGAAGACCTGGCTGCTCTGCCGTCTGTTCCTGATGCGAAGGCTCTGGCTATCGTACAGGCCATGGATGAGATGCTGTTTGTCTTCTGCGGGAGCGGAGATATTCTATTAACCCGTCAGGGGATGGACAAGGCCCAATATGACTATCTGCAATCTCTCAATTATTCATTCAGGACGAATAGGAATCCGTTAACCCTGGGAGCGGAGGTACCCGGCACAGCACAGAACGCACTGAATGTCTTTGAACTGCTGGGCAGGCTGAACCCCGGGCAGGAACCTGACAGCTTAATACCGGAAGGAGCATGGCTTGAGCCCTTTGCCGTGCTTCCCGGAACGCATGAGGCGATTAAGCGGTATAAGCTTCGGCCCGTTCTCCCGGATGAACAGACTGTACGCCTAGTGAACACCAAAACCTATTCTGCTGCTATGCGGGACAGGCTGCTGCTGCCGAATATCGCTCTTGTTGTCCATAGTGTGGAAGAGCTGCTGCAATCAGGACAAGCGCTGCTGGAGAAGGGGGATTTTCTGATCAAGGATGAGTATGGTGTATCCGGCAAAGGCAATCAGCTCGTGGACTCTGAGCGGATACTACGCCGAATGGCCGGGTATCTGGAGTCCAGCCGGAACGGGGACAAAAGAATCCGGTTTGTGCTCGAACCGCTGCTGGACCGGGAGACCGACTTCTCCTGCCAATTTCACATTGATCCGGAAGGCCGGATCTCGATATTGTCCGTTCAGCAGCTGGTTAACCATGGTTTTGCCTTCGGGGAGTCACATTCCCCGGAGCCGTCTCTGTTAGACAGGCTGGACCGGGAAGGGTATTGGGAAACCATGCACAGCATTGGGCGGGAGCTGTATGCAGACGGTTATTACGGTGATGTATGCGTGGATTCCATGCTACTGCGTGACGGAAGCCTCGCCCCTCTGGTCGAGATCAATGCCCGGAAGTCGATGAGTCTGATCAAGCATAATGTAGACCGCCAGCTCAAGCAGGAGGGAATGCATACCTGCCTGTTACAGGTGCCGCTGGCAACCATGGGTGAGGTTCATTATGCAGATCTGCTGGGGCGGCTTGAGCGGGAAGGCATATTATTTTCGCAGGGAGCGGGGGAAGGTGTGATTCCTTTGGCTTCGGGCACACTCCAGCCTCCTGACGTTTCCCGGTCCACCGGTTCAGGTTCCTCCAAAGGCAAGCTGTATGCTGCACTCGCTTACCGGGATGAAGACAGCAGGAACAGAATCACCCGCAAGCTGGATGAATCGCTTCTGCGCACGGGCTACACTATACTGCGATAAAGAAAGGGACCCTCCAATGAATAACACCGTGACTATTCTATGTTCTGGTTTTGGTCTGGGCTTCTATGTCCCCGGCCTGCTGATTGAACGGAGACTAACCGCACTTGGCCTCCAGGCGGAGATTGAAGTATTTGAAGCACTCATGCCGGACAGCAAAAAACAGCAGACGGACAACAGCCGCAAGGCGTACCAGCAGAGCTTCGCCGTAGCCCTGACCTCACAGAAAATACCGTCGGATATCCGGAGCAGCCTGGATGCTGCAGCCGTTGAACAGTTATTTCAGCGATGGAAGCAGGAAGAACGGCAGCGCTTCATTGTATTATCCGGGCACTGGGTGCATGTGATGGACAGGTACCGGGAGATAGCCGGTTTTCCGGTGGAAGCCGATCTGCTCTATATTGATGCCGATCTCTCGCCGTCGTGGAAGAACCTCCGCAGGCTGAACCCCCGTTACGCAGAAAACTACCGTGAAGTAAGCATGTATGATCCCGAGAAACAGGAGATTCTGTGCAGCATAGACGCCGGACCCGCGGAAGCGCTGCCCGCTGCGGCCAGGAACGGGAGACTGGTTGTTCACGGCGGCGGCTGGGGAATTGGAACCTTCCGCGAGAAGTTTGACAGCCTGGAGTCGGCAGGGTATGAACTGGATATCGCCGCTTACAGTGCTCAGGAGATTGGAGCGGCCATCCATGGAAGACGTTATTATATGAACGATCCGGAGTGGCGGACCTGGAAGCGTGACAGCAGCGGGGAGTATACTTTCCCGCCTTTTGCCGAGGTAACCGGCAGCCAGCCGGACCGCTATCCGCCCTGCCGTAACTACCAGGACGGGATGTATGGCGTCATCCGGCAGGCATCCGCAGTCATCAGCAAGCCGGGAGGCGGAGCCTTGATTGATTCCCTGGCTTCGGGCACACCGCTGGTGCTGCTGGACCCCTTCGGCCCGCATGAGAAGATTAACAGCGATCTGTGGGTGGAGCTGGGTTACGGCATCCGTTACGGGGAGTGGGCCGAATCGGGCTTTGACCGTGAGGAGCTGCGCAAGCTGGCGGACAACCTCCGGTCAGCCAGGGGCCGGTACCCGGATTATGCGGCAAGCTATGCGGAGCAGCTATCCGCAGCAGAAGGGAGAAGCTAATGCAGCCTACCAGTAGAGTGAGCCTGGACGCCAAGTCCTTTGAGGCCCTGAAACGTACGATTAAGAATGTGGTGGTCCCGCACAGGGAACGCAAGCTAGATCCAGGGTTCAAAACCGTTATGCCGGAGATTATGTCGCTGAAGCTGACCAACCGCTGCAATCTCCGCTGCAAGCATTGCTACCAATGGAATGAATCCGGCTATCATCATGATATGGACACCGCCGAGCAGAATCTGGATATGGATGTGGAGATGATCCGTAGGCTGCTGGAGGAGACGGATGAAGCGCAGTCCCGCCTGTATTTATGGGGCGGCGAGCCGCTGTTTCACCGGAATACTAAGCAGATTCTGGAGCTGCTGCAAGAGCATCCCCGGGACACTACGATCTGTACCAATGCCTATCTGATTCCTAAGTATGAAGAAGAGCTGTGTGCAATCTCCGACAATCTGGAGCTGCTGATTCCGATCGAGGGGTTCGAGCAGGAGCATGATTTGCTGCGCGGCAAAGGTTCATTTCACAAGGTGGTCGAGAGCGTAGAACGGCTGCTCGAGCTTCGCAAGCAAGGCCGCTTCCGCGGCCGGATCTCTGTGCACAATGTGATTAATGACAATATGATCGGTAGATTGTACGAGCTGGTAGAGTTTTTTGAGCACAAGGGCGTCGATCTGGTCCTGCTCTGCTTCCCGTGGTACATCTCTGCGGAAACCAGTCTGGAGATGGACCGCTTCTACGATGAACACTTCCAGTGGCTGGCCGAGCTTCCGCCGGATCACCGGAGCAGCTGGCATGCCTTCAAATACCATATCAAGCCGGAGAATGTCACCAGGCTGACCGAAGACCTGAAGCGGATCAACAGCAACACCTGGCATAATACCCGAATCCGTTACCAGCCGGGGCTAGACTTTGATGAAATCGAGGATTTTGTGGCCGGCAAGCCGATGCTCTCCCGCAGTACGTCGAAATGTCTGGCGCTCAGTACCCGGGTGGATATTGCTCCGAACGGGATGGTGAGTGCGTGCAAATTTTTTGGCGAGCTGGCTATTGGCAATGTGAAGGAGCAGCCGCTGACGGAAATATGGAATTCTGCCCGCTATGACAGGCTGCGGCGGATTCTGGATGAGGGCTTGTCGCCGGCCTGCTCCAAATGCAATGTGCTGTACCTGAATACCTATGCGGCGCTGACGCATGTATGAAGAGCGGGTGTGATCAGCCGGCCTATAAGCTCGGTATCCTGGGTGCCTCGAACATTGCTGTACCGGCCCTACTGGAGCCTGCAAGGGTTGTGGAGAAGGTCAGGATAACCGCAATCGCCAACCGTACGCTCGATAAGGCAGTGAAGCTGGCGGAAGCTTACCGGATTCCTTATGTGGCGGACAGTCTGGAGGAGCTGCTGGAGCTTGGCGGTCTGGATGGGGTATATATTGCACTCAGCAATGAGCTGCATGCAGAATGGGCAGTCCGGGCATTGAAGGCGGGGAAGCATGTATTGGTAGAGAAGCCGATGTGCCTGCATCCCGGAGAAGCTGAACGGTTACGGCTGGTACGGGAAAGCTCCGACGCTCCGAAGCTCGCCGAAGGTCTGATGATTGCCTTCCACCCCTGGCAGCAAGCCTTGAAATCTATAGTCGACTCCGGGGAATTCGGTCCTCTCCGCAGGATTAGTACCAGAATATCCGTACCTGCCAGGGACAGATATGCCGGGAATTACCGCAGTGTCAAGGCGAAGGGCGGAGGCGCTTTTGCCGATCTGGGCTGCTATTGGCTGCAGTTTCTGCAGGCCCTTATCGGTCTTCAGCCTAGTGAAATAAGGGCGCAGTCGGCGTTTGACGGGCCGGAGGGCTGTGACTGGACCTTTCAGGCGGCGCTGCAATATAAGAACGGTCTGGAGGCCGAGTGTCTCACTTCCTTCGAGCTGCCTTTCCGGGCTTCGCATACGCTGTATTTCGAACATACGGTGCTGACGGTCCCGGATTTCTTCCGGCCGGTCAAAGGCTTCTACAAAATCAAGATACGGCATGATCTGCCGGACAACCGCAGCACCCTGTGTGAATTCGCGCCGATGAACTATTATGTCAATCAGCTGGAGGCTTTTGCAGAAATAATGAGCGGGCAAAGGGCAGAGCAGCTGGAAGCGACATGGGAAAGGGTACACCTTCAATCCCTGATCATGGCCGAGGCGCAGCAGCACCGGGTCTATCTATGAAGCAACCCATCCATCCATAGTCCAAACGTCAAAACAGCGATTCTCCATCAACGGAGAGTCGCTGTTTGGTATTAACGGTCCTGCAAGGAAGGAGGCTGCTCTATCCAGGAGCGCTCGTTGTTCAGCACATAAATCCCCAGCGCCTGCTCGAAGGTTAGGCCGTGATTATAGAAAGCCAGCACCTTCGCGGCGAAGCGCATACTCTTATCGGCGCCGGGTGCCTGCAGCAGCTCTGTGGCGAGCTTACGGAAGTCCTTCGGCTTAACTTCTGCAGCATCTACAGCATCCAGCAGCCCCTTGTGGCTTGGAAAGAGCCTCCGGTTATAAGCGAGAATCATTCGTCCGCTGAAGAAAACCAGATTGCTGGCGGTATGAGCGAGCAGGTAGGCGTCGTTCTTCCGGGCCGCTTCTTTGGCGAAATAGAAAGCATACAGGAAGATCTGGGCGCAAAAGTCCCGCAGATTGCGTTCCCGGCTCTCTTCAGGATAGACAGGGATTCGGGCGACCAGTTCGCCCAGCTCCGGGATTCTGGAGAATACAACGCTTGAACCGGTAAAAGCATACCTCGTCGGCTCGTTGCCCCGCTCGGCGGCAAGCTCCAGGAACCGGCGGCTGATCACTTTGATATCGGCGTATCCGCCTTCATAGGTGCTGACTTCCCGGTCCACGTAGGACAGCATATTCTTCCGGTCATACTCTTCATAGGCTTCATCAGTTACTACGAGATGAACATCCACATCCGAGGTTTCCTTGGCCGTTCCCTGGGCTACCGAACCGCTGGTGATTACCGCCAGACAGGAAGGGTCCCTCTCAAGCTTCCCCGCCAGCTTCTCCAGTGTCTGTCTATGGTGCTCATACATTTCTTTCATCCTCCCTTAAGGTGCTGATGCACCTTAAGCGTACCCACTACACAGCCTGCCAGCTATGGTCAATTCAGACAATTAGGGTTCAATCCCGTAGATCAGCTGGCCCTGATAATAGACGGTGATGCGGTCATTCGCGGCATAGCTGGTGAGGGCCGGCCGGAACGAATAGTCATCGGCCTGGTTGTAATTCGACCAGTTAGTGTTATGAATGCGGAACTGGATGTCCCCGGTTGTGCCGGAAGCTGCGAGTGAGCCTGCACCCGCCGTGAATCCGATCTCCGCATAGGTATCGGCCCCTGCCCGCGGTGTAGTCAGAGGGACGATCTGCGTCAGCAGCTTTTCTTTGCCGATGACCGCATAATCAAATTCCAGCGTCTGAGCGGCACCTCCGTCTCTGGTGTACCAATAACGTATCGTAAGGTCATTCAGCGGAATAGAGACAGCAGACTCGTTCTTCAGCTGCAGGCTGGCCCGGATCGAGTTAACGGCCGTCCCCGTCTCTCCGGCACGGTAGAGCAATGTGGCATGAGGGTCGCCCGATCCCGGTCCTTCCCCGGGTCCGCCAGGATCACCAATCGGGGTGAAGGTGACCGGCTTCATAATAAGATCCAGCATAGCCTGCTTCGGCGCATTCCAGGAGGTCCAGTCATCCAGCAGCAGCCCTCCGGTATCTCCGCTATTCGGGTTCAGACTCCAGTACGTCCAGTAGAGATTGTTCTGGCCGATGTAGCTTACGAGCGCATGCTGCCATTTCCCTTCCGCCGAGAGGGTATCCACGCTGCGCCCGCCGAATTCTCCGGCAAGAACCGGGGCAATTTGTTCCTTACTGATGTATCCCCAGGTATCATCCCACAGCTTCGGCAGATTATTGGGGAAGTCGGCGGCGCTGAACCAAGTCTGTGAGGCAACGCCGGGACCATAATCATGCGGGGAATAGACCACACGGTTCGGTACTGTAAGCGTGACGGGGTAATTACGCACACCGGTCAGGTTCCCGCCCCACCAATAGCTGCTGGAGTTGCCCTGAACGTTGGTTTCAATGCCTTCGACAAGGATGAGCCAGTTCGGATTCGCGGCGAGAATCGCATTGCCTGCCCGTTCACTGGCCAGCCGCCAGTCTGTGGTGACATTTCCTGTCCCCCAGCTTGCCGTACCATGCGGTTCATTATGCAGATCGGCTCCAATGACTGTTGGGTTATCTGCGTAGCGCTGCGCCAGCATCACCCAGTCGCTGATCCAGCGGGTTTCTGGATAGGCCGCCGTATACCACAGCGCCGATTGCCCGCCGGAATCCGGCCGGTGCCGGTCAAGGATAATGCGGATGCCGCGGTTCCCGGCCTTCTGAATCAGTTTATCCATAATCTGCACCGGCGTAAGGCCGGTCAGATCAGGGTTTTTGGCATAATCGATACTATTGGCCGCAGAGCCTGAATCGAACATCTGGTTGCAGTAGGGCAGCCGGATCAGGTTATAGCCTTCCGTCTTGATCTGATCGAGCACATCATCCATGGAACGGGACCACAGCCCATGCGGAGAGTAATTCGCAGTTTCGAAGCCAAACCAGTTCAGTCCGTTGAATACAGCGGGATTACCTGCGGAATCCACGATTTTGTTGCCTGAGGTGTGGTAATAGCCTGCTGCACCTTCAGCCTTCACTTCATAACCCGGGTATGCATAAGCACCTGCCAGCAATAACAAAGCTGTAAACCATACACTGAGTTTCCGGAACCTGAACGACATCCATTTTCCTCCTCTAAGTGATTTCAGTGAGGTCAGACTTTATAGCATACGATCAGGATGTTAACGTATTCATCAGAATTAGGATGAATTATGAATAATTGGAAACATCTATATTAATACATGCGTGATTGGGATACGGCGCGAAATTGAAAAGCACAGGGCAGCTCTACGGCTGCCCTGTGCTAATTGCAGTTGGGGGAGAAGAAGCTATTCCTCCAACCTCCAGATATGTTTGTCCGCCCGGAACGGCAGACAAGATAATGCACCGGTAATTCCGATGGCCAGGAATAGCAAAGCTGCTCCGGAGCCTTTGCCTGTTCCGACCAGTGAGACCCACAGGCTGCCTAGCGGCTGCCCTGCCATAAAGGGTTCAAACACCCTGTCTACCAATATACCGCCGCACAGATATCCCAATGGAATGGTGAAAAACTGTAAGGTATTCCTTGCCGAATAGACACGCCCCTGCATCTCAATAGGAATTGTGGAGCGGAACAGCACATCCATATTAGCGTTCATAACAGGAATGAATATCCATCCGAGGATTGCACCCAAACACCATATAGGCGTGCTTCTGCCAAAGGCAAGGAAGAAATTCTCGGTGCTCATGGAGAAAAGCAGGCAATTACAAATGACCCGGACCCGGCTTCTGGGCGGCGGCAATATAGCAACCGAAATGCTTCCAAGCATCATGGCTATCCCTGTAACAGCGTTGACCATACCCAGCGCCAGCTCTCCGCCACCCGCCCGTGAGAGCATCATTGCGGGCAGGGCAGCATTGAAGATGGAGGCGGTGAAATTGATCACGGCCAAAAAAAGGATCAAATCCAGAATTCCCCGGTTATCCCTGAGATACCGCAGGCCGCTTGAAGCCGATTGCAATAGGGTCTCGCTATCGGTGTTGCTCCGCTTGGGAACTTGCGGGATATGGACACAGCACAGCAATGCCATGAATGCTGTGGCAAAGGTAATCAAATCAAACAGGATCACAACCCGGATACTGGTAAAGGAAAGTATTGAAGTGGCGAGTATAGGCGTCAATATGGTAACCAGCGAATTAGAAAAGGAACGCATTCCGCTGACCTTCTGGTAATGTTGCTGCGGAGCCAGCAGGCTAATGGCTACATCCGACGCCGGCTGCTGTACAGTGTTCATTACGCCAGTTAAGGTATTGATCAGATACAGATGCCAGATCTGGAGTTTACCCATTGTCATCAGTATAAGGACCGTAAAGGTACAAAGTGCCGCAAAGCTGTCACTGATCAGCATCGTAGCCTTCTTGTTCCACCGGTCGCTCAGTGCACCTGCGAAGATACTGAGCAGGACATAAGGTGCGTAGGAACAGATAACCAACAGAGCGCTGGTCAGAGCCGATCCATGCTGCTGATAAGACCAGATCACCAGGGCAAAGGCGGTCATTGCACTGCCCAGTGCCGAGAAGGACTGTGTAATCCATAAAATCAGGAAAGTACGAAGCTCCCTGAGGTTCATTTTGAATGTTGTTATCATGACTCTGCTCCTCTTTCAATGAATTCTTAACGATTCAATGAAAGTGCAAAGCCGATCGGACGAACTTAATCCGCTCCGTGCAGTTTCGTCCGGTTCAGACTTTGCACGGAGCGTTGTCACTGCATATTCTCATATTCATTCTCCTTCTTAATCGCTTGAAGTTACATTCACCTGGAAAGTGAATTCTGCTTTATTTTACCATATGCGAGCCGTTCCGTCTTATATGAATTTATTGGGTAAGTATGTTTGTCCCGGGATTATGATATAATTTGCTTTATTATCTTGTTATTTATAGAGAGGTTTTTAATATGATGAATAATTTCTGGCGTGAACTACCACGCCCTTTTTTCATACTGGCACCCATGGAGGATGTGACGGATGTCGTGTTTCGCCATGTCGTAAGCAGAGCGGGCAGACCGGATGTGTTCTTCACGGAGTTTGCGAATTCAGAGAGCTATTGTCACCCGGAGGGGCACCATGCTGTGCGCGGGCGTCTGACTTATACAGAGGATGAACAGCCGATTGTCGCTCATATCTGGGGCGATAAGCCGGAATACTTCCGCCAGATGAGCATCGGCATGGCCGAGGAAGGCTTCAAGGGCATCGATATTAACATGGGTTGTCCTGTAGCCAATGTAGCAGAGAACGGGAAGGGAAGCGGCCTGATTTGCCGTCCCGAGCTCGCAGCGGAGATTATCCAGGCGGCCAAAGCCGGGGGATTGCCCGTCAGTGTCAAGACAAGACTCGGGTTCACTGACCTGGGTGAATGGCGCGGCTGGTTAACCCATATCCTGCAGCAGGACATTGTGAATCTGTCGATTCATCTGCGTACCCGGCAGGAAATGAGCAAGGTGGATGCCCACTGGGAGCTGATTCCGGAGATCAAGAAGCTCCGTGACGAGATCGCACCGCATACCCTGCTGACCATCAACGGTGATATCCCCGACCGTCAGACGGGCCTGAGGCTCGCTGAAGAGTACGGTGTGGACGGGATTATGATCGGGCGCGGGATTTTTCAGAATCCGTTTGCGTTCGAGCAGGAGCCGAAGGAACACAGCAGCGCGGAACTGCTTGATCTGCTGCGGCTGCATCTGGATCTCTATGATGAGTATTCGGGCCAGAAGCCACGTTCGTTCAGCCCGCTGCAACGCTTCTTCAAGATTTATGTCCGCGGCTTCCGCGGGGCAAGTGAGCTTAGAAATAACTTAATGAACACCAAGTCTACCCGTGAAGTGCGCGCGCTGCTCGATGAGTTTGGAAGCAGAGAGCAGGACGGGGCGGACGAGCTTGGGAATTAGGCGGCCAGGATTCTAGAAATCCGTGTGGAAAATAGAATAGACGTAAAAAGTGTGAGGATCGGCTGAATGGGGAGGGGGCTAAACCGGACGCTGTCCAAAAGTAAATTGGCGAAGCGATAGGTTACTGCCTAAATTAATGGGATAAATTGATTCTGTTTCTGGAGGATGGCCGAATTAAACTGGACAACAACCCTCCTTTTTAATTCACATTCTGTTATCAAAAATCAGCCTCTTCTGATGCGGATTCGATTGCTTCTTAAACGTGAGAACTTTTCATTGTCCAGTTATTTAATTTCCAATGCAGATTCGATACGTTTATCTGGAATAAACCAAATGGCGGTTACAATAACATAAAATAAAAAAGATAATGCAATATTAATATAGGCAAAAACAGCAGCAAGAAAGTACAGTATAGGAGTGATTTTATTTTTAAATCCATTATCAATAATTTTAGCAAGTGGGAATTCTTTGTGATGCTGACCCAAAATAGCATGTTGCAATAACAAATAGGAAGTAGCCGCCAACAAATGAATAATAAAGTAAATTGCAGTTGGTGTGGGATCAAATTGATTTTCTCCCATCCATGCGGTTGTAAATGGTATTAGAGAAACCCAAAAAAGGAGTAATAAATTTAACCACATGATTTTTCCATTCATATACTTAATTAAGTGTAACAAGTGATGGTGATTATTCCAGTAAATTCCGATATAAATGAAGCTCAGCATATAGCTTATAATTTTCGGTACGAGCGGTAGTAGAACATGCCCTTCATTGCCTTCAGGGGTTTTGAATTCAAGTACCATAATCGTAATAATGATTGCCAAAACACCATCGCTAAATGCCTCCATTCGATTCGCTTTCATTGCATTCTCCGATCTTTGTATATTAATGTAATAAGGTGGTTATATTTAGTGAAAAAGTATTGTACTCAAGAGGCAAATATGGGTCATTACTTGATGAATTAAAAATGATAACCAGCTCCTTTTTCTTGAATTTATACTATTTTTCACTCACTGCTTAGCATATTTTCAATAAAACAATATGATTTGCAGGATGCTTTGAAATATTACTAATCTTACTGTTAGCAAGGAAATTCAGACTAATTACAGACAGTGAATTGTGGGTTTTCAACTATTTTGCGTCATGGAAAATAATTCCCATGCTATATCTGTTGCCGGAGTGAATGGTGCCAACACCATGTCTAAGCGTTGTCCGATAATACCCACGATTGCCTTGAACCGGACGATATTGAGTTGGAAAGATAAGCCCTTCTCCTTGATTCAAAGCAATTACATGGCCTCTACTTTGAGCACGTGGTTTTTGCTCAACAAGCAAAAATTCACCGCCTGTATAATCCTT
The DNA here is from genome assembly GCF_000758665.1 of Paenibacillus borealis. Taxonomy (NCBI): domain Bacteria; kingdom Bacillati; phylum Bacillota; class Bacilli; order Caryophanales; family Paenibacillaceae; genus Paenibacillus; species Paenibacillus borealis. The sequence goes on from NZ_CP009285.1 coordinate 816,627, forward strand.
TTCTCGCTGATTCAGTGTAAAAACGACTTGGAAAGGGAAATATATTTCCCCATAAAGATCCTGATGTAAGCAATTATAGCCACCTGAATTATATTTCAGAATTAATGGCGTGGAACGATTTTGACCTACTTGATGGCATTGAAGTAAAAAGTCAGATAATGATTCAGGATATCTGGATGCTTGACCCGATTTTTCTAACCACCGATTGGCCGCTTTGGCAAGCTCCGGATACAATTGTTCACGCATTTGTTGAAGCGCGGCCGGAAGAGGAGCATTGAAATATTTATACTCCCCGATCCCGTATCCATAGCGTTTCATGTCGATTGTGCTACGATAAAGTTCATCATCGTCGTAACCCTCTATAAGCGATGAACATACATCTGAATCAATTAAACGAGGCAACCTTGCATAACCATGCTCATCAAGGAACTGATGCACTGCTTGCCAGTCCACATTGGTCAATGATATGTCAGATTGCTCAGACATTCATGCCACTCCCTTCTTTGTTAAAGCCGCTTTGTTCCAATTCAAGTAATTTCGTTTTCATGTCTCTTCCGCCCCGATAACCGCTAAGTTCTCCATTTTTACCAATTACACGATGGCATGGAATTGTAATAAGAACGGGATTATCCGCTATTGCTGTACCGACTGCCCGCACCGCCGATGGTTTATTTATGAGTGTTGCGATATCAGAGTAAGAACGTATCTCCCCGTATGGAATTTGGTTAAGTGCGCTCCATACCGCCTCCTGAAATGGGGTGCCTTTTACGACAATTGGAAAACTGAAAGATTTGCGTGTTCCCTGAAGATACTGTGCAATTTCATTTGAATAGAGCAGTAAGCCTTCATCATCCTGGACTAGCGTTTTATTTGGATAATGAACCGTTGCCCATTTCACCAGTTCTTCATAGGGATGATTGTTCGAACCTACAAAACAAAGCCCTTCATCAGTAACAGCGATATGCAAATTCCATTCCCCTTGTGTAAGCAGTGTCCAATTAATGGATTGATTGTCATTTGACATTTTCACAGTCTCCTTTGTATTATGTTTGTGCCAATGGCGAAAGTCTTCCGGTGTAGTTCCAATAATTTTTTTGAATAACGTAATAAAATAAGGAGGATTAACCAATCCCACACTTTCCCCAACTTCTGAGATTGGTTTTTCCGTTTTAATCAAGATTTGCTTGGCGTAATTAATTCGTAAATTCTGAATATACACAGATGGAGTTACTCCTACAACCTTCTTAAATGTTCGCTGCAGATGATAAGGCGTACCATGACAAATTTCCGCGAGATGCTCCAGATTTAAGTTCTTATTATAATTTTGATTGATGTAGTCCGTCACCGTTGCGATCCATTCTTCATTCGGCAATCGCGTTCCGGTAGGTTTACATCGTTTACAAGGACGAAATTGCGTTAATGCTTGATCGGCAGATTTGTAGGTGCCAACATGCTCTCTTTTTGGAGGTCTGGATTTGCATGAAGGATAACAAAAAATCCCCGTTGATCTGACAGCGTAAAAAAATTTACCGTTGTAAGACGCGTCGTTGTTGATAATGGCTTGCCATTGCTCGTCTGTCACCGTGTCAGGTTCTTTCGGTTTTTCCCTATGCCGCAGTATAGGAATATCATGTTCTACATTCATCTGATTGCGATTGGTCATGTTTTTTTCACCTCCGTGTTAAGTATATCCCGTAAAAAAGACTTTGTGCTTTTTGGGGAATATAAGAGCAAGATTACGAAAGTCACCTTTCTTAGCGCTTCATGTTTCGAATCATTAATTTAGTATTTTTGTCTACGCGGTAGGATTCCGTTATTTTCTGCAATGCTTTATTGTAGGTTATATCATCCAGTTCATTTTGATTCAAAAATGCCAATGTGGGTTCTGGAAATTTTACAAAAGCAATTGAAATAGCCCAAGCTGCTGCCATATTCTTTATCAGTTCTGAAGTAAGGCATTAGAAAATCCCATACGCGCTCCAGATTTGTGTGGGTAAACTTTAATCCGGCACAAAAGCTATCACAAACCGACCAATTGTCGATTTGTGGTATGAATTTGGCGATATAGTGCAGTAACTCCTCGACATCTGTATTTACATAACCTATAACCATCCCCTGTAGCATGAATTCCTCAAAAAACTGGTTTTCAGGGAGGTTAAGATAAGAGCGCCAATCGTCTTTCGCTATTTCTTTTGCCAGCTTTCGTAGCGGGGGGAGGCGGACACCAAGCATATTATTGATGTTTGGAATTAGTGCAGATGAAACTGGAGCGCTTGGGGTTTCGCTCTGCTCAAATATCTGTTCTCTTATTGACGTGACCACTACTTTACTGCTCCTTGTCGTTCGACTTCGGTGGCTTTACACTGCTGCGTTTGGTTTGGATATCTAGCTGTTTGATTTGTTCGTAGACGGCGTTTATCTCGTTGTCTATAGCAATGCAATCCACGCCTTCCTCTTTCAGTCCATCCATAATCTCAGCAACAGCCTTCGCAAACTTGGATTTATATTTTGCGTTGAGCTCCGTCCAGTTGATTCCTGTGAAGTAGGCGGCAACTGAACGATTTAACGTTAGTTTTTCTTGCAGCAGCAGCACAGCTATCATCGGATAACCGGCGTAGCCCTGCCAGTAGGAGGCGTTGTCATTGGAAGTATAAAATCCGTCCCGCCAAGTAACGGTATATTCTTTTGCTCGATTGGAGGACGCAACCTTTGCGGTACCCTCGCTTAGAACGACACGTTCATCTGCGATTGCGCTGTACGCCTCATGTATTTTTTCGATAGGTGGCCATTTATCCATCTTTGACTGCTCCTTCCTCACAAAAAGTGAGCTCTGATAATTGCAAGTATATACATGTTGATTGTAGTATGCTCTAATTTGAAGATATAAGAGCAACATAACAAAATCGACCGAAATGTTGTTGTTGTATGTACTAAATTGGAGATATAGAGCAATATAAAAAAATGGTTCTAGAGATAGTATGTAAACAATACGAAGCCGCGTTCGTTCAGCCCGCTGCAACGCTTCTTCAAAATCTATGTCCGCGGCTTCCGCGGAGCAAGTGAGTTAAGAAATAACTTAATGAACACCAAGTCTACCCGTGAAGTGCGCGCGCTGCTCGATGAGTTTGGAAGCAGAGAGCAGGACGGTGCGGACGAGCTTGGGAATTAGGCGGCCAGGATTCTAGAAATCCGTGTAGAAAATAGATATAGACGTAAAAAGTGTGAGGATCGGCTGAATGGGATGGGGTAAACCCGGAGCCAGCAAGCCGTTCCTCTGTTTTATATATCCTCGACATGATTTGACTTCTCAAATTACTTTGTTTACACTTTGTTTATACATTCTAGGAGGCGGTTCTATGTTTCAGGTTCAGAAATGGGGCAACAGCTTGGGCATTCGCATTCCTAAATCGCTTGCTCTAAAGGTCGGTATTGAGGAAGGCTCCGAAGTCGATCTTGATGTGGAAGATGGACATCTTATCATCAAGCCGAAGTCGGCCACACTGGACGAAATCCTGTCCCGGGTCACCCCGGAAAATCTCCATAATGAGGTCTCTACAGGCGGGCAGCAAGGACGGGAAATATGGTAACGGGCGGGTATGTACCGGATCGGGGTGACTTGATATGGCTGCAGTTCCACCCGCAAGCGGGGCATGAACAGGCAGGCAAACGCCCGGCCTTGGTCGTGTCTCCTGCTTCTTATAATGGTAAAGTCGGACTTTCCTTGCTCTGTCCGGTAGCTTCTAAACCAAAGGGCTACCCCTTTGAAGTAGTCATACCGCAGGATCTACCCATTGAAGGGGTTATCCTTGCGGATCAAGTAAAGAGTCTCGATTGGCAATCCAGACAGGCAGCGTTCATCTGTAAAGTACCACAGAGCATTCTTTCAGATGTCATTGCTAAGCTGGACATACTGATTCGCTGATTCAAGTAGCAAATAGAATAGACATGAGACTGAGGATCGGATGATGGGGAAGGGACGAGCCCGGAGCCAGCAAGCCGTTCCTCATTTTTGTATATGGAAGGTGGGAGTACATGTCCTGGAGCAAGTTGAAGCAGCAGCTGGAGGGCTTTCTCAGTCCTGCGCTAGCGGGTAGGGTAGAATACCGCGCACCAGGTTACCGTTATTTTCCTGATAAATCGGGAATCTGTTATATCTCGGTGGATAAGAAGAGCATACTCAATATGGGCGATAAATCGAACACGATCAGATGGTATCAGACAGAGCTGGAGATTAAGAATGATCCGGAACTCCTGATTCCTGTCAGCAAGGACGATATAGAGGCGGTCAGGCAAACCACCAAGGGACCCGTGCCGGAGGATCGCCTAATCGTAATGGCCAGAAGCAGAAAAAGTACGGAACACGCCAAAGAGCTTTTGGCCGCACAAGCTGCACTCGTTAAATCGAATTTCATCGTGGTTGCGAATAAGTTCCTGACTACTCCTATAGAGGAAAGCCTGGAGAGCAGTGATATGGTACTTAATATTCTTGCGCTGGTGGATCGAAGAGTCGGGAAAAAGCGGATTTTGGGTATGGCGGAGAAGGTGGAGTTGAAGCATCCGGTGGTACAGTATTTCTATGAGCTGCGGCGGGGGGTGTTGTGACTGTATGCCCAAAAACGATAATATGCTGGCTATCCTATGGATGCTGAACTCCGGCGGGAAAATCACTGCCAAACAAATGTCCGAGAAGTTAGAAATCAATATCCGCACAGTGTACCGGTATATAGATGCGCTATGTGCCAGCGGAGTGCCTATCATATCGGACGCGGGTCATAATGGCGGGTACAGCCTGCTGAATCATTTTATCCGGGCACCTCTGTTGTTTGATATGGAAGAAAAGAAGGCACTGCTTCATGCTGCTATGTTTGCAAAAGAAGCCGGATACCCAATGAGCGAAGCATTAGACAATGCGGCTGCAAAATTGAAAATGTATTCAAATCAGGAGCAGGAAAATACACTCAGCCGCCATTTAGCCGGATTTGAAGTTATAAACCGCCTGGGTCCTCCTTCTATTCAGCCGGTGCTTGCGGAATTGGAGCAGGCTGTGGCGAGTGGGTTCTCTGTAGAGATTAATTATCGTACAGGCCGTGAGGAGCACGCTAAGAATAGAGTGATAGACCCGTATGGAATTCTGTACTGGAACAACAAATGGTATACCGTTGGCTTTTGCCACCTGAAGAATGAGATCCGCAGCTTTCGGGCAGACCGGATTCTGACCATCAAGCGGACGCCAAGGAACTTTAAGCGTGACGAAGCTTTCTCAGCCCGTGAGTTCTTCATGCAGAATCTGCTGCCTGATCTAGCGGGCAAAGAAGGGTTAACTTCTGTAATTATTGGAGGCAGGGCAGAGGCACTGGATGATCTATGCATGCATTGGTTTCTGGGGCATCATCTGAAAGAGCGGACATCCTGTCAGGCCATCTTCGTACTTGAGGAACAATCCGTTCAGAGGTATGTCCCGCATCTCCTCCTATCCTATGGGAAATCCATTCAAGTTATTGAACCGCAGAGCCTGAAAGACAGACTTGTTGCTGTTGCGGCGGACTTAATGGAATATTATCAGCTTTAATAGCTTCACTGACAGCGGATGTCAGTGGAGCTATTTTATTATGGAGATAATCATGAGCTGATCAATTAAAGGAGGAGTAATACATGACTGCAAGCAAAGAAAATACAGGAGTAACGGGTCAATATACGAACAAGGGAACTCCTGACGGATTCACTGCAATCACCCCATTCATAGCGGTAAACCATCCTTCTGAGGCGATAGAGTTCTATACAACGGTATTCGGTGCAAAAGTCAACTATATTACGGAGTATCCCGGTGCCAACGGGGAAACCATCATTGCTCATGCGGAAATAGATTTCGGCAATGGCCGTCTGCAGCTGGGAGCCGCCAATCCGGCATATCATTTGGTCCTTCCGCCAGCAGACGGCAATGCATGTTATTCTCTGGGGATCTACGTAATGAATGTCGATCAGATTATGGACAATGCGGCAGCAAGAGGCGCAATAGTCAGGGAACCGGTGGCAAACTTTGTTTCCGGGGACCGGTTCGGAAGTATATTAGACCCGTTTGGCGTAAGATGGTCAGTGATGACCAGGATAGAGGATTTGTCCGACGAAGAAAGCAGCCGCAGAGTTGCGGAATGGGCGGAAGCTGCGCAGAAGAGAGGGAATGAGTAAGCTGGAAATGTGGAACGGAGACAGAAACGGTACCGCCTTTATGAAAGGACAGTACCGTTTCTTCTTATTTCTTGCATAAATTACTGATGTGTACAGCCACCGTTCTCGTCTCCTCCAGACTCTTCATTCCTCGGATGAGATGAAATAACGTATCTACAGTGACGACTTGATTGTTTGTTTGGCGTGAGCGGGGAGAGAAGTTGATGGAATTATTTTCACAAACGACAATACAATATACCTGTGGTTCGCCTAATGGGCGAAACCGGTAAATTAAATAAAGGAGGTTTAAGAGATTGATTAAAAAAGTTCCAGCCAGAGCCTTATCCCTTTTGGTAGTTGCAGCCATATTCCTATCCCTATTCTTCACAGCCTTACCGCAGGCAAACGCGGCCGCCAGAGGAGCATGGGCTCCCAATACGGCATATGCAGTAAATGATACAGTGACCTATAGTGGAGGTACTTATACCTGTCTTCAGGCACATACTTCCCTCACAGGCTGGGAGCCGCCTAATGTTCCTGCACTATGGAAGAGCGGAACAACAACAACACCGACCCCTACACCTACGCCAACCACACCCCCGGCAACAAACGGAGTCACATTCTATGCAGACATCAACTATGGCGGCAAGGCAGTAACCCTGGGAGTAGGCAATTATGTACTGTCCCAGCTGAATGCTGCCGGAATTCCGAATGACTGGATGTCTTCGCTCAAGGTTCCTGGCGGCTGGACGGTTGAAGTCTATGAGAATGATAACTTTGGCGGAGCCAAATGGACCTATACCTCAGATTCCTCCTGGGTTGGCGACAGTGTCAATGACAAGATGACCTCGGTTAAGATCTATACGGGTTCGCAGCCTCCTTCGGTAACCAAACCTGCCGAGGTTCCAAGCCAAATCTGGACCTATGTCGTGAATGCAGACAATGCTTATGGCAAGGGTGGAGATTTCGCACTGCTGCTGAGTGCGGTGATTAAGAAGGAGAGCAGCTTCGGAGCAGGCCTGCCCGGCAGCCCATCCGCTGGTGACGGATTGATGCAGGTCGAACCGAACACCCGCAATGCCTATGCCTCACAATTCAGCGCCAAATTCGGCCGCGCGTATAATCACAGCAGTGAACAGGATCAGGTATACCTGGGCGCATTGATCCTGAATGAGAAGATTGTCAGATTCGGAAACATCTATAACGGATTGCTGCACTATAACGGAGGCGACAACTGGTATCCGGGCGCTACCGATTCCTATGGCCGTCCGATCCTGGCAGATCAGTATGCCGATGCCGTTTACGCTACATATAAGGGGTATGGGGGGAAGAACTAAGGGGTTATCTTCTATAAAAAGAAGGAGAAAGACGCTCGAGAGGACTTTCTGAGCGTCTTTGTTATATGTTCAGCTAAAATAGCTTCACTGACAGCAATTGTCAGTGAAGCTATTTTATAATACAGAAAAGGACTTGAAGGAGGACGTACAAATGAATAATAAGGTATATCTATATGTGTTCGACACCATGGCAGACTGGGAGATAGGGTATTTAACTGCCGAACTGAACTCGGGAAGATACTACAAGAAGGGTCAAGCCCCATCTGAAATAGTTACCGTAGCCAATGAAAAGGCGCTTGTCACTACAATGGGCGGACTGGCAATAATGCCCGACATCACGGTGGAGGAGTGCAGTATTACAAGCACAGATGCATTGATTCTGCCCGGTGGAGAGACATGGACCGAAGCCATTCACCAGCCCATCCTCGGGCTTGCTGAGAGATGCATACAGGAAGATATATTAGTGGCAGCGATTTGTGGGGCTACAATGGCGCTTGCCCAGGCTGGACTATTGAATTCACGCCCGCATACAAGCAATGATCTGGAGTACCTCAAAATGATCTGTCCCGCGTACACCGGCGAAGAGTTCTACCAGATGCAGTCTGCTGTAACGGATGGCAAATTGATCACTGCCTCTGGAATAGCCCCGCTAGAATTCACTGTGCATGTTCTGAAAGCCCTGGATGTATTGGCTTCAGACAGATTGAAGGCCTGGTATAGTCTCTATAAGACTCAGGAAGCTAAGTATTTCTATGAGTTGATGGGATAAGAGAAGTTAATGAAGATTGCCCTCTCTTTTAGCTGGTTCACGCATGCTCCATTAATCGGTTTATACCAATTTCAAGCTGCGAAAGTTGCGTAATATAATTAGAATCAATAATTCTCTATTCGATTCAAAGAAGGCAGCCTAGCACGTGAGGCTGCTTTTTGCATTCAAATCATAATTTTGAACAGAACGTACTATGGATTCATTTCAATAAATGGTGTACAAATATTGGATAGTTAAAAAGTGTTAGGAATGGGGAAGCGTGAGTATAGTTAAGGCGAACTTATTATGAGGAGGTTATATTATGATAAAAAAATGGACGATTTCTTTGCTTTCATCAGCACTTCTTTTGCTGCCTTTAACAACAGAGCCCAGTTATGCGGCAGAGGCACCAACATCTACTACCATTAACAATGGTCAAATAATCAACGGCCGGGTATTAGTCCCCTTACGTGCTGTCTCCGAAAATCTTGGTGCAAGTTTGCAATGGTTTCAAGCGGATAAAGTTGTTAAAATCAAAAATGGAAATTCAACCATATGGCTTGCCGCAAATTTCAAACGTGTAATTATTGAATCTGCTCCATCGAGTGAAACTCCAGACACACCATCCCGGGAATATGTTGATTTGGATACTGCCACGCAGGTCATCAAAGGAACAACGTATGTCCCTCTTCGTTTTGTTAGTCAGTCGTTAGGAGCAACTGTAGCGTGGGATCAACTGTCTAAACAAGCCACAGTAACGTTAGGCAACAAGGGACTCGTTGTCAATATGGAGACCCCGTCTAATCAAATTCCGGAAAAAAACAAAATTACTGACTCACGCTTGAAGCTACTATCGGATAAATTAAACCAAGCATCAAAGGTATCTTCAATTAAAATTGTAAATTCAACCTTTCAGCCGTATTTCACGGATAGGTTAATTAAGTCGATTGTCCAGAACAAAGGCTTAAACACAGCGGGGACTTATGAAGCGCCTGCCACTTCACCTATTTATACTAGCAAGAATTCTGCCACACTTACACAATCCGTAATACTGGCGAATGGTCTTACAGGAGAAGATCAATATGCAGAAGACCGGACGGTCACTCTTGTATTCACGAACGGTACTTGGAAGGTAGATAGCGTAAATAAGGGGTCTAGAGTTCTGATATCGGGGTTCTCTGATTTTCACCCTCAGTAATTTGTTTGAAAGCAATAAGTGCTGGAGTTGATGCGGCACCTGCAGTTGATAAAGTGAGGATACGTGTGATAGAGCCTCCATTTGGGACCAGTACCGATGCCACTTCGACCCCTAATTGAGTAGTTCCGGCAGTATCCGTATAGGATTTTATAGCGGGTATTTTATACGCTACACCTTCTCCGCTCCACATAACAGCGCCAGCGTAATATTCGGTACCTCGAGCACCAACGTAAATTTTAATTGTCTTAGGAGCGCCAGTATTATTAGTTAGCGTAACAGACAGGTTATCAAGGTTATGGATGAGTATACAGGGGCGGAGGGACTTGGGATTATACTGCCAGGATTGTAGAAATCCGTGTAGAAAATAGAATTGACGCAAAAGGGTGAGGATCGGATGAATGGTGAAGGGGAGAGCCCGAAGCCAACAAGCCTGTCCTCTGTTTTGTTATAAAAATTATATGCCCAGTTGTAATACTTTTGCCATGTTCGTGGCTCCCAAAATAAGCCAATATAGATATAGAAGCGGATATGATAATGCAGCCGCTTAAAATCATTGAGTTGTGCTATTGGTATTGACGGAAGTATAGGAAGAGGTGCTGTGAACGATGGTTATTTTTTTCGATAGAGCTAAACGGCCACTTTGGGAGGGGAGGTCCTCCATTTACTCCCATATTCAGGGACAAGGGGGAACTGTGGACGGATCGCTGCCGGATGACGAAGAATTCTGGTCCGGTGATAAAATCAGATGGGTAGCGGGTGGTTTGGATGGAGCATTCGGACATCATGCTGGACCTGCTAAGATGACGGATGAGGCAAAAGAGCTGGTTCACCTGCTGGCGAAGCAATCCAGAAGGCCTAAGAATTCAACAAGAAAGGCTCTGTATGCCAAGCTTGTGAAGACAGATGTAGGCGGCATGATTGATGAAGTTATAGATGAGGTACGCAAGCATCCCGGAGTACAGCCGGAGTCCGTATTCCTTGAGGCGAAATGGCTCGCGGAGCATGCGGCGCACCGGAATGCCGTCAAATTCGGAATTGCAGTGCTGGGGCTTTTTCAGAACGGGCAAGTCAAGGAGCTGCTTCTAACGCTGGGGAGCCACGAGGAATTTACGCTGTATGCCACGGTTGCGATTCATAATGGAATGGAAGACAGCAATCAGGTTCTATTTGAACTCGCTGGGCAGGTTCATGGCTGGGGCAAAATACATATCGTCGAGAGACTTGAGCCGGCTAGTCAGGAGATCAAAGATTGGCTGCTGCGGCAAGGGTGCCGCAACAACGTTATGAACGAATATTTAGCCTGTACTTGTGCAAGAAAGGGCGGTTTGCGGGAGGCACTGTCGGCTGATCGGGTAGATAGCGTCTTACTTGATGGGGCAACCGATATCATTGAAGCGCTATTGAATGGCGGGCCGGCTGAGGATATGGATGATTATGAGTATGCGCCGCAGGTGTTATTGGATTACGTGAGGCTCATCCGGGAGAATGGGACAACTGCACAGCATCTGTCAGTAATATTTCGCATTCATGACTTCCTGGCCGAGGATGAGGAGAAGTGGACTGCCCGGATGTCAGCAGGCTGGAGTGAACAATTAAGAAGTGATATCCGTGAGGCTTGCGGGTCGATTATGGCCGACACCAAGTGGTTCAATATTGTAATGGATGCCGTTAGCAGCAGCGATTCGCCTGACCGTTACTACGGGGTAGCTTGTGCTGAGAAGCTTGGCATGGATATTTGGGATACTCTGTACAATCAGCTTGCAGCTGACCCGCTACAGGATTTCTATTACTATCAGCTGATGAAATCGGATGACCGGGACCGGATTCACAGGTTTGTCCAATTCGCTATAGGGCACCTTCCCTTACAGCAGATCGCCACGGGTCCCGGAACTGAAATGGGATTCGGCGAAGAATATGCAGCAAGCTGGGGGCCATCTTGCAGAGCTTGGACCGGTTCGAGGGGAGAGGGGCGGAGTTGATCCTTACTGGCCTGAACAGTCCGGTGACCTCCAACCGGAACATGGCGATCATGGCACTGGAGGGCTGGAACGTTTCATCCTGGGGGGAGCAGCTGGTTCACGCTGTCGCTCATTTATTAGTAATCGAGCCTGAAGACCCGGTAAAGGAACGGCTGCACAAGCTCCGTGAGGCCAAGGGTTTGTAAGTATGGAAAGTACATTCATTATGTAGGAGTTGAGTGGTGGTATGGCTTATCAAAATATAGACGGCGTGCGGATCTGGGGTAACCCCGACAGCGGAGCGCTGGCTCAAGCAAAAATGTGTGCGGAAACAGGGAACGTCGTTCAAACCCTGCTCATGGCAGATCATCATAAAGGCTACAGCCAGCCGATCGGCGGGGTGGTTGTATACGATGGGCAGATCTCCCCGTCCGGCGTTGGTTACGATATTGCGTGCGGGAATAAAGCGGTGCGGACCAGCTTGACTGTTGAAGAGATCCGGCCCAAGCTGGCAAATATTATGGATGAGATTGCCCGGAGAATTTCCTTCGGAATAGGCCGTGTTAATAAGGAGAGGGTCGATCATGAGCTTTTTGACGATCCGGACTGGGCTGTTTACATGGCGGTAGGCAGACAGGAGCACGACAAGCTGAAAGCTCTGGCACAGAGTCAGCTAGGCACGGTCGGCAGCGGAAACCACTTCGTAGATTTGTTTGAAGAAGCCGGAACAGGCCGGGTGTGGATCGCCAATCATTTTGGAAGCAGAGGATTCGGGCATAAGACGGCGAGCGGCTTCCTTAACCTGGCTGCGGGCAGAGATTTTCTCGCTAACGCCCCCGGTGAAAAGATGGACCAACCGCCCGTACTGCTCAATCTGAGCAGTGAGCTTGGCGATATGTATTACCGAGCCATGAAGCTGGCCGGACGCTACGCCTATGCAGGCAGGGATTATGTGATCCGGCAAGTGTTAGCTATCCTGGGAACGGAAGCGGACCTCGAAGTGCATAACCATCATAACTATGCCTGGAAAGAAACACATGGCGGCAAAGAAGTTGTCGTCGTCCGCAAAGGGGCGACCCCATCGGCACCGGGTCAGGTTGGTTTTATTGGCGGCAGTATGGGTGATATATCCGTAATCGTAAAAGGGAAGGATAGAAAGGAAAGCGAAGATGCTTACTACAGCACCGTTCATGGAGCAGGTCGAATCATGAGCCGCACCCAGGCAGCAGGCAAAATGAACTGGAAAACCCGCACCCGCAGCGGCGGCCAAATCTCGACAGCGCAAATGCTGGGGGCTGTCCGGGATTTCGGTGTTGAGCTGCGCGGTGCAGGCACGGACGAGAGTCCTTTTGTGTACCGGAAGCTTCAAGAAGTACTGGATGCGCACGCCGAAACCATTGAGATCATGCATGTACTGAAACCAATTGGTGTGTGTATGGCTGGGGCGGATGAGTTCGATCCGTATAAGGATTGAGGCAGGGGAAGTGGGGATTAAGCTAAGACCAACATGACCTGCCATAATTTGTATTATTAGTTTGAGTAGATTCCAGACGGTTTTCAGTAAACTTATAGTTTCTTATATAATGCTTTCATTCCCTTCTCCACGTTCAAAAGCTCATGCTGAATACTGTACACATGAATTCCTGATTTCGTTAAGACTGCAATCAGTCTCTCAAAGGCACGTATAGCATCTTTTGGGATTTCTTGCTGAATGGAGGTTAACTCTTTACTCATATTACTCATAAATTGCAGCCGTTCTTGATGAATACCTTCCAAATTTGATATAGGAGCAGGGTTAAAGCTTTTTTGCAGAATATGCCGCCACTTTGTTCGCTTAACCGCTTCTTTCACATCCAATTGTCTTTTCATCACCACAGCTAAATCACGTAAACTGCTCTCCAATTGTTGATACTCTTTTTTGGCGAGAAATTTCTTTAGTTTGTCTGTCACTCGCGAACTTTGTTTCAAACCGACATAAGCGCCTGCCAGTGGCAGCACTATGACAAAAGCTCCTCCCGATACAAATATTGCATGTGCTGCAAAAGTGAAAGCGGCTTGTCCTGCAGCGGCTAATGATGCACGGCTCGTAGTGTCAATAACTACATTACGAGCCGCCACTTGTAGAGGCAGTTGCTCACGTACAACACGTCTTAAGTTATAAAAAGAACTCACGCCTGCTGAAATCCAGGGTAACTCCAGATCAAGGATATCCTCCGCATGGGTTAACGTCGATTTTGTTGCCTCCACTACGGATTCCCTCGTTACCCCGGCACTGAATACATTGGCGTGATCTGAGTAATGCACCGCCAATTCATCATTTACATAGACGGGAATATCCGGATAACGCTCCAGGTGTTCATCGACAATTGACTTATCACTGCCACACTTCACTTGGAACTCCTTCCCGTCAATAAGGAAATCCCAACCGGCCTGATTCGAAGCTTCCGGGAACTGGACATCATATCCTGCAGCTTCCAGTTTTTGAGCGATCATTTGTTCAGCCACATAACCTTGCAGTTGAGCCATATCTCCGGCAGCTAAACTTATATCAACTGTTCTGGCGAACTGGGACAGGGAGAATAGCGAATTCAGATCCTCACTGCGCGCAAAATCAATACCTGCAACAACTGTAGGATTGATCATAAGAAAGTCGTATAAGAATTCTCCTGCGCTAATTCCTGCAATCATATCCGTCCTGTCTGATGGATTTGGATTTCCGAATAATCCCGTGCCTTTTCTTTTTCTTTTGCCGGATACCGTGCATTTCATTGCCTGTTCGAATTCACCGTTCCGCCAATGCCCCCAAAATTGTTCGTTTTGAATCATACAATATCCCCTAAGCCGTATATTTCTTTTTGCAGCTTCCGCAATTCATCCTGTTGTTGACGAAGCATATGTTTTACTGCGGATAAATGTTTTTCAAAATTCTGTTTTTGTTCATTTAGCGCAGCCAACTCTTCCGTTGTGACTGTTCTCTCTCTCATAAGGGTCTCAGCCTCATCACACTCGTCTCTTAAATTATCAGGACGAATAGAAATCAATTCGATTGCTTGTTCTTTCTTTAGCTCCTGAAGCTGTTTCTTAAGGTTCTTAATGTCATTTTCAAGGGAAAGATTCGAGAACATTCCGCCAACCTTATCCATAAACGAATACGCCATTTTATTTCTTTTAACGGACTCTCGTTTAATTCGGATTTTCCCCTCCAGGCCGGATATGTTCACCTTCTTCTTCTTAAAAGAATCAGTCATCTCATGCTCGCTTACCAGATCCAAGGAACCGGCAAGCTGGTCCACCATATGTTGATAAGCCCGAATATTCGCCAGTAGCTGATTGTTGTGAAAACCTATGTTATCTTCAGTGATTTTCAAACTTTGGGATACACGGGAATATTCATTTTGATGTGTGGAGATTACCTCCAGCGTTCTTGTTTGCTTATCATAATGTGCATTCCATACTTTGATCAAAGAATCATAATCATACAGTGTGGAACTATCTAATAGAACCGGAAGAAGGAATTGAACAATCCCCATCTGCAATAACGTTTTTTTGACTTTTTTACTCTGGGTCAGCATCATTACTCCACTGGCTCCACCCATCAGAATAAATCCGAGCGGCCCGGTTAGAACAGATAATACAGAGGTTGCTGTCATATATACACCGAATGGCAAGGTTAACCCAATCAGACCGGCGGTCCCGGCAATCAGCGAAGTTAAGGTTGTATATGCTGCGAACCCGGCAACTTCGACGATAACGGTTAACAGAACAGCGCTGCCTTGTGTCATAATGACTCTTTTTATAGTAGAATTTGTTAGAGTATCAATATTTAATTTTTCTCTGATTTTCTCTTGCTGTTCGGTGGGCAGAGAATCAATAAACCGTTCCATCTGATCCGCGAAATCTTCCTGTTGATCAGCAGTTAGTTGCTTAAGCTCACCGCCAATGGAACCCAATATATTCTGCATCTGGTACAAAGCTAATTGATTCTCAATGGGCAGATTCATATTACGCGATACAAAGGTGCTATAGACCTTATCTTTCTTAAGTTGATCCGCATGTGCTTTCTGCAGAATTTCTTCACATTTATTCTCTATGTCATAAGAGGTATTGTAGTGAGATCCTGCTAATTCGAATTCTTTGGTCATATGCAAAAATAACTCTAACCGCAGCGTATCATCATCAATGTGTCGCAGCTTTGCAATCTCCTGTTCCAACTGTTGCTGTGAATGATCTACATCTTTATTAAAAAGATCTCTGGTCTTATTAGCCATCATTGTAAAAATTCCCGTTTCCATAACCAAAACATAAATTAAACGTAATTGATCCCCGCTTGAAGCCATTAACCCTTGGGCCAAGGATTTACCTGACATTCATAACCGCCCCCATGTCTGTATCGAATGATCTGCTATATGACTATATTACTCTACCTTTAGCACTAGTGGTTATACAAACATCTCAATCCAGGAAGGAAGAATGGTCTGAATGCCCAGCGTAATGCAGCGATATGTTGGAAGCTTATAAGGTATGTGCAGAGATGCTTGGTGGATATTTGGACACTCTCTACGCTCAGCTTGCCGCTAAACCGCTAGAGGATTACTATTACTAACAGCTCATCAGACCGGATGACGGAGACCGGATTCACGGGTTCGTTCCATTCGCCCGCGGACGCCTTCCCTTGAGCCTGAAGCTTCGGTACAAGAACGATTGAACCAGCTTGACTGTTGAAGAGATCCGGCCCAAGCTTGCAAAGATTATGGATGAGATTGCCCGTAGAATTTCCTTCGGAGTAGGCCGTGTTAATAAGGAGAGGGTCGATCATGAGCTTTTTGACGATCCAGACTGGGCTGTTTACATAGCGGTAGGCAGACAGGAGCACGACAAGCTGAAAGCTCTGGCCCAGAGTCAGCTAGGCACGGTCGGCAGCGGTAATCACTTCGTAGATTTGTTTGAGGAAGCCCGAACAGGCCGGGTATGGATCACCAATCATTTTGAAAGCAGGGGGTTCGGCCATAAAACAGCGAGCGGTTTCCTTAACCTGGCTGCGGGCAGGGATTATGTGATCCGGCAAGTATTAGCCATCCTGGGAACGGAAGCGGACCTCGAAGTGCATAACCATCATAACTACGCTTGGAAAGAAACACATGGCGGCAAAGAAGTCGTCGTCCGCAAAGGGGCGACCCCGTCGGCGCCGGGCCAGGTTGGTTTCATCGGCGGCAGTATGGGCGATATATCCGTAATCGTTAAAGGGAAGGACAGTAAGGAAAGCGAAGATTCTTACTACAGCACAGTACATGGAGCAGGACGAATCATGAGCCGCACCCAGGCGGCAGGCAAAATGAACTGGAAAACCCGCACCCGCAGCGGCGGCCAAATCTCGACAGCGCAAATGCTGGAGGCTGTCCGGGATTTCGGTGTTGAGCTGCGCGGTGCAGGCACGGACGAGAGTCCTTTTGTGTACCGGAAGCTTCAAGAAGTACTGGATGCGCACGCCGAAACCATTGAGATCATGCATGTGCTGAAACCGATTGGTGTGTATGGCTGGGGCGGATGAGTTTGATCCGTATAAGGATTGAGGCGGAGGAACTTGGGGGTTAAACTGCCAAGTACAAAAAAGTGAACGATTGAGGACCGGATGAATGGAGAGGGTGAAAACCCGGAGCCAATAAGCCAGTCCTCTGTTTTTTATGGAGGAGAATCACATGTCCTGGAGCAAATTGAAACAACAACTGGGGGGCTTTCTGAGCTATTGGAGGATTTTTCTAGTTCTTTAAAGGTTTTTATGTATATTTGTAGAAAAGCATCATATGAAATAAATTGCTATATTAAAAAAATGTTAAGGAGTGTCCATGTATGAATCACCGGTTACAACCATTGATGGATCAAGGAGTTGCCTTAAAGCGACAAGGAAACTTAGAAGGGGCGAGAGATTGCTATATTCAAGCTTTAAAGGAAGACCCCACTGAAATGATGATTTATATTAATCTCGGGAAAGTTGCTCATTTGCTCCGATCTCAGGATCTAGCGATACGATCCTATCTGGCATCCGCCCACTTGCAAATCGGGCCGGTTGAAGCCGCTATTCAAAATAACCAACTACCGATGCATCTAAAAATTCAGTACGATAGTTTCTCGAAAGACGTACTTGTTCAGCTTCCTAAAAAATCCGCTTTTATTATATTTATCGACCCTAATACGTCTAGACATTTGGCCCATTCGCTTATAGACTTATCACCTGATAAGATGCGAGGCAATCCCGAGCTTTCTCCGTACGCAGAAATATATCATGCACATATATTCGGAAATGGATCGTATGAGTCAATCATACAACGACACCGTCTAACGTCCAGCGATCAAATAAACATGGACGAAGAGACGTATATTCCTCTTGGGCGGAAGTTCCTTGTCGAACATTTGAAATGGGATCAGCTTTCAACGACCGATGTTTTAAAGCTCTATTTTTAACTATAAATCAGCAAAAACGGATACAGAAAATGCCAATAGTACTTAGACAACATTGAATCGCTCATATATCGTCTGAAACGGAATCCCCCTTTGAGCGCAGTCGTAGACATACCGAAGCCGGTCTTGCTGGAGCTGCTTTCGTACCCTGCGAAGTCCTTCGCCAAAAGGACCGGGTTGTCCCAAACCGACCGTGCAATACAGATGTGTCCAGGCCAAAAGTGCCCAAAAGCGGGAAAAACGCCTTGGCGGAACGAACTTGGTAGGTGTCAAAACCCAAGTTGTTTTTGGATTGGCGAAAGAAGATTTCGATGGGCCAGCGTTTAGCATAGTACGTGGCAATCGATTCGGTTTCCAGTGAAATATCCGTACAACAAAAGGCGCGCAGAGCTTTCGGTTCACCAAAAGCCTGCTTCGGCCAACAGAGTAAGACCACGGCATTTGCTATTCCATTCAGCACTCCTTCGTAACGATACATCCAAGTACGACGAACCGTTCACGGTAAAGAGGCGAACGTCTTCTTTTCGGATATGCTTTGCGAAGTCTTGCACCGAAGTTCGGATGCCTTGAGGATACAATATCCGGTTGGTTTTCAGTGCTCCAATAAAGTGGTAGCCTGCGGCAGCATACGCATCGATGACGCGAGGACAGGGAAAGCAGGAATCTACCAAACAATATCCGCCGTGGGTCGGAAGAGGCAGTGTCTTCGTGGTGACTACTTTTTAACACAAGGAAAGCACTTTGTCTCTATTCTTTTGTGTTTTACATTTTACTGGAAGTGAATTTGCTCATTTATAGTTTTAAATAAAATCTGATGCGGCACTCTAGATAAACATAGATTTTGAGGGCTTTAACCGGTATTCAGTTTGTTCAATGTATCGTTTCACGATGAAATTACAATATTTCTCGACAAGCTCTATGACATGGTAAATACGAGCTGACTGTCTAAATTTTACAGAAGGTGCATTAAAGCGAGCAAGGAAATGGCAACGAAAAAATCGTAATTACTCAAGAAGGAAACGCAAAGCAAAAACAATAATAAAGGTGGGGTACCACTTGGAAATAAAGTTGCCGAAATCTCTATTCGATAAGTTTGAAGCCGCCGACCTTGACATGGAGGTCTCACTTGCTTGGGTGCTGGGTTATGTCCGGCATGAGTTTACTCAGCAACTGGACTCTGGTCTTTTAGACTTCTCGTTCAATGAATACATAACCATCGACATCCCCGACGATATAATCCAGCAGCTCCGGTTTCACATTCATCCTGAAGTCAGTCTGGATCAAATTGCCCATTTCCTTTGTTTGCTAGCATTCGCATTAGGAGGGAATGAGTAAGTGACTAAGCCAACACCTGCATTAAACGTTTTTGAAAATTCGCTACTCCAACTGGATCAGCTGGAGCAGAATATCCAGCTAATCCACCGAGATATTTTGAATATCAGCTACCTGGAAGTGAATCGCTCTCCGTCGGCGCTCGATGGCTACGATTATGCGTTTGCACTTGTATTTGGGGTGCTCGGCGGTATTGCCTCTTCCAACAAGCGAATCGAGGTTATGCTCGACAAAGTACATACTGATTCATCCAAATCGAACCCGAAAGCATTCCTCGGCAAGCTCCTTCAACATAATGGGGATGAAATCGACCAAGCGACGATGTCAGGTGGCCTCAAGGGATTTATCAATCGCGATTATGAGAGCAGGCCAGAGGTTGGTTTTCATCGGCTGATGCGAGGACATGACCCTTTTTCTATGTCTGGTGACAATCCGTTTCAGTTGCTCTGTAATCAGCATGGCCTTCTAAAAGGCATTCTGCAAGTGTTTCGACATCTTACAGCCGACACATTCTCGAAGCAAGGGTTGCCAATTCCATTCCATTCCTTTTTTGATTATGAAAAAGACGGTAAGCTGAGTAACTGGCTGCTCAAGATTACCAAAGAAAGCGTCAAAGCAGCCGATGTCAACCAGGTAACGGCTTTTAATCATATGTTTACAGTCCGCATGCAGGATATTGGAGTCCAAGGGTTGGTATATGCACTGTGTCGGGCTTATTTTTTCGCTCATGACATTAAAGATGATATCCGAAAATCGCAGGTAAAGATTATTGCGTATACAAGCTGTTTTTTTACACATGGGATTACTGGTATGGTTCGTCAGGGAGGGGTGCCTTATATCAATTGGCCAACGCTCTCGATGCTAATGAAGGAGATGTTTGTTCTTTTTAAGCTTAACTATCAGGAAATTAAATCATTGGAGCGGGTAACAGCTTCACTTGTAACGGAGAACCGGTTGTTGGAGAGGAAAGTGTACGAAACGGGTAACTCGCTCGTCAGCCATGTAGACGGAAGCGGGTATATACGGGAGCTTCAAAAGCAGGATAGAATTTTCGAGGATTTGGTTGATTTTTTTGAGGAGGACTAACGAATATGCCATTACCAATATTAGTACCGATTATCGCCGCGCTGGGCGGCGTAGTTGCGGGGACTTTATCCCGTCAGCCCGAAGTTAACCGTCTAAAGCAACAGGTTCGGACGCTACAAGCCGAAATTCAAAGGCTTCAGGCGCTTGTGAAAGAGCAGGATCGGCAGATCAAGGAGCTTAAGATTCGTTACAACGCACTCAAGGCGTACCAGTTTACCGAAAAAATAAAGCAAAAGTCCAAGCTGAAGGGGGCATTAATGTTTCAGTATTCTTTCAAAGAATATATGGATCTTCTTGTGGCACAGGCCAGAGGGGGGAATTATGTTCTGGTTGACGATGAGACGTACTTTTTCAATTCATTCGAACATCTTATGAACACTAGAGAGATTTCTGTCGAGGAGAAGCTGCTAATTCGTACCTACATCCGAACGAAGTACGCTTATGAAATCGATAACCAGATTGAGCCTCAGATGGGAGATATTGTGGAGAAGGTGGAGAAGATTAATGTGGCTTAAATCTGTTCTGTGGTACTTGCTGTACTACCTGAAATATTTGGCTGCCGGAGCGCTTGTTAGCGCAATTGTTGCCATTTTCTTTCCTCCCGCGGCATTGGTTATAATGGGCATAATGCTTCTCGGGGGCCTTCCCGCGGCTTACAAGGATTTGAAGGAGAAACGAGTCCCCGTTATGAAAGCAAAGCAGATCAATAAACGCTACGCTAAACTAAAAAACGAATTTGAAGGATTTGAAGAGGCGCTACGGTTAACGAAACGCAATATGTAGGACGAAGCGGCCTGATCTGTCATCCCGTACTTGCAGCAGCGATCATCCAGGCAGCCAAAGCCGGGGGACTGCCTGTCATTGTAAAAACAAGGCTTGGATTCACTGACATAGACGAATGGTGTGATTGGTTAACCCATATCCTGCAGCAAGATATTGTGAATCTGTCCATTCATCTACGCAACAGAGAGGAAATGAGCAAGGTTGATGCCCACTGGGAGCTAATTTCGGAGAGCAAGAAGCTGCGCGATGAGATGGCACCACATACCCTGCTGACCATTAACGGGGATATCCCGGAATGTCAGACGGGCCTTAAGCTTGCAGAAGAGTATGGTGTGGATGGAATATTATGAATCAGGCGCGGAATTTTTCATAATCCGTTTGCGTTTGAACTGGAGCCCAAGGAGCATAGCAGCGCGGGACTGCTTGATCTGCTACTCCCACATCTGGATCTCTATGATGAGTACTCCGGACAGAAATCACGTTCCTTCAGTCCGTTGCAACGCTTCTTCAAAATATACTTCCGCAGCTTCGCGGGGCAAGTGAATTAAGAAACACCTTAATTAATACTAAGTCAACAAGTGAAGTGCGTGCGCTGCTAGATGAGTTTGGGAGTAAGGAACAGGATGGGGCAGAGGAACATGGGACTAAGCTTCCGAATTTGGAGAGCTCTGTATATAGAATAGAAATAAACATGAAACGGTTAAGGACCGGCTGAAATGGGAAGGGGAAAACCCGGAGCCAATAAGCCGTTTCTCTGTTTTGTTTAGGGAGGAAGACACATGTCTTGGAGCAAATTGAAGTAGCAACTGGAGGGCTTTCCCAGTCCTGCGTTAGTAGGTAGAGTAGAATACCGGGCGTCGGGTTACCGTTATCTACCTGATAAATCAGGGATTATAATATCTCGGTGGATAAAAAGAACATACTCAATATGGGTGATAAATCAAACCAGATCAGATGGTATCAGACAGAGCTGGAAATTAAGAATGCTCCGGATATACATATTACAGTCACAATTAACGACATTGAAGTGGTAAGACAAGCCGCCAAAGGGCCTGTGCCAGAGATGCGCCTAATCGTAATGGCCAGAAGCAGAAAAAATATGGAACATGCCAAAGAGCTGATGGCAGCACAGGCTGCACTCGTTAAATCGAATTTCATCGTGGTGGCTAATATATTTCTGACAACTCCTATAGAGAAGAGCTTGGAGATTGATGATATGGTATTGAATATTCTGGCTTTGGTGGACAGACGAGTTGGCAAAAGCAGATTTTGATCATGGACGTGAGGATAGAGTTGAAGCATCCGGTAGTGGGGTATTTCAATGAGCTGCGAAAGTCGAGTAATTGGAGTTGGAAGCTGCGTGAGGTCATGTTTTAATCAGCTTCCCAATAGCAAGGATTGGGTCAAAGTTTTTTTCCTAAATAATGATTCTGTATTAGCTTCTTTCTGCGCAGACCACAGATTCAATTACAGAGAGAAGGGTTACTTTGACGGACTGGACGGCGGTATAATACATGCACAAAATGGAATGGAAAAGTTAAATGATCCAATTGTTGCATTAGTAAATGAATCATTATGTGCGGCAGTAATCATTATTTGCTTTATGGGCGGGGACTCGGCACATGGCTTGCGTAATCTTATCAACAGTATTCGGACTACCGGTAGTCCGGTATACCTGATTTCAAGCATCCCCTTTGCTGCGGAAGGCAAAAGGAAGAGGGCAAATTTCAAAGAATGCCTTAATTCTGTTGTTGATAGGTTGAGTGGCATTTATCTGCTTGATCTGGAAAAAGTCATTCAACATGCAGTTATGAGCACTACGGGACAGACATTGCTGGAATTTTTTCGATTCTGTGATGCAGTCATTCTCGATTTCTTCAGTATTTTTGTGTGCGAACTTGAAGAAGCAGATAAGAAAGAACGATATATTTATTCATATGATCATTTAGAATCTGAGCTCATTGTCCAAAAGGTGTCGAATATTCGAGATGGGTTGTATGCTCTATTATAATTAGTCATAAGATCATAGGCATATCTTAAATCTAGTAGATCTCAAAACCCTGAAAGGAAGAATGGTCAGAATGACATTTGACGAAGAACTTTACTTGTTAGAAGAAGAGTGCGAGGGTTTGCCTCAACGCTTAACACGAGAACGGATAATCCAATTCCTCAAGGATAAGATACAGACCCTTAGCGGAACAGATCTCCAGTTGGCTTACGAGAATTTGGCCCGGTTCTATTTGGACCAGGGGACCGACATCAAAGAAAATTTCATGAATGCCCATGAAGCAAGAATGTATTTTCAAAAAGTCTTAGACTCTGAGGTTTCGCAATCTCTCCGGGATGCTGCGACCTATCATCTTGGACATGCTGCGTTGTTGGAACGTAATCCAAGGGAGGCATTGAAGTGGTTTGAACGAGCGCTATCAAGCGAATGTATTGATCGTGGGCGGAAGGTTAAGGCGTACTACCATGCTGCCAGATGTTCAGTTCATATGCAAGAATATGATAAGGCCAGAGAATATCTTGATTCCGGTAGAGCCTTGGATACTACCCATAAATACCAGACGGAATATGAGGATACATATTATGTGATTCAGATCCCGCGAGTGGAGCGCCAACTCAAGCCCTATCGGTTATGCATCCCAGGGGAAAATCCACGTGAATTAACGAATCACGAAGTGGTTGAGCTGGAGGATAGCAGTTATGTCATTCTCGATATCCGATCTGAACTTCATCCTAAAGCTTTTTATCGGGAAGGGAGCTTGGTCCTCACTGAAGGGTTCGCGCACATGCTGATTTCCTTATCATGCAAAGAAAATCACAGTGATGACTATTGGCTAATGAATCATTTCGAGAAGTTACAGCTGCAAAGTTTAAAGGTGATTGTGGCTAGGCAAAATCAGCGATTTCAAAAAGCGGAGATACCTGTTAAAATTGCTCGCAAACAAGGGAAATACGTCTATGAGGGGCCTGATCTTGGCGTGCTAACCATACTTGAATAGCTATTGCATAAGACTGGTAACATTGCTGTTACTAGTCTTATGTCATTCTAGTGGTGTAAATCATAACACACTGGAGGATGACGAGAATGGTGAAACTATTTGTATACGGAACACTTCGGAGGGACGAACGAAACCATAGATTACTGGGTTGTAGCTCAGTAGATACCCAAATAGCCTTTGCTAAAGGGGGACTGGTGGATACAGGTATTGGATTTCCTGCCATGACCTTATCAATGGATCGACTCGTTAATGGTGAGCTATACGAAGTAGGGATAGAAGAGTTACTTCGAGTAGACGTACTTGAAGGATTTTATGGACCTGGCGATTCACGGAATTATTATGAACGAATGCAAATCGATGTTCAAACGGACAAACGAGTCATAAAAGCTTGGGCTTACATTCAGCAGCGACCCATTCAGGGGCAGGTGATCCCCTATGGGGATTGGAAGCTTTATCGGATGTGCGAGGGCCAGAATATCCTTTATTTTGCATACGGCAGTTGCATGGATCTGAAGCGTATCGAAGAAGCTGGTGTGGCTGATTGGTTCACTCAGGTCGTAGGCCGCGGAATCATTAACAATTGTAATCTGCAATTCACACGAAGAACGGCTGACGGGGGCAGGGCAGACATTGTAGAGACAGGCGGATATACGGAAGGCAAACTATATTATATACCTAAGCAAGCTCTCGAAGGATATTTATATGGACGTGAGGGTGTAACGGGGAATATTTATAGACCAATCGTTATAACAGTTCAAGGAGAAAACGGACAAAGGTATGAAGCCTTAACCTTCGTAGTCGTGAATAAACAAGAGGAAGTTGAGCCGCCAAACTGGTACATGGAAGAAATCCTGCGGGGGGCCTTACCGATTGTATCGAAGGGTTACTATTTGTCGTTAGTGGACCGTTTTGTTTCTAAGTTTGGTTACCCATTAAAAGAGGCGGAGAGGGGATGAAGGTTATCCTAAGCAAACATCCGAAGCCATCGTTAGGAATTATCACAGATCAACAATTGAAACAATTAAAAATGGAGCATTTGAAGAAGAGGGGATTTCGGCAGGACGCCCAATCCTGGACTAATGGAACTACAAGGGTTAGATTATCCCTAGTAAATGATGCAGAGATTCCTTTGAGTGTTTTTACTAGTATTGTAGAAAAGAGCATCCAAGCTAGTAATTTGAAAAAGCAAAAGCAAAAGCAAAAGCAAAAGCCAAAGCAAAAGGCAAAACCAAAGCAAAAGGCAAAACCAAAGCCAAAAGAAAAACTAACAAAGCGCCGTGCAAAACGTAATCTTGACGAGGATTATAGTAAACAGGATGCGATGGAGCATCGATTGCCTGGTAGTTTCGAAGGTGGTAAGAGGAGATGATTGAGTTGCAGGATTCTAAATGAACAGGGTCCCTCAGGCTTTTTTGCTGATTCCCGATTTCGATAAGGCCTAAGATAAGGTAATGGTCACGCCGCGAATAATCAGATTTTTGCATTGTTATCAACAAACGTACGTTCCCTGACAACTATTGGTTACGTTTAAAAGGTATACTGGATAAAAGAGTAACTTTTCTACCTGATATTTATGAATAGTACTAAGGAGAATGAATAATCATGGTCGAGAAAATTATCCGTATCCTTAACATCATTAATGCAATTCAATCCAATCCGGGGATCTCCGCAGCTGATTTAGCTTTTAAATGTGATGTAGATGTACGAACGATTTATCGTGATCTACGGTTGCTCGATACAATTGCTCCTATAACGAATACAGGTAAAGGGACTGGCTACCGTTTCATGGGCAAGTTCTTTATGTATCCCCTTAATTTCTCAGAACAAGAAGCCCTGGTATTCTCTCTGTTACCTTCGATGGTAGATGAGGATAAACTCCCTCCTGGATTTCATACGGCATACGATAAAGTCATGTCGACACATCATAAAGAAAAGTCTAAACAAAATAGCATTATAGAAGATATCACCAATATTATTCAGATGGGTACTCCAGCATATCGGAAGGAAAGTCCCAATTTTCTACAACCGATTATTCAGGCGATTCTAGAGCAAAGAACGATTGAGACTGTCTACCATACCCAGTATCGTAATGAAACTACAGAGCGTAAAATTGATCCTTACTACCTCGTGCCACGTGATCAACGCTTCTACTTAATCGGGTATTGTCACACAAAGCAGGATATTCGAACATTCCGGATTAGTCGATTTCATAAGGTGGAGGGTACAGCACAGTCTTTTGATAAAAGTGATTTTAATATTAAGAAATATCTTAAAAATACATGGTCAATTGAACAAGGTGAGCAGAATATAACCTTTAGGGTGCGCTTTAGGGCTGAAGTTGCTAGATACATCAAAGAGGAAGAGTTATTTGTTCACCCGCGAATGAAGGATTGTAAGGATGGCAGCATGATTTTTGAGGTGACAGTAAATAACGAAAAAGAGTTTATCCGGTGGATTCTGCAGTACGGGCCTGCTGCTGAAATATTAGAGCCAGCTTCAGTACGAGAAACGTTAAAAGCTCAATTGGCTCTGTGGACTGAAATGTATAAATAAGACTAAGCAGGAACGGCTAAATTTTACTCGAAATAAACAAGGTAGGAAGGATGTGGGTCTCTTGAACCATAATTGGTTTGCGGATTTGTATGAAATATGCAATAACGATCCCTTTCGTAGAAAGATCCTCCTTGTGGATCATTATGATCAGGGTGAGCAGTGGCTGAATTGGATAACAAAGGAACACGGCCCACTTTTAGGTGTGGAAACAGAAACGTTAAGGTCACTCGTTGTGAAGCGGACCAAACCGGAACTGGTGAAACGAGGGCTTCATCTTTTAAATAGTAAACAGACGTTCTGGGTTGTCCAAAATCTTATGGTTGATATGGTAGAGCAACAGGATGAATACATAACAGTTGAGATGATTACACCAGGTATTGTTCAAAGCTTTCATCACGCGATTGAAGAACTCCGAGGGGCGGGGATTTGCGCTTCAGAGCTTTCTATCGCTGTTTTTGAACATGAGAAAAAAGGTCTCTACATCAATAAGTTACTCTCTCTATATGAACACTGGCTAGAACAGAATAATTCTACTGATTTTGCAGGTCTGCTTGATTACATACCAGAAGCTGATACAACCGCGAATAACCATCTCTTCATCCTTAGAGATTTGGGGCGGTTCTCTTCTGTGGAGAAAGAAATGCTGAATCGCATCGCTGGAGATAGACTGCTCATTCTTCCGCAAACTGGGGCTTTCCCGTCATCCCTGCAGAATGGTGATCATGTTGCTGTTCAGCTGTACCATGCCACAGGAACTTTAGCTGAGATTCGCGAAGCATTACGACGTATCTGCAATCAAGTTAATTCTTTCGATCAAGCAGAAATCGTTGTTTCTAATTATGAGGCTTATTGTTCAACGATATATACGCTCAGCCAAGCTCTCGATATTCCTTGTACATTTTCCCAAGGTCTGCCCGTCACTTATACAAAGGTCGGAAAGGCTGCGCTGGTTTATCTCGAATGGCTGGAATGCAACTACGATGTAGAGTGCTTACTTAAGGCTCTTCGGCACGATTATATATCAATTCTTCAACTTGGAGAACCCGTGGATCAGGCTGATCTCATCCTTGCTTTGGAGCAAAGCGGAATTGGTTGGGGAAGAGAACGGTATTCCATGTTAGAGGCCGCAGATAATGCTGAGTTAAAGGGTAAACACATTGAAGCGACTAGGTTGTTAGATCTGGCGTTTAAAGGATTGTTTCAAAAAGTGCCTGATTCGCGTCAAGTAACGTGGACTCCTATGGTGATTTTGCACGCATTGATAGATTTTCTTGAAAAACACACCGTTCCGAACAGTGATGCTGACTCATACGTTATCACTGAACTGATCGATCAAATGAAGCTGCAGGAGGTTGTCTCTCCACGTACATTGTCCAGCGAGACCGCGCTGCGTTATGTAAAAGAAATGGTAGAGGGTATTCGTATCTCTGGTAGCGGACCCTCTTGCGGAAAGCTGCATATTTCTTCGCTTCAAGATGGCGGCATATCGGGAAGAACTCAGACGTATATCCTAGGCATGAGTAATGAGGCTTGGTCCTTACAGCTCCGGCAGGATCCTGTATTACTGGATATGGAACGCAGGAATCTGGAGGGGTTACTCTTATCTACTGAGCGGACTGAGCATATTATTCGTGAACGTGAGACCCGATTAGGATTGCTATCAGGACAAGTTACATTGGGCTATTCCAGCTATGATCCGGCAGAGCAGAAGGAAACCATTCCGGCTTTTGCGTTATTACAGGCTGCTAGAATAGTGACGGACGATCCCCAGATGGATCTGACTGGACTAGGACAGGTACTGGGTAGACCGGTTGGATATATGTCGATTGACCCGAATGGAGAGCATTTGTTGGATGGGACGGATCGCTGGCTTGGACGGTTCCACACTGAGGGGAAACTGCAAAATGGCTTTTCATCAATACGTCAATCCTTTCCATTCGCCGCTAAGTTGGAACAAGCAGAGATGCGAATTAGCGAAGGAGCCCTATCAGAATATGAAGGAATGCTCTCGATGGATACCTTTGCGGTTCGTTATCTAAACAATCCTGAGACGTATATTAGTGTGACGCAGCTCGAACGATATGCGGAATGCCCCAAGAGGTTTTTCTTTTCCCAAGTACTGAAGCTCAGGGTAAAGGAGACTGCTGAATTCGATCGTTCCAAATGGCTGGATGCGGCTAGCAGAGGCAGCTTGCTTCACAGTATCTTTTACCTCTATCTGAAAGAGATGGCTGCAGGTTCTATACATGAGGATAGGCTTAAGCATGATGAACACAGGCTTCAGGAAATCACAGAGCAGGTCATCCGTGAGTATGAAGCGAAGGTGCCGCCGCCAACTCCCCATATTTATCATAAAGAATGCGATTCGCTGCGACGTGATGTCGCCATTTTTTATCAGATGGAGCAGAAAGCTCAGGGACGGCCACGTTTTTTTGAGCTCGAATTGACATTAGACGGACAACCCATGAGCGTCAGGCTGGATAATGGTCTTGTCATTAGAATGAAGGGATTTGTGGACAGGGTTGATGAGATCGGGCCGCACAAGTACAAGATCTATGATTACAAAACAGGCAGTCCGGCGAAGTATGACGAGAATGAGTATTTCTCACAGGGGACGCAACTGCAGCATGCGCTGTATGCAGTTGCGGTTGAACAGTGGCTTAAGCATACCAGTATGGACCCGGAGGCGCGTGTGGTAGAGTCAGCCTATTACTTCCCAACGGAACGAGGCAAAGGCGATGAAGTATCCCGGGTTCAAAATAAGACGGCTGAGCTTTCGGAGTTAGTGGGACATTTATTAGCTTCGATGGAGTCAGGAACATTTACTGCAACAACAGAGTCGAAACGATGTTCCTATTGCGATTATGGAGCGGTGTGCAAGAATGAATCAGAACGTACGAAGGCAAAATGGAATTTAGAACCCAATAGTCCATTGCTTTACCATATCAAGGAGGTAGAGCGTTTTGGTTGATGATAGGGCGGCCAGAGAGCGAATTGCAGAGATACTAGACCGGACGTTGATGGTGGAAGCAGGGGCTGGATCGGGGAAGACAACATCACTCGTTGGCCGAATGATTGCTCTGATAGAGTCAGGAAATGCCATGGCTGAGCAGATTGCTGCCATTACGTTCACACGGAAAGCAGCGGATGAGCTGAAGAGCAGGTTCAGATTGGAGCTGGAGCGGCGGATCCGTAAGGCGATTGAACCGCAGAAGGCTCTGTTGCAGCGTGCTTTACAGGAGATCGATCGGTGCTATATTGGCACAATTCATTCTTTTTGCGGCAGACTGCTTAGGGAGAGACCGATTGAGGCGAGACTGGATCCCATGTTCCGTGAGATTGAAGAAGATGAAGCTAACTTATTGCAGGACCAATGCTGGGATGAGTATCTGGTGAGCTTGATCGAGAACGGCCAGGAAAATGGGATGGCGGACCTTGCGTCCTTGCATGTAAACGTGGAGGACCTACGCCAGGTATATAAACGGGTATGCGGCTATACCGATGTACACATTGAGACGGTTGCCGCTCCTAGACCTGACTTTGCCCTTATTCGCTTATCTCTGCCGCAGATGATAGCAGAAGCTGGGCATTACATTCCAACACAGAAGCCTGCACAAGGCTGGGACGCGCTGCAGACAATGGTTCGTGATGGCCGAAGATTACTTATACTACACGGACTTGATGATGATATGCGTATACTGCAGCTCGCATTGATGTTTGAGCGAAAAATCAATGTTACCTTAAACAGGTGGACAGACAGTGCTATGGCAAAGGAATACAAAATTATGTTCATGGAATGGCAAAGCCGCGTCTTGTGTCCCTTCCTTGGTGCTTGGCGGGAGTATCTATATCCGCAGTTGATTGATTTTGTCAGACCAGCTGTTGCTTATGGAGCACACAAGCGAAACGAACTAGGCGTTCTGGACTTTCAGGATCTGCTGATGCGGGCAACAGCGTTACTCCGTGAGCATGAGCATGTACGGCTATTTTTTGCTACTCGTTATACACGTCTGTTCGTAGATGAATTTCAGGACACTGATCCCATTCAGGCAGAGCTCATGTTTCTGCTGACAGGTGATGATCCGAAAGAAGCGAATTGGAGACGGATCACTCCCAAACCAGGTTCTTTATTTATTGTGGGTGACCCGAAACAATCTATTTACCGGTTCCGGCGCGCGGATATTTCTACCTATAATTGGGTCAAAAACAAGATCAGTTCCTGTGGCGAGGTCCTGCAGCTAAGTGCGAACTTTCGCTCAATCCACCATCTTGGGCAATTCACAAATGATGAATTTAATGCCCGGTTTCCAGAGGCTGAATCTGAACATCAGGCGGCTTTTGTACATATGGATACACGAACGACTAATCCGGAGAACGGTGTACAGCATGGAGTCTACACAATGACTTATGCGAAAATGGCTGGAGGCCAGGCGGCGATTGCCGAAGCGGATGCAGACCGGGCTGCTCGTTATATTGCCTGGGCTTGCAGTGGTCAACTGAAGATTCAGGAGAAGCAGCCGGGAAGTGACGGTGGCTTCCTTGTAAGGGATGCAACTCCAAGTGATTTCCTGGTACTGCTGAAACGAAAAGATTTTCTGCACTTATACGCTGCAAAGCTGGAGCAGTATGGAGTACCCTCTGTTACGGCTGGAAGTTCGGCGATTTACGAAGAGATCGGTGCTCTTGCTGTGCTGGCAAGTTGTCTTAATGACCTTGGAGATCCAGTATCCCTGCTAGCTGTGCTGAAGGGGATACTATTTAGTTGCAGTGATAATGCACTCTTCCATTATAAGATGCAAGGGTTTCCGATAACCTATACTACTTTACCGAATCGGGCAGAGGTCGGGACGATAGCACTGCCAGTATATGAAGCACTGGTACGACTCGCTGAATACGCGGATCTGATCCGGAAGATGCCGGCATTACCGGCACTGTTACATATCATAGAGGATCTGGGGATGATTCCCCTCGCAGCAGTTAGTATGACCGGCCGGGCGCGTGCCGGAACATTGATTAAACTGCTACATTTGCTGCACAAGGACAGCCTAGTTGCAGCAAGTTGGCCGGAACTGAGCTCGTATCTGATGCGGGTCGTAAAAGAAGCGAAGCTAGAGTGTGGAGATCTGTTCGCAGGTGAGCAGGATGCTGTTCGCATTATGAACCTACATAAGGCCAAAGGGCTTGAGGCACCAGTGGTTATCTTGGCGTGCCCTTGCGGGGAGTCTGACCATGATGCCGAAGAGCATGTGGACCGGATGGGAGATTCCGCGCGCGGATATTTCAGCATCACGCGGCGAAGAGGATATCAGGAGGATGTGATTGCTCATCCACCAGGCTGGCAAGAACTCGCTGAGCGGGAGCGATTGTATATGAATGCGGAGAAGGAACGACTGCTGTATGTCGCCGCTACCCGCGCCAAACAGCTTATGATCATTAGCCGATATCCGGACCAACCAGCAAAAGACCCGTGGAGCAGCTTCGACAGCGGGATTCAGGAAGATATAGAGCTGGATGATCCTGTAGTTATGCCTGAGGTGCCTTCGCGTTATGACGGGGTTCATGATGAGATGGCTGATGAAGATAAGGGCCGTCAGTGGCGAAGCCGGCTAGCAAAGCCGACGTATCAGACGACTTCGGTAACGAAACTGGCGAAGTCTGGAGCCGTTCAGCCGCCTCGACCGCTTGCGGGCAGAGGCATGGCGTTCGGCAGCGTGGTTCATCGCTGCATTGAACTGCTTGGGACTGGCGCGGAATCCGGGCAGATAGAGCTGCACATCAGGATGATCGCTGAAGAAGAGGGCATGGACGAGGCACTCATTCCTGACGTGCAAACGATGCTGGAAGATGTGGTGAATCATCCGCTGTGGCGGCGAGCGCAAGCAGCAAAGCGGATGATTCATGAGTTGCCGCTGCGTACGGTGATGACGGATATAGATCTGGAGACCGATGCTTCGACAGTAGGTTCCACAGCAAAGACGCTATATTTAAAAGGCGTTATTGATTTCCTCTTTGAAGAGGAGGATGGCTGGGTAGTTGTTGATTTTAAGACGGATGTGTACGAAGAAGGGCAGCTGGCTGCGTTTGTTGAGTTCTATAAGCCACAGATTATGGCTTATAGGGGAGAGTTGGAGAGGGCGTTTGGGATGACGGTGAAAGAGATGGGGCTTTATTTTTTGCATGGGAATGAGTATGCGGTGTTAGAGTAGTATTACGGTCCATTCTTAGTTAACTAAAATATCCGTTTCGACTTTACTGATATTTTTAGAGAGCGAAATATATTTATAGCGTGGAGATGAACAGGCACGTTCCTTATTATTTTTTAGTAAGGGGCCACCTGTTTTTTTGAGTTATTACGGATAGCTATTAAAGTTAATATTTTATCTTTACATTTATTCTTTAAATAGGGATTTGCCTTTACAGATAGCCAGGTGAAGCTGCAATAATAGACTAAGGAGATGAGCAGAAATGGAAACGCTATTGAGCGGTTATGAAAAAAATCTAGCAAACACAAGATTAACGCTATGCAATACCACGCCAAACGATAAAAATGTATAATTAAAGATATATTATAATCCCCATGCCTCAATAATCCAGACGTCCATGCTGGGTTAAGGTAAAAGAAGGAGTTTATAAATGAGAACAATTAAATCAGCGTGTCAATTACAACCCAAAGCCCTCGAAATAAATGTAGGTGATCAAATTGAGCAATTGGATCAGATTATTAATGATACCAACGGGCATGATTACTTTATGAAAACGTTCATAACAGATGGAATGAAGACTCTTCTTTCCAAGGGTATAGCTCGTCTTGCCGGAAAGTCCAACGATACTGTATTCCATCTTAAACAGGCTATGGGCGGCGGTAAAACGCATTTGATGGTTGGATTTGGGCTCCTAGCAAAGGATTCGGCTCTTCGAGAGACACTAATAGGATCTATGCCATATCAATCAGGTTTTGATTCGGCAAAGATAGCCGCTTTTAATGGACGTAACAATCCCCATACTTATTTCTGGGGAGAAATTGCTCGTCAGTTAGGTAAAGAGGGCCTCTTCAGGGAGTATTGGGAATCCGGTGCAAAGGCTCCGGATGAACAATCATGGATAAAACTGTTCGATGGTGAAGAGCCTATCCTTATTCTCTTGGATGAGATGCCTCCATACTTCCATTATTACAGCACTCAGGTTTTAGGGCAAGGTACGATAGCAGATGTGGTTACCAGAGCCTTTTCAAATATGCTTACAGCAGCTCAAAAAAAGAAAAATGTCTGTATTGTCGTATCTGACTTAGAGGCTGCCTATGATACTGGTGGGAAGTTAATCCAACGAGCTCTTGATGATGCGACACAAGAACTGGGGCGTGCTGAGGTTTCGATTACTCCAGTTAATTTGGAATCAAATGAAATCTATGAAATTCTTCGAACGCGACTCTTTCTTTCAAGGCCGGATAAGAGCGAAATCGCAGAAATTGCCTCAGTCTATGCTTCAAGGCTGGCAGAAGCAGCAAAGGCAAAGACGGTTGAGAGAAGTGCGGAGGCATTAGCCACTGATATTGAATCAACCTACCCTTTCCATCCGAGTTTCAAGAGCATTATTGCCCTGTTTAAGGAAAACGAAAAATTCAAACAAACGCGTGGTTTGATGGAATTAGTCTCGCGTCTATTGAAATCGGTCTGGGAAAGCAAAGAAGATGTTTATCTAATTGGTGCCCAGCATTTTGATCTTTCTATCCACGATGTTCGTGAGAAGTTAGCTGAAATCTCAGAAATGCGGGATGTGATTGCAAGAGACCTCTGGGATTCTACGGACAGCGCCCATGCGCAGATAATCGACATCAATAACGGGAATCAATATGCCAAACAAGTTGGAATGCTTTTGCTCACAGCAAGCCTTTCTACTGCTGTCAATTCTGTAAAAGGGCTAACTGAACGTGAAATGCTTGAATGCTTGATCGACCCTAATCATCAAGGAAGTGATTTTTTAAGCGCATTTAGTGAGCTTCAAAAGTCCGCCTGGTATTTACACCAGACCCAGGAAGGGCGACACTATTTCAGCCATCAAGAAAATTTAACGAAGAAGCTTCAGGGATATGCGGATAAAGCTCCGCAAAACAAGGTAGATGAATTGATACGCCATCGCCTTAATGATATGTATAAACCGGTAACCAAAGAAGCCTATGAAAAAGTGATGCCTTTGCCTGAAATGGATGAAGCTGAAGCTGCTCTTAAAACAGGACGTGTACTTTTAATAGTCAGTCCAGATGGGAAGACTCCTCCAGGTATTGTTTCTAATTTTTTCAAGGCATTGGTTAACAGAAATAATATACTGGTCTTGACTGGCGACAAGTCATCTATTGCCAGCATTGAGAAAGCCGCCCGCCATGTCTATGCAGTAACAAAAGCGGATAATGAAATTCCTGGTTCACACCCGCAACGCAAAGAATTAGACGAGAAGAAAGCTCAATATGAACAAGATTTCCAAACCACCGTTCTTTCAGTATTCGACAAACTTCTCTTTCCTGGGAAAAATCAGGGCGAAGAAGTACTTAGGCCGAAAGCGCTCGATAGTACATATCCGTCGAATGAACCCTATAATGGTGAAAGGCAGATCATAAAAACATTGACTTCAGATCCTATCAAATTGTTTACCCAAATTACCGAAAATTTTGATGCGTTACGCGCCAGAGCAGAGTCGTTGCTTTTCGGCTCTCAAGATGAAGTGCGCAAGACAGATTTGATTGATAAAATGAAGCAGAAGACTCAGATGCCGTGGCTTCCAAATCGTGGATTTGACCAGCTGGCTATTGAGGCATACCAGCGTGGAGTGTGGGAAGACTTAGGGAATGGATACATTACTAAAAAACCGAAGCCTAAGACAACAGAGGTCATTATCAGCGAAGACTCTTCTCCGGATGACTCAGGCACGGTGCGTTTGAAAATTGATGTGATGAATGCAGGCAACAGTCCTCGAATTCACTATACAGAAGATAGTGAGGTTTCGGAAAGCAGCCCAGTACTAAGCGACAATACACTGTCAACCAAAGCATTGAAAGTTCAATTTCTTGCCGTCGATCCTACTGGAAAGAACCTGACTGGTTCCCCAAATACATGGAACAACCGTCTAACACTGCGCAACCGATTTGACGAAGTTTCCAGGACAGTTGAACTGTATGTCGCACCGAGAGGTAGAATTAAGTACACTTTGGACGGTTCTGAAGCTAGAAACGGGACGGAATATACAGGTCCTATTCAATTGGGATACGAAGACGCGACAGTTTATGTTTTTGCCGAGTGTGATGGTCTTGAGGAAAAGCGAACCTTTACTTTTGCTAAGTCGGGCTCCAAGGAGGTTCCCATTATTAAAGAGGTTCCCGCGACCTTGTATAGCCCTTCACCAAAACGATTGGATAGTTCCTCGAAAACGTATGAGGGGCTGAAAATGGCTAAGGAGAAAAGTATTGAATTTGAACAGGTGACGCTGATGGTGGGCTCTGCACCAAAGGCGATCTATCTTTCTCTTGGTGAAATTAAGATTAGTGCAGAGTTTATTGAGAAGGAGCTGATACATCTTCAATCCCTCCTTAGCCCGGACACACCGGTTATTATGACATTTAAAAAGGCCTATACACCAACCGGTTACGATTTAGAGCAATTTGCCAAACAGCTTGGCATTGAGATAGGAAATGGAGAGGTAGAACAAAAATGATCAGCACTACAGATTTCGGAGCGCCAACAGAATTTGGGATGCACCATTTTTATGCGGAGATTCCTCCAGCTCCACGAGATGCAATCTGTATTTATGAGGATTTTGGTTTCGGTGGCGATGAAACTCGACGTGAAACGGTTGAATGCAGGCTGGTTCTTGCTCGGGAGCTTTGGAACAAAATCCGTGATGACGCCAGACGCGATTTTAATGCACGCTTGAAAAGCAAAAAGCAAAGCACCGGCAGTTGGACAATTGGAAAAGTCAAGCTGGACCGCTTTCTGGGTAGAGAGTTATGCGTCTTGGGTTGGGCAGCGGAGCATGCTTCACCGGATGAGTGCCTTGTCATATGTCAAAAGTGGCTGGCATTGCGTCCCGAGGAGCGTTGGTGGCTTTACAGCAAAACGGCCTCGGAGGCAGGACATGATGATCAGTCCGGGCGAGGCTGGCGCAAAGCACTTTACTGCGCCTTGTCTGACGGTTCGAATATTAGACTGGAACCCAAAAAGAAGCCAAAGACTAAACAGAAGCCCGAACAACAAGAGACACTGACGCTTTTTGATTTCATGGAAAAGGGAGATATTTAATGGCACTAGTACCATTTGAATGGAAAGATAAACCGGCACTGATTGAGCATCTTTTTCCAGTGCAAAAATTATCTGCTGAGAGCTACAAAGAACAGATGGCCAATACAGGTAAAGCCCTTACTGCTCTTGGTAGCTACTGGAAAGGACGAAAGCCGCTTATTCTAAGTAAAGCATGTATATTGGGGGCGTTGCTTCCTGCTACAGAGGATCGGCTTCAAGATCTGGAGATATTTGAGCTATTGATGGGGATGGATTCGGATTCGATGCAAAAACGGCTTGAAGAAAAACTCCCTGCGTCCAAAAGAGATACTGTTGGTGAACTTTTGGTCCTTCCTTACAATGAACAGGTGAAAGCTGCTAAACGCCCTGATGAGATTGGGGATTCACTTAGTATTCATATTTGGACAAAGGTTAACCAGTACCTTGGCACTTCGGCTGCCTCCTTTCCTGAACTAATAGAACAAATCGGGACAGCACGCTATGGGCGTCGCCCTAAAGTAGCGGATGTTTTTTGTGGGAGTGGGCAAATCCCTTTTGAAGCAGCTCGCTTAGGATGTGATGTTTATGCTTCGGATCTTAACCCTATCGCCTGCATGCTCACTTGGGGAGGCTACAATATCGTTGGTGCTAGTGAGGAGAAGCGAATTAAGATTGATAATGATCAGGAACATCTAGCAAGAAAAGTTAGAAAAGAGCTTGAAGAGCTTGGTGTTGATTCGGACGGCAATGGATGGACAGCAAAAGCATATTTGTATTGTAATGAGGTGGTTTGTCCTGAGTCCGGTTGGAAGGTTCCATTACTGCCAACTAAGGTGATAAGTCAAGATTATATGGCAGTTGCAGAACTCATCCCGCTTCCAGATGAAAAAAGGTATAAGATTGATATTCGCTTTGTAAATAGTGAAGAGGATATTAAAAATGCTAAAGTGGGAACCGTGCAGGGTGCTGATTTGGTTCATAGCCCTGATGGGGCGAATATTTATAGAGTAAGTCTAAAGTCAATTCGTGGAGATTATAAGGACAGTAGAGATACCAAAAATAAACTGCGGCTTTGGTCGAAGACCGACTTCATTCCGCTTCCTGGCGATATCTATCAAGAAAGACTTTATTGTGTTCAGTGGCAAAATAAAATCGATGGAAAAAACCAGGTGCAAATAAGACCTGTAACTCCGGGCGACGAAGAACGTGAGCAAAAGGTCATAAACTATGTCCGTGAACATCTTGAGGAATGGCAGGATAAAGGATACATCCCGGATATGGTCATTGAAAAGGGTTATAATACGGATCAGCCAATTCGCGAACGGGGATGGACCCATTGGCATCATTTGTTTAATCCGAGACAGTTGATGGTTAATGGCTTAATCAATAAATATTGTGATGCTTATTTGGCGCCCAACTTTGCGCAACTATTGAATTACAATAGCAGATTATGTGTGTGGCATAGCGCAAAGGGACAAGGGGCCGGCAGTATTTCCAATGTATTTTATAATCAGGCACTTAACACTTTATATAATTACGGATGTAGAAGTTTGGAACTCGCACTGAAAAAGATGGCTGATCCTATAAAAAATGAACCATTAACAAATACAGTTCTATTCAGATCCGAAGCCCATCCGGCCCAAGAGTTAGAAGTCGAAAACGACATTTATGTAACCGATCCTCCCTATGGTGATGCGGTCAAATATGAAGAGATCACCGAATTCTTCATCGCTTGGCTTCGTAAAAATCCTCCAAAGGAATTTGCCCACTGGACTTGGGACAGCCGTCGTTCGTTAGCAATTAAAGGAGAGGATGAGGGCTTCCGGCAAGGCATGGTGGCAGCATACCGTAAGATGGCTCAAAAAATGCCGGACAATGGCATCCAGATTCTGATGTTTACCCATCAAAGTGGGACTATCTGGGCGGATATGGCAAACATTATCTGGGCCAGCGGCCTGCAGGTGACAGCGGCTTGGTATGTGGTAACAGAAACCGACTCTGCCTTGCGTCAGGGAGCCAACGTCAAAGGGACTATTATTCTCGTTCTCCGCAAACGTCATCAAGAGCTGGAAACCTTCCGTGATGATCTGGGCTGGGAGATCGAGGACGCGGTTAAAGAACAGGTTGAATCATTGATTGGGCTGGATACGAGGGTACGGGCCCAAGGTTCCGAAGGCCTCTATACCGATGCTGACTTACAGATGGCCGGATATGCCGCCGCATTGAAAGTTCTGACAGCCTATTCTCGTATTGACGGCAAGCAAATGGTTATCGAGGCCGAAGCCCCACGCCAGAAAGGCAAAAAGACCTTTGTAGATGATCTGATCGATTTTTCAGTTCAGACAGCCGTCCAGTTCCTTGTCCCGGTGGGATTTGAAAAAGCTGAATGGCAGAAACTGCAACCAGTCGAGCGTTTCTATCTAAAAATGGTTGAAATGGAACATCAGGGTGTCAAAACATTAGATAACTACCAGAACTTTGCTAAAGCCTTCAAAGTCCGCTACTTTGAACAGTTGCTGAGTGACAGCTCAAAAGCCAATTTTGTACGTTTAAAGCTATCTACCGAGTTTAAGAGTACGTTAATGAATGAAAATGCCGAGATTGGTAGAACACCGCTAAGAGCCTTACTCTACAGTCTTTTTGAACTCTCCAAAGAAGTGGAAGTGGATGATGTGCTGCTGCACCTTATGGAGAACTGTCCTAACTATCTGAATAACAAAGCTCTGCTCGCCAAAATGGCCGACTACCTGGCAGAGAAACGGGAGGGTATTTTGGGAACGAAAGCATCTAATCCCAACGTGGAGGCAAGCTGTGCACGCATACTCGCGGAATCTATAAGGAACCAGAGGTTATAAGATATGACGATAAAGCGTTTCTCATCCCGAACAGAAAGATTGGATACTGAGTTTTTAGCACAAACTCTTAATGGTGCATCCAAGTATTTCCGTATTGCAGGCTATTTTAGGAGCTCTATTTTTGAACTAGTCGGCGAGGAGATCGCCCAAATTTCAGAAGTGAAGATTATCTGTAATTCCGAGTTAGACCTGGCCGATTTTCAGGTTGCAACAGGGCGGAATACAGCCCTTAAAGAACACTGGAACGAAGTGGATGTAGAAGCTGAAGCACTTCTGAAAAAGGAGCGCTATCAGATTCTCGATCAGCTTTTGCAGTCTGGTAATGTGGAGATCAGAGTAGTGCCGAGGGAGCGCTTGTTTCTCCATGGAAAGGCCGGATCCATACACTATCCGGATGGTACCCGCAAGTCTTTCATTGGTTCTGTGAACGAGTCGAAAAGTGCGTTTGCCCATAACTATGAACTGGTATGGCAAGATGACGATGAGGAAAGCGCTGACTGGGTAGAGAGGGAATTCTGGGCCTTGTGGAACGATGGTGTTCCTCTTCCGGAAGCTATTTTGGCAGAGATAAATCGTGTGGCCAATCGACGGGAGATCACGGTTGAAGTATTGAAACCCGATGAGGTCCCGGCTGCTGCAATGGCTGAAGCTCCAATATATCGAGGGGGAGAACAATTGCAGCCATGGCAGCGTTCCTTTGTAAGCATGTTCCTGGAGCACAGAGAAATGTACGGGAAAGCCCGCTTGCTTTTGGCAGACGAGGTCGGAGTTGGTAAGACGCTCTCCATGGCAACCAGCGCTCTGGTGAGTGCCCTTCTTGAAGATGGCTCGGTTCTCATTCTTGCTCCGTCCACGTTAACGATTCAGTGGCAAATAGAGATGATGGATAAGCTTGGAATTCCTACTGCTGTCTGGTCTTCTCAGAAAAAGGTGTGGCTTGGTGTTGAAGGTCAGATTTTATCCCCACGCGGAGATTCATCTTCTATAAAAAAATGTCCTTATAAAATTGCCATCATATCGACTGGATTGATCATGCACCAGCGGGAGAGAGCTGACTTTGTCAAAGAAGCAGGAATGCTCCTTAAAAATCGATTCGGGACAGTTATTCTGGATGAAGCACACAAAGCAAGAGCAAGAGGGGGACTTGGCGATAAAGCAGCTGAGCCTAATAATCTTCTTGCCTTTATGCAGCAGATCGGAAAACGAACAAAGCATTTGATACTAGGTACTGCGACACCTATCCAGACGGATGTGCGGGAACTATGGGATCTTTTGGGGATTTTGAATAGTGGAGCATCGTTTGTTCTGGGTGATTCATTGTCCCCTTGGCGAGACCATGAACAAGCAATCCCATTAGTAACTGGGAAAAGTCAGGTCACTTCTGAGAGAGAGGCTTGGCAGTGGTTAAGCAACCCACTGCCTCCATCAAATGAACACCATATAATCCAGCAGATTCGAGATCATTTGGCAATTGACACCCAATCTTTTTTATGTGCACACCGGTTTGAAGACCTGGACTATATGATTCAGAACATGTGGCTCTCTGAGTGTTTAGAACCTAGATTCTTCAAAGAAAATAACCCTGTATTGCGTCATACTGTGTTAAGAAAGCGAAAACAGCTTGAAGACGACGGACTATTAGAAAAAGTCGGTGTTAATACGCATCCAATAACCAGAAACCTTGCACAGTACCAGTCTCGCTTTGTCGGATTAGGGATTCCAACAAACACACCCTTTCAGGTTGCGTATGAAAAAGCTGAAGAGTTTTGTAAGCTTCTTCAATCTAGAACTAAAGCAGGCGGCTTTATGAAATCTTTGATGCTGCAGCGTATTTGTTCAAGTTTTGCCTCCGGCTTGAAAACTGCACAGAAAATGCTTAAGCACTCTGTTTCAAGTGAGGATGAAGAGCGCATTGAAGAAGTAGAGCATATCCTTTCTGAAATGACGCCTGCAGAAGTGTCCTGCCTTAAAGAAATAGAGACACAGCTATCACGTGCTGAAGCCGTAGATTCAAAGCTCAATACAGTAAAGTGGTTCTTAACAGAATTCAGGAGTGACGGAAAAACATGGCTTGAACATGGCTGTATTATTTTCAGTCAATACTATGACACTGCGGAATGGATCGCTAAAGAGCTTGCCAAATCTCTCAAAGGTGAAATTGTGGCAGTATATGCGGGTGTTGGGAAGAGTGGACTTTTCCGTGGTGAGCAGTTTAACAATGTTGAGCGTGAAGTTATAAAGTCTGCGGTTAAAACTCGTGAGATCCGGCTAGTTGTAGCAACCGATGCGGCCTGCGAAGGGTTGAATCTTCAAACATTAGGCACCTTGATTAACATTGATCTTCCATGGAATCCATCTCGACTCGAACAGCGATTGGGTAGAATTAAGCGGTTCGGTCAAGCTCGAAAGTTTGTCGATATGCTCAACCTGGTCTATAGCGAAACTCAGGATGAGAAGGTTTACAATGTTTTATCAGACCGCCTTCGTGACACATATGATATTTTTGGAAGCCTCCCTGACACAATCGATGATGAATGGATTGAAGATGAAGAAGAGCTTAAAGGTCGAATGAACGAATACATGCACGAAAGGAAAAGGGCTCAGGATGCTTTTACTGTGAAGTATCGTGGAACCATAGATCCTGAGGCGGATTTGTGGGAAAGATGTGCATCCGTTCTATCACGTCGTGACATTGTAAGTAAGCTAAGTGAGCCTTGGTAATAAGATCCACATGCGCACGTTCTGTGCTCAGAAGGTAGGATACTGGAATTTTCAAAAATCAAAACGGGCATGGTACTGCCTATAATAGCAAGTAAATGCTTCACTTCGTTTCACTCGAAATGGGAATGAACAAGGAAATCCAGAGTCATTTTCCACCTCGCTTCATAGACTTCAGCGAGCAATTTGCCGATCGAGTCATTCGCGACTTTGGTGATGCTTTATGATTAATGGAGCATTTATGGAAACTAAACAACTATCAGTATAATTTTTGCAATCAAATACATTTTAAGAACAAAAGTTCGCTGACAGAGGGTTGTCAGCGAACTTTTGTTTAATAGAGATACATAAATAACAAGGCAATCTTGTAACGGCAAAGTTTGAAATAAGACAATCCGAAAGGACGGAGAACCATGAAAATCTTCCACACAGCAGACTGGCACCTAGGCAAGCTAGTACAAGGTGTCTATATGACAGAGGATCAGCAATATATCCTTGAACAGTTTATCAAGGATATTGAGTCAGATCAGCCCGATGTCATCATTATTGCAGGCGATCTATACGATCGTGCGGTTCCACCGACGGAAGCAGTACAGTTGCTTGATCAGGTGCTGCAGAAGATAATACTTCAGTTAAAAATCCCTGTGCTCGCAGTCGCAGGTAAT
Source organism: Paenibacillus borealis (assembly GCF_000758665.1). Lineage (NCBI taxonomy): Bacteria > Bacillati > Bacillota > Bacilli > Caryophanales > Paenibacillaceae > Paenibacillus > Paenibacillus borealis. The sequence goes on from NZ_CP009285.1 coordinate 859,751, forward strand.
CATGACAGTCCAAGCCGCCTTGACTTTGGCAGCAGTATTATGAAAGCATCGGGGCTCCATATTGCAGGGGAACTTACCGCCTCCATGGAGCCAGTAGTATTGAATGATGAGAATGGTGCAGTTCACTTCCATCTCATTCCTTATGTGGAGCCTGGGAAAGTACGTTATTTACTTGGTGATGAGAGTATTAGAACACATAATGATGCCATGCAGAAGATTACGGAGAATATTAAAAGAACGATGGACCCAAACATCCGCCATATTTTTGTGGGACATGCTTTTGTAACACCTGGCGGTGAAGCACAGGATAATACCAGTGATTCTGAACGGCCGCTGTCTATCGGTGGGGCAGAGCATGTAAGCTCCGAACATTTTGCCGGATTCCATTACACCGCATTAGGTCACTTGCATCAGGCACATCATGTTGGAAACGAAGCAGTCCGGTATGCTGGATCACCGCTGAAGTATTCCATTTCGGAGGAACTTCATAACAAGGGATATTTAATTGTCCATCTAGATGAACACGGAAACACAACGATTGAGCGGCGATTGCTGACACCACGGCGCGACATGCGGACAGTAGAAGGCTTGATCGCAGATATTGAGCGGCATGTCATTAATGAGGATTATGTGTTCGTCCGCTTGCTGGATGAAGTGTTGGTGTCCTCGCCAATGGAACGGGTACGCTCGGTCTATCCAAACGCTATGCATGTAGAACGCAAGATGACGATCCCAGGGTTGATTGGGGAGCCACAGGTGGTTGAAGGACGAGCAAAGATGGACGGACTGTCGTTGTTCAAAGCTTTTTATAAAGACGTAAGAGGAACAGAGCTATCGCCAGAAACAGAGAAGTTGTTTATCGAAACGCTGCAGGAAATCCTGGAGGAAGAAGGTGAGCGTTATGAGACCGTTGAAGCTGACAATGACGGCGTTCGGGCCGTATAAGGATACGGAGGTTATTGATTTCTCCGAGCTTAAAGAGCACCGCTTATTTGTGGTATCAGGAAATACGGGGGCCGGAAAAACATCGATTTTTGACGCGATCTGTTTCGCTTTGTACGGAGATGCAAGCGGTGAGGACAGAAATGACAACAAGATGCTTCGGAGCCATTTCGCCGATGACCAGGTCCACACGTCTGTTGATTTGGAATTTGAGCTGAAAGGTCGGACGTACCGTGTATTTCGGCAGTTAGCCCATGTAAAGACCGGAAATAAAGGTGCGACAGGAGACAGCTATGAGCTTTATGAAATCAGCAGCGGAAAGGCTGTCCCTATTGTTGATCGCTTTATCGTATCTCAGGTGGATGAGAAAATCCGTGGACTTATTGGACTAACCAAGGAGCAGTTTAGTCAAATCGTTATGCTACCACAGGGTGAATTCCGCAAGCTGCTCACCTCAGAGACAGAGAACAAGGAAGAGATCTTGCGCCGGATTTTTAAGACAGGGTTATATAAGCAGGTCACGGACCATTTGAATGAACAACGCAAGGACATGCAGCAAATTTGCTCGGAGCAAGCGAAGATGCTGGATTATCATATCGGTAATGTGAAAGGTGCTCTAGGTGGGCGTGAAGCCTCTGACTTATGCAAGGTTTTTGAGCAGGAGAACTACAACACTTATCAAGTGCTTGAAGCATTGGATAAAGAGATTGAATATTATACTGTGCAACTGAAAGAAAAGAAGCTGTTGTTGCAATCTGAACTAACCAAATTCCAAGAACATACGGCTGTTTATCATCAAGCACAAGCTGTGAATGGACAATTTGATCTGTTAGATCAGAAATCTGAAGTAAAGCAACAGCTAGTAGCACAAGAGGATGTTATCAAACAGCAGACAGTGCAGCTGTCTCTTGCAGAGCAAGCGGTTCACCTTCAGGTCTATGAACAACATAATCTTGAAATGACGGATGAACTAAGTCGTAAAAGTGAGTTTCTCGAAGCTGCGATTACTGAATGCCTGCAGGCTGAAGCTGCCCTCAATATGGCTAATGCTCTCTATAAGCAGGAAGAGGGGAAGGAAAAATTACGGAATCAATCTTTACGTGAACTGGATCGGCTACAAGGATATCTCCCAGCGGTTAAAGAGATTGATCAGAGACAGCAACGAGTCACGAAGCTTACGATAGAAGTGGATACCTTGTCTAAGCAGTTGAACGGCTCAATTGATGAGCTGGAGAAGAAGCAGAGCGATCGACTCTCTAAGGCAGCGCAAGTCAAGGAACTGGAAGATAAGATTCTTCATTTACCGGCAAAGACTGAGAAGCTTAGCCAGTTAAGACAGCAGGCTGTAACTATGAAAGAATATCTCGGCCTTTTAGACAAACTTACAATTGAACAAGCAGAAGAAAGAGGAAATAAAGAATTATTTGAGCAAGCGGATCAGGCGTATTCTACAATTGAGGAACGCTGGATTGAAGGACAAGCGGGATTGCTTGCAACTCATCTTCATGACGGTGAGTTATGTCCGGTCTGCGGAAGTCTTGATCATCCCCAAAAAGCTGCTGCCACCGGCGACATCCCTACCAAAGAAGAGCTTGAACGGATGCGTAAGGAGAAATCTTCATTTGAAAAAAAATATCTCGAAGTAAAGGCGAAGCTCACAACTACTGAACAGCAGATTAAAGAGAAGCAGCAACAGTTGCTTGAACTGGGATATTCGTTAGAAGGGATTCAGAGTGTTTATGCTGATCTGCAAATAGAGGGGAAGGCACTGGTTGAAGAGGAGAAGCAACTGAAGGAAGAGAATTCTATGTTGGCTTCACTCAAGCAAGCATTAGATACACTGGATATGAAGTTGGAGGAGTTACGCAAACAAAAGGAACATACGCAAAGTTTGTTCAATAACAAAAACACAGAATATGTAACTGAGAGAGCATTATTTGAACAGTCTTTATCCAGTTTGCCAGAAGATGTGCGTAGTCTCGGGAAATTAGAACAGCATATCAAGAGTGCAGAGGTTAACAATAGACAACTTGAGAGCGCATGGAAGCAAGCACAGGGGCAATACCAGGAAGCGAACGAACGGAATATCAAGGCATCTGCAAGCCGAGTCAATGCTGAGAATGGGAAGAGCGAAGCGACTACCAATAAGGACAAGGCTCTTCGAAGCTACCTCGGAGCGTTAGAACAGGCTGGGTTCACTTCAGAAGAAAGCTATAAAGCAGCGAAGATGAGCAATAGTGCTCAAGCTGAGCTGAAGAGTCAGATTGAAATGCACAAGGCCTCATTGGCATCGGTAACCAAGCAAATTGAGGAATTAAGCTTCACACTTGCAGGTAAAGAACGTCAGGATCTTGCCATCCTTCAGAAGCTTCTAGATGATCTGGAGCAATCAATTGATATCGTTCGCGCTGAGTCTATCCAAGCTGGGAATAACTTTGATAAAGGCTCGGAATTTAAGGCGAGTATTCTTGAGGCTGAGCGTAGCTACCAAGAGGCTGAACGCGAATACCAAGTAGTGAAAGATTTGTATGATGTTGTGCGCGGAGAAAATAGTAGTAAGCTCTCCTTTGAACGCTTCCTGCAAATTGAGTTTTTAGATAAAATTATTCACAATGCGAACCATCGGCTACAAAAGATGTCCGGAGGACAATACTACCTTGTCCGCAGTGACCGGATGGAGAAACGCGGCAAGCAAAGTGGCCTTGGATTTGATGTGTATGACAATTATACCGGTCAAATGAGGGATGTGAAGACATTATCCGGTGGAGAAAAGTTTAATGCTTCGCTGTGTCTAGCGCTCGGAATGGCAGATGTTATTCAAGCCTATGATGGCGGGGTTTCACTAGAAACCATGTTCATCGACGAGGGTTTTGGTTCACTGGACGAAGAGTCACTGAACAAAGCCATTGATACTCTGATTGACCTGCAACAGTCCGGCCGAATGATTGGTGTAATCTCACATGTCCAGGAGTTGAAGAACGCAATTCCGGCAATCCTGGAGGTGAAGAAAACTAGAGAAGGGTATAGTTATACTAATTTTTGTGTGAGTTAGAAGCTATTATTTTGGGATACGTAGATTCTTCTACTACTGACGACTTCACGGTCGTCATTTTTTTATTGTATAAGGACATCAGATCGAATTTATCGAAATGATATCGATAGAGCGATACAACGAACAGAAGTTCACTGACATATGATTGCCTTGCTAATATGATCTAATTAGAGATGGGTTTTGTTGAAGTGGCGTCTTTATTTTTTGAATAAATGGTCTGATCTATAGTAATAGGTGACATATGAATATAAGTAATAATTAAGGAGAATTTGATGATGCAACTTACGACTAAGCAATTAGAGAAAATGAATGCGTATGTGGGATGTGGCCCGCACTTGGATGCAGATATACTGATCCTGGGGAACGAAGAAGGTACTGATGGGTTTCCAGAGGAAATAGCAGCTCATGCTGCTGCTAGGTTTCGTCTTTATGGAAAGGATCAGGAAACAGTGTCAACTTTACTCGATAGTATGACCAGTGATAGGGATATTCTATATCAGGATGATTTATATTCAAGCGAACATTACAAGTATAGTCCTAAAGGGCTTTGGACGAATGGTTTTTGGGAACCAAGTGCAAATGCTGGTGGTGAGAAGATCAAGGAATATTTGAAAAGGTATTATGGTTCCATACCAACAAAAAGTACAGATCGTCCTTCAGCATTTAATACCCATACTGCCCGGATATGTTTAACAATTAAAGCAATTAAGACTGATTCTAATTTCCCAATCGAGACTTACCTAAACTATGACAAGAGCAAACGAAATGAAATTGTGGCATTTACGGAGGAACAGCTATATACCCCCAATCCTAGGGGAGGTGTTGCAACTGCTCTTATGGATTGGAGGCCATTACCTAGACCGAATGAAGGTGGTTGGCCACCTGAATATCAAGCGCTATTTAAGAATGCTGATGAATATTTGGATGCCTATCTTTTCAAAAAAAATGCGACCCCCAAAATGCAAGCCTTTGTAGAGAGAAGAATTCAATATCTGAAGACAATAATTCTTCAGAGTCGTGCAAACCACCTAATTACAATAGGACAAACAGAGAATAAGTTGGATATCATAGCCCGGATGTTTCCAAAGCAGAAGCTCGAAATTGAACAGATGCCACTAAAAAATAGAGCATATTATGTACGAATGCGATTACCAGAGAAAACGTTGAACATATACTCCCGTTTTTTAATTACTTCTCGATTGAAAATCTATATCGCGTAGCAAAACAGTATATAATACCTAATTATTTTGATTTTCCGCATTTATCGGAGAATAGCGATTTTGCATCTATTACTTATGATCACAAAATTAAAAACGAAAAAACGTCAAAAAAAAGTAAAAGTATTAGAGTAGAATCTTTAAAGGGGAGTGAAGAGAAACTATTTTTACAGGAGTTGGCTCAAAAAATTTCTGATCTTGAACCTGATATTCGCCATACTTCTGCTCGTCGGGATAATAAAGTTAATTATAACTATATGCATATGTGGTTCGACGATAGCTGCTGGGGTACTCCTCAATGTAGTGCACATATTCATGTGAACTTACAATCAATAATGAAAGTTGAAATAAGATGGGGGGTTCACCCTGATAAATTTGAGGAACCCATACGTTCCAATTTAATCAAGGCTGCCAATTATATCGGTAATATGATCTCAGAGTATGGGTTTCAAAGAAGCTCTTCATCCAGAAAATTGATCATTTTTCATAAAATTCTTCAGAAGGATAAAGAGAAGAAGGAAGAATTGCTTATTGATGTAGTTATGGAATTAAGACGTATGTTGTCCTTTGCGCGCGAGAATATTTTGAAAATAGTTCCCAGAGTGACTCATTAACTCAGAAGTTTAATTCGAACATACATTCGCTGACAACTAATAGTCACACACATAGCTTATCCTATACCTAACAATCTTCTAATAGGATGGTGCTCTATGGCTAAAACACATGACACTCTTCTGTCCCTGATCATAGGCATTAACAAATGGCAGGGCAACTACGGTAAGATTCCGGACGAGCTTTATAAAGGAATGCTGCTTTTCATTGAACAGACAGCTGCTTCAAAAGCTCAACCTCCGGTTGATTTATATCATCTACTGCAGACTCTTCATCGCCCCTCCAAAGAATGGGGGATCCCTGACCTCCAAGATTATTACCCCGAAGAAGCACCTTTATTGGAGGAATTCATTGGTCTGACGCCAGATGCTGATGAGTTCCTGAACAGACATGTTTCCCCTCAGGATGCTGAACAACAATCTATGTATGCAATCCTAATGTACTGCCGTGAAGAAGGCCGACAGCTTCAGCAAGAATACGCTCGCATCCGCACGTTTCTATCTAATCCACATCATGCCGTAATTACTTCCTTTCAATTATCTGAGTTTGCTGAAATTTTCCCGGATATTCAATTAACGAATCTAATCAAACAGTGCTATGAAGAAATAACACCTAGAATAGCTAACTATCGAAAATGCCCGCACTGCGGTTGGACCTTGGAATATAAGAATGACCGGTGGTGTTGTAATAAGGAAGATATCTGCCACCTACTCGCTGATTTTGAGTTAATGACTTCATTTGATTTCGGGGAGGAAAGGGTATTACGTCTTTTGCCCGGAATTCAAAGATTTGTACTGCTGCCAGGGTTATCTGAACTTAGAATAGCAGAAAGATTGACTCGAAAGGGGTATCAGGTAGAACTCTATCCCAATGTGGACGAATATGATCTTATCGTATCAGAAGATGGTCAAAGTATCTTTCTGGATGTCAAGGATTTCAGAGATCCAAGGACGCTTGCTAACTTCTTCAATCATCAGAGTCCTGCTTATCTGGAAAAGTATAAAAATAAATGCTTGATCGTCGTTCCGAATTATCGCAGTCAGCTTTTCCCATCTTATCGAGAGCGGAGCATGAATCTACTTAATGAAACCGCCCGAGAGTATATCGAAATGATTATGGAGAACGAAATCGAATCCACGCTGAAGAAGGTGTTTCTGTGAGACTAACTTATTGGGAGCTTTCAGATGGTATCATCGATGCGTTCGAATCACTTCAGTTACGTAAATCAGAAATTAATGTATTGGTGAGCATGGAGTTATTCATCACAGGCTACAACATGATTGATCCCAAGCTATCCATCTCTCAGGCGTGGTCCGTTCTGGTTGGTTACAATGAACCTATTCTGAAATATTCAACTCGCATGGATGTCATCACTCGGCTTAGAATTTTATTTCCAGAACTAAGGACTAAGAAAAACCTTCTCAAACGCATCAATGCCTACGGGGAAATTGGGAGTGAATATCGATTATACGAAATCAAGGAGGATGAAGGGGCTGTTCGCATTGCTCCGAGATACTTAGTCGATCGTTCTTCAATCTACAGAAGTATCCTTGAACAGCCAATTCCGCGCCAGTCTAATACTAAACCCTTTGCTAACAAAGAAGAGTTCACATACTCCCGGAGGATTAGAGGTGGGCAATGGATTAACTTTCACGGGAAAATTCCTGAATCTATGCTCTCAAGTGAAATTAAATCTCTACCAGTTTATCGACCCAAAAGGAGATTTAAGCTCTCAGTCCCTTACAACGGAGCTACTTTAGCAGCTGAAATGGATCAACTTCTGGAATCTTCAGCTATGTGGGTGAGCAGAGCCCAATCTGTGCTGCTGGAATCAATAGATGATATGGATCTAGAATTTGTGTATCAGGGGAACCAGCACATTGGTGGGGGGCTTGGAGCGGGAAAGTCAACTTTTATGATGATGGAAGCCTACCGGCTGGTAAAGCATGAGGGGGCAAGAGTTGGTTTCATTGAAGGTAGCGTTATGCAAGCTCTTGAACGTGTTAAAGAATTACGCAAGCTAGGTATTCTTGCTGTTCCTGTTATCGGTAGAACTTCCAGAGAAGGTCATCTCAATAACTATTTATTCGCAAATAGCAGTAGCATTCAAGAGGTCAGTGATTGGCAGAGCCAGCAGTATGAGTCACTCATTCACTTGTCTGATGTTTGTATTATAAAAGCGTTGACTCAAGATTATGAACGAAATAATCGATATCCTTGTACACAACTCCAGCAAGGGGATATTTCTGTGAAATGCCCACTTGCTCATGCCTGTGGTGTATATAAAGACCTATCCTCCTTGCAGGATGCTGAAGTATGGGTAGCTACTGCGCCAAGTGTGTTGAAGACACGTATATCATCTGTGATTGATCCTTTGGAAAGAACGATTTACGAAGCGATGTATGACTTACTGGATGTTGTCTTTGTGGATGAAGCAGATCAGGTACAGAAGCAGTTCGATGAGACTTTTTTGACACAATATAATGTGTTCGGGGCAGTTGATGATATCTTTGAGCAGTTAAGATATGAATCGAATGAGCTTACTCGAGGACGGTATGGCCAATATGCTGGTGATCCTGTAATTAATGAATGGAACGATAAGCTTCGTATGCTAGATCAGATGATTTGGCGAATATATAACAAACTGGAACTATCTCAAACGCTTAGAAAAAACATAAAGAATAATCTGATTCGGGTAGTGGCACTGGCTGGCGCAATTAGTGAAAAGCTCTCTGATAGTGCTCAACTACAGTCGAAAATTTTCAAACAATTAACTAGCTATGCTTCAGATCCATATAAGGATCCTAAGCTCTCTAAAATCGTAGATGAAATCGTGGAAACGGAAAGCTCCGAACAGAAGCTGAGACTCATCGATCAGATTATATCAAAGGTGAATGGGGTCCCAAAACCAAGGGTGAAAAAAGAATTGCTCTTTGCGCAGCTTGAATTTTTCCTGTACTTATGTCGAGCAGAGGAGAGCATCAAATACATTTTAACTACCTTTCCTATAATTCAAGCTAAACTTGGTCTTTCCGTTGATTTCTCTCCATTGTTTACTATGCAGAAGGACTACCTGGCTTTTATGAAAGAGGCGATGACCGGAATAACCCTGGGATATAAATATGACTTGCCTGACAATGAGAAGACCGGAAAGTTCAAACTTATTGAATACACTGCAGTGGGACGTTTGCTGTTACATGATTGGCATAGTCTTTATCAAGAATGTGATGGAAAAGATGGACCTGCCGTTATATTTCTCTCTGGGACCAGTCATGCTCCGAAATCAGCTCATTACGACTTGAAGACACCTTCAGAATGGTTGCTAAGAGCAAAACGTCAAAGTTCGGTTATTCAGATGACATACAAGCCCGTGCTTAATGAAGTCCATGGAGAATTTTACTCGGTGTCAGGTATTCGTGACTCAGAAGAAAGAGACCAATATCTAAGAGGGATAGTGAAGCATCTAAAGCCGGACATTGAATATGAATTGAATCATTGGAGTACTACCGGTAACAACAGGAGAGTCTTGCTGGTTGTAAATTCTTATGATGATGTTGATACAGTCTGCAATGTTTTTCGGAATGATAGATATTGGGCAGGCAGATACAAGGCGCTCTCCAGAGATGCTGATCAGCATGAAGATCAATATTCTAGAGTATTGGTTGAATCCTTTTATCGAGAGCGAGCTGAAGTACTAATTGTTCCCTTATTATCTGTTGGTCGGGGGTATAACATTTTAGATCAGTATGGGGAAGCCCTTTTCGGTTCTGTATTTTTCCTGGTTCGTCCCTACCCTATACCAAATGATCTGAATTATCTTGTCCAGGTCCTGCATGCGTATTTACCTGACTATTTGCGTCGTGTTGAAGGGTTGAATCTCACATACGATAAAGCTGTAACCAAGTTACGACAAATCAGTAGTGGAAAGCTGGAGCATATGTATTTGAAACCAGATTTCTGGTCGATTTTGAGCCCCATAGAAAGAGAAATTATGGGTTGGTACACTTTTGTTCCAGTCTGGCAAATGATCGGGCGTTTACTGCGTGGAGGTAGAGATGCGCGTGTCTACTTCTGTGATGCTAAGTTTAATGCTAAGCCTGAAGGCAACTCTGGAGGATATTCTATGCTTGAAGTATGGGCAGCTATTATGAATAAGAACAAAAAGGATACTATGTTTCAAAGCCTATACGGACCTTTTAGCGAAGCTATTAATAATATGAATATGGGAGACAGTATATGAACAGAATGGAGCTTTTTGCGCTGGAAGTAAATGAAGAAGTTTTTTATCATGAGATGATTTATGTGATGCGTATGCCCGAGAGCTGGCGAAATTTTTTTTTAACAGAAAAGACAAATCAGAACTATAAGCTTTCTAATCAAATAAAACCACTTGGACAGAAGCTTAAGAGCATTTTCCCAGAGATTGTTTGTGTGGAGTTAAATAGTAAAGTGTTGCAAAATGACCTGCCATGGATTGTTTCTACTGTGAAGATCCCGGAATCTCATATTAAGAAGCTATCCCTAGGCTGGTTTGCAAATTTAAAAGGACACTCAGAAGTGGGACTCCCGGACGAGATTAAAGCAGCTGAGCTAGAATGGAAAATCTCTAATTTCGGGGAACTTCACGAATCTATCGATAAATACCAATGGCTCCCTGGTTTAGCAGCTCACAAGTTCTGCGAGGAATTGCGAACGATAGAATTGGGAAAAGGCCTCGTTGAGGAGATGCAGTTTCATCATGCGATTTTTAATAATCAACATGAATGTATTTCTACTCCGATCAGGAAATCATCGAAACATGATCCTTTCTCTTATGTTCTGAAAGTAGAACTGAAGAACCGTGGTGGGGATGCTGAGAGACCGCTTATTCTTGTGACTGTAGGTACAAGGCGTTATTTAAAGGAGGCACGGATTAATGAGAAGGGTTGTTATTTTAAGTCAGACCATGCTTGTTCCGTACTAGTGTCAGTTCGTAATCCTTATACAATACAAGAGAAGCGTTCTTTCTCACAGCTAAAGTTTGAACGTCGTGCCGGTAGTGATAAAGACAACTCTCCTTATTCAGTCTGGAAAACAGCCTTAGACGGCTTGTATTGGGATGTTCTATACGGTGAATCCTTCGAGTCAGATATGTTGCTTGCTAATCCCGTGTCCTTTTTGGATGGTAAAGGTGAAATTGCTGCTTATGTTGTCAATCATCATTCATTCAAGAGTAAAAATAACTTTGTGAAGTCAGGACTCGGGCTATCAGAAAAAAGTGGTTTGTTTAATGCATTTAAAGAAGTACTAGCTATGCATCACTTAACACCGTTGTTTCATATTCCTGATATCCCTCGTAAGCAGATGAATGATATTCGATTTCCTATTGTTGCACATAAAGCAGAAAAGCTAGTTATTGAGGTTTATAGCAGTGAAGCAATGTTTAATGCAATGAAAGAAATTTACACAACTGAGCAGAAATCATTAGAAAAGAAACCGGTGATTTTTAATCGCCAAATTTCAGAAAATATATACGGGCTTAATTGTGATCAAGATGTAGTGGTAGAATTCGTACACTGCAGTTCTGAAGAGATTGTAAGCGAACTGGAGGTTGGGTCATATAGTACGGATGCTGCTTTTAATAAGAGAGTTAATCAAATTAACAAGCTGCTTAAGGATAGGAACGTCTCGGGTGATAAACGGACATTGGCATTAGTGGAAATTGAACCTAAAGAAAACTGGAGCAAGAATGGGGACCCTAAACGAGCAATAAGAGAAGGAATGAAAAAGACAAGACGTCTTACGCAGTTCATACATCCACTGTCGGGTGAGGAGAAGGGGGATACTGCTAGAATCATTAATGCTTTGCTTGATTTGCTTAATGATGCAGGTTTCCTAAGCAGCAATATGACCAAGCTAGACTTAGAAGGTCCGATTTTCTCCTTCAATATTATAAAAGAGGTTAATAAATATTTACCTGTCGTATCAAAAATGGATGGAACAGAAATCATGCTTAAAATACTTGGAGTTGAGCCGTGGTTATCTTTAGCTGAGGCGCCTTTTTATCTGGAACAGGCTAAAATGTTGGAGAACCCCACCAAATGGAACCAAAGCAAGCAGGTTTTTGAGGAGTTTATGATAAGAGCTATTGAGAGTGAGCTTGATCAAAATGTAAAGCGGCTAACCGTAGTCCTAAACGCGACACTGAGAAATGGTTGGCTTCCTGCTCTTAGAAATACTGATCTTAAGTATGATAAGGTTCCATATCTGAGTGAGAGGTTAGCAAATGATACTCGGCTGAAATTTATTCGTATCAATACAACGAATGATGTACCACAATACCGCATAATCGAGAAGGATGCTGAAGATGATTTCAACAAAGCATCAGGAATTTTTAAAGATCCTTTTGGGATTTATTATGGAGTTGGTGGAAGACCATCTGCATGGTCTGGTGTGAGGAACGAGGATATTAAGTTCCTGTCACCTAGCAAGCTGCTGCTTCAGCAGAAAGCAGTCGAGTACATTCCTCTGGGAGAGCTGGATGAAAAGGAACGTGATGACCTGGCTAATTTAGTTGATCAGTTAAGAAGAGTAGGTCTAAATTATGATAAACATACAATCTATCCTTATGGTATGCGGATTACTAAGATTCTGTCGAAATATTTAACCGGGGAAGAGCAGGATTACGATCCGGAGTTTGATGAGGATGTGGAGGTAATGGAGGAGGCTGGGGAGATGGTATAGGCCTGTAATTGTTCAGGAGAGATATACAGCAAAGCGTGATCAAAAGACGACTATGATGTCGTCTTTTTTGTTAACAAGGACTTTAAATCCAATTTGTCGAATTAATTCTAATATGGAGATATTTTCAAATGAACATACGTTCGGTGACAGACATCGGTCTAATCAAAATGCTCTAATAAAAGTTGAATCAGTGATCTTTACGGAAAGGAAGTGCTACGTTGATTGCAGAAATCCATAACAAAATCTCAAAAACGGGCAGTAACTTGTCTGATCGGCTTGAGGACCAGTTGACGGGTGATTTTTTTGGTGCGATTCGTTACCTTCCGTTTGAAGCTGCACTGCAGCATGTGCTCACGGCAGTTCGCTTTGAAACCACAGATCAGGAATCGGATTGGAGAGAATCTTTGCAGTCGACCAAGGGATTTGATTATGAGATTGAGTTTTGGGTTCGCCTTGCAGAAGGGGAGATTGATTTGATTATTCATCTTCCCGATGCTGTTATTGGAATCGAAGTGAAATACTATAGTGGGCTCTCATCAGATGATGAAGAGACGGAAGAAGTGGTCTCGCCGGGAGAAAGTATTAACCAGCTAGCTCGTTACTCCCGGTTGCTGCAAGAGCTTAAACAAGGTAAACCCGCATATCTAATATTCTTAGCGCCATTAAACACCTTAATGCCGGTTCAGCGGGATATGAGAACGAGAACTATTATAGCGAAGAATATCAAATTAGGATTTCTGACTTGGCAAAATGTATTGGAACAATTGCAAAGTATTGGATTACAAGATTTGGGTAAGGGACAGCAAAGGATTATGCAGGATTTAATAGCTCATTTGCTGGGAAAAGGTTTTGAGCGGTTTAGAGGCTTCAGTTCAGTCAGTAAAGATAGTTTAATGAATGGGCAACCCTATACATTCCATAAGAAAACAATGTCACGATTAAATCTATTATGGCCGATACATCAGAAAGTTCAGGAAGGGAACTATGTCTATGTCAAATAATCTTGGTGTTAATATCAGTGTCGCTGTAAATGTGCTACGTCAAACCTACAAAAATTTAAATTTACTTTTCAGTGAGATGGATATGATTGCAGAAGAAATGGGCTTTGTTCCACTATCTACACGATTTTTGAGATGGAAGTCAGATAACTATGAAGACGGCTGGTTACTTAATAATTTTATCAAGATTTATCAGTTAGACGGAGCATCTGCGGGTAACGATAAGATCCTGTGTATGTAGTGGAAATCGAGCTGGTTGGAGAAGAAGGCCATCCCGAGATCAGTTTATCCAAATTTCAGTATGATCTTACCCGTTGGGAGCGGATGCCTGCTATTTCAGATCACTGGCTCTTTAACGATCCGTATCAGCTAGACAATCATTTTGAAATTGATTACGTAGATGGTTATTGGATAAGTAAAGTTAAAGAAAAATCATCGAAAAAATATTGGGGATTTAAACAAGCAGTGGGTAAAACCATGCCCCTTGTAACAATAAATGATGCCGAATCGATTAAAACAGGAATATTTCAACAGCTATTAGATTTACCTGAAGGGAGCTCATTATGATTAACTTATCTCATTACCAGCAAATATTCGATATCGAAAACACTGCTGAAAGATGCAAAAAGGTTAGCGAAACCATGGATCAGCTGTGGAAATCGAATTTGGAACAACTAGCTGGAGAATTGCTTGAGAAAGACTATAGAATTGCTACATACGGACAGACACTAATGACCACCTATTATGACTCACTAAATCCTAAATATGCTGAACAGAAGAAGGAAACGAATATAGGTAAGAAGTACTTTGCTCAAATTACCCGCAAAATAGCAGATAAAGAGATTGTTCTTCTGACCCTGGAGTTTAATGGAATTGAGCGGCAGATGTATGTATACACTGAATTAAGTTTTTATCAGGTTAATGCGTTGATAAAAAATGGCCAATTAAGCTTTAACTTAAGCAAACTGGATGACGATATCAAGACGTTCACTAGAACAAGTTCTTTCACGAGAAACGAGATTGAACGCTCAATGTTGGAGCAAGAACTTAGTGCAATGGTGGGGCCAAGAACCAGACCGTGGATTTTCTTTGGTCTAGCCATCCCAATGGAGGGAAGCTGTGCAATTGCTGACATTCTAAACATGTTGAAATATGTATGGGAACAGACAACTGCGCTACGGAATTATGCTCTGGAGGATAGAAAGCAAAGAGTTAGAGCAGCAAATGTTATGGATCTGATTGCTGAAGTTGCAACACCTTATCCTGTCACCTTGTTCGGACATTCATATCAGATCTATTATGGGGCAATTGAAACTGAAAAATCCGGTGACCGCAAACAAGGGTTTACTCTGAAAAGAGAGGGGCAGACGATTGTCCAGGGGACATTTTATTATGGCGAACATAATGAGAGAAGGGGGTTGAATAAGCCGGTACTTGCTGTAGATGTGGCGGGTAGCAATCATATTTACGCTAAAATCTCTGTCCTGCTTGGTGATAATCGTAAGGAATGGTGGCTTCAAAAGTCTTTTAAAATGATGAACCAAGACAATGAAGCTCTAAAGCTTCGTGCCTTTGATTTACTGAAACAGCATGGTATTCCGACACGCAACGACAATGAGTATTTAATGGGCACGTACATCAACATGGAGCAGCGATTTGAAGAAAATCTTGAAGTAATCAAGGGGAGATTTGCTTGTGCCGCCCTTTTGTTTGCTCATGTGAATGGTCGAGGGAATTTCAAATTTCCTGAACCACCGGTTCAAAATATAGCTGAAACAGATGATAATGCAATGATTGATGAAAATTCGGTTGAAATAATAGAATACAACAGCAACTTTGATTTTACAGTTATTTATGAGGCGATTCAGGATAGTTCTTTAACATTTGATAAAGATTTGATCAGGGACTTACATCTAAACCTGACAGCTCTAGATGATAAGCATTTTGTTATCCTAAGCGGTATCTCGGGAACCGGGAAGACTCAACTAGCTAAACTGTATGCAAATGCAGTATATGGTTTATCTTATGAAGCTGATAATCCGTATTTGTCTATTATTCCTGTACGACCGGATTGGACGGATGGAACAGCTTTGTTCGGATACTATAGTTCATTTGAGCGCCAGTATATAATGACTGATTTTTTAAAGGTACTGATGCATGCTCATAAGGAGCGGGAAAAGCCCCATTTTATTGTGTTAGATGAAATGAATCTCGCCCGTGTTGAGTATTATCTAAGTGACTATCTTAGCGGTGTGGAATCCCACAAAGATATTCCACTGCATAACCGAGCTGATCTTGATGAAATACCGACTAAGATTAGCATCCCGCCAAACGTATATCTTATTGGTACTATTAATGTGGATGAAACAACACACAGTATTTCGGACAAAGTACTTGATCGTGCATTTGTTATGACTTTAAGTGAGGTGGATCTGGAAACTTTCTGGAGTCGCATCGATGATGGCATTAGAGAGGGGCTTCAGAACGAATTCAACATTTTGAAGAGCTTGCATAGTTTACTAGCCCCTTATTATCTACACTTTGGTTATCGGACGATGAAGGAAATGATTCAGAAGTTGAGTCACCATCTTACCTTGGATATTGAGCATCAGATATCAAGAACAGATATGCTGGATCGGGTGATATCAGAAAAGGTACTTCCTAAACTCAAGGGTGATGATCGGATCGGAGAACTGCTCGGGGAACTGAAAGAAGATTTCACCAGACATTTAGGTGAAGGTTCAACAAGTCTAGGACACATTATTCGAATGGAGAAGGAGCTTCTTAGATATGGAGCAACGCAATTCTGGCGGTAATTTCTGGTTGCGATTAGCCGATGAAGAGTGGAACGTACTAGAGGAGGCCTACTTGACAGAGGCCTCTACCTACGAGTGGAAGTACGTAATGGATGGTAATGAACAGCCTCCATTAATCCACTTTTGTGACATGCTACATCTTCCACATCGTTTGGAGGAAGGGGAAGCTTTTGGTCAGCTGACCACTCCTTTTTTCAGCGGCCAGGTTTATTTTGATATAAATGGGATGAAACTTGGCTCATACATTTATCCGGATGCTCGCAAAATGACAGAGGAACAATACGACCTTATGTTAAATGATATTTTGCAAGAAGCTTCACTTTGTTTCGAATATTCGAATATTGAGACGGAAATTACTGCGGACCAGCATTCACTTGAGCTTTCTTTAGCACAATGGAGCTATATTGAAGCCTCATTTTCTTCACTCAGAACTGTAGTACGGCAAATCATTGAGCATCCAATTCGAGTACTTCAAGCACATGAACAACAAATGCGGCGGGAACAAGTCAAAATGGTGGATAGTAAAACACTGGTCTGGATCGAACGAAACAGTGGTCGCAGCACAACTGGAAATATTCCTACTACAGTGAAATCTTCTGTTCGTGAAGATAGTTATAACACTTATGAGAACAGACTATTAAAGCGAAGACTCTTAGATCTAAGACACCTGTTGAAAATGTACGGAAAATCCGGTCGGGGAAACTATAAGATCAGGGCAGAAGCCTACGCAGACAAAGTTGGTCATTGGCTAAGGGATTCTTTTTTTAGGAAAGTTACTCCTTATCAAGGGGTCATAAAAATATCTCAAGTATTTCGAAAGCATCCTGTATACCGGCAGTGCTATCAATGGTTTGACCGTCTGTATAAGCATGGAAATGAACAAATTGGGATGAGTTACAACTATCCTCTTCGGGAGACGTTCGCGCTATATGAAATTTGGTGCTACATGCAGCTTGTGAAAATTTTTCGGGAAAAGAAGCTTTTGAAGGAAACTAGTGGGCTATTCCGAACAACACGGGAAGGACTCTTTCTTCATTTTGCAGAGAATAACGAAAGTATTGTGGAATTGAAAAATGGCATGCGGTTATCTTATCAGCGAGTGTTTAAACACAATGGCAAGGATTTTTACACTTTTACTCAAGATATGAAGCCCGATATTGTAATTGAAGCAGGAGAGTTTCTGTATATTCTCGATCCAAAGTATCGGATTGCTAATAACTTGGGAACAGCACTTGGAGAAATGCATAAGTATAAGGACGGCATCTTATTAATTCGAAATGATAGAAAGGCAGTTCAGAATGTATTTATTTTGACACCAGTTCAGAGTGATGAAATACGTTATTTCAAAGCCGACTTTCATGAAAGGTATAGTATGGGAGCTATTGCGCTCATGCCAGGTAAAGACTCGCCCTCCCTGGAGAAGTGGGTGGATAAACTAGTACACGGGGGAGATCTTATATAGGTAAAGGTTGGAACCTAGTAAGGAAAGATATAGGGAGGTTAAACAAATGGAAATCACTCTAGATATGAGTAAAGGTGCATTAGATACAGCAAAAAAAGTATATCGGGGAGAACTAACAAGAACTGAAGGGAAAATTGAAATTAATAGGCGTACGGGTATGAATGAAGGCTCGGCACAAGATTTTATTACTATTTTTTTGGCTATGATGAGTGGGAAAGTATATAAGCGAGCTTTTAACAATGCCACTAATAAATTTTTGCTTGAAAGTATCAGACAAGAATTTGGGGATGAATCCTATAGAAAGGCGTTAAAAGCAGTCCAGCAACACATAGATTATTACTCTACTTTAGGTAAAGGGAAATTAACAGGATTACAACGGATTATAGATCAAATGAAGAGGCTCTAGGAACGGAAATAACTAATTAGCAGTTAATGTGGGATTGCCCTCTCTTTAGTGAGAGGGTATTATTTTGTCTTTACAAGGGAATGTGAGTTGGATCGAGCATTGGGTTTCGACCATCTTTCACTCATCATCCCTCAACAGCTCCCCAACAGAAACCTCCAGCGCTTTCGCAATAGCCACCACCTCGTAATCCTGCACAAGCCTATATTGACCCTCCAAGCGAGACAAACTTGTCGGGCTAATGTCCAAACCGAAGGTTTGCAGCCTGGCAAGGAAATCCTTTTGCTTCATTCGTTTGGCTTTTCGAATAGCTACGACTCGGGTCCCGATGATGTTCTTATCACCTGGGGGTTCTTTGCGATGTCTCATTTCCGTGTCACCTCACAATTTAACCAAATTGTATGCGAGGTAAGTGTTGTTTTAATGCGGATATCGAATTAAAATAAAATAAACCGATAAACGCATTAAAATCTCTGTACATCGTCTACAGATATAGCTTTCCCAGGAAGGAGAGGGTGCGATGCAACATCTCATGCATAATTATGAGGAGGAGAAGCGCAAGTTGAATGAACTCGGAAATAAATCATTGGAGCAGGGGATTCCACTAAGCAGTAATGAAGCGGTCCAGGCCCAGAGTCGTAAGGTGGACGAACTCATTAACCAGATGTATCAAGAAAAAAGTAGACATACAGCTCCACTTAATTTGAAATTCTGTCTTGGAGGAGATGTGGTGAGCTTTCCGGCATGGTTTATAAAGACGATTCAAAGTCGATTGAATGAGGTCACCGCACAGATCGAACATCAGTCCGAGCCTAGACATCCTTTTGAGGAAGAGAGCAAAGCTTTTCAGGCATTATTTGAGTCTATGGATATTGCTCACAGGCCAGAGTTTGAGTGCTGGGAGGACAAGCTTCAATTGAAGCAAGCCGTTATTTATGAACGTTTATATCTACAAGGGCTTAAGGATGGTATGCAGCTTGTAAATGCATCTACTGCCCCTCCAGTTCTCTCGGACTAAAATATACTCTGGGGAATATGCTGTTAAAAGTAAATTAGTATCAGAATGAAGAGTGATAATTGCATACGTTATTATTGGGCTGTCCATGTGACAGTCTTTTTCTTGTTGGAAGGGAATCCTTCCCATATTGTCGAATTACCATACATATTGTAAATCCAGATGATACGAGGTTTTGCTATGTTTAAAGCACTGTTGTCGCTCTTCAAAAAGTCTGATGCAAAGCCGCCACAGGCCGTGCAGAAAATACATACCTCAAAGCCAAAGCCAAAAGTGGCCTCCACACGAATTGGAGAGTTAGGCGAGCATAAAATCAATATCCAACTTGATCAACTACCTAAGGAGTGTAAATCGTTAAGCGATCTATTACTCCCTAATCCGAAGTCTCGAACAGGCTACGCTCAGATTGATCATGTTGTTATTTCTCCGTATTGCTTATTTGTCATTGAGACGAAAAACTACAATGGGGAAATTAAGGGTGGGCGGACGGATCAGCAATGGTCAGTAAGTAATCGTTACAAGATGTATAATCCGCTGAAGCAGAACTACGGGCATATCAAGGCTATCGAGAGTCTGATAAAGGGTGTAGCGGCAGTAAAGTTTGTCTCCATGATCTCATTCACAATGAGATGTCGGTTCAGTATTGATCCCGAGCTTAGGAAGATCCATTCGGACGAACTGGTTGTCTATGATGTGGAACTAAGTGAGTATATCTCTAGGAAGTTGATCAGTTTGAGGACGGGAACCCCTCAACCTCCTATTTCTGCTGCGCAGGTCCAAACGATATACGATCATTTGATTAAGGCTAATATCACCGATCCACAGATTCGTAAGCTTCATGTACAGAAAATAAAGGGGACCAAAGCGCAGCGTTAATAAATACCTATCATTGGAATAAGGGAGTTAACATACATGATCAAACAACTACGAAGCTGGTGGAAAGATACAGAGATATCTAACCTAATCGGCCGCAAAAAAGTGGATTTTTCCATCTTTCGTGATGGCACTCATATTCCAGTTGAATTTCGTCCGGATTTCCTGGAAGCTAATCAAGGTCAACAGCCTAACCTGGGTGAAGGAATTAAGGTTAAGCTCATTCACGAAGATCGAGGCTATGAAGCCACACTATTTAAAATTGATCAAGCATCCGCTAGTCGGGAAGCTCTTCAAATTCTCTATAACGGAAATCAAACATTGAAGGAGTTGTTAATTGAAGCCTTCAAGCATTCCTATTCCTACATTATGCAAGAGAGAACGAATCAACTAGCAGATGATGCGAAGAGACCTCAGGTTGTTGTTCCTGAAGATCAAGCGGAATACATAGATTTCTTTGCGACAGGAGTTCCTTTTGAATACCGTTTAGAGTTCATAACGTATCAGCCGAAGCCAAATGTATGGTGGGTGAATCAGGGAACCACCATTCAAGCGGAGAAGGAAGCGGGGATTCTGTGGGCACCTCTACTGAATACTCAAGGCCGTAAGCTATATCACTGGGAGACAATGAAGGAGGTTAAAGAAGGAGATATCATCCTTCATTACTCCAATAAGGCTATTCGCTATGTTAGTCAGGTTACAGATGCGGCAGTCGAAGCACCGAAACCAGGCTCTATGGCTAATACGGGTTGGCAAGAGGAAGGAAGACTGGTTCGCACCAATTATGTAGAACTCATTCCGTCTATTGTGCTGCAACAGTTCAATCAGCAAATTATGCAACTGAATATAACTCAAGGACCGATCCATACTGGAGGGGGAGTGAATCAAGGGTATTTGTTCCGCTTTTCAAGACAGGGGCTTCAAGTGCTTCAGTCACTCACGACAGAAGTGAATTGGCCTGATTTTACTATTCTAGAGCAAGATGAGGTTGCCTCCAGTATGGAGAGCTTGCGTGAGGTGATTCCTATTCTACCACCATCCGATTCTAGCATTCCAACATTCCTCCACCAAATCCAATCCCACATCCGCCGCCAAGGCTTCTTTTTCCCTGAGCACCTAATTGAGAACTTCTACCTCTCGCTGAAGGCTAAGCCTTTTGTCATTCTGGCGGGTATATCAGGTACAGGGAAGACACGACTGGTGAAGCTGTTTGCGGAGGCGCTGGGGGCGACGCGGGATAATGGGCAGTATACCTTGATTCCGGTGCGGCCGGATTGGAGTGATCCTGCGGATCTGCTGGGGTATAAGGATCTGTCGGGCAGGTTCCAGGCGGGGCCGATCACGCAGGTGTTCGTGGAGGCGCGGCAGCCGGAGAATCGGCATCAGCCTTATTTTATCTGCCTGGATGAGATGAATCTGGCCCGGGTGGAGCATTATTTCAGTGATCTGTTAAGTGTGCTGGAGACGCAGGAGTGGCGGGAGAGTGAGATTCAGACGCAGGAGCTGATCTCGCGTGCCTTGCTGGGGACACCTAAGGATCGGGAGACCTATGGCGGCCTGGGCATCCCGGAGAATGTGTTCCTGATCGGGACGGTGAATATGGACGAGACCACGCATCCTTTTAGCAAAAAAGTTCTCGACCGTGCAAGCACCCTAGAGTTCAATTACATTAATCTGCAGCAATATCCGCAAGGGGCTGAGCAGGACGCGGATGATCCCGCTGATCTTAATGACCTGAATCATCTCTTCCTCCGTTCCGATTATCTGCAGCTGGTGGATGCCTATGATACTCATCAAGAGCTCGTTGTGCGGACAACAGAGAGACTGGTTCAGATTAATACGCTGCTGGAGGATATTCATGCTCATGTGGGCTTCCGGGTGCGGGATGCGATTTGCTTCTATATGATCTATAACGAACGTTATGGCCTGATGGATGAGGAAGAGGCGTTCGACTGGCAGCTGCTGCAAAAGATTCTGCCGCGTATCCAAGGAAGTCATTCCTCGGTGCGCCGGGTTCTGCTGGGCCTGATGAAGGTTGCGATAGGTAGCGGTGCCGGCATTGCGGTTAATGTTCAAGAACTCATGGACGATGATGCTTCGCCGCTCTATCTGAGATGGGCTGCCGGGCAGAATCCGCCTGGGGTCAAGCATCCGCAAAGTGCCCGTAAATTGGCTTATATGCTGAGGAGGCTGGAGGAAGATGGATTCACCTCATACTGGCTCTCTTAATCAGGCGGTGGAATTGCTCCGTATCGAGACGGAGCTTTTTACGCTTTATGTGCAGGGGCGGCCCTATCATCCTACGGTGGAGACGTTGCAGCTTCATCGCTCCCCGGAGCAGGAGTGGGTGAATGCTCAGCTTGGAATTACATGCGCGCAGCGGCTTGGGAAAGTGCAGATTAAGGTGTTCTCGCCTGAAGCCTATGGGCTGATCGACTGGCAGCCGGGGGAGTCGTCCTTTCCTTGCTTTTATGAGACGCAGCCGTATGAACTGGTGATTCAGAACAAGACGGCGGCCAAGCTTACTTTCTATCATGAGAATGTGCTGCTGCGGCAGGCGGTTAAGCCTCTGGGCGACTCGATTCTTGCAGGTGTGCTGAACTTCGGGAATGAGGTGGGGCTGACGGAGTGGGAGATTCGGAGTGAGGGGCAGACGGTGCTGCGGGTGGAGATGGAGATCTATCCCTCGAAGATGGATTACAAGCTGGATTACCAGAACCTGCTGAATGAAGTGAATGAGCAGATCTATAATCTGGCCTTCGATTTCTTGCGCCGGACCTACCAGTTAACGGGACTGCGGGAGACGCAGCATCAGAGCTTGACGGAGTTTTTCACGATCCTACAGCATGTGTTCGGGCAGCTTCTGGATGCCGTTGAGCGGATTAACAAGAACCCTAATGTTGCGCTGCTTCAGGACCGCCGTCTGGTGGATGCGAACCGGGTCAAAAAAGCCGGAAGAGAGAACATCCGTGAGCTCGCGAAGCATCCTGAACGACTAAGGGAAGACCCAAACCATGGATTCATCACCATTGGCAACCGGAGTTACGCAGCCACGCACTTAATCGAGACGCGCAAACGACTTGCCTATGATACGAACGAGAACCGGTTCATCCGCTGGATGCTGGAACGGGTTCATCGGAAGCTGAAGGAGCTCAAGATTCACTGGAAGAAGACAAGCCGGACCCCAGATCCTGTGCTGATCAAAAGGCTGGATACGATGCTGACGCAAATCGAGCGCGTGCTTAAAGTGGATTTCCTGCGTGAGGCCGGAGTGCTGAAGCAGATGTCTGTTACGCTGGTACTGCAGATGGCGCCGGGATACCGTGAGGTCTACCGCTGTTATCTCATGCTGCTCAAAGGCTTGTCGATCCAGACTGACCTGTTCCGCCTGTCCATGAAGGATGTCGCGCAGCTCTATGAATATTGGTGCTTCCTGAAGCTGAATCAGCTGCTGGGGCAGAAGTATAAGCTGGTGAAGCAGGATGTGATTAGGGTGAACCGGAACGGGATTTTTGTGACGCTGGACCGCTCGCAGAGCGCGAAGATGGTCTATGAGAACCCGGTGAACGGGGAGCAATTCATCCTCTTTTATAATGCGATTCCTGATTCGGATAAGACCCCGACACTGAGCCAGCGTCCGGATAATGTACTCACCTTGAAGAAGAAGGATGCGGGTCAGATCAAGGAGTACAAGTATGTTTTCGACGCTAAATACCGCTTGAATCCTGCTTATGAAGATACGCCTTACCAAAGGAAGTATAGACAACCTGGGCCGGAAGAGGACGACATCAATACGATGCACCGTTACCGGGACGCAATTGTGTATCAGGAGAAGGGCTCCGGGGAATATGAGCGAAGCATGTTTGGGGCGTATGTGCTATTTCCGTATCCGGATGAGGAGCGGTATAAGAGCCACCATTTCTACCAAAGCATTGAGCTGCTGAACATTGGCGCCTTGCCGTTCCTGCCGAATTCCACAAGTCTGGTGGAGCAATTCTTAGCTGAAATTATTCAGGATAGTCCGGAAAAAGCTTATGAACGCTCAACTCGTCCGCGCGGTACGAAGGAATATTACGTCAATCAGCTTGCGGGCAAAAATGTGCTGGTCGGCTCTGTCCGGGGGCCGGAGCAGGTGACGGTGGCGGTGCGGAAGGCTTTTTATCATATGCCGCTTAAGAATCTTGTCAGCCAGAAGCTCCTAACCCAGATCGAATACATTGCCATGTGCCAATCCCGAAAGAAGTTCATTGATCCCGCCAAAACAGGCATTCACTGGGTAGGGAAGGTAGCCGATTGGAAGGTGCTGCGGCGTAAGGAGATTAAGGAAGTCCCTTGTCGGCCGGGTACCGAGGAGGAGCTGTATGTACGCTTCACGGTGGAGGAATGGAAGAGCTTAGCCGTTCCTATTACGCTAGGGGGCCAAGGGATCTACACAGTGCTCTATACTAGCAAGTACATTCTGGACCGGGCCCTGGAGCTTGCCGAGCTCCGTCTGGAAACGGAGGATGCGCTGCGCGAATGGCGCGAGAAGCGCCGCAAGGGTAAAGTTAAGGTGAAGCTGGATCATGAGGAGTATGTGGATTTGGGTAGGGTTGTGGAGGTTCGGAATATATAGGGGAGTAAAGGATGCGTAATAGTAAGTGAAATAGAAAACGCAGCGGTACAGAGTTTATCTGTATCGCTTTTTTTGGTGTACAACGATGAAGATTTAGTGAGATCTATTACAAATATTCCTATTCTAGGTATACTTAATGGCAGAGCTCTTAGGGAGCAGCCTTGTTTACAAAGCTGGATTACTGTGTGTTCTAAAGCGAACTAGCTTTTTACGATGGAGATCAAATATATATTTCAGGAGTCTGATATGAACAGAGAAGCAGAAAGTGTTACAAAGTATTTCAGAAGTGCTGTGGCAGCCCAGGCAAATACAGGCTTGGATTTTAAAAACGATACCTTTTTTATTATTGAGCCCTCTCAATTGTTGGAGGGAAGAATTCATAGTGAGGTGTGCGAGAAGGTCTTTGTTGAAGCTAATAAGGATTCCAATGATGAGGGTTACAAGCCTAAAAAAACGTCTATTAACGTTATTGCTTGTATTAAAACAGTAAAGACAATATATGAAGCAAGTGCCAAAAAACAAGATGATATTGACGAGTTGACAGGACTGTTTTTTGTACCTGCAAAATTAAACGATAACGGCTACCTTTCATTCGACTCGGATAATAAAAAGCTGCCATGGTTTCCTAGAGAGTACTTGCAACCGATGATAGAACCTAAACTAGCTATTGGTAGTGCAATTGATGTTGATTCTTATATAAGCGACCATGTTGATCAAGTACAGTTGATTAAAACATGGGACGATTATCTCTCATTTGTTATAGAGTTTTATGAAAAGATAACGAGTAGTAAATTTGAAGATAGCAGCATTACTAATGAAGAAGAGCATACTCAGATTGAACTGGAAAAGAATATGTATCTTTTTATTGATAGCACAGTTAATGCTACATTCAATATTATGAGGCTGTATAATCACATCCTTGAAGATTCACAGGCTAAGCCCCTATATGATACCTTCATTTCAACATCAGAAGCGATCTCGGAGCCGTTAATCTCTCATTCGATCTCTAATATGCAGCTTCATGCTGGACAAATGGGCGGAGAGTACCCGCTGTCTCCTTCTCAGAGAGAAGCCATTAATCATTACAATAATATGAATAACGGTGAAGTGCTGGCTGTCAACGGGCCTCCGGGAACTGGGAAAACCACGCTCTTACAATCTATAGTTGCTGATACATATGTGAAAAGAGCAATTTCAGAAGACAAGCCGCCTCTGATTGTAGCAACATCAACCAATAATCAAGCTGTTACGAACATTATTGCCTCCTTTGGCAATATTAAAAAAATGTTTGATTCGAGTCTTGAAGAACGTTGGATAGAAGGTGTTCATAGCTTTGCTACTTATTTTCCTTCTGGAATGAAAGTGAAGGAGGCGGCACAAGGCTATCAAATCACCAATAATAAAGGCGAATACTTTTTATCAGATATCGAGACGGAAACGAATATTATTAATTCCAAAGCTAAAATAATAGATCAATGCGGGAAACTGTTTAGTAAAGAATTCAATACAGTGGGGGAGTGCCGTATTGCTCTTCACCAAGAGTTATTGTTCTTGGAGGAAAAGAAAAAAAATCTACTTGCTCTATGTGAGGAATCTAAACAATTCCATAATCCTGATTTCCCCATAAATCTACAGTTAGATAAGCTTAAGGAAAAGATAGATGGTTTCGAAGAGCAAATTCATAGATATCAAGATAGAGTATCTGGGTGGGAAGCGACATATAGCAAAGTACCTTACTTGGTTAGACTTTTCTCGAAAATAATTAGGAAGAATCTCAAAAGAATTCAAACGGAATTCAGGCTGTTTATTTCCACGGATGAGCTTACGTTTCTTAATGAATACATGACTGTTGAAGACATCAAGGAAATTTACAGTCTGAAAATTGTCGAACTCCGGAGTTCCTCTGTATCCTTACAAAAAGATGCACAATTCATTGAGGATTGGATTAAGAGGTATGACGAACAATTGAAAATACTGAGAGAGCACGGGGTCACCCTCCATGATCACGAATCTGATATGTATAATATTTCCATGGATACAATCAATGAAACAATTGATAAGAAAATTCGTTACCGTGAGTTTTGGTTGGCGGTTCATTACTTCGAATGTAGGTGGGCAAGCGGCGAAGATGAACTAAAAGAAAAGCAAAAAGGTACGAATTATGAAAATGTACTTGTTAAATTTTATAACAGACTCTCTTTGATCACTCCTTGCTTAGTAATGACTTTCCACACGCTTCCCAAGCAGTTCTGGGCTTATACAGGTCAGAAGAATATATTCCTCTACAACTTTATTGATTTGTTAATTGTAGATGAAGCTGGACAAGTATCACCGGAAATTGCCGCTGGCGCATTCGCACTCGCAAAGAAAGCGGTTGTCGTTGGGGATGTTTATCAGATTGAACCTGTATGGAGTGTTAACAAGTCGTTGGATAATACATTGGCTCTGACTAGCGGGTTAATCCAATCGGTTGACGAATACAGTAATTTAGAAGAGCTTGGTTTGACCAGCTTCGGATCAAGTGTAATGAGGGTTGCCTCAAAAAGCTGTAAATATGAAAAATATGATGAAAAGGGTTTGTTTCTATCTGAACATCGGCGTTGTTATGATGAAATAATAGATTATTGCAATAAGCTGGTGTATAGAGGAAACCTCATTCCTATGAGAGGAAGAGGAGCTAACCGTAAGAATCGTCTGCAAGCTTGGCCGCAAATGGGATTTCATCAAATTGAAAGCGAAAAGTCAAATAAACAAGGAGCCAGTAGGTATAACCATACGGAGGCAGCTGAAATCGCTGAATGGCTGCATCAACATTTTGATACAATCCGTAGTGCATACCCGGAAGATGCGGAGAATAATCTGATTGGAATAATAACACCGTTTAAATCTCAAGTAGGATATATAAAAGCAGCATTAAAGAGAAAAATGCCTCAATTATGGAAAAAAATAAGTGTGGGCACTGTGCATGCATTTCAGGGGGGTGAACGGAATATAATCATACTTTCAACAGTATATGGTGTGAATGATGGATGCTATTTTATTGATGCTAATAAGAGCCTCATGAACGTAGCCGTATCGCGGGCCAAAGATCATTTCTTTGTATTTGGGGATACTCGTTGCTTAAAAAATAATCAAAATAGCGCTAGCGGACTGCTTAAATCGGTTATGCAGGGAACAGTGAACGCTAAGGAAGTGAAAATATAAAATTCTACATCTGGAAATAAACTGAATCCTCCAAAAAAGCTCAAACGCAGGCCTCTCACACCTGCCTTTGAGCTTTTTTCTATGCATCCCAAACTGCCCTCTGGAAATTTATTCTTCCGTCGTAATACTTTCGCCATGTTCGTTCAGCATTATTTCAGCGATGATAGAACCTGTAAGATGATAACGCCGAGCGCGTTCATCATACATCCGGTTCTTATCCGGGCGGGCGTAACGAGGCGGGGATCTCAGGTGATCCCGCAGTGCCGGCATGTATGTTACGGTATCCTGTACGGACCGTTTCGGTAAGAGTCACCTTTGGGGTTCGATTCCCCAATCGCTTTGGGAGCGATTCTGGTACAGTACTCGATTTCCATCGAGCGACTATTGAAGCACAATCTGAGTAAGGAAACCAATGGACAGAATCTCTGGCGGCTGGTATAGCGCACTGTGGTAGGGCTTTGCAATCCGTGGATACCGATAGTGGGCAGCTGGGGAGGCTGTGGCATGGATGAAAGGGAACGAAGGCGGCTGAAGTATGGGTTAGCCTCGGACCTCAAGTAGTCCTCCCGGACCTCCTGGCAGGGCCGCCTGTCTCAAACGTGATTCCGCCTGAGCTGCAGCGGGATTCTGTCATCCATTGGTCAAACTTGAAGGGGGCATACATATGTTGAAGCAAATAACGATTCAAGCGGACCAGCGCGGCCTGCTCTTTCATAAGGGAAGTTATGTGAAGCGGCTGCTACCGGGAACCTACCG
Organism: Paenibacillus borealis; assembly: GCF_000758665.1. NCBI lineage: Bacteria > Bacillati > Bacillota > Bacilli > Caryophanales > Paenibacillaceae > Paenibacillus > Paenibacillus borealis. Next base: position 888,439 of record NZ_CP009285.1, read on the forward strand.
TTACTTATCATGGTCGCAGCATACAGTGGCAGTACTGAATATTGCCAAACCGTTTGGCGTCGAGGGTAAAGACCTGCAGCTGTTCCTACAGGATGATGAACTCCTCCGGGAGCTCGATGTCGTACGTGTACAGGATCATGAGATTGTTCTGCACTATGAGGATGGCCAATTCATGCAAGTGCTGAAGCCGGGTGTGTATGCTTATTGGAACCTCCTGAGAAAGCACACCTTCGTACATACGGATATCAGACAACCGGAACTACCTGCCGGGATCGACCGCTCGATTATCTCGAAGCTCACTCCGTATGTGCAGTGCTGCGAAATCGCGAGTTACGAGCAGGGATTCCTGTTCTATGATCATACGCTCAAGCGGGAGCTTACGCCTGGTAAGTATTATTTCTGGAAGGGACCGGTCTCGGTGCTGACGAAGACGGTCGATCTGAGACAGCAGCAGATGGATCTGGTTGGCCAGGAAATGATGACAGAAGACAAGGTCTCGCTGCGTCTAAACTTCGTATGCCAGTACACAATCGTAAGTCCGCACCGCGTTCTGGAGATGAAGGCTTTTGACGAGCAGATACACATCCAGCTACAGCTCCTGCTCCGGGAATATGTCGGAACGCTGAAATTGGACGATCTCCTGAGACGAAAAGAGGATGTCGCCACATTCATTCTGTCCCGTATCCAGGAGAAGGAAGAAGCGTTCGGGGTACGTTTCCTCGGGGCGGGGGTGAAGGATGTAATTCTGCCGGGGGAAATGAAAGACATCCTAAACACCGTTCTGCTCGCAGAAAAGAAGGCGCAGGCGAACCTGCTTACCCGCCGGGAAGAGACGGCTTCGACGCGCAGCCTGCTGAATACGGCGAAGCTGATGGATGAGAATCAGACCCTTTTCCGGCTGAAGGAGCTGGAATTCCTCGAGAAAATATGCGACAAAATCGGCTCTATCTCTGTAACCGGCGGTGGAGACCTCCTGGAGCGGTTAAGCTCGCTTATCGGTAGTAATAAGTAGATCGCCTTCTGGCGGTCTATTTTTAGTGCAGATAGAGAGAATTAAGCTTAGTCAAAGTTCCGGAAAACAGGTAATTATATAGAAGCTATAGAACTAAGCTATAGAGCCGATTAAGCCAAACCCGAGGAAGTGATCCCATGGACAACAAAGCAAAGAAAATCCTGATGAACACCTTCTGGACCTCAGCCGGCTGGAAGAGCAGTCCTGCTGCCTTCACCGGTGAGGATTTCGACTATGCCAAAAGCAAAGGGTTGATGTTCGATCCTGTGACGATTACCCATGACGAGATTGTTTTGCGGCTGCATGAGCTGCATCAGACGATCACCAAGGAGCGGGTAGCGGCCGCGTTCCTGCACAGTCTGTCGACGAAGAAGGTTCATTTGCGGAGTGCCCTATCCAGCTGGGCCCAGACTTCCGCGCTACCTGTACATAATTATGAGCAGCGGAGTGTTGTACGGCCCAATTATAGCAGCTGCGGGGATTGTAACTTTTACAGATTAATGTCTGACCGGGAATTTATAAATAATGATCTGAATGTGCTGAATTTCGAACGGGTTAAATGGGGCGGTATTCGTCTGAATTGGCTTTTATACTGCTGGATGGACCTTGAATTATTAAGTAAAGAAGAAGAGTTCGAGGTTACCGCCGAGGATACTGCCATACTCTCCGGGATGCTCGAAGCGATACGGGATTGTGCGGACCATGAGAGTGCTCGGATGCTGGAGAAGCGGTGGAAGGACGTGATTCCCTCCAGTAAGAATGAACGGGATGTGTTAATGGAGATCTGGGGCTATGCCGGATTGCTGGTACCGCGGGACACACCCCGGAAACGCAAAGGTGGGAGTCATGATTTTAACTCTATGGCTGAGTGGCAGGGAGAAGACGGCTATTCTCAGGAGGCGGTAGAGTTGTATTTCGGCGCGTTTTTGTAGATTTACTATGAACTTGAATGACGGTTAGATGATATTAGGACAAGGAGGCACGCTCATTATGAACACCCCGGAGCACATCCAGAAGATCCTCGAAGACAATAGAAGAAAGCTGCTAGCCCTCAATCCCGAAGATCGCTTTATACGCTTCTATGAAACGGATAAGCCTTACGGTTGTTTCTCTAATTTTGCGAAGTACCCCATAGTGTTAAAAAGCAAGGCGTGGGCAACCACGGAGCATTATTTTCAAGCGCAGAAGTTCGCAGGCACTGAGCATGAGGAAGAGGTCCGGCTCGCCGGAACGCCGATGGAGACAGCACGGTTGGGGCGGGACCGGAGTAAGCCGCTTCGTTCCGATTGGGAAGAATGCAAGGTTGAGGTTATGAGAGAAGCGCTGATGGCTAAGGTTGAGCAGCATCCCGCTATAAAGTCCATTCTTTTGTCGACAGGCGATTGTACCTTAGTTGAACATACCGCCAATGATGCCTACTGGGGAGACGGCGGTAACGGCCAAGGCGGCAATATGCTGGGCAAGCTGCTGATGGAGATTCGGAACGGATTAGATGAATATGTGCCGGAATTCTTGCTGCCGCAGTGGATCGTGTATCCTGAAATTGAGCCGTTCAGCATTGGCTGGAGAATGGGGTATGGCGAAGATTACTTGATGCACTTATGGGAATGGAGAGAGCAGCAGTCGCCGGAGGCGCTGAAGGAGTATGATGCGTACTTCACTCCGCCGGAGGAGTGGGCTGAGGCTGAAAGAATTCAAGAAGAGTATAGGACAAAGAATAAGGATCAGGACTGAACCCCGTAAATAATCCATTACTTCATGCCGCCGCCATTCGTGGCGGTTTTCTTGTTTATTCTACGTTTAGCGCTGTCGTGTAGAATAAATTGATGTAGAAAAAATGAAAATAATGGAGGAAAAGGCATTGAGATTTAAACGGATAATCGCCTTGTTGCTGGTGTTTGCTATGGTCATACCGACGGGCTTGATACATGCGGCAGATCTGGTATTGAAAGAGGATTTAAATATTATGAAGTATACTCCTGCTGGATTGAGAGACCTGGAGGAGACTATTGATGTTACGGATGAATCGTATGAGGCAGAGATAATTGTTACCTTTGAGTACGGGGAGGCGTCTTATCCTCCAGATTATGTTCAATTATCCATTGCGGAAGAAAATCCGGTAGGCAAGCGGATTGTGGGCAATACACTGTTCGTTGATCAAGGAGCACCAGCTGGAACAATTACCATCAAAGCTGTATTGCCGGGGAATTATTACACTACTCATACTATTACTGTGAATTCAGGCGGGGGTACTCCGCAACCGGCGCAGCCAAGAATAACCCATACGCTGATGGATACAAGTGATCTTAATCATCTCATCATAAGTGCAACGGCACTGGATGACGGAATTCACAAATTACAGATAAGAACATTTTATAAGAATGCCTCTGGTATGGTAGGGGGGGACATTTCCAATCTGACCCAGGAAGGTAATAGTTCAGTATTTTCTGCAGACATTACCGAACAGGTCTCCAGTAAGATGAGAGATTCCAATGCCTATGAAATGACTTATTTCTTCACTATGTTAGATGAAAATGGGGGATTCCTGCAATATCCCGAGGTTATTGATATGAACTCGTTGGAGGGGGCCCTGACGGTTAAGCTGGCTGAAGCCCCGGACAATGGATCGGGTGAGCCTGAGTTAGATAAAGCTGATTTGATTGCTAAGATTAATGAAGCGAAGGACTTATATTCATTCTCAGTTATCGGCAATGATATTGGAGAATATCCGGGTGAAGTGATGGATGCATTTAATACAGCCATTGAAGCTGCATCCCGGGCTAAAGATACAGCTACAACCCAGACACAAATTGACGCTGCCTATCAAGATTTGATGGGTTCTATTACGTCATTTAAGGCGGATGCCATCAAGGGAGCGAGTCGCTCGGACCTTATGGATAAATATGGAGAAGCAATTATTCTCTATCGGCAAACCTCAATAGGTGAGGGGGTTGGACAGTATCCGCTAGAAGCATTATATGCTTTAGAGGCGGCTGTAATGTCAGTAGACTACGTTCTAAACAACCCTACATCTACTCAGGAAGATTTTGATAATGCCTACCAAAGTTTATCTTATGCGATAAAGGTATACCGTGCTGCACAGATCAAAGCAGGTGATACTGCGCTGCTCCAGATTAAAATTAATGAAGCTTGGGACCTTTTCATCGAGAGTAAAGTGGGCGATGAACCTGGGCAATTTTCTGAACAAGCATATTTGGCCTTCCTTGATGTTATTTCATTGGCTGAGGAAGCGATCTATTCTCCAAGAACGCAAAAGAAAATTGATGAGGCTTATATAGCTTTATCCAATGGAATGCAAGAATTCCTTGCTGCTAAAATTCCGGAGCCGGATAAAACAGAGCTGCTTCAGGCGAAAATTAACGAAGCGCAGCTGTTATGGGACAATGCCGACGTGGGAACAAACGTAGGCCAATATCCAGCTGAGGCAAAGGACGCGTTAGAAACTGCTATTTATGCGGCTAATGAAGGATTGAACGCCTCCTCCACAGAAGCTGAGCTAGATGCCGCCTACCAAGCATTGAATGCCGCAATCACAACTTTTAAAAATGCTGAAATTAAGCGGGGAGATACCACGGCACTCGGAGTTAAAATCCATGATGCTTGGTACCTTACGATTTCCAGTGAAGAAGGTAATGGATCAGGACAATATCCTTCTTCAGCATTCGATGATTTGCGAAATGCTATCTCTGCCGCAGAACAATGGGTGATTAACTCAGGAACTGAAGCGGAAATTGAAGAAGCTTACGAAGTTTTGGTGAACGCCATACAGAGTTTCCTGAATGCCGAAAATACCGGGCCTAATAAAGATGCACTCCAGGCTGCGATTGAGACTGCCAAGGCATTTTTGAACAACAATGTTGTAGGTACCAAAGTTGGACAATATCCGGAAAATTCGAAGAACATCCTCCAAGATTCCATAGATGCTGCATGGGAGACGTTAATCAACCTGATGTCTACACAAGTTGAAGTTGATCAAGCGTTAACTTCTGTGAATAAAGCATTGGCGGATTTTAAGGCGTCTGTCCTCGTACAAGGAGATCAGCTATTCCTTCACGTAACCATCATTGATGCGAAAGAGCTCCTGGATAATAGTCCAGTAGGAGAGGGTGCTGGTCAATTCCCATCTGATGCTATGCATGCACTTGAAGCAGCAATTGGTGTGGCGGAAACGGCAATCAGCGGACCGATGACGCAAGTCGAGCTTGATGAAGCGCGGCAAGCGCTGGAAACAGCAGTCACGACCTTTAAAGCTGCAGAAATCAAGGCAGTAGATAAAACAGCGCTACAGGGAAAAATAGACGATGCGACATCTGCTTACAATATGAGCCGGGTTGGCACTGATTTTGGAGAATATCCGGCTGAAGCAAAAACGGCTCTCAAGGCAGCCATTGACGCTGCTAAAGTTCTGATCGACAAGACAGCAGCTTCGCAAGCTGAGATTGACGCGGCAACTCAAACACTAACTGCTGCAATTACAACCTTCTATGCTGCAGCGGTCGAAATGGGAGATTACCTTAAACTTCAAGAAAAAGTTATAGAAGCGCGATCCCTATATCGGGAAAGTCCACGAGGAGATGGGATCGGTGCATACCCAGATGCGGCATTTATTGACTTAGATGAAGCTATAGAGCTAGCTAATGAAATAGCGACCTATCTAGCCAGCCAAACCAAACTGGATAAGGCCCTCCAGGCATTATCGGATGCAATGGAGAAATTCGAAGAATCTGTTGTTAAGGCTGGAGACAATACAGCACTACAAGCCGCAATTACTGAGGCGAAAATCCTCCTCGAGGGAAGTAAAGAAGGAAGTGCTGTAGGAGAATATCCGCTAGAAGCCATGGACTTATTGCAATCCGCGATTACAGATGCAGAAAACTTGGCTAATGAAGAAGCTACTCAAGCAGCTATGGATGAGGCTATCCTAACTCTGAACAACGCAGTTGCAGCTTTTGAAGCTGCGGTGATCAAGGAAGGGAACAGCACAGAGCTCCAACTCAAAATTGAAGCAGCAAGAAATCTTTTGAGTTTTAGCGCAGAGGGTGATCGCCCTGGAGAGTATCCGTCAGAAGCCTTCGATGCTTTGGATAGGGCTATTGCAGATGCGGAGACTCTGATAGATATCCCTGGTACACAACAGGAGATTGATGAGGCCTATCACGATTTGGTACAAGCAATCGAAGCATTCGAAAAGGCTAAGATTCAGGAAGGCGATTATATCCCGCTTCTAGCGGCGATAGCGGAGGCAACGACACTCTATAATACTAGCCCGGAGGGCCATGGTGCAGGACAATATTGGCCAGAAGTCAAAGCGTTGTTCATGACAGCCATTGAGGCGGCAAACGTAGTAGCAGGCGGGCCGTCTACTCAAGAAGAAATAGAGGAAGCACTTCAAAGACTTGCGGATGCGGTTGAAGATTTTCAGAAATCTGAAGTTCGTGCCGGGGACAGCACAAACCTTCAATCGGTCATTACGGAATTGAACACTCTTCTGGGCAACAGCAAAGAGGGCGATGACGCAGGAGAATATCCGGCAGGTTCCAAAGCGATTTTGCAGGCAGCGGTTACGGCAGTATCGAATGTGATCAGCGAACCGGCTACCCAGCAAGAGATTGATCAGGCTTATGAGGAACTGGTAGATGCGGCAGATATTTTCATCGCTAAAAAAATTCCAGCGGGCAATAACTCGAAAGCTCTCGAAAAAATTCATGAGGTAGGCAGTCTTATGGAGGCCAGCAAAGCAGGAACCGGAGTTGGACAGTATCCGGCTGAAGCAATAGCAGCATTGGAGGCAGCATTTGATGCAGCGGTTATTGTAGTCGATAAACCATCTTCGCAAGTGAAGCTTGATGCTACTTACCAAGCCCTTGTAGACGCGGTCGATGTGTTTAAGAAGGCGCAGATACAGGCTGGCGACAGCGAAGACGCTGATGCGGTAGTGAGCAGCGCAGAAACGCTGCTGAGAGACAGCGTTGTAGGCGAAGGCGTAGGTGAGTACCCGTTGACAGCCAAAACAACACTTGAGGCTGCGATTGCAGCAGCGAAAGAAGTGTTTGAAAACCCGGCAACGCAAGCGCAGATTGATACAGCTAAAGCGGCGCTGGAAGCGGCAATTACCGCATTTGAAGCTGCGGTGAATAAAGAAGGCAGCAGTGAAGAAGCTGATGCGGTAGTGACCGGCGCAGAAACGTTGCTGAGAGACAGCATTGTAGGCGAAGGCTTAGGCGAATATCCGCTGGCAGCCAAAACAACACTGGAAGCAGCGATTGCAGCAGCCAAAGAAGTGTTTGAACAACCAGCGACTCAGGCGCAGATTGATACAGCTAAAGCGGCGCTGGAAGCAGCAATCAGTACATTTGAAGCTGCGGTGAATAAAGAAGGTGGCAGCGAAGAGGCTGACGCGGTATTGAGCAGCGCAGAAACGCTGCTGAGAGACAGCGTTGTAGGCGAAGGTGTAGGTGAGTACCCGTTGACAGCCAAAACAACACTTGAGGCTGCGATTTCAGCAGCGAAAGAAGTGTTTGAAAACCCGGCAAAGCAAGCGCAGATTGATACAGCTAAAGCGGCGCTGGAAGCGGCAATTACCGCATTTGAAGCTGCAGTGAATAAAGAAGGCGGCAGCGAAGAAGCTGATGCGGTAGTGAGCAGCGCAGAAACGCTGCTGAGCGACAGCGTTGTAGGCGAAGGCGTAGGCCAGTATCCATCCGAAGCAGTCGACGTGTTAAAAGCAGCCATTAAGGCAGCCAAGGAAGTGTTGGAACAACCAGCGACACAAGCGCAGATTGACGAAGCCAAAGCGGCGCTGGAAGCAGCAATCACTACATTTGAAGCTGCGGTGAATAAAGAAGGCAGCAGCGAAGAAGCTAATGCGGTAGTAAGCAGCGCGGAAACACTGCTGAGAGACAGTATCGTAGGTGAAGGTTTAGGTGAATACCCGCTGGCAGCCAAAACAGCACTGGAAGCTGCGATTGCAGCAGCTAAGAAAGTGCTGGAACAACCAGCGACACAAGCGCAGATTGACGAAGCCAAAGCAACGTTGGAAGCAGCAATCAGTACATTTGAAGCTGCGGTGAATAAAGAAGGCAGCAGCGAAGAGGCTGACGCAGTTGTGACCGAAGCAGAAGCACTGCTGGTCGATGTGCCAGTAGGCGAAGGCGTAGGCCAATATCCGTTAGAAGCAGTCGACGTGTTGAAAGCAGCCATTAAGGCAGCGAAAGAAGTGTTTGAACACCCAGCCACGCAAGCGCAGATTGACGAAGCCAAAGCAACGTTGGAAGCAGCAATTACCGCATTTGAAGCTGCGGTAAATAAAGAAGGCGACAGCGAAGAAGCTGGCGCAGTAGTGACCGAAGCAGAAGCATTGCTGGTCGACATTCCAGTAGGCGAAGGCGTAGGCCAATATCCGTCCGAAGCAGTCGACGTGTTGAAAGCAGCCATTAAGGCAGCCAAGGAAGTGTTTGAACATCCGGCAACACAAGCACAAATCGACGAAGCTAAAGCAACGTTGGAAGCAGCAATCAGTACATTTGAAGCTGCGGTAAATAAAGAAGGCGACAGCGAAGAAGCTGGCGCAGTAGTGACCGAAGCAGAAGCATTACTGGTCGATGTACCAGTAGGCGAAGGCGTAGGCCAATATCCGTCAGAAGCAGTTGACGTGTTGAAGGCAGCCATTAAGGCAGCCAAGGAAGTGCTTGATCACCCGGCAACGCAAGCGCAGATCGATACAGCCAAAGTAACGTTGGAAGCGGCAATTACCGCATTTGAAGCTGCAGTAAATAAAGAAGGCGACAGCGAAGAAGCTGGCGCAACGGTAAACGAAGCACAAACGCTGCTGAAAGACAGTGTCGTAGGCGAAGGCGTAGGCCAATACCCGGCTGAAGCTGTAAAAGCGTTGGAAGCTGCGATCGCAGCAGCGAAAGAAGTGTTCGAACACCCGGCCACACAAGCACAAATCGACGCAGCGAAAGCCACATTGGAAGCCGCGGTAGCAGCCTTTGAAGCGGCAGTCATTAAAGCTGGAAATGCCGGAGAGATTCAAGCCCAAATTACTGAAGCGACCACTCTTTTAAATGAAAGCACAGAGGGCAACGGCGTAGGGCAGTATCCGGCGGGTTCAAAAGCAATCCTGCAAGCCGCAATTACGGCGGCGGAAAATGTGATTCGTACGGCGGCAACACAAGCAGAGATTGACAAGGCTATTGAGCAATTAACAGCGGCTTATAATACGTTCCGGGCAGCTGTAATCAAGACTGCACCGGTTGATTCGTATACACCGCCCGTTAATTCCTATACACCTCCGGCAACTACGCAGCCTGTAGTGGTGCAGCCCTCTACCAAAATTACAGATGGACTGAACACAGTTGAAACGGGACAAGGCACAGTAAAAACAGCTGCGTCTGAGGTTCAAGCGATCATGAAGGCTGCGAAGCCGGTTATTCTTGAATCCACGCTCGGTGTAATTGATTTTGGCAAGAATGGCTTGAACGTACCGGAGCTCAAACTAGGATTAGGTGCTTCCCTGGAGTTAGGAATACTTATGACAGAGAAGTCCAAAACCGATGAGGCGTTGGCGGGGGCCAAGCTGGATCAGGCGGGCTTGCAGCCGCTCGGCGGGAAGGTTCTGGACCTGATTGCCCAGCTGAATTATTCGAACGGCACCAGCACGAGAATCAAGAGCTTCGCTGAACCGGTCAAAGTCACGATTAACTTGAAGGAGCTAGGATTGACCGGTGATACGACCAACCTGACAGCGGTTCGATTCGTACCTCAGGCAGACGGCACGTATAAGACGATCAAGCTTGGCGGGGTCTATATCCCGGCAACGAATAGCTTTGAGTTCTATACGGACAGCTTCAGCTTGTACAGCATCGTTAAGGCTGATTCGGTCACCAAGATTACGTTCAAGGTTGACAGCAAGGAGTATTCAATAGGAACACTTGTTAAGCAGAACGATGTGCCGCCTGTTATCCAGGAGCAAAGAACTCTGGTGCCGATCCGGGCTGTAGCGGAAGCTTTGGGCGCTGAAGTCAAGTGGGACCACGCAACCAAAACAGCTACCATTACGCTTGACGGTAAAGTGCTGACTATGACTTTGGGAGAATTGATTGAAGGAATGGACGTACCTGCGCAGGCGATTGACGGCAGAATCATGGTGCCGCTGCGTTATGTTTCGGAAGCCTTAGGAGCTTATGTCATGTGGTTCCCGCAAGACAAACGGATCGAGGTTATCCGTTAGTATCATCCTAATCTAAAAAGCCGGTTGCCTGTTTCAGGGCAACCGGCTTTTGTCTGCTTACCTGTTCAATCTATGCATCATCTCACTGATCTGGCGGCCCGGCTGTGTTCCCAGCTCTTGCAGCAGGACCTCCTCCAGCTTACGGTACCGCCGGATGGCCTCGCTTGTCCGCCCGAGTCCGATTAACAGCTGCAGGGCCTGCCCGGCGATATCCTCGCGTAAGGCATCGATCCGGAGGATTTCATCATATGCCTGCAGTGCCAGCTCTACCTGATGCTGCTCGAGATAGGCACGGGCGGCCCATTCCAGCAGCTCCATATAATCCTGCTCCAGACGGCGCGCCTTGGTGCTGGCCCATTCGTAGGTTTTACCCTTAAGGAAAGGTCCGGTATACAATGCTGCTGCCTGTTTCAGTAATTCCTTGTACCCGTCCCGGTTCATTCTGATTTGCCGGAGCAAACGCTCAAACGCATACAGGTCGCAGGACAGGGAATTCTCCACAATCTGTACCTCATTCCGGTCCGCCAGCAGGCAGACCTTAAGACCGCTTTCGCTGATGGCCTTGCGGATATAATGCAGATTGCTATTCAGGTTGTTGCTTGCCTTCTCGGAATCGAACCCGCTCCACAGGGTGTCCGTGATCTCGTCACGGCTGACTGAGCGTTTATACAGGAGATAAGCGAACAACTCCTCCGTCTTGGGGCTCCTCAGCTTGAGGGGCTTCCGGTCCGGTCCGGGGTGCATCAGCTTAAAGCCGCCGAACATGCATACCTCCAGCACAGGCTCCACGTCCTGCCGCTTCGTCCGCCGATTTATTTTATCCAGAGTTTGTCTCACCCGTTCGGCAGAAACCGGCTTCAGCAGGTAGTCAGTTGCGCTAGCGTCAAAAGCCTGAAGTGCATATTCCTCATAGCCGGTAACGAATACCACGTCCATGGCCTCATATAACTCATGAAGCTGCCGGGATAACTTCATCCCGCTTACCTCCGGCATGGAAATATCCAGAAAAGCAATATCAATGGGGTTGTCCCTGGCATATTCATAGGCCTTCAGCGGATTCTGGAAGGTCTGGCAGATCACGACTTCTCCGCTCTCGGACAGAACCCAGCTGAGTTGATTAAGCGAAAGCCGTTCATCATCGACAATTATCGCCCGCAGCATATGTTCACCTCCTTAATCATTTTTAGCCATATCCGCCCTCTGCCAATCTTCCGGCAGCCCGGTCTATGTCTTCATGAGTCATTAGTCCTAGTAAATCCAATCAGCGATTAATATAGCAAATTACAGATAGGCTTTCAATTAGAATTCATACCGGAAAAAGTCTATTTGTGTCGGCACGAAGGGAAAATGGTACGGACACTACAAAAACAGATCCGTCCTATACCTTTTGACTATAGCCAGATATCACTTTTAAGTGTTACGTGGATCATCTTCCCCCATGCTAGAATCAAGGCATTAGAACAAGACATGTGCAAGATGGAGGAGGACTATATATGTGCAATAGATTTCAAATCGTGGGCAGCCTGCTGCGTCCGTCGGATCTATTAGAATATAAACAGCAAATTGAACATCGTGATGATATCCAGTATCCTTTTTACCAGGACTTCCAGGGGTATGAGCAGTGTGAAACGGAGGCCATTCAGGCTGTAGTTGATAAAGAACGAGAGAACGGCCTGTCCATTCTTACGGATGGGGAATATTCCAAATCAATGTGGCATCTGGACTTCGTCTGGGGCTTCCAGGGGATTAAGCGCTATATCGCGGATCATGGGTATTTCTTCAGAGATACAGATGGAACCTCCAAGTATGAGACTAGAAAAGATATCGGTCTGCGCATTACAGGGGAATTAGGCGGAAAGAACCATCATTTCATTCATGCCTATAAGAAGCTTCAAGCTCTTGCCGGCGACCGTGAGACCAAGCTGTGCGTACCTTCGCCATCCCATATTTTTGGTGAGTTGTCCTGGTCGGATAACATCGGCAGTGCAGAAGTGTATAAGAGCAGACAAGAGCTGAAAGACGGCCTGGTTAAGGCTTATAAGGATTTTGTGGGGGAATTCGCCGCTGCCGGAGGACATATTCTGCAATTCGACGATTGCCTGTGGGAGTTATTTGCCGATGATAACCCGAACTCTCCATTTACCGGCGAGAAAATCAATCATGAGGAAGTGCAGGGTCTGGCGGCAGAATTTATTGACATTAACAACACCATTATTGATTATGGTCATAGCTTAGGTCTCAAAATGTGGACGCATAACTGCCGCGGTAATTATGATTCCCGTAATATGGGCGGCGGCTCCTATGCCAAGATTGCGAATCTGTTCCTGAAGCAGCTGAAATACGACCGCTTCTTCCTAGAATGGGATGATGACCGTGCGGGCTCCCTTGAGGCGCTTGCGGTGTTCAAAGATAAGCCTGAGACGGAGATTGTACTTGGACTGCTGTCTTCCAAAACGAACACGCTTGACGATGAGGCCCGTGTAGTTCAAATGCTGGATGAGGCAGCGAAAATTATTGATAAGGACAGATTATTACTGTCTCATCAATGCGGCTTTGCGTCCTGCGACGGAGGAAACGAGCTGACGGAAGCTGAGCAGTGGGCGAAGATTAACCAAGGACAAGAGATTGCCCGGCAATATTGGGGGAGTTAATAATTAATTCAGTTAAATAGCGGGAGTAGCTTCCCTTCCTAAGACTGCCGGTATTACCGGCGGTCTTTTTGTATTGGATGGTCCGGGTCCCGGGGAAGAGATATTGTATATAGGAGCCAGGCTCCTGTGGAACACAATGTCGCATTAATCCGGCTGCAATGTCGCAAAAGTACATGGAACCGGAGTAGGCAGATCGGGTATACTCGCTTTACTAATATGATAATGAAAATCATTATCACAGAAATAGGGGGAAGTCAGCATGAACAGAGCAGCAAAGAGGCAGGCAACCGGCAGCAAGAGATACGCCGTCCGGCAATCAGGACTATTAATGGTATGGATGCTGGTACTCGTACTTGTGCTGACAGCTTGCGGCACTGGAGGAGACACCAATGGAGGCACAGCAGCACAGCCATCTGCGGCAGCTTCAGCCGAGCCGTCTCCACCATCGGATACTGAGGCTCAGTCGTCGCCGGAGGCGCAGGCTGCTGCAGCTTTTCCGGTAACGATCTCACACCTGAAGGGCGAATATACACTGACGGAGAAGCCGAAGGTAATTGCTGCGCTTGATGTGAAATTCGCCGATCAATTGATAGCGGTTGGTGAGCGCCCGGCGGGCAGCGTTGTGGCTGGGACGAAGGATGAGTTCCCGGAATATTTAAACGCTCAAATGGGTGATGTGAAGGTCCTTGGCACACGGGATGAGCCCAATCTTGAGGCTATTGTGGCATTGAATCCGGATCTTATATTGATGACCGACTTTCAGGAGGAGGTATATGATAGCGTCAGTCAAATTGCGCCCACTGTGGTGCTGGACTTCTACGAGGATTGGCGGGATACGCTGGCTGTCATCGGTGCGATAACAGGCAAGCAGGCGGAGGCAGAGACCGTGCGTCAGGCTTACGAGGGCAAAATCACCGGACTGCGGGAGCAGCTGGCGGCGAAGCTGGGCGATGAGACCGTAGCGCTGATCCGTCCGAGACCGGAAGGCATCCGTGTACATGGTCCCGACCACCGGACCGGGAGCATTCTTTATGAGGATTTGGGGTTAAATGCCCCGGCATTCGTTCAGGAGATTACAGATGACACCTCCGTTGAAATATCGATGGAGACGGTCGCTGATGTCGGAGCAGATCATTATTTCCTGCTGTCGGATGATTTGTTCGCCAAAGAGGCAGAGGCGCTGGCAGGCAGTCCGGTCTGGAAGTCGCTTGATGCAGTCAAAAATAACCGTGCCTATGACGTGAATTCAACACTCTGGATCGCTTACTATGGCCCCCTTGCGCTCAATATTATTGTAGATCAGGCCTCGGAAGCGCTGCTGGGACCGCATTGAAATGGACCACTATCTGTCGTCGGCCTCCTGGAAGCAAATAGCGGAAGAGTACCGTCTGTGGCTGGGCGGTCCGCCTAAAGACAGCATCCGTACCATTGCTCTGGGCCAGCTGCATGAAGAAGCGGCATGCCGCGAATATGTAAGCTGGCTTAAGGATTATATCGGCGCGCCCGATATGCAGGTTGCCGCTTCCATGCTGGCCAAGCGAATCGGCTATCTGTGGATCGCACCGTTGCTGACGGCTATGACCTTCCATAACCGGGAAGTCTCGTTCCCGCTGGACAATAGCTTCCTCTATCATCCGGCTTCCCCGGATATTAAAGGGGAGACGCACTTTCCTTTTCTGGCGGTGAGCGGGCTTCAGGCCATATCACCAGCGGAAGACAGGGAAGCATGGCGGGAGGAGGTCATTAAGGAGATTTTTGCGGTACGGCTTGCCCCGCTGCTGCAGACGCTTGCCGCCATAGGCCCCGTCCCGATGGCGGTGCTCTGGGAGAATATCATGGTGCGCATTGCCCCGCTATATTCTCCTGGAGCTGAGGAATCCGGGCAAGACAGGCAGCGGATGCAAGCCGATTTTGCTTTTCTGACCCGGACGGCCTCCGGGAAGTTGTTTGGTGCAAGACGCAACCCGTTTACCCCGTTCACAGAGAATAATGACAAGGCTCCGGTTGCGAAGAACAAGCGCAGCACCTGCTGTTTCTATTACCGGATGTCAGGGGAATATTGCCGGAAATGCCCGAAAATTGACAATGAGAATGAATCTCAATTAAAATGACAACAAACACGTCCGTTTAGCAGAGGATGCTATTGTCAGGAGATGAGAGAAATGCCGCTGCAGGAGCAGGCAAGTCTATGGAGTGATACGACGATCAAGATGCTAGACGTGCGCAGCGGTACTTTGCCGCCCGGAGGTGTTCTGAGCGAAGTGGGATTGTCAGCCAATCTGTTATTGCTGGCAGGCGGCGGGGAAGGGAGGCTTGTGATAAATGGCGAGGTTCGCCATATCCAGGCCTCTTTTGTCTGCCACGCTGTTAAGGGATCGGCATTTACGATGACTGCAGGGCCGGAAAATCTTCATTATACTGTTATTATCTATAAGGCTGTTCCAATGGCGGGAGCCGCCCGTGTACTGTTCCCGCAGCGCAACCACCCGCTGCGTACTTCGTTTGTTCATCATCCCGTGCATCCGGCGGAGCTGCATCAGACAGCGGACAAGCTCATAGCCAAATGGAGCCGCGGAGAAGGGCTGGAACGCTTCCATGCCAATGCGCTGCTGCAAGGAATGCTCTATGAGCTTATTATGGAGCATGAACGCGGTCAGGGCGGCGCAGAGCCGGACATGGTGGAGGTTGTTGCTGCCTATATAGCGGGGCATTACCGTCAGGAGCTGGAGCTTAAAGAGCTGGCTGCGCTTGCCGGATGCGGCGTAAGACAGCTACAGCGGCGGTTCAAGCAGGAGAAGCTGCTCGGGCCGATGGAATATGTGATCCGGCTGCGGATGGAGAGCGCAGAGCGGATGCTGCGTCATACGGATGCCCCCATCGGCGAAATCGCTGAAAGAACAGGCTATCGCGACATGTATTACTTCAGCAGGGCGTTCAAGAAGTATTATGGAGTCCCCCCGCAGCTCTACCGGCGGACTGCCGCTTCAGAGCCCGGGCCGGACGCTCCATATTCCGGGCTGCCGGACCCGGTGATTGGCCATATGCGGGGCACATATTGTGTCACTGCTTCTCCGCAGCGTATCGCTGTACTCGATGTCCAATATGCTGATCATTTGCTCGCCCTTGAGCTGTCACCCGCAGGAAGTGTGGGATTGGGCAGTGCTGTGTTGAAATTCCCCCAGTATATCCGTGAAGGGCTTAAGGCAACGGAAATGCTTGGAACCTATGAGTACCCGGACCTGCAGGCTCTGGAACGGCTGCGTCCGGATTTGATTATCTGCACGGAGGTGCATGATCAGCATTATGAACGCTTAAGCCGGGTTGCTCCCACTATCATGTTTCGGCGCAATGAGAGCTGGCAGACGATTCTGAGCCTGCTCGGCGAATTGACAGGCAAGCGGGCAGAGGCGGAACGCATTATTGCCGATTACCTTCGCCGTACGGCATTGCTGTCGGAAGAGCTTGCCCCGGTGCTGGCAGGCAAGAGCGTGGCTCTGATCCGCCCGCGGGAATCACTGGTCAGGGTGCATACGGCATCTCATCGGACAGGCGCTGTGCTGTACCGGGACCTTGGGCTGCCTGCTCCGCTATTTGTCGCAGATACCTCCGACACGGCTTATCATATTTCCGTCGATAGGCTGCCGGCTGTGCATGCCAGCCACTACTTTTTGCTTAGCAACGAGATGCTGCTGGATGAAATATCTGTGACAGAGCAAAGCGTCCGGGGCATGCTGGATGCAGACGAACGGCAGCATATATACCCGGTGGATGCCGCTACATGGATCGGCTGTTATGGTCCGACAGGCATCAATTGCATTGTGGATCAGGTAGCCCGCGCCTTGCTGGCCTGAGCGGTGCAAATCCCAATAGATTCTATTGGGTTTAGCTGGTTGTTGCTTCATAAACACCTGTCATTGGCAGGTGTTTTTATCACTTCTTTCATACGAACGTTTGTGCTACAATTTCGTTTGTGAATATATGGGAGGGGCTGCGTGAGTCAATGACAAAGAGGCAATGGGTCATGAAATTTATGCTGATGCACAAATGGGTTTTTCTATGCGGGTTCATGATCACTACGTTAATGACAATGGTCAACCTGATTTATCCGTTCCTGGGCGGGAAGATGATCAATATCGCTTTTTATGATAAAGACATGAACGCCTTTATGAATCTATGCCTAATCTATGCTGCTATTCTCTTGTTCAATCAGTTTGTCGTTGCGACATTAAACAATCTTATCTCTTCACAGATGATGACGGGGTTTGTCTTTGATATCCGCCGGGCTCTGTTCAACAAGATATTACATAAAAAAGGGAAAGACCTCTCCGGGATGTACAGCGGGGATATGATTAGCCGGATGAACCATGACGCCACGGATATTATGAATCTCGTCTTCTGGAGCGGATTGTGGGGGTATTCCAACTTGCTGCATATCCTATTCGCTGTCTGCTTTATGTTTTACTACAATGTAATGCTGGGGGCTTTTACAGTCGTTCTGGTTCCCGCTGTATTTTTCGCCTCGAAATATTTCAAGAGCAGAGCCCAGAAGGTCAGCATGGATATTGCAGCGGAACAAGGGAAGCTATCCTCGTATTTATTTGAAATCGTGAAGAATCTGCAGGAGATCAGAATACTTAACGCAAGCCAAAGAGTAATAAGTACTTATCTAAGAAAAACGACCTCCATCAATAAAATGAATGTGGAGAACGGCAGAATCGAAGTGACGACAGAAAGGGTGAATGCGTTCATCACGCTTGCCGCGCAGCTGCTGCTCTTTATCATCTGCGCCTATCTCATTGTTGAAGGCCGAATGCAGCTGGGTGTCTTCGTAGCCGCGATAAGCTATTTCAATATGGCCGTGAATTACTTCAGCTCGATCAACAGTAAAATTACCGATGTCTGGGGGCAGACTGTCTCCCTGCAGCGTGTCGTGGATATTCTGAATGAGGAGGAAGAGGATTATCAGGAAAACCAGCCTCCGCAACAAATTAAAGAGGGTACCATTGAATTTAACAATGTCTCCTTTGGATACAGCGAAGATAGACGAGTTCTGAACGGGTTCAATCTCCGAGTGGATGCAGGAAGCACGATTGGCCTTGTCGGAAGAAGCGGCGCGGGTAAAACAACGATGGGCAACCTGCTCTACAATCTATATAACGTAGACAGCGGCGAGCTTCTGATCGACGGAGTGAATGTTAATGATTATAACCTGCATAGCTTGCGGAGCCAGGTGGGGATTGTTCATCAGGAGACGATTCTGTACGATCACACCCTGCGTTACAATCTTTCATTTACGAACAATAAGGACAATGATGAAGCCTTGATGGAAGCGATCAAGAAGGCCGCTCTGTATGACGTTGTCCTGACCTTCCCGGACGGGCTGGACACTCTGCTGGGGACGGGCGGGCAGGAATTATCCGGCGGGCAGAAGCAGCGTCTGGCAATCGCCAGGATATTAGTTAAGAATCCGAAGATTCTTGTCTTTGACGAAGCAACCTCTTTCCTCGACAGCCGGAACGAAGCGCTGATCCGGAAAGTGATGACTGATCTTGCGAAGGACCGGACGCTGATTATCATCGCCCACCGGTTCTCCACCATCCAAAGCTGTGACAGAATCGCAGTGTTAGCAGATGGTGTTGTCAAAGGCTACGATACTCACGATGTACTGATTACAAGCAATCAGACTTACATAGATTTATTCAGTGAACAGTATGCAGGAGGTGAAGCCGTATGAGACGATGGGATATCTTTAAGGCCTTAACCCGGGATATAGCCGGAATTAACAAGCCGCTCCTTGCGCTGGGACTGTTTAAGATATGGAACTTAGTATTCGGGCTGATCCCTTTGTTCTTGTATTCATTTCTGGTTAACCGCGTTTTGGTAGATAAGCAGTTGAATGAGCTTGGGCTAATCATCGGCGGTTATCTGGCGGTATATATACTTACTACAATCGGGATTACCGTCAGTAAGCGGTTTTCCAACCAGTTAATCCTGAAATATGATCTGAGAATCAAGAATAAGCTGCTCAAGAAGCTTATCAGCCTTGAACATAATGAATATAGCAAATATAGCATTGGCGACGTTAAGAGCCGGATTGAGAACGATGCTGCTGTTGCCGGGAAGTTTTTCACAACGCATATCTTAGATTTTATCTACGCAGTGGTTTACGCTGTGGCGTTAGCGGTAATTCTACTATGCTATGACTGGCGGATTGCGCTTATCAGTTTTATTTTTGTTCCGGTCTCTTTCGTTACGGTTAATTTCCTGGGAGGAAAGACGAAGCAAGCCGGAGAGGAACTATGGGCACTGCAAATTCAATACGAGACCTTCCTGCACACGAGTTTTCAAAACTGGAAGGATATCAAGACCAACAACCTTGAAGATGCTCAATTTGCTGAATTAAACGGACATTACAAGAAGATCAGGCATGTCTGGTTTCTTAACCAGCTCTATATGCATCTGGGGATTACCTATTCGTTCTTCACCAAGAACTTCATTACCCAGCTGTTCATCTATTTTATCGGCGGATTATTTGTCATTAAGGGTTATTCGCAAGTCGGTGTGCTGCTGGTGTTTATCAGCTTTTACGGGCAGTTTTTCGGATACATCGAGAACATTAGTAATTCCATGATGAACTTCAAGAATGACTCAGTGAGTATTGGTAAAGTGATCGGGATTCTAAATATAGAAGCGGGCAAGAAGCCCTATAAGAAGATTGAAGGAACAGATATCAATGTTAACCAGCTGAAATTTAGCTATGAGGGGAACGATTCATTTGCGCTTGACGGTATATCATTCTCTGTGGGTAAGGGGGAGCATCTGGCGATCGTTGGTCAAAGCGGCAGCGGCAAATCCACCATCGCCAAGCTGTTGACAGGGCAGATGGAACCGCAAGAGGGAACGGTAAGCATTGGCGGCACAGATATCTCTTCGGTGAACAGTGAGAGTGTGTCCGATAAAGTGAGCATAGTTGTGCAGGAACCCGTTCTGTTCAATATGTCGATCAGAGACAACCTGTTGCTGGCCAAGGCCGGGGCAACCGACGCGGAATTGATGGAGTGCTGCCGCAGGGCAAGTATTTATGACTACATTGAAACGTTACCGGACAAGCTGGACACGATCATCGGTGAAAAAGGGGTGAAGCTCTCGGGCGGCCAGAAACAGCGTCTGTCGATTGCCCGGGCTTTTCTGCAGGACAGGGACATCATCATTTTCGACGAAAGCACAAGCGCGCTGGATAGCGAAAATGAGAGTGACATCATTAGCGAACTCAAGAGCCTGTCATCGGGCAAAACCATGATCTCCATTGCTCACCGTCTATCTTCCATTCTGGACTGTGACAAAGTAATGGTTCTGCAAGCGGGCAGGGTCGCTGCCTTCGATACCCATGAGAACCTGTTTAACCGGAACGAAACCTATGATTTGCTGTTCCATAATCAGTATAGGGCAGGTTGAACTATGAAGACCCGGACGCTGAATGCGTCCGGGTTTCGTATTATCTGTATCCTTCAGCATCCGCCGGTTTACCGGCATCTACGACCTCGACCATGTAACGCCAGCAATCCGGCTGCGTGCCATCGTAATCAGTATACCCGTAGACTTGCGCCAGCTCTCCGCTTGAGAGTGACCGTCCGTTCCATCTGGATAATTCGGGGTCTTGAGCAAGAGCAGCGACGGACCGGCCTACATAACGTGGGGATTCCGAGATGATGAAGTGAGGCTCATTGGCAGCAGCATCCCGCCAGTTATCTTCATGTACCCCATAGTGTTCGAGCATCATCTCCGAACGGAGCCAGCCTGGCGTGAGCGCCACCGCTGTACATTCATAAGGCTTAAGCTCCTGGGCAAGAGCCCAGGCCATGCGGATCACGGAGGTTTTGGCCTGATCATAGAACATCGATACCCGGTAATTCGTGGCATTATATTCAGCGAGTCCGTCTGTCATCTCAACAACCAGACCATTCTTACTCTTAATCAGGAGGGGCAGCGCGAAATGGCTAGTAATGAGATGGGTATCTATCGCGAGTCGTAACATGCGCAGGCCCTTCTCAAGGGAATGTTCCCACAACGGTACATTCCATTCGATAATCTTTTCAGCTCCCCAAATATCATTCACAAGAATGTCGAGCCGGCCTTGCTCCTCTTCAATGCGCTTCACCAATTTCTCTACCTGGGCAGGATCGAGATGATCGACTTGAACGGGGATTCCGTGACCGCCAGCCCTGGTGACAAGCTCTGCCGTTTCTTCTATCGTTTCAGGACGGTCATATTCGGAACGGTGGGCCAGCGTCGATCTTCCTGTCACATATACCGTTGCGCCAGCTGCACCCAGCTCGGTAGCAATCCCCCGGCCGGCCCCTCTGGTAGCTCCGGCTACTAAAGCGATTTTCCCACGTAAATCCGTCATTTCGTTATTACCTCCTTTGTTGATTACAGCTTCATTATAGAGTATAGGAATGACATCTATTGTCATATATAGTTTGGAGTTCGCTGTTTAAGTTTGATTTAAGTGTTATGGCTTATGCTGGGAATAAGTCAGGTAGCGTTAATGCTTATTGAACGATAAACAGCCTATAGATGACTACTAACTATACGAGGAGTGTTAATACATGAAAATGATAAAGCTGAACAGCATAAGCGTCATTGCTCTCGCCGCATTACTTACTGTATCCGCCGCGGGATGCTCTAATACACAAGAGGGCAGCGGGGTTGCTGCTGCAACCACTCAATCTGTAACTGCGACCGTGTCACCAAGCGAAGCGTCAGCAACAGAAGGTGCTGTTATTGAATCATCGGAGGCTGCCGTTTCCGCTCTGGACACCACGGAATTATTCAGTGACCGGGATTTAGAACAGGCGGCGGATCTTACTGCTGCAACACAAATGAACCTGGAGAACAATCAGGATGTGACACTGAGTGAGGAAGGCGTGTACGTTTTGAGTGGTGATGTGGACAATGTGACGGTAACGGTTGAGGCTGCCGACGATGCCAAAGTTCAGATCGTTCTTGACGGTGTGAGTATAACCAATGAAGATGCACCTGCCATTTATGTCAAAGCAGCGGATAAGGTATTCGTTACATCCACGGACAGTGAGAACTATATGGAGGTGTCCGGAAGTTATGTGGCGGATGGGGAAACCAATCTGGATGCGGTTATTTTCTCAAGAGCAGATCTGACCCTGAATGGAACCGGAACCTTAGGCATTGTGTCGGATCAAGGGAATGGGATCTCTTCCAAGGATGATCTGAAAATTACCGGAGGCGTGTATACCATAGAGTCCTCTGCAGATGCACTCGAAGCCAATGATGCCATTCTCATCAACGATGGAACGATTACCATTGATACACAGAAGGATGGATTGCATAGCGAGAACGAAGAGGATACTACCCTTGGAAATATCTATATTGAAGGCGGCACGTTAACAATCACTGCTGCTGACGATGCCATTACCGGCAACAACCTGGTTCAAATCGATGGCGGGATGATCAACATTAAGAGTGCAGTAGAAGGTATCGAGGCAAACAACATAATCGTAAATGAGGGTCAGATTACCTTGTATGCGACTGATGACGGTATAAACGCTACACCAAAAGTTAGTTCCGATGCATCAATTGTAGTCAATGGCGGCACGATTGATGTAACTATGGGCAGCGGGGATACAGATGCCTTTGATTCCAACGGAGATCTCTATGTTAATGGCGGAACTATTAATGTAGAAGCAACTTCCGCTTTTGATGCGGATGGTACAGCTGAACTGAATGGCGGCACTGTCACGGTCAATGGCGAACAAATCACTGAAATCACGGAATCACGCGGAGGCGGGTTCGGAGGTGGAGGTGGCCGAGGGGGCGCAGGCGGCGGTAGGGGGACGGGGCAATAATTAAGGGGCGGTTTCATAGTAAAGGCAGGAATAGAGTAAAATGCAAAGAGAGACGTGCATCAGGTACGACTCCAAATTTATAATAGCCGTCTTTAAGGGTGGAGGCTTCAAACTAACAGTTATGAGATAGACCGTTTCCTTTGGACTAGGGCGGATGGGCTACCCTGAATTACTACGTAAAAAAGATTTATATGAAAAAGCCAAAGACACTCTTCCGGAAATCACTGTAAAAAGCTATGTGCAGGCTTTCGAACTGGAATATACGCATAACTCAACTGCTATTGAAGGGAATACGTTAACCCTTCTGGAAACCAAGGTGGTATTGGAGGAAGGACTATCCGTAGGCGGCAAGATGCGGGAAATTTACGAGGTCATTAATCATAATAAAGCTTACCAGTATGTTAAAGCCTGTATTGATCAGAAAAAACCGTTGGATGAAGGTATTATTAAGGATATTCATGCTGTACTGACTGAGAATATAATGGTGGGTGAAATGTACCGCCAGGTGAAAGATTTCTATGCTGATTTGGCTGAAAAAGATGTCACTGATGTAATTGAGCTTGCGGCTTGGACCCATGGCGAATTCGTGCCTATTCATCCGTTCGCCGATGGAAACGGCAGAACTTCGCGGCTGATTATGAACTATCAACTGCTGGCACACGGTTATCTTCCTGTCTCTATTGCCAAGGAATCCCGGCTGGATTACTTCAATGCACTAGAAGCCTATGCTGTGAATCGGGACTTGAAGCCCTTTGCTGATATGATCGCCTCGCTGGAAGAGCAGCAGCTTGACCGCTATCTGGGAATGATTGAGCGGCAGGGGCAGAGAAAACAGCAATCAGAGTGAACTGGAACCGTAGATTCCTGTGGCGTGTGTACACAACTGAACAGAACCGGCAATAAAAACCCTTCTGGCGAAGGGTTTTTATATCGTTTATACTGATAAAACCAATTTACTTCTTAGGAGCTGTGTCGCGAACATGATAAAGAAAGAAGCCGCACATATACGTAAGCAATTTAAGATGGACCACGATCAGCTGCATTTGTTCGATATTCTGAACGTGTATATTATGAAAGAAACCAATGAAATCTACCATTGTGAACGCCAGCCGTTCGCCATGCTGGACCGCGAGAAGCAGGAGCTGTATATGGCGAATTTCCGGAAACTGCTGACCGGCGAGCTGGATCATAAACTGTTCGAGCTGAAGTTCCTGGAGGAAGCTGAGGAGCCGTCGCAGGTCATGCTTCACCAGGGTCTGGTGACGGGAGATCCGGAAGAATGGCAGGACCTGATGCTGATGCTGGTGGATAAAATGCTGGTGGACGTCAAGTATGAGAAGGATGCGGTAATCACGTTTGTCCGCGGACAATACTTCCGGCCGACGAAGGCCCGGAATGACGAAGCCGAAGAAACCGGCAAGGATGAGATGTTCTCACATCCGTTCATTCTATGCAGTGTGAACTCCACGGAACAGCAGCGTAAAACCCTCCTGTTCGATTATGTGGAGCGGGAATTCAAATACAATGTGATGGTCGATCCGATCATCAAGCTTAGTACGCCGGAGCAAGGGTTCTTTTACCCGAGTGTGACGGACAACTATTCGGATATCAATCGTATCCTGTATTGCACAGGGAGCTCGAATAATCCGAACCCTCATTTCATCGAACAGGTGCTGAATGCGGAACGGTCCGTGACAGCCATGGAAGAGAGATCCATCTTCGAAGATATCGTGAAGGAAATAACGGGCGAACAACTCGATGTGGCGACCATTGCGCAGGTATACGAGAGTGTTCACCAGGTCATCGAAGACCACGAGGATGAGGAAGAACCGCCGAAGCTCGATTACCGGGATGTAGAGCGTGTGCTGAAGGCAAGCGGCGTAGAGGAAGTGACGATGGAGAAGGTAGAGCGCGCGTTCGAAACCATCGTTGACAATAAGAATTATGAGATGAAAGCAAGCAGCGTGATCCCGAAATTCACGTCCAAATCAATCAAGATTGATACAAAAGTAGCTTCGATTACGGTCAGCCCGCAGGATCTGAAGTATGTGAGACAGGTGAACTATCAAGGGAAACGCTGTATCCTGATTGAGATTGATGAGGATGCTGTAATTGAAGGGTTTACACTGATGTCGGAGAATCTATCCTGACCTGTACAGATAGATGTATATTGCAAGGGCTATCCCGACGTCTCCTTACGAGAACGGGAAGCCCTTTTATTTGTGTAGGGTTGGTGCGAGTGCGCACGGGCCGAATGTATGCGAAAAACCGAACACAATGTGCTGCGCTAGGAAGAGCTTCCGTATTTCTCCCAAACCGCTGCATACTTCTTCTCCAATATCACCCACCGCTTCTGGTCTCCGTATTTCGCTTGGAGCTGCTTCAGGTATTGCTCCGCAGTCTCTGTATCCCCTGTATCTAGCAGGAACCCGAAGGTCTCCTCACTTAAATGCAGTGCTGTCCGCTGCATATAGTATTCAATAATGGCCCTGGCATCGGTTAAGGTGTACAAGAATTGAAGACTCTGATCCAAATGGAGCAGCAGGTCTGCCGTGAACTTGTCCACATCTACCTCCGGCGTCAGGAAGTAGCGTTCCGGGGCGGCGGGGACGATTTGGTTGATCCGGGCAATGAAGTGAGCCAAGCCCAGAGACGAAGCAGGCCTATATTGCGCAAGCTCTTCGGAACGAATACTGTAATTCACAAAGAAGCTGAGTTGCTTGTGTGTATTGTACTTGTATTTCTGGATATTGATTTTATAGCTGAGTTGGCCTTCTGTTTTGTAGAAATTCAGATCTTTTGTGAGATAACCCCGTGCGGAGAAAAAAGGTTTGACGTCTTGCTTGATAATCGTCTTAAACAGCTCTTGCAAAGGAATCCCTCCCTATTCAAAGTTAATGATAATGAACCTCTGATTGATCACACGCCAGGCACCATTCTACTATATCAATAAATGCCTGGAGGTGCCAAAAGGGGAACAGGTAGGAGAAGAAAAGGGTCGTCTAGTAATTGTTGAATCTAAGAAAGAGTGGGGTTTCAAGGAAATTAAAAGTTATGCAGTGATAAAAGTTATATAACCAATGGTGTTCACCTTGTTTTTTTGTCTAAAAGCAAACTTATTCGTGCGGAATGTCGATAAAGAGCTAAGGGTATTTGTCGTACGTTCATACGGAAACGTTATCAATTTATAAAAAGATGCTCATTCGACAAGGAGGAACGAAATGTTAAAAAAGATAGGGAAGATAGGTTTGGCTCTAGTGTTAATCCTTGGGCTGCTGCCTATTATGTCACTCCGGGTTTACGCTGCCGTGCCTTCATTTAATGAAACAACAGATTTTGTGATTGAGCCTCCGGTTACATACAGTGCAGGCAAGAATCTTTCTGCTGCCCAGGGTCTTCCGGACGGAGGCACAGCAGTATTGCTGAACTCATTTGTTTATGAAGGCAATACTTATGTTTCGTCAAATTTTCTGAGGATATTTGATAATACGGGAACGCTCATAACGGATATTAATCTGAGCAGTTTGATGGACACTTATTACAAAATGACTGATGTAAATATGCTTGTGCTAAATAACGGTAATCTATTGATTACGTACAACAAAAGCGACGCGGGCGAAAATAATCTGCAATTGGGCACAGTTACGGAGAGCACTCCTAATACCTATTTCATGGTGCTTGATAAAGCGGGGCACAAAGTAACCACCCAGACTCAGATAAATACATTTAGTGATGGAAGTCTTCCGCAACTTA
Organism: Paenibacillus borealis; assembly: GCF_000758665.1. NCBI lineage: Bacteria > Bacillati > Bacillota > Bacilli > Caryophanales > Paenibacillaceae > Paenibacillus > Paenibacillus borealis. The sequence continues at coordinate 914,989 of NZ_CP009285.1, forward strand.
CGCGTTTTGTATCTGCTACGGAATTGTCGGACGGCAATATAGCCTTTTCCTGGCAGAGAAATGATAATGTTAGCACAGCTACGCGTGTGTTCACTGTTGGAGGGACACCTGTTTCAAGCGAAACCCTTCTAGTAAAATATAATGCGAGCATGTCTTATGTATCCGCCGGGGATGGCGTATATATGGTTGCTTACAATTCAGGAGCCTCAGCCGATTACATCTATCTGAAGGTATTCAGTAACAGCGGAACGCTCATAAAAACAATTGATGTAGGAGCAAGAACGAATGAGAAACAACTGTATCTGTCTACGCTGAACAACGGGGATTTCATGTTCAGCCAATATTACTGGGTGAATGACAGATCCACGGTCTCTTTATATGACAACGCGGGTAACAGTCAAGGCGGATTCGAGGTAAACGGCTACCTGGGTGAAGCTTCGGCTGCAGTCTATAAGGATGGTGCACAGCCCGGGTTCGTAACAGTAAGCACAGATCCGATCTCCAATGCTGTCATCAACGAAGCGTACAATTACGGTACAGAGTGGTCAGGAACTCAGTATGCTTACCTGAATTATTATGACTACGGCGGTAATCTGATTTTAACGTCGGATCAGCCAGTGGATTCCGCTCCCGTGGTATTTCAGGGATATGATGAGGACAGCTGGATGTTCGATGTGGAATATTATCCGAAATTCGCTTTGTATCCCGCCTTTGGCGATAAAGTTGTTCTGATCAAAACAGATAATACAGATGCCACGAATTATAGAATAATTGGTAAATTGTTTGATACAGAGCCTTCAACTCCGGTTGCGCTGCTATCAGCGGCAGCTGACGGCGTAGCCGGAACAACAACATCGACGAAAATTGATCTGACCTTCGATACTGCGATTGCCGGGCTGACGGCAGACGATATCACAATTACGAATGGAGCAGGCTCTGCGGTAAAAGGAACGTTGAGCGGATCAGGGACAGATTGGAGCATCGGGCTTACTTCAGTGACAACTGAAGGAGACGTATCGGTGGCGGTAAATTCGCCAAGCGGATACACGATCAGCGGTTCGCCGATGACGGTAACTGTATCGCTGTTCACAGCATTGCCGGAAGCGACCCCGGCAGCAGTCATAGACTATGCAGCTGAGCAGCTGACGGGATTGACGGCGAACGGTTCATATACGGTGAACGGTACGCTGGCAGTAACGGCGACAGCCGAGGGTAAACTGGCTATAGATAGCAGCTGGCTGGGAATGTCACTGAACATAGTGAAAAAAGGTAACGGTTCGACGACAATAGATAGTGCGGCGCAGACGGTGAACATCCCTGTTCGTCCGGCAGCACCTACTGGTTTGGCGGCGACAGATGAAACGGCGATAAGTGCCGAAGACGGCACATTGACTGGCGTAAGCACGACGATGGAATACAAGAGAGGCATTGCAGGCGCATGGGTGAATGTTGCAGGAACAACCGTAACAGAGCTTGCACCGGACACGTACTACGTCCGGACGAAGGGAACATCGTCGGCATTTGTATCAGAAGCACAGAGCGTGACGGTGGCTGCGTTTGTGCCGACGCAGGAAGCGACCCCGGCAGCAGTCATAGACTATGCAGCTGAGCAGCTGACGGGATTGACGGCGAACGGTTCATATACGGTGAACGGTACGTTGGCGGTAACGGCGACCGCAGAGGGGAAGCTGGCTATAGACAGCAGCTGGCTGGGAACACAGCTGAGCATCGTGAAGAAGGGCAATGGTTCAACGACTATAGACAGTGCAGCGCAGACGGTGAATATTCCTGTTCGTCCGGCCGCACCTGCTGGTTTGGCGGCGACAGATGAAACGGCGATAAGTGCCGAAGACGGCACATTGACTGGCGTAAGCACGACGATGGAATACAAGAGAGGCATTGCAGGCGCATGGGTGAATGTTGCAGGAACAACCGTAACAGAGCTTGCACCGGACACGTACTACGTCCGGACGAAGGGAACATCGTCGGCATTTGTATCAGAGGCACAGAGCGTGACGGTGGCTGCGTTTGTGCCAACGCAGGAAGCAACCCCGGCAGCAGTCATAGACTATGCAGCTGAGCAGCTGACGGGATTGACGGCGAACGGTTCATATACGGTGAACGGTACGCAGGCGGTAACGGCGACCGCCGAGGGTAAGCTGGCCATCGACAGCAGCTGGCTGGGAACACCGTTGAGTATCGTGAAGAAAGGTAACGGTTCGACGACTATAGACAGTGTGGCGCAGACGGTGAACATTCCTGTTCGTCCGGCAGCACCAGCTGGTGTGGCGGCGACGGATGAAACGAAAATTAATGGGAACGACGGTACGCTCACGAATGTGACTTCCGCAATGGAATACAAGAAGGGTACGTTAGGCGCCTGGGTGGATGTTACGGGCACAACCGTGACAGAACTTGCACCGGACACGTACTATATCCGGACGAAAGTAACTTCGGTGGTGTTTGCCTCAGAAGCACAGAGCGTGACGGTGGCTGCGTTTGTGCCAACGCAGGAAGCGACCCCGGCAGCAGTCATTGACTATGCAGCTGAGCAGCTGACGGGATTGACGGCGAACGGTTCATATACGGTGAACGGTACGCTGGCGGTAACGGCGACCGCGGATGGCAAGCTGGCCATCGACAGCAGCTGGCTGGGAACACCGTTGAGCATCGTGAAGAAGGGCAATGGTTCAACGACTATAGACAGTGCAGCGCAGACGGTGAATATTCCTGTTCGTCCGGCAGCACCTACTGGTGTATTGGGGACGGATGAAACAGCATTGAATGCTAACGATGGTACACTGACGAACGTAACGACCGCAATGGAATACAAGAAGGGTACAGCAGGTACATGGATAGATGTTACGGGCACAACCGTAACAGCACTTGTTCCGGACACGTACTACGTCCGGACAAAAGCGACAACAACGGCGTTCATCTCGGCTTCGGTGCAACTGACGGTATTGTCGTTCACGGCAACGGCAGAAGCAACCCCAGCAGCTGAAATAGACTATGCGGCAGAGCAGCTGACGGGCTTAGCGCCAAACGGCGCGTACACGATTAACGGTACACAGGCAGTAACGGCGACAGCCGATGGTAAGTTGGCACTTGATAGCAACTGGCTGGGAACATCACTTAGCATCGTGAAGAAGGGTAATGCTTCGACGACTACAGACAGTGCAGTGCAGACGTTAAGTCTTCCTTCCCGTCCGGCAGCTCCGGTTGGTGTGACTGTAACAGATGTGACATACAACGGGGCGAATGATGGCACCCTGCAGAATTTGACAGTCCAGATGGAGTACAAGATCGGCAGCTCAGGCCTTTGGACAGATGTAGCAGACACAATCCTTACTGGCCTTGCACCGGGCACGTATTATGTACGGGAGAAAGCAACGGCAACAGCATTCGCTTCTAATGCTGCTCAGATTACCGTTCATGACTCGAATGCAGTCATTCCGGCTGCACCTGAAGTGACAGCAGATGACCAGAACAATACGATTGTTGGTCTGGACACAAGCATGGAATTCTCAGTGGACGACGGATCTTTCATACGTTACGACGGAACGAACCTGCCGGACTTGAATGGTGAGCACACCGTTAAGGTACGGGTTGCATCCAGCGGATCTGTTCCGGCGGGACCGGCAACTACGCTGACATTCACAATTAATGCGCCTATCCCTGCGGAAGGCTTGTCTGTGAGTGCCAGCGATCCAAGTGGCGCTGCAAATAACGGCTATACGCAAATCAACGTAACGCCTGCACCAGCCGCAGGGCATAAGCTCCTGTACAAGAACTTTGGTACTGGCAGTGTCGTTGTACCGAATGTAGGAGACATCCTGAGCGGATACACACTTATAGGAATGGATGGTCTGATTCCTGCAGCCAATGGCGATATGCTTGGGATTGCAGAAGCAGATGCTGATGATAAGGTGATCAAGTACGGCAGCGCAACAGCGGTTGTTGTCGCGGCTGAACCTGTAACGCCAGATCCCGACCCGGTCAGTCCGGGAACCGGAAGCAATCCGGGCAGCGGAACCAGCACTGGTAACGCGGCAAGCAATGTTACCGATGTGATCGTCCTTGTTAACGGCAAGGAAGAGAACGCGGGCAAAGCCACAACAACGACTTCCGGAAACTTGAAGATAACTACTATCGCTGTTGATCCGGCGAAGCTTCAAGCGAAGTTGGATGCGGAAGGTAATGGCGCTGTAGTTACAATTCCGATGATGCTGGATTCCAACATCATCATCGCGGAGTTGAACGGCCAGATGATTAAGAACATGGAGAATGTATCAGCTACCCTGGTGCTTCAAACAAGCAAAGGGACTTACACTTTGCCGGCATCAGAAATCAACATTGGTGCATTAGCTGAAAGGCTCGGAAACGGAATGAAGCTGGAAGACATTACACTACGGATTACGATTGGCGAAGCTCCGGCATCCATGAACCAGGTAGTGACAGCTGCTGCAGGCAGAGGGGGCTTTACCCTTATTGCACCGCCAATAGATTTCACGGTTACCGCTTCTTACGGTACATCTATAGTGGAGGTCAACCGGTTCAATGCTTACGTGGAGCGGACAGTAGCTCTTCCGGATGGTATTGACCCTAACCGGATTACGACGGGCATCGTCGTAGATCCGGATGGTACAGTGCGCCATGTGCCGACCAGACTCGTCCGGAAAGACGGCAGATATTACGCAGATATCAAGAGCTTGACGAACAGCTCGTATGCTGTGGTCTGGCATCCGCTGACTTTCGCGGATGTGGACAATCACTGGGCGAAGAACGCAGTGAACGATATGGGATCGCGTCTGGTCATTAACGGTGTGAACGAAACGACCTTCAACCCGGACGCAGATATCACCCGTGCAGAGTTCGCAGCGATTATCGTACGTGGTCTGGGATTGAAGCTTGAGGAAGGGCCATCGGCGTTTGCAGATATTCCAGCAGATAGCTGGTATGCAGCGGTGGTCGAAACAGCATCCGAATACGGTCTGATCACCGGTTTCGAGGACGGAACCTTCCGTCCGGATGCCCGGATCACACGTGAGCAGGCGATGAACATTATCGCCAAGGCGATGAAGCTGACAGGTCTTGCTGAGCAGACCGGTCCTGTTGACACAGCAAGCGTACTCGCAGCCTTTACGGATGCAGGGAGCGTAGGTGCATGGGCCGGGGAGAGCCTGGCGCTTGCAGCCAAGGCCGGATTGATCACCGGCCGGGGCGGCAGCAAGCTGGAGGCAAAGGATAATGTCACCCGCGCGGAAGTGGCAGTGCTGATTCAGCGGTTGCTGCAGAAGTCGGAATTAATTGATTAATTAAGTTAATATAGAAGAAGCGAATTCAGACACTGTGCTGAATTCGCTTCTTTTTTATATAGTAGTTTATTGGAATAATATTATTCCTCCAGGTTCTTATCCGCCTGCTTGGAATACGACGCACGTAAACCAAGTTCCCGCATGTACTTTCCTACTGTCCGCTCGCTAATAATATAGCCCTCTTCCCTTAAGAGGAGGGTGATTCTTGGACTGCCGTACTGGCCGTGGTTAGCCTCAAAGAGGTAAGCGACCCGCTTTAGCAGTAAGGCTTTACGCTTCGCCTGAGAGCTGACTTCGGTGCTTCTCCATTTGTAAAATCCGCTCCGTGATACTTCAAGAATGCTGCACAGCTTCTCTACCGAAAATTCGGAGCTATGGTCTTCGATGAACTGAAATCTCTGTGCTTTAGATTGCGGAAGATATGCGCGGCTCTTTTGTAGGACGGAAAGCTCCTCTTCTTTTGCCGGCACCTGCTTGTTCAATTCGTGAATCTTGTCTGCAAGGATAGACTTTTCACCCTTATTATTCATTCTCATACCCACCCCGTAAATTCCAGAATACTTGCCTTCGCCGACTGTGTCTCGGACTGTGCACTCTTACGCCATTCCTTGGGTGACGTGCCCATTAGCTTAGAGAAACAGCGGTTGAAGCTGGAGATGGAATGAAACCCCACCTTTTCAGATATCTCAAGAATAGAATCCTCAGTGCTCTTTAGCTGCTTACAGGCCTCTTCGATCCGGGTACTGCTCAGGAAATCAAGGGGAGCGGTGCCCATCATTTCATGGAATTTGCGGCGGAAGTGGGTGGTGCTCAGGTGGCACAGGTCAGCCAGGAAGTCGATGGTCATCGGCAGCATATAGTTCCTGGTGATATACTCCAGCGCCGGGGAGATGACGAAGTCGCCCTTCAGACTATGCCCAGCTTCCTGATCGGTCAGAGCCTCATTCGTGGAATGGATTCGGAGCAGTTCAATATACAGGGACAGCAATAGGCCATAGGCACTCTCCTGATAATAAGGCTTCTGCTGCTGCAATTCTTCTACGATCGACGTGGCAAGGCTGTACACCATGGGGTGCTTATCCTTATTCAGGATACAGTTCTTCCCCAGCACCGCCCACAAATTCGGCTCGAAGTTGCTATAGGCGCTTTTGAAGGAATGCTGAAAGAGGTCCTCCGGCGAGAAAAAAAGATAAGACCACAGACTGGCCTCACCCGGCGAGCTGTACGTCGTATGGGGAAGATACCGGGGGAGGAAAGTCACATCACCGGCTGTAAAAGGTACAGACTCTCCCTTAATCTCCATGATGCCGCTATCCGAATAGCAAATCCCAATCTCCAGATGGTTGTGGAAATGCAGGTGCTCGCTCTTGATATCGGAGATCTTCCAGCGTTCCCCGCTTAACAGCAGCACAGGGAAATGGATTGGCAGGCTGTAGTGGCGGTACTCGATGACGGGTTTCTTTTTTCTGGGCATATCCGGGGACTCCTCTATAATATTAAAATAGATAAATGGTCGAAAATGCGCAGTTTTGCTGTGAATGTGCTTAGATATAGAATATTTTACTGCTTACAATGGAGTATGTAAAGCGCTTGCAATGAGACGGATAGTAAGCGCTATGAGGCGCGTGAGACAAGAGAGGGGTAATAAGATGATTCAAGTGGATTTCAACAGGGAAGAGATTCTAAGCATTATCGACAAGGTCACCAACAAAACACTGGCGATGGACTTAACATGGGACTGGCCTTGCGGCGTAGCTTATTATGGGGTATCCAGAGCTTATCAGACTACAGGGAACAAAGAGTACCTGGACAGACTGGTGAAGTGGGCGGATGAATATATCGAGCTGGGGCTGCCGGACTGGACGGTTAACACTTGTGCCATGGGCCATATGCTGATCACCTTGTATGAAGCGACAGGGGAGCAGAAATATTGGGATATTGCCATGAGCAAGGTGGAATACATCCGGAAAAATGCGCTGCGGTTCGGAGACAATGTGCTGCAGCATACGGTATCTGTTTCTAATGATTTCCCGGAACAGGCTTGGGCGGATACGCTGTTTATGGCGGCATTTTTCCTACTGCGTGTGGGCAGTAAGCTGAAGGATCAGGAGCTGATCCAGGATGCCCTCAACCAATACTACTGGCATATCAAATACCTGCAGGATCCTGGCACCGGCTTCTGGTTCCATGGCTACAACAATGTGAAGCAGGATCATATGTCCGGATTATACTGGGGCAGAGCGAACGCCTGGGGTGCGTATACGATGTCGCAGGTGAAGCCGCTTTTGAAGGACTGGTATTTGTATCCGCAGTGTATGGACGTGGAATGCTCGCTCCGTGATCAGCTGGCGGCGCTGAAGCTTGTCCAGACGGAGAACGGCTTGTGGCGTACGGTGCTGGATGATGAGGAATCTTATGAAGAAGTATCGGCATCCTGCGGCATTGCGGCGGCGATGATCAACAACGGCAATCCGCTGCACACCAAATATGTACAAAAGGCTCTAAAGGGCATTCTTGCAAACATCAGCGAAGACGGACGTGTACTGGGCGTATCCGGCGGCACAGCCGTAATGAAGGACCGCGAAGGGTACCGCAATATTCCAAAAGACTGGATTCAAGGCTGGGGACAAGGCTTAGCGCTTGCATTCTTGTCCGATATGCTTAAATAGGAGGGAACCGAATTGTCCAAACCATCAACAGGAGCTTTCACACTGCCGGGAGAATCCGGTTACGAAGCGCTAACGCTTGAACTTGCTGAACGCTGGGGTGCCGATGTTATCCGTGACAGTGACGGCACGCAGTTATCCGATGAGATTATCAATGCCGGATACGGCATTTATTCTACGATCTGTATCATCCGGGATCATAATGAATGGGCGTCGCAGAACCCGGATAAGCTGCAGCAGAGCTTCCTTATTACCAATCCGAAGGTGGCTGTGCAGGATTATTTATCGGTCTACCTGATGGAGGATTTCTTCGCTGAACAATTCCGGGTGAATGATTCCCGTGAGGCGTATAAGTACTGGCAGGTGTACGACCGGACGACCGGTGAGGAAGTGCCGAGAGAGCAGTGGAATTACGACCGGGAATCAGGCAATGTGGTGCTTACCGGAATCGTACCTTGGCATAAGTACACTGTCAGCTTCATGGCCTACCGGATCTGGGAAGAGATTTCGATGTACAATCACACCACGAATAACTGGAACAAAGAGCATCTGATGCAGATTGATCCTATGTATACTGACACGCAGAAATATCTGCTCGGCTGGATGGAAGAATGGTGCGAACAGCATAAGGAAACAACGGTTGTCCGCTTTACTTCCCTGTTCTATAATTTCGCCTGGATCTGGGGCAGCAGTGAGCGTAACCGCCATCTGTTCTCAGACTGGGGTTCCTATGATTTCACGGTGAGTGCCAGAGGTCTGGATCTGTTCGCCCAGAAATACGGCTATCCGCTGACGGCAGAAGATTTCGTGAACGGCGGCAAATACCGTGTCAGTCATATCCCGGCGGAGCAGCGTAAGCTCGACTATATGGCTTTTATCAATGATTTCGTAATTGAATTTGGCAAGCAGTTAATTGATATTGTGCATAAGCATGACAAGCTGGCGTATGTCTTCTACGATGACAGCTGGGTTGGCGCAGAGCCTTACAATGACCGCTTCGGTGAGTTCGGTTTCGACGGAATGATTAAATGTGTGTTCTCGGGATATGAAGCAAGGCTCTGTTCAGGGGTGAAAGTGGATACGCATGAAATCCGGCTGCATCCTTACCTGTTCCCGGTTGGCTTAGGCGGCGCTCCTACCTTCATGGAAGGGGGAAATCCGACACTGGATGCCAAAAAATACTGGATCAACATCCGGCGTGCCCTCCTGCGTGAGCCGATTGACCGGATTGGCCTGGGCGGATATCTGCATCTTGTTGAGCCTTACCCGGATTTCTGTGATTATATCGAGAAGATTGCGAATGAATTCAGAGAGATTAAAGAGCTGCATCACCAAGGCAAGCCTTATCATATCAAGACCAAGGTTGCTATTCTGCACAGCTGGGGTAAGCTGAGATCGTGGACCTTGTCCGGCCACTTCCACGAGACGTATATGCATGATCTGATTCATATTAATGAAGCACTATCCGGCTTGCCGGTTGAGGTACAGTTCATTGATTTCGAGGATATCCGTCAGGGAGTGCTGCAGAATATTGATGTAGTGATTAATGCAGGCAGCGCCGGTACAGCGTGGAGCGGCGGGGACTACTGGAAAGACAGCAAGTCTGTGGATATCCTGACCAAATGGGTGTATGAGGGCGGTACTTTTATCGGGGTTAACCAGCCTTCAGCCGTCGAAGGATATGACAGCTACTTCAGAATGGCGCATGTTCTAGGCGTGGATGAGGACACTGGTGCGCGTGTAGCTCATGGGAAATGGGCATATGAGGTTCAGGCTGAGCAAGGTCTGGTGCCGGATGGCGCCAGCATCACACCGAAGAACAGTATCTATCTTACGGATGGCTCCGCTGCGGTGCTCAGGGAGGCGGACGGCAAAATCACACTGTCTGCGAATAGTTTCGGTAAGGGTAAAGGAATCTACCTGTCTTCCCTCGAATTCAATTGGGCGAATACCCGCCTGCTGCTGAACCTGATCCGCTATGCCGGCAAGGAATTGCAGGAATCGAAATACATTCCGGATAACCTCTATACCGAGTGTGCGTATTATCCGGAGAGCAAGATGCTCGTCGTGATCAATAACAGCGACCAGCTGCAGAAGACTACGATCGATACGGAGTATGGAGTACAAACGTTGGAGTTAGCACCGTTTGATACGGTAATTAAGACTATTGGGGAATAACTTCTATACAGGAATCGGTAGCTATTTACGGTACAACATTGAAAAAGCTCAAGCCTGCGGCTATATGCCCGTTGTTTGGGCTTTTTTGCTGTAGATAGGCTGTATAAAGTTATGATGAGAGAAGTATGATGGAGATAGAAGATCAAATTGAACCGATATCATAATTATGATATTAGGGTGCTAAGAAGGAGGTGGTGTTATGCCACGGATTAGACCTGTATCCGATTTGCGCAACAACTTTGCTGAAATATCTAAAATAGTACATAAAAGCAAGGAACTGGTTTTTCTCACGAAAAACGGATATGGTGATATGGTTGTTATGAGCATCGAGCAATATGAAAATATTCAGCAGAACCAAGAGGTCTTTATGAAGCTAAAAGAATCTGAGCATGAAGCTAATAATTCTAATGAACGTTATACTCACTCTGAGGTGTTCAGTAATTTGAGGATGCAGATTCGGAATAGACCCACTAATAAATAACATTGTTTTTATCCGGCTTAACCATATTGAGATTTTTCCACGTCGTACTGAGACGTGTTTTTTTAGTGAGGTAAACGCAAATATGAAGATTTGATGTAAACAAATGATGATAGCCCGGTTCCGGCAGCCAAATGTGGTAGGATAAAGGTACATTTAATTTTCCCCACGGGGCAAGAAAAGGGAGCAACATGAGAATTATTATTTCACCAGCCAAAAAGATGAAGCAGGACACAGATGTTTTTACCAGCTGCCAGATGCCGCAATTTATAAACGAGTCGGGAATTCTGCTGGACACATTAAATAAGCTGAACTATGAAGAAGCAAAATCCCTATGGAAATGCAATGATGCCATCGCGACGCTGAATGCCCAGCGAATTAAGAATATGGATTTAACCCGCAATCTGACGCCGGCCCTCATGTCCTATGAAGGTCTTCAATACCAGTACATGGCACCTGGGGTGCTGCAAACGGAGGAACTTGAGTATCTTCAGCAGCATTTGCGGATTTTGTCAGGGTTCTACGGAATGCTCCGGCCGTTTGACGGGGTTGTTCCGTACAGGCTGGAAATGCAGGCCAAGCTGGCCGGTCCAGGCTTCAGTTCCATTTATGGATTTTGGGGCAGAAAACTGGCAGATCAGCTGTTTGCAGAGAGCGACTGTATTCTAAATTTAGCTTCTAAGGAATACAGCAAATGTATCTCCCCTTATCTGGGTGGAGATGTTCGAATGGTAACTTGTGTATTTGGGCAGCAAATCGGCGGCAAGGTGATCGAAAGAGCGACCTTAGCCAAAATGGCCCGAGGTGAAATGGTACGCTTCATGGCTGAGCAGCAGATCGGATGCATAGAGGATATCAAAGGGTTTAGCGGGTTTGATCTCGAATTTGCCGATGAGCTGTCAAATGAGAGCACCTATGTGTTTATACAAAAACGTGCGGACAGTTAGACTGAACGTATTTAAATGTTAAGAAGCTCAAGCCTGTGGCTATACTGCCGATGCTTGAGCTTTTTGCTGTAAAGTTAAGAAGAGCGTAAGGGAAAATCGCTATATTTTCATTACACTTTTAGCGAGAAGCAAGAAGAGTTTCTTATTCTGAGGATTACAATGATATAGATTGAAGTTAAAAACATGAGTAGAGGGAAAGGAGTGACGGAGGGGGATTTTGGAACTGGAGCAGCGGTAGCGTCCGCCTTTATGTTTGGATTTCAACCGTGGACAACAGTTTTAATCAAGAAATCCAAACATAACAGCGGCCGGAAGTCCAAATATTCACCGCAGTGGCGACTGCTCCTCGCTCTACAACCTATTTTAAAAGAAGACTATGTAAAAATGACGCAGCAACAGCCTGACGAAAGTCGTCAGGCTGTAAGTTCATGAACCTTATTAATGTATAGTTTGTCTTTTCGCGGATAAGTCAGAAGCCAATTGCTTTGTGCGCTGTTTGTTCAGCGGATACAGGAACACAAGGATGAGGAATACCCCCAGATAGATAATGGCGGGAACTAAAGTCGCTAAAGAGAAGATTCCCTGTAATGTCTCTGGTGTCTGCTTCTCCATCGCTACGTTATATCCTACCGCTGTGATGGCGAATCCGCCGATACCTCCTGCGAGGGCCTGACCCACTTTCCTTGCCATGGAATAGAGTGCATATACGGTCGCATCTTCGCGTAATCCGGTTAAGAATTCATGATAGTCAATCACATCGGTCACGAACGCCCAGGACACGATGCTCATGAAGCTCATCCCGAACATCCCAATTCCGGAAATGATGATGTATTGTGTCACCGTAGGGTCCTGTAAGAAAAAGATAAGAAAATACGCTATGGATACAACCAGCATTCCCGTCGATGCGACTTCCTTCTTCCCGAAGCGGGCAACCAGCGGCTTCGCTAACGGTACCGCCAGGAACGTAGCGACGATCTGGACTAGACCTACCATACTTAACTTAGTGGCATCTCCGAAAAAATCTTTAAACAAATAGGTGTTGACCGCACCGGTGAGCATTGTGCAAACCAACAAAAACAGCGAGGCAGCCAAAATCGAAATCAAAGGTTTGTTTTTGATCAGGCCTTTCATAGTGATTTTTAAGTTCACTTTTTCTTTCGTTTCTTCAGGTGCGGTGATCCGTTCCTTTGAGAGATTGTAGCATGCGAGATAGCAGCATATAGCCAGTACTCCGAAGACTACAGCGGCCATGAATATACGATCGGCTGAAATCTTGTTATCGACAAACACGATCATCGGACCCAACACAGCAATGACCAGTCCGGCTAACATGGCCCCCATTGTTCTCCAGGTGGATAAGGTTGTACGATCGACCGGGTCATCGGTTATCACGGACGCCATGGACCCGTAAGGAATGTTCACTGTGCTATACAAAGTTCCCCATACGATATACGTCACGAATGCCCATGCGAGATAGAAACCCTGAGACATGCCTGGAATGGTAACGAACATTAACACACCTGATACAACGAGCGGCAAGGACATTCTTAGAATCCATGGCTTGAACTTTCCTTTTGAAGTCGCCTTTCGTGTATCGATGAACCGCCCCCAAGCCATATCCGCGAATGCATCCCACAATCGGGCGATCAGAAACAGTAGGCCAACCGTCGCCGCGCTTATATGGAAAACATCCGTGTAGAACACCATTAAGTAAGAGCTGGTAAGAACAAAGAAGAAGTCATTCCCCAAATCACCGAACAAATAACCGAATTTATCTCGCCAGCCGAACGGACGGTTCTTGTCGATCGGAGTGAACGTATTGCTCCGCAGAGCAGAGTGGGGCATCCTTGCACTCTCCTTTTTTTATTTCAACTTCTTAATTTCGATCAATTCTTTATTTAGCCGGTATATAAATTGGTCAGATATATCGTCTGACAGAGAAGCTAGCATATCGATCTTAAATCCTTTCAACATATCAAACATCGGATTCTCGCTTAAGTCGCCCATGTACTTCTTCAGAACCACATACGCTTGTTCGTTCTCCATCAAGGTGGCGATCGTATCGCGGGTCGAATAGACGTCAGGCGTAATCTCGAGCTCTTCCATTTCAAGGTCGTCGTTCGCATCCTCAGGCATCTTGAACCAGTTAGCTGCAACTCCGCCGTTACCTTCCGGAGCCTCGTAGCTCAGGTTTGGCTCAGAAATCTGGTTGAAGCTGGCGAGATCCTGATAAATCTCTCCGTCCTTTACAGAAACCGCTGTGATCTCGTTCAAACCGTCCTGCAGGCGGACATTCTCGAAGATGAAGATATGATTGCCGCTAGTTTGTGCAGCCATTTCCTCGCCGTTAACACGCAAGGTCACTTCATCGCAGTTTGAGTAGATTTTCACCATGATTTCGGAATCCGTCCGGTCAACGAAACGTTTGCCGGCAATATGGACGAACTTTTGATCAGACCAATTTGCCTTATACATATAAAAAGCATCTTTCTTGATTTTGCGGTCATACGTGACTAGCCCTTTGTTATTTCTGCCCTTCACGCCGCCTTCATCACGGATATTGGCGCCGAAGTCGAACATGTTCCACACATAGGTCGCCCAGAGGTAAGGGCGACTTGCGAATATATTCCAAACCTTTTCATGCAGGAGAGCATGGTATTCTTCCGAATAATCCTTCACTTTCGGATCATTGTTGTGATACTGCAGGATTCCCTCGACGCCGTATTCGGAAATACAAAGATTTACGTTCGGATTAAGCTCGTGATAACGGTCGAGCCAGCCGGCGAAGTCTTCCGCTTTGCCTCCGTACCAGCCGAAGTAATGGTTATACCCGATCGTATCGGTGATGTGGTTGTACTCATCATCCATTTCTACGAAGCTGACATTCGCCATTGTTGTGAGACGAGTCGGATCTTCCTTTTTCGTTAGCGCATTTAGTTCTTTTACCAATGTTCTAACTTCCGGTCTGTCGCCGCCAATTTGAATTTCGTTTTGTACTCCCCACAGCATAATCGACGGATGATTGAAGTTTTGACGGATGAGTTCGGTCATCTGTTGCTTTGCGTTGACGCCTTCAAAATCGGTTTTGGACATTATCGAAATAAACGGAATCTCCGCCCAGATGACCATGCCCTCTTGGTCACAAAGGTCGTAGAAATATTGATCATGCTGATAATGAGCCAAGCGAATCGAAGTGGCGCCAACTTCTTTGATCAGTTCCATATCTTCTTTATGTTCTTGTTTCGTAATGGCCCAGCCCATGTCTTTACGGTCTTGATGCCTGGAGACCCCGTGTAAAGGGAGAGGCACGCCATTCAAGAAGAATCCTTGATTCGGATCCACCGTGAAATAGCGCACACCGAATGGAATAGAAACCTCGTCGATCGTATCGTTGAAGCTTGTTAAGGATACATTGGCTTTATAGAGATAGGCATTTTTTCGTCCATTCCACAGCTGAGGATTCTTAATCACGGCAGGGATAGCTATTTCCTTCATTTCTCCGGCTGCCAAGACGATTTCTTGCGCCGCATAGGTAACGGATGCTCCTAGATGATCGAGAAGATTGACCCATAGTCTTACTTTCTTTTCTTCGTGTTGATCATTCTTAATCTTTGTTCGGATCGTTAAGCTGGCCTGCTCAGCAGTGACTTCATCCTGGACGATATAAATGCCTTGCGAACCATAATCCATCAAATCGAAATGTACCGGATGTGCAATCACCAGATTAACATCACGATAGATCCCGCCATAGAATGTAAAGTCAGCCATCTGGGGATATACATCGTCGACGACCGTATTGTCTACCTTCACAGCGAGTACGTTTGTCTTGCCGAACTTGATGGCTTCCGTAATATCGAAGCGGAAGATGGAGTAGCCTCCTCTGTGCTGGCCGACATGGATGGAATTTACATATACATCTGTAATACTGTTAGACCCATGGAATTCGATAAATACTTTTTTGCCTTGCTCACTGGAAGCAACGGTTAACTCTTTCCGGTACCAGCAAGCGCCTTTGAAATATTCAAAACCGTTCGCTCCGTCAATAGCATTCCAGGTATGAGGAAGGTCAACGGGTTCGTAGTTCTCCTTCTGAAAGGAAGCAAACATTGCACTTTCGTCATCATCCTTTAGAAATTCCCAGCCTTTATTCAGATTCATTGTCTTACGCACAGCGAAACCTCCCTTGGATTATAAAACGCTTTCATGATAAAAAAGTGTTTGTGAAAACGCTTTATCTGAATTATAGTAGTTCTGAGGTCTCAACTATCGCACGGATTTTTCTTGATTAGCACAGAGTCATATAATTCTGAAAAGTGAAGAGGAGAATGATATGAACAATACTCTTGAGACTCTTCATAACCATTTTCAAAAAATCGGGTTTGTGATAAATACGCTTACAAAAATGGACGTGCGAATTATCGCACCGAACGGTACGGTGCTTCTTCAGCAGGTCAATCATGAGATTCCTGCCGTGCTGCATAATATCAATCATGATTTTTCCGTCATCAACAGCAGCCTTGAGAATCATCCGCCCACTAGTTTTTTTTATTATGTGAATTCTTATAATCTTGGGTACATTGCGGCAGGTATTTGGATTAAGCAGGAATTCTGCGGGTCCATTGCGATAGGGCCTCTACTATCGAGCAATTCTTCTGAGGACTCGATGAGTTATATCATGGCCAGTGATCAACTGACGAACGATCAGCGGAAGCCCCTATGGAAGTTTTACGAGTCGCTCCCCGTGATTTCCAGACTGGAAAAGGATGCGCTGGGCGATTTGCTTGTCCGTCTGTCTAATTATGAACCCCTTCAGGTACACGAGATCGCGCTGCAGCCTCAGCCACATCCTTCTGATGAGAGAATTCAAATCCTTGCTGAAAATAACAAAATGATCGAGGAGAGATACGAAGGCGAGAAGATATTTATCGATTTAATCTCTAAAGGAGACAAGAAGGCCGTTCAGATGATCGCCAAGGATCCTGACTTCCTCTTCCAGATGTTTTTGAATCGCTTCCCCGGTCAGCCGATTCGCGGTGTCAAAAATAGCCTGGTCGTTTTGAATACACTTTGCAGAATCGCTGCTGAGATGGGAGGCGTCCATCCCATGTTCATACATCATATCTCCGGCAAATTCTCGATATTGATTGAAAAAGTATCCTCTCTGCAGCAAAGGAATTCTATGCTAATCCAGATCGTTAATGAATATTGCGAAATGATTTATACCTATTCGACCCGTAATTATAGCTCCATCGTGAAGAAAGCAGTGGATTATATTCAGTTTTACCTGGGCCACCCTTTGACCTTACAGGAAATTGCCGATGCCATTCCTATGAATTCGACCCATCTTTCCAGAAAGTTCAAAGAGGAAACAAACATGAATGTAATTGAATATATCCATTTCATGAGGATCGAAAATGCAAAGCTATATTTACTCCGAGGAAAGTATAGCATTACTGAAATTGCGTTCATGATCGGATATAATGATGCGAATTATTTCGCGAGAGTGTTCAAAAAGTTCACAGCGTCCACCCCTTCCCAATACATTAAAAATTGCGAAAAACGCCCGGTACACCGCTCTTAATATAGTGCTTTAGTCCGGAAAACACCTGAAGTTTGGCGCAGGTGTTTTTTGTCATTTCGCAAACCTGTGGATAAACTGGTTCAAACTCAAACTAGTAGGGTAATGAAACGTTTGTATTTTTTATAAAGGAGTCATTTTGTGAAAAGCATTCAAAACCGCTTAATTATCCTGCTGCTTATTTTTATCATTATTCCGTATTTTCTATCCGTATTGTTGATCTACCGACAAACGAAAGGGAATGTGGAACGCCATGAACTTGAGAACAGCCAGGAACAAATACTACAGGCATCATCAGATCTGGAGCAGTATTTTGATGATATCGTTAATCTTCCATATACTTTATATCGAAATCCGGACTTATTCAGGGTGTTTGAACAGGGTTTCGATGGGGATTATTATTTCAACCAGCTTGAAATCAATGAAGGCATGAGAAACTTTTATCTGATGAGGAATGAAATTCTTCAGCTAAGGTTTTTTATCAATGAAGGAAAAAGCTCTTTTACTATTTATAACGCCATGTTAAGTGCCCGTAAGAGGAAGCCGGATCTATTGCAGCAAGCCTCTATCCAGAAGCTGATGAGCTCTGAAGAGAACTTTATCATGGAACCTCCTCATCAGATTAAGAACTACAACAATACCTCCATTATGCCTCCTTCGGAACAAACGTTGGTTTTGACGGTTCACCATAAAGTTGAGGATGTCTTAACCAAGGAATTCCTCGGAATCATTTCGATTGACATTCATTTGGATAAGAATGCTGACCTCTCCAGTCATTTTCTTCGAAAAAACAAAGAGATCGTATTGCTTACCGATTCTGATGGTTATGTGATTTATGCAAGTGAGGAAGCGCTGATCGGCAAGACCATCCCGGATGAATTACTGAGGAGAATTAGTCCGTCAACATCCGGTCTGAAATCTGCTGAAGGGGATATAGTCCTTTCCAGAACGCTACAGGGAGCGTCCCGGGTAATCAACGCTAAGCAGGAGAATGTTCTGGATGTAATCGCTGCACTGACAGACGGTCAGGGCGTGGATAAGGTCATTGAAACGGCGGGAAGCGAGCATACGGTGAAGCAGACCCCTTATCTGGTCAAAAGAGGCGGAACAATCGTGCTTGTCGGCCTCGCGGCCAAGGACATCATCGACTTCGACTTCATGCAGATCATGTTCAAGGAGGCCGACATCAAATCGGTGTTCCGTTACCGCAACCTGTATCCTGCCGCCATTGGAGCCATTGCCGACGGCAAAATTGATGTCAAAGGCATCGTGACGCATGAGTTTAACTTTGAGGATACGCAGAAAGCCTTTGATTTCGTCATCGATAATAAGGAAGATGTGGTAAAGGCCGTTATCCGGATGGGCTGATTAAACCACAAGATTCCTGATGCAGAGCCGTCCTTTAAGGGGACGGCTTTTTTTGCATTGCGGATAACTGGCGTTAAATCCGGCTGCGGCAGCAGTATGAGAAGCTTATCATCCTGTAAGCTCAATAAGACCTATAAAAATTGGGGATGAATCTTTAATTTGCAGAGAGAAATGTAAACGCTTACCTTATATAATCTATTCGGGAGGAGGACAAGGCAATTTCTGGGATATAACACAGGAAAAGTTATGTTCTGCGAAATGAAGCTACTGCAGGAGGCGTTCAGGTAAGCGGCAAAAAAAACAAATATTTTAGGGAGGTAATTCTTATGTTCAAATTAAACAAAAAAATCTTAACGGTATTTATGGCAGCGGCAATGAGCTTCAGCGCGTTTGCAGCAACCTCAAGCGCAGCGACAGATTATTGGCAGAACTGGACGGATGGCGGAGGAACAGTTAATGCGACGAACGGATCTGGCGGGAATTACAGTGTGAACTGGTCCAATACCGGAAATTTCGTGGTCGGTAAAGGCTGGAACGTTGGATCGCCAACCAGAGTTATAAACTACAATGCAGGCGTCTGGGCACCGTCCGGCAACGGGTATTTGACGCTGTACGGCTGGACAAGAAATTCTCTCATAGAATATTACGTTGTGGACAGCTGGGGTACTTACAGACCTACCGGAACTTATAAAGGCACCGTGAACAGTGACGGGGGCACCTATGATATCTATACGACTACGCGGACCAACGCACCCTCCATTGACGGTACTGCAACGTTCACCCAGTTCTGGAGTGTAAGACAGTCGAAGAGAGCCACCGGGAGCAACGTTGCGATCACTTTCAGCAACCATGTTAACGCATGGGCGAGTAAAGGCATGAATCTGGGCAGCAGCTGGTCCTACCAGGTCCTCGCGACTGAGGGGTATCAAAGCAGCGGCAGCTCTAACGTAACGGTATGGTAAGGTAATCATTATTTGAGCGGAGGCCTGCCGGCCGTGCAGCCGGCGGCCTTATCAAAGGAGATCTGTCCATGCGAAAACTATTGATATTTTTTTTAATAGCGTTAACCGGTGTTGTCAGTGCTTGTTCGCAGGAAAAGCCCGCCAAGGAGGAGCGCTTTGTAGAGGTGAAGGGCGGTTCCTTTACGAACACCAAATCCAACTTTTATGGACAAAATGTAACGATTCCGGATTTCCAGATCAGCAAATATGAAGTCACTCAACAAGAGTGGATAGAGGTAATGGGAAGCAATCCTTCTCAGTTTAAAGGCAGCAATCTGCCCGTAGAGATGGTGAACTGGTATGATGCCATAGAGTACTGTAATCAACGGAGTGTGAAGGAGGGCCGGGAGCCGTATTACAATATAAACAAAAACACCAAAGACCCGGATAATCAGAATGACAACGATAATATAAAATGGACAGTAACGGTCAATGCAGGCGTTAACGGCTACCGGCTGCCTACTGAGGCGGAATGGGAATATGCGGCGGGGGGAGGCCGGATGAGCAAGAGCTACATCTATAGCGGAAGCAATACTGCTGATGAAGTAGCCTGGTACTGGAGGAATTCCGGAGATAAATACTTGTCAGGGGACTGGAACTGGCCTATCATCGAGAGCAACCATAACCAAACCCGATCCAGCGGTGATAAGAAACCCAATGAGCTGGGTATTTACGATATGTCAGGCAACGTAAGGGAGTGGTGCTGGAACTGGTACGAAGCTCCTGAGATGAGCAGCGGCTCAATGCGGGTTGTGAAGGGCGGCGGCTGGATCGGCGGCGTTAACAATACAGAGTTATCTTTCCGGGGCAAGTTTGAGGCGAATGGTATGGGGCCGGATCAGGGTTTTCGTGTGGTCCGCAGTGAATAAACAGCCAGTGATTGCTTAAACTGTACATCGAATTTCAAATTGTACATATGAACCCCGCCCTGGTTTCATTTATGATTGAACATGTACAAAAAAGGGAATTAGGGGGATTGCAATTGAATCTGGAAAGGGGTCACTTCACACAAAGTGTGGTGTTTCGGTTAATTGTCTCGTATGCGGTGATTCTGTGTATACCTGTCATTCTTAGTGTGATCATTTATGGTCAGACAAGAGAAATTGTGAAAAATGAAATTAAGCTGGCAAGCAGAGCGATGCTCCAGCAGGTAAGATATATTGTGGACGGAGAGCTGCTGCAGACAGAGAGCCTCGCTACGCAGCTGGCCGTTCATTCCGAAGTGAAAAGCTTTCTTTCTTCATCCACGACTGAGAACGCTTACAAGGTATACGGGCTGAAGCAGGAACT
The DNA here is from genome assembly GCF_000758665.1 of Paenibacillus borealis. Taxonomy (NCBI): domain Bacteria; kingdom Bacillati; phylum Bacillota; class Bacilli; order Caryophanales; family Paenibacillaceae; genus Paenibacillus; species Paenibacillus borealis. The sequence continues at coordinate 935,813 of NZ_CP009285.1, forward strand.
GAACAAGATGTTATCTGCCAACAATTTCATTAAGGAGATTAACTTATATTCGAAACCGCTGCAATCGGTCCTCTCCAGTGAGACTTATATAGAAGAACAATCCTTTTATGAGATGAAGCTTCAGACCGATACATTCGCTTACGGGGATTGGCAGAAGCTGATCAGCCAGCATCATTCGGGTGAATATGCGCTGCTTCCGCTCAAGAACCAGGATAAGAAAGTCACCTATACGCCGTTCTATATCCGTTCGCTGCCGATTCAGGCAACGGCTGAGGTTACTGGTGCACTCATTATCCCGCTTAATGTGGAGAAGATGATGACGATGCTCGCGAACATCGACTGGGTAGAACGGGGCCGGGTATTTATTATGGATACAAACGGCCAGATCATGATTCAGAATGCAGGTGACACGATGATTGAACCGGCGGCCTACCAGGAGTGGAATGACCGCGGCACAGGCACCTTTACGGGTACTTTCCAGGGGGTAAAGTCGATGATCACCATTGAGTCATCCGATACGACAGGCTGGAAGTACATCAGCGTGTTTCCGACTGATGTCTTCTGGGAGCATATCGGGGGGATGCGGACGATGAATATGTTCGGGTTATTGCTGTGCTTTGCGATTGGCAGTGCGGTTATCTATTATTTCGCCCGTAAGAACTATGATCCGATCAAAGAACTGGTTAGCGTCTTCACCCGCAATCCGGCGCAAGGCACCGGTAAATATCTGGATGAATATACGTTCATCCGCAGGAATGTTCTGGAGACAATCAGAGAACGCGATGATACGAACAATAAGCATGATCAACAGCTGCGTGTGCTGCAGAATTACTATTTAGGGAGGCTTCTGAAAGGTCAGGCAGACCGGAATGCTTCGTTCAATGAGCTGGCAGAGAAGTATAAGCTCCATTGGACGACCGATTCTTTCGCGGTGCTGCTGTTCTATATAGACAGCGATGAGGATGGGATACAGGACCTGGCATTATCCCAATTCATCGTGTCCAACATTGTTGCCGATCTGATCAGCAATCATTGGACGATCAATTTCACAGATGTGGATGGCATGCTGGCGGCGGTCGTGAATGTAGATCCGGAGCGTGCGGAGCAATGGAAGGATGATATCGAGGATGATCTAGCCCAGGCCTACGAATTCATTACCCTCCGGTACAAGCTCCGTTTCACCACTGTGGGCAGTGAGCTGCAGACGGGGCTGGACGGTGTAAATCTCGCCTTCCTTCAAGCACTGGAAGCCCAGGAATACCGCAGCATATTGGGAGACGAGATGCTGATCTGGTACGGAAGCATTAAGCCAAGCGCCGGCAGTTATTTCTTCACGGTGAATGACCAGATGATGCTGATCAACTTCCTGAAGGCCGATGAATTCGATAAGGCTAACGGCATGATTAATAGCGTCTTACAGCAAGCGTTCCAACGGGAAAGGTCGCATGAAATCTCCAAATGCATTCTGCTTGATGTGGCGGCTACGATGATCAAGGCCATTCCTGATCAGGAGCAGGCCAGCATTGCCTGGGATGAATGGCGGCCGCTTAAGCGGCTGTTGTCCTGCTCCACGAAGCAGGAGTTCGAGCAAGAGCTGCTCGATATCTTTGACCGGGTGTGTACGGTGCTCCGCAGCAAGCCTAACCTGCAGACGAGTGCCGGCATCGGCGAGAAGGTTACAGAGTTCGTGCAGGAGAACTACAGCGACAAGAACCTGAGTGTGTCACAGATCGGCGATCATTTCGGATTGACGCCGCAGTATGTATCCCGGTTGTTCCGCGAGCAGACAGGGCAGGTCGGACTGCGCGACTATATCAGCCAGACCCGGGTAGAAGCCGGCAAGGTTCTGTTGCTGGAGGGGGCCAGCATCGACGATACCGCCGAGAAGGTCGGATTTGCCAGCAGCCATGCGTTCATTCGTGTATTCAAGAAGTATGAAGGGATTACGCCGGGGAAATACAAGGCGATCCAGGGATAGCTAAAGTGATGATTTCCGGTTACCGGAGATCATCTTTTTTTTGTTTCCAAGCGGAAATACGCGAAACCGTCTATCCGGTTCAAGGTGTCAATCGCCATTTGCAGGTTAACGTACATCATTTCCGGTATTGAACATTGATGAGCCGCAGGGTTAGCAAGTACATTGTTTGAGAAGAAAGCGATTACACCCGGACGGCAGAGCATTCGCCCGCAAGCGTCAGGCTGCCGTCCCTGCTAGAGTGAATTATTCGTGAGGAAGTGATGATGACATGGCAGTTCCTGCTAAAGCCAAGACTGCAGGCATGATTCCACGTAAGAAGGCGGACAGAATTCCCCTATGGAAGCATGTTAAACAAGAATGGAAGCTATATTCGTTTCTAATCATCCCGGTAATCTACTTCATTATTTTCAAGTATGCGCCGATGCTGGGGAACATTATTGCTTTCCGGAAGTACAGAGGCGGGCCTAATATTCTGGGTACGGAATGGGTCGGGTTCACTTACTTTGAGATGTTCATGAAGGATCCGACGTTCTGGAGAGCTTTCTTTAATGATCTTACTTTAAGTGTAAGTTATCTCCTGGTGAAATTCCCGGTTACTTTGTCATTCGCGCTCCTGCTGAACGAAATACGGAGAATCAAATGGAAGAAATTCGTCCAGACGGTATCTTATCTTCCGCATTTCATCTCTATGGTTATCGTCGCAGGGATGATTAAAGAGGTGGTTTCGTTAACAGGCCCCCTGAACAGCGTTCTGACATCCTTTGGACTTGAGAAAATCTCCTTCATCTCCCTGCCGCAGTGGTTTCCGGTGATCTATGTTACCTCCGGCGTCTGGCAGAGTCTGGGCTGGGGAACGATTCTCTATCTGGCAGCGATGACCGGCATCGATCCATCATTGTATGAGGCAGCGAAGATTGATGGCGCTAACCGGTTCAAGCTGGCGAAGCATGTGACCATTCCCGGCATTCTGCCGACGATTATGGTGCTCCTGATTCTGGATATCGGCAGTATCCTGGGTTCTAATTTCGAGAAAATCCTGCTGCTGTACAATCCGCTCACCTACGAAACCGCTGATGTTATCTCTACCTATGTGTACCGGATGGGGATCACCGGAGGGAACTTCAGCTATGCGACAGCGGTAGGCTTGTTCGAAGGGATTATTGGACTGATCCTGGTGACGATTGCCAATACCGTATCCAAAAAAACTACGAAATCCAGCCTGTGGTAGAAAGGAGCCGAACCCGTGAAGCGAACCTCAACCTTTAACTTATTTAACATTTTGAACAGTATATTTATGATTCTGATTGTCATCTTCACCTTATATCCATTCGTCTATCTTGTAGCCCAGTCCTTCAGTTCGGAAGCCGCTATCTATGCAGGCAAGGTAACCTTATTCCCGGTGGAGTTTACGACCAAGACGTATGAAGTTATCTTGAGCAAACCGGATTTCTTCCATTACTACTGGAACACGATTGTGTATTCCGTAACAGGCACTTTAATCGCCGTGACTGCAACAGCAGTAATCTCTTATCCGCTATCCAAAGATAAACTGCGGCTCAACAAATTTTTCATTCCGTTTGTCCTGTTCACAATGTATTTCGGAGGCGGACTCATCCCGAACTATATTCTGGTGGCTAAGACGTTAGACATGCGGGATACAATCTGGGCGATTGTCATTCCGGGGGCGATCAGCGCCTTCAATGTCATCCTGATGAAGACGTTTTTTGCCAGCCTGCCTTATGAACTGGAAGAAGCGGGACGGGTGGACGGCCTGGGGGTATTCGGGATTTTCACCAAAATCATCCTGCCGTTATCGAAGCCGATTCTGGTAACCATCATGCTGTTCGTGATGGTCGGCATGTGGAACAACTGGTTCGGACCGTCACTCTATCTGCAGTCTAAGGAGAAGTGGCCGGTCGCCCTGTATCTGAAGCAAATCATCGACAATGCGGTCAGTCCGACCGAAATCGGGGCATCCTCCGATCAGACCAGCCAGATAGCGGCAAGCATCAAATCGACGGCCATGGTGTTAACCTCACTGCCTATTATCTGCGTATATCCGTTCGTGCAGAAGTATTTCGTACAGGGCATGATGATCGGCGCTGTCAAAGGATAAACGGTATAACCGGAGAGGGCAGGGCCCTCTCTGTTATATATAGCTCTATACACAAAAAGGGAGGCAAACAATGAGATTCAGTAAACCACTTGCAATGGCATCGCTGGCGTTGATGTTGTCTATGACAGCTTGTTCATCCGGAAATAAAGAGGCTTCGGGCACCAATAATTCCACAGCACCGAATGCTGCTAGTACGAATGCACCTGCAACAGCCGGGGCGGAAGATTATACCTTCGGCGAAGATCAGACCTTCCACTCCAATGAACCGGTAACCTACTCCATGATGTACAGCGACCATGAGAATTATCCATATAACAAGGACTGGCGGCTGTGGAGTGCGATCCAGGAGAAAACGAATGTGAATTTCGATTTGGCCATTACGGCAAGAACCGAATATGAGAACCAGAAATCGCTGCTCGTGAACAGCGGAGACGCTCCTTATATTATTCCTAAGACTTATGATGAATCCGCTTTCGTCGCCACAGGCCAGATTGTACCTGTAAGCGATTGGGTGCAGTATATGCCGAACTATATGAAGGCTGTGAAGGATTGGGGAATGGAGGAGGACCTGAAGGCTAAGCTGAAGGAGGACGGTAAATATTACGTGCTTCCAGGCATGTGGGAGATTGCCGGCGGCGGTTATTCCTACATTATCCGCAAGGATGTGTTTGAAGCTGCGGGAGTGGACGTCGAAGGCCAGCAGGGCAACTGGACCTACGAGGACTTCTATGAAGCGATGAAGAAGGTCAAAGATTTCACAGGCAGCAATTATGTCATCTCTGATCAGTTCAAGGGAGATTCGGCACTGAACATTGCTGCAGTTCAATACGGCGTTACGGGCGGATGGGGATTATCCAACGGCCTGGTCTTTGACCAGGATAAGCAGCAGTTTGTTTTTGCCGATGCCTCCGATGACTTCAAGGACTATCTGGGTTACTTCAATAAGCTAGTAAATGAAGGCATTATGGACCCTGAATCATTCACTCAGGAAGATGATGCAGCACAAGCGAAGTTCTTCAAGGGCGACACCTATGTAATCAGCGGAATCTACCAGGTTATGGCCGATTTCAAGAGCAAGATGCAGGTGCCGGATAGTGAGCTCTACATGATTACCCAGCCGGGCGGACCGAAAGGGAAGCTGCAGGTCGAAACCTCCCGTCTCGAGAACGGAATCATGATCAGCCAGAATGCGCTGGATGATCTGGGCGAAGAGGAGTTCATCAAGATGCTCCGCTTCGTCGACTGGTTCTGGTACTCTAATGAAGGTCAGATGCTCAGCTTATGGGGCGTTGAAGGGGAGACGTATACCCTGGATGCAGACGGAAATGTAGTGCTGAATCCGGAAATCTACTACAACGGCATCAACGAGGGTGCAGCCAAGCAGCTCAATGTCGATTTCGGCTTCGCCGGAGGAATGTTTGCTTACGGCGGCTCTGAGAAGCTGAAGATGTCCAAGATGACCGATGGGGAGAAAGACTTCGTGAGCCGCGTCCAGTCGACCCGGGATGCACGCAAACTGGCACCGCCGATTATGGCTACTCCGGAGGAGAATGAGCAAATGAAGCTGATCTCGACACCGCTGATGGATTACGTCAAGACAATGACGCTCAAGTTCGTGACCGGCCAGGAGAAGCTCGACAACTGGAGCCAGTATACGGCTCAGGTTGAAGCCAACGGCAGCACACGGTATACGGAGATGGCCAATGATATTTTTGCGAAGACCAAGAGTCTGTTAGGCTATTAATGATTAACTCGCTTAAGTAAATAGATTCAGCACGGCAGATCCCCTTCAAGCAGACTTTCCGCTACAGCGTCATCTTAGGATGCAGTGGCTGGAGAGGGGCTTGGAGGGGATTTCTATGTGTATTCCTAATCGTCAGCCTCCATTCTTATATGGAAATAAGAGATAATCTGCTGAACGGTTCTTTCGGGGTAATGAATTCCTTTGGCTTCGCAGATATCTTCGGCATCCTGCTTAAAGACGGGCAGGCTTCGTTTAACGGCAGCTTCCAGCTCATGAAATTCGGCTTTGGCAAAATAGAATTTCTACCTTATACATCGTGAAAGAAAAACAGATCCAGGAGTGAATCTGAAGGATAGTTAATATAAAATCCTGCACCAAATACAACATTTTCCTCAATAAATGGGCCGTAATCGACAATTGTTGTACAGAATGCAGCATTTCTCCTTCAGCTGGCGGCACATCGCGAGAATTCTTGTATTTTCTACAACAATTCCTCCAAATACCCGGGTATCTATGAATCGAAGTTGTACTAAGTACAACATTAATATTTACTGAGGGTGAAACTGTGAAATTTACTCTGCTGCTTGGCGGGGGAACGTGCTATTCAGCTTTCTCCAGTATATTGGCGAACCTGAAGTTCACCTTAACCCCATCTTCATCTGTTATTCAGGTTCGGTGTTTATACTACTTTTATAAATCAAGGCATGTGCGGATGGGGAACGGACGCTGCCATAGAGGAGGTTCACATGGTAAAAGGAATCCAGCGAATTTTATACGTCCTGCTTGCCTTTTTCATAGGGCTGTTTATTGCTTCCTCCTTCTTTATCAGGGCGAAGTATAACTATGCAATCTATGGCGATACAACAGTGCTGGAGAAACAAAATGTCTTGCTGTTTATCCTGCTGATCGCAGCCGTTCTGGGACTGAGCTATGTGCTGTACAGGCTCTGCCTGAAGCTTAATAAATACAGCAGGAGAATAGTCATTCCCGCGGTCTTGTTATTTTCTGCCGCTATTCAACTCGTGATCATCTTCCTGTTCACCCGCATGCCAACGGATGATTCGCAGACGGTGCTGTCGCTGGCCTGGGATATGCTGTACAACAAGGATTATTCATCCTTCCAGCCGGGCGGATATCTGTATATGTTCCCGTTCAATTTCTCAATCGTTCTGTATCTGAAGACGCTGCTGTTCCTGTTCCCGGACAATTATCTGGTGATCAAAAGCTTCAATATCCTGTTCTCGCTGGTCACCACGCTAATGATCTACCTGCTCTACAAAGAGCTGAATACCAAGTCCAAATCGAACGACTATGGTGTCCTGGTATTTGCCGCGACCTATATTCCGTCTTTGTTTATGAGCAACTTTATCTATAATGATGTGATTGCCACAGCTCTGCTGACCAGCGCTTTGTACTTTGCCGTTACGTTCATCCGCAGAAGATCCATGAAGGATATCGTGTTCGCGGCCATCCTGCTGGCCATCGGCAACTATTTCCGGAGCACAGGCATGATCTTCCTGATTGCGATCGTATTTTGCCTGTTACTTAACCTGCGTCACCTTGGGCTTAAAAAAGCCATCGCATCCATAGGCATAACGCTGCTGGTGTTTAACATTCCGGGCTGGACGCAGAACGCTGCGCTCCAGGCAACAGGTATCGTGGACGAATCCCCGTCCAGCAATTCCGCACCGGTCTATATGTGGCTGAATATGGGAATCAATCTGGAGACGCTCGGCTTCTGGGATAACCGGGAGAGCTATACTATTTATCAGCAGGAGGCCGGCTACAATAAAGCGGAGAGCGTGGAGCTGTTCAAAGCGTCCATCAGCAATAAGCTCTCGGAGGCTACTTTAGGGGAGCTTGCCGGAATGTATTATAAAAAGCTGGTCTGGATCTGGACCGAAGGAACGTATCAGGTTGAGCGGTACGGTATAGGGAATGATGGAACCTCTATAGGCGGCGGGGGGCGAAACGGCTTTGTGATGGACCGGTATATCTATTCCACCTCTGCATCAGAGCTGCTTAAGGGAGATTCGAATTACCGGAGCGGGCTGCAATGGGTGGTGTATGTGCAGAATTTCCTGATGTATGGATTCATTCTTTTCCGGCTGGTCAGCGGGATACGGGCCAAGCGGTTTGCGGAAACCTCATTGGTTCTGGTGATTCTGGGCTTCATCGGCTTCTATCTGCTCTGGGAGATCAAGGCCCGGTACATTTATCCGGTATATCCGCTGCTGATCGTCTTATCCTACTTGGGCTTTAAAGATGTCTATGAACTTCTGACCACGAAAAGGGGGACTGGGCATGCGGTTCAACAAGCGGCACAAGAGTCGGACTAAGAAATCCCGCATCACCTTAATCATTACTGTGCTTAGCTGTTCGCTGGTGCTCACCTCATGCGAGGCGATTACTGCCCAGAAGATTTCAAGTGACGATTTCAACTCCAGATCGGGCGGGTTCCCCGGCATGAACGGCGGCACGAATTTCAATGGCGGCGGCCGGGGGATGGATCGGGGAGGAACGCGCAGAGGCGGCAGTCAGGGGACGGATGGGGGAGCGGGCAGCAGCCAGCAATGATCCGGGCCGGGTAGTGGAGGTTATGCCAGCGTAGCGGGGAAATGCTTTTTCCACTTTCGGATTTTCCCCCGGAAGGATTTGAACGGAGCGGCTGAATTGATATGAATCCACCGGGCCATGGGCCAGTTGTCCTTGGTTCCGGTCCATTTACGTGAGCCCTGGATGAACAGCTCTTCTTCCGTTAATGTGCCGACCCATTCCAGCCACTGCTGCTCCGATTGCCGGAATAAGCTGCGTAGCTCAGTCAGTGAATACTCAGAATATGTGCTGTAAAAGGACTGATACAATCCGCCCAGCTCATTCCACTTATAATCCTGGGCGGGCATGAGGAAGGCTCTTCCTTCCAGCTCATTCTGATCCCAGCTCCTCACCAGCTCCAGCCATCCCAGCTGATAGGCGATGATCTCAGCCGGGGTTTTATCCGCTTCGGGAATCCGCGTGTCCTTGTATGTATTGTCAATGCCGTCAAACTCGGCGTCCAAGAGCAGGTAGAGGGTATGGATCGTTTCCAGCAGCTCCTGTTTGGACGAATATTCATAGCTTGCCATAGCGCTCACTCCTTTGATTCTGTTATACCATAGAGCTGTGACAACAGTCTGTCCAGTTTAAACAGAGTCAGCTCCTGTTCCAAATCCGCTGCACGCCGGTGAGTGTATCTCCATTGAAGCTTAGCTTGTAGATATCGGGCATATCCAGCTGCTTCCAAAAGCCATAATCATAACGCTTATCCAGCGCATTCATGATTAGGACCATAATATTACCGTGAGTCCCGATGACGGCGTTACTGCCTTTGTAATGCTGCAATACTCTGTGGAGGGCCCGAACTCCTCTACTCTGGGCAACCAGATTAGATTCTCCGCCTTCCCAGGCAAAAGAGGGATTCTCCCAGACCTTCGTAATGGCCTGCCCGAAGTTGCTGACGGGTCCGCTGGACAATAATCTTTCTCTGAAATCCTCTTCTAGTACAAGTTCAAGGCCCAGAGGTCCGGCCAGTCCTTCAATAGTCTGTATCGCCCGTTTGTAGGGACTGGAAAGCAGGACATGAATATTTTCATGGATGAGCAGCTCCGTGATCTTCTGCGCGTCTGCCTGTCCACGTTCAGGTAGAGGTCTGTTTAATTCATCAGCAGAATAAGCAGAGTGCGCATGCCTTACGAAATACAGATTTGTAACCATTAATCATCACCTCATCTGCTAATATTTGTAATGTATTGTAGCATGAATGGGGCGGGGAATTCAGCGATGAATGATGAATATATAGAACGGATCAGTAAGGTCATTGCTTACATAGAGGAACATAGCAGTCAACCGCTTAAGCTGGATACACTGGCAGAGGTATCGCATTTCTCCAAATATCATTTCAGCAGAATATTCACAGCTGTAGTTGGCGTGACTCCCATGGCATTTGTAACCAGGAAGCGTATACAGCACTCACTGGTGCTGCTGGCCGAAACGCATCAGACCATTCTGGAGATCGCGGGTCAATGCGGTTTCGAATCGGTATCGGTCTTTAATGCCCATTTCAAACGGTATTATGACTGTACACCGGGCAGCTTCAGGAACGGTAACCGGAAAAAGAGCAATTTCGCATCAGCCCTCAGCAATATGCAAGCAGAATCAGCTTCCGTGGCAGATTACAATAGAGCAGGAAGTAATCCGCTGTTAAGGAGGGCATGGGATAGTATGGTTGAAATCAGGCAGATCCCGGATGTTGAAGTCGCCTATGTAAGGCATATTGGCAGCTATTTGCATACGTATACCGCATGGGACAAGCTAAGCCGCTGGGCAGATCAGCAGGGGCTTCATGCAGGGAATCAGCAGTTTATCGGAATATCGTTGGATGACGGGGATCTCGTAGAGGAGTCTGCGTGCCGGTATGATGCCTGTATTACATTACCCGTAGGTTTGGAGCGGGAGACGCACCGGCCGCAGGTAGAATTCAAGACATTATCCGGCGGGATGTATGCGGTGTATTCTTACTATGATACGGTAGACAAATTTGTCCTCGCGTATGAGAGTATGTTCAGCGTATGGTTACCCCGCAGCGGGTACGAAGCGGACGACAGGCCGTGTCTTGAATTCTGTCTGAATGATCCTGCGCAGGACCCGGAGGGCAAATGCAAGGTTGATTTGTACATCCCCATTAAGCAACGAATATAAGGTTTCCTGGAATGGAGTGGCTGGAATGAATTTGAATGTTGTGTTTGACCAGTTTCCTGTACTGAGATCAGATGAACTTGTATTGAACAGAATTGAGGAGACTCATCTGGACGAGCTGTTTGACATTTACAGCAATGATAGAGTCTTTGAATACTGCGGGATCATCCCCAAACATAACAAGGCTACAGTCAGTAATATGATAGGCCATTTTGAACGGGACTACGCCAAAAGATCAAGGATCAAGTGGGGCATTTTTACCAGTGGTGAAGAGGGGCGTCTGCTTGGAATTATTGAAGCCTGTGACTTCAATCAGAAGGTGAATATGGTGACGATCGGCTACTTCCTGGCGGAAGCCCATTGGGGGAGGGGCATTGCCTCAAGGGCAGTTGAAATACTTACGGAGTTCCTGTTTGGGCAGGTGAATGTGAACAGAGTTCAGGCCGAAGTGATGCTGATGAATGAACCGTCCAAGAAGGTGCTGCTGAAGAACGGCTTCATCAAGGAGGGGATGCTGCGGCAAGCCGCCTTATGGTCAGGCAAAGGAATTGTCGATCTGGAGATTTACAGTATGCTAAGGGAAGATTATATTCAAGTTTGAAAATAAGATAAAAAAAAGCTCAGGCCCGTTAATAGGCTTGAGCTTATTGGTGCTGTAAGAACTAATAATCTGTCTGGGGTCCCCGCAAAGTACCTGAGTTATCTTCGAAGCTGGAGCCTCACTTTGTGGGTTTGGCTTATGCTTCCATCTTCTGCGCCGTATAGAGTCTGTGGTAGAGACCGCGGCGGGCAATCAGCTCATCATGCGAGCCGCTTTCCGCAATGCCCTTATTCGAGACATACATGATGCGGTCGCAGTTCTTCACGGTGGACAGCCGGTGCGCGATGATGAACGAGGTACGTCCCTTAAGCAGCTCATTCAGGCCCTTCTGGAGCAGGCGCTCAGTCTGTGCATCAATGGAAGAAGTGGCTTCATCCAGGATGAGAATGCGCGGGTTGGCCAGCAGGGTTCTGGCGAACGAGATGAGCTGCCGCTGTCCCTGTGAGAGCTTGGAGCCGCGCTCATTAACCTCCGTCAGGTAGCCCTGGTCAAATTCACGGATGAAATCATCGGCGCAGACAGCCTTCGCAGCGGCGATGACCTCTTGCTCAGTGGCATCCGGTCTGCCGTAGCGGATATTATCCAGAATCGTCCCCGAGAAGATGAAGCTGTCCTGCAGCATAATCCCCATCTGGCTGCGCAGCGATTTCAGCGTGATCCCGGCGATATCCTGCCCGTCGATCAGGATTCTGCCGCCGGTAAGGTTATAGAAGCGCGAGATCAGATTGACGACCGTGGTTTTGCCGGCACCGGTCGGTCCGACCAGCGCGATGCTCTCTCCGGCTGCAACATCGAAGGAGATGTTCTCCAGGATGTTCAGTCCCGGATCGTAGGCGAAGGTTACATCGTCGAAGGTGACCCGGCCCTGAACGGGCGGCAGCTCCTTCGCCCCGGGAATATCGCTGACGGTTACCGGCTCATCCAGCGTTTCGAAGATACGCTCCAGATAAGCTACCGCATTGATGAAGTTGTTGTACAGCTGGGATAGATTCAGAATCGGCTGCCAGAAGCGGGCGGCATAGCTGCTCATCGCGAGAATGACACCAAGCGTCATGCTCTGCGGGTCCAGGGTCAGCAGGCCAACCAGGAAAATCATCGCTGTAACCATGGTAGACAAGTTATCGACAGTGAACGGAATAAGGGTGTTGTAACGCAGCGCCCGCATCCACTCTGTGCGGAAATTACCAGCCAGGCGCGTAAAGACGCCCTCATTGCGCTGTTCCCGGGAGAACATCTGGGTCACGCCGATACCGCTGATGCTCTCCTGCAGATAGGCGTTCAGATTGGAGCTTTTGTTCGATACCGCCTGCCATGCCCGGCGCTGCCGGGTTTTGATGAGCAGCATGACACCGAGGAATACGGGCAATCCGGCAAGAATGACGAAGGAGAGCCGGACATCTACGGCGAACATGAATGCAGCGATGAAGATCAGATTCACGATTTCTAGGATAAAGTTAATAATTCCGTTCGACAACACGTCGGATACCGCATTGACGTAGTTTACAACCCGGATCAGGATCTTGCCCTGCGGCCGGTCATCGTAATATTTGAACGGCAAATCCTGCAGATGCTTGAACAGATCGGTACGGATATCGAAGATAATATCCTGCCCGACACTGGTCATAATCCGTGAGCGGATCGTCGCCAGAATTACGCTGACAATGATCGTCGCCAGCATCAGCGCAGACCAGCCAACCAGCGCGCCCATCTCTTTGGCGGGAATGGTTACGTCTACCACATGCTGCATAATCAGCGGGGCTGATAGGGCGATAGCCGCCGACAGTGCGCTAAGCACGAATGCGAGAATCATCGGTTTCTTCTTGCGTCTGATATAGACCATGGCCCGCCGGAAATGCTTAATGTTAAACGGTGATTCCAGATTCTCATCGACATCGAATTTATTCCTGGCCACTCTCGGTCACCTGCCTTCCAATGCCCTCGTTCTGCAGCATAAATACATCATAGTAATAACCCCGCTTAGCCAGCAGCTCGGCGTGGGTGCCTTCCTCGATCAGACGGCCGCCATCCAGAATCAGGATGCGGTCTGCCTGGGCGGTAGTGGATACCCGCTGTGCAATGATAATCTTCGTGCAGGGATACTCCAGCTCACGCAGACTCCGCTGAATATGCTCCTCCGTCTCCAGATCGACGGCAGACGTCGTATCATCCAGAATCAGGATCGGACGGCGGACCGCCAGCGCGCGGGCAAGCGCAATACGCTGCTTCTGTCCTCCGGACAAGCCGACACCGCGTTCGCCGACTACCGTATCATAGCCTTCCGGCATTTTGACGATGAAGTCATGGGCCGCTGCGAGACCGGCATAGGCCTGCGCTTCTTCTTCCGTAAGCTCGGGGTCGCCATAGGCGATGTTGCCGTCGATCGTATCGGAGAACAGGAGGACGTCCTGTGTAGCCATCCCGATATTCCCGCGCAGTTCATCAAGCTCAAGCTCACGGACATCCCGGCCGTCTACCAGCACGCGGCCTCCGGCCACATCGTAGAACCGGGGGATCAGGTTGATCAGCGATGTCTTGCCTGAGCCTGTAGCGCCCATAATGGCGATCGTTTCGCCGGGTTCAACCGTGAAGCTCAGATCATCGAGCACGGTAGCGCTGTCATATTTGAACCGGACATGCTCGAACTCAATCCGGCCCTCATAGCGGCGGTTCTCTGTGACATTATGCTCGTTCACAATAGCGGGGCGGGCATAATAGATATCGACGATTTTGGATAAGCTGGCAAAGAAACGCTGGATATCATTGATAATGATCCCGATATTGCGCATAGGGTTGGATACCGCCCAGATTAGCGAGGAGAAGGCTGCGAACTCACCAAAGGTGATCCGGCCGTGCATCAGGAAGTAGCCGCCGGCCAGCATCAGAATGACATTGAAGGCTTGGGCGAAGGATTCCAGATAAGGAAAGTAATCAAGCCAGACTAGGGCCGCTTTCTTGTTCGCCACAGAGTAGTTGACATTCTTCTCCGTGAATTTGGCAATCTCAAACTCTTCACGGGCGAAAGCCTTGACTACACGGTTGCCTGAAATGTTCTCCTGTGTCGTCGTGTTAAGCTGGGACAGCCGCTCGCGCAGATCAATGTACATGGGACGGACACGTTTGGCGAAGATAAAGGCCACGACAAAAATCGGTGGCGACAGGATCAGCATCCACAGCGTCAGCTGGACATCGATTGTAAGGAAATAGATGACGGCTGCCAGAAAAATCGTCAGCGATTCAATGATCGTCTTGAAAATCCAAGCCATCGAATGCCGGACCATATCCAGATCGCCTGTCATCTTGGTCATAAGATCACCGGTACGGTTGCGGTCATAATACTCCCGGTCCTGCCCCTGAATCTTGTTGTACAAATAAATGCGGATGTTGTACATCATATTCTGGGAGGATATTTCGTACTGCATGGTCGTTAGATAAGCCAGACCTGTGCGGAGCAGGGAAAAGCCGATCATGCCCAGGCAGAGCGCGATGAGCAGACCCCTCTCTGTAGCAAGATTCTGCCCTGCATGGTCGCCGGCTATAAACGTATCGACGATGCGCTGGCTGAGGTACGGGTTCACAATCGTGAGACTTGAGCCCACTACGGAGAGACAAAGCGCCACGATATACCGTGCCCGGTTGCCCTCCAGGTTCTGCCACAGCCATTTTAGTTCAAACATCTGATCACCTGCTTCTGTTTTTCTTATTTTCATGTAAATAAATCAAAGTGATTATAACACTATGAAACAAAATGTATAGGTTTACGGCCAATTTTGTTGTTACAATCGAACGAACTTTTGGTGGAGTAATTCTGCATTGCGTTAATGTATGTCACAGCTTACAATGATTCTGACATATTATGATAGATTAGTGTTTTACACATGCAGGGAATACATAGAGGGGGAGCATTTTTTTGGAAGCGAAACAGTTAACAAGAGGGCTTAAGCCGCGGCATATCGAGCTGATCGCACTCGGGGGCACGATTGGCGTAGGGTTGTTCATGGGCTCTGCAAGTACGATTAAGTGGGCAGGGCCGTCGGTGCTGCTGGCCTATCTTTTGGCGGGAATAATCATGTTTTTTGTGATGCGGATTATGGGGGAGATGCTGGTGCTCGAACCGGTCACCGGCTCGTTTGCCACCTTTGCCCACAAATATATCAGTCCGCTGGCCGGATTTCTAACGGCCTGGAGCTATTGGTTCCTCTGGGTGACTGTAGGGATGGCGGAGGTTACGGCAATCGGAATCTACGTGGGGTACTGGTTTCCTGAAATCCCGCAGTGGATTCCGGCTCTTATCGGTGTAGGTATTATTGCGGCGGCCAATCTGGCAGCGGTGAAATTGTACGGGGAGTTTGAATTCTGGTTCGCGATGATCAAGGTGGTCGCCATTGTCGTGATGCTGGTGATTGGAACCGGAGTAATCTTCTTTGGCCTGGGAAATGGC
Organism: Paenibacillus borealis; assembly: GCF_000758665.1. NCBI lineage: Bacteria > Bacillati > Bacillota > Bacilli > Caryophanales > Paenibacillaceae > Paenibacillus > Paenibacillus borealis. The sequence goes on from NZ_CP009285.1 coordinate 951,424, forward strand.
GGAGAGCCGCTCGGCTTGTCGAATCTGTATAGCCATGGAGGGTTCTTTGCCGGAGGACTGAAGGGCTTCCTGTTTGCGCTCTGCATTGTCACGGCTGCCTATCAGGGGATTGAGCTGGTGGGAATTACAGCAGGCGAAGCGGAGGATCCTAAGCGTACGTTGCGCAAAGCGATCAAGAATATCATCTGGCGCATTCTGATTTTCTACGTGGGGGCAATCTTCATCATTGTAACGATTTATCCATGGAACGAAATTGGCGAAATCGGCAGTCCATTCGTGATGACCTTCGCCAAGGTAGGGATCGTCGGCGCTGCGGGCATCATCAACTTTGTCGTGCTGACAGCGGCTATGTCAGGCTGCAACAGCGGAATCTACAGTGCGGGCAGAATGCTGTACACCTTAGCCCAGAACGGACAGGCTCCGAAGTTCTTCGGGAAGGTCTCGGCAAGCGGAGTTCCCAGAAACAGTATTATTACAACAATCTCCCTGCTGCTGGTCGGTGTACTGTTCAATTACCTTATGCCGGATTCCAAGCTGTTTCTCTATATTTACAGCGCCAGTGTGCTTCCGGGAATGATTCCCTGGTTTGCGCTGGCCTTCAGCCAGTTCAGATTCAGGGATCGCTGGAAGGGTGAAATGGCGGAGCATCCGTTCAAATCCCGGCTGTTCCCTATAAGCAACTACATTATTATTATCTTCCTGTCGCTCGTGATCATCGGCATGTGGTTCAACCCGGATACCCATCTGTCGCTGATTGTGGGGGCTTCGTTCCTGGACATTGTTGTTGCAGGCTATTATGCCTTCGGGATCGGGAAGCGCGGGCGGCCGGAGGAGCCAGGGAAGCTTAGAGGATAATACAAGAGCCTGTCTCCAATAAATTGGGGACAGGCTCTTTTTTAGAACCACTTGTATAGAAATGTCGCCGGAATCCATTGCCGGCAGAATTGAGACTTATAGATAAACACTGTATCGGCCTAATGTTGTACGTAATGCAACTTTGGCTCATAGATACCCGTGTGTTTGAGAGTATTGTTGTACGAAAATACAAGAATTTCCCCGTTACATTGCTTGAAACCGAAGAAATGCTGTATTTTGTGCAACAATTCTGGTTTACGGCCGGTTTTTCGAAGGAAATGTTGTATTTTGAGCAGGAATCCCCAAAAATAACCGGTCTCTGCCTCACTCGGCAGGCCCATAAGTTTAATTCGAAGAAGACGCAGCCGCAGCAGCGGAGGATGCGGCTGCAACCGCAATAGCCGTCTGCTGGGCAATGATGATATTAGTAATACTGGTGGATAACGCGGAAGTGATGATGCCGCTCTTTACGTCATCGATATATTTATAGGATACGAGTGCCGCAGACAGCAGGAGCAGCTCCTGCTTGTTAATCGACCAATTTCCGAAGCCCTTCCGGGTACGCAGAAACTCATAGGTTTCAGAGACATCATTCACGAGTCCAGTCTGGTCATAAGGGAGCAGCGACAGTATGCCAAGCGAAGGAAGGGTATATTCCTTGTCCATGCGGATGTCCTGTGCACGGAAGGCCTCGCGCAAGCTGAGCACCCGGTCGGCAGGTCCGGCGGCTTCCTCCCCAAGCAACAGCACCTGCGTCAGAGCCTGAACGCTGTTTCCGGAGAAGAACTCGGGTTTCAGAGTGACATAGAGCTGTTCCAGGCGTTCTACTCCGTGTTCGACCCCGATACCGGATATTCCGAGCATTGCGGCGAAGATATAGTCGTCCTGTCCGGTTAAGAAGGGATGCTTCGCTCGCATGCCATCGAAGAATGCCTTCGTCCGTTCGATCACCTGGACATATTGATCTGAGGTGGTATGGGCAGCGATCTGATAGGCGGCAATGACGAGATAGTCAGAAGCCCTGAATTTGACATCCTTCATCAAATCATATACGGCTAACGTCTCGGCAAGCTGCTGCTCCGGTTTAGCGGACAGAGAGAGCAGGGTGGCGATGCTGATGGCTGAAGTCCCGCGGAAAGAAGAGAACATCCGGGTGTTCTCCTTAATCAGCTCATGGTTCGCACGGATGGCATCCTGATCAGCTGTTTTGTTCTCCACTGTGTAGAGCAAGGCTGCCAGGCGGTTTACCTGAACATTTTGCCAGGGGAATGCCTTTTTGATCCTCTGCGTGTTCTCAGCAAACAGTTCAAGTCTTGCCAGGTATTGTTCCTTCATCGGTTACACCTCTCATCTATACTTGGACACTTGGGTTCATTCTACTATAAAAATCCAGAATGCCCAAAACGGATCAAATCTCATAGACTTGCCCCCAAACCTATGAGAGCGTATTCTTGAACATAGACAAGGTACATTAGCGAATAAAAAAAACTGGAAGAGAGGCATGAGAGTGATAAGAGCATCTGAAGATAATGAATATTATGAGTTGTCGAGTCCGACTATTCTCCCCAAGGCTTCGGGCTTCCTATGGAATGAGCAGATGATGATTCATATGAATTGCCGCGGGTATGCGGTAGCCCAGTTTATGCAGCCGGAACCTGCCAAGTATTCCTATGCCCCGAATCTGGAAGCCAAGACCTTCATGCAGCCGGAGCAGCCTTATTATGCCCACCACCCCGGCCGTTTTGTCTATGTGAAGGACGAGGAGAACGGAGAGGTGTTCTCTGCCCCTTATGAGCCTGTTCGCACGCCGCCTGATCACTACACCTTTGCTGTTGGCAAACATAATATTGTGTGGAAAATAGAGAAGAGCGGTATCGCCATCGAGATGACGCTGAGCCTGCCCAAAGATGAGCCGATGGAGCTGTGGCGGGTGAAGGTAACCAATCTGTCTTCCGCTCCAAGAACAATAAGCATCTACCCTTACTTTACCATTGGCTATATGTCATGGATGAATCAGTCCGGTGAGTATAAGGAAGCTTTGCAGGGAATTGTCGCTACAGCCGTTACGCCTTACCAGAAATATCAGGAATACGACAGAATCAAACGGCTGAAGGACAAGACCTTCCTCCTGGCCGACCACGCCCCCGCGTCCTGGGAAGTGAACCAGGAAGCATTCGAAGGGGAAGGCGGGATCAGTTCCCCGTCTGCACTGAGAAGCAGTCTGTTATCCCGGGGAGAATCCCGGTATGAATCACCGGTAGCAGTTCTGCAGTATCAGCTCGGTCTGGAGCCTGGTGAGGAGCGCGAGTACCGGTTCATCTTCGGTCCGGCTCAGACGGAGCAGGAGATCGCTGATATCCGCCAGCGGATGTTCCTGGATAAAGCAGCCGCCGGTGAAGACGGATTTACGCTCGCGGAACGGGAGTATGCGGAATATATCGCGGAAGGCAGAGGCTGCATTGAAATCGCGACTCCGGATGCGGATCTTGATAATCTGGTGAACCACTGGCTGCCCCGGCAGATGTACTATCACGGGCAGACCAACCGCCTGACGACGGACCCCCAGACCCGGAATTATCTGCAGGATAATATGGGCATGAGTTATATTAAGCCGCAGATGGCAAGACAGGCTTTCCTGACTGCTCTTAGCCAGCAGGCGGCAAGCGGAGCCATGCCGGATGGCATTATTTTGCATGAAGCCGCTGAACTGAAGTATATCAATCAGGTCCCGCATACGGACCATTGTGTCTGGCTGCCCATTTGCCTCAGTACCTATCTGGATGAGACGGATGATTACAGCATTCTGGAAGAGATCGTCCCTTATGCGGGCGGTGAGGAAACCGGATCAGTCTTCGAACATATCGACCGGGCGATGCACTGGCTGATTCATGAGCGGGATGAACGGGGTCTGAATTATATCAATCAGGGCGACTGGTGTGATCCGATGAATATGGTAGGCTACCGGGGCAAAGGGGTTTCCGGGTGGCTGACGATAGCTACGGCGTATGCTTGCATGATCTGGGCAGACATTTGTGATCGCAGCGGCCGGCTGGAGACGGGCAAGGCATTCCGCCTTTCGGCAGACGAGACGAATGCTATAGTTAATCAGTATTTCTGGGACGGCGAGTGGTATGCGCGGGGAATCACCGATGATAATGTCGTGTTCGGAATCAGTGAAGATAAGGAAGGGCGGATCTTCATTAACCCCCAAGGCTGGGCACTGCTTAGCGGGGCAGCTGATGAAGAGAAGCAGCAGAAGCTGATGAAGTCGGTCCGCGAACAGCTGGAGACACCATACGGAGTGGAAAAGCTCGCACCATCCTATACCGCCATGCGTGAGGATGTGGGCCGGGTTACGCAGAAGCATCCGGGCACCGCCGAGAACGGTGCAGTCTATAATCATGCCGCAGCGTTCTATATCTACGGTCTGTATGCGGTGGGAGAGCAGGATCAGGCGTACCGCCTGCTGCGCAAAATGATCCCGGGACCCGATATTGAGGATATTATCAGACGGGGCCAATTGCCTGTGTTCATCCCTAACTATTACCGCGGCGCATACAAGCAATTCCCGAAGACTGCCGGACGCTCCAGCCATCTGTTTAATACCGGCACCGTTCCGTGGGTGTACCGTTGCCTGATTGACGGTCTGTTCGGACTCCAGGGCACGCGCGAAGGACTGGAGGTGAAGCCGCAGCTTCCTTCCGATTGGCCGGAAGTTACGGTTAAACGTAACTTCAGAGGTGTAGAGCTGCACATCAAGATGCAGCGTGAAGCGGGCGTAACGGCAACAGAAGTGTATCTGGACGGCCAGTTAGTGGAGGATGGTATCCTTAAGGATCTGAAATCCGGTATGGAGTATACTGTGCTGGTTAAGATTCCGCCAAGCAATGCCTGATAGAAACATATAATATATGAAAAGGCCGGAACTCAGGAAGATTCCGGCCTTCTTCGATAGGGAGGAATATAGTGAGAGAGAAACTGGCCGCGGGTGGGCTGGACAAGTCCATCGCCGAGCTTGCAGGCACAAGTAATCATACAGTATTAGCCGTCTGGGCTGCGGACTGTGCAGAACGCGTGCTGCCCTATCTGGAGGCAGCATGCCCGGAAGACAAGCGGCCCCGGCAAGCGGTTGAAGCCGCACGCGCCTGGGTGCGCGGTGAGCTTAAGATGATTGCAGCCCGCCAGGCTGCGTTTGCCGCTCATTCGGCGGCCCGTGACGCCGGTCCGGCAGAGGCCTGCGCTGCAGCCCGCGCTGCCGGACATGCGGCGGCAACTGCGCATGTTGCCACCCATGCAGTGCATGCCGCAACCTATGCCGTCAAGGCTGTTCATGCCGCAGCGGCTCCTGCCGGAGCCGAACTCGCCGTCACGCAGGAGCGTGAATGGCAATACCGGCATTTGGCCCAGCTGAATGAAGAGTGACTAGTTAAGAGGGAGGACTGATGGAGGGACCTCCTTCCATTCTTTTCGCATCAGTCAGGTACGATGACCTGAAATCCTGCACTAAAATACAACAATCCCTTGATTAAATCGGCCCAAACCGGAAATTGTTGTACAGAATGCAGCATTTCTCCACCAACTGCGGCACAGCGGGAGAATTCTTGTATTTTCTACAACAATTCTCTCAAACACCCTAATAGGATTGAATCAAAGTTGCAAAACGTACAACAATTATGATCAGAGCTATACCGGCTGCTAAAGCTCCCGATTCGCTTAATGTTCCCGGGGACAACAGCAGCCCAAACAACGGTCCGTGCGCGGAGTGTCCTTTTGTGAGCTAGAGTAACAAGCCTGCTGAATGTTTTCCTACCCGTCCAAGAAAGTATATAATACAGTAGAACTCACATGCGTCGTGAAAACACTTTGGCACAAGGGGCGAAGTGTCTTTTTGCATAAGGGATAGTGTTGTAGGAGGCTGGGTCATGGCAGTTACGATGAAGGAAGTTGCCGAACGTGCAGGGGTATCCAAGAGTACGGTTTCGCAATTTCTTAACAAAAGATTCAACTATATGAGTGTGGACACGAAGAAGAAGATTGAAGAGGCTATTGAAGAGCTTAACTATATTCCCAATGAGGTGGCCCGCAGTCTCAAGCATAAGAAGACGTTCATTGTAGGCGTGATTTCCTCAACCATTCTATCGAGATTTACTACGGAAGTGGTGCGTGCCATAGAGGATGAATGCCAGCTGAAGGGCGTCCAGGTGATCGTCTGCAACACCGATGATGACCCGCTCAAGGAGAAGAAATACGTCCAGTCGATGATTGCGCGGCAGGTGGACGGGCTGATTATTTTCCCGACGGAAGAGAATAAGAAGATGTATTCTTCGCTGGTTAAGAACGGTTATCCGTTTGTATTTGTTGACCGCAAAATTGATGATATCAACGTAGACACCGTACTGCTCAATAATGAGAAAGCCAGCGGGCTGGCAGTCGAAGCCTTCGCCCTTCATAACCATACCCAAATAGGCATAATCACCTTCCCGCTTGGCAAAAAGGCAATCACCACGCGGATTGAGCGCTTGTCCGGATACAGGAACACGCTGAAGAAGCATGGCCTTCCGGTGAATGAGAACTATATCAAAAGCGGCAGGCTGGACGAAATGCCGGCGCTGATCAGGCAGCTGTTCCATATGGACAATCCGCCTACTGCCATCATCGCTACCAATGATATGATTCTGGAGCAGGTGCTGATCTATGCCAAGAATAACCGCTTAAGTATCCCTGAGGATTTCTCCCTGATTGGAATAGATGATGTATCCTTTGCTTCCTTCTACAATCCGCCGATTACGACCATATCCCAGCCAAGCTTTGAAATGGGGAAAAGAAGTGCCCGGCTGCTGCTCGACTTAATTGACCAGAAGGAGGAAGAGCAGAAGGGACGGCCTGAGCTTGTCCGCTTGAACCCCGAGATTAGACACAGGGAATCGGTCCGCAGGTTAAACTGACCTGTTAATAATGTTCATAGCGCAGCTTACTTTCTTTTGGGCCGGAGACAGAACCGGAGGATGAAAGTAAGTTTTTTTGCTTGGGAAACGGTTTTATTTTTTCAGTTGCAAAAAGCAAATATCGCGATATAATGATCGTATGATTCGAGTCATGAATACCCTTGCATTCCTGAATGTTCCTGTTTTTAACAATGATAGCGTGTTCTTTTGAGGAGGGGGACTAGATAGCGGTTGATGAGGTAATAGTTTGCCTGATATTGTGATTTTGTTCACAAAAGAATGAAGTGGTTTTATGCACAATGCTTATGCACGTTGTTTCATGGTTTTACCGGAAGGACAAATTTTTTTGGAGCTCTACTAAATCGATTTAGTAGACTGTTGAAAACTATAACGATCAGAAAGAAGTTGGAGACCCGCCATGCATATGTTTATGAGTATTATCAAAGAGCCATCGATTATTATTGCCATTGTGACGCTTCTCGGCCTCATCTTCCAGCGTAAGAAGATTCCTGAAATTATTACGGGCACAACCCTATCCTTCATGGGCTTCACCATGATCAAAGTGGGCGGCGGTATCCTGGGCGGCGTGCTCACCAACTTCAGTAAAATGTTCTCGTATGCCTTCCACCTCAAGGGTGTTGTGCCGAGTAACGAAGCGATCATGGCGCTGACCATTGATCAGATTGGTGCGGATGCTGCGCTGATCCTGCTGTTCTCCATGATTCTGAACATTGTGCTTGCCCGTGTGACGAAGTTCAAATACATCTATCTGTCCCTGCACCTGGTTCTGTTCATGAGCTTCGCCGCTACTGCGGTTATGAAGGGTCTGGGCCTCAGTTCAGTAGTGACCGTTATTGTCGGTTCCCTGGCCATCGGCAGTTACATGGCGGTATTCCCTTATCTGCTGCGCAATGCCAGCCGGAATATCATCAAATCGGATGAATATACCATCGCGCATGCTTCCATGACCTCTTACATCATCGGTACGTATCTCGGCAAAGTATTCGGTAACCGTGAGAATGATACGGAGAATATTAAGATTAATGACCGCATCAGCTTTTTGCGCGATCCGAATGTGGCTACTACCTTAACGATGCTGGTGCTGCTGCTGGTGTCGGGACTCGTCGCCGGTGCTGATTTTGTAAATGAATTATCAGAGGGCAAGGAATATATCGTCTTCATTCTGGAGCAGGCTGCGATTTTTGCCGCCGGGTTGTATATCGCCAAAGCTGGTGTTAAGCTGTTTACTACAGAAATCGTCCCTGCCTTCAAAGGCTTCTCCCAAGTGTTCGCTCCGGGCGCAATCCCAGGCGTGGATGTCCTGGTACTGTTCGATAAGTCGCCCAATTCCGCTCTGGTAGGGTTCCTGGTCAGCTTCTTTACTGGTGTAGCCTGCGTGTTCCTGTTCCCGCTCGTCGGACTGCCGGTTATTGTTCCTGGAATCATGGCCTGCTTCCTGGCCGGCGGTGCTGCTGCGATCTTCGGGAATTCCAGCGGCGGCTTCAGAGGGGCTGTCATCTCCAGCTGTCTGAACGGCTTCCTGCTCTGTCTGCTGCCTGCACTTACTTTGCCGCTCTTCTCCTACCTGGGAGCTGAAGGGGTAACATTCGCTGATCCGGACTTCACTTCTCTTTCAGTGATCCTATGGGGGATCTTCCGCTGGTTCCACTAATTTTTTTCGCTTTTACTAAATCGATTTATTCATTTGATTGGAGGAATTATTTATGTTTTATCACGATCAAGAAATCCAGGCTGTAACTGTAGACGGCAATACTACCCGGAAGGTGCTCGCACACAGTGACCAGATCATGTATACGAAGGTGATGTTCGCCAAGGCCCAGGAAGGAGAAATTCCGCTGCACAAGCATGTGCATGAACAGGTTACTTATGTGCTGCAGGGCAGCTTTCAGTTCATGATCGATGACGGTGAAACGCAGGAGGTGCAGACCGTCCATGTTGGCGACAGCATCCACTTCCCGTCCAATGTACTTCACGGCTGTATTCCGCTGGAGGATGGCGGCGTTCTGCTGGATGCTTTTACACCGGTACGGGTGGATTTTCTGTAAAAGAGTTATTGAAAAGCAGATAAGGCTGATTGAGGGGCGCGGGGAATCCGCGTCTCTTTTTTTGGAAATAATTATATAATAGAGGGTCTGCGCAAAGAACCTGATTAAACATCGCAGTTAAAGCCCCGCCTTGTGGGGTTATTTGAAAATATAAGAATTTATATGTTTCACATGATAAATTATCCTTCTATTTCTCGCTGAAACGGTACCGTCCTTTAAAGGACGGTACCGTTTCTACTTGGTATGAAAATACTGGTATTGTAACCTGGCGGATTATATTATAATTAGTTCAAAAAACAGGATCTTTGTCGCAAAAGGACAGAGAAGAAGGGCTATGTATGGGAATTAGCGAAGATCAGCGAATCGCGGCGAAACAGAAGCTTATTCAGGTATTTACCTATCTGCAGGCTCTGCATCAGCTGAAGCAGCCGATAATCAAGCGCATATCCGGGCAGTTATGGTCGCAGACCCTTGCCGACCTGCCGGTTCATTCTAATGTAAGCTGTGATTTCACAGAGGGGATAAGCCCTTCTGAACGTATAGAAGATGAGATGTCTGAGGTGCTGCTGCGCGTGAAGCGGCCTGACCGGACCGCCTGCCCGAAACCGCCGGAGCTGCTGCAGCGCTGGCTGAAGCCGGATTGGGAGAACATTCATGCCCGTCTGGAACGGCTGGAGAGCATGGACAGTTACCGGGAAACTACGGATTCCGGGGAATATGAAGCTTATGTTGAACGTTTCGATCAGGACGAAGAGAGAGTGCGGCTCTGGGAGAATTGGATTGTGGAGCGTGAGGCCTGGCAGGAGAGGGAGTGGCCTGTCCGCAGAACGATCAGGCTGTTTGAGGATCTGTATATGCTCTATTCATGGATTGACCGTGAACGGGATGCCGTGGAGCTGATGATCGGCGACGGGATGCTGCACTGGGAGCTCACTCCGGAGCCGATTCATCATCCGGTGCTCTTACAAAGGGTCGAGCTTGTATTCAATCCGGAGGGACCTGAATTTACAGTCATCGCCTCCGAAGCTGCTCCCGAATTTCATGGCTCCTTATTCAGAGATGTGCCCGAAGTCAGCCCGGGGTCCCTTAAGAAATGTAACGCGGAGTTGCTGGAGGCTGGCTGCTTCCCTTTGGATTTCAGTGCTACGGATGATTATTTACGCAAAGTATCCGGGTATTTGTCTGCCCAGGCGGAGTTTATCCCTTTTCATAGAACCTCTGCACAACCGGCTCAGGATAGGACAGCAGTGTATATCCGGAGGGAGCCGGTTATTTTTCTGCGCAGGCGGTCGGCTGGTTTCGATCATGCGTTCGAAGAGATTATTCAGGATTTACATGATAGAGAGGAACTCCCCCAGGCGATTGCCAGAATTACCGGAATTGATCCGGGAGAGGATTCATCGGAAACGCAGGTGTTTACGTATTCTAATTTGAATGTAAATGGTGAGAATGAAGATGTCCTGTTCACCAAAGAAGCGAATTCGGAGCAGCTGGATATCGCACTGAAGCTGGGGAGATATGGCTCCGTTCTGGTACAGGGGCCGCCGGGTACCGGGAAGACGCATACGATTGCCAATCTGCTGGGCCATTTTCTGGCGGAAGGCAAGAGCGTGCTGGTCACGAGCCATACTTCAAGGGCACTGGCTGTGCTGCGTGATAAAGTGGCAAGGCCGCTGCAGGATCTGTGTGTCAGTGTGCTGGATGATGCCAGCGGGCAGAAGCAGCTGGAGAATTCCATCGACAAGATTACTTCCACATTAAGCTCCATATCCATTGATCAGACTGAAGCGGAAGTAGAGCTGCTTACCACCGGGCGTAAATCCATTCTGGAACAGATCAGGGGCATTGAAGACAGATTGCGGCTCTCCAGAGAGAACGATTACCGGCCTATCGTAATTTCCGGTACAGCGTTTGATCCGTCTGAAGCTGCCAAGTTAATCTTTGCAGGCCGGGATACTATGGAGCAGATTCCGGGGAGGGTAGCAGCCGGACATGCTTGTCCGCTTACCCCTGAAGAACTGGAACATTTATATAGAAGCTCTGGAGAAATCAGTGCGCAGGATGAGACGGAATTCCAATACTTGAGTAATCGTCTGGAACTGTCTGTCACGCCGGAAATATTCCATGCGCTTGTGCTGGAGCATCAGCAGCTGTCCGATATGGATACCGGCAGGCATCTTCCTTACTTCACGCCGGGTTCGGACGTATCCCCCGATAAGCTTAACGCTGCTCTACAGCAGCTTCGTGAAGCGTTTGGTGGGGTTTCTGAGGAAGAGTGGAAGCTGGATCTGATCTCGGCAAAAGATAATGATAAGCACGATTGGACCAATCTGCTGGAAGAAGTGGAGAAATGGCTTGAGCTATACCGGATAGCGAGAACTGCCAAATACAAATACGGCTTTGAACATTTGGCCGGTACGGATCTTCAGCCGCTGCTGCCTGTGCTGGAGGAAATGAAACGGTATCTGGAAGGCGGAGGGAAGCTGAGCGCCTTTCAGCTGCTGCTCAAGAGGCAGTGGAAGAAGGCCTGCGAGCTTATTGCACCTCCCGGCAAAGGAACCGAAGAGGTCAATGCCGACTATTTGGAGGCTCTGCTTGCAGTTGGTGCTTATCAGGATCAACATACCAAGTCCGTCATCCGCTGGAAGCGTCAGGTTACGGACCGGGGCGGATATGATCTGTCACAGTTCGGACCACAGCCTGAAGAGTATATGGATCAGATTATTCAGGAGATCCGCAGCCTGCTGGACTGGCGGCAGACAAGCCTTGATCCGCCGCTTCATTCCCTGGAGGGTGAAGGGCTGCTGTGGAATGTTCTGCTGAACGCGAGTCCTATGGCGGTGGGCAAACATATGGAATGGCAACATATGCGGGAGCTGATAGAACAGGAGCTTCCTTCTATTATAGATTCATATATTGCTGCAGAGAGATGGAAGACAGTCAAAGAGCAGCTCGCGGAAGCAGGCAGGGCTGCGGAGTCTCTGGCAGACTACCGTTCCGCTATAGCCGGCCGGTTGCAGCAAAGCGTAGTCCGGCTGGACCCGCAGTCCTATGAACAAGCGTATCAGGCGGTTCAGCTTCTATGGGATAAAAGTGCCTTAATCGGCCAACGCCAGGAATGGCTGCAGCGTCTGCAGCAGAGCGCTCCGGATTGGGCTCAGGCGGTTCGGAGCAGAAGCGGAATCCACGGTGAGCACCAGGCACCGGCCGGACTTGAAGCGGTCTGGCTGCTCAAACAGCTGGATATGGAGCTTGATCAGCGGGCAGGAATTTCAGCACAGGAGCTTCAGGAGGAACTGGCGGATGTCCGCCGGGAATTCAAGGCGGCCACACTTCAATTAGTGGAGAAGAAGGCCTGGCTGGCGCTTGCCCGGAAAACTACGCTGAAGCAGCAGAACGCGCTTCATGGATGGAAGCTGCTGATGAAGAAAGCCGGCAAGCGCACAGGTAAAGCGGCTCCCCATCTGCTTGCCGAAGCCCGGAAGCTGATGCCGGTCTGCCAGACGGCTGTTCCTGTCTGGATTATGCCCACATACAGAGTGGTCGACAGCTTCACTCCGTCCGAGAACCGGTTCGATGTGGTTATCGTGGATGAAGCCAGCCAGGCAGATATTATGGCGCTGACAGCACTGTATCTGGGTACGCAAATTGTCGTGGTGGGCGATGATGAGCAGGTAAGTCCGGAAGCCGTCGGCCAGCGGCTGGATGAGACCAGAAGGCTGATGGATGCCCATCTGGAGGGGATTCCCAATGCCGCGCTTTATGACGGCAGCACCTCGATTTATGACTTAGCCAAAACTTCATTCGCGGGCATGACGCAGCTCCGGGAGCATTTCCGCTGCGTGGAGCCGATTATCCAGTTCAGCAACCTGCTCTCCTATAATGGTTCCATTCTTCCCCTCCGCGATGCCAGCGGAGTAATTACGAAACCGTATACTGTAGAATACAGGGTTCAGGGCGGGAACCGGAACAATAAACGCAATGAGGTGGAAGCAGAGGCCATTGCTTCGCTGATTCTGTCTGCTATCCGGCTGGAAGAATACAAGGATGCTACATTTGGCGTGATTACGCTGCTTGGCGAAGAGCAGGCTATTCTGATTGACCAGTATTTACAGAAGTATATTCCGGCAACAGAATACAAACGGCGGAAGATACGCTGCGGCAACTCCGCGCAGTTTCAGGGCGATGAGCGCGACATTATTTTCTTATCCATGGTGGATGCTTCGGAGGAAGCCGTGCCCCTGCGCCTGATCTCTGATCCGGGGAACCGCACCAAGAAACGGTATAACGTAGCTGTGAGCCGCGCCCGTGACCAGTTATGGCTGGTACACTCACTCGATTCCGTAGCCCAGCTCAAAGAAGGCGACTTACGGAAACGTTTAATTGAATATGTCAGAAATCCGTATGAAGCGGATGAAACGTATAAACAGCATGAGCCTGTGCCGGAATCCGAATTCGAGCGGCAGGTGATGCGGCGGGTGCTGCAGGAAAGCTATAGGGTACTGCCTCAATGGAAGGTGGGGGCGTACCGGATCGATATGGTAGTCGAAGGGGGAGGGAAACGTCTGGCAGTGGAATGCGACGGGGACAAATGGCATCCTGCCGGGAAGCTTAAGGAGGATATGGACAGACAGTCCATACTGGAACGTCTTGGCTGGAGATTTGTACGGATCCGGGGAGGGGAGTTTTTCAGGAATCCGGAGCAGGCGCTGCAGCCATTGTTCCGCAGACTGGAGGAGCTGAATATTCCCCGTGAGCTTCACCGGCAGGAGGAAGATGCGGATGCCGGGGATACCGGACAACATGCGCTGAAGGCGGCCGTCGTCAACGGGGCGGCGCAGATCCGGCGGGAGTGGCAGGAGCTTGATCAGGAATCCGGTGCAGATCATTCAACTGCTGCGGAATCAGCGGCGGAACCGGCCGGGTTCATGGCTGCGGAGCAAGAGGAGACGGCGGAAATCTTTTATCAGGAAATCAGCCGGCAGCCGAATTTGACGGACTATTGGACGGAAGAAATGCGAAATAGAGAAGAGGAAAGACAGGCGGCACTGGAGCAGGAGCTTATCAGGCTGGAAGCGGATGCGGGTCTGGAAGTTCCTTATTGGCAGGGCTTATCGGCTGACAGTGCTGAAACGGGAGATTATGGGGACTCCGGTTTTGAGCTGGCGGAATATCTGTACAGCCGCGGGCTGCTGTTTGTGGATACCAGGGATCAGGACGGCGTCATCTGGATCATTGAGGACCTGGGCCTGATCCGGTACTTACCGGAGCTGCGGCGGAAGGGGGTACCGCTACATTATCTGAAAGAAGGCGTGTACGCTACCCGCTGGAGAGCCGCCTGGTATAGCAGATAATGTGATAATAAGGATAGGGATTTTGATATTACCCTCATTCTCTGCGATAATGTAAGCAACTATCTTAATAGGAGGCTGTATCATCATGGCAAATCACATTCCAAAAGTAGTGTTGAACGACGGATTGAAAGTGCCTGCGATTGGCTTTGGAACGGCGTGGATTAAAGGCACGGAGGGAGTACAGCATTTGAAGACTGCCCTTGATTTGGGCTATCGCCTGATTGATTCAGCATTTAACTATGAGAACGAAGGCGTTGTCGGGGAAGCGGTGCGGCAGGGCGGAGTGCCCAGAGACCAGCTGTTCATTACATCCAAGCTCCCGGGACGCCACCATAAGTATGATGAGGCGATCGTGACAGTTCAGGAATCGTTGTACCGCGCGGGACTTGATTATTATGATCTGTATCTGATCCACTGGCCTAATCCGAAGGTGAACCTGTATGTAGAAGCGTGGCAGGCGCTGATCGATGCCCAGAAGCAGGGAATGATCCGCTCTATCGGAGTCAGCAACTTTTTGCCGGAGCATCTGGACCGTCTGATTCAGGAAACGGGCGTCGCACCGAGCATCAATCAGATTGAACTGCATCCGTATTACAATCAGGCAGAGCAGCGCGCTTACCACGAGAAACACGGTATTATTACAGAATCCTGGAGTCCGCTGGGACGAGGCACGGATCTGCTGAAGAATGAACAGCTCGGCGCGATTGCCACCGCCCATAATAAATCCATTTCGCAGATTGTTCTGCGCTGGCATGTGCAGCTGGGTGCGGTTCCGATTCCGCGTTCAGCGTCGGAGGAACATCAGCGGGAGAATATTAATATCTTCGACTTTACGCTGTCAGATGAAGAGATGAAGCTGATCTCGGATATTCCGACAACCGGACCGCTGTGGGATCAGGACCCGGCGGTGTATGAAGAGTTCTAAGAATGGTTGAATTGGAAGTATTAAGGCCTCTTGCTTATTTAGCGGGGGCTTTTTTTATATTCCAGCCCATACATAATTCGTTTAGGAAAATGGGAAGCTGGTTACATAGAAAGAGTCAGAAGCCTACAGAGGAGGAATACACAATGAGCGATCAGTACACGATTCAGGACCCTGCGAAGCAGTATGAAAAAGCTACGCCGGAGTTTGAACAGCAACAGCCGAGTCCCGGCCTGGAGAAGAAGATGCATCCGCGTCCCGATGACGGGGCGGGAACGTACCGCGGCAGCGGACGGCTTACCGGCCGTAAGGCCGTGATAACCGGAGCGGACAGCGGAATCGGGCGGGCGGTAGCCATTGCTTTTGCCCGTGAAGGGGCTGATGTGGTGCTTGCGTATCTGCCGGAGGAAGAAGCTGACGCGAAGGAAGTCGTCCAGCTGGTGGAGGAAGCCGGACGGAAGGCAGTTGCCGTACCGGGCGATCTGAAGGACGAGAAGTATTGTGAACAACTGATTGCGAAGGCCGTGGAAGAACTGGGCGGGATTGATATCCTGGCCAACATCGCCGGTAAGCAGCAGTTTGTGCCGGATATCGCCGATCTGACCACAGAGCAATTCGATGCAACGTTCAAGACCAACGTATACGCGCTGTTCTGGCTCTGCAAGGCAGCGGTGAAACATATGAAGCCGGGCAGTACAATTATCAATACCGCATCCATTCAGGCTTATGAGCCTGCACCGATTCTGCTGGATTATGCCACAACCAAGAGTGCAATCAACACTTTCAGCAAATCGCTGGCTCAGCAGGTGGCGGCCAAGGGAATCCGGGTCAATGTTGTAGCACCTGGACCAGTATGGACTCCGCTTCAGGTAAGCGGAGGACAGCCGCAGGAAGCGCTCAAGGATTTCGGAGCCAAGACGCCGCTCGGCCGTCCCGGCCAGCCGGCTGAAATGGCCCCGGCTTATGTGTTCCTGGCCAGTCAGGAATCCAGCTATGTCAGCGGCGAGACCTTGAATGCTAACGGCGGCATGCCGACACCTTAAACCACAAATCAGCTGGTTAGCTCAAACCTCCGCAAGGAGGTTTTTGTTTTATTGGAAATAATGATATTTGTCTGTTGGGGATCAGTTTATTTGGAAATTGGAGCTGATCCGTCTGACGGACGAAGTTGTTCTGGGCATAGGAATCCCAGCGAATCGCCGCAAGTAGGCGGTACGGGGAAATCAAAGGGATAAATCCCTCTGATCCCGCCGGAAGTGGGCGGTACGGGAAAATCAAAGGGATAAATCCCTCTGATCCCGCCGGAAGTGGGCGATATGGGGAAATCAAAGGGATAAATCCCTCTGATCCGGCCGGAAGTGGGCGGTACGGGAAAATCAAAGGGATAAATCCCTCTGATCCCGCCGGAAGTGGGCGGTATGAGGAAATCAAAGGGATAAATCCCTCTGATTCCGCCGGCAGTGGGCGGTACGGGGAAATCAAAGGGATAAATCCCTCTGATCCCGCTGAAAGTGGGCGGTACGGTGGAATCAAAGGGATAAATCCCTCTAATCCCGCCGTAAGTGGGCGGGAGGCGAAAATGAGGAGCATTATTGCCCCTGATTTCACTGAATGCAGGCAAAAGGAGAAAACGAGGAGCATTAGTGCCCTTGATTTCACCGAATGAAGGCAAAAGGAGAAAATGAGGAGCATTAGTGCCCCTGATTTCACTGAATGCAGGCAAAAGGAGAAAACGAGGAGCATTAGTGCCCTTGATTTCACTGAATGCAGGCAAAAGGAGAAAACGAGGAGCATTAGTGCCCTTGATTTCACCGAATGAAGGCAAAAGGAGAAAATGAGGAGCATTAGTGCCCCTGATTTCACCGAATGCGGGCAAAAGGAGATAATGAGGAGCATTAGTGCCCCTGATTTCACCGAATGAAGGCAAAAGGAGAAAATGAGGAGCATTAGTGCCCCTGATTTCGCCGAAAGTGGGCGGGAGGAGAAAATGAGGAGCATTAGTGCCCCTGAATCCGCCGAGAGTGGGCGGCAGGCTGAAATGTGAAGTAGCCTTTATATCTACATAAGCTAAACAGTCCGCATATCCGCATAAGCTCCAGCTTGCTTCAGCTGTTAGGATGAGTTTTGTTCAAATTCCGTTATTCCGGTAAGGATCATACAGTAGATTGCCGCGCAATCTCCCACTTTTTATTTATGGGGTTGTCTTATGATAAACTTGGGTTATGCTGCGTGCAGGTTGTGGAAATGACAGGAGGAGATGGCATGGCGTTTGTTACTGTGAAAGGCGAATATAAGCGGTATAAAATGGGGGAGACCCTGATTGTCGCCAATGACGGGATTGAATTTGAAATCGAACAGGGAGAGTTCGCTGTAATTGTAGGACCCAGCGGAGCAGGCAAGTCGACAGTGCTTAACATACTGGGCGGAATGGATTCCGCCGACGAAGGCCAGGTCATTGTGGACGGTACCGACATCGCTCGTTTCAGCGCCAAAGAATTGACCGGCTACCGCCGTAATGACGTGGGTTTTGTATTCCAGTTCTATAATCTTGTCCCCAATCTGACGACGCTGGAGAATGTTGAGCTGGCATCCCAGATTTCTCCCCGGGCGCTGGATGCCCGGAAGGTGCTGGAGGATGTAGGGCTTGGAGAGCGGCTGAATAACTTTCCGGCCCAGCTGTCCGGCGGGGAGCAGCAGCGTGTTGCGATTGCCAGAGCGCTGGCCAAACAGCCGAAGCTGCTGCTCTGCGATGAGCCGACAGGTGCGCTCGATTACAATACCGGCAAACAGGTATTGAAGCTGCTGCAGGATACCTGCCGCAATACCGGAACCACGGTTATTGTTATCACGCATAACCTGGCTATTGCGCCGATGGCGGACCGGGTCATTGAAATCAACAACGCCAAGGTACGGAAAATGGTGAAGAATGCATCTCCGGTATCCGTGGAAGATATCGAATGGTAAGGAGCCGGAAACCATGAAGAAACGGGCATTATGGAAGGATGTTTTTCGGGAAATCCGTCATACTAAAGCAAGGTTTCTCTCCATCTTTGCGATCATTATGCTGGGGGTAAGCTTCTTTGCCGGGATCAAGTCGGCAGGACCGGATATGCTGAATACCGCAGCGACTTATTATAAGGATTATAGGCTGATGGATTTACGTGTTCAGTCAACTTATGGGCTGACGGAGAAAAGTATTGATGATCTCCGGGATATTCCCGGGGTGCAGACGGTTCAGCCTGTATACAGCTCCGATGTGTTTCTTGGAGAGAGCGGACTGATTGCCAAGGTATATTCCTATACCGGCGAGAATGAATTGAACGGGTACAAAATCACCTCCGGGCATCTGCCCGAGGCCTCCGGGGAAATCGTATTGGACGCAAATCTGCTGCAGGAAGAGAAGTTCTCGCTGGGAGATTCGATAACCTTCAGCGGGGAAGCCGGGAATGATCTGGCGGAGAATTTCCAGACATTAAGCTATACCGTGGTAGGCTTCGTGCAGAGTCCGCAATATATTGAAACGTCGAACCGCGGAACGAGCCGGATCGGCAAAGGAACAGCCGATGCGTTTGCCGTCATCCCGGAAGATAACTTCAATCTTCCGGTGTACACGGAGGCTTATCTCAGCTTCACAGATACGGCAGCAGAATCAGCCTATACTCCGGCTTATGATGACCTTGTAGAGCGGCATCTGTCTGAGACGGAGGATGCGCTGAAGAATTATCCGGAGCAGCGTCTGGAAGAACTGAAAGCGGAAGCCGCAGAGATGATGGCTGCGGGCCAGCAGCCTATGGACGCGACGCAGCAGCAACAGCAGCAACAGCAGGCGGAAGCACTAGCCGCGCAGAACCCGCTGGAGCAGCCGAAGGTGTATGTGACAGACCGGACGATCAACCCGGGGTACGCCGAATACAAGGATAATGCGGACCGGCTGTCGGCGATTGCCACGGCGTTTCCGGTGTTCTTTTTCCTGATTGCGGCACTCGTAAGCTTAACAACAATGACACGCATGGTTGAAGAGCAGCGTCTGCAGATCGGCACCTTGAAGGCGCTGGGGTATGGAGCCATGGACATTATGGCCAAATTTCTGGTGTATGGCACACTGGCCAGCCTTGCCGCTTCCATTGCCGGTCTTGCGGTCGGCTTCACCTTGTTTCCGGGCATTATTTATAATGCCTACGGCCAGCTCTATAACCTGCCGGATGTAATCAAAAGCTTCTATCCCGCTTACGCCATTATTTCCATAATAGTAGCGCTGGTGTGTACAGCCATGACGGCGATGATCGCTTCCCGGGTAGAACTGCGCAGCAATGCTTCAGTGCTGATGCGGCCCAAGTCACCGAAGAGCGGGCAGCGTATTATGCTGGAGCGGTTCGGCTTTCTGTGGAGGCGGCTCAGCTTCGTGCAAAAGGTGACCGCCCGGAACCTGTTCCGCTACAAGCAGCGGATGTTCATGACCGTAATCGGGGTGGCGGGCTGTACAGCGCTTATTCTGACCGGCTTTGGGCTGAAGGATTCCATTGGCAGCATTGCTGACCGGCAGTTCGGCGGGATTATGAAATACAGTGCTCTGGTGGCGCTGCACGACAATGCAACGGCCGAAGATAAGGCGTCCTATGCAGAACTGATTAAACAGGAGCCAGCAGTTACGGGAACGCTGGATGTGCTTCAGGAAGCAATGACTGCCCGGGCCAAAGGGGTTAACGATCAGGAGGTGCGGATTTTCGTCCCTACAGATGCTGATAAACTGGCTCCGTTCGTTACAATGAAGGACCGTACAACAGATGAACCGAGGGTATTGACAGACGAAGGCGCCATCATTACGGAGAAGCTCGCCAGGCTGTATGATCTGGTTCCCGGAGACAGCCTGACCGTGCTGGACAGCAACAATGAGGAGTACCAGGTCAAAGTGTCGGCGGTCACCGAGAACTATGTGCTGCATTATGTGTATATGACACCGGCGTACTATACAGAGGTATTTGGTCACGATCCGGTCTATAACACTCAGCTGCTGAACTACAGCGCGCAGGATAAGCAGTGGGAGGACACTTTCGGGGAAAAATTAACGTCGAACGGACAGGTGGCGATGGTCAGCTTTTCCAGCGGCGTGGGTGAAGCTTTTGACGGAACGATGGAGAGTATGGATGTGGTCATTGTTGTGCTGATTGTGTCCGCTGCAGCACTGGCCTTCGTGGTGCTCTATAACCTGACCAATATAAATGTGTCTGAACGGGTCCGTGAGCTGTCTACGATCAAGGTGCTGGGGTTCTATGATAAGGAAGTCACCATGTATATATACCGGGAGAACATCCTGCTAACCCTGCTTGGGATCATCTTCGGGGGTGCACTCGGGATTCTGCTGCATGGCTTTGTCCTGTCAACGGCTGAGCTGGATGCCACGATGTTCGCGCCGCTGATCAAATGGCAGAGTTATCTGTACGCCGCTCTGCTGACCGTGCTGTTCTCGGGGATTGTAATGGTGTTCATGCACCTTAAGCTGAAGCGGATTCATATGATTGAAGCACTGAAATCGGTGGAGTAGCGTAGTCACTATTTTGTCAAAAACATAAATAGAGCAAGACAATGAGGAAGAAAAACAGGCTGTCGGGAGAGTTCTCCCTGCCTGCTTTTCTTCTTTTTTATGCATGAAAATATAGAAGTCACCGTGCGATTAAGCTCGTAAAAAAGATAATCCTGCAGAAATGTGTCGAATTAACACGAATATGATAACATTAAGTCACAAAAACTAACCGCATTAAACACAGCTGAATGATGAGAAAAGCGGTTTTGAAGGAGTTTCTTTTACTATATTGGAAGGAATTATTTTTTATGCGCATAAATAAGATATGAAAGTGATAAAGAAATATATTGACGTAAGATATATTCACATGTAATATAAACCATAATTTATAGGGAATTGTTAAGACTCCCATCCGGGAAAATTGCCCCTGCCTCTAATTGACCTTCGGTCTATTCGACTCATGAATGTCATTTGTATTGCATGTTATGTTATGTTACATGTGCTGCAGATGTCAGCTTGATTAGTACGGCAGGTACAAAATCATCCAGAACATCCCAGTCTCCCGAGAAGCTTTGAAGAGAAGGTGGCGAACCGGAACTATGGCTCCGGGCAACGCCCGCTACACGCACTTAACTAAGGAGGAGTAAAAGGAATGGCGAAAAAGAGAAAATGGTGGTCTAGTTTATTAGTTGTATCGTTGGTAGGGGTTCTATTCACGGGTTGCAGCACCAATAACACTGCGAGTTCTCCAACTAATGCTCCTGCAGCAACGGCTGCCCCGGCAGAGAGTACGGCCCCTGATGCTACTGAAGCGCCTGCGGCTGACGCACCCGTTGACGGCGGAACTCTCGTTACAAGCACATTCTCCGATATTGTTAATCTTAACCCTCTCTTAATCAATGATACCTCTTCAGGCGATGTAGCCCAATTCGTCTTCGCCAAGCTGTATAACCTGGACCGCGAAGGCAATGTACAGGCAGAGGATTGGTCTCTGGCTGCCGAGCTTCCTGAAATCTCCGAAGATGGTCTGACTTATACGGTTAAATTGAAGGATACTCCCAAATGGAGTGACGGCCAGCCGATCACTGCGGATGATGTAATTTATACCATTGAAACCGGCAAAAACCCGGAAACGGGTTCACCGCTGATCAGCCAATATGACAAAGTGAAAACGGTGGAGAAGATCGATGACCATACCGTGAAATTCACATTGTCCCAAATTTATGCTCCATTCCTGTATGCGCTGGTTCAAGAAATTGTTCCTGCTCATATTCTCAAGGATGTAAAGCCGACTGAAATTCAAACCAATGCCTATGGAACGGACCCGGCCAAGACCGTAACCAGCGGACCATGGAAATGGACAGCCTGGAAACAAGGCGAAAGTCACACCCTTGATGCTGATCCGAACTACTGGGGTACTGTTAAGCCTCATATTGCTCAAATCGTCTACAAAATCTACGCAGACCAGAACACTGAAGTTCAGGCTATCATGAAGGGCGACACTGACCATATCAGTGCGATTCCGGTAACGCAGGTTGAAGCTGTCAAGGCTGACGGCGACATCGATATTATTCAGAAGCCGGGAGCACAGTATGAATATGTAATGTTTAACTTCGACGGCAAGAACTTCCCGGATAACTACGGCCTGTTCGCAGGACAGAAGACCAGACAGGCAATTGCCCATGCACTGAACCGTCAAGGTATGGTAGACAACATCCTTAAAGGCGTAGGCGCCCTGATGAATGCACCATTCCTTCCGGACACTTGGGCTGACCCGGGTGAAGCCGCTGTGAACTATGATTATAACGCCGAAACCGCCAAGAAGCTTCTGGCAGAAGACGGTTGGGTTGCTGATCCTAAAGACGGTATTCTCGTCAAAGACGGACACCGCTTCTCCTTCGAACTGCAATACAATGCCGGCAACAGCCGCCGCGAGCAAGTCGCTGCTGTTATCCAGCAGAACCTGAAGGATGTTGGGATTGAAGTAACGCCTAAGGCGATTGACTTTGCAGCTTGGATTGACCAGAACGTAACACCGGGTAAATTCCAGGCCCTGCTGCTGGCTTGGTCCCTGAATACACCGGATCCGGATGCAGAGAGCATTTTCTCCTCGAAATACTTCCCGCCAGCTGGACAGAACAGCGGCTGGTATAAGAATGAGAAGCTGGATCAGCTGTGGGTTGATGGTTATTCCACTGTTGACCAGGCTGAACGTAAAGAAATCTACAAAGAAGTAGGTAAAGAAATTTCCACGGATCTTCCTTATGTATTCCTGTATCAATATGGTCAGGCTATCGGAACAGGACCTAGAGTACACTGGGCAGAGGAGGATGCTCCTGAGCCGTCACTGGGCTACGGACAATTCTTCCATGCTATTAAATGGTGGGTAACCGACTAACGAACCGACTAACTGAATAGATTTGCGGGAGGTGAAAGAGAGTTCTCTTTCACCTCCCCCTTTTGTATGAATGGGGGAGCCTTCCGTAATCTATCGCCTTACCATCTCTAGGAGGATAGCCCATGACAGAATATCTGATACGTCGAGTGCTTCAATCGGTATTGGTCATCTTTCTGATCACCATACTAACTTTTCTACTCATCCACGCTGCTCCGGGCGGACCGACTCAAGTGATGCTCTCTCCGGGACTCACGCCGGAAATATTCGAGCAGCAAGCCAAGAACCTTGGACTGGACCAGCCTATTCCCGTACAGTATGTCCGGTGGATCGGCGACCTGCTGCAAGGGGACTTGGGTTACACTTTTAAGAACCATATTGCAGTATCCGATCTTCTCTGGCCGCGTATTGGCAACACCGTGATTCTGATGGGTGCGGCTTGGCTGGTATCGCTGCTGATCGCAATCCCCTGGGGAATCTATAACAGTACCAAAGTATATGGTTTATCTGACCAGACGGCTTCCTTTATTTCTTATTTAGGCTTTGCCATGCCGACCTTCTGGTTCGGAATTCTCCTCCAGCAGTGGCTGTCACTGAAGCTGGACTGGTTTCCGTTGTCGGACATGTATACAAGAGGTAAAGAAGGCGATATAGGCGATTTGTTCATGCATCTGGTGCTGCCGATAACAGTGTTGGCACTTGGTTTCCTGGCCTCTTATATGAAATATGCGCGGGCAAGTATGCTGGAAGTGCTTGATCAGGATTATATCCGCACAGCACGTGCCAAAGGCGTCAAAGAACGCAAGGTGGTCTTCCGCCATGCGCTGCGTAATGCGCTGATTCCAATTATTACAATACTTGGCCTTGATCTTCCCATACTAGTGGGAGGGGCCGCATTAACTGAGAATGTATTCAACTGGCCGGGAATGGGCCGTTGGTTTGTAGAGATGGCAGGTGCACGCGAATATTCGGCACTGATGGCTGTTACTATAGTGACGGCTGTTATAGTCGTTATCGGCAATCTCCTCGCAGATATACTGTATGCCGTAGTTGATCCCCGGGTGAAGCTCGGTAAGCAAGGAGGCAAGACAGCATGAGTACAGAGAATACTGAGCTTACCAAGGGGATTGTCTCCAAGCCGCTGGGAACACCGGATATGAGTCCGGTGCCCGGAGGCACAGACCCGGAGATTCCGGTAGTGGATTCCAGACGGCCGCCAGGTCCCTGGAGAGTGTTATGGAAGAAATTCTCACGCAATCCGTTCGCGATGGGCGGTTTGATAGTACTGATTATATTTATACTGCTCGGGGTCTTCGCTCCTTACCTGACCCAATATAAACCGGAAACGATTGATCTGATGTTCGCCAATCTGAAGCCGGGGGCTGAAGGGCATCCTATGGGCACAGACGAGCTGGGCCGCGATATTCTCAGCAGACTGCTGTACAGTGCGCGTGTCTCGCTCCTCATCGGGTTTTCCGTTGCGTTTGTTTCCGTAGTGGTCGGATCGGTTATCGGGGCGATTTCAGGATATTTCGGCGGGTTTGTAGATACGGTATTCATGCGTATTGTAGACGTGATGAACTCTGTTCCGACCCTGTTTCTGAACATCCTGATTATGGCGCTGTTCGGCACACAGATTAAATACATGATTCTTATTCTGGCATTTACCAGCTGGATGAGTATTGCCCGGCTTGTCCGGGGGACCTTCCTGCAGCTGCGTGAAATGCAGTATGTAGAGGCGGCCAGGGCGATTGGGGTATCCAGCTGGGGGATCATTTTCCGGCATCTGCTCCGTAATGCAAGCTTCCCGATTATCGTAAATGCGACTCTGATGGTCGGCGGTGCGATTCTGAGTGAATCTGCGTTGTCGTATCTGGGCCTCGGCATTCAGGCACCGGCCACAAGCTGGGGGCTGATGCTCAGCAACGCTCAGGAATTCATGCTTGTAGATCCGATGCAGGCGGTGTATCCAGGTCTCTGTATCCTGCTCGTAGTACTCGCGGTTAACTTTATCGGCGACGGCATCCGGGATGCGCTAGATCCCAGACAGCAAGTGACCAAATCCCGGAGGAGGCTGGAACAATGGCGGAAAAACTACTCGAAATCCGGAAGCTGACCGCCGGCTTTGCGGCAGAGAAGGGGCTGCTCAAAGCAACCGACGGTATCTCCATTTCTATTGATAAAGGGCAGACAGTTTGTATTGTCGGTGAATCCGGCAGTGGTAAAAGTGTGACCTCACTCGCAATCATGCGTTTGATTGATTATGCCGGAGGGATGATTCTCGAAGGCCATATTGATTTTCACGGCCAGGATTTGGCGGCGAAGAGCCAGGAAGAGATGCGGAAAATCCGCGGCAATCAGATTGCGATGATCTTTCAGGACCCGATGTCTTCGCTGAATCCGGTATTTACAGTAGGGGAACAGATTGCGGAGAGCCTGCGGCTCCATCAGAACAAGAGCGATGCCGAAGCCATGAAGATGGCGGTTGATCTGATCAAGTTAGTTGGTATCCCAGCTCCGGAGATCCGTGCCAAGCAGTATCCGCATGAGCTCTCCGGCGGGATGTGTCAGCGTGTGGTAATCGCCATCGCTCTGGCTTGCAAACCTGAACTGCTGATCGCCGATGAGCCGACAACAGCGCTCGATGTAACTGTGCAGGCCCAGATTCTGGATCTGCTGCGCAAGCTTCAGTCTGAACTCGGGATGTCCATTCTGCTGATCACCCATGATATGGGCGTGGCGGCGGAGATGGCAGACCGCATCGCTGTAATGTATGCCGGAGCCATCGTGGAGGAGGGGACTGTAGAAGAGATCTTCGACCATCCCAGCCATCCGTATACGGTCGGATTGCTCCAGTCAATACCGGGGTTTGAAGGCGGACGGGGAGGCGAGCTGTATACCATCCGCGGGACGATTCCTCCGATTGGCCAGCTGCCATCCGGCTGCCGCTTTAATCCGCGCTGCCCTCATGCCATGGATATCTGCAGAAATCAGGAGCCGCCGGATTTCATGATCTCGGATGATCACCGTGCAGCCTGCTGGCTGTTCAAGGATAAGCCGGTTCAGGCGGATTACAGTAATGAGGTGAAACGCGCATGATGAAGGAAACTGTAACCAAACCGGTAAGAGAACATAAGCCTTCTTCAGAGATATTGCTTGAAGTTAAGGATGTGAAGAAATACTTCCCGATTACCAAAGGCCTGCTTAACCGTACTGTGGGACAGGTTAAGGCAGTGGATGGCGTCAATTTATCCATCCGCAAAGGTGAGACCTTCGGGCTGGTCGGTGAATCCGGCTGCGGCAAATCTACATTCGGCCGGGTACTGCTCCGGCTGCAGAGCGCAACCGGGGGAGAAGTGTTATTCAAGGGGAGGGACATCCATTCACTGAGCTCCGGTGATATGCGGAAGCTGCGGGAAGAAATGCAGATTATCTTCCAGGATCCGTTCGGCTCACTGAATCCGCGGTTCCTCGTTAAGGATATTATCGGAGAGCCGCTGCGCATTCACCGGAATATGTCGGGTAAGCAGATCGATACCCGGGTGGTAGAACTGATGGAGCTGGTGGGGCTGGATGCCAGCCGCCGGAACCGTTACCCGCATGAATTCTCCGGCGGACAACGCCAGCGGATCGGGATCGCGAGAGCGATTGCCCTCAATCCGCAGTTTATTGTTGCCGATGAAGCTGTATCCGCACTGGATGTATCGGTACAGTCCCAGGTAATTAACCTGCTCATGAAGCTGCAGAAGGAACTGGGACTAACGTTCCTGTTCATTGCGCACGGCCTTAATGTCGTCCGGCATATCTCGGACCGCGTCGGGGTGATGTATCTGGGCAAGCTGGTGGAGGTGGCTGAGACGGAGGAGCTGTTTGCAGCGCCGCTGCATCCTTACACTGCCGCCCTGCTCTCGGCGATTCCGAAGCCGACGCCAAGACGCAAGCAGGACCGCATTGTGCTGGAGGGGGATGTGCCATCCCCGGCCAATCCGCCGTCCGGCTGCCGGTTCCATACCCGCTGTCCGTTTGTTCAGGACAAATGCCGCCAGGTGGAGCCGCTGCTTGAAGAGGTGGTACCAGGCCGTCCGGTAGCCTGCCATTTCCCGTTGCTGCCTAAAGCGTAATTGTCAGGGAGTCCGATAAAGATGTCTCCATATGAAGGGGGTGACCCCGCAGCCATGTACAAACGGCTGCGGGGTCACCCCCTATTTTGGTGCCTCCGCTAGAA
Source organism: Paenibacillus borealis (assembly GCF_000758665.1). NCBI lineage: Bacteria > Bacillati > Bacillota > Bacilli > Caryophanales > Paenibacillaceae > Paenibacillus > Paenibacillus borealis. The sequence goes on from NZ_CP009285.1 coordinate 978,707, forward strand.
GACAGGCTTCAGATAATCGAGAAACACCCGCTTGAGGATATCCAGCTGGCGCTCTGTTGGAAGATCCGCTTCAAGCATGGGAATGTTCTTCTGCAGCGAGAGCTTCTTCGAGAAGATTCCGAATGTGTTAATTAATGTAGTTAAAGTATCCCGGGCCTCAAGATCAGAGCGGATGGAGCCGTCTTCGATGCCGTTCTGAATGATCCGGGAATAGACTTGTGAGATCTGCCGGGTTAGAGCATTGAAGTGATGAATATCCTCCAGCGGTTCCGGGAAATGGGCGGCGTAGCTTTCGAAGTCAACCATGAAGGTTGTGCTTAATTTATAGTGATCCTCAATGAAAAAATCGAATAATGCTTCAAGCTTGTCCAGGCATGGCACAGGCAATCCGGCCACATATTCAAACCGCTCCAGCATCGGCTCCAGCAGCCGGGTAGCAACCGCGACAATCAGCTTTTCTTTCTTGGGGAAATATCTGAACAGGGTAGCAATGCCGATATTCGCGTCAGTTGCAATATCCTGCATCGTGGTTTTCTCAATCCCCTTCTGATTAAATACGCGTTCTGCTGCTTCCAGAATCAGGGACAGGCGCTGCTGTTTGCCGTCAAGGCGTTCCTTCTCGTATCTTGTTTTGGGATCCATAAGAGCTTAAACCCTTTCACTATCGGTATTTGAACTACCAGTAGTATAGCTAGTGCTTATTCTTTAAGCAAGGAGGGTTTGAGTTTATCTGCACAAAGTGATATGATATATATCACAGTGATAGTAGAACTATCACCATATATTTTAACTCATATACCGAAGGGGATACAGCTATGAATCGACTTAAGGATAAGGTTGCTATTATTACCGGAGCCGGCAGCGGCATGGGGCGAGAAGAAGCTCTGTTGTTTGCGCGGGAAGGTGCTAAGGTTGCCGTTACCGATATTAATGAAGCTGCGCTGCAGGCTGTAGTGAAGGAAATTGAAGCTGATGGAGGTCAGGCTACAGCTTATGTGCATAATGTGGTCTCGGAAGAGCAATGGATCCATGTGATTGATGAAGTGATTAAGACTTACGGCAAAATCGACGTGCTGGTTAACAATGCGGGGATTTCGCTGGCAACCGGACTTCTCGATACAACCATGGAGCAGTGGAACAAGGTCATTAGCATTAACTTGACCAGCACCTTCCTTGGGATGAAATATGTGGTTCCGCATATGCAGGCTCATAACGGAGGCTCAATCGTCAATATTTCATCGATTGCCGGACTAACCGGAAGCAGCGGCGCAGGGGCTTATACAGCCTCCAAAGGCGGGGTCCGCATGCTGAGCAAAGCGGCGGCTGTTGATTTCGGTAAAGATAATATCCGGGTCAACTCGGTACATCCAGGATTTATCGAAACGCCGATGAGCGCTGAGTTCGTGAATGATGAACAAAGGCTGAAATGGTTCCTGTCCCAGACGGCGCTGCCGCGCGTCGGCCGTGCCTCCGAGGTGGCGGAAGCTGTGCTGTTCCTCGCTTCCGATGAATCGGCTTATATTACCGGTGTAGAACTGCCGGTAGACGGCGGTGTTACAGCGAAATAAGAGACCGAAGCCCGGGCTGCCGGGAGGGACGAACTTGAAATAGATGAAGAGGAGCGCTGCCGGTTTATGGGCAGCGCTCCTCTTTGCTTTTCACATCGCCGCAAACTAATTATTGTGTAAAAGCCACTTCTATAAGAAAATGAGAAAAAGACTGATTATTGTAATTCTAATCCTAATCAATGCCGCAATGGATGCGGAACCGGAGGCTATGGTGAAAAAGGTCGACAAAGCAGTTTCAGTTCTCTTTATTCTGATTATGATAGTGGCCGCATGGAGATGGGCGGTATCCGTACATACGTGGAGCCTGATGGGCACACTTGCTTCGCTAGTCTGTCTGGGGCTGTTTGTCTGGACAGGGCTGCGGGCCATTCCCGCTTTGACCGGATACATAAGTTCAGGGAATACGCAGGACCCGGTAACTATAGACAGTCTGCCTGAGGAGCGGCAGCGGATATGGTGGAAGATTGTGCTCTGGGTTGTGGCCAGCCGTGTGCTGCTCATCCTGATAGCCTATGTATTCTGGATGCTTAAAGACGGGGGATCCGGAAGCTTATTCTCCCGCTTTATCGATACCTGGCATATCCGCGGAATAGATGCTATGTCTTACCTGGGTATCGCTGAGCACGGGTATGTCACGGAAGGAGACTCACGGTTCCACATTGTGTTCCTGCCTTTATTTCCGGTCGTCATTAAGCTGGCGCAGTTTTTCACAGGCAATTATATGGTTGCCGGCTTTGTTGCCGCTAACCTTTGCACCCTTGCTGCGGCGTTATTCGCTTATGAGCTTGCCAGGCTGGACATGGGACGCAGCAATGCCCTGCGGGTCGTGAAGTATATTTTCATCTTTCCTTCGGCGTTCTTCTTCTTTATCCCCATGACGGAGGCGCTGTTCCTGCTGCTCTCCCTGATGGCATTATATTATGTGCGCCAGAAGCGCTGGCTGCTCGGCTGCCTCTGTGCGGCGCTGGCCGGCTTCACCCGTTCTCCGGGGATTCTGCTGGCAGTACCGGTTGCCGTGGAATTTGCCCGGGACCTGGCTGCAGGCTACAGGCAGATGGAGCGGAAGGCTTTTACCAACAGAGTAATCAAAGCAGTGCTCTCTCTTGCTACAGTCTCCTTCGGTCTGCTGGCCTATCTCTATATCAATTACAATGTTACGGGCAACGCGTTCCAGTTCAGTATTTATCAGCGGGAACACTGGTCGCAGCAGTTCTACTTCTTTTTCGATACCGTGAGATATCAGATGGAATATGCCGTGAATACCTTCAAGGATGCGGACTACCGTTCGTTCCTGGGGCTGTGGCTGCCGAATTTGCTCAGTATCTTCCTGGTGCTCTTCATGATGTTCAAAAGCGCGAAGAAGCTTCAACCTGCTTACATGGCGTATCTGATCGTCTATTTCGTCTACGTTGTAGGTCCGACGTGGCTGCTGTCCGCTCCGCGTTATTTCGCCGTGGCTTTTCCGCTGGCCTTCGCGGCAGTGCTGCTGACCAAGGATAGTAAAAGAAAGGATATCGCGCTTACCTCAATATTCATTGCGGGTAGTCTGCTGTATCTGGCAGTGTTTGTATCCGGGTATCCGGTGTATTAGAAATTACAGAAATGATGGTGGCTATGCAGATTCAGCTCGAAGATCAGATGATTACGCTCCATGTTCAATATGCCAAGCGCAAGAAGATGTCCGTTCAGATTGACGGATCAGATCTCATTACCGTTAAGGTGCCTACAGGAACAAGTGAAGAGAGTATCCGCAGTGCGTTGGAAGGCCTTGGCCCCAAGATTCTGGAGAAGCTGCGCAGTAATGCGGCGGCCCGGCAGGTGCCGAAGGTCAAGGAGTATCAGGGGGAAGAGACATATCTGTATCTGGGGAAGGAATACGCGCTGCATGAGCTGATTACGACCGGTGATATGGATGCGGAGGCGCTGAAGCTTGCGTTGAAGAAGTTTTATTTCAATAGTCTGAAAAAAATTGTTGCGGAGCGCATCACCCGTTATGGGGCCCAGCTGAAGGTGAAGCCTAAGAGCGTCGAGATAGTGGAATCGCGGACCAAGTGGGGGAGCTGCAGCTTCGATAAAAAACTGACGTTCAACTACCGCCTTGCCATGGCGCCGCCTGAGGTGATCGACTATGTCATTATTCATGAGCTGTGTCATCTGCTGCATATGAATCATGACCGTTCCTTCTGGCGCCGCCTGGGAAGTGTGATGCCGGACTACAAAGAGAAGGAAGCTTATCTGGCCCGGCAGGGGCAGTTCATGACACTCTGAATGCTATAAGAGTCCTGCGTTTAAGCGATGGATGTTGCCGGAAGCTTGACGTTCGCAGGGTACTGCAGGCTGCTCTGATTCCGCACAAATAAACCGCTAGGGCAGCTGGTGCTTACCAGCTCAAGGTCATCATCACCGGGCGTGAAGTGGAAGACTATAGTCTCCGTAGCGCTGTCGGCAAGCTTCATTGCGGTTTCGCGGACGGCGACGGGCTTCGTGCTGATCAGATCGTAAATCTCTAACCGGCCGCTCTCCTGCTGGCAGATGGCGATGACATCCTCATTCTCCAGGTAATATATATTGCCGCTGAAGACGTTCAGACAGTAGAACATCAGCAGTCCGTCGGCGCCGCTCACGCCAAAGCGTTCAGATACCGGCAGCCGCTGGGCTGCGAAGGCGGAAACCAGGCTCAGATCACGACTTATGGACAGATCCAGCTTGCGGGTTGCCGCAGACCGGGCAGATCCGGCTGAAGCGGGAGGGCAGTTCATAGAGAAGATCTGCTCTTCCACGGGCTGGAATCCGAACTTTGGATAGAAGTCCAGTACTGTATCATTGGCAAAAAGATACATGAACTCACACTGTGTTCCGTAATCCTCCAGCACTTTGTTCATCAGCCGGGCTGACAGGCCTTGTCCCCGATAGTCAGGATGACTCATCACCGTTCCGAGCTGTACGGTGCGGAATTTCACACCATTAATAATCAGCTCAAGCAGGTTAACCGAGACATTCGCAATGACCTGATCCCCCTCAGTGTAAGAATAAGGAATGTACCTTTCATTCCAGAATCCTGCCTCATACCAGTGCTCCAGCTGTAGTCCGAATGTATCTTCGGCCAGCCTGAAGAAACTTCGCCTTAACGCGTCGTTATGTTTATAATCCTTCATAAATTCAACCATTAATAATCAGCTCCACGGACTTTTGAATAAATCATAGTGTCTCTTAAGGCACCCTGTACATCCAGTTTGTCATTGCGCAGAATGCCTTCCAGGGTGAAGCCTGCACGTTCAGCCACCCGCGCACTCTGTGTATTGCGGGAATCGCAGCGGATCTCCAGCCGGTTAGCCTGCAGCTCCTGTACGGCAAAATCGGTAATGGCAGCCACTGCTTCTGTGATATAACCTTGTCCGGCGCAGGAGGTGCGCACCCAATAGCCGATTTCGAATTTCCGCACCTGCCAGTCGATCCGGTGCAGGCCGCTGCTGCCGACCAGCTGTCCGGTCTCCTTGTGCACGAGCAGCAGCCGAATATCGCTGCGGTCCAGAAATTGCAGCCGTGATTTCCGGATGGAAGCTTCGGATTCCTCCACGGACGGGATATGCTGTGCCCAAGGCATCCAGGGGCTTAATTCGGCTGTGCTCTCCCGGACAGCTTCATTTACGGCGGCGCCGTCTCCCCATAGAGCGGCGCGGATCAGCAGGCGGCTGCTCTTCAAGCTCTCCGGCATGGAGATAAGGATCGGGTCAATCGGATGAATAGGCATAAGCTCAGCTCCTAGTAAGAGTACCGGGCAATGTGTATATATGGTTAAATGCTCACAATCCCAGTTTGTTGCGGTATTCCTGCGGTGTCATGCCGTAATGCTTCTTGAAGAGCTGGATGAAATAGCTTGGCTTCTGATAGCCGAGCAGGACAGAGATCTCATAGATTTTGTCCGGTGACTGGGCCAGCAGCAGAATGGCCTTCTCCATACGGACCCGGAGTATGTATTCGCTGATTCCTTCTCCGGTCTCCAGCTTGTATATCTTGGAGAGGTAGGAGGGGTTCAGATATACGCTGGAGGATATGGTCTGCAGCGAAGCTGTGCCGGGATTATGCGCTATATAGTCCTGCACTTTACGGATAATGGAGGAGCGGGAATCCTTCTCCACACTGCTGACCGAGAGCCGGTAGCTGGAAATTACGCGTTCACTCCAGCTGCGCAGCTCGCTGACTGTCTGCATGGGCGGTCCGCCGGCTACCGTGTAGAAATCATCACCAATCGTATCGGCCAGCCACTTCTTCGTGCGGTGGATGAGCGAGGCGATAGAAGATGCGATGGCGAAATAGGTCTCTAGGATATGCTCCTGTGAGTCCCGCCATTCCTCATCAAGCTCATTAAGGATAGCCCCCAGTTTCCCGTCAGCAGCTTCCCATTGGCCCATTTCCAGCAATGCGCCGAGTGTGGGCGAACGGTAGAGCTCGCTGAGCTGCTGCATTTCACCGCGTTCCGGCTCCTGGGCCAGCGAAACGAACAGCTCGGTATCCCTGCCGATGAAGTGCCGGAAGCTGGCCAGAGAGGATTGGTACAAGGTTCCCAGCTCTTCAGGGAATTGCCCGCGTTTGCTCGTCAGAACCGAGATGCCGATCTTCAGGTAGGATTTGGCGGCACGCTGAAGCTGGAAGGCCTGGGTTTCAATCCAGGCATCCAGATCCTCTTTTTCGGCTTTGGAGGATGCTGCCGGCCCGTCAAAGTAAGGTTTGGGTGACAGTATACATACGATGTAACCATGTATATCTGTGCAATTCCATAGCCACATCCGGTCGCTGAACAGCTCGGCGGCAATATTGGTCAGCGCGTATTCAATAAGCGTCTCACCGCCCGGATCGTACATGCCCTCTGTATCGTCAATCCGCAGCAGCATCATGCTGCAGTCTGCTCCCCGGGGAATCTGGACTTCGTACATTTCAAGCTTCCTGGCAAGCGGACCTGCGGAGGGAGGCTGCTTGCCGTTAATCAAATCCAACAGCAGATATTCCCTAAGCTTGGGCAGCTGCTCCCGCAGTGCATAAATAGCTTTCTGCGTAGAGGTAATTTCCTGCCATTCCCGTTCGAGCTCGTCCAGTGCCCGGCGTACAGCCTCCATCAGTTCAGCATCCTCGACCGGCTTGAGCAGGTAGTCGCTGGATCTCAGCTTCAGTGCCTGCTTGGTATACTCGAAATCCGCATATCCGGTCAGCAGAATGCACTTGATGTGCTTCCAGTTCCGCTTGATTTCGGCAATCAGATCAAGCCCTGACATTCCCGGCATCCGGATATCCGTCACTACAATATCGATGGAATGCTCATAGAGCAGCTCCAGCGCTTCCCGTCCGGAGTATGCTTTATGGACAACGCCGATTCCGATCTCACTCCAGGGGAGCATGTCGGCCAGATCATCCGCAAGGGCAGTTTGATCGTCAATAATTAGCAGCTGGTGCATTTCATGTTCCCCCTCGATAAATTGGCTATGAAGCAGCGGTGTTATAGTCCGCCTGCTTGGGCCAGTACAACTGGGCTTCAATGCCGCCCTGGGCGCGGCGGATGATGCGCAATCCGGCTTCAGGCCCGAACTGCAGCTGCATCCGCTGGCGTGTATTCCACAGCGCGCAGCCTTTGTCTTCCAGCGGCGGGATCACGATCTGCCGCTGCAGATCCGCGAGCTGCTCTTCCGTAAGCCCGATGCCGTCATCCTGCACGGTGATGATGTTGAAGCCCTCCGTTACGCAGGCGCTGACCCGGATGCTTCCGCAGCCTACCGGCTCAATGCCGTGCAGTACGGCATTCTCCACCAGCGGCTGGAGAATAAGGCGGGGCAGCTCCAGCTCGGCAAATGCCGCAGGAATATCGATCTCATATTTCAAATCCTGAACCTTGATTGCCTGGATGGCCAGGTAGCTGTTGACCAGCTCGATCTCCTCCCGCAGCCCTGCGGTCTGGCGGTCGGAATAGGTGGTGTAGCGGTAGTATTTGCTGAGATGCATCGACAGCTGCATCACCGTCTCCTTCTCTCCTAGCCGCGTCAGGCTGCGGATAAGAGTGAAGCAATTATAGAGGAAATGCGGGTTAATCTGCGACTGCAGCTGCTTCAGATTAGCGTCTCTCGAAGCAATCTGCTCCAGATAGACATTCTGAATCAGCTGTTCAATCTGCTTCGCCATATCGTTGAAGCTGACCAGCAGGAAGTGGAACTCATTGTTGGGGTGCAGGATATTCATCGTAGTATAATCCCCCCGTTTGACTCTGCGGACCCCGCGGATAAGCTCGCGGATGGGTACCTGCACGTTGTTGTACAGGAAATAGGCGGCGACTGTGCTGCCGATGAGCAGGAAGAAGATCGAGATATAGAACAGGTTGCGGTTCGCTGTGATCGGCCGGACGACATCCTGGATCGGCAAATAATCCACCAGATACAGCCCAAGCTCCGGCATCCACACGGAGCCGACAGCATATTCGCTACCGGAAAGAGAGAAGCGGGTAAACGGCGTTTTGACCAGATCGGGCAGATCCATCTGGCGGATCAGCTCGCCCTGCAGCGTTTCGTCGGCATCCATCGAACGGATAATATCTCCTGCAGAATTAATAAAGAACGGGTCGCCCTTACCGCCTTGCTTGAACCGGTCAAGCGCCTTGGTTAGATCCGTGACGGGAAAGCTTATCTCCACGATTAGTGACGCCTTGTCCAGCGGTGAGGAATAGGGCTCTGTAATATAGCGGACGAAGCGCGGCTGTTTACGGAAGTAGGCGGGTACATCCTCTGTATACCGCCAGACCCGTGTGAAATTCCGGTTGATCAAATCCACATCGTACTGGATAGAGGCATTGGATGACACGAAGGTCCGGGTATCCGGTGTGATAATGCTGAGTGTGGTATCCCAGGTGGAGGAAGCGATCAGCAGCCTCAGCTTCTCATCAATCCGCAGCTTTTCATTGGTCTGCTCGTACAGGGTCGCGATTTCAATAAACTCGAGATTGCGGACATTGATATCCTCGCTGATGGTCAGTCCGCTCTTGGACAGTTGGGCTGCCGTATTATCGGTCTGGGTAGCGAAAAAGGAAAGATCCTTATACATGGATTTCTCCACCTCGTCCGACACAACGCGGAGACTCGTCTGGTTGGAGAACCAGTAGAGTACGAGGATAGGAATCAGCAGCAGAAGGATGAGTCCGACAATTTTTGTAAACGTATTCATGCGTATGTTCATAACCCTGCAGCTCCTCCGTTTCGCGGAATGCAAGAAACAAAAAATGAGGCATCGTTCCAAAATTATAGGCGCAGACGGGGAAAATCGGTCATTGCTATACTTACTATTGCAGGATGACGGCGCAGATGTCAATCCTAAAAAAAGAGGTGGAGAGGATTTTGGGCATGGGAACAGTAGGGGAAGTAACCGGGATCGGCACACCGGTTAGGCGTAAGGGAATCAAAGGTTTTCTGAGACGGACATGGCCGCTGCATGTGATGCTGCTGCCTGCCGTGGTGCTGCAATTTATCTTCGGATACTTGCCGCTGGGCGGTCTGGTAATCGCATTCAAGGACTATAAACCTTACGATGGCATATGGGGCTCCAAGTGGGTCGGGCTGGACCATTTCAAATTTATGTTCGAGTATCCGGACAGCAAACAGGTCATTCTGAATACCACGCTGATCGCCGGACTTAAGATCATCTTTAATATTGTGGTGCCATTCTGCTTTGCGCTGCTGCTTAATGAGGTGCGGAGAAATTCGGTTAAACGGACGGTACAGACGCTGGTGTACCTGCCTTATTTTATCTCATGGGTATTCCTGGGCGGTATCTTGAACGATATGCTCTCAACCGATGGAATTATCAATATGCTGCTGCATAACTGGTTCGGCCTCGATCCGATCCTGTTCCTGGGAAGCGGCAACTGGTTCCGGTTCATTGTCGTTCTAACCGATGTATGGCAGCAGTTCGGCTTCGGAACAATCGTCTATCTGGCTGCACTCGCCGGCGTGAATCCGTCACTCTACGAAGCTGCAGAAGTGGACGGCGCGAACCGCTGGAGACAAACGCTGAGCATCACGATTCCTTCGCTTGCACCTATCGTTATTGTGGTCGGGACACTGGCGATCGGGAATATAATGAACGCCGGGTTTGACCAGATTTTCAATCTGTACAATCCGCTGGTTTACGACAAGGGCGACATTATCGATACATTCGTGTACCGCACGGGTATTCTAAACGGCCAGTACAGCTTTGGGACAGCAGTCGGCATTTTCAAATCACTTGTGGGCTTCGTGCTGATTGTCATTGGTTACCGGGTGGCGTACAAGCTGGCAGATTATAAAATATTCTAGGGAGGTGCGGACTCATGTATTACAAAACAACGGGGTACAGGCTGTTTACGGTTCTAAATTATTGCATTCTGCTGTTGGCCGGAATTCTCTGTATTCTGCCGATTATTCATATTCTTGCCATCAGCTTCAGCGCAAGCGCACCTGCCAATTCACATCTGGTCGGCTTGTGGCCGGTTGATTTCAACATCGAATCGTATACCAAGACGCTGAACAATCCGAATTTCTCGCGGGCGTTCGTCATCTCACTGGGGCGGACGGTGCTGGGAACATTCATGACCATGAGTGTCATTATCCTCGCAGGCTACGCTCTGTCCAAGGATGCGTCCGTATTCAAAAGCCGCAATATTTACGCCTGGTATTTTGTCTTCACAATGCTTTTTACCGGGGGGATGATTCCATCCTATATCGTTGTGCGCAACCTGCACCTGATGGACACCATCTGGGCGCTGGTGCTGCCGGGAGCCGTCCAGGTGTTCAATATGATCCTGCTGATGAACTTTTTCAAGGCAACGCCGAAGGAGATGGAAGAGGCCGCGCTGATTGATGGAGCAGGGCATTTCACCGTATTGTTCCGTGTATATCTGCCGCTTGCGATGCCATCCATTGCTACACTGTCACTGTTCTCCATTGTGGGCAACTGGAATGCCTGGTTCGACGGTCTGCTGTATATCAACAATTACCGCAACTATCCGCTGGCCACCTTCCTGCAGACCATCATTGTCCAGCAGGATTTCAGCAAGCTGAATCCGGATGTCAATGAACTGAAGAATATCTCGCAGCGGACGGTGAAGGCCGCCCAGATTTTTATCGGAATTCTGCCGGTGCTGATTGTCTATCCGTTCCTGCAGCGCTTTTTCGTGAAGGGTATCGTATTGGGGGCCATTAAAGAGTAACAGGCAAGAGGATAATATATTGGCATCGGGACCAAATTTAGGGCATTTCCTTAAATCGAAACCGGTTTTATAGTGAGTGTGTGAGGGGACAGTAAGCGCTCTCAATCAATTATACATGTAGGGGGACAAGATCAATATGCAACTCAAACGAGTGTCCAGCGTATTGCTGGTTTCGGCTCTGGCGTTCAGTGTAACGGCCTGTTCGGGTAACGGCAATAATGCCCAGAATGAGCCGGCTGCGACCAAAGCGGCTGCAGAGAGCACTAATGCAGGCGGCAATGCCAGTGCAACGAATGCAGCGGGCAATGTGGATGAAACGGGCTGGGATGGAAGCAAATATGTAGAGCCGATTACGCTTACGACCGTTAAGGGGATCGGAACGAACTATTTCTTCAAGAATGGCGAGACCATGGAGAACAATGTAATGCAAAGTTACATGAAAGATAACCTGGGCATCGATGTTAAATACGACTGGATCGTAACCGATACCAATGATGCCTACAAAACGAAGCTGCGCCTGATGCTCTCCTCGGGTGAAAAAATGCCGGATGTGATCACCTACCGCGGTGACATGGAAACCGTCAACATGCTGATTGATTCCGGTCAATTCATGGATATCGGTGACCTGTTCGATAAGTATGCCGGAGACAATTACAAGAAGGGCGTTGAGCTTAATGCCGACACCTGGCTCCCGGTAACCCGTGACGGCCAGCGGATGGCCCTTCCGGTTCTGGATTATGCCTACAATGACGACATGCTTCTCTGGCTGCGTCAGGACTGGATGGATAAGCTGGGCCTGCAGCCGCCGAAGACGCTGGCAGATTTCGAAGCGATTATGGATGCCTTCGTGAACAAAGATCCTGACGGCAACGGCAAGAAGGATACCCTCGGAATCGCAACAGGCTTCAAGAATACGTTCCTCGGCTGGATGGGTGATATCAGCTGGCTGTTCGGGGACTATGGTACACTGCCGGGCCAATGGAACAAATCGGCTGATGGTACCCTGACCTACGGTTCGATCGATCCGGGTGCCAAACAGGCGCTTGCCACACTGAAGACCTGGATGGATAAAGGCTATATCTCGAAGGATTCCGGGCTGAAGGATGAGAACGGGGCAGCCGAGCTGTTCACCAAGGGCCAGGCAGGAGCACTGGTAGGCCGTAACTGGATGCCTGACTGGCCGTTCGGCGATCTGCTGAACAACGTTCCAGGGGCGAAATACAAAGGTTATCCGCTTCCGGCCGGACCTGACGGCAAGATCGGCGCACAGAGCGGCAACCCTTCCGTTAACGGCTGGATGCTGATTAACAAGGATGCCAAGAACCCTGAGGCGCTGCTCCGCTACTATAACTTCTTCTTCGACAACTGGGCTAACCCTGAAAAGGGCAGCGAGTTCGAGAACGGCTTTGCTGAAGGTTACGACTGGGCTAAGCTGCCTGACGGCACCATCACCAAGGACCCGCAGAAATATCCGGATCTCTTCCCGGACTATGCGGACCGCACACACCTGGTTGAACCGATCTACTACACGCTGACCTTTGAGGGCGCACGCCAGCCGTCGCTGTATGCGGACACTATGAGTAAGCTGGCTAACGGCGAAGCTCCTGTGACGCCATATGAAATCCAATCGGCTGCGATCCGCAAGCCGGAGAATATTGAAGCGATGAAGATCGTCCTGGAACAGAAGGATATCCGCATGAAGAATTACTTCCAGGGACCGCTGACCGAAACGATGAAGCAGAAGAATGAGCTGCTGAACAAGCTGATCAATCAGACGTATTCCAAAATCATCTACGGCCAATCCCCTATCGATGAGTTTGACACGATGGTGGATAACTGGAAGAAATCAGGCGGCGATCAAATCACGAAGGAAGTTAATGACTGGTACAATTCTGCCAGCAGCAAATAAGCGGGAAGTAGTAAGAGGCACGGGCTAGTGAACAGGAACGCTGCAAGTTCGAATGTAGCGTTCCTTTGCTATATATAATGAAGCAATTTATTATCCGGAAGGGACAGTGAAAATAATGAAAAGAAGCAGCTTCGTATTACAACGTAAATTCGCGTCCATTCTGCTTAGTGCGGTTCTGGTAGCCGGCCCGGCAGGAACGGGCTGGGCGGCATTGGCAGACGGCCCTGCGGCACCGGTATCCTCAGTTCAGACAGGCACTGGGTTCTTTGCAGATATCCAGGGGAACTGGGCCCGTGCACAAATTGAGAAATGGGCGGCTCTTGGACTGACAAACGGCAGCGGAGGCAAGTTCCGGCCGGGTGCGGAGATCAGCCGCGCAGAATTCTCCAAGTTGATCAATGCATTGTTTGGCTTCAGCACCAAGTCGGCGTCGGCATTTAGCGATGTGAGTGCGGGCAAATGGTATGCGGATCAAGTGGCTATCGCAAGACAAGCCGGCTATATTGACGGATATCCTGATGGCAGGTTCCTGCCGGAAGCCGCAGTCACCCGGCAGGAAGCGGCGAAGATGGCTGAGGCATTATTCCCGTTGTTGAAAGCGGATACAAATGTATTGTCCGGATTCAATGACCGCAGCAGGGTTGCCGCATATGCCGAAGCGCCGCTCGCCAGTCTTGTGGCTGGCGGTTATGTGAAGGGATTCGAGGATGGGACACTGCGTCCGCAGCAGTCCATTACAAGGGCTGAGGCTATCGCGCTGCTGGACCGGCTGGCCGGAGAGATTGTCCATGCTCCGGGAGTATACGGAAATCTGCCGGCAACCGGAAACGTGCTGATTGCCAGCGGCGGAAGCACGGTCAAAGATACGAAGGCAGCGGGAGATATTCTCGTTACGGCCGGTGTGGGAGAAGGTGATGTCATCCTCGAGCATATAGACGTCAAGGGTACGCTGTATGTGAACGGGGGCGGTGCTCACTCGGTGCATATCAGCAACTCTCAAGTGGGCTCTGTTGTGGTGAACAAACCGGATGGGCCGGTACGGGTAGTTCTGGAAGGAAGCTCCACTATCGGGGAGCTGGATGTACAGAGCAGCGCTGCAGTTGATGTAGGTGAGAAGTCCACTGTCGGCAAGCTGAACGTCAGAGAAGAGGCCACGGGTACAGCTCTTAGTGTGAAGGGAAGCATTACCGAGTTCAGAACGGCTTCAACTGGAACCACTCTGAACGACAAGCCGGTAACAGAGGGAAGCGCTTATGCTGTCAGCAGCGGTCTTGTAAACGGACAAACAAGCAGTACTGCTACCCCCACGCTGCGTCCTGCAAGCACTCCGGCGAGCGTAACCGTAAACGATCCTCCAAGTACGCCAACGAGCACACCGACAAGTACACCAACGAGCACACCAACAAGTACGCCGACGAGCACGCCAACAAGTACGCCGACGAGCACGCCAACAAGTACGCCAACGAGCACGCCGACAAGTACACCGACAAGTACGCCAACGAGCACGCCGACAAGTACACCAACGAGCACACCGACGAGCACGCCGACGAGCACGCCAATAAGTACACCAACGAGCTCGCCGACAAGTACGCCGACGAGCACGCCAACAAGTACGCCGACGAGCACGCCAACAAGTACGCCGACGAGCACACCGGTTCAAGATTCGGCAGCGCCAGTGCTTGTGCCGGAAACTACGGACAATGTGCTGGGCAAGGATGTGAAGATTACATTCACGGACAGTCCGGCCTGGCGGGAAGCGATTACCGATGTACTGCTGGACGGCAGCGCGCTTGAGCGGAATGTGGATTATATCATTTCTGCCGGAGCCATTACGATCAAGTCAGCTGTATTCACCGGGGTTGGCGAAGCAGCAGTTACTATCAAAGCCGCCGGCTATACGGACGCCGAGCTGCAGCAGACCATTGGAGAGTGGAAGCTGATCTGGGGCGATGAGTTCGACGGAAGCGGCAGCAACGTGGACACGAACGGAGTCAACCTGGATAAATGGGCTTATCAAAACGGTACCGGCTCGGATTTCGGGCTGGACGGCTGGGGCAATAATGAACAGCAGTATTATTCGAAGGATAATCTGAAGGTTCAAGACGGTAAGCTTACAATTACGGCCCGGAAACAGACCTTAGCCGGGAAACCGTATACTTCAGGCCGGCTCTGGACTTCACCTACCTATACCCAGCAGTACGGCAAATTTGAGGCACGTATTAAGATGCCGGAAGGCCAGGGAATATGGCCGGCGTTCTGGATGATGCCCAAAGACAGCGCTTATGGAACCTGGGCATCCTCCGGTGAGCTGGATATTATGGAAGCGCGCGGACGGCTGCCGCAGGAAGTGGCCGGAACGATTCACTTCGGCAAGCAATGGCCGAACAATAAATCTGCGGGCGGCGATTACGACTTCCCGGCAGGAGAGTCGATAACCCAGTTCCATACCTATGGGGTCGAATGGGAGCCTGGTGAAATCCGCTGGTACGTAGACGGCAAGGTATTTAAGACAGTTAATGAGTGGAGCAGTGAAGGTATCGGCCAGCCCGATAAGTACGCATTCCCTGCACCGTTCAACAAGCCTTTTTATCTGATATTGAATTTGGCGATCGGCGGTACTTTTGACGGCAATCTGCTTCCGCCGGATGCGAAGCTGCCAGCTGCCATGGAAGTGGACTATGTACGTGCTTACGAGCTGTCCGGCAAGCCGCTTCGTGAGCCGGTTGAGCCGGTGGTGGAAATAGAGCCTGTTCCTGCGGAAGCGCGGCAGCCGGTAGATGGCAGCTATATCGCAGACCCGAATTTTGAGCAGGGCTTAACGGACATTGCCAGCAGCAGCCAGACGCTTGCCGCAGACAAGTGGAATTTCCTGCACACCCCGGACTATAGCGGTGCGGGAAGCGCAACGGTTGAAGCGATAGACGGCCGCAATTATGCCAGAATCGTACCCACAAACGGAGGGAACCAGTCATACGCGCTGCAGATGATTCAATACGCTCCACTTGTGAGAGGACATAATTATAAGCTGAGCTTTGATGCCAAAGCCTCGGTAGACCGTTCGATCTCCATTAAAATGGGCGGCGATGCCGACAACGGCTGGTCTGCTTACTCCGATAATTTCGAGGCTGCACTCAAAACCGGATTGAAGCACTATGAATACAGCTTCCCGATGGCGGCTGTAACGGATATCGCAGCCCGGCTGGAATTCAATCTGGGCCTCAATACAAATACAGTCTGGATCGGTAATGTGCGTCTGGAAGAAGTTGAGCAGGTCAACGATCCGAACGGAGCGAAAGCGCCGCTGGAAGACGGCAATCATATCTATAACGGCGGTTTCGATCTGGGCACCATGGACCGGATGAAGTATTGGAATTTCACTGCGGCGGGTGCGGCCGCTACGGCCAGTGTTAACCCTGCGCTGGAGGAACTGGCGGTCCATATCCAGGATGGCGGAAGCACGCCGGGGAATATCCAATTGGTGCAAAAGGGAATCAATCTGCTGCAGAGTGATACTTATCAATTGAGCTTTAATGCCAGAGCGGAAGCTGACAGGACTGTTGGCGTTAAGTTTGTGAGCAAGGACGGAACTGCCGTCTACGCTCAGGACAACCAGATTGCGGTAGGTACAACTGACAATGTGAGTACTGTGACATTCACGATGCCTGCACAGATTAGCGATACAGAAGGGCAGCTGATCCTTGAGCTTGGCGGCAGCAGCGCGTCTGTAACGCTGGATAACATCCGGCTGATCCGCACGACGAATAACAATGTGGACTACAGCACTGTAAGCCTGTATCCGCTGAAGAACGGGGATTTCTCCTCCGGCCTGTCCGGCTGGGAGCCGTTCACACAAGGTGCTTCCGCCGCCTTCTCGGCAGCGGGCGGCGCGGCCAAGGTTGCGGTAGCCAGTGTCGGAACTGAAGCATGGAATGTCATGCTGAACCAATCCAACCTTCTGCTAAGCAAGGGCTTCACCTATACACTGTCGTTCGAAGCGAAATCTTCAGTAGCCCGTGATACTCAGGCAACGCTGGAGAATGCGGCTTATACCAGACGTTTTGATTCAGGCGCCATTACGCTCGGCACGGACTGGAAGCAGTTCGAGTATACGTTCAAGCCGGCAGCCGATGATAATGTGGCGCTCAAGTTCCTGCTCGGCAAGACGCCGCAGGCTCCGGCCGGCGCACATGAGGTCTCCTTCAGGAATGTCGTTCTGGAAGTGAAGGACGCCCCGCTGAAGCGGCCGCAGACCCTGGCTGCGGATACTACCGATCTGCGTGTCGGCCAGCCGATCGAACTGGCCTATACCGATAATGCCGCATGGCGCACAGCAATAAGTGCGGTGCTGATTGACGGGCAGCTGCTGGATCATCAGAAATACACCCTGCAGCCGGGATTGATTGTGCTTGGTCCGGAGGCGTTTACTTCGGCCGGCTCTCATTCGGTTACGGTAAAAGCAACTGGTTATGCGGATACGGCAGTAAGCCAGTCTCTGATAGAAAGTGACGGCAATCTGCTGGCGAACGGCAGCTTCTCCAAAGGAACGGAGAGCTGGGAGCATTGGGTAGGCACGAAGGGGGATTCCACCTTCGAGGTGACAGACGGGGTTGCCGATCTCAATATTCATTATAATGGAGGAATTACACTGGAATGGGGTCCTCCGGGAGTGCCGGTAAGCTGGTATACGCAGCTTACCCAGGCCGGGATTAAACTGGAGGGCGGCAAGACTTATGAGCTGGCCTTCCGCGGATGGTCAACGGTGGACCGTCCGGTTCAGATCGAGCTGACCGGCTATAACGGTGATGCCAAAGTCAATTTCGACTTCACAAATGATTCGGCTGCGGTTCACACGGCTATGCTGAAGCCGGCGGCAGGAGTTACGCTGTCGCTGAAGTACTTGCTGGGCAATGTGATTACAGCTACTTCTGCCACACCGGATGAAGAGCATCATGTCTATCTGGATGACATCGTACTGAAGGAAGTGCGCAGCGGTCCGCAGCTGAATGCGGATCATACGGACAATAAGCTCGGCAGCAATATTGAGCTGACCTTCGCAGGCCAGGAAGAATGGCAGAGCGCCATTCATACCGTCAAGATCAACGGAGTGACGGTCCCAATGGATAAAGTGACCCTTGCCGCTGGTCTGATTACGCTGGATGCCTCACTATTCCCGGCGATCAGCAGCTATACGATCTCTGTGCTGGCAGAAGGATACGGCGCAAACGAAGTTGTACAGGAGATTACCACAGCATCACCGAACGTGGCTGCCGGTAAGACGGGAACAGCCTCCACAGAACCGCAGCCCGCAGCTAATGCCTTTGACGGCAAGGGAACGGGAGCAACGCGCTGGGAATCTGCAGCAGCAGTGGACCCGCAGTGGATTGCCGTTGATCTCGGGGCGCTCTACACTATAGACACCGTTGTGCTGAACTGGGAAGCTGCTTACGGCAAGGCTTACAAGATTCAGGTGGCAACCGCAGCGGTTCCTGCGGAAAGTGACTGGAGTGATGCTTACACTGAGGGCGCGGGTAACGGAGGAATAGATACGATTGTACTGGGTAATATCGCAGCCCGCCACGTCCGCATGCTGGGCTCAGCGAGAGCAACGGCTTACGGGTACTCGCTCTGGGAATTTGAAGTGCACGGCGTGAGGGCGGACGGAGGCGGGAATGGCGGGGGAACCGGTCCAGAAGAACCGGCGCAGCTGACTCCTCCGGCTGTAACACCAGATACCAGCGGCAATACCGCAGGCAGCAGCTTCACACTGACCTTCGCATCCGACATTGCCTGGGCAGGTGCAATTTCTGTTATCACTTTGGGTACTAAGGAGCTGGTGCCCGGAACAGATTATTCCGTTACGGATGGTGTCATTACTTTGAATTCATCCAGTATTAATGAGGCTGGCAGTTATCCGGTACGGATTCAGGCGGAAGGTTATACAGACGTCCAGATTACCCAGACTGTGCTCGCGGCTGATGTGGAGGTCAATCTGGCCCTGCACCGGGCGGTTACAGCATCCAGCTCCAATACTAATTTCGATCCGAATGTGATCACTGACGGCAATCCGGAGAACCGCTGGGAAGCCGATTGGGGACAAAGAAATGAGGCGGAGTGGATCTATGTGGATCTGAACAGTGTCCATGACATTCAGCGTCTTGTGATCAAGTGGGAGCGGGCGTTTGCGAGACATGTTCTGGTTCAGACCGCAGACACGCTTACCGATGATCCGGGGGACTGGACAACAGTGGAAACGCTGGATCGTGACCCGGGGGATACAAGCTGGACAGAGACGGTGGATTTAAGCGGCAAAGGGATTCAGGGACGCTATATCCGCTTGTATATGACCGAAAGGGATTTTGATATTTACGGGCCGTCTATCTTTGAATTCTCTATTTACTAAAAGATAAGGGATATTTACAGCGGAAGGTTCAGGGGAATCCCCCTGAACCTTCCGCTTTTTGCATGTGGGATATTTTCCCTTGTAAATAATAGGGCTTTATCCTCTGCCTAATACCATACATATACTGATAAGTCAATACGCTAAAGGATACCTAAAAGTACTCGATGGTACTATTCACAATCCATGGTAAGAACGTTATCTTATATAGTAAGAAATGTTCTTTATTAAGAACTGGTATCGAATTCCCGGACAGCTGGAGGTCGTACAATGAGCGCAATCGCCGGAATCTATTCTATGCAGCAGGGGCCGCTGGACCCGGAGCTGGGTCCGCGCCTTATGCAGCAATTGCAGCGTTATCCGGCTGATACGGCCAGAAGCTGGCAGACGGAGGGGATCTTCCTCGGCTGTCACTCGCAGTGGATTACTCCACAGTCGCGGAATGAGATTCTCCCCTATTACGATCCGGAACGCGGGATGGCCATTGTGGCCGATGCGATCATTGATAACCGCAGTGAGCTGCTGGGACAACTTCAGGTTGTCCGGGAAGACCGTGACTCCATTCCGGACAGCCTGCTGATCCTGCTGGCCTATGAGAAATGGGGTGATCAGTCTCCGGTCCATCTGATCGGAGACTTTGCCTTCATGATCTGGGATGCGCGCAAGCAGATGCTGTTCGGGGCGAGGGATTTCTCGGGCAACCGGACACTCTACTTCCGCCGCTCCGGCAGATTGTTCTCCTTCTGCACTGTAATCCATCCTTTGCTCGCTTTGCCGGATAGCCGGCAGGGTCTGAATGAAGGCTGGATCTCAGAATTCCTGGCCAATCAGGGCCGGACCGATGTGGCAGATATGTTCACCACGGTGTATGAGGGAATCGAACAGCTGCCCCCGGCCCATTCGATGACGGTCAGCGGGACAGGGACTATCTTCTCGCGGTACTACACTTTTCAGACTCCGCCTCCACTAAAGCTTCGTACCAACGGTGAGTACGAGGAAGCGTTCCGGGAAGTGTTCGGGCGGGCAGTCAGAGACCGGCTGCGTACCCACCTTGCCGCAGGCGCCAACTTAAGCGGTGGGCTGGATTCAGGCTCAGTGGTGAGTTTCGCCGCTGAAGAGCTCCGCCGCTGCGGCAAGCCATTATTCACATTCAGCTCTTATCCGGTGGACCACTTTACAGGCTTTAACCTGGGCCAGCGGGTGACCGATGAGCGTCCTTATATTCAAGAGACGATTGACCATGTAGGGAATATTCAGCCCAGCTTTCTGAACTTTCCAGACCGGAGTTCTTATAACGAAATTGACGAATGGCTGGATATTATGGAGATGCCCTACAAATTCATAGAGAATTCCTATTGGCTCAAAGGCATATATGAGCAGGCGCAAATGAAGGGTGTCGGTGTTCTGCTCAGCGGACAGCGGGGAAACTGGAGTGTCTCCTGGGGGCCTGCACTGGATTACCAGGCGAAGCTGCTCCGGGAATTCCGCTGGCTCACCTTCTACCGGGAGAACAAGCTTTATAATCAAACGATGGAGTCAAGCCGCAAGAAAGTGCTGCAGATTGTCGGCCGTAAGGTGTTTCCCGGAATCAGCGGGCTGATCTCCGGGAAGCCGGAGGTCCCTCCAGAGCTGATTCATCCGGAATTTGCCCGGCGGACTGGAGTGCATGAGCGGCTGAGAGAGCTTGAGGGTACATCCTCATCACAGACGGTGTACGATATCCGCAGACAGCATTTCCAGCAGCCGCATATCTGGAATGTGAATGGCACGGCTGCTACCAAGCTGTCGCTGAAGTACAGAGTGTGGGATCGTGACCCTACGAATGATCTGCGCGTAATCAACTTCTGCCTGTCCGTGCCGGAAGGACAATATGTCCAGGACGGAGTGGACCGGTCGCTGATCCGCCGGGCAATGGAGGGACGGCTGCCGGATACAGTCCGGCTGAACCGCAAGCGGCGCGGTGTACAGGGAGCGGACGGAATCACCCGCATGCTTCCGCAGTGGCAGCTGTTCCTGCAGGAGCTCCGGGAGATGATTCAGGACCCGCGTGCTTCAGCTTACTTGAATCATGCCGGGCTCGCCGGATGCTTGGACCGGCTGGGTAGTGAGCCCGCACCATCTTTGATTTTCAACACGGATTTCCGCCTTCTCACGCGAGGACTGGTGTTCTACCGCTTTTTGAAGCGGCTGTCCTGACGGATATTATGAAAGGGGGTGAAAAATATGAAAAAGGAATACAGCAAGCCTGCGTTGGAAGTGCTGGACGTTAAAATGACTATGGCAGGTCCGGGACTCGCTATTGCCGACTCGTTCCAATCTGATCCTGATGAAATCGTTCATCACTCCTAGTCTTCTGCCCGAATACCCCAGCCCTCATCCCTCTTAGCTTGCTGGAGGGGGATAAGGGCTATCCTCACATCATCCGCAGGATCCGGGTGAAATTGATAAGGATGGAGTGAAGAGTATGGCAAGCATAGTTCAATGTCCCGGATATAAGGCCTTTGGTCTGCAAATCCTCAGCGAATTTCCTTTGCCGGAACTTCCCCGTACGGACCAGCCTGGAATGCTCGGCAGCATATCTGTGGTAGAGGCTGATTTGTCGGAGCGCTGGGAGTCGATCCCAAAGATTACAGCCAGTCTTGGCACAGCGGAGAATGAAG
Organism: Paenibacillus borealis; assembly: GCF_000758665.1. Taxonomy (NCBI): domain Bacteria; kingdom Bacillati; phylum Bacillota; class Bacilli; order Caryophanales; family Paenibacillaceae; genus Paenibacillus; species Paenibacillus borealis. The sequence continues at coordinate 1,000,461 of NZ_CP009285.1, forward strand.
TGATGTTCATCGTCAAAGACACGGCTGTCTTTTCCATACAGAATGGCAGTAAAATCACTGTATCTCCGGTAGAGCATGCTGATCCTGCTAGCATCCGCCTGTTCATTCTGGGCAGCTGCATGGGGGTTCTGCTGATGCAAAAAGGCATACTCGCCCTTCATGGAAGCTCGCTTGTGCTGGATAACAAAGCCTACGCGCTGGTCGGGCGTTCAGGGGCCGGCAAATCTACACTTGCCTCGTATCTGATGGATCAGGGCCATCTTCTGGTCAGTGACGACGTTATTCCCGTGTTGGTGCATAATGGAACTCCATTAGCTGTTCCAGGTTACCCGCAGCAGAAGCTGTGGCAGCAGAGCCTGGACTATTTGGGAATGAATTCGTCTGCGTTCCGCCCGCTGTTTCAGCGGGAGACCAAGTTTGCCGTACCTGTACATGACCGCTTTCAGACTGAACCGCTGTCGCTGGCCGGAATATTTGAATTGGCGGTATCGCAGCAGGACGGACCGGTTACGCTAGAGCCTATCAGCGGCTTGGAACGGTTCCATACCTTATATAATCATACTTATCAAAAAGCGCTGGTGGACCGCATAGGTGTCAGGGAATGGCATTTCGGTATGCTGGCTTCCTTCGTGGGTCGGCTGCCAATGTACCGGCTTACCCGCCCCGAACAGGGCTTCAGTGCAGCGCAGCAGACCTCGCTTATATTCGAGACGATTACGCAAAAGGTGGAGGAGATGAATCTATGAATATGAATACAGCAGAAGTCCTGTCCCTTGAATCGGTTCTGGTCCAGCGGGAAGGCAATATTGCCAGCGACATGGATGGCGAGAAGGTGATGCTGAATGTGCAGAACGGGAAGTATTACAACCTCGGTGAGGTTGGGGGAGAGATCTGGGAGGCGCTGGCCTCGCCGGTATCCATCGGCCAGATTGCCGGGATCATTCAAGAGATGTTTGAGGTTCCGGAGGAGCTGGCCCGGCAGGACGTGTTTGAGTTTGTGCAGAGCCTGCTGAATGAGGATCTCGTCGCCATCGTCAGCGGGCCATGATGACCCTGCGGCGCGTCCGCCATCTGCTGATGTATGATAAGGCCGCACTGGCGCTGATTCCTGAAGCGTTATGGCGGCTTTTGCTGGTTAGAATCCAGCTGCTGTTCCCTTTTGCCAGAACTGCTCCGCAGCTCGGCGTGCAATCCCTGGAGACCAGTGCGGTATCCAAAGACACGGATATTCCCCGCATTCAGCAGATTACGAAGGTCATTCGCGTGATGAGCCGTTATACGCCCTGGAAGAGCACCTGTATGGTCAGAGCCGTGGCCGGTCTGAAGATGCTGGAGAAGCGGGGGATTGAGAGCACCCTCTATATGGGAGTGGCGCGGGATAAGCAGGGGCAGATGATCGCCCATGCCTGGCTGCGCAGCGGGGCATATTATGTGTCCGGTGACGATGCTATGCAGGGGTTCGTAGTTGTGGAGAAATTCGCCAAAGTCTTACAAGCCGAGTGATCGAGGTGGGCCCATGCAAGCGATAATCTATTATGTCCGGCAGCTTCAGCGCTTGTCGGGAGTCAAATTATATCTCAATCTTGCAGGCATGGTGATCAGCGGTCTGCTGGAGAGCTCGGCCATATTGCTGCTTGTGCCTATGCTGGGTATGGCCGGTATTCAGCTTGGCGGCACAGCCTCGGCTGGTTACCATCTCCCGGGGCTCGGCTTTATCTCCGAATTGCCGCAGACAACGGCTCTGCTGCTGGTACTGGGCAGTTATGTCTTCATTGTGCTCTGCCAGAATCTGATCGCGCGGTCTGTGGCCATCCGCAATGTGGAGATTCAGCAGACCTACGGCAGACAGCTGCGGTATGAGGTATATAGCGCGTTGCTGCGGGCCGAATGGTCTTTTTTTCTGAAAAAGCGGACCTCCGATCTGATCAATGTGATGACCACGGAGCTGGCCAGAGTGCTTGCCGGCATCAGCTGCTTCCTGCAGTTTCTCACCTCGCTGCTGTTCACGCTTGTGCAGATCGGCTTCGCCTTCTGGCTGTCCCCCAAGATGACGCTTTCGGTGCTTGTCTGCGCCGTCCTCTTGTCTCTATTCTCCCGCCGCTTCATCCGTAAGGCCAAGCGGCTCGGCAGCCGCAGCACGGAGCTCGGCAAGACCTATTTGGGCGGAATTACGGATCAGCTGAACGGAATCAAGGATATCAAAAGCAATAATCTGGAGCATTCCCGGCTGGAGTGGCTGCATGCCTTCACTGGAGAGGTGAAGCGGGAGCAGCTGGACTATACCCGTCTGCGTTCGAATTCGCAGCTGCTGTACAAACTATCCTCCACGCTGCTGATTGCCGTATTTATCTTCGTCTCCTTCCGGTTCATGCACGCGGAGGGGCCTAACCTGCTGCTGGTTATTCTGGTGTTCACCCGGCTCTGGCCGACCTTCTCGACCCTGCAGTCGCTGATGGAGCAGCTGGCATCCGTCCTGCCATCCTTCAAACAGCTGCAGCTGCTGCAGGACGAATGTCTTGCCGCTGTGGAGCATGACCGGGTCGAAGGCGGGGAAGCGGTAGCCCCTATGACCTTGAAGCATAGCCTGGAAGCCAGAAACGTCGATTTCCGCTATCATCCGCAGGAACCGGAGTATTCACTTCAGAAGGTAAATGTTGTGATTCCGGCCCGGAAGATGACGGCCATTGTCGGCCGTTCGGGCGCCGGGAAGAGCACGCTCGTTGATCTGCTCATGGGGCTGATGCAGCCGGAGACCGGAGAGATCCTGGCTGACGGCGAGCCAATCACAGGTGAGCGGCTGCTGGCTTACCGGAGATCGATCGGGTATGTTGCACAGGACCCTTTTCTGTATAACGCGACCATCCGCGATAATCTGACGATGATCAAGCCGGATGCGGAGGAAGAGGAATTGTGGGAGGCGCTGGAGTTTGCGTCTTCGGCGGACTTTGTCCGCAAGCTGCCGGACGGACTGGATACGCTGCTCGGCGACCGCGGCGTACGCCTGTCCGGCGGGGAGCGGCAGCGCCTGGTGCTGGCGCGCGCGATCATCCGCAAGCCGTCCATCCTGGTGCTCGATGAGGCAACAAGTGCGCTCGATACCGAGAACGAGAAGCGGATTCAGGAGGCGCTGGAGCGGCTGAAGACCTCGGTGACGGTCATCGTCATTGCCCACCGCCTGTCCACGATCCGGGGAGCGGATCAGATTCTGGTCATCGACCAGGGCCGGGTGATCCAGCAGGGGATATACAGCGGCCTGGCTTCGGAGAAGGGCGGTATGTTCAGCCGCTTGCTTAGCGGGCAGGAAGAAGCGATATAGGGGAGGGGCTAATTAGCCCCTCCCCTATATTGTCTTGAGTCCAAGCAGTCAGTCCAAGCAGTCAGTCCAAGCTTTCCGTCCAAGCTGTGTGTGCAAGCTGTGCGTGCAAGCTGTCCGCCCAATCTGGCCGAACCGGCGGTAGTATTGGAATTCCGGTTTCCGGCCGCTGTTGCCGGATGAATCTCCTGATTCATCCGCTGTATACGGTAGAAATCCGGCAAGTTTTTAAAATCCTGCACGAAATACAACATTTTCCTCTTGTTATCGGCTCAAATCCAGAATTGTTGTATGAAATGCAGCATTTCAGCGTATTAAAGCGGCTTTGCCGGATTATTCTTGTATTTTGTACAACAATCCTCCCGAACACCCGTCTATTCAGAGACCAAAGTTGTAAAACGTACAACATTTATGCCGATATTGCTTACTCAAGGTTACATTAATGCCTCTAGAGCCTACTTAAGAGTCACTGTAATGCCTCTAGTGTCTACTTAAGAGTCTCTGTTCTGCCGGCAATCGCCTCGAATGCGAGAATTAAAGTGTTTATTTGCTATTCCCGCCAGTCTCACCAGCCCCGCCAGTCCCGCCATCCCCACCAGTCTCACCAGCCCCGCCAGCCGCCAGTCCAACCAGCTCGACCATTCCCACCAATCCCGCCGTCTCACCAGCCCCGCCAGTCCAGCAGCAATTGACCGGTAACTCGTATGGTTGTTGGCTAAAGTGCGGTTCCCGCATCCCGGTCGCTATATCTGCTTCTCCACACCCGTTACCTTCCGCCAGGTCCACAGGAAAGGACGCAGGGGGAAATACAAGAAATGCAGCGCCGCCGGCAGCGGCAGCGTCTTCGCATCCGCTGCATACGGATACAGGAAGCCCGTTACATACAGCACTTGATGCCAGCGGGATAGAATCGCCGGCTGATAATATTTATAATGCCGCTCGACCTCCGGCTCCAGCGGAGGGTTGTGCAGATTGACCATCCGCGCCACGTAGAATAAGGCGCGCTGCGCTAATCTGCGGGCTTTGGGCTTGTCCGTCAGAGCAGACAAGCCGGGCGCTATCTCCGCCTCCAGCAGACCGGCCGCCAGAATAAGCGCCTGTCCGCCCACGGTGCTATAGCTGTAGCGCCGCAGCAGGCGGGTCAGCACAGCGGAATCAGGCTGCTGCAACAGCAGCATTTTGATGTCCAGCAGCCATCTCAGCCGGGACCAGCCATGTCTGGCTCCATGAGCGGCCAGGAACAGGAACAGATCCTCCTGGCCCAGATAGTGGACATTCCGGCCGAATTGGCTGCTTGTCCGCGCATGCTTCCACAGCGTATCGAAATCGGGTTCCTTAGACGGCCCCGGGCTTAATCTCCAGTGTACCTCTGCCTTAATTTTACTTACCGGATGATTGAATGTAGTATGATGCTCCCGCCATTTCCAGTCCCCGAGGATGCTCTCGAACGTTTCTTCCTTCACATACCCCAGCCGGATCAGCAGGGCTTCCGTATCCTGCAGCTGCGCCATCGGCACCAGGAAATCAAGGTCCCGTGAGGTCCGCAGCGAGATATCCCCGTAGAGTGCCTGGGCAAGCACCGGGCCTTTGAGGAACAGGCAGCGGATATTCAGCTCGGCCAGCTGAGTGCCGAGATTACTCATTTCGCCGCTAAGCTGGAGCATCTGGACGGTGTTGCGGCGGTATTCCATTTTCAACCGCTCCAGAACGCTGGCAGGAATTACATCCCCGTCCATCCGGCTGAGTTTCGGGTACAGATAAGGGTATACCCGGTGATGCAGGGTAAGCCGCAAGAATAAATCCCAGTCCAGATCCGCGAACAGCTGCGGATGCTGCTGTGCCGTTTCATTCATATTCCCGGAAGTCAAAAGCGCAAGAAGAAGGTTTATTTCCTTAGATAAGCTCCCTTTGTCGAGGGTGTACCGGTCAGTCATAGAGACTCTCCTTACTTGGTTTGAACAGATCCGCACCAGATTTGTTTAAAGATAGAAATATTCGGTTGCAGGCTAAAGCTCAGTTTATGTAGATACAATAAATTGTCCTTAATCTTTTTCGTTGAAACAGCCGTCCGGTTCTGCTTAGATTACGAGAACGATAATAGAGAGAGCGTACCACCGTTAACAGAAATTTGTCAATTTACCTGCCTGTTCCGGTCACAGAATCCGCTCTGATCCCGTTATATGTGCAAAACCTAATGGGGAGTGGCTGAAATGAAGGAATGGACCTGTGTCGTGGTTGGCGGCGGATATGCGGGAATTCATGCAGTTAAAGAAATCCGACAAACTTTTAAAGAAGAGAAGACGGCTGGACATAAGCTGAGAATCATTCTGGTTGACCAGAATCCGTATCATTTACGTAAGGTGCTACTATTTAGAGTGGCTGCCGGAAATGAGCAGATCACGATTCCTCTGAAAGAGATGTTTCCACAGGGGGTGGAGTTTCTGCAGGCCGCTGTAACCCGGATTGTATCCGCTGAGAAAAGGCTGCTGTACACCGGTGCGGAAGGAGAACCCGCCAGCTTAAGCTATGATATTCTGATCCTGGCAGCAGGCAGTATAGTGAGGGGACCCGGGCCTGGGCAAGGCGGAATGGTATTGAGTGATCCCGAAGCTGCGGGGAGCATCCGCGAGAGCTGGCGTGCCAATCTGAAGCAGGCGGCAATTGTGACGGAAAGTGTAGAGCGGCAGAGGTTAATGACCATCGTCGTGGCCGGGGCGGGGATAAGTGGTATCGAGACATCGGCAGAGCTGGCTTTTGCCGTCCGGGAGGAAGCCCGGCAGCTGGGGCTTGATCCGGATGGGCTTAGCATACAACTGATCAATGCCAGTTCACGTTTATTTCCGGAGGGACCGGTCAAGGTGGGGCTGAAGCTGGAGCAGGTGCTCGGAACGTATGGCGTAGAGGTCAAGCATGAACGTAAAGTAGTCAGCAGCCAGGCGGGGACGGTAGCTCTGGATGACGGTACTACGATTCCGGCAGGGTTATGTATTTGGACACTCGGGCTGCAGCCGAGTCCTATGCTTGGCAGTCTGGGATTGCCGCTTACGCCAGGCGGCTTCATCTGTGTAGATGCGAGCTACCGTGTCCATGACGCGCCGGGTGTGTACAGCATTGGCGATTGTGCCAGGATTGCAGAGCCCGGAAGCGGCCATGTAGACGGGAAGACCTGTAAGGAGGCGATAGGGCAGGCATCACGGCTGGCCAAGATCATCTGGGCAGATATTTCCGGACGCCCTGCACCTGAACATAAAGCGTACATGACATTTTTCTGTTTCGGGCTGGGGCCGGGACGCGGCATGGCCTGGACACATCAATGGGGGCTGGACATTCTGATTACAGGCAGACTGGGCTGGCGGCTGAGAAAGTTCACCTGGGATGCCGCAAGTTTTTTGAAATAGATTAGAATGGAAGCAAGCCGTTAAGAATGGACGTGATGAAGTGGAGAACTTATATAGACAGTACAAGGCGCTGCTGTTCACCCTCGCCTATCAGCTGACAGGATCGGTATCCGATGCTGAAGATGCGGTGCAGGACGTATTTCTGAAGGTGCACGGGATCGATCCGGATCGTCTGTCCAACCCCAAAGCGTATCTGTGCAAAATGATAACGAACCGCTGCCTGGATGTGCTCAGGTCGGCGCGCAAGCGGCGGGAACAGTATTTCGGCGAGTGGCTTCCCGTGCCTGTTCTGACTTCCGAGGATCAGGCCATTGAAGGGGTAGTTACTAACGAACTGTTGTCCTACGCAATGCTGGTCCTGCTGGAGCGGCTGACACCTGCGGAACGGGCGGTATTTGTGCTTCGCGAGGCGCTTGCCTTCGACTATTCCGACATAGCCGGACTAGTAGGCACAAGTGAGGTTCATTGCCGCAAGCTGCTCAGCCGGGCCAAGGGCAAGATGGGAATTGCCCCGGAAGCGAGAATCCAGCCCGAAGCATCAAGCGAAGAATGGGTCCGCCGTTTGCTTGGTGCGCTTCATCAGGGGAAGATCGATGCTGTGGTATCCATGCTTGCCGAGGATATTGTGCTTATCTCTGATGGAGGAGGCAAGAGATCCGCTGCCGCTCATCCCATTCAGTCTAGAGAGTTCGTGGCACGCTTCCTATTCGGCATTACCGGCAAGGCGCCACTTTATGAGGAAGGGGCTATCCCGGAGATTGCTGAAATTAACGGCCAGACCGGCCTGATCGTCCGCTCTGGTGCAGGCATTGAAGTGGCGGCGCTGCTGCATGCAGAAGGAGAGTTTATTCATAATATTTATCTGATCCGGAATCCCGATAAGCTTGTGCATCTGACTGGCCGATATCACTCTTGACGAGGCAATGCCTACTACCCCTATAATGCTAAGATAAGAGAGAAATTATAGTTGGGGGAACTGCTGAGAATGGTGCTGTTGGGAGCTTTGGTGAATGGAGTAGCCATTATTATCGGAACAATGCTGGGCAAGCTGCTGGAACGGATACCGGAGAGTATGAAGAATACGGTGATGAACGGGATTGGGCTGGCGATTGTCGTGCTGGGCGTGCAGATGGGCCTCAAAAGCGGGGATTTCCTGATTGTCATTCTAAGCCTAGTGATTGGGGCGGTAGCCGGTGAATGGATCAACATTGAGGACAAATTCACCCGTGCAGGGAATTGGCTGGAGCGCAGAGTGGGGTCGGGCGGACAGGGCAGCATCTCGCTGGGTTTCGTCACGGCAAGCCTGGTGTATGTGGTGGGAGCGATGGCGATTCTCGGAGCGCTGGACAGCGGCATCAAAGGTGATCATCAGATTCTGTATACCAAAGCGATTATGGACGGATTCATTTCGGTTATTCTGACCTCGACGCTGGGGGTAGGGGTTCTGTTCTCGGCCATCCCTGTTGTTCTATATGAAGGGATTATTGCCCTGCTCGCTACACAGATCACCCGGTTTGTGCCGGATGCGCTGTTGAACGACTGTATTGCAGAGATGACGGCGGCGGGCGGCATTATGATTATGGCGATCGGCCTGAATCTGCTGGGAGTCACCAAGATCAAGGTAGCTAATCTTCTGCCCGGCATTCTTGTGGCTGTGCTGCTGGTCGTGCTGGTGCATGAATTTCAACTGAATTGAGGGAACATATACCGACGAACCTGTTTGATAAAATACAGCTGCTGCTGCAGATGCATACGCAGGGGCTGCTGGGCGGGAAGTGATGCCGGAGGATGCCCTGCCGGGCATTGTTCCAGCCGGAGAGCTGCCGGATGTGCTGACCCTGGCCATGTCCCTGAACGATCAGCGGAATGCCTATCAGCTGTGATGTGTTGATCGGTACTGCTGAAGACCGCAGGCGGGTGGCAGAAGCATGCGTTACTGTGCTGCTGAATACAGGCCTTGCGCCGACTGATGTCCATACCCCCTTGTGGCTATGGAGCCGGGCGGGATTTCCTCCGCTTGAACTTTAGTGAAGCAGCTTACGGCTGTCTGCGGACTAATGCTTCTAAGAATAAACGGGTTTCCGCAGTAGCTGCCTACTATTTAATAGTAATAGCGATTTTGCCCAGAACCTGCTGGCCTTCGCTAAGCAGATGTGCGCTGCGCAGTCCTTCTGCACTGAGCGGGAAGGACTGGCCGATTAACGGCTTCAGCCGGTGCTCCGCCGTAAGCCGGGCCAGCTCGGCCAACTGGAAAGAGTCGGCAGCGGGACTGATGTACGCTGCAGTGATCCTCCCGGCCGCCGCTTGTACCGGGTCTGGCTGCTCCACTGTGGAGATCAGTCTTCCGCCGGGCGCAAGAACCGCGAAGCTCCGGTTCAGGATGGTACCTCCGGCGGTGTCAATTACAACATCTATGCTCTGGCCGAGAATGGCGGCGAAATCCTGCTCTTGGCAGTCTATCGCCTGGTCGGCTCCGATGCCCCAGGCCAGATCAAGCTCATCGCCGCTTACCGTCGTAATCACGGTAGCTCCCCGCAGCTTGGCGAGCTGGATAGCCAAGCTGCCGATACCTCCCGTGCCGTCGTGAATCAGAACGCGGTCCCGGCTGGAGACCTTGGCCGCGGCCAGCGCCTGCCAGGCGGCAAGTCCCGCAGCAGGCAGCACGCCGGCTGCCTCGAAGGATAACCCCCGCGGCTTCAGCGCAAGCTCATGCCCGCTTGCCAGCGTATACTCCGCGTAAGCTCCGCCCGCTGTTACCTGCTTCAGCCCAAACACCTCATCCCCGGCTTTGAAGCGGCTTACCCCGCTGCCTGTACTCACTACCACTCCGGCAACGTCTATTCCGGGAATCAGCGGCAAGTCAGCAGTAGGACTGCTGCCAGCGGACAATGAGCCGTCCCTGACCTTCAAATCCGCCGGATTAACAGAAGTTGCGTGCATTTCAATCAGTATTTCATGCTCACCGGGAACGGGCACAGGGATATCAATCTCTGATAAGTTTCCAGCGGGGCTGGTCTCATGAATGGCGATAGCTTTCATTTATGGCATGCCTCCTATACTCTCGCTGATTAGTTTGTACATAATATACTTTTTCCGGGTTCTTTAAAAGATAAGAATTTATATGCTCTGCGCATGAATTATCCTTATCTTTCTCGCTGAAACGGTACCGCCTAAAAAAGGACGGCAAAGACGTTTCTACATGGTCAAAATCCATTAGGTGGCGCTGTGCAAACTATGCTAGAATATGACTCTAAAGTGCTGAGGAAGAGGAGGGATCCCCTGACAATGAACACTGACTGGAAGAGAAATATTGCCTTTTTCCTAACCAGCCAGACCGTCTCGCTGTTCGGATCTTCACTGGTCCAGTATGCGATTCTCTGGTATATTACCCTAAATACACAGTCCGGAGTAATGATGACTTTAGCGATTATCTGCGGATTTGTGCCGATGTTTTTGCTGTCGCCCTTTGCAGGAGTCTGGGCAGACCGTTACAGCCGCAAATGGCTGATTGTTCTCTCGGATTCCATCATCGCAGCCTCGACGCTGGTTCTGGCCATATTATTTCTGCTGGGATACGACCAGATGTGGCTGCTATTTGTGGTGTCTGCCGTACGGGCACTTGGAGGCGGAGTGCAGACACCGGCCGTAGCGGCTATGCTGCCGCAGCTGGTGCCGGAAGACAAACTGACCCGGATCAGCGGAATCAACGGCAGTATCCAGGCAATGGTGATGCTGCTGTCCCCGATGCTGAGCGGAGCACTGCTGACTATGGCAAGCATTGAAGTTATATTTTTCATCGATGTGATTACCGCTGCAGTGGCTGTCCTGACGCTGTTCTTCTTCGTGCAGGTGCCGCTTCATGCCAAGGCTGCTGCAGAACAGACACTAAGCTATTTAAATGATCTGCGCCAGGGCTTCAGCTATATCCGGCAGCATGAATATATAAGAAGCTTTTTTATCTTCTGCGCCTTTTTCTTTGTGCTCGCGGCCCCGGTGTCGTTTCTGACTCCGCTGCAGGTTACGCGAACCTTCGGCGGGGATATCTGGCGGCTGACCGCCATTGAAATTACATTTTCTATCGGAATGATGCTTGGCGGGCTGCTGATGGCCGCATGGCCGGGTTTCCGGAACCGGGTCCACACCATGACCCTATCAGCCCTTGCCGTCGGGTTATGTACGTTTGCGCTCGGTGTAATTCCGGTCTTCTGGATTTATCTTGGCGTAATGGGGCTGGTGGGACTTGCGCTGCCGTTCTTCAATACCCCCTCCACAGTGCTGCTGCAGGAGAAGGTGGAGCCGGATTATCTGGGCCGGGTCTTCGGGGTGCTGGGCATGATTTCGAGTTCAATGATGCCGCTGGGGATGCTGGTCTTCGGGCCGCTGGCGGACCTCATCCAGATTGAATGGCTGCTGATCATCACGGGGATTCTGCTGTTCATCCAAGGATTTTTCCTGCTGGGCAACAAGGTGCTGATCGAGGCCGGCAAGCCTGCGGCTGTTGCTGAACCGGAAGCCGGTCATGCCGGAGGCAATGAATAATATTGGCCGGTTAGGCCGCAATCCCAGAATGTTTGTACAAAAGATTGAAATCAAGGAGCGCAGTACTGTAGAATTGCACTATGTAAGATAAACGTTCTATATATCAGATTTAACCAAGAAGGGGATTGTATCGTTTGAATAATGAAGAAGTAATCCAAGAGCTGCCTGAGAATTACGAGGAACTGAAGAAATCCGCCGGCCGCTCCGCAGACTGGAGAGCGCGTCTTGAAGCAGTGGAAGAACTGGGCCGCTATAACCACAAACAAATTATTGATATCCTTAATCGCCTGATGATCAGCGATCCTGTATATACTGTTCAAGAAGCCGCATACAACAAGCTGAGAGCCTTCGGCGAAGAGGTCACAGTTCCGTCGAAGAACAAAGCCGAATTGTTCAGAGGGGTATCGAAGATTATTCTGCGGATTAAGAAGAGTCTCCCCAAAGACCATTCTTACGAAGAATTCAAAGAGAAGCTGAAGAAGATGCGGATTGACGTCTACGACGCCTACGAAGGCGAGAAGGGCGAGAATTTCGATCAGTGGCTGGAGAAAATGTGGGTTTCGGCCACCAAATAGTGTAGAAGCAGCAAGCGGAGAGATAGGGGAGCCTTCCTTATCGATCCGCTTTTTGGCGTGATGGCGTGAACGGTAAGCGGAATCATAAGAGTCTGAGGAGGAACGATTATGAGTATTGCAAGAATGCTGGGGATCACCTATCCGATTATCCAGGGGGCCATGGCGCAGATTGCCTTCGCTGAACTGGCGGCAGCGGTATCGAATGCGGGGGGACTCGGAGTCATCGCCTCCGGCGGGATGAGTGCGGACCGGCTGCGGGAAGAGATTAACAAGTGTAAAAGCCTAACGACGAAGCCCTTCGGTGTCAACCTGATGCTGATGGCTCCTAACCGGGATGAGCTGGCACAATTGGTGATAGACGAAGGTGTGAAGGTTGTAACCACAGGAGCGGGTTCGCCCAAGAATTATGTAGCTATGTGGAAGGCGGCAGGCATAGTGGTCATTCCCGTAGTTCCTTCTGTGCAGATTGCCCGGAAAATGGAGGCGCTGGGAGTCGACGCGATTGTGGCCGAAGGCACGGAGGCGGGGGGCCATGTGGGAGAGACCACGACCATGGTGCTTATTCCGCAGGCAGCGGATGCTGTATCTATTCCGGTTATTGCTGCCGGCGGAATTGCCGACGGACGGGGAGCGGCGGCAGCGTTTGCGCTGGGAGCGCAAGGCGTGCAGGTGGGCACACGCTTCCTGGCGACGATTGAATGTCCGGCGCATGAGCAATTTAAGCAGGCGGTGGTTGCCGCCCGGGATGGCGATACAGTGGTAACCGGCCGTTCGCTTGGTGTTCCTGTGCGCAGCATTAAGAACCGTATGACGCTGGAGTACATGAGGCTGGAGAATGGCGGGGCAAGCAAAGAGGAGCTGGAGGCACTGGCAATGGGTTCTCTGGGCCTAGCGGTCCGGGACGGCGATACAGAGAACGGTTCAATAATGGCCGGACAGATTGCGGGTCTGGTGAGTGAGATTACTACAGTGCAGGAGGTCATTACATCCATGTTCGCAGAGGCCAAGACCGTAGGCCGCAAAGTATATAAAATGACCGATGATGTTCATACAGGCGCAGGCGCACTATATTAAATTTAAGCAGAGGATGATTGTATGCTTACCAGTAAATTTCAGGAATTCCTGGAGCTGTCCGCGCAATTGCGGCCCGGCTACACCGCCAGTCTGGGTAAGGCTCCGGCAGGAGGCAGTGCCGTTATTTCAGAGTTTGTCCCCGGGGTCCCTGGGCTTTTGCAGGCGATCTATGACACCGTTCTGGGAACGAGCAGCGGTGAAGAAGAGCCCAGCCTGATTGAATTCATTCCGGGCTACCGGCTGATCCATATCGGGGAATACAGCCAGGAAGTGGCTGTACTGTCAGGTATCCTGCAGGAGAAGGGCTATACCGGCGGCGGGATCGTGCTGCCGCTGCTGACGAACTACGGCAGTGATTTTATCTGCTATTACCGGTCTGAGGACGGAGTGGAGCGGGTATGCGACCTGCTGCATGACTACGGCGACTTGGTGATCATGTATGATTCACCGGAGAAATTCCTGGAGACACTGTGCGAATTCTATAAGCAGGAGGTATATTTCCTGGATGAAGAAGGCTACCTGGACTGTGATCTGGTCACGGAAGGCGAGGTAGGCGCGGCACTGAATCCGGATGCGAAGTACTGGTCGGAGTAAGAAGCTGCGGGATACGGATTATTGAGCATGTTTTCAATTTTATTGCAGGGAACTTCCCTTTCGGGTCCGTCTAACGGATGACATGAACGAAAGGGAAGGGGAATATCCAACATGCAATTTCTATTCAGGAACCGGGACAGACAGCTCAGAGCAGGCTGGGAGATCATACTGGCAGGCGGGGCTATTGCGCTTCTGACGGTAATTGTCTCCTTTGGCCTATCGCTGAAGGTGGGTTCCACAGGACTGTTCGATCCGGACGGCTGGGTGCGAGTGTTCAAATCCACAGGAATTTATTCGTTTATCGTTGTGTGTTATACGGTGAGGGTAATACATAAGTGTCCTTTGTCTAGTATTGGACTGTCCAGGCCTGACGGCAAGCGGTTCGCTGCCGGATTCGCAGGCGGAGCACTGCTGCTGACCTCCGTTCTGCTGGTGCTGTGGGGTCTGGGGAATGCTGTGGTTCAGGGAGAGTGGTCACAGCCACGGTTCGGACAGCTTGATGCGGCGGATATTGTGATTACGGCATTGCTGGCCGGAATCTGTGAAGAGGTGGTCTTCAGAGGATACCTTCAGCATCTGCTGTCCTCAAGGATCGGTGTTCCGGCAGCGGTGGGCATGACCTCCATCTTGTTCTCGCTTGCCCATATGGCGAATCCCGGATACAGCTGGATCAGTGGACTGAACATTGTGATTATCGCCTTGATCTTCTCTTGGGTGACTCTCCGCACAGGCAATTTGTATGCTGCGATGGCGCTGCATATCTCCTGGAATCTGTTCCAGGGCTACATATACGGGGTTGCGGTGAGCGGGAATACGCCCAAGGGCATCTATTCGGTATCCTTACAAGGAAATGATCTGCTGACCGGGGGCAGGTTCGGCCTCGAGGGGAGCCTGATTACCACGCTCATTCTTGTCATTCTGTATGCCGTATTACTGCTAATCTCGAATAACAAGCGGAGTTCAGGCCAGCAAAGACAGACTAAGTCTATCCGCTTTCGTTAGAGATGAAGGCTTGTTCTGCTCCAAAATACAAAAAAATCCCCGTCCTGCATCACTGCAGGAACGGGGATTTTATTATTCTGCAGATAAGGAACTGCCGTATAGGCACGGTTCCTTCATCTTGCAAGCTTACTCCTGCACAGCCTTCTTCTCCTGCTCGCGCAGCTCGATTCTGCGGATTTTGCCGGAGGCCGTCTTCGGCAGATCCGTAATGAATTCGATCTTGCGCGGGTACTTGTACGGCGCAGTCTGTTCCTTAACATGGGACTGCAGCTCTTTGGCCAGCTCCGGAGTGCCGGCATGGCCGTCCTTAAGCACGACAAAAGCTTTGACGACCGAGCCGCGGATCTCGTCTGGACTTGCGACCACTGCGCATTCCTTGACCAGGGTATGCTTCATTAATGCTTCTTCCACTTCGAACGGTCCGATGGTGTAGCCGGAGCTGATGATGATGTCATCCCCGCGGCCCTCGAACCAGAAATAGCCGTCCTCATCCTTGCGCGCCCGGTCGCCGGTTACGAAGTATTCTCCATGCGAGGCGTTTGCTTTGCGCTCGGGGTCCTTATAGTAGTTCTGGAACAAGGCCGGCATGCTTAAATGCACGGCTATATCTCCGACCACTCCGGCCGGAAGCGGCTGTCCTTCCTCGTCGATAACTTCTACGATTCCGGGAGCGATCGATTTGCCCATGGAGCCGACGCGGATCGGTTCGTCCTTCAGCGCCGCGATGATGAGCGTGCTCTCTGTTTGCCCGTAGCCGTCGCGGATCGTAATGTCGAAGTGCTGCTGGAAGGTGTGGATGACCTCCTGATTCAGCGGCTCACCGGCGGATACTGCACAGCGCAGATTCGACAGATCATATTGTGCCAAGCCTTCAGTCTTAGCCATCAGGCGGTATTCGGTAGGCGTACAGCACAATACTCCAATCTTCTCATCCTGCAGCAGCTGGAGGTAGCGGTCCGGATGGAAAGGGCCATTGTAGACAAAGCCGGTAGCTCCATTGCCTAGTACGGTTAAGAATGGACTCCAGATCCACTTCTGCCAGCCCGGTGCGGCGGTTGCCCACACTGTGTCTGATTCCCGGATATCGAACCAGAGCGAGGAGGTGATCCGCAGATGGGCGTATCCCCAGCCGTGGGTATGGACTACAGCTTTCGGGTTGCCGGTTGTACCGGAGGTGTAGGCCAGGATAGCGATATCGTCCCGGCGGCTGGCAACCGCAGGGAAGGAATCGCTTTGTCCGTCCATCAATCCCTCAAGATCCACCCAGCCTGTCTCGGGCTCAGCTTCACCGCTGGACACAGACAGGCGGTAGTCCAGCGCAGGCAGATCTTCGGCGATCTTGTTCACTTCACCGGTCACCTCGGACCAGACAATGACCGCACGGGCTTCCGAATGGCGCAGCCTGTAAGACAGATCCTTGGCCCGCAGCATTTCAGAAGATGGAATAACAGCAAGTCCCAGCTTCAGGCAGGCCAGATAGATAACATAGGCGATAATACGGCGGGGAACCATGACCAGGACCCGGTCGCCTTGCTTCAGGCCAAGACCGGATAATCCGCCTGCCAGACGGTTAGCCTGGGCCATCAGTGCGCCGTAGGTGATGGTCTCCAAATTTCCATTCTCTTGTAACCATTTAAGTGCAATCTTATCTTCAGGATGCCGCTCCATCTCCGAAGTGAGATTGTAGAATTCAGGTGCGATCCAGCGTTGATTATCCAAATGAACCTCTCCTATACAAGCATGATGATGTTTCTGATAAATATAGTATAGCACGTTCTCCTAGTACCAGATGCTAAATCGCCCTGACGGTACCGAGAATGTTCTGTGACAGCTTTTATTTTGAAGGTTCTTATATAATTATAATATAGATATAAACATTTATAGGGGAGGACCACATGGAGTTAGTGTTTGTGTACGGAACCTTGCGCAAGGGTGAGCTGTATCATGATTTGCTGGAGAACAGCAGATTATGCTCCGCTCTGGCAGAAACGAACGGTTGCATGGCGGATACGGGCCTCGGTTATCCGGTTCTGCTGGAGGGCTCAGGTGCAGAGCGGGTAGCGGGCGAGCTGTATGAAGTGTCCGGCCGGGTACTTGCGGGACTTGACCGGCTGGAGGAGTACTATGGCCCCGGGAATCCGCGGAATGAATACGAACGGATTAGGGCAGAAGTGCGGACAGATGGCGGCATGCTGGAAGCATGGGTTTATGTGTACAGGCGTCCGCATAGCTATGCGGTAATCCCGGAAGGTGACTGGAAGCTGCAGCGGCTGAAGCGGAAGCAAGATCTGCTCTATTTTGCCTATGGAAGCTGTATGGACTTGGAACGGATCGAACAGGCCGGACGTGGGGAAAGCTTCAGCAGAGTGGAGGGGCGCGGGGTACTGGAAGGCTTCAGGATGGAATTCACCTTGCCTCTCGCCGACGGAGGGCGGGCTGATCTTACGGAACGCGGCGGGAGGACCGAAGGCAAACTGTACCGGATTACACCCGAATGTCTGGAGAATTATCTGTATGCACGGGAAGGTGTGGAAGAAGGCTTATACCGTCCGGCTGTTGTGGAGGTCCTGTGTGAAGACGGCACGTATAGAGAGGCTATAACCTTCGTGGTGGTGAACAAGCAGGAAGAGGCTGCACCGCCAGTACATTATATGAAGGAAATTCTCCGTGGGGCAGAACCAGTAGTTTCTCCTAGTTATTATGCAATGCTTGTGCAGTGTTTTTCAGAAAAATTCAATTACCCTTTTCATAAAATGATATAATCAGACCTGAATATTGAAAATTACGGAACAGGCGGTCGATAGTTATGCTGGAGGATAAACAGGCGGACAAGCTTGGGCAACTGCAGAATGTGCTCAGTATGATTCAGAAAACATATCCCGAGGATGCTGCGCTGGTGCTCGCTGATACGGACAAGGTGCTGGCTTATCTTCCCGGTGAGAAGATTGATCTGAAGGTTCCGGTAGGTGCGCCTATCGAGAAATTCAGAGGAACGGTATCGTATGCAGCACTGGAGACTGGCAAAGTGCAGCGCGAGGAACGCGGCCCGGAAGCTTTCGGCATATCCTATCTCTCCACGGCAGTCCCGGTCATGCGTGAGGGTGAAGTCGTTGGTGTTATAGCAGCGATGGTATCCAATCACAAGGCGGCAAGGCTGCAGGATGGTGCCCAGGAATTATCCTCCCTGGTGGAGGAAATGACGGCAACCTCTGAAGAAGTGACCCGTTCCTCTATGGGGATTACCCAAAGGCTGGATGAGTTAGTCAGCAGCTCGAATTCCATGGTGCATGATATCGAGAGCAGCTTTGAGATTCTCTCCTCCGTCAAGCGGATCGCTGACCAGTCACATATGCTCGGGCTTAATGCGGCGATTGAAGCGGCCAGAGCCGGTGAGCAGGGGCGGGGCTTCGGCGTGGTGGCGACAGAAATCCGCAAGCTGGCTAATGACAGTCACGCACTGGTGAAGAGCATCCACAGCCAGCTGGCAGGGATGAAACAGTCTATTCTGCAGATGGATCAGTCCATCCAGCAAATCATGTCATTCTCACAGCATCAGGGACAAGCGATGCAGGAGTTAAGCCGGGCATTTGAGCATGTGGCCGGAACTGCGAATGATCTGTCCAATCTGGATTAGGCCGGATAGATATTATAAACTGAAGCAGCGACAACCCTCAGATGATGCCTCCGGGCATCGTTTTTTTATATAAGCAGGTTTAGACATGTGACATGTCTAGTGTAGTTTCCCTTGAAGTTATTCATACAGCAATTACGGGTAAAATAAAGCAAGGCGCTTCACACAACAGAAACAGCAGAAAGCGGGCAGCAGACCATGAACAATCCATCGCTAATCAGCGGAACAACCTTTGATGAGATATTCGCTATTATGGAAGCTTCTTTTCCGGTAAGTGAGATCAGAACCTATAGCGGGCAGCAGGCTTTGCTGGCGAACCCGAATTATCACCTGTATACCGAAAAGGATGCAGCGGGCCGGACGCTCGCTTTTATGGCCGCCTGGGAATTTCCCGAATTGCGGTTTGTTGAACATATTGCCGTTAACCCGGATATACGGGGCGGGGGAATCGGCAAGAAGCTGATGAACAGCTATATTAGCCGATCGGACAAGCCTGTGCTTCTGGAGGTAGAGCCGCCGGAAGGGGAAATGGAGCAGCGGAGGATCGGATTCTATGAGCGGCTGGGCTTTTATCTGAATCCGTACACTTATGTGCAGCCGCCGCTGCGCGCGGGACAAGCCGATTTGCCATTGCGCATTATGACCTATCCCCGGGCAGTTACCCTGAAGGAATTCCAGCATTTCAGAGATATCCTGTACACCGAAGTGTATCAGATTACAGTCCCGAACAGCCGTTAACAGCCTTGTGCAGATTCGGAATTACTTCTTTACAATCCGGATACAAGTTAGAAACAAGTTAATGGTTTAATGAATCTATAGCAAGGGACACACAAACAAACAACACACACACAAGGGAGACGATATTAATGAAAAGCAAAAAAATGATCATAGCAACGATGGTATTCGGAATGGCCATTACAGGTTCAGCCGGTGTATACGCAGGGACGAATATGCAGAAGATCAGCGCGTACCTTAACCACAGCATCGGCTTCAAAGTAAACGGAGCGGCTTATACGCCGGTAGACGGCAATGGTAAGACATTGTCGCCAATTACTTATAATGATACAACTTACCTTCCGGTCCGGGCGCTGGCGGATGCACTGAAGGTGCCGGTAACATTCAATGCATCTACCAACCAGGTCATCCTGGGCAGCGGTTCGGCAACTACAACTCCGGATAATGGTTCAGCCATTACACTGGCGACGGTACAATACAGTGCAGCGCAAAAAGAACAGATCACCAAGGCATTCGCTAACTTCGAAGGCTTCGAGACCGCATATGCACCGGCACAAATGATCAGCGGGGATGCGTTCCAGAAGGTTGTGGGCGGCGATGATGGCGTGAGCTTCCTGTTCAATAAAATGCGGGTGAATGTATCACCGCGTGATTACTCCTACGATTATGACGGAACTACTGTGAAGCTCTCCAACGGAACTGAAGCGAAATGGTACACTCCTTCAGATACAGCTATGCTGACCTTTGCGCTGGCAGACCGTTTTGTAACCATCAGTTCACCGGATAAATCACTCAGCAAAGCACAAATCGAGAAGGTAGCCGTAAGTGTGGCGAAACTCAGCAAATAATTACTACTGCTTCTATATAGAATGAATAGACATAGATATCTTTAGAAGCATATTTATAGAATGCATTTAAAAAAAGGGATGTCCTCAGAGCCAATTGAACTGGCCCTCACCGACATCCCTTTTTGTGCACATTACTGGCTGAACTTTGTGCCTTATTTATTGGAGCTGTGCTGCTTATTCGCCAGGCGGGCGCCAGGTGTTCCTTTGCCCCGGTTTCTGTTCTTCAGCGCTTTCCGCTGATTCTCCTGGAATTTCTCCACGAATTCATGAGTGTCCATTGGGAGCCTCCTGCAAGTTTGGATAGGATGTGCGTTCTCTGAGCTTACTTTATCCATCTCTGCCCATTCTCATGCATGGCTTGCTATTGGCTGATTGGAGAGGCGCAGTTAAATACGAGGGGGTGGGTTGGAGCTTCGGTACGGTAATTAAAGTCCTGGGGCCGAATCAAGCGAGTGTGATCAGTCAATTTAAAATAATGCTTGCAATGAATATCCATACATGATATATTCTATTTCTGGCCGCGAAACATCAACGCCGAGCTCGAAAAAGAAGTTGAAAAAAGAGCTTGCATTGATCGGTTGGATGTGATATATTATAAGAGTTGCTGGTGACGCGGTAAGCGGCGCTGACAACGAGCTTGATCTTTGAAAACTGAACAACGAGTGAGTATCGGAAATCACCTCGGTGAGATCCAAATTAGAGAATATAACAATTCTCGTCAGATGTTTCAAAATGAGCAATCGCTCTTTCTAAATACAATTTGGAGAGTTTGATCCTGGCTCAGGACGAACGCTGGCGGCGTGCCTAATACATGCAAGTCGAGCGGAGCATGAATGGAAGCTTGCTTCCATTCATGCTTAGCGGCGGACGGGTGAGTAACACGTAGGCAACCTGCCCTCAAGACTGGGATAACTACCGGAAACGGTAGCTAATACCGGATAATTTCTTTCCTCTCCTGAAGAGAGAATGAAAGGCGGAGCAATCTGCCGCTTGGGGATGGGCCTGCGGCGCATTAGCTAGTTGGTGGGGTAACGGCTCACCAAGGCGACGATGCGTAGCCGACCTGAGAGGGTGAACGGCCACACTGGGACTGAGACACGGCCCAGACTCCTACGGGAGGCAGCAGTAGGGAATCTTCCGCAATGGGCGAAAGCCTGACGGAGCAACGCCGCGTGAGTGATGAAGGTTTTCGGATCGTAAAGCTCTGTTGCCAGGGAAGAACGTCCGGTAGAGTAACTGCTACCGGAGTGACGGTACCTGAGAAGAAAGCCCCGGCTAACTACGTGCCAGCAGCCGCGGTAATACGTAGGGGGCAAGCGTTGTCCGGAATTATTGGGCGTAAAGCGCGCGCAGGCGGTCATTTAAGTCTGGTGTTTAAACCTTGGGCTCAACCTGAGGTCGCACTGGAAACTGGGTGACTTGAGTACAGAAGAGGAAAGTGGAATTCCACGTGTAGCGGTGAAATGCGTAGATATGTGGAGGAACACCAGTGGCGAAGGCGACTTTCTGGGCTGTAACTGACGCTGAGGCGCGAAAGCGTGGGGAGCAAACAGGATTAGATACCCTGGTAGTCCACGCCGTAAACGATGAGTGCTAGGTGTTAGGGGTTTCGATACCCTTGGTGCCGAAGTTAACACAGTAAGCACTCCGCCTGGGGAGTACGGTCGCAAGACTGAAACTCAAAGGAATTGACGGGGACCCGCACAAGCAGTGGAGTATGTGGTTTAATTCGAAGCAACGCGAAGAACCTTACCAGGTCTTGACATCCCTCTGAATCCGCTAGAGATAGCGGCGGCCTTCGGGACAGAGGAGACAGGTGGTGCATGGTTGTCGTCAGCTCGTGTCGTGAGATGTTGGGTTAAGTCCCGCAACGAGCGCAACCCTTGACTTTAGTTGCCAGCAGGTTAAGCTGGGCACTCTAGAGTGACTGCCGGTGACAAACCGGAGGAAGGTGGGGATGACGTCAAATCATCATGCCCCTTATGACCTGGGCTACACACGTACTACAATGGCCGGTACAACGGGAAGCGAAGCCGCGAGGCGGAGCCAATCCCAGCAAAGCCGGTCTCAGTTCGGATTGCAGGCTGCAACTCGCCTGCATGAAGTCGGAATTGCTAGTAATCGCGGATCAGCATGCCGCGGTGAATACGTTCCCGGGTCTTGTACACACCGCCCGTCACACCACGAGAGTTTACAACACCCGAAGTCGGTGGGGTAACCCGCAAGGGAGCCAGCCGCCGAAGGTGGGGTAGATGATTGGGGTGAAGTCGTAACAAGGTAGCCGTATCGGAAGGTGCGGCTGGATCACCTCCTTTCTATGGAGAATCGTTTCCTGCAACGGAAACATTCAAATCGGAAGCTAAAGCTTCCAAAACTCAGGTTTAGGCCTGTTACTCACTCGTTGGTCAGTTTTGAGAGTTCAAACTCTCAAGTAAGACACTTGATCCTTGAAAACTGGATACCGAAACGAATTTGCGTTTTAGAACATCTTTTAGCTGAAACTTGTGTAAGCAAGTTGAAATAGTTATTAGTGCAGAACGAAGGTTTTCGATTGTGCAGCGACCTTTGGCTTTGAATGTGTTGGTGAATGGAGCAATCCATGAGCAGCATTCAAAACAAGATGAGCAAACAAGCGAAACACCGGAGTGACGGTTAAGCTAATAAGAGCACACGGAGGATGCCTAGGCGCCAGGAGCCGACGAAGGACGTGGCGAACAACGAAACTGCCTCGGGGAGCTGTAAGCAAGCTTTGATCCGGGGGTGTCCGAATGGGGAAACCCAGCTGTGGTAATTCGCAGTTACTCATTTCTGAATACATAGGAAATGTAGAGGCAGACCAGGGGAACTGAAACATCTAAGTACCCTGAGGAAGAGAAAACAATAGTGATTCCGTCAGTAGCGGCGAGCGAACGCGGAACAGCCTAAACCAAGGGGCTTGCCCCTTGGGGTTGTGGGACGTCTCACATGGAGTTACAAAGGAATATGGTAGGCGAAGAGGTCTGGAAAGGCCCGCGATAGAGGTAAAAGCCCTGTAGCCTAAACTGTGTTCTCTCCGAGACGGATCCCGAGTAGTGCGGGGCACGTGAAACCCCGTATGAATCCAGCAGGACCATCTGCTAAGGCTAAATACTACCTGGCGACCGATAGTGAAACAGTACCGTGAGGGAAAGGTGAAAAGCACCCCGGAAGGGGAGTGAAATAGAACCTGAAACCGTGTGCTTACAAAAAGTCAGAGCCCTATTACTGGGTGATGGCGTGCCTTTTGTAGAATGAACCGGCGAGTTACGTTTAACATGCAAGGTTAAGGTGAGAAGCCGGAGCCGCAGCGAAAGCGAGTCTGAATAGGGCGACTGAGTATGTGGACGTAGACCCGAAACCGTGTGATCTACCCCTGTCCAGGGTGAAGGTGCGGTAACACGCACTGGAGGCCCGAACCCACGCATGTTGAAAAATGCGGGGATGAGGTGGGGGTAGCGGAGAAATTCCAATCGAACTCGGAGATAGCTGGTTCTCCCCGAAATAGCTTTAGGGCTAGCCTCGGTGAATGGAGTGGTGGAGGTAGAGCACTGATTGGGTGCGGGGCCCGCAAGGGTTACCAAGCTCAGTCAAACTCCGAATGCCATTAACTTCTTGCCGGGAGTCAGACAGTGAGTGCTAAGATCCATTGTCAAAAGGGAAACAGCCCAGACCATCAGCTAAGGTCCCCAAGTGTGTGTTAAGTGGGAAAGGATGTGGAGTTGCACAGACAACCAGGATGTTGGCTTAGAAGCAGCCACCATTGAAAGAGTGCGTAATAGCTCACTGGTCGAGTGACTCTGCGCCGAAAATGTAACGGGGCTAAACACACCACCGAAGCTATGGCTAGATGCTTTGCATCTGGGGTAGGGGAGCGTTGTATGTGGGTTGAAGGTGTACCGTAAGGAGCGCTGGACAGCATACAAGTGAGAATGCCGGTATGAGTAACGAAAAGATCAGTGAGAATCTGATCCGCCGAAAGCCCAAGGTTTCCTGAGGAAGGCTCGTCCGCTCAGGGTAAGTCGGGACCTAAGGCGAGGCCGAAAGGCGTAGTCGAAGGACAACAGTTTGAAATTACTGTACCACCGTAATCCGCTATGAGCGATGGGGTGACGCAGGAGGGTAGTGACGCGGACTGATGGATGTCCGTCTAAGCAGTGAGGCTGGTGTGTAGGCAAATCCGCACACCGTAAGGCTGGGCTGTGATGGGGAGCGAAAATTGTAGTAGCGAAGGTCATGATCTCACACTGCCAAGAAAAGCCTCTAGCCAGGAGAAGGTGCCCGTACCGCAAACCGACACAGGTAGGCGAGAAGAGAATTCTAAGGCGCGCGGAAGAACTCTCGTTAAGGAACTCGGCAAAATGACCTCGTAACTTCGGGAGAAGAGGTGCCTCGGTAGGGTGAATAGCCCGAGGGGGCCGCAGTGAAAAGGCCCAAGCGACTGTTTAGCAAAAACACAGGTCTGTGCGAAGCCGCAAGGCGAAGTATACGGGCTGACGCCTGCCCGGTGCTGGAAGGTTAAGGGGAGTGGTTAGGAGCAATCCGAAGCTGTGAACCGAAGCCCCAGTAAACGGCGGCCGTAACTATAACGGTCCTAAGGTAGCGAAATTCCTTGTCAGGTAAATTCTGACCCGCACGAATGGCGTAACGACTTGGGCGCTGTCTCAACGAGAGATCCGGTGAAATTTTAATACCTGTGAAGATGCAGGTTACCCGCGACAAGACGGAAAGACCCCATGGAGCTTTACTGCAGCTTGATATTGAATTTGGGTACGATCTGTACAGGATAGGTGGGAGCCGTTGAGGCAGGAGCGCAAGCTTCTGCGGAGGCGCCGTTGGGATACCACCCTGATCGTATCTAGGTTCTAACCTGGTACCCTAAGCGGGTACGGGGACCGTGTCAGGCGGGCAGTTTGACTGGGGCGGTCGCCTCCTAAAGAGTAACGGAGGCGTTCAAAGGTTCCCTCAGAATGGTTGGAAATCATTCGCAGAGTGCAAAGGCATAAGGGAGCTTGACTGCGAGACCTACAAGTCGAGCAGGGACGAAAGTCGGACTTAGTGATCCGGTGGTACCGCATGGAAGGGCCATCGCTCAACGGATAAAAGCTACCCTGGGGATAACAGGCTTATCTCCCCCAAGAGTCCACATCGACGGGGAGGTTTGGCACCTCGATGTCGGCTCATCGCATCCTGGGGCTGAAGTAGGTCCCAAGGGTTGGGCTGTTCGCCCATTAAAGCGGTACGCGAGCTGGGTTCAGAACGTCGTGAGACAGTTCGGTCCCTATCTGTCGTGGGCGCAGGAAATTTGAGAGGAGCTGTCCTTAGTACGAGAGGACCGGGATGGACGTACCGCTGGTGCATCAGTTGTTCCGCCAGGAGCATGGCTGAGTAGCTACGTACGGACGGGATAAGCGCTGAAAGCATCTAAGCGTGAAGCCCCCCTCAAGATGAGATTTCCCAACTAGTAAGACCCCTTGAAGACGACGAGGTAGATAGGTTGGAGGTGGAAGTGCAGCAATGCATGGAGCTGACCAATACTAATCGGTCGAGGGCTTATCCAAAAGCTACCCCAAAAAGTGAAGAAGAAGCTGACGAAGCTAATTCCGAATACTTTCCGGGGGCCCCGTAAGAAGGGCAAACGCAAATTTCGTTTCGGATTCAGTTTTCAGGAATCAAATTCCTGAAGCATTTACGCTGTAAATGCCCGTTTGGTGGCGATAGCGGAGGGGTTCCACGCGTACCCATCCCGAACACGACCGTTAAGCCCTCCAGCGCCGATGGTACTTGGACCGAAGGGTCCTGGGAGAGTAGGACGCCGCCAAGCGGACAACCCACACACTCTGTGGTATTTTTTTTGCCCTTATTAGTTGCATAGTGGTATGAGAACGGGCCTTTAGCTCAGCTGGTTAGAGCGCACCTCTGATAAGGGTGAGGTCAGTGGTTCGAGTCCACTAAGGCCCACCATTTTCCCTGATAGCTCAGTTGGTAGAGCACTCGACTGTTAATCGAGTTGTCACAGGTTCGAGTCCTGTTCGGGGAGCCATCTGGAGAGGTGTCCGAGTTTGGCCGAAGGAGCACGATTGGAAATCGTGTAGGCGCCACAAGCGTCTCGAGGGTTCGAATCCCTCTCTCTCCGTAGCAATACCTTCCCTGTAAAGGGATGTGAAGTAGAATTATTTAATAGCATGGCTCGTTGGTCAAGGGGTTAAGACACCTCCCTTTCACGGAGGTAACATGGGTTCGAATCCCATACGAGTCATATATGGAGGCTTAGCTCAGCTGGGAGAGCATCTGCCTTACAAGCAGAGGGTCGGGGGTTCGAACCCCTCAGCCTCCACCATCTATCTTTAACAGAATAGATCTTTACCATTGACGCGGGGTGGAGCAGCCCGGTAGCTCGTCGGGCTCATAACCCGAAGGCCGCAGGTTCAAATCCTGCCCCCGCAACCAATTTGGAACCGTGGTGTAGTTGGCCTAACATGCCTGCCTGTCACGCAGGAGATCGCGGGTTCGAATCCCGTCGGTTCCGCCATTTTTTAAAGAATTAAAGTATGAAAAGTATGAAGGTATCAGGGATTGAGCATCCTATATCTCGAAGTATAGAGTATCCACCCGATTCCGTAGTGTTTGCTAATTATTAATATTGGGGATTAGCCAAGCGGTAAGGCAACGGACTTTGACTCCGTCATTCATAGGTTCGATTCCTATATCCCCAGCCATCTCATTATTGATTGATTATCTTATGAGAGCCATTAGCTCAGTTGGTAGAGCACCTGACTTTTAATCAGGGTGTCGAAGGTTCGAGTCCTTCATGGCTCACCATTTTCTTATAAGGTGTGCGCGTGTGGCGGAATGGCAGACGCACCAGACTTAGGATCTGGCGTTTCACGACGTGGGGGTTCAAGTCCCTTCACGCGCACCATGTTTTTGCGGACGTGGCTCAGCGGTAGAGCATCGCCTTGCCAAGGCGAGGGTCGCGGGTTCGATTCCCGTCGTCCGCTCCATATAGATTTTGCGCCCTTAGCTCAGCTGGATAGAGCGTTTGACTACGAATCAAAAGGTCGGGAGTTCGAATCTCTCAGGGCGCGCCATTATTACTTCCTGAATACTCAAAGTGTCCTCAGATTCGAACGAGTTCGTTGGAGCATAAGCTTCGATAGTACAACTTCGCAATCGGATGCATAGCATCCGCATCTCTCAGGGCGCGCCATTATTATTTTGCATTATAGCCTTTATATTAACGGGATGTAGCTCAGCTTGGTAGAGCACCTGGTTTGGGACCAGGGGGTCGCATGTTCAAATCGTGTCATCCCGATATTTCACCTTTGCGGGTGTAGTTCAATGGTAGAACTTCAGCCTTCCAAGCTGATAGCGTGGGTTCGATTCCCATCACCCGCTTAAATGTTTGGTACAGAAACCCTTGAGGATCAAGGGTTTTTTGTTTGCGTATTTTTCAGGGACACGACAGCATCAGTCTGCCGTGTTTTTTTAGCGTGGAGTGAAAGGAGTACTCACTAGAAATGTTTAAGGGATGCTGGCCGCCGTTCTAAGCGCTCGTACTGCTGTATTTTTGCAGACAGCCATGTGTATATAGACCTGCTATTATTAGAACTATGGAATTACAGGCACTATTTACTTGGAAGTTGAGGAGCATTTATGATGACAGACAAAGTAATACGGATCTTCAAAATAATTAACGCCATCCAGTCCAACCCCGGAATTACGGCTGCGGATTTGGCATTCCGATGTGAGGTGAATATCAGGACGATCTATAGGGACCTCGATGTGATCAGTCATTTCGCCCCGGTTACGAATGAGGGGAGGGGGACCGGCTATAAATTTATGGGGAAGTTCTTCCTGTATCCGCTGGATTTCTCCGAGCAGGAGGCACTGGCCTTCTCTCTGCTTCCCTCTGTGCTTGAACCCGGCAAGATTCCCCCGGGTTTTCTATCCGCCTTTGACAAGGTTATGGGCACACAGCTGAAGGAGAAATCCAAGCAGAACGCAGTGCTGGAGAATATTGCGGATATTATTCAAATGGGCAAGCCTGCTTACCGCAAGGAGAGCCGGAATTTCCTGCAGCCGCTGATCGGGGCGATTATGGAACACCGGCGGATTCGTACAGTATATCACTCGCAATTGCGTAACGAGACAACGCAGCGGGAGATTGATCCTTATTATTTGATTCCGCGCGACCAGAGATTCTATCTCATAGGCTATTGCCACTTGAAGGGGGCGATTCGGACTTTTCGCATCAGCCGTTTTCAGCAGGTGGAGGTGACGGATTCAATCTTCGACAAAGGGAATTTCAATATAAAACAGTATCTGAAAAATACCTGGTCGATCGACCGCGGCAATAAGAATATCACGTTTAAGGTGCGGTTCCATCCGGAAGTAGCGCGGTATATCAAAGAAGAGGAATTGTTCGTACATCCGCGGATGAGCGATGAAGAAGACGGAAGTCTGCTGTTTGAAGTTACCGTCAATAACGAGAAGGAATTCATCAAGTGGATTCTGCAGTATGGTCCTAATGCCGAGATCCTAGAGCCGGTAGCGGCCAGACAGGGACTGAAGCAGCAGCTGGAGCAGTGGATGAATGTGTATCAGTAGGATGTATACATAATATTACGAAGAACCCCCTGACTTATAAGTCAGGGGGTTCTGTACGTTTAATGGCATAACTGGAGTTACTCCGGTACCACCAGTCCCAAGCCGTCCGCGATACGCCGGCCAAACTCAGGATCAGCTTTGTAGAAATGGCCAATCTGGCGAAGCTTGATCTCATCCGACTCGACTGGAGTCATGGCACCGACAATATTGCGTACGAGCCGGGCACGTTCCTCCTCACTCAGCAGACGGTACAGGTCGCCTGGCTGAGTGTAATGATCATTGTGATCGTAAGGGACGCTGTCCGCTTGGCCGGAGACTGCAAAAGCGGCCGGTTTATCCTGCGGAGACTCGGTTGCCCCGCCTAAGCTGTTAGGCTCGTAATACACGGAGCCTCCGCCGTTATTGGTGTGATTCAGCGCGCCGTCCCGCTGATTATTGTTCACCTCAGCAATGGGCCGGTTAATCGGCAGGTGGTTGTGATTTGCTCCTACCCGGTAACGGTGGGCATCGCCGTAGGCGAAGAGGCGGCCCTGGAGCATTTTATCAGGAGAGGCTTCTATACCTGGCACAAAGGATCCCGGAGAGAAGGTAGCCTGCTCCACTTCGGCGAAGTAGTTCTGCGGATTACGGTCAAGCACCATGCGGCCCACCTCGATCAGCGGGTAATCCTTCTGGGACCATACCTTGGTGACATCAAACGGGTCGAAACGGTAGGTGTCAGCATCCTCTACAGGCATAATCTGCACATGCAGTCTCCAGGCGGGGAAATCCCCTTTGTCGATCGCATTGAATAAATCTTCCGTATGATAATCCGGGTTGTCACCGGCAATCTGCGCAGCCAGATTAACATCGAGATTCTTGACGCCCTGCTCTGTTTTGAAATGATATTTCACCCATACTGCTGCACCTTCAGCATTAACCCACTTGAACGTATGACTGCCGAAGCCGTGCATATGACGGAGGGTAGCCGGTATGCCGCGGTCAGACATCAGAATCGTAACCTGGTGCAGGGATTCAGGGGAGAGCGACCAGAAATCCCATACGGCATTCGGGTTCTTCAGATGTGTCTGCGGATGGCGCTTCTGGGTATGGATAAAGTCCGGGAATTTAATTGCATCACGGATGAAAAAGACAGGTGTATTGTTGCCGACGAGGTCGTAGTTGCCTTCTTCCGTATAGAATTTCACGGCAAAGCCGCGCGGGTCCCGGACAGTATCAGAAGAACCCAGCTCCCCGGCTACGGTAGAGAAGCGGATGAACATTGGTGTGCGCTTACCGACTTCAGACAAGAAGGCAGCTTTCGTATATTGGGACAAATCCCGGGTGACTTCAAAATAACCATGGGCACCGGCGCCTTTGGCATGGACGACACGCTCAGGAACACGTTCCCGGTTAAAATGGGCTAATTTCTCCAGCAGGTGTACATCCTGCAGCAAAGTGGGTCCGCGGTCACCGGCTGTCATAGAATTCTGGTTGTCGCCTACCGGGGCACCCCAGCTAGTCGTTAATTTGTTATTGCGCTCACTCATGAATACAGTCACCTCGTAATAGGATTTGATTTTAGATTAAGTATAAGTTTTATAATAACAAAAAATTAAATAAAATCAATCCTTTTTTATAATCATTATAATTAACAATATGCGGAAGAAGGTAAAATCATGATAGGCTGGACTGCCTCTGATGCGGAATATATCTGGCATTATTGGATGGCTAAGGCGAGGGAAAGGGAGGTATGAAGCAGAAAAAGTATGGTGACAACGTCAAAAACCCTCTACGTAACGCGTAAGAGGGTCTCTGTTGCTCCTATCAGTCAGAGCTGAATAATGCGTATATGACTGTTAATTATTCGTACAGTTCCAGTTCGCCGACAGAGGTGGAATAAGCGCCGTTGTTGGCGGTAATAACCAGCCGGTAGCTGTCATAGCTGCCTGTAGAAGAGAGGTTGAAGTAGTATGAGGAACCCGGATAATAAAGGCCAGACTGGCTGCTCAGAACGACCCAGCTGCCGCCGTTACTGGAACCCTGAAGGGTCCAGGTCTTTGGCGCATTCGCCTGAGGCTGGGATGAGGTGGTGAGCCTATAGCTGCGGACTATTTTCGAAGTGCCAAAGCTGTATTGCAGATATCCTGAGCTGCCGCTGGAGGTGGAGTAATAGGTGCTGTAATCATGGTCAAAAGCTTTGTAGGCCTCATGGAATGCCCATTCGCTGCTGGCTGAGGCTGTACCCGCCGGACTTGTGTTGGAGGTCATCAACGGAACAAGATTGCCGGCAGCGCTGGCTCCGGTTAAGCTGATGGCTGAAGCAACAAGCAGAGTTCCCAGACCAATACCTACTTTTTTGAAGCTGCCCATTCGTTGCAATTGCATTTGCCCATCTCCCTTTAGTGGTTTTATCAGTTTCGCTTGTGCGTGTCCGGCCTGAATGTACTCCCGGGTTATTCGGCCATTCATCGCTGTTTATATTGTGCAAACGTTTGTAGCACTCTATCACTGTAACCCAAGTGAACTGAAAACATTGTCGGAATTGGACAAGCTGCAAAATAAATTAGTTGGAGAAACGGGTTTCACCAAAAGTAAGAAACTTATCCGAAAATCAGCTGGGTAGCAGGTTGAACGGGCATGATTAACGTTATTAAGAATAAAGTATATGAACAGAAAGCTGAGTTATAAATAGAAAATCCCGCCCGCTAAGCGGACAGGAGAAGAAGAACGGACATTTAGGAGAGGAGGAACAGGCAGAACTGCGGGCGCGAATCAGCCTTTGATATACATTCTGTTATAGTATTCATCCAGCATGCGTCTGGTGGCGAATTCGGTGCGGGTGGTCTCGATGCTGCGGTGCATCATCTGCACCCACTTCTCCTTGTTCTCATAGAAGGTCGGAAGAACACGGTTCAGGAGCGTATCGTATAGGGCATCGCTGTCGTGCTGGTCAAGCACCGCGAAGTCCGTAGTCTCGAAGCCGTCACCAATCTGCCAGCCGTTCTCGCCGTCAATGCAGGCTTCCGGCCACCAGCCGTCGAGGATGGAGCAGTTGAGGACGCCGTTCATGGCGGCCTTCATGCCGGAGGTTCCGCTGGCTTCCAGTGGTCTGCGCGGATTGTTCAGCCAGATATCGGAGCCGCGGGTCAGCTGTGCGCCGATGGTCATGTCGTAGTTCTCCAGGAAGACTACGCTTTTCGGATATTTTTTCATCATGGCTACGAGGTTGCTGACGATCTTTTTGCCGTTGTCATCGAGCGGATGCGCTTTGCCGGAGAAAACAATCTGAATGCGGCCGCTCTCCAGGTATGGCTCAATTACCTCAGGCTGGGAGAAGATCAGGTCACTGCGTTTGTAGGGAGCTGCGCGGCGGGAGAAGCCGATGAGCAGGTTGTCGGCATTCAGGGCAATCCCGGAGCGTTCCTCGATGAAGCCGATCAGCTCCTGCTTGAGCTCCTTGTGTGTGGCCCACAGGTCGCCGCCTTCCTCAAAAGCACGGGTTATCCGTTCATCTACCCAGGTAGGCGTGTGAATCGCATTGGTAATGCCGATGATCTCGGATCGGCCGGCGACCTCTTTCCACATTTTATTGGCGGTGTCGGCATGAAGCTGGGCAACGGCATTCGAAATGCGCGACAGGCGCAGTCCGGCTACTGTCATGTTGAAAGGTTCTCCGCCGATCCGCTCCATCTGCGCGCGGGTTAAGCCATTAAATGCGCCCATGTATTCCAGACGGTCGAGCGGATGGGTCTCATTGCCTTCCTTGATCGGTGTATGTGTAGTGAACACAACCTCTTCCCGTGTAGCTTTCCAGGCTTCCTCAAAGGTGCTGCCGCCGGACATCTTCTCACGGATCAGCTCAATCGCTGCAAGCGCGGCATGCCCTTCATTGAAGTGATAGACATCAACCGGAATGCCCAGGGCACGCATAGCTTTGACGCCGCCGATCCCGAGGACAATCTCCTGGGCAATGCGTTCTTCCCCGAACCAGCCGTACAGCTGGCCTGTGATCCAGGCATCACTGTTCTCGGGAATGTCCGTATCCAGCAGATAAAGCGGGCTGTTGCCGAAATGCTCTGTTTTCCATACTTTGCAGACGACATCGGTTTTTCTGACTTTTACCGTAACCTTGACGCCTGTATCTTCCAGGAACTCATACACATAATTATGGTAGGAGTCGTACGGATTGCCGTTTGCATCAATTTTCTGGTCCGTGTAGCCTTGTTTCCATTTGAGTCCGATGGGGATGATGGGAGCGCCTATATCCTTGGCACCTTTGATGTAATCCCCGGCCAGAATGCCGAGGCCACCGGCGTACATTTTGAAGTCAGAGTGCAGCCCGTACTCCATGCTGAAATAAGCTACTGACGGTAGTTGGTTCTCGTTCACTTGATAAGCCTCCTAAATATGATTTAGATTATTATTGGCAAAACTGCAGGCTTTATCTAAGATGCAAACGTTTGCTCAAAAGAATGTGTTAGGCTCTGGAAGCGATTGCACACCTATTCTAGCATATTTGTCTTTAAAAAGCACAGCGAAGTTTTGATGACAAAATAGCCGCCAAAATATCAATTCATAAAAATTTGATTAACCCGGCTGCAGGCCATAAGATAAGAGGATAACAACCAGTAACGCCGGTGCCGTCCCTTCCATGGAGAAGGTAGCCTTAATGGCGAAGATACAATGGAAATAAACCAAGTGGTGGTGTAGAGGTTGAGTATAGTCGTAATTGGAAGTCTGAATATGGATATGGTAGTACGCACGAAACGGGCCCCGGAAGCGGGTGAGACTCTGTTTGGTCAGGAGTTTGCATTGTCCCCGGGCGGTAAAGGTGCCAATCAGGCAGTTGCTGCAGCCAGACTTGGCGCTGAGGTAACAATGATCGGCAGAGTAGGCAAAGACTCTTTCGGCAGCGGACTGCTGGAGGTTATGAAACAGGAGCAGGTTCACACCGGATATATCTCGCAGAGTGAGTCGCAGTCTACAGGAGTCGCCTCTATTGTGTTGGATGAGGAGGGGGAGAACCGGATTATTGTGGTGCCCGGAGCAAATGTTGAGATGAAGCCGGCCGATATCGAAGCGCTTGAATCTGTTATCCGCCAAGCCGGAATTGTCGTTATGCAGCTGGAGACGGATCTGAACATGGTTGAAGCAGCGGCTGCCATTGCGTCCCGCCATGGAATTCCGGTCATCCTCAATCCGGCTCCGGCTCAGCCGCTCGGAGATGAATTGCTCCACCAGGTGACTTATTTGACTCCGAATGAAACAGAAGCCGGCATTCTGGCCGGTATTCCGGTAGAGAGTGTGGATGATGCGGAGCGTGCGGCACGGATTTTGCTGCAAAAAGGAGTTCAGCACATTATCGTAACACTGGGCTCCAAAGGGGCGCTGATTGTGAATGCTTCCGGCAGCCTGCATGTTCCCGGTTTCCCGGTACAAGCTGTAGATACAGTGGCGGCCGGCGACTCCTTCAACGGGGCGCTGGCCTGGCAGCTTACCCGCGGGAAGACGCTTGATGAAGCCGTCAGATTCGCGAATGCCGTTGGCGCGCTTGCTGTCGGCAAAGCGGGAGCGATTCCCTCACTGCCAAGGCTGCAAGAGGTGAAGCAGTTCCTGCAGGAAGCTGCTGAGGCGGAGCCTGGTGCACAGTAGATTTAGCGCAAGGATCGTGTAAACGGTCCTTTGAGATCCGTAAGTTCACTCTGTATGGGCAAAAATGTTGCAGATATTGCAACTTGAATCCATAAATACCGTGGTGTCCGGGCGGATTGTTGTATGAAATACAAGAATTGTTTCTTTATTCTGCATGGTAAGGAGAGAATATTGCCTTTTATACAACAATTCCGGATTCTGGTTAAAATATTGCGGGGATTGTTGTATTTTATGCAGGATTGTTTAACCAGATACGGTATGCCGAGGATAAGTGAGCCGGGCGGTTAATTCACAGGCTAAACCTGATACATAAGGAGCTGAAACGATGAGCGGTACAGTAACCGTTAAGAATGTAACCCTCGGGGAGGGGATACCCAAAATCTGCGTTCCGCTGGTCGGAACAACGTTATCCGAGCTCCGGGAAGAGGCGGAGGCCCTTAAGGCTCTGGCTCCGGATGTGGTGGAGTGGCGGAGCGATTTCTTCAGCCAGGTGGAGGATATCGCAGCGGTAACGGGGGTCCTGGAGGAAATCCAGCAGATTCTGCCGGAGATTCCGCTGATCTTCACGTTCCGCAGCGCCAAAGAGGGCGGGGAGAAGGAAGTCTCTACAGAATATTACTTCCGGCTCAACAAAGCCGCTGTAGAGAGCGGATACGTTGATATTGTGGATGTGGAGTTGTTTAATGAAGAACAGGATGTACGGGGGCTGATTGCCACAGCACATGACAATGCGGTATTCGTGATTATATCGAATCATGATTTCCAGGGTACACCGTCACAGGATGAGATCGTATCCAGGCTGCGCAGAGCGCAGGAGCTAGGCGGAGATCTGCCGAAGATTGCCGTGATGCCGCAGAGTGCGGGAGATGTGCTGACCCTGCTGGCTGCGACAAACATGATGCAGGAGCAATATGCGGACCGTCCGATCATTACGATGTCGATGTCCGGAGAGGGCGTAATCAGCCGGCTTGCCGGTGAAATCTTCGGCTCAGCGCTGACCTTCGGGGCGGCGCATAAGCCTTCGGCTCCGGGGCAGGTAGCGGTTGCCGAGCTGCGCAGTGTGCTAGAGCTGCTGCACCGCAGCTTATAACTTCTGCTGCAGTTGCCTGTTCATACGGAGCAGAAGAGAATGGGGTGTTCCTGAGCCGCTTAAACGGCCTGGAGCACTTTTTTTCGTTGCATCCGCGGGAAATGGGCAAAATGAGGGGACGAGAGGAACATTGGATTAGACGTTAGGCGGACATGTGGAGGAAAAGGTGATCAGTGGCCCTTAGTTAAGGAGATATATAGTTCACACTATTAAGAACAAGCTGGAGACTTAAGGGGAGCGAGGGGAGCGAGGAGACGGGGGCTAGACGGCAGAGTTTGAATCTGCGCCTGCCTATGCCCTACAATGGAGGCAGCCGGATTAAGAATGAGCATGCAGACTCCTGCATGCAGGCAGAAAGGGCGGAATGCCAATGACAGAGTCTATCCTGGTTGTTGAGGATGAGGTGAGAATTGCCCGTCTGCTGCAGATTGAGCTTGAATGCGAAGGTTATCGTGTATCTATTGCGGGCAGCGGCCATCAGGGACTTGAGCTGTATCAGGAGCAGCAGCCGGATCTGCTGCTGCTGGATGTGATGCTGCCAGGGTTCAGCGGAATAGAGCTGCTGCGGCGTATCCGGGCCGGCGATGCCGATACTCCTGTTCTGCTGCTTACCGCTAAAAGCTCGGTGGAGGACAAGGTATCTGGACTGGATTTAGGGGCAAATGATTATATTACCAAGCCTTTTCAAATAGAGGAGCTGCTGGCGCGTGTCCGCGCTGCGCTGCGGCTGGCATCAGGCCGTAAGAAAGTGGAAACAGACTCCTGGCTGAGAGCGGATGATCTTGAGCTGAACGAGGCTACACGTGAGGTAATGCGGGCGGGCAGAACAATTGAGCTGACGCCGCGGGAGTTCGATCTGCTGGTGTTCCTGCTGAAGAATAAACGCCAGGTGCTGAACAGGGAGCAGATTATGACAGCGGTCTGGGGATACGATTATTACGGGGATACGAATGTCGTGGATGTCTATATCCGTTATGTCCGCAAAAAGCTTACGCAGGATAACCAGGAAGAACTGATCCATACGGTGCGCGGCATCGGTTATGTGCTGAAGGACTCCCTATGAAGCTGCGGAGCAAAATCTATCTGTACTCCAGTGTGCTGTTTGCTGTACTTCTTGTCATCATGAACCTGTTCATCTATCTAATGTTCAGCCGGTTGTCGACAGATAGCCAGCTGGATCAGGCGGCTGCCGAGACAGCAAGAATCGCCGCCGATATGAGAAGGGCAGGAAGCGGGGCAGCAGTACCGGAGCTGCTCCGGGCGTATGTGCCGATCGAAGGGATGCTCCGGCTGCTTGCACCGGACGGCAGCGGTCCGGCGCCTGTCACTTCAGCCTCCGAACAGGAGATCAGCCGGCTGAAGCCGGTCTATCATACAGAGAAACGGACTGAAATTATACAGGCGGGCGGACATTCATATGCATTCGTGAGCATTCCAGTCATCTGGACGGACGGGAACGTCATGAATGTCCAGATAACCAAAAGTCTGGAGAGTACCATGAGTACGCTGCGGGTGCTGCGGATTGTACTTGCCGGAGCCACGCTCATCGCGCTGCTGCCGCTGCTGCTCTCCAGCCGGTTGCTGTCGGGGCTGATTATGCGCCCTATCGTGCAAATGACGGTTACCATGAGGGAGATCAAAAACAGCGGGAAGTTCCGCAGGCTTACGCTGAAGGAGAGCTCCAGGGATGAGCTGGTGGAGATGGGGCATACGTTCAACGAGATGATTGCCCTCCTGGAGAGCAACCATGTGAAGCAGGAGAAATTCGTCTCGGATGCTTCACATGAACTGCGCACACCGCTGACGGTAATTGAGAGCTATGCCAGCCTGCTGAAGCGCAGAGGGATGGACCATCCTGAATTGTTCCATGAATCGGTCGAAGCCATTCATTCCGAAGCCGTCCGGATGAAGGAGCTGACCGAGCAGCTGCTCCTGCTGGCGAAGCATCATGAGCATTGGGATCTTGATATGAAGAGGATTGATCTGGAAGAGCTGGCCCGGGCTTCGGCCAAGGCTTTCCATAATGCGTACGGGAGAGAGGTGACTGTCCAGTCCAAGGGGAAGGTTGAAGGCTACAGCGATGAAGCGAAGCTGAGGCAGCTGCTGTTCATCTTCCTGGACAATGCCCGCAAATACAGTGATGAAGCGATAACTGTCAGCCTTGAAGCTTCCGGGCAGGAGCGGGTTATAGTCATTACGGACCGGGGGATCGGGATTCCTCCGGAGGAGCTGCCTAAGATTTTTGACCGTTTCTACAGAGTGGATGAGGCAAGAAGCCGCGAGGGCGGAGGTGCAGGCCTGGGGCTGTCGCTTGCGGCAGAGATTGCGGGTGCGATTGGAGCCAAGCTGTCCATGAATAGCGCTATTGGTCTGGGAACCTCGGTGATGATCCGGATTGCCGCTGAGAGCGGGGGAAGACAATGAACCAGAAACGGGTAAATACGAAACGAGTGAATAAGAGCCTCATATACAAGGCAGTCATCATTACGGTTGCCCTACTCCTGCTGGTATTTGCTGCACTGCGGATATCCGGTAATCAATCCGTACAGCTGCTGTCCAGGGAACAGGCGGAACAGGCTGTTCTGAAGGAATATGCCGGTAATGTAGAGAGTCTGAAGCTGCAGTCCGGAAAATATGTGGCGGAGCTGGAGACCGCTCAGGGATTGTATGAGCTGAAGCTGGATGGAGCCACAGGTGAGATCCTCTCCATAGTCTTGCTGAAGCGCACAGCAGAGCCATCAGTTCCGCCTACCCCCTCAGCCTCTCAAGCCCCTGCGGGCGGAACAACGGACACACCGTCACCAGCTCCATCCCCGTCAGCACAGCGCGTGGTCTCAGAGGACGAAGCGGTCAGGCTGGCATTGCAGGAAGTAGCAGGGAAGCTGGACGATGTGGATACCGGTATTAATGAGTCAGGCGCATTCTACCTGGTGGAGATTAATACATCAGACGGGCGTGAAGCTGTAGTCCAGGTGAACGCCATCTCAGGCAGCATTATGTCAGTAACGTGGGAAGAACCGGATGTCGATAACTCCTGAGCCTTTTTCTAAGTCAAGGATTTATGTGTTTTGGGGCCCCCGCAAAGTATCTGAGTAAACATCGAAGCTATAGCTCCACTTTGTGGGGATATTTTTCTCATCAAATTCTAATGTTCCTCCCGCTGTTCTCTCATGTTGGGCCGTTATAGTTACTACATGAGCAGCACAGATTGAACTTAGGAGGCGGCAAAGATGAAGAAAAAATTATGGAGCAGTATAGCGGCAGCAGCATTGATACTGGGGGGTGCCTACGGCATCGGCGAGGTTAAGGGCGGTACTGCGGCAGCAGCCGCATCGGTCCAGAGTCAGAGCAAAACGCTGATTGGTGTAAGCAAGGCCGAAGAGATTGCCTTGAAGGCGGCACCGGGACAGATAGAGAGCATTGATCTGGAAAAGAAACTCAGCGGTACGTATTACGATGTCGAGATCCGGCAGACCAAGCAGGAGATGGATGTCCGGGTAGATGCTTACACAGGTAAAGTGATAAGCGTGCGCAAAGAAACAGACGATGACGATGATGATAACTACACAGTTGCTGCTACAGCACCAAGCGGAACGCTGATCACAGCGGCCAAAGCGGCCGAGGTAGCGGCAGCTTCAGTAAAGGGAACCGTAGCTGAAATTGATTTTGACCGGGACAATGGCGGAGCCGTATATGAGGTAGAGATCAGTAACGGACGGGTCTCGACGGAAGTGGGAGTCGATGCGTATACAGCCAAGATTGTGTACACCGATGTAGACTCCGACGACGATGATGATTGAGCCATACAGCATTATAAAAGAGAGGCAGCTGTGCAATCCGGCTGCCTCTCTTTTTTAGAAGGGGAACATCACACTACTGCTTCGCGCCTGTATACACATGCACAGCATCCCGCAGGAACCCGGCCAGTCCGGGCCGGCGTTTGTCGTAATAGGCGGTGAAGCGTTCATCATCGACATACATCTGCGCTACCCCAGCGTGAGCTTCCTTGGTGTAGGTATCCCAGTAGAAGCTAAGCCACTGGCGGTGCAGGTCAGCAGCCTGCTGCGCAAGCTCACCCGCCGAATCCCCGTCCTCCATCGCCTGCTCCAGCGAAGCGAACATATCTGCTTCGAGCTGCTGAATGGCGGCATACTGCTCCTCGGTCATGCTCTTCAGCTTGCGGTTCGACTTCTCTACGGCATCTTCGCCGTAATTCTCCCGGATCTCCTGCCCGTATTGCTGCTCGTTATCGTCAATCAGCTTCTGCTTAAAGCCTGCGAATTTCTCATCATTGCTCATTATAATTCTCCCTTCTGTGTGTGCAAGTGTCTGCTCGACGTTCGCGATCAGCAGGTCCAGCTGCTGTCTCCGCTGAAGCAGCTTGTCATGGTGCTCGCGCAATGCGCGGGCTCCATCGAAGGAAGGTGATGTGACAATGTCCCTGATCCCTTCGAGGCTTAAGCCCAGCTCCCGGTAAAAGAGAATCTGCTGCAGCCGGTCCACCTCGGCCTGGCCGTAGATGCGGTATCCCGAGGAATTGATTCTGGCCGGCTTCAGAATCCCGAATTCATCGTAATACCGCAATGTCCGCGTGCTGATTCCCGCGAGCGCTCCCAGCTTCTGAACAGTGTACTCCATGGACTATCATCCTCCAACTCTGTCTTGGCGTATACAGCATGGACGTGCTCTAGCGTCCCCGCCGTGTAAGCTGATGCTTACAAAAACCACTCTACACCTTCACGTAACGGCAATGTCAAATCCTAATTTCAGGATAACCAGAGGGCTGGCCGGATAACCGGACTGTAGCTCAGGGCAGCAAACAGCGGCAGTCCCCTGATGAATGTCTAAGGGGAAGCTGCCGCTGTCATGTGCAGGATAAGGCTTGGAAGATGAGCATTTATATATTTTGGAGTTATCCTCGAATCTAAAGCCGCACTTTGTGGAGGGACTGTCTATTTCTTGCCGAGCTGGGCGGCGAAATACGCCTGCAGTTCCGCGAGCTTCCGGGGATCGGCCAGTGCATCTTCAGCAGGGAAGTAATGCTCGGCTACAAGCTCCCAGGTGGGAACGATCTTCTGGGAGGTCATGGCTTTGATGGCGATCTTGACTGTCTTGCGTTCCCTGGCATTGGAGAAAGTATCGACGTAGTGCTGGGACCGCGCGAAATCCAGCTCGCTGAAGACCGCGCGGAAAATTTCGGCCGTCATCTTGGCATCATCCAGCGCCCGGTGGGCGGAGCCGGAAGGCTCAAGGCCGAACAGGGCCATGGCGCCTTCGACGCTGATGTCGTTGCTGAGGCCGCGGGCGCGGAGTACACCTTTGAGCAGATCGAAGTAGGTCGCCTCCATCCAGTAGGCGTCATCGATTTTGTGCATCCGCACGTCCTGGATAATCCGCTTCATATCCTCGCCGCCCCAGGTCAGCAGCAGTACGCCGTCCGTGCTCTGATCCAGCCAGGCTCTGAAGGCGGAGATCACCTTCGGGAAGCGGTCAGCGACATCAATTTCCTCCTGGGGGATGCCGGTTTTTTTCTTGATGAATGAATTCAGGGTGGAGAAGTATATAGGTTTAATTAAGGCTGAGAACTCGCCCTTATATTGCAATGAAGCGTCTAGACGGACAGCTCCGATCTCAATGACCTCCATAGGGTGCTCGCTGGCAAATTTGCGGCCGTTGAATTCGATGTCCAGAATAATATAATCCACAGGTAATGCCTCCGTTTCAGTGACTGGCGCTGGATTGCCGAAATGCGCCGACACTTCTATTTTAACAAAAAAAGTGCTTGCGTGGGGAATTCGGCGGTGAAATGGCAGATTGATGCAGGAACGCCGGCAATTCGGTGTCGAATAGCTCAGTATCAGGGAATGCCGGAGAAAAAGGGAGCGGATGTACATGAATAAACAAATATACTGGATCGGCGGTTCAGCCTGTGCCGGGAAAAGCACACTGGCGGGGCGCTTCGCGGAGAAATATAATATGGCGCTCTACGCATGCGATGAACATTACGAGGATCACCTGCAGAGAATTACAGGGAGGGCGCAGTCTGCAATGTACCGGGTCTCGCAGATGACGATGAATGAAGTGTTCTTCACCAGGGATGTGGCGGAACAGCTGGATACCTATATCTGGTGTTTGCGGGAGGACTTCAGTTATGTGCTGAGCGATCTGGCGGGTTCGGGGGACGGGCCGGTTGTTGTGGAGGGGAATCAGCTGTTGCCTGCGCTGGTGGCGCCTCTTCTGAAGCCCATGGATAAGGCAATCTGGGTGGTCCCGGCGGAACCGTTCCAGCGGGAGCAGTACAGCAAGCGGGAGTGGATTCACGGAATCCTGCAGGCGACAGAGAATCCGGAGCTTTCATTCAATAATTGGATGAAGAGAGACGCGCTGTTCGCTGAAAGGATCAGGAGTGAGGCAGGGAAGCGGAAGCGGAAGGTGCTGGAGGCAGATGGCAGCCGGACGCTGGAGCAGAATTTCGCAGAACTAGAGCGCTGGTTTGGATTGGGGGCGGCGGATGGCGGGGAGGAAGCGGCTGATGCGGCTGAGTAGCCAAATGAACCTAATAAATGAAGCCATGAATGAAGTCTGAATGGAAGTCCGCTGCGAATTTCATCGTGTGAAATCTAGCCGAAGCGCGGCAGGAGTGCCGGAATTGGGTATTAATCTAAGATGGTCTGTTTTCCGGTAAAGCTTGTCTGTAGAAACAGGGGGGATAGATGTGCGGCTGTATGTTACTGTCAAAAGCCTGGGCAAACGCAAACCGGTGCTTGCCCGGCAGGAATTATTACTGCAAGGGACTCCTGCTACGCTGCAGGAGCTGATTACTGAGATCGTAGCCCTTCAGGTGCAGGGGCTTGCGGACAAGCAGGGACGGGGAGAAATCATTCCTTATCTTACAGGCAGTGAGATCCATGAGCAGGGGGAGAACGGTAAAGTAGGCTTTGGGACCGTTTATAACAGTGAGCTGCCCGATACGGGTGAAGCGGTTGCTGCTGCACTGCTTGCTTTTGAGGACGGATTATATAAGGTGTTCCTGGAGGAGCAGGAATGTGCCCTGCTTGAGGAGCCGCTGCAGATTCAAGAGGGGGATGAGCTGGTATTCATCCGGTTCACTATGCTGGCCGGAAGACTATGGTAGAACAAGAGGCAGAGGAGGAATAAGGTATGACGGCAATGAAGGCAGAGGATCTGGAAGCACAGTGGTATGCGGAGATGGAGAAGAAGGCCAAAGGGCTGGATGAGGAAACATCGGGTCTTGCCTCTATCGTTATTGGACTCAGCCGTTTGAATTATTATGGCGGCCAGGAGGAGGAGAGCAAGGCGTGCATGGAACGGCTCAGGGAGCTGGCCGGAGGGGGCACAGATAACGGATTCTATGAACCGCTGCTGACGGCAGTCAGGAAGCTGTTCCGCCCTTATACCGCAGAAGTGATGACTTACATAGTGGAGCATTGTACGGAATATCCGTATAGCAGGGGATACGTGCGCAGACCGTACCGTACCCGTAATCTTGAGCTGCACAGTGCACAAATTCTGAGCAAACTGAGCTCCCTGATCTTCATGGAGAGGCAGGGGTTCGTCCTTGGAGATTATCTGCGCCAGAAGGATAACGAGGCTGATTATAACGTTAGTTACCGCTTCAGGCTGGTCTTAAGCGATGTCATTGCCTATGAACTGGACCGTGAGGACAGCAGTGAGATGCTGGACGACCTTAAGGAAATGGTCTACGGCGATAATCAGGCAGCGGTGCTGAGCTACGAGGTGATCAAGGGCGTATTCATGAGTCACCGGAAGGAGGCAGTGGTGATGCTGGGCGAGCTGCTGCTGGCTGCCAAGCTGCAGGAGGGACTGCGCCAATCGCTGGTAGAGCGGATGGATGAAGGTACGCTGGACAATAATCTGTACCTGCTGAAGCTGATCCTGGACAATGATTTCATCCGCTACAGCTCTGTCGTGCGCGCGCTGGGCGTGTGGACGGGCATGGGGCTGGAAGCCCAGAATCAGCGTGTGGCTAAGAGCCTGATTGAAGGCGCATTTCTGGTTCTGCAGGATGAAGCGGTGCGGGCAGCGTGGCTGGAGGAGGCGAACGCCCATCATGTCTACCTGAGCCTGTGGGCAACTGCAGTGCATGAGGAAGAGGAGCTCTATGGACGGATTGGGGTTCTGATGGCCGGAGGGCAGCTCTATCAGAAGATTGTGGCCCAGTATGTGCTGTCGAACAGCCAGAACAGCGAGCTCCGGCTGGAGAGCGCCCGGCAATCTCTGGAGGAGCAGGACCTGGAGCTGCAATACTGGGTTCTAAGCAACTATAGCTACGGATACAGCAGGCTGTGGAGACCGGACAAGAACGGGCCCAAGCTGGAGCTGCAGCGTTCACCGCAGCTGGAGGAGAAGGCGGCACGAGAGCGGGATTTCACTGCCCTCAAAGCGATGTTCCTGCGCACTCCCCATCGTGAATTAACCGGGGAATCCAAAGTACTGGATTTCGTCCAGGTGAACTACACCCCGGAGCTTCCGGTGCGCAAAATGCTGTACCTGACCGCATATGATATGGACAGCGCCTGGATTGCCGAGCTGATTGCACTCAAGGATGAGTTCTCGCCGGATCTGCGCGGCGAGCTGCTGGCCAGCTTCATTAGCGATCCGCTGAATCCGGTGCAGCGTGAATTCGTGTTCGCCAGTCTCGGCGATAAAAGCATGAAGAACCGTGAGCTGGCCCTGGAGCAGGCCAAGGAATGGACGCTGGATGCTGGGGAGCTGGTGCAGGCTGAGGCGCTGCTGAAGCTGAAGACCGGATCACTGCGCCAGAACGTGACCCGGCTGTTGCTCAGCCAGCCGGATTCTGCACTTGAAGGCAGCATCGAGCGGCTGCTGCAGGAGAAGAACAGCCTCCAGCGCCTGGCCGCGCTGGAGATGGTGACGGTGCTCTTCGAGGATGAGCAGCGCAGCAGTCTCTATGAGGCGGT
Source organism: Paenibacillus borealis (assembly GCF_000758665.1). Classification (NCBI taxonomy): domain Bacteria; kingdom Bacillati; phylum Bacillota; class Bacilli; order Caryophanales; family Paenibacillaceae; genus Paenibacillus; species Paenibacillus borealis. The sequence goes on from NZ_CP009285.1 coordinate 1,044,482, forward strand.
GCGTCCACAGGTGGAGGCGATTGCTGAGCCTGCGGCGAAGGAGCGGGAGCTGATCGCGAAGCTGGGCCGCAGGAATGAATATACGGCGGCGAGCGGGTTCGGGCTGTTCAACCCGGGGGAGACTGAAGCATGGCTGACCGGGGGACCGCAGCCCGGCGGATTCAGCTGGGATAAGGTGTTCTCCCTGCCGCTGGAGGAGATTAAGACCTTCCTGCAGGGGCTGGATGAGCAGATTCATGCGCAGCGGGACACGGAATACGTCAGCGAATATTATTCCGGCCAGAAGGAAACGCTGCTGGTCGGTGCGGTGCTGCGCACACTGAAATGGACAATGGCTAAGGACAGGGACAAATCGGCTTCTCAACTGGAGGAGTATCCGCTCCATGAGCTTTGGTCCGCCTACCTCCAGCAGAGCGGCTGGAATCCAAAGATGCTGCTGGAGTTGAACTTCTACATCCAGCTGGATGATCTGGATGGAACGATGGAGAGCTATTACCGGTACTACAGAGGTTCTATGGATTATAGGGAGCTGAAAAAGCATAAGCTGCTGGAGGGCTGGAGACTGGAATTTACCAGGGAGGTATATCCGCTGCAGACCATCAGGGATGTAGCAGAGCTGTTTGAAGGGCTGCGGTACGGCAATCAGGTGAAGACTCTGACCGGGGCCTTCTATGCAGACAGTGACAAACAGGATAACTTCAGCCTGGCCACCGGGGCGCTGAATGCGCTGATGGCCGCGATGCCGGAGGATAAGCTGGAGAGTGAACCGGCGCTGCTGAATGTGCTGGCCCAGCCATGGCTTAGAATGCTGCGGGACCGGGCGGACGGGCCGGAGGATTTCAAGGAGCTGTTCAGATCCTTCTATGTCTTCGACCGGATGAATCCGGAGGATGCCGGCACCAGGCTGGAGCTGTATGACTATCTGAAGGCTTACGAAGCGGGATTAATCGGCGAAGGTGAACTGTACAAGGAGCTGCTTGCCGGCCATGACAACCGCCATCACATGCGCACCCTAACCGGCCGGAATGTGGAATGGATTGATGACAGCGAGCGGGTTGCCGGAATCCGCACCGTATTGATTGACCGTCTGCTGGAAATCGAGCTGGCCCGCGGGGAGCTGCCGACCGAGGTGACCCCGCTGGTAATGGGGCTGCAGCGGATCGAAGGAATGGAGTATTTCATCCGTATTCTGGCAGGTCTCGACAAGGAGACTTTCATCCGGGGGTATGTATACGGCTACGGCGACAGTATTACGAAGAAGGAATCGTTCAGCCATCTGCTTAAGATCAGCCATCCCCGGGAGGGTGAAGACTCTGCGCTCCTGCGGACGCTGCTGAAGGATTCCGGTATCACGGAGAAGCGGCTGCTGGAGGCTGCCATGTATGCGCCGCAGTGGATTGAGATTATCTCCGGCTATCTGGATTGGGAAGGCATCCGCAGTGCCGCCTGGTATTTCCATGCCCATATCAACGAGAGTTTCTCGGCGGAGAAGGAGACGGTGGTGGCACACTACTCGCCGGTCACCCCGCAGGACTTCAATGACGGCGCCTTTGATATGAACTGGTTCCAGTCGGCATATCAGACGCTTGGACAGAAGCGGTTCGATCTGCTCTATGACTGTGCGAAGTATATCTCCGCGGGCGCGAACCACCGGCGTTCCCAGCTGTTCGCCGACGCTACGCTCGGCAAGCTGAAGCTGGAAGAGATGAAGCAGTCGGTTCTGCAGAAGCGTAACAAGGACCATCTGCTCAGCTATAGCCTGATTCCGCTCCGCAAGGAGCGGGAGCAGGATATACGGGAGCGCTACGAGCTGATTCAGCACTTCCTCGCGGAGAGCAAGAAATTCGGCGCGCAGCGGCGGGCGAGTGAGGGGCTGGCGGCACGGATTGCCCTCGGCAATCTGGCCCGCAATGCCGGATATGCCGATGTTACCCGGCTGATGTGGGATATTGAAGCCCGCAAGCTGGATGAGCTGAAGCCATACTTCGAGCCGCACGGGCTGGATACCGACACCTTCGCCCAACTGGTCATTGATGAGCAGGGCCAGAGCGAGCTGGTCATAACCAGCAAAGGCAAAGTGCTGAAATCGGTACCAGCCCGCTTGAAGAAGGATGCCTATATCGAGGCGCTGAAGGAAACGCGGAGCGAGCTGACCGCCCAGTTCCGCCGGGCGCGCCTGGAGTTGGAGCGCTCTATGGAATCGGGCAGCAGCTTCACGCTACAGGAGATAACCGGGCTCAGCCGGAATCCCGTTCTGGCGCCGCTGCTGCGCGGTCTGGTCCTGAAGAGCGGCAGCGCGCTCGGCTACTTCGCGGCCAGTCCGCCTGCGCTGGACACTCCTTCCGGAGCGCAAGCTGCTCTTACGGATAAGGATGAGCTGTATATCGCTCATCCGCTTGATCTGTACAACAGCGGCCAGTGGAGCCTGTACCAGAAGGATCTGTTCGACCGGCAGCTCGTCCAGCCGTTCAAGCAGATCTTCCGGGAGCTGTATCTGCCGAATGCGGATGAACTGGCGAATGGCGGCGTATCCCGCCGCTATGCGGGCCATCAGGTGCAGCCGCGCAAGACGGTCGCGCTGCTGAGAGAGCGGCAGTGGACGGTCAGCTATGAAGAAGGGCTGCAGAAGGTATTCTATGGCGAGAACCTGATTGCACGGCTCTACGCCATGGCGGACTGGTTCTCACCGGCAGATACGGAAGCGCCGACGCTGGAGACGGTCGAGTTCTTCGACCGGACTACGTATAAGAACGTCATGCTGGATGCGGTGCCGCCCCGCCTGTTCTCCGAGGTGATGCGCGATGTGGATCTGGTAGTCAGCGTAGCGCATGTGGGAGGCGTTGATCCGGAGGCCAGCCTGACGACTATAGAGATGCGCCGGGTGATCGTCAGTGAGTCCCTGCGTCTGCTGAAGATCGGCAACGTCCGTGTGGACGGCAGCTATGCCCGGATTACCGGGACGCTGGGCGAATATGCAGTGCATCTGGGCAGCGGAATGAGCTATAAGCAGGCCAGCGGGGCGCTGTATATTATCCCGGTGCATTCCCAGCACCGCGGCCGGCTGTTCCTGCCGTTCCTGGACGAAGATCCGCGCACGGCGGAGATTCTCTCCAAGGTCGTGCTGCTGGCTGAGGATACGAAGATTAAAGACCCGGAGATTCTGGCGCAGCTGAAAGCTTAAGCAGTAAGCCATAGGCCACGGAAATCCTGCAGAAATATGCAAAAAGCACCGGCGCTGAAACAGGGCGCCGGTGCTTTTTATTGTATAAGAAATTAAACAATGCCAGAAACGTGGATAACTCCGAAGAATCGGATTAAGAAGCGGCTAAAGAAGCCGGGAGCAGCATCGGCAAGGGTTGGGCCTCGGCTGAGACTGTTGCAGTGCCATTGGCAGTGCCGGGAAATAGTTGGATATTATCCACTTGCTTATGAACGGAGGCACCCTTGCCCGGCAACAGTTGGATAATCAGCACTTATTAGGCTGCAAATTGATCAGAGTAGGGGAAATGCATGAAATTAAATGACGTTTCTCCAACTAATACCTCAGACTCCATCAAAACATCCCAATTAAGATACGTTTATCCAATTGAAAATTCTGGGTAGATGCTCCCTGTGACCACCATTTATTAACTGCTAATTTTAATGGGAAAGTAACAGGGAACGGTGTCAGCCCCCGGCAGAAGGCCTATCGCAGCTTACTGTTTGTTTTTCAGAAACTCGGTCCACTGGGCAGTGATCTCAGCCTCTACCTTCTCGATGCCCGAGGCTTTGAGCTTGGCGATATAGTCAGGAAGCACTTTGTCCGGATCAACCGCTCCGGTCTCCAGGGCAGCTTCAAACTCATTTTTGACGGCGTTGATGTTGGCGGCCTCTGCCTTGATCTTATCCTCGCTGTACTGGAAGCCGTTGCTGGCAGGCACGATTGCATTGTTGTTCAGCTCGATGGTCTTCTCCCAGGTGTCTGCGGCCTGGCCCGGCTTCAGATAAGCATTGAACTGGTTCCCGAACACCCAGTCGCCGTTAGGCGCATAGCCGGAATTCTCAATCGGAGCGATGTTCTGCTCGTCGACCTTGGTGTAATGCGTGCCTTCGATACCGTTACAGATCAGGTTATAGAGATATTTGTCGGTGTTGAGCAGATTGATGAGCATGAGTGCGCGTTCAGGATTCTTGGAGTTCTTGTTGATGACCTGAATGGCGCTGGCAATCCCGGTGAAATAGCTGTCAGAGATCGGAGCATATACGACATCATTGCCGCCGTTAATTGCTTTCTCGCCGATCTCTCCGCCCGGCTTCGAGGTGAATTCAATCGCTACAGCCACATTGCCTTTGCTCTTAAGATCATTGATATTCTGCAGCACCGGCGCATCCTGGTTGATGTAGCCGGCCTTGTACCAGGCGTTCATCGTCTGGAAATATTCTTTCTTGTTCTCCAGCTGTGTGATTTTGGAGATGAACTTCATCTCCGGATCGTCTTTCTTATAGAATACGGAAGAGCCGTCGGCTCCGACTTCAGTGCGGTCAATGTAGATGCCGTTGGAATTCTGGGCGAGACCGAGGGGAATGATTCCTTTTTCATTCTCCTTAAGTGTCTTGAGGAACGGCTCGATGTCTTTATAAGATTGAATAGAAGCGATATCAAGATTGTATTTATCGGCAAAACGTTTCTGGATCACCAGACTCTTCTGCTTGGCTGCGATCTGATAGACCGGGAAACCGTAGACTTTGCCGTCGGCTGCTTTCATGTCCGGCCAGAATTTATCGGGGATATTGGCGCGGGCTTCAGGTGCATAGCTGCTGATCATTTCATCTGTAATTTCCAGATAAGCGCCCCGGTCAATATAAGGCTGATAGTTGCCGAGCCAGCCCTTGGAGCTGAAGGCAATATCGAAGTCTTCCTGGGCGGCCAGCATGGCATTCAGCTTCGGCTCATATTCGTCAAAGGTCAGCGGTTTGAGCTCGACGGTGGCGTTGATTTTGTCCTTGATGTATTTATTAATCTCATCGTTCACCAGCTGCTGGTCTTTGCCCGGATCAGCGGCTACCGGATAGATGAAGGTCAGCTTAACCTCAGGAAGCTCGGTGGCGGCAGGTGTGGGAGCGGGATCGGTGCCGTTTGTGGCGACCGGTTCGGTTGTGGCATTGCCTGCGGAGGCTGCGCCGTTATTTCCATTATTATTGCTATTGCCGCAAGCCGCGAGAACCGACAGACAGAGCAGGAGTACACACAGCAGCACAGCGGTGGATTTCGTGTGTTTGATCATTCATGAACCCTCCATTATTATAGAATGTCAGCTATTCTTTCAGGGAGCCTACCGTAATGCCTTTGACAAAGTACTTCTGGAAAAAAGGGAAGATCAGCAGCATCGGACCGCTGGCCACAATGGCCATCGCCATCCGTACCGATAAGGTCGGGAAGCTCGCATACTTCAGCTTATCCGAGACCTCCGCCATCGGCGAGTTGGCCAGGAAATCGGCCTGGGACAGGATGCGCACGAGCAATAGCTGCAATGGGATGAACTTGTCATTATCGATGAAGAGCAGCGCATTGAACCATTCATTCCAGTAGCCGAAGGAAATCAGCAGTCCCAGCGTCGCCAGGGCGGGCGTGGACAACGGGAGGATAATCTGGAAGAAAATCCGGAACTCCCGGGCGCCGTCAACCTTCGCCGACTCGATAATTTCCTTGGAGATTTTGTCCAGGAAGCCTTTCATAATCATAATGTTGAAGGGGCTTAGCAGGCCCGGGATGATCAGCGCAGCCAGTGTATTCTTCAGGTGCAGATACTGCGTCATCAGGATATAGAACGGAATCAGTCCGCCGTTGAATAGCATAGTGAAGAAGACGAAGAAGGTCAGCTGGCGGTTGTAGCGGAAATCTCTGCGGCTGAGCGGATAAGCCATCATGGCCGTCAGCAGAAGCGAGAGCAAGGTGCCGATTACAGTAATCAGTATCGTTACCCCGTAACCGCGCAGCAGGGTAGTGGGCTTCTCAAACACAATCCGGTAAGCCTCGAAGCTCCACGCCTTGGGCAGAAGGTTATATCCGAACTGGCTAAGCGCATCCTCCGATGTCAGCGAGATGGAGATGACCAGCAGGAACGGAAGAGCGATCATCAGGCAGACAATAATGAAAAATACATTGATACCGAAGTTGGACGGTGCGGATTTGGCTGTGTTCATGTTCATGTGTGTGCTCCTCCTGTTCAGAAAAGTGCGCTGTCATCGTCGATTTTGCGGACGACATAGTTGGCGGTGACGACAGTGATCAGCCCGACTACCGATTGCAGGAAGCCGACGGCTGCCGCAGAGTTGATATCGCCCAGCTTGGTCAGTGCCCGGTAGACGTACGTATCAATAATGTCAGTGGTCGGGAAGTTCGGCCCTACGTTGTTCGGCAAGAAATAGTGCAGGCCGAAATCACCGCGGATAATATTACCGAGTCCCAGGATGAACAAAATAATGATCAGCGGCCTGATCAGGGGCAGCGTAATTCTGCGCATCATCTGTACACGGGTCGCCCCGTCCAGCGTGGCAGCTTCATAGTAATCCGGGTTAATGCCGGTCATGCCCGCATAATAGATCAGGGTAGAGAAGCCGATGCCTTTCCAGAGCGAGACCAGCGGGAGAATGAAGATCCAGGGCGTAGTCTCCAGATACCAGTTATGCGGGTCGATGCCCACATAGCCGAGCAGCGTATTGAGATATCCGTTCTGGAAGTCGAAGAAAGCGTTACCAATATAACCGACGATAACCATCGAGATGAAAAAAGGCAGGAACATCGTCGTCTGGTAGACCTTGACCAGCCGGCCTGACAGCTCATTCAGCAGCAGTGCGAGCAGCAGTGCGGAGACCGTCCCCAGGATAATATAAGAAAAGTTGTACAGCAGCGTATTGCGGATAATGCGGAAGGCGTCCTGCGCCTTGAAGAGGAATTCGAAATTCTGCAATCCAACCCATCTGCTTCCGAAGATCCCCTCGTCATATCTGAAGAACTTGAATGCCAGAATCAGACCCACCATCGGAAAGTACGCGATTACCAGCTTGAATAGTATTCCGGGCAAGGCGAGCAGCAGCAGTTCGCGGTTCTTGCGCAGATGCCTGAATTCGCTTATCACCCATCGTAGAACAGCGGGCTGCCTGCGGCCTGTGTTCCCCGGAAGTGTGTGCAGTTCGGCCGGCTCAGGCTTTCCCATCTTCATCTCCTCCTCCGTTCTGTTATGCACTCATCATGCCATGGAGCGGAGGAAGGGGGATACAATGTCATGTTCGAAAAGCTGTGCAGCGGGAGTATACAATATGAGAATTCCTGTCTATTCTTGGAATCGGCACGGTCAGGACAGGGATTTCTTAAGCCTGTAATCCTTCGGAGTGGTGCCGAACCGGGTCTTGAACAGCCGGAAAAAGTAACTCTGGTTAGCATAGCCGCATTTGTCCATAATCTCAGAAATCGTATAATCGCTCTGCAGCAGCAGCTCCTGCGCATGCCGCAGCCGGATATCATTGATATACTCGGTAATGGATACGCCGCAGCTGTCCTTAAAGAGCTTGCCGAGATAGGCGGAGGTCAGCCTGACGTTAGCCGCAATCGACTGCTGGCTCAGATTAAGGTCGTTGAACTTCTGTTCAATGACCTCTTTGACAGTGCCGATAATCAGCTCATTGCGTTCTGGACTGGCCGGCCGCTGGCCTTCGCAGATGGTGGCACACAACGACAGAAGGGCTACGTAAATCTCCTCCAGCGTCTCATGCGCCTGGGGAATCCTATGAATCTGGTCGATGTCGAGGGGCAGGGAGCCTACCCGGTTGCCGGCAATTTCCGCCGCTGTATTCTGCACCACCCACGCCAGGTCGGCAACGGCACGCCGCATCTCTTCATACTGGAACGTGGCGAGGAGCGAGAAGGCCTTCTCCAGTTCACTGCCTGCGGCCGTGAGCTGGCCTTTCTTCAGCGCCTCCGACAGCTTGCGTTCAATATCCGGCGGCAGGGTCTTGTGTTTATTCCCGATATTCTCCCGGACATCCTCCGGCGTGATGATCGACTTGTACCCCAAGGCGAAGGTGTACAGTGATAGTTGATAAGCCTGGTAGTAAGCGGCGGAGAGCTGCGGAAGCTGGGTAATTACGCTGCTGATCCCGCCGGACAACGACAGACCGTAGTACTGGCCGATTGTATCCTGAATCTCCCGGATGAGAGGCTTCGTGCCGGCACAATCAGGCGGGCTGCCGGTAGCAGATACAATCAGCACGATATGATCACCCTGAAGATCTACAGCTTCGCAGGGGTAAGCACGCGACATAATCTCCTGGGCGATGTTGACCAGGGCGAAGCTGTGCAGCTTCTTGGAAGATGGCGGCGTGCTCAGATCATAAGCGGCATAACGTTCGATGCGCAGCACACATACGAGCAGAGACTCCCGGGCGGAGATATGCAGCCCGTGCTTCTCAATCAGCAGCTGCATGTCATTATGGGAGAAGAGCCGGCTGTCCGTCAGGAACTTGCGGATGTAGTATTTATTCACAATCTGCTCGGAGCTGATCTCCTGCAGCTTCTCCTGCATGCGCTGATAATGCCCGCTCATGAGATCCAGCTCATTGCCGTATGGCTCATCCGCCTGCTGCGGATCTGCGGACAGCGGGCGCATACGCCGCAGCATATTCTCGATCGGGTCATAGAGCTTATAGGAGAGCCATACGGATACGGCAATGGACAGCAGCAGGAAGCCGCCGGTAATCAGCAGCGATTTCGTGCGGGCATCGGTCACATCCTTCATGACGGAAGCATACGGCTGGACATACAGGATCGTCCAGTCGCCGATGCCTTCCATATAGGTGATAATGCTTTTGCCGCTGCCGGTATTCCCGGTGACCGAACCGGAGCTTGCGCCGTTCAAGGCTTTGTCCTGCCGGATCAGCTCTGTAATACCGGGCAGGTCCGGCTGATTACTCTGCGCGGGGTTCTCGCCGGACAGCAGCTGTCCGTCCGGGGTCTGGATATAGATTTGGCCTTGGGCTCTTGTGCCTGCATCATTCAATTTGGCGAGACTGTCGAAGACCCAGCCGGATTTAATATAGAGAATGAGCGCAGAACGATCGCCGGTGAACGGGATATAGGCATCGGTTACGATGAAGGCGAAGGCATCAATGCCGCCGTCCGTCCGCTCTAAGCTCACTGGGATCAGCCGGGAGGTCGGATGCGGCTGCGCCGGATGCAGCAGCCACTGGTTCATCCGCTCCTTGGTGACACCGCCGTCCACCAGGAAATTGCTGGTCGACCCGTACAGCTCGTTGCTTGCAGCGTTGTAGACGGCAATGGAGTGGAGGAACGAGGAGCTTTTCATCAGATTAGCCATTTCACGGTAGCCGCGGATATAATCCATTTGTGGCAGGGGTTTCGAGAACAGCAGCGGAATCAGCAGATTATCGTTATAGGCGAAGGTGGAGAGGTGGGTAATAATTTCATTCATGGAAGAGAGATTATATTGCGTCTGCGTCAGCACCTTGAGGTTGGAATTCTCCTGCACATTCTTGATGGAACGTTCAAGCACGTAAGTATTTACAACGGCTAAGCCGGTCAGAATCAGGGCCATGGCAAGCATGATGGAGAACATAACGGATTGGAAATATTTTTTTGACTTATAAAATGAGAACGGTTTCATAAATCCAGCCCCTTCGGCGCAGACATTGGTGTGAGAGTAGGTATGATATAGTTTTAAACAAATTTGCCTAGAGGTGCAAGGCTTTTGTCAGACGCCTGGATGATATTCTGTAAAAAGAAAGCTATTGGCGTTTTATACAGTGCGTAAAACATGCTTTTTGATAAAATGAACAGTTTCTCCCTCTGCGGAAGGTATGGCAAGATAAGGAGGAGATGTCCCGGCTCACGTTCAGTCTGCCCTGCCGGAAGCATCGGATCATGCGGGAAGCCGGAAATCATGCATTAGCCGATTCAGAAATGACAGGGAGGGATTTAGGAAGATGACAAGCAAGCCGAAACACGCCTCAAAACTGAAAGTGCGGATATTCTGTATTCTTGGTGCTGTATCGCTTCTCCTGCCAGCCGTGCCGGCAACTCCGGCGTTTGCCGCAACAGTGAATGTAACCGCTTACGGTGCGAACGGCGGGGATACCGCAGACGACAAGGCGGCGTTCCAAAGTGCTGTAGATGCAGCGGTCAGCGGAGATACTGTGCTCATTCCGGCGGGAACCTACTATCTGTCAGGAACCGTCAACAGCAAATCCGGCGTCAAAATTGCCGGGGCCAGCCGGGATTCGGTAATTATCAAGTTCACTCCCGGCGCCACGGCCGCAACCTTCTTCTACCTGCATAATGCGCTGAATGCTGAAGTATCGGACATGACCCTCGACGGAGGCAACAACACCGCAGCCCAGTCTGCCGTTACTTCCGAAGACAGCGACGGCAACAAGATGCGTAATTTGCGGGTCAAGGATTTCGTCGCATCGAGCGGTTTCGGACCTTTTGCGCTATATGCTGTAAGATCGACCCATATTGAGATTTCAGGCAATACAATCACCAACACCGGTGTGAATTCCGACTGGGGAGGCGGGGTACGGGCCGGCTGGGGCTCCAGCTATGCACTGATTGAGAATAATACGATTGCGGATACGGGCCGGGGCGGGATTTTTGTGAATGATGATAGTCCTTACGCCATCGTCCGGGGCAACACCATCACCGGCACCGGCAAAAAGATGGAAGGCCTGGGCATCGAGCTGCATACCAACGTCGACTATTCGCTTATTGAGAACAACAACGTCGATCACTGGATCAGCGCCGTCCGCTCGAAGTATATTGCGGTGCGCAACAATGTAGTCAAAGCAACGGACGGCTCTGTCGGCCACATGGGGCTGGAGGTTATGGTTGACCATGGTGTCACCTCGGGCAATCTCGTAGACGGAGGGCAGCAGGTAGGCATGCAGCAGTCGCCGGGTACGGGCTATCAGCTGTGGAACTACAATACGGTGCAGAACATCGTGATGTGGGGTATGCAGCTGCAGGGTGCCGGTACCGGACAGACGGAGCAGTATCAGTACTTTTATAAGAATATCTGGAAAAATGGACCGGCCGGCAACCCCGCCGCAGCTTATCCGGGGTATGACGGCAATGCCGTGCGGATTCACGGGGATACGCGGAATATCACTTTTGACAGCAATCAGATTCTGAATAACGGCCGGAAGGCTATTGAGATTACGACGGCTTCCGGGGTGGACCGGATCAGCTTCGTTAATAATACCATTACAGGCAACAGCGGACCGTCCATTGACCAGTATCCGTCAGCGGCTGCTGATCTGGAGTGGAGCGGCAATACCGTCAGCGGCAACGGTACGAATACGCAGCTTACCAGCCGGGGCTTCAGTGATCCGAAGCCGGTGGCTAATTTCACTGCACCGCTGACCGTTCAGCTGGGGCAGCCCATCACCTTCACCAATACGTCCACAGACAACGGCAGTATTGTGGAGAATCTTTGGGATCTGGGTGAAGGCATTCCGGTTACCACAGTGAGTCCAACCTATACGTACCAGAAGGCAGGCACCTATAAGGTCATACTTGGTGTCTGGGATAATGGCGGCCGGGCCAGTGTGAAGGAGCAGACGGTGACCGTATACGCTGGTCCGCCGGATACTACGGCTCCTACCGCACCGGGCAGCTTAAGCTCGCCTTCCAAAACAGATACCACAGTCAATCTGACCTGGTCGGCATCCACCGACAATGTGGGGGTATACGGCTATACGATCTATAAAAATGGTGTAAGCACAGGAACTACAGTAGGTGCAGGTGCAACCTCTTATACTGTAACCGGGCTTACAGCGAATACAGCCTACAGCTTCACGGTGAAGGCCAATGATGCGGCGGGCAATCTGTCGGCGGCAAGCAATGCGCTGAGTGTAACGACGAATGGTCCGGATACGGTGGCGCCGAGTGCTCCGGCGAATCTCACTTCTCCGGCCAAGACGGACATCAGCGTCAGCCTCGCCTGGAGCGGCTCCACCGACAATATTGGAGTCACAGGCTACAATATTTATAAGGATGGCGTACTGGCCGGTTCCACCACGGGTGCGCTCAGCTTTGAGGTGACGGGTCTTGCGGCAAGCACAGCCTATAGCTTCACTGTCAAGGCAAGGGATGCAGCAGGCAACCTGTCGGGGGCGAGCAATACGCTGAGTGTAACCACCCTGGTCTCCTCGGCCAACTGGGTTCCTTGTGCCGGTGAGAACAATCCTTGTAACTTCACAGGCACCAAGCAGGTACGCTTCGGAGCGAACAACAGCTACGCCTACGGCACCTACACCAATACGGTCATGTGCTCGACGAATGCCTTCGGCACCGATCCGGCCGTGGGTTTCTACAAGACCTGTGATGTGAACCAGGGCGGAGGCAGCAATCCGACGCCAACGCCGACACCGACACCGACGCCAACACCAACACCGACGCCGACACCAACACCAACACCGACGCCGACACCGACGGCAACGCCAACGGTAGCACCGACACCAACGGCGACAGCGACGCCAACACCAATGCCAACGGTAGCACCGACACCAACACCAACACCAACACCAACACCAACACCAACACCAACACCAACACCAACACCAACACCAACACCAACACCAACACCAACACCAACGGCGACGCCAACAGTAACACCAACTCCGACGCCGGGTGGTCTGACTCAGGTCGGGACGATTACCCGTGAATACTGGACCAATGTTACGGGAGGCTCAGTTTCAGTCATCCCGGTAGGGACCACACCAACCGGAGTTACGGCCTTGACGAGTTTTACAAGTCCGTCCAACTGGGCCAACAGCTACGGTGAGCGTGTAAGAGGGTATATTGTGCCGACAGTTACAGGTGTTTATCAGTTTGCCATTGCCGGAGACAATGACTGTGAGCTCTGGCTCAGCACGACTAACAGTGCGGCCAATAAGGTCCTGATCGCCAACGTAGCCGGCTGGACGCCAGCGGGAAATTGGACCTACCAGCCTTCGCAGAAGTCCGGCCAGATTACATTGACCGCAGGACAGCGCTATTACGTAGAGGCGCTGCACAAAGAGGACCAGGGCGATGACTCCCTGTCCGTAGCCTGGACGGTTCCGGGTGGCGGATCAACGTTCACGGTCATTGACGGGGCGCATCTGGCTCCGATTCAGTAGGGTTAGCAGAGGCAGCTAGAAGCCACGGAGGCTTTCGCAAGGGCTGGATGGTCTTGCGGGAGCCTCTTTGCTGCGGAAATGAACAGTAAATCTCATAAAGTACAGTATGAATGCGGGCAATTGCCATTTTGAACAGTAGCGCCCGCGCTGCATTCGAATGCATGCTGGAGACAGGAGCTGAGGCGGTATATCAGGCTTAGGGAGAAGCTCTGCATCCGCCTTAAATATGGAGGAAGAAGGGAAGAGAACAGATGGAGGAAACGGTCTCAGCAGAACAGCAGATAGAAAGTGAATTGCAGCTATATGTAGACCCGCACAGCGGGAATGATTCCGGCAGCGGAAGCCGGGAAGAACCGTACCGCACAATTTCTGCCGCGCAGAGTGCGGTGCGCGAAGCCCTAAGCGGAGGACATACAGGGCAGATAACAGTCATTCTCGGCGGGGGCATCTATGAGCTTGCGCAGCCGCTGCGCTTCGGCAGCGGGGATGCAGCGGGTATCCGCTGCCGTGTACTCTACCGCAATGCCGAAGGGGAGACTCCTGTGGTGGTGGGCGGTACGGTTCTCTCCGGCTGGGAGTTATGGCAGGACGGCATCTGGCGTACAACGCTGCCGCAGGGAACCCGGTTTCAGACCCTGTATGCCGGCGGGGAACGGGTAGTGAAAGCCCGTCTCCCGGCGGCGGGTTATTTCGAATCCGCCGCCTCGGTTGAGGGAAGAGAACAGGAGGGCATCATTGCCCGGGAAGGGGACGTGCCGGAGCAGCTGGAGACGAAAGGTCTGCAGATGTTCATCTGGCCGGGAGAAGGGGAGTGGAACTGGGCTTCAGAGACGATTCCGGTGCGGCGGATTGATCACTCTACCGGATGGATCGAGCTTGCGCGCTCCACCATCTGGGGAATTGGCGCTGGCTCACGTTATTTCCTGCAGGGCTCACTATCGTTCCTGCGTGAACCCGGCCAATTTCATCTGGATGAGGCAGAGGCTATGCTGTATTACCGCCCCAAGCGCGGCACTCCGCTGGAGGAGCGGATTATCGCTCCCTCAATGCTCAGAGTGTTTGAAATTTATGGGGAAGACGAGTCCCGCAGGGTATCCGGTCTGGCCTTCCAGGGGCTCACCCTGGCCTGCACTGATTTCTATGAAGACTATAAGATGATGCGCAGTGAGCCGGGAATGGATAATGTTGAGCCGGATGAACAACGTAACGGAGTGATCTATATCCGCAATGCGGAGGATATTGAAATCTCGGATTGCCATATCCGTGAATCGGGCTCCTGCGGGATCTTCCTGGACCGTAGCGCCCAGCGGATAGTAATAGACGGGAACCGTATTCAAACCGTTGGACACACGGCCGTCTACGCCTCGGGTTATGCCCCGGGAGAAGGCAGCTTCCGTGAAGTGGAGGATGCCAATCAGAATAAAGGACACCGGATCACGAACAACCGGATTAGCCATGGCGGAGAGCTCATCGGCCATGGGAGCGGAATTGTCCTGTACCAGTGCGGGGACTGCGAGGTCTCGCATAACCGGATCTCGCACATGCCCCGCTACGGCATCTCGCTCAAAGGGCAGCGTCATCAGCAGTTGCCGGAATCTCTATGGGGTGTAGCCGTGACGCGGGAGAACCATTGGGATTTCCTCTTTACCAGGGCCAACCGGATCAGCTATAACGATATCTCGGAGGTGATGACCGATAGCCAGGACGGGGGGATGATCGAATCCTGGGGAATCGGCCGCCGGAACGTTATCCACGGCAACCGGCTACATCACAGCGGTATCCATTTCTCCTTCGGCTTCGGCATCTATCTGGATGATGCCTCCGATGATGTAACTGTGACGCATAATGTGCTTGATCATCTCTACAGCACTGGCGGGGGAAAGCTATGGATGACGATTTTCTCTAAAGGGGTCGGGAATGTCATCCGCAACAATCTGATGGTGGATAATCCCCAGGCGGTCAACGCTATAGGTTCGCAGGAAATGGTAGGGGAAGCGAACCGGGATATCACCGTGGAGGGCAATATCATCTCGGGATCGGGTCATTTGTACTGCTTCGTCAACTGGAGTCCGGAGCGGTTCCGGGCTGCTGATCGCAACCTGTTCTGGCGCGGTGGTGCCGTCCCCCGGATCACCGGCGAGCTTCCGGCGGAGTCTGTCGGCCCCAATAGTGTATGGGGCGAAGAATACACATGGGAAGCCTGGCGTGCTGTACTGGACGGCAAATATGATGCCGGTACCGTCTTGGCCGATCCCGCTTTCGATGATGGTCCGGCAGGGGACTACCGGCTGCAGCCTTCTTCACCGGCGTACGCCTTAGGCTGGGAGGATATCGATTTCTCACAGTTTGGCCCGCGTGACAGAGCTTCAGAAGCAGGTCTGGCGGAGAGAGAAGTGAGGGGGACGGCAGATGCAGAAGAAGCTTGAGCTGCTGCTGGAAGAAGCCGGAGCGAAGCTGGCTTTCGCTTCGCATACCTTCGAGGCGGCCGAGCCGCTTAAGGAATATCACATTGGCCGGGCGGCAGACACAGGAGATTCAGAAAAGGCAGGGCTGATCCTTCTGCCTGCCGGTGAAGCGGCGGCTTGGGAGATTACGCTCGGCTGCACCGGAATAAGCGGCGGGAGTGACGGAGTCCGCCTGGAGGTAAGCTGGCTCCACCGGGGACAGTCCAGCCAAACCGCAGTGGAGGTCCGCTTTGAATTTGCTGCCTGGGACCGCTCCAATTATGTGCTTGTTCCCGGCGCTGTATATAACGGCAACCGCTTTGATGTGCGCAGGTTCAGCTACCCGCCCTGCTGGAGCAAGCTGCCGGAGCGCGGCCCGGACACTCCGGCCCTGATTACCGATGTGCCGCGTTTGTTGGTGGGGCCCGGGCCTTCGGCCTTTCATCTTCTGGCCGGAGATGCCGCTACACCGGCGGTGGGACTATATGATCCGGACCGCAGCCGGGGCTGCCTGATTCTGACCCGGCAGCGTACCGCCTTCGGCAAGACCTCGATTCATGTGCAGGAAGCGGAGGACAGAAGCTCCGCTGTCATCTCCTTCCGTGCGCCGGGTGTAAGGCCGCGGATCAAATATGATATGTGTACGACGGAAGCCCCTTCTCCGGACAGAGGGGCGGACTTCGGGGAAGGGGATAAGCTCAGCATGAGCTTTGAGGTATACAGCTTCCCTTGCGCCAGTGTGGACGGTTTGTTCGCCAAATTCGCCAGGGTACGCAAGTCGCTGGAAGGCCCCCCGGCACTGTCTCCCAGCCTGCCGTTCTCAGCGGCATGGGCTATTCAGGAGCAGAAATATAATGAGCTGAACTGGAAGGAGCCGTACGGCTATTATGCCGTAGGCACCGTGGATATGAAGCATCAGGACTGGCAGCTGGGCTGGGTCGGCGGCGGGATGTCCAGCTATGCGCTGCTGCTTGCGGGCGGAGAGGCATCGGTTCACAGAGCCCGCCGGACCCTTGATTTTATCTTCAGCGGACAGACGGAGGCCGGATTCTTCCCTGGCGTATTCTATAACGGCCGCTGGTACGGCGACGAATTCAATGAAGATCCGGACCGTGATCATCCGGAGAAGTGGCATATTGTGCGCAAGAGTGCGGATGCGTTGTACTTTCTGGGGAAGCAGCTCATGGCAATGAACATGCTGCTCCCGAATGAGCCTCTGCCGGAGCGCTGGCTTGAGGGGACGAGGCGGCTTGCCGATGGCTTCCTCCGCTTATGGGGCCGGTATGGCCAGTTCGGCCAATGGATACAGGCCGAAACCGGAGAGCTGCTGGTCGGCGGCTCTACCGGAGGCGCGATGGCGGTTGCCGGACTGGCGCTGTTCGGCCAACACCTGAATGAAGAGGTGTATCTTGCGGCGGCGCGGGCAGCCGGGGATTATTATTACCGCCAGTATACCCTGGAGGGTGTAACGACAGGCGGTCCCGGAGAGATTCTGCAGTGTCCGGACAGCGAGTCGGCCTTCGCGCTGCTGGAAGCCTACATCGTCCTCTACGAAACGACAGGGGAGGAGAAGTGGCTGCGGCGGGCAGAGGAGGCGGCGCGGCAGGCCATTTCGTGGTGTGTGTCGTATAATTTTATTTTTCCGCAAGGCTCGACCTTCGGACGGCTGGGGATTGAAACGGCAGGCTCGGTCATTGCCAATGTGCAGAACAAACACAGCGCTCCGGGCATCTGCACCCTGTCAGGGGATTCGCTGCTAAAGCTGTTCCGGGCCACCGGCAACCCGCTGTATATGGAGCAGCTCAGGGATACCGCGCATCAGCTTCCGCAATATCTGTCCCGCCAGGACAGACCTGTCATGGGCTGGGACGGCAAGGAGCTGCTGCCCGGTTATATGAGCGAACGGGTCAATATGAGCGATTGGGAGGGGACGGAGCTGATCGGCGAAGTGCTGCCGCTCTCCTGCTGGTGTGAGGTCTCGAACATGCTGACCTATGTGGAGGTGCCGGGCATCTATGTGCAGCCCGACACAGGGCTGATGTGGATATTTGATCATGTGGAATGTTCACTGGAGCAGGAGGAGGGGAGGCCGGTTCTCACTGTTGCCAACACCACTAATTATCCGGCTGAGGTGTCCATATTCGCCGAGCTGTCGACCGCAGCGGGAGTTCCGCTCGGGCAATGCGCTTCAGCCGGTTGGCCGCGCATTACCTTAGAGCCTGGGGCTGTCCGCAGGGTTCCGCTGGCTTTTCACTGAAACCAAATCCCAGTCTGAGATCGGAGAGCAATTCGCACATTGTACAGTAGATAGCCCCATCCTCTATATGTCATGCTGGTTACAGGCGGCATAATGCATCTTAGTAGAGGGGGTACTGCCGATGTGGCAAGCTTACAGGTCCAAGAAGTACCTGCTGCGCATTATAGGCTCTTTAACACTGCTGATTGTTGCGGTTCTCGCCGGTTCTTCGCTGCTCCTGCAGTATAATGCGGAACGCAGCGCGATCCGGATGCAGCAGGAGGTCAGCCGCAAGGCCATGAAGCAGATTCAAATTAACCTGTCCTATATGTCAGGGGTAATGAATAATCTGGCCGTATCCCTGTACATGGACCCTAATATTGTACCGCTGCTGAATTTGCGTGATCCCGATGAAATGCTGGTGATCCGTTCGATGAACACGCTCAAGCAGGCCTACCTCTCCTCTTCGTTCCTGCATTCAATCCTTGTCTACAATGGTTATGACGACCGGACTTATACTGTGGGAGAGCTCAGCCTGAACAAACCGGATGCCCCGATGACCGGGGAGATTGCTCTGCTGGTGAAGAATAAGCAGAAGCTTCCGCGGATGAAGCTGATTCCGATGAATTTCAGCGGAACAGACCAGCCCGTTGATTTCTTTTCGCTGGTGATGTATCAGAATTTCACGGACACCGGCACCGGCCGGGAGGGTGCGCTTGTCGTTAATATCAAGCCGGAATGGCTGTACGAGACTCTGCGCTCGTTCAATGATTTCGCCATCCCTGAGCAATCGGGGGTGTATCTGCTGGATGAAGCAGGAAATGTTCTGCTCTCCGGCAACCCGGAGCTGCTGCCGCAGCAGACGGAACTGACCCGGGCGCTGGCCGGGCACACGCCGGGCGATGCCGAATCATCCGGCACCTTGTCCGGCAAGTTCGGCGGCAGCACCAGGCTGCTGGTCAACTATCTGAATATGCAAGGGACGGACTGGAAGGTCGTCAGTGTGCAGCCGTATGAAATTATCCTGAAGCCGATCCGGGAGCTGCGCGGCACCTTTCTGTCCGTCATTATTGCCGTTCTGCTGCTTGCGGTGGCTCTGGCTACCCTAGTGGCGCACAAACTCTATGAGCCTATTGGACGTCTGATCAGACAGTTGGGGATGCAGACATCAGGGACGGCGGCCGGGAAGGCCACGGGGCAGGATAAGGCTAAGGTTAATGTTAAGGATAAAGATAAGGATAAAGATAAGGATGAATTATCGGCAGTGGCCAGCCTCTTCAGCACGATGGCCCAGCAGCTGCGGAGTGTCTCAGACGAGCAGGGCAAGCAGCGGCATATTATTACAAGCTATTACCTCCGTACCCTTCTCTCCGGAGGCAAGAGGTTGTCCGCGAAGGAATTCGAGGACAATATCAGGCAGAACGGCCTGCAAATCAGCCGTAACGGCCCTTACCGGGTAGTCCTGATCCAGGTGGACGGATATTCCGGGTTCATCAGCAGGACCAGCCATAATGAACGCAGCCTGTATTATTTTGCTATCCGCAATATTGCAGAGGAGATCCTGCGTCCCGGACGTTATCTCTGCGAGCTGGCAGATATGCGCAGCAGTCATCTGGCCCTGCTGATCAGCCGGGCTGAAGGCAGCAATAGCGAAACCGAAGATGAGGAAGCGCTGCATGAGCTGTTCCGTAACCTCCAGCAGGTAGTCAGTGGTTACTACCAGCTGTCACTGACACTGACAGCCAGTGAAGCCTGCGGCAGCTATGAACAGATTCCCGACCGTTATGCGGCGGCAGTTCAATATTCAATGTATAAGCTGGTATACGGACAGCAAAGCATCATTACGAAGGGGAGAGTGGACGGCAATCTCCGGCTTCAGGAATACCGCTTCCCGGCGGAGCTGGAGAAGAGGCTGGGTGAGAGCATCCGCACCGGCAATCTGCCTGCCATGGAGCAGGTCATCGGGCATATGCTGGCCCCGCTGGGCCACTGCCATTACGATGTCATTGTTCACAGCCTGCTGCATATCGCCGGCATTATCAAAACATCCGTCAAGGAGATTAACCATAACCGCGTTGTTCCGCTGAATGTGGAGCTGAGCACGCTCAGCCGTCAGGTGCTGGAGCAGGAGACGCTGCAGGAGACCGCTGAATTATTCGGCAGGGTATGCCGGGATATCCATGATCAGCTGGACCAGACGGGCAGCGGCAAGAATGCGGCTCTGATGGATGCGATTAAGGAAATCATTGAGATGAATTATAAAGAGCCGAACCTCAGCCTGCAGGGAATCGCCTCGATGCTGCATATGACTCCGGCCTACATCGGCAGAATGTTCAAGCAGAGCGAAGATGTATCGGTGAGCGAGTATCTGAACGATATCCGCCTTCAGCATGCCCAGACTTACCTGGAGACGAAGAATTTCAGCATCAAGCAGATTATGGAGCTTGTCGGATACGTCAATGAGAGCACTTTTTTCAAATTGTTCAAAAAAGCCTTCGGCGTTACCCCCAAGGAGTACCGCCTGAAGCGGTCGCTGGAATAGGCTTCATATTCTCCTGCCCGGTCCTGGCTGTGTGCTGCACTTCCTGCTGCACCAGCCGGGATTATTACTGTCCTGAAAGGATATACAGTTGTCCATCCAGAATAGTAAATGTAAAAAGGAGGAAATTAATATGGAAGCTAGAGAGTTGCTGGCAGAGCATATCTGCGATCTTGAGGAACAGCTGCTGAGCAATGAAGTGCGTACGAATCCTGAAGCGGTGTCGCTGCTGATCGCAGATGAATACACTGAATTCGGAAGTTCAGGCAGGGTGTGGCGGAAGCAGGATCAGGTTGGCGAAGGGGGAGCGGGTGAGGTACGGATGACCTTGAGTAACTTCGAACTCCATATGTTGTCTGAGGAGGCTGTACTTGCAACCTACCGGACCTTCAATGAAGATTCCGGCATTCACTGCCTGCGCAGCTCGGTCTGGAAGTTGCGCGATGGACGCTGGCAGATGTTTTTTCATCAGGGGACGCCTGTGAAGGGTTAACACGCCTACATAGAAATTTATATCAGGAGGAAGATTTATGTTTGTATACAAATTTGTGCGGAGTGCCTGGCATTTAGTTGTATTTCCTGCAGTTAAAAGCGGCGGAAGACCGGAGTTTGTCGGGTTAACTGTATTCTGTACAATTAAAAATAGGGGTAAGCCCTCTTATATGAAATATGAGGACTTTTAATTGTAGAAAATACAACTAAAACCTTCGCAGCGCAATAATCGCTCGTTTTAGTTGTACAAAATACAGTTAGAGCTAGGGCGGCGCGGGTCCGGTCATAGGCCACCTACCTGCGGTCCCGGATCACATGCCCAAGCTCCGGCGTAATTTCGCTGAATCCGGCCATATGGCGCGACTGATAGGTAATCGGCCGGCTGCTGCCAACCATAATAATATTGCAGAGATCGGCGTTGCCTTCTGCCGGGAGGGCGAAGGTCCTGGTATGTGGATACACCTCGCTGAGCGTCGTGTGGATCGCACCGATCAGCCGGTCGTTATCACTGCGGCCCATCAGGTTCATGATAATCGCGCCTTGTCCATGCAGCTTATCCCGGGTAAGCCCGAAGAACTCCAGCGAGGTGAAATGCGCCGGCGTTCCGGCAGCGGTGAAGGCATCCAGCAGAATGTAATCATAGCTCCGGTCTGCTTCATCCTCGAGCAGGCTGCGGCCGTCGCCGATCAGGACATTGTCCTGATTGTAACCAAAGCGGGTTCGGCTGTATTCCACAACCTGCGCATTGACCTCAGCGACCTTAAAGCGCTTATCCGCAAAATACCCGGCAATCGTTCCAATCCCGTGCCCGATCAGGAACACATCCTCGAAATAAGGATCGCCCGCCTCCATCAGATGAATCATTGCCCGCGGATATTCAAAGACAACCCGGCGCGGATGGTCAAGATCCAGCGCGCCTTGAATCGCTTCGCCCGAGAACTGCAGCACACGGAACCGTCCGCTTTCGCCATACAGCTCGGTTGTATCATATACCTCGATTTCCTGAGAGTCATGTGTAGTTCGGGACAGCGGATGCAAGTGATCAGACTCCTTATACAGATGAGATTCGTTTATATTCATTCGGCGTGACGCCGACAACCTTTTTGAACAGTTTATTGAAATAGGCGGGGTCAGGGTAGCCGACTTCCGTACCGATCTCATGGATTTTGAGGTCCGGGGCATTCTTCAGCAGCTGCTTGGCCTTGCGGATGCGGATTTCAATTATATAATCAGTCAGCGTAAGGCCGGTCTCCTGCTTGAACAGCTTGCTCAAATAGCTTGGCGTAAGGTATACCATCCCCGCAAGGGTGTTCAGATCTGCGTGCTGGTTGTAGTTGGCTGAGATCCAGCGCTTGATGGTCTCGACGGCGGTACCGGACATCTCCAGCCGGTGGGCACGGATACTGCTTAAGGCAGACGACAAGGAGGAAGCGAACAGCTTTTCCATATCTGCAAAAGCCAAACAGGTCTCCAGCTGTGCCTCCAGCGCCATAGTTAATCCGTTCCGGCAGACCGCTTCGAACTCCTGCACTTCCTTGCGGGCAAGCTCCTCAATCTCCCGGGACATGCGGAGAATCTGTTCGGGATAAGCGCACTGCGACGCAAGCTCCGAGAACAGCTTATGAATTCCTGCCAGAACACCCTCGACATTCAGAATCTGTAAGTCATGGACCAGCGGTTCACGATAAGGCGCAAAAAGCTCAGGCACTGCCTTATCCGGCAGGATGAGCTCTTCAATAGTAACATAATGCAGCGGCCGGGATTGGTAAATTCCGCAGTCACAGGCATGTCTGGCTTCCAGATAAGCGGTTCTGAGCCTGGCTGCATCCGTGTAGGAGCGGCTTATGCCCACATGCAGGATATGTCCTGCACTGGCAGCCTGCAGATATCCGCGGATTTCGCTTAATGCAGTGGAATCCAGCGGCTGCGCAGAATACCAGATCCAGACCTGCAGACTCTGGCGGAGTTCCAGCGCATCGAACCCGTAATCCTTCTCTTGCCGCAGACTGTCTGTACAGGAGCAGACGGTTTCAGGCGAGTCTCCTTTGAGGACAAACACCGAGTAATAAGGCTGGGGCAAAATAAGGCCGCCGGTCAGCACAGCGGAAGGCTCTTCGATATGAAGCATGGAGAGCAGTATCCCGGAGCGGTGCCGTGCTTCCTTCTCACGCAGCAGCGTGCGTTCCTGATCCAGGCTGTAGAGCACGTCGAACAGCTGCTCTTTATTGATCGGCTTCAGCAGATAATCCACTGCCGAGCTGCGGATGGCTTCCCGGGCATAATCAAATTCAACGAATCCGCTCATCAGCAGGGAACGGATATGGGGATGACTGGCTTTGAGCAGACGGATCAGCTCAAGCCCGCCAATCTGCGGCATGCGGATATCGGTAATCAGGACATCGAACTGAAGGGCAGGCAGCTCATCCAGCAGCTGTTTGCCGTCAGGATAGGTGCGGATGACGGCGAATTCGCTGCTCTCCTTGCTGATCATCCGGGCCAGCCCTTTGCGGATCAGGACTTCATCATCTACGATTACAATACGCAGCAATCCGGATATCCCCTTTCTGGAACATAATGTGCAGGTTGCCCTGTTTCCGGTTAATCTTCAATACGGTGGGAGAGATTCTCGATTCTTAGAATAACACGGGTGCCTTGGCCGGCTTCGCTCTCTACACGCAGTCCAAACGGGCTGCCGTAGTCCAGTCGGAGCCGTTCGTTCACATTCCGCAGGCCGATGCCGAATTTCTCGCCGTCAGCTCCGCCGGTCAGGGTGTTGTTCAGCGCCCGAAGCGTATCCTCATCCATACCGACACCATCATCCTCCACGCAAAATACAGCTTTGCCCCTCTCTGCCCAGCCGGTGATGCGGATGGAGCCCGGGCCTTCCTTGGGCTCCAGGCCGTGAAAGACGGCGTTCTCGACGATCGGCTGGAAGACCAGCTTAATGACCGGGAAGCTCAGCAGAGCATCCGGCACGTCAATCTTCAAGCTGAACTTGTCCGGGAAACGGATTTGCAGCATATCCAGATAATTGCGGGTGTGATCGAGTTCCTGCCCGATGGTGACCATCTCCTCGCTGCGGACAATCCCGTAACGCATCTGCATCCCCAGCAGGTACGTCAGCTTCGCCACCCGGGGATCATCACTGCCTTCAGCCAGCATGCGGATGGATTCAAGCGTGTTATAGATGAAATGCGGATTGATCTGGTTCTGCAAGGCCCGCATATCGGCTTTTTGCTTGCGTTTCTCCGTCAGCTTCACTTCCTGCAGCAGGTCCTTCACACGGATGATCATCCGGTTGAAGTGGCTGCCCAGCATTCCGATCTCATCATTGTACCGGGGATGCAGCCATACCTCCAGATTGCCATGCTGCACCTGCTTCATCAGGCGGACCATGGATTTCAGCGGCTTCGTCAGGGCATGGGAGATGAAGGTGGCTACGATCAGGGCGAAGGCGATAATCGCCAGAGTGGTCAGCACCTGCGCGTTACGGGTTTTCTCCACCGGTGACAGGATGCGCTCCAGCGGGATAGAAACCATTGTAGTCCAGCCGGTCTTGGCCGATACGGTATATACCGCGAGATATTCCTTGCCGTCCAGAGTGAGCTGGAAATGGCCATCGGGCCCGCTCACCTGTTGCAGGAACTTGTCTGTATGCTTCTCCAGCATGCCGGAGCCACCACCTGAATCATCCGGGCTGGCGTACATCATTTCGCCCTTGTCATCAACAATCAGAGTACTCCCCTGGGTGACTGCATTGACCGGATCAACGATGCCCTTGAACAGGCTGATATTGATATCGAATACAATGATGCCGATCTTCTGCAGCGAGCTGACCGAACTGACGGTACGCAGAATGCTGAATACCTCCCGGTGATCCCCCGCATTTACACGGATCATATGCCTGCCCTGCACTATGGGAGCAACGCCCGACTCGGTGAGACTCTGCCACTGCGCCAGACGCTCTTCCGGGAACAGCTCGCTGATGCCCGAGCTTTTGTCATAATAGACGGAGCCGTATTTATCCACCAGGTATACGGCAACAATCTCTTCTTTCGTATGGTTCAAATAGCTTAGGAACATCGACATGCCCGTATTTTTTTCCCAATCGGTCTGCTCCTGCTCCAGATAGAACTGGACATCGGTATTGTAGAGCGGGAGCGCAGTATACCTCTTCAGGTCAGCTACATAACGGTCAATGGTATCGGAGGCACTGTCTGCCATCTGTCCGGCGCTTGCTGTTGCGTTGACCAGGACGGAATTGAAGGTGGAACGGGAGGAGAGATAACTGACATAAGTGATCGGCATGGATATCAGAAAAATAAACACGACAATCAGCTTGCGCTCCATAGGCAGATTGGCCAGGAACAGCCAAAGGGTACGCGGAAATCGCCGGATATAGGATACCACTGTTGTTGTTCCTTTCCGTACACCCCTATTTCACCGCGCCGTTCGTTACGCCTTCAAAGATATAACGCTGCAGGAAGAAGTAGAGGATGACCGTCGGCAGCAGGATCAGCAGGATCGCCGCACAGATCAGGTTCCACTCGCCTGAATTAACCCCTTGAAAACGCATGAGGATGGTCGTTACAACACCCAGGCTCTGCTTGGGCATATAGAGGTAAGGGATGTACATGTCATTATAAATGCTGATCGTCTTCAGGATGACGAGGGTGGCCGTCGCCGGTGTAAGCAGCGGGAAGATGATCGAGCGGTAGATTTTGAACAGGGAAGCGCCTTCAACCATGGCATTCTCGTCGAGATCAAAAGGAATATTGCGGATGAACTGTAAATAGAGAATGATCTGGATCACATCGGCCCCGATATAGAGCACAATGGGAGCGCCGAGCGTGTTGTAGAGCCCCATATTTTTGATGATGCCGAAGGTTGCGACCTGGGTGGTGATGCTCGGAATGATGGTGGCCACGAGATAGGCACCGAACACAACCGGCTTCAGCTTAAAAGAGAAGCGGCCCAGTACATATGCCACCATTGTGCCAAACAGAATGTTCAGGGTCAATGTAATTATAATAATGACGAGTACATTGCCGAAGCCGCTGAGCAGCCCGCCGCGCTGGAAGACAGCGATGAAGTTGTCGAAGTTAAGGAAGCTGTGCGGCAGAGCCATAGAGCTGCTGCTGTTGAACTCATCCGTGGATTTGAACGCGTTGACGATAACGACATACGGCGGGAACAGCACTACGAATACGCCGATGAGCAGCGTGAAATATTTGAACAGGTCTTTGAAGCGCAATTTGGAATGTTCCATGGCTAC
Organism: Paenibacillus borealis; assembly: GCF_000758665.1. Lineage (NCBI taxonomy): Bacteria > Bacillati > Bacillota > Bacilli > Caryophanales > Paenibacillaceae > Paenibacillus > Paenibacillus borealis. The sequence continues at coordinate 1,070,641 of NZ_CP009285.1, forward strand.
TTATCTCCTCCCCGGCTAAGAACCAGCTGTTGAATCAGCAGTACGATGACCACAAAGAAGAGCAGGATAACGCTCATGGCCGAGGCCAGGCCGTAATTGTTGAAGGCAAACGCCGTGTCAACCACGCGCTGGACATAAGTCTGGCTGGCGCCTGCAGGACCGCCTTTGGTGAGTACGAACGGAAGGTCGAAGACTTCGAGTGCGCCGGTCACGGTCAGGAACAGATTGAGCTGAATGACGGCTTTCATATTCGGCAGCGTAATTCTCCAGAGGGTCTGCATCGAGTTCGCGCCGTCAATCTTGGCAGCTTCATAAATATCACGCGGAATGGCCTGCAGGGAAGCGATGTAAATGACCATATTGTAGCCCATGAACCGCCAGAAGCCGGTGGAAGCGAGCGCGTAGTTCACCAGTCCTTCAGTGCCGAGCCAGCTGGTCTGTCCAAGGCCGGTCAGGCCGATGCTGTTCAGGAACAGATTCAGTGAACCGTTGGTAGTGTCGAAGACATAACCGAACATGAAGGCGACGGCGACACCGTTCATAATGTAAGGCAGGAAGAGCATGATGCGAAAAGCATTCCGGCCCCGCAGCTTGCTGTTCAGCACAACGGCGAAGTAGATGGCTACTATATTCTGAACGAGACCCATGACGAAGTAGGCGAAGTTATGGGTGAATACTTTGAAAATATCGGGAGTGTTAAACACCTCGCGGTAATTATCGAGGCCGACCCAAGGCTTCTCGGGGCTGTAGCCATCCCAGTTGGTGAAGCTGTAATAGACCAGCTTCAGCGCCGGATAATAAGTGAATGTGGCGAGGAGGATCAGCGGGATCAGCAGAAAGGAGACTATGATAATAGTTTTCTGCTTGTTATAAGACAGTGTTCCGAACATCGCATACCCTTCTTTCCTGTGAGCTTAAGTGAGAATGACGACAAAAGGGATTATCCATGAAGGCGATAATCCCTTGTGCGCCTGAAGTTTAGTGCATCTGGCTGCTAGTGCAGCAGGGTAAATCATTTTTTACCTTGAAGCTAAAGCTCCACTTTGTGGGGCTGTTTTAGTAGCCGAGGTCCTTCTTGGCTTTGGCCCAGGCTTTGTTCCATTTGTCGAAGACGGTCTGCGGATCCTTGGCCAGGACGAACTCTTGAACCATAGCCGGCAGGTCGAGCTGTGCTTTGTTGGTGATTTCAGTAACCTGTGCGTTATCTACAGTACCTTCCTGCAGGACTACGCCAGTCGACTGGAATTCCTTAAGCTGAGTCAGCTTGGATTCTTTGCCTTTGAGCGGGGAGATGAAGCCGGCGAAGTCCTCATATCCGGATTCTTCGATCATCCATTTCACGAAGGCTTTGGCAGCATCGACATTCTTGCTGTTCTTAGCCACAGCATAGAAGAAGTCAGGGCTGAGCGGAGCAGTCAGTGTACCTGAGTTATCATAAGGAAGCGGGAAGAAGCCTACGTTGTCGGAAGTGGTGCCCGCACCAATCACCTGATTGATGACCCAGTTACCCAGGAAATACATGGCGAATTTACCCGATGCGATGTCTTTCTTGGATTGCTCCCAGTTGGTGGAGTTGATGTCTTTTTCCAGATAGCCTTTTTCATTCAGCTCTCTGAGCAGGCTGAGCGCTTTACCGTAACCATTGTCCATTGTGAACGGAGCTTCTTGAGTCAGCTTCTCATTAGGGAAGTCAGGGTTACCGGCAATCACGCGGGGAACGGCGTATACCCAGTCATTAAGCGGCCATTTGTCTTTGAAGTTGGAGGCGAGAGGAACGACACCTTTGGCTTTGAGCTTCTCGCAGGCAGCCAGGAATTCATCCCATGTCTTCGGAACCTCGGTGATTCCGGCATCGGCGAAGGCTTTCTTGTTATATACAATCCCCGAAGTGGAGTTACCGGTAGTGATTCCGTACAGCTGGCCGTCAAAGGATTTGAAATCTTTGAAGGTAAGCTGGTCATTCAGGCCGAGATCATCGAGTGAGGCGAAATATTTAGGCAGGTCAGAGTTGGGAATGTTAGGGACGAACATCACGTCAGGCAGCTCGCCGCTGGCCATTCTGACTTTCGCCTGCTGGTTGTAGTCGGTCTGGGAAGCTTCGAATTCTACCTTGATGTTCGGATATTTCTCATTAAAGCGCTTAACATATTCGTCATACTCTTTGCCGATCATGTCGGTTCTGTTGGTCAGGAAGATGATTTTGCCGCTGATGTCAGCACCGCCTGCTGCTGCAGGTTCAGTGGTTGGTGCAGCTGTTGCATCTCCGGCGGCAGTCTCAGGAGCGGTGGTTGCTGCGGGCTCATCAGTAGCCGTTGCTGCGTTGTTATTATTGTTAGAACCGCAGCCTGTCAGGGATAAAGAGAAGATCATGATAATAACAAAACATAACGAAAATAACTTATTTCTCATTGTGTAGTCCCCTTTTCGTTTATTGTTAGCGTTTACATGATTATTATAGCGCTAAAGTATCCAATGAGAAATGTATTCATTTATTATTTATTGTCTTTATTTGTTCTGTTTATAGGATTATAATTAAGTTATTGCTAACAATAAAATAACAAAATACAATGAGGGTAGCTAAAATGTAGGTTATTCAACTTAATGCGTACGCTATCAAATCTTAAGCGTATGCTTCCGATGCGAGTTTTGTACAAAGCAATCTCAGGGAAGTGTACGCTCACAAAACTTTTAGGAGGACTTATGAATCAACTGCAAATCAACCTGACGAACTGGGAATTTAGAGCCTGCGGAGATGAAGCGTGGCTTCCGGCCATCGTACCGGGAACGGTACACACGGATCTGCTCCGGAGTGGAGTTATAGATCAGCCCTTCTATGGAACCAATGAACATGACCTGCAATGGATCGACAAGAAGAACTGGGAATACAGAACCGTACTTACATTAGAAGAGAAGTGGCAGACGCTGGCGGTTACGGAGCTGGTATTCGCCGGACTGGATACGTATGCAGATGTATATGTCAACAATGTTCATGCCCTGTCCGCAGACAATATGTTCCGCTCCTGGACCGTGAATGTGAAGGGCCTTCTGCAGGCGGGAGAGAATGAGATCCGCATTATATTCCGCTCGGTGGTGACCGAGGATCTGCCGAAGCTGGCACAGCTGGGCTATGATCTGCCTGCACCGAATGACCAGTCCGAGCTTGGGGGGCTTCAGGAGCAGCGGATCAGTGTATTTGCCCGCAAAGCGCCGTACCACTATGGATGGGACTGGGGTCCGAGATTCCTGACCAGCGGCATCTGGCGTGAAGCCGTGCTGGAAGGCCGGGACATTGCGGTCATTAAGGATCTGTACATCCGCCAGAATGCGGTGAATGCACAGGAAGCGCGGCTGACGGCTGTAGTTGAAGTGGATGCTCCGGAAGCGTGGAGCGGTATGCTGCGTGTAACTGCAGAGGGGCAGGAATGGATGAAGGCAGCTTCGCTGGTACCGGGCAATCAGGTGGTAGAACTGGAGCTGGTCATCGATACGCCGCGCCTGTGGTGGTGTAACGGGCTGGGTCTACCTGAGCTGTACAATTTCCGTGCAGAGCTGCTGCAGGCAGAGGAAGCGGTAGCCGTGTCGGAGGTTAAGACAGGGCTGCGGGAAATTAAGCTGGTCCGTACACCGGATGAGCACGGGGCTTCGTTCCGTTTTGAGCTGAACGGGGTACCGGTCTTCGCTAAGGGATCTAATCATATCCCAAACGACAGCTTCATAACTGAGGTTACGGAAGAACGTTACCGCCATGAGATTGCTACAGCAGTGGAATCCAATATGAATATGCTGCGTGTGTGGGGCGGCGGATTCTATGAAGAGGAAGCTTTCTACCGGTTGTGTGATGAGTACGGTCTGCTGGTGTGGCAGGACTTCATGTTCGCGTGCAGCATGTACCCGGGAGATGTGCCGTTCTTGAACAATGTCCGCGAGGAAGCGGTATATAATGTCCGCAGACTGCGGAATCACCCGTCCATTGCTGTATGGTGCGGGAACAATGAGATTGATTCGGCCTGGTCGCAATTCGAGGAGAATATGGGCTGGGGCTGGAAGGAGAAGCTGAGTGCTGATATCCGCCAGACCTTATGGGCTGCGTATGAAGAAATCTTCCATAAGATTCTGCCTGAGGCCGTTGCTGCCAATCATCCGGGTGTAGATTACTGGCCGTCATCTCCGCTGCGTGAGCTTACCCGCGGTCAGGATCAGCATGCTACGCGGATTATGGGCGAAGGCGATATCCATTACTGGGGAGTATGGCACGGGATCGAGCCTTTTGAGAACTATAACCTTAAGGTTGGCCGCTTCATGAGCGAATACGGCTTCCAGTCCTTCCCGGAGCTGAAGTCGGTGCTCAGCTATGCGGAAGAAGAGGATATGGCGCTGGAATCCAAGGTGATGCTGGCCCATCAGAAGAACGGACGGGGTAACCAGCTGATCAAGGAATACATGGATATGTATCTGCCGCAGCCTAAGGATTTCAGAGGCTTCCTGTACATGAGCCAGGTGCTTCAGGCGGAAGCGATCCGCATCGCGATTGAGAGCCACCGCCGGAACAAGCCTTATTGCATGGGCACGCTGTACTGGCAGATGAATGACTGCTGGCCGGTAGCTTCCTGGGCGGGTATGGACTATTACGGGCGCTGGAAGGCGCTGCAATATACCGTGCGCAAATCCTTCAAGGATGTGCTGCTGTCCATTGACGGTACGGACGGGGAGACGCTCAAGGTTCACGCTGTCTCCGACCGGCGTCAGGCGCTGGACGGCGAGCTCGTAATCCGGCTTCATGACTTCAGCGGCGCGCTGCTGCGGGAATGGTCGCAGCCGGTAACGCTGGCGGCGGATTCGGCAGAGGTGGTATTCACGCTGCCGGTTGCTGAATTGCTGGAAGGCCGTGAGCCGGCACAAGTGCTGCTGGTGGCTTCCCTGGTGGAAGGCGGACAGGTGCTGGAGCGGAGGGAGCATTACTTCGCGGCAGCCAAGGACATTCCGCTCAGCAAGCCGGTGATTACGGTGACGGAAGTGCCGGGCAGCGCCGGGAAGAGCTTCACACTCAGCAGCGATGTGCTGGCGAGAGGCGTGCATCTGACCGTAGAAGAAGAGGGCATCTTCTCCGACAACTTCTTCGACCTGCTTCCGGGCGAGCCGAAGACGGTAGAGTTTGCGCTCAGCAGCAGCGGAGAAGCGGACTTCACGCCGGCCGCTCCGACGGGGCTTGTGGTCCGCTCGATGGCGGATTATATCTAGGATAACCTGTTGTCCGGGAAGCCCGGCTGGTTGGTGGCCGGGTGAGCCGGGGGCAGAACGATACAGTTAGACAGGCTAGGTAAGATAGAGCTGTGTAGATAGGATAGGACGGCTAGAACGAGATGACATAGGGCGGGAAAGCCAGAACGGAATGACACAGGGCGGGACTGCCAGAACGGAATGACACAGGGCGGGACTGCCAGAACGGAATGACACAGGGCGAGACGGCCGAACGAGATGACACAGGGCGGGACGGCCAGAACGAGATGACGCAGAACAGGGCGGCAGAACGAAACAACCCTGAGCAGGGTTACTCAGTAAAATAGACTAAGCGTTTGCTTATGTTGCTGCCACAGCGGTCTTGCGGACTGAAATGACTTTATTTCCGGAAATATGCCATTATTTTGATTCTTGCGGACACAGGGGACCTTATTTTCTGCAGTAAGGGGCATTTGGACGATAAATAGGACCAATAAGGGCTTCTGAGTCCGCGTGGCGGGAAAAAACGGCGTTTTCAGCGAAATAACGGATTTCCAGTCCGCATGGACCTGCTCCGCAGCTGGAGATTGAGCTTGTACGGCATAGACCTTGCGCTGGACAGCGAACGAAGATTTGAGGTAGTCACTGGGATGGGCCGGGTTACGCAGGCTTCAGGTTGTGTTTTATTAATTATCAGGAGAGAAGGAATCAGGACCATGGCGATATGGGTTCAGGAAGACAAGGGGATATTCCACCTGCAGAGCACAGGGATGAGTTATGTGATCGGGCTGGTGAATGGTTATCCGGCGCATCTCTATTGGGGAGGGCGGCTGCGTGAGGGCAGCAATCTGGACGGTTTGCTCCTGCCGGTGGCCCACGGCTCGCTGGACCGGCTGCCGCAGGAATATCCGCAATATGGGACGGGGGATTTCCGCGTTCCCGCCTATCAGGCCAAACTGGAGGACGGAACACGGGTCACCGAGCTGCGCTACAGCGGGTACCGCGTGACCGAAGGCAAACCGGAGCTTGCCGGATTGCCTTCCGTGTATGTGGAATCACCGGAGGAAGCAGATACGCTGGAGCTGATTCTTAAGGATGATTACGCCAAGCTGACCGTGACCCTGCGTTATACGGTATATAAGAAACGGAATGTAATAGCACGTTCCGTAGAGTTCACCAATGACGGTCCGGCAGCGCTGCAGCTGCAGCGCGCCCTTAGTGCCACCGTGGATTTCCCGGCGGCAGACATGGATATGATCTACCTGTCCGGGGCCTGGTCACGGGAGGCCCAGATTACCCGCAGACGTCTGGAGCAGGGCAACTCTGCGATCCAGAGCCGGCGCGGAATGAGCAGCCATCAGCATAATCCGTTTGCAGCGCTGGCTAAGTCCGGTGCCGATGAGAATCAAGGTGAGGTGTTCGGTTTCTCCCTGGTATACAGCGGCAACTTTGAGGCCGAGGCTGAGGTCGATCCCTTCAAGACCACCCGGTTTACCATCGGCCTGAATTCCTTCGATTTCTCCTGGCAGCTGGAGCCGGGCGGACACTTCCAGACCCCGGAAGCTGTTATGGTCTATTCGGGACAGGGGATCGGCGAGATGTCGCGAACGTATCACCATCTGTACCGGACCCGTCTCTGCAGAGGGCAGTACAGGGACAAAGAGCGTCCTATTCTGGTGAACAACTGGGAAGCGACGTATTTCGATTTCAACACCGACAAGCTGGAGGCGATTGCCGCCGAAGGGGCGAAGCTCGGCATTGAGCTGTTCGTGCTGGACGACGGCTGGTTCGGCAAACGGGATGCGGATAATTCCTCGCTCGGCGACTGGGTCGAGGATCTGCGCAAGCTGCCCGGCGGGTTATCTGATCTGGCACAGCGGGTGAACGGCCATGGCCTTAAGTTCGGCCTGTGGGTTGAGCCGGAGATGATCTCGCCGGACAGCGATCTGTACCGCAGCCATCCGGACTGGTGCCTGCATGTTCCGGGCCGCCACCGCACGGAAATCCGCTGGCAACTGGTGCTGGACTATACCAGGGAAGAGGTGCGGGAGTATATTTTCGAATCGCTTAGCCGCGTCTTCTCTTCAGTTCCGGTAACCTACATCAAATGGGATATGAACCGCTGTCTGACCGAGATCGGCTCGGCGCAGCTTCCGGCAGAACGCCAGGAAGAAACGGCCCACCGTTATGTGCTCGGACTGTACGACCTGTTAGAGCGGCTGACTACGGCATTCCCGCATATTCTGTTCGAGAGCTGCTGCAGCGGCGGCGGACGTTTCGATCCCGGCATGCTCTACTATATGCCGCAGACCTGGACCAGCGATGATACTGATGCAGTAGAACGCCTGAAGATCCAGTACGGTACAAGCCTCGTCTATCCGGTCAGTGCGATGGGAGCGCATGTCTCAGCGGTGCCGAATCATCAGGTGGGCCGGTTCACACCGCTGTGCTTCCGGGGAGACGTAGCTATGTCCGGCAACTTCGGTTATGAGCTCGATCTGACGAAGTTCACTCCGGAGGAGAAGGAGCTGGCGAAGGCGCAAGTAGCGAATTATAAGGAAATCCGCAGCCTGGTGCAGCAGGGTAATCTGTACCGGCTGGAGAGTCCATTCGAGGGCAACGATACGGCTTGGATGTTCGTCTCGGATGATCAGCGCGAGGCGCTGGTCTATTATTTCCGGGTACTGGCGGTGCCGCACCCGCCGCGCCGGATGCTGCTGCTCAGCGGTCTGAACCCGGACTTCGATTACCGCATTGAAGACAGCGGAGAAGTCTACGGCGGCGACTGCCTGATGCAGGCGGGTCTGCTGCTGCCGGAGCTCCAGCGGGACTTCGTGAGCGGCTGCTACCGCTTGAAGGCTGAACAATAAACAACAGGCAGATCATAAAGGAAGGGGGAAGCCGGGGAAACCTTGGCTTCCCTTGTTGCTGTATAGAAAACTGCAGCATGTGAATAATTAGGGATGCGGCAAAGGGGGAGCAGCAGTAGCAGACGTAGCCAGATGTAGCAAATATAGCAGCAGTAGCAGAAGCAGCAGAAGCAGATGAAGCAGATGAGGTAGCATTAGCAGACGTAGCCAGATGTAGCAAATATAGCAGCAGTAGCAGAAGCAGCAGAAATAGCAGTAGCAGACGTAACAGATGAAGCAGATGAAGTAGCATTAACAGACGCAGCCAAATGTAGTAGACGTAGCAGAAGTAGCAGATGAAGCAGACGTAGCAGCTATACTCCCTTTGCCGTTATTTGTCGGTTTTTGTTAGCTTCGGTTCGGATATAGAATTAAGCAGGTTAACTGTAAATAGGCTGAACTTCATTTCCCGAGAGCCGCGGCTGAGTCGAACGATATTCACCTGATAGATTGTACTTGAGTATGCCCGATTCAGAAGGAGTCTGCGCTTGCCAGTATATAGAGAGTAAACCATGTGCAGCGTATAGCGGTTAATTGTATTTAATGCAACTAAAGAGCGGCAAACAAACCGGATTCCCGGGTTAACTGTATTCTGTACAATTAAAAATAGAGATAGCTCCTCCTTTACGGAATATAGGGGTTTTTAACTGTATAAACTGCAATTAAAACGCCCGTAGCGCTATAAATGATCGTTTTAGTTGTACGAAATACAGTTAGAACAGAGCTGGAGTAGAGCTGGAACGCTGGTCTAGCAGCAAACTGCTGCAATTCCGTTCAAGTAAAGCATTCGGTGTGTGAATCCGGTGTGAATCAGGCAGATTTCAGTTCATTCCACATAGCTATTAACTTGGTATCGTTCGGGTTTGGCGTTACTTTCATGTTATATTTAGCTTTTTTCTTGCCGGAAAACCTAGAATTATGTATAATAGCAATTATTATCGATGTGAATGTACGATATTCTGTTTTCGAAGGTGGTTTCATGGCAGAACTGGAAAACAGCGAGCAGAAGAAAAAGATGTGCCAGATCTACAATGAGATCTCCAAGGAATTGTTTGGTTTCGGGACGACCCTGCTCCGCGTTACTGTCGATCAGCGGGTCATTACCTTTCACGCCAAGCACCGCAGATCTCCACGGTCGACCGCCCTGGAAGGGGAAGCGCCGGAGCTTAAGCAGGAAGTGGACTTCCGGATGTCGCTGCTGTTTAAGAAGAGATTCAAAGAACGCCTTGAAGCAGAGATGGGCTTAACGATTGAGGTTCTGCTGAGAGATTATGATGCACCAACCGGATGGGCCTTTACCAATATGATATTGGCCGGGGAATGAAGCATTTCAGTCAATGAATTTTGAATATCTCGGATTTTTGCTTTTGATCTATCTTAAGCGAAGACCGTCCTTCTATAACGGGGTAGCTCTTTCCTTTGTTTACACAAAGAAAAGTGTTCTTGTTCCTACAAGAATGCTTTTCTTTTTTTTGTGAAAAAATAAGGCAAACGAAGATTTTATTACCAACAGGGGGTGCTGCTGATCCGTTGTCTGCTGCCGTTTGTTTAATGGAAGACTGACAGAACATGCCGTGTTTATAGGATGACCGCTGGAATTGTACCGCATATTTAATTACATTTGGGAGGTTATTTACTAATGAATAAACTAATGACTACAGGCTTTGCTCTTGCTTTGACTTCTCTGCTTGCCGCTTGCGGCAACTCCGGTACTAACAATGCTGCTGCGACAAACGGCGCCGGCACGAATAGCGCATCCGCGACGGAAACGGCATCCTCGGGTGCACCAACGGAGCTGGTAGTTTCAACCTGGGGGTTCTCGGAGGATTTCTTCAAGGAAGCCGTCTACGCCCCGTTTGAGAAAGAGCATAATGTCAAAATCGTCGTCGAGATCGGCAACAACGCTGAGCGCCTGAACAAAATCCGCCAGGGCAGCTCTGATGTGGATGTAGTCTACCTGTCTGACTATTATGCGCAGCAGGCTATCAATGAAGGTCTGTTCGAAACGATCGACCACAGCAAAATTCCGAACATCGATAAAATCTATGATATTGCCAAAGCGCCGCTCGGCGAAGAATATGGTCCGGCGTACACCGTTGGCCGTCTGGGAATTGCCTATAACCCGGCACTTGTTGATGGAGAAGTGGGTTCATGGGCAGATATGTGGAGTAAGTTCGACAAGAATCTGGCGCTGCCGGCGATTACTGCCACAGCGGGTCCAATGATTGTGGATGCGGCATCGCTCGTGTCGGGTGGTACAGAGTTCAATGAAGACGGAGCCTTCACCAAGCTGAAGGAGCTGGACAGCAATGTGGTTAAATACTACTCCCAGACTTCGGAGTATGTGAATATGTTCGGCCAGGAGGAAATTGCCGGCGGTCCGATTATGGAAATGTACTTCAAGGATCTCCAGGCTGCCGTGCCGGATGCCAAGTTCGTAGCACCGTCTGAAGGTGCGTATGCCGTAATGAATACGGTCAACGTGGTCAAAGGCAGTGACAACAAAGAGCTTGCCGAAGAATTCATCAACTGGCAGCTGAGCCAGGAAGTGCAGGAGAAATCGGCTAAAGCCAAAGTCGATTCCCCGGTAAACACAGAAGTTGTGCTGACGGACGAAGAAGCAGTAGGCGTAACGTACGGTGCAGAGGTAATCAGCAAGCTGCGCAAGCTGGACATGTCCTTCGTGAACGAGCACATCTCCGTGTGGACTGACCGCTTCAACCGTGAGATTGGCGGCTAAGGATGACAGGGCGTAAAAAAGTCATTCTCGATGTAGATACAGGGGTGGATGACGCGCTGGCAATTATGCTGGCCGTCACGAGCGGACAGCTTGACATTCTGGGGATCACCACAGTCAGCGGCAACGTCTCGCTGGATCAGGCGACCCTGAATACCTGCAAAATTCTGGAGCTGCTCGGCGTGTCCGGCCAGATCCCGGTCTTCCGCGGTGCGGACAAGCCGCTTGTCCGCGATACCGTGTTCGAGCACCGTGTACACGGCTCGGACGGCATCGGCGGTGCACTGGCCGATATGGCGGTAACGAAACGGGCGGAAGCAGAGCGGGCGGAGGACTTCATCATCCGCCAGGTGCTGGCACATTCCGGTGAGGTCACGCTGATTATGACCGCGCCGCTGACCAATCTGGCGCGCGCGCTGCACAAATGTCCGGAGCTTACGCAGCATGCCGCCGAAGTGATTGTGATGGGCGGTGTTGTACAGGGCTTCGGCAATATTACACCGACGGCGGAATACAACATGTATGTAGATCCGGAGGCGGCTAAGCTGGTACTGGCTGCGGGCTTCCCGCAGCTGACGCTGGTCGGGCTGGATGTTACCCGCCGGGCGCTGCTCAGCGCGGAGGATATCGCGAAGCTGCGCATTCCGGCGGTTCGCGAGTATGTAGAGAGAAGTACGGCGGACTACCGTACGCGCTATTTTGAACGCAACGGGGTGCAGGCTTGTGCGCTGCATGATCCACTGGCAGTGGGTGTGGCGCTGAACAGGGAGTTTGTTAACGTGCAGAAGTATTATGTGGACGTGGAAACCCGCAGCGAGCTATGCGACGGGCAGACGGTCTGCGATTTCCAGAACAGGCTGGACAAGCCGGCCAATGCCGGTGTCTGTCTGGAGGTGGACGCGCCGGCTTTTCTGGAGTGCTTCATTAATAGCCTGAATAGCTTGAATCAAGAACCGAAGAAGGACGGGAGTCATGAGAATGAATAAAAGAGTGCTGCTTCTCCTGCTGCCGGGCCTCTTATTCCTGGCGGCCTTCATGCTGGTCCCGATCACGCTGACCATTGCCTCCACCTTTGTGCAGGACGGAAAGCTGACGCTGGAAGGGTATTTGTATTTTTTCCGCGACGGGTACTTTAACCGCATCCTGCTGACTACGCTCCGGGTAAGTGTGGTGACTACGCTGGTCTGTATGGTGCTCGGGTATCCGGCGGCTTATTATATCTCGCGGGCCAGCGCTCGTAAGAAGAGCCTTCTGCTTGCGCTGTCGATTTTTCCGCTGCTGACCAGTCCCGTTGTGCGTTCGTTCAGCTGGATGATTATTCTCGGCAAAAAAGGGCTGATCAACTCGTTCCTGGTGAACACCGGATTGATCGCGAAGCCGCTCGACATTCTGTATACGCCGACCGCGATGATGATCGGGCTGGTGCATCTGTTCCTGCCGCTGATCATTATAACGCTGCTGGGCGTGATGGAGAATCTGGACCATGAGCTGGTCCGGGCGGCGCGCAGTCTGGGCGCTTCCCCGTTTGCGGCGTTCCGCAAAATCACCTTCCCGCTGACCGTGCCGGGCCTGATTATTGGCGGAATTCTGGTCTTCGTCGGCAGTCTCACGGCGTATACCACGCCGGCGCTGCTCGGCGGTAAGGAACGGGTGGTCTCCACCTTCCTGTACCAGAATGCGATGACGCTGAACGACTGGCAGGCCGCTTCGGTCATTGCGGTAATTATGATTGTTATTACATTTGTAGTGGTTGGGCTGATGAATGCCTGGGCCAACCGCTTAAATCCGAAGGGGTGAGAATATGAAGGAAGGCAACCGCATGCTGTCCCTGTACACGCTGCTGGTCTTTATTTTTCTGCTGGGTCCGCTCGTGATCATCTCCATTACTTCCTTTGAGCCGGGCACGGTCCTGAAATTCCCCCCGGAGGGCTTTTCGCTGAAGTGGTACAAGAACATATTTGAGGTCAGCGCCTTCATGGAGACCTTCAGGACTTCCATTGTCATCTCGCTGCTCGGCAATCTGCTGGCGCTCCTGCTGGGTGTGCCTGCGGCTTACGCGCTGAGCCGTTACCGGTTCCGCGGGCGGGACACGCTGAATGCGGTATTCCTGTCGCCGGTGCTGATTCCCGGGATTGTGCTGGGCTTCACGCTGCTGCGTTATCTGATTGTGGTGTACAATCTGCCGATTGTGGCCGGACTGCTGATCGGTCATACCGTGATTATGCTGCCTTTTATTATCCGGGTCATTGCTTCGAGTCTGGAGAATTTCGATTTCGCGGTGGAAGAGGCGGCGCAGAGCCTGGGGGCTACGAGAATATATACCTTCTTCAAAGTAGTGCTGCCCAATATCCGGTCAGGAATTCTGGCGGCCATTCTGATCGCCTTCCTGGAGTCCTTCAACAACGTGGATATTTCTGTGTTCATGACGGGGCCGGGGATCAGTACCCTGCCGATTCAAATGCTGACCTATGTGCAAAATTACTTCGATCCCACGATTGCCGCGATTTCGGTCATTCTGATGGTGCTCACGGCAGCGCTGATGTTCATCATTGAGCGGCTGATGGGCTTCGCATATTTCACCAAACGATAACCTATTCAATGATAATGGGGGCCTAGAGCAATGTCACTACTCAGTCTTGAACATGTATCGGTTGCTTATGACAACCGTTTGATCTTAGAGGATTTCAACCTGTCGCTGCAAAAGGGCCAGCTGCTCTCTCTGCTCGGACCCAGCGGCTGCGGCAAAACAACCACACTGCGGCTGATCGCCGGCTTCCTGAATGCCGAGGCAGGGAATTTCATGTTCTCCGGCAAGGATTATACCAAGGTTCCTGTGGAGAAAAGGAATTTCGGCTTCGTGTTCCAGAGCTATGCGCTGTTCCCGCATCTGTCGGTGTTTGACAATGTGGCGTTCGGCCTGCGGCTGCGCAAGCTGAAGGAAGCGGAGGTTAAGAAGCGGGTGAACCGGATGCTGGAGACGGTCAGTCTCGGCGGTTTTGAGAAAAGACTGCCGGGCGCCCTGTCCGGCGGACAGCGCCAGCGGGTAGCGATTGCCCGGGCGCTCGTCATCGAGCCGGATCTGCTGCTGTTCGATGAGCCGCTGAGCAATCTCGATGCCAATCTGCGGGTCAACATGCGGGTGGAGATCCGCCGCATCCAGCAGGAGCTGGGCATCACCACCGTCTACGTCTCCCATGACCAGGAGGAATGCTTCTCCATCTCCGATCAGGTAGCCGTTATGAATAACGGGAAGATCGAGCAGCTGGACCATCCGGCGAATATCTTCAAATATCCGGCCAGTGAATTCGTGGCCCGGTTTATCGGGTTCGGGAACTTTATTGCTTTTGACGGACGGAATGATGAAGGTGCGGATATCGAGCTGAGCCGTGGTGAGCTGAAGTTCCAGGCGGCTAAGCGGCCGGGCGGCGAGGGTAACACCGGACTGCTCGGAGCGATTCGTCCCGACGATCTGCAGCTGCTGGGCGCTGGAGCGGATACAGGTACTGGCATGGAGGGGAATGCTTTGACCGGCAAGGTGCAGGTCAGCACGTACCTCGGCCGCAGCTACCAGTATCAGGTAGAGACGGAGCTTGGAGTATTCACGGTTAATCAGGAGATGGAGCAGCCATTCATTCAGGGACAGCAGGTCACGGTTTATTTTCCAAAAGAGAAGCTGGTGCTGGTGCAGTAGCGGGTCATAAGGAGCATACACGATGAATACAGATCAACTTATACTGAACGCTAAGGTCTACAACAGTTACTATAAAAGGTTCGAGACGGCGAATGTGGCCGTGAAGGAAGGGCGTTTTCTCTACGTGGGTCCTCTTGGCGCAGAGACGTTTGTGGCTGCTGAGATCATTGATGCTAAGGGGCAGTATCTGGTGCCCGGGCTTATTGATATCCATCTGCATATCGAGAGCACGATGATCACACCGGAGACGTTCTCCTACGGCATTCTGCAGCACGGGGTGACCACGATTGTTCCCGAGCCGCATGAGATGGCCAATGTGTTCGGGGTAGAGGGCGTCCATGAGATGATCCGGGCCAGCCGGGACTGCCAGGTGGATATGTTCTATGCGATTCCAAGCTCGGTGCCGGCGACTCCGCTTGAGACTACGGGCGGTTCCATTGAGATCTCTGATATCGACGAGCTGATGGAGACGCAGCGGATGATCTGCCTGGGCGAAGTCATGAACTTTGTGGATGTAATCCGTGATCCCGGGGGGAAAAGCAACCGTATTCTCCAGCATGTCCGCAGCCGCTATCCGGGTCTGGTCATTGAAGGGCATACGCCGAAGCTGCTGGATCTTGATCTGCATCAGCTGATCTATGCGGGGATTGATTCCGATCATACCCACCAGAGTATCGAGGGGCTGACCGCACGTATCGCCGCCGGAATGTTCATCGAGATCCAGGAGAAATCGATGACACCTGAAGTCGTGGATTATCTGATCGGTCATCCGGTCAGTGAGCATTTCTGCTTCGTGACGGATGATGTCATGACCGATTCGCTGGTGCAGACCGGCCACCTGGACCATCTGGTCCGTAAAGCCATCGCCATGGGCATGACGCCGGAGGACGCCGTCTATGCGGCTACATTCACTCCGGCCCGGCGGATGAAGCTGGATGACCGCGGCGTGGTGGCGCCGAACAAAACCGCCGATTATCTGCTGCTGTCTGATCTCGACAGCTTCGCGATTGAGGCGGTGTACAAGCGGGGCTTGCAGGTCTATGACCGCAAGCAGCCGCAGTCGCAGGTAGTGAGGGAGCCGCAGTTCCCGGCTCACTTCTATAAGAGTGTGCAGCTGGAGCCGCTGGCGGAGGTTGACTTCTCGGTGCCCTCGGAGCTGCCGGACGGCAGCTACGGCGCCCGCGTGATGATGGTCAACAACGTGTCCACGTTTACCGAGGAGAAGCATGTGGAGGCCAGAGTGAAGGACGGCCTGCTCCAGTGGCAGGAGACCGGCTGCGGTCTCATCGCGACCTTCGAGCGGTACGGCAAGAACGGCAACCGTGCCTATGGCCTGATCGGCGGAGACACGATCAAGCGCGGCGCGGTCGCGACTACGTATTCGCACGACAACCATAATCTGCTGGTTGTCGGACATAATGCGGCGGACATGGTACTGGCCGCCAATACGGTGATCGCCGAGCAGGGCGGCTTCTGCGTCGTGTGTGACGGCGAGGTGCTCGCGCTGCTGGCGCTGCCGGTCGGCGGCATCCTGACCGAAGCGCCGCTGGTCGAGACTGCGGAGCTGGTGCTGGCGCTGCGCACGGCGATGGAATCGCTGGGCTATAATCACTACAACCCGATTATGTCCATCAGCACCCACTCGCTGCCGGTCAGCCCGGCGCTGAAGATCACCGACCACGGCCTGATTGATGTCGGAGCAGGCAAGGTCGTGCCGCTGCTGTTCCCGCTTGGGAAAGCGTAAAGGGAGCCGTGCCGGGATTGCAGCGGGACTAGGCGGAAGAGCTGGCAGAGAGCAAGCACAGAGCTTGCATAGAAGCTGGCGGAAAGGGCTGGAAGGAAAGCTGGAAGAAAAGCTAGCTGAAAGGCTTGTAGAGAAGCTGGAAGTAGAGTTAGCAGAAGCACTGGCGGAAGAGTTGGCAGGGAAGGGTGTCCCGGTGGGATGCCCTTCTTTGTTATTCAGCAGTACCTCTGAATTCACCGCCTGAAGTGGGCTGGATGGAGAAATGAAATCCGCCGAAAGCAGGCAGCAGGCAGGAACGAAGAGCAAAAGTGCCCCTGAACCCGCCGAAAGCGGGCAGCAGGAGGAAATGAGGGGCAAAAGTGCCCCTGAATCCGCCGAAAGCGGGAGGCAGGCGGGGCTGAGGAGCAAAAGTGCCCCTGAATCCGCCGAAAGTGGGCGGCAGGAGGAAATGAGGAGCAAAAGTGCCCCTGAATCCGCCGAAAGTGGGCGGCAGGAGGAAATGAGGGGCAAAAGTGCCCCTGAATCCGCCGAAAGCGGGCGGCAGGCGGAAATGAGGGGCAAAAGTGCCCCTGAATCCGTCGAAAGCGGGCAGCAAGCAGGGATGAGGTGCAGAAATGCCCCTGAATCCGCCGAAAATGTGCAGCAGTCAGGGATGAGGAGCAAAAGTGCCCCTGAATCCGCCGAAAGTGGGCTGCAGGCGTGAATGAGGTGCAGAAGTGCCCCTGGATCCGCCGGAAGTAGGCAGCAGTCAGGGCTGAGGAGCAAAAGTGCCCCTGAATCCGCCGAAAGTGGGCAGCAGGCGGGGCTGAGGGGCAAAAGTGCACCTGAATCCGCCGAAAGTGGGCGGCAGGAGGAAATGAGGAGCAAAAGTGCCCCTGAATCCGCCGAAAGTGGGCTGCAGGCGTGAATGAGGGGCAGAAGTGCCCCTGAATCTGCCGAAAATGGTCGGGAGGAGGAAATGAGGTGCAGAAGTGCCCCTGAATCCGCCAAAAGTAGGCTGGATAGCGAAATGAAAGGGATAAATCCCTCTGAATCCGCCGGAAGTAGGCTCGATAGCGAAATGAAAGGGATAAATCCCTCTGAATCCGCCGAAAGTAGGCTGGATGGCGAAATGAAAGGGATAAATCCCTCTGAATCCGCCGGAAGTAGGCTGGATGGCGAAATGAAAGGGATAAATCCCTCTGAATCCGCCGGAAGTAGGCTGGATGGCGAGATGAAATCAGTCGAAAGTGGGCAACCCACGGGATAGAGGTGTAAAGTACCTTGGTTTCACCAGGCGTAGGCCATATAGGGATTGCCAGTGGAGTGAAGCGGACTGAGATTCCGTTATCTTGTGACTTCGGGCTTAAAATGAGGGATTACGGAACACATAGCGGAATCTCAGTCCGATTGGCCAGCGATTTCGGCTGATCTGACCAAATAACGGAATCTCAGTCCTCTTACTAGTCGAGCAGTGGCAAAGCCTTAGCAAGCCAAGCCCCTGCCAACTCCGCTAAGCATCGCCAACTCCGCTAAGCATCGCCAACTCCGCTAAGCATCACCAACTCCGCTAAGCATCGCCAACTCCGCTAAGCATCGCCAACTCCGCTAAGCATCGCCAACTCCGCTAAGCATCGCCAACTCCGCTAAGCACCGCCAACTCCGCTAAGCATCGCCAACTCCGCTAAGCATCGCCAACTCCGCTAAGCATCGCCAACTCCGCTAAGCATCGCCAACTCCGCTAAGCATCGCCAACTCCGCTAAGCCCCTGCCAACTCCGCCAAGCCCCTGCCAACTCCGCCAAGCCCCTGCCAACTCCGCCAAGCCCCTGCCAACTCCGCCAAGCCCCTGCCAACTCCGCTAAGCCCCTGCCAACTCCGCCAAGCCCCTGCCAAGTCTCAGCTCTAGCCAACTCCCGCCGAATTCCGGCTCTCGCAATCCGCAGCCCCCGCCAAGCCCTCACCCATACATATGCGCTCGCCAAGCTCCAACCTTATTGTTCGGCGAACAGTGTTGTCCCTAAACATACATAGCAGGAGCGAGTTTAAGCGTCCATTCGTAGCAAACGAGGTTTTTACTGTAACCTATATTGTATATAATGGAAGCAATGTTTGATTTCGGAGGAGGTGCTTTGGGTGACGGAGATGGAGCAGTTGAACGGTCCGGAGAATATAGAGCAGCCTGGGGAGCGGGGAGCACATGGAATGCGGGGAAAGCCGGGAAAGCGGAAGAAGCTTACGCTGGGTCGGATATTCCTGATTATTTTTCTGCTGGGAATTGCGGTTTATCACGTAGGCACGATCGTACAGATGTTCACCTCCTTTGAGGCACGGGTGACCGGTCGCATCAATGTGAATGAGATTACCTCTATTGAAGTCGTCACATCTCTGCCGGACACGGCAGCGGACGAACGGAAGGTCACGGTGACCGATCCGGCAGAAATCGCGGGGATCATGAATGCTTTTGCTGGAGTTAAGTTAAGAAGCTCTTATGCCTCCCATAATTTCACCAGAAGCTACTGGATTAATATAAAAGTGAACAAAGCCTACCGGTTCTCGATTAGAGTGGATGACGCCAAGTATATCTCGATCAGTGATTCCTCCCGGCGAGACAAGTATAGCAGCGGATCTTTTAAAATCATCAATGATTATGACATCCGGTCGATCGACCGCCTGTTTCCTTAAGAATCCGGCACTTCCGGTTGACTTGCGTAGGACCCGCCCCTATGATGATAAATAATATATAACATTAGGCTCGTACACAGAGGAGAGAACCAGCATGGCTATGGAGATTGAACGCAAATTCCTGTTGCCGGAATACCCGGAGCGGCTTATTGAAGAAGGACAGCTGAAGGTGCTCACCCGGCACAGCATTGACCAGACGTACTTGGCGATTGAGGACGGACAGGAGCTGCGGGTGCGCAAAATTACCGATCTGGACACGGGCGAAGTTACTTACACACATACGTTCAAGGATGGCAAAGGCATCAGCCGCCAGGAGATCGAATATTCCATCTCGGCAGGTTTGTATAATCAGATGATTGAGGCTGTGAAGGCGGTACCTCTGGTCAAAACCCGCATCACAGGTGTATGGAACGGCACAACGGTGGAGATTGATCTCTACACTCAACTGGAGCTTACGGTGCTGGAGGTTGAATTTGATTCCCTGGAGGAAGCGGAGAGCTTCATCGCCCCGGAATGGTTCGGCCAGGATGTCAGCACAGAGAAGAAGTACAGCAACAAAACCGTCTGGAAGCAGCTTCAGAACAAATAGCGCCCTTAAGTATAGTGCCGTAAATAGTGTGCAAGCGAGACTGCGCTTCAATTATAAAATGGTGCAGAATTAACGGACTTTAACGCTTAAACGTGTTACTATGTAGAGTAAACTTAAGCATTTTAGATACGCTTTTTAAATTAAAGAGGGGTTCAGGAGGATGAGGCAGGTATGGAGTATATAAGTACAAGAGGCAAGGTGGAAGCAAGAGGCTTTATTGACACGGTTCTGATGGGGCTGGCGGATGATGGCGGGTTGATGGTGCCTTTTCAGATTCCGGCGGTTTCCCCTGAAAAGCTTGAAGAATGGAGAAGCCTCAGCTTCCAGGAGCTGTTCCTTGAGATTTTCTCCTACTTTACCAATGATGAAATTCCCTATGATGATCTAAAAGAAATGGTCTACACCAGCTACGGCAATTTCCGTGCTCCGGAAGTCACGCCGCTGCACAAAGTGAATGACTCCCTCTATGTGCTGGAGCTGTTCCATGGGCCTACGTTTGCCTTCAAGGATGTGGCGCTGCAGTTCATGGGTGAGCTGTATTCCTATATTGCCAAGGTTCGGGGCGAAATTATCCATATTCTCGGTGCAACCTCGGGAGATACCGGAGCGGCTGCGATTCAGGGCGTACGCGGTAAGGAAGGCATTAAGATCTGTATTCTTCATCCGCACGGCAAGGTCAGCAAGGTACAGGAGCTGCAAATGACAACGGTTGATGACAGCAACGTGCTGAATCTGTCCGTGGAAGGCAACTTCGACGATTGCCAGAAGATTATCAAGGAGCTGTTCGCCGACCTCGACTTCAAGGGACGGTATCACCTGCGGGCGATCAACTCGATCAACTTCGTGCGGATTCTGGCGCAGACGGTCTATTATTTCTATGCCTACCTGCAGCTTCCGGAGAGTGACAAGAAGAAGGTGAATATCAGCGTGCCTTCGGGTAACTTCGGGAATATTTTCTCAGGCTTCCTGGCCCGCAAAATGGGGCTGCCGATCCACAAGCTGATCATCGCGACCAATGAGAACAACATCCTCGAACGGTTCGTGTTAACCGGCGAATATAAACCAGGCAGCTTCACGGGCACCTACAGCCCGTCGATGGATATCCAGGTGGCGAGCAACTTCGAGCGTTATCTGTATTATCTGCTCGGTGAGGATACAGTGAAGCTGTCGGAATATATGGCAGCGTTGCAGAGTGAGGGGGCCATCACCGTGGATGGTGAACTGTTTGCCCGGGTGCAGGCCGACTTCTCCGCGCTTGGTGTCAAGAACGCACAGTGCCTTGAGACCATCGCTAGATACGAGCAGGAGACTGGCTACCTGCTGGACCCGCATACGGCCTGCGGCGTTGCGGCTTACGAGAAGTTCAGCGCACCGGGGGAGACAAGCATTGCCTTCGCGACTGCGCATCCAGCCAAGTTCGACGAGGCGATTGCCCTGACCGGCATCAAGCAGGAATTCCCGGCGCAGATTGCCGCCCTGTTCGAGCAGCCGCAGCATCAGGTCGTGGTTGATCATGACAAGGCGGAGATTGTGCGCCAGCTACAGGCCTTTTACGGTTAAAATGGTTCGCGGGTCTATACTGGCCTCGCTCCATGAATAGGAATAGTATAGCCCCTGCTCTTGATCCGGAGCGGGGGCTGTTTGTGTCTTGTAACGAATATTGCTATAGCCCCCGCGCCGCATCAATGCCGCTGCTAGTCGGCATGGGGGATGGATATAGTTATGAAATTCCGGCCAAGCAGCTTCCTGGCTGAGTGAGAGTGTGGGTAAGAGTAAGGGTGAGGGAAAGAGTCTATACCGTCAGCACCAATGTGCTGGAGAAGGGCAAGGTGCTGGAGCCGCTCCATCCGATGGAGTTCCTGCCCTACTGTTATCTCCGCTGGGACTGGTGGGATAACAAGCTGCAGCCTCAGGCTGCGGAGAGCTCTTTATAACGGGAAACTCCGGTGCGGGATCAGAGCCGATGCATTCATTGTTATAGCCTAATCGGACAAATTTGAGGAGGATTATGATGATCAACCTTTTTGATTTAACAGGCAAGACAGCTATTATTGCCGGTGCGTCCAGCGGAATCGGTGTGCAGTTTGCCGACATGCTGGCTGATCAGGGTGCGGATGTGGCCATTCTGGCTAGACGATACGACAAGCTGGCAGCAGTCGCCGAAGAGCTTCGTGCCAAATATCCGGAGCGGCGGATTATCCCTGTTGAATGTGATGTGAGAAAAGAAGATGAGATCATTGCCGCAGTCCGGGAGGTGCTGGAGGCTTTTGGCCAAATCGATATTCTGATTAATAACGCCGGTGTGGTCGACTCTGTGCCGATTGACGCGCTGGACGAAGAAGCCTGGGACCGCGTCGTTGATACGGATCTGAAGGGGGGCTTCCTGATGTCGAAGCATGTCATCCGCCACATGAAGGAACGCAAATACGGCAAGATCATCAACACCGCCTCCATGCTGGGCCTCACGGCATCGGCTTCGATTCCTACACATTCCTACAATGCGGCCAAAGGCGGAGTGATCCACCTGACCCGGGGCGTAGCGGCTACGTATGCCAAACACGGCATTACTGTGAATGCGATCGGACCCAGCCTGTTCCATAGCGAAATGACGGAGAACACACTGTTCACTGAGCAGGCGCTGCGGATGTATAACGCAGTCTGTCCGATGGGCCGGTCCGGCAATCCGGGCGAGCTGAACGGGGCGGTGCTGTATTTTGCCTCGGATGCCTCCAGCTACACTACCGGCCAGACTTTGTTTGTAGACGGCGGCTGGACGATTGTATAGAAGCTGCATCGTACAGAAGCTGTATAAAAGATTGCATAAACACTGCATAAACATTGCATATTAGACGAAGCGCCTGCATTTATGCAGGTGCTTTTTTTCACAAGCGAAATCTAGCGGAATTTGTCGGAAATTACGGCGGAAAAGTGGACATACCTACCACGGAATGAGAAAATAGCAGTTATAGATCAATATGACATGCTGGAACCTTTCTGCTGTCCTGAGTAGGGATGGAATAGTTTCAGCGGTAAATAGAAGGATACATTTATGTGTTCGATATAAAGTCTTATATTTATAAAAAAAGGACGGGATCATTCATGACAATTCGTTTCGGGGTCGTAGGCACTAACTGGATTACTGACCGCTTCGTTCAAGCCGGACTGGAGAATGAGGAATTTATCCTCACAGCCGTGTATTCCCGCACAGAGGAGAAGGGACGGGCTTTTGCCGCAAAATATGCAGGAGCTTCGATCTATACGGATCTGGAGGAGATGGTATCCGGCGCAGAGGTGGACGCGGTTTATATCGCCAGCCCCAATTCGATGCATGCGGAGCAGTCCTTGATCTGCCTGAACCATGGTAAGCATGTCATCTGCGAGAAGCCGGCTGCCTCTAACAGCGCAGAGCTGAAGGCAATGATTAACGCGGCGCGCAGCAATGATGTTCTGCTGATGGAAGCGATGAAATCAACCTTTATGCCGAATTTTGGCGTAATCCGGGATAATTTATATAAACTGGGTCAAGTACGGCGATATTTCGCCGGTTATTGTCAATACTCATCGAGATACGATGCTTACCGCCAGGGCACGGTGCTGAACGCCTTCAATCCGGAATATTCGAACGGCTCACTGATGGACCTTGGCATCTATTGCCTGTATCCCATGGTGGCGTTGTTCGGCAAACCGGATTCGGTGAAGGCAGTCGGCATGATGCTTCCCTCGGGAGTGGACGGCGAAGGCAGCATGGTGATGCGTTATCCGGATATGGATGCCGTGGTCATGCATTCCAAGATTACCGACTCTTATCTGCCGGCGGAGATTCAGGGTGAGAACGGGACGATGGTCATCGACAAGATTAACCAGCCCTATCAGGTCAAAATCCACTACCGTGACGGCACCATCGAAGAGCTTACGCTACCGCAGGTGTTCGAGCCGATGTATTATGAGATTCAGGAGTTCATTCATCTTTTGAAGAGCGGTCAGCGGGAAAGCGGCATTAACAGCCATGCCAATTCCCTGGCGGTTGCCGAGCTGATGGAGGAAGCCAGAAGCCAGATCGGCCTGCGCTACGCCTCGGATCTATAGCTGTACAGGCATGCATGGCCTGAATTAGGATGTACGACTGGAAAAGGGGAGCGGAACTTGAAGACTTTCAAAAAGGTATACATCGAGATTACAAGCGTCTGCAACCTGGCCTGCAGCTTCTGCCCGCCAACGGAGCGGCAGAAGAATTTCATGAAGCTTGAGACGTTTAATACCATACTCGATGAGATTAAACCGCATAGCAATCACATCTACCTGCATGTCAAAGGCGAACCGCTGCTCCATCCGAAGCTCGGCGAGCTGCTGGATGCAGCGCATGCCAAAGGCTTCAAGGTCAACATCACGACCAACGGCACGCTGATCCATAAGGCCGGGCCGAAGCTGCTGGGCAAGCCGGCATTGCGGCAGATGAACTTCTCGCTGCACAGCTTCGACGGCCATGCGGGCTCTGAGAACCGCGAAGGTTATGTGTCGGAGATTATCAATTTCGTCCGGGAGATTTCTGCCCAGGGCGTCATTGTCTCGTTCCGGCTGTGGAACCTGACGGAGGACAACCGGACGAATCTGGAGAAAAGCCGCAACCGCGAGACGCTCGCTCTGCTGGAGGAGGCCTTCGGGCTCGACTTCCGGATCGAAGAGAAGGTTGTCCCCGGCAGCGGGGTGAAGATTGCTCCGCGTGTCTATCTGAACCAGGATCACGAGTTCAGATGGCCGGCTCTGCACGAGCCGGAGGATGACGGCAAGGGCTTCTGCCATGCGCTGCGCAGCCAGGCGGCGGTGCTGGTGGACGGCACGGTTGTGCCGTGCTGCCTCGATGGCGAAGGCGTGATCAAGCTCGGCAATATTCACGAGACGCCGTTCTCCGAGATTGTCGAGGGCGAGCGGGCGAACAACCTGTTCTACGGCTTCTCCCGCCGGGAAGCTGTTGAGGAGCTGTGCCGCAAATGCGGGTACCGGCAGCGGTTCGGAACTTAGCGGGTTAGCAGGTGCTGATGCTGGTGCTGATGCTGATGCTGATGCTGGTGAATACAGGAAGCTGCCGCTGGGGAAGTTAAGTTTTATATAGATGTCAGCAAAGGCCGGAGAACATGAGAAGAGGGAAAGGATGCCTACTATACTTGTTGCAGACGACGATGCGAACATCCGCGAACTCGTCTGTCTATTTCTGCGCAACGACGGATTCACAACAGCGGAAGCTGCGGACGGTAAGGAAGCGCTGGAGGTCTACGCCAGGGAACATGTAGACCTTGTCGTGCTCGATATTATGATGCCGGTAATGGACGGCTGGACATTATGCAAGGAGCTCAGAAGAGCCGATCCCGATCTTCCGCTGCTGATGCTGACGGCCAGAGGTGAGACCTGGGAGAAGGTGAAAGGATTCGAGCTGGGGACGGATGATTATCTGACCAAGCCCTTCGACCCGCTGGAGCTGACGGTCCGCGTCAGGGCACTGCTGAAACGGTACCGGATTGGCAGTACGCAGATGATCCGGTTCGGCAACACTACCCTTGACCGGCAGACTTATAAGGTGATCAGCGGGACAGAAACGCTGTCGCTGCCGCTCAAAGAGTTCGAACTGCTGTACAAGCTTGCCGGAACACCGGGACAAGTCTATACGCGTGAGCAGCTGATTGATCAGATCTGGGGAATAGATTATCCCGGGGATGACAGGACGGTAGATGTGCATATTAAACGGCTGCGCGAACGGTTTGCGGCTACACCTGATTTTTGCATTGAGACTGTGCGCGGGCTGGGCTACCGGCTTGAGGTTACTGAATGATTAAGTCTTTATATACCCGCGTAGTCCTGACTTTCCTGGTCTCTGTAATCGGGGGGACGGTTATTTCCTTTTTTGTAGCTACTTGGCTGTTCAGAGATAAATTAAACGAGAATCTGCAGATCCCTTTGCTGCGCTTCGGACAGGATATTGTCCGGATCTATGACGCCTTCCCGCTGAGTGAGGCAGATGCGTTCGTACACGGAATGAAACAACTCGAATCCTACCATATCCGGATTTATGAACAGACGGGCCAGTTTCAGTCTTATGGGGAGCTTAATGAGAACAAACCGGTTACTGTGACCACAGAACAAGTGCAGCAAGTCTTGTCCGGGAAGGTTGTGCAGCTCAATCCAACGGGTATTTCAACGACTCTCCTGGGGCTGCCGCTCACAACTGAAGCGGGGACGAAAGCGATGTTTGTAGAGCCCATCGGTCCTCCGTCCACCTCTTTTGTCCTGACATGGATTCTGAACTTCTCGGTCTATTCGCTGGTAGCAGGAAGTCTCGTGATTCTGGTTGCTGCCATGTTCCTGGTCCGGCCGATCAAAAAGCTGACCACCGCGACCCGCCGGATCGCAGCCGGGGATTTCAATGTGAAGCTGAATATTAAGCAGAAGGGTGAGCTTGGCACCCTGGCCCGCAGCTTCGAAGAGATGATGCGTGATCTGCAGCAGCTGGAGCAGATGCGCAGGGAATTCGTCACTAATGTGTCGCATGAGGTTCAGTCACCGCTGACTTCCATATCCGGGTATGCGCTGGCGCTTAAGCAGATGAATATCCCGGAGGGCGAGCGGAACCGTTATCTCGATATTATCATCAGTGAAGCTGAGCGGATGTCCAAGATGAGCGACAGTCTGCTGAAGCTGAGCCTGCTGGAGTCGCAGTCCCAGCAGCTTCAGCTCACCGCGTTCAGCCTCGATGAACAGATCAGACGCGTAATCGTTGCGCTCCAGCCGCAATGGTCGGCCCGCAGCATCAGCTTCGAGCTTCATCTGAAGGCCGTCCGGCTGACGGCTGACCATGACCAGTTCAATCAGGTATGGACGAATCTGCTGGGAAACAGCATCAAATTCTCCAGGGATGGCGGAGTAATCAGTGTCAGTATCAGGCAAGATAATAAGAACGTGACCGTGCGGATATCTGACACCGGCATCGGGATTTCACCTGAGGACCAGAAGCGGATCTTCGAACGTTTCTTCAAGGCCGACCGTTCCCATAGCCGCAAGTATAGCGGAAGCGGTATGGGACTGGCCATTGTTAAACAGATCATCTTGCTCCATCAGGGTGATATCCGGGTGGAGAGTGAGCCGGGACGGGGCACAAGCTTCATTGTCACCCTGCCGGTCACTGCACCGGCGGATTAGTCTGTTCATGCTGAGGCAACCTACTCAAGCTTAGGCTTGTGAAGGTTGCCTCAGCTTTTTTTCGTTGACTGGCAAAGTATGATATCCGTCTGTTGTGGATAATATGTGTATAGTTTTGTGGATATGTTACTTTGGAATTTGGAGCAGGATCCGTCTATAGAGGACGAATTTTGTTTGTGTATCAGGAATCCCTCAGATTCCGCTGGAAGTGGGCATTGTGGGGAAATCAAAGGGATAAATCCCACTGATTCCGCCGAAAGTGGACGGTATGGGGGGAAATCAAAGGGATAAATCCCACTGATTCCGTCGAAAGTGGGCGGCAGGAGGGAATGAGGGGCAGAAGTGCCCCTGAATCCGCCGAAAGTGAGCGGCAGGAGGAAATGAGGGGCAGAAGTGCCCTTGAATCCGCCGAAAGCGAGCGGCAAGAGGAAATGAGGAGCAAAGTGCCCCTGAATTCGCCGAAAGTGAGCGGCAAGAGGAAATGAGGGGCAGAAGTGCCCCTGATTCCGCCGAAAGTAAGCGGCAAGAGGAAATGAGGGGCAGAAGTGCCCCTGAATTCGCCGAAAGTGAGCGGCAAGAGGAAATGAGGGGCAGAAGTGCCCCTGAATTCGCCGAAAGTGAGCGGCAAGAGGAAAATGAGGGGCAGAAGTGCCCCTGAATTCGCCGAAAGTGAGCGGCAAGAGGAAATGAGGAGCAGAAGTGCCCCTGAATTCGCCGGAGGTGGGCGTTAGGAGGAAATAAGGAGAGTGGCGCATGTTTTCCCCCGGGGACTGCCCCGGGAAGTAGTCAGAGTGGAGTATTGTGAGGTAGCTGTAATCCCTGCATGAGCTGCACAGACCGTATCCACTCCAGCTTGATTCAACCGTAAGGGTGATTTTGTTCAAATATAAGAATTTATATGCTTCACACGATAACTTATCCTTCTATTTCTCGCTGAAACACCCCGTCCTTAAAGGACGGCGTAGCCGTTTCCGCTTGTATGCAGCTGTTCATATTTAGTTCATATTGCCGTCACGGGGAGTACATCTTCATTGTGTAAGCTTACCTTATTGGTTCGTAAGGATCTTAATCAAACGATGAGGACAGGTGCATGTATAATGAAAAAATGGCTCAGGATTACGCTTAAGTCTATAGCGGCATTAATGATTGTTATAGTGCTTTTTTTAGCCGTTGTGTTTGTAGTGAATATTATCAGCAACAAATCAGAGCAGGGGAAAATTGAGTCCTACGGCCAGTTAGTGCCTGTTGACGGGAAAAAGATGAATGTACTTATTCAAGGAACAGGCGAGGAAACTGTGGTGCTGCTGCCTGGTTACGGAACGGGCGCTCCGGCACTTGATTTCAAGCCGCTGATCGATGAGCTGTCTCCGTTCTACACGGTGGTGGCTGTTGAGCCATTCGGTTATGGATTAAGTGATGGAACTGATAAGGAACGGACTAACGATAATATTGCCAGCGAAATACATGAAGCATTGCAGCAGCTTGGGATTCACCGTTACACGCTGATGGGGCACTCCATTGCCGGCATATACGGATTGGATTATGTGAACAAGTATACTGACGAAGTAACCGCTTTTGTAGGAATTGACAGTAGTGTGCCGACGCAAGGCGGGATGGATGCTGAGATGCCGGTCGGATTGTTCAAATTCCTCGACCAATCAGGTCTGATGAGAATGCTCAAGAAGCTGAGCGGGGACCCTTATGCCGGACTGCCTTATGATGATCATATCAAGCAGCAGATGAAAATGATCTCGAATAAAAACTCCAGCAACGACACCACTATGAATGAAATGAAACACTTCAATGATAACTTTACAGCAGCCCAGGCTTTGGCATTCCCTAAGGAGCTTCCACTGCTGCTCTTCATACAGGCCAATAATACAGATGTTGAGGGCTGGAAGACGCTGCATGAAGGGCAAGTGAAGGACTCCCTGCATGGTAAACTGATCCCGCTTGAAGGGGAGCATTACTTACACCACACCCTGTCTAAAGAGATCGTCCAGGATTACAAGGAGTTTATGGAACAAGCTAAATAATAGCAGTTCAACGCTATATTCTGGATAATAGAAACAGCGGCAGCCCGGGACAACAGGTCCTGGATTGCCGCTGTTTTGTAATGATAGTTGTAGTTAGCTTAGTTGATTATTTACGGGATTAAGAAACCAGGCAAGCTTCTCTTTATAGGCTTCGATATCATGAAAGGCCTGAAGCTCATGCTCCTGCAACAATTGGTGTAATTCCACCAGCTTATTAATCAATCCCTCTGCAACACGTACGATATTATCCTTTGTGAAAATATATTTGGTGAAAGTAGCTTGTTCTGTACCCCAAATCACTGTTTCTTTCTTATACAGAACATCAATATAAAATCCTCCGCAACCAAAAATACCACAAGAGCAGGTATACATCGGGATTCTCCCTTGACGGGTAAGGGATTCGAAGAACTCAGTGACTACAAATACTTCACCCTCGTCTTCATTTAGCCTAAGCCCATTTACGTATAGAGATACTCGTATATTTCCAGGATATATCAATCAACATTTCAAAAGTCAGTGTGTCTAAACTGTTATCTTCAGAAGCAGCTATATATCATTTCCACCTTTAGACGGAGGTCTGAGCGGACTGAGAATCCTTTATTTCGCAGAAAAACCTCATAATAAGAATGAAACGGACTGAGATTCCGTTATGTTGTTCATTTGAGCTTGAAATGAGGATAATCACGACGTTTAGCGGAATCTCAGTCCGAATCACCCGCAATTTGCCGAGAATTTTCCTAATAGCGGATTCTCAGTCCTCTTCACAAATGGTTGAGCCATGAAGCCCCGCCAAAGTTTCAGCTGATTAAATGCTCAATCGCTAAGCTCCAGCTTGTTTGACCCTGGGCTATCGTGTTCTGCTACATACGCCAGCTTCCCGTCCTCAATCCCTGACAATAAGATCTGCCTGAATCAGGATCTTCTCATAGCTTGTACCCGGGTTCAGGATTCTCCACAGCATATGATCTACAGCTCTTGTGCCGAGCAGCTGTTTGTTTACATTAACGGTTGCCAGGAACGGCAGGTTAGGGTGTGTATTATCGAAACCGGTAAATACCAGATTGTCCGGAACGGGCATTCCCATAATCTCCATCGTCTCCAGGGCGAACAAAGCGTAAATATCATTAGCGCATACAAAGACCTCAGGCAGTCCGTGTTCGGTAACAGCTGCGGCGAAGGTTTCTCTGAAGTTCTCTATCTCGGGCCCGTTAAGAGAAGGGTTCTGCTTAAGTTCAATATCGTTATCTTCGAGTGCTGCCCGGAAGACAAGGAACCGTTCATAGAAGCTCTGGGCATCACGGATGTTGCCGAGGAATTGATAGTTGCGGTAGCCCTTGTTAATGACAAGGTTCATCAGTTCTCTCATGCAGGACAGATTATCGGTAAAGATGGAATCGCACGGAAAGCCGGGATCGTAATGATCCACCATCATGACCGGAATGCCCAGACTTCTGATCTCCACCAGAATCGGTGTGGAAATAGAGCCAACCGTAATAACCCCCATGATCGCTTCGGGATTGAGGAGAGAGAACATCGAATCATCTTTGGGCTCTGTCAGAGTTAGCACATTAATGCCCCGCTGATCCAGCCGGGTAGAGATACCATTGAACAGCGGGCCCCAATATAAAGAGTCCGGATTCTGGTAGCGGATGTTAGGAAATAAGATCAGAATGGTTCCAGACCATTTGCGGGCATCGAGATCGATAAGCTCACCCGGAGGCTGCGCAGTAATGGAGTCTTTGAAGTATCCGAGCTGCCCTGCGGCTTTGAAAATCATATCTCTGGTCTGTGAGCTGACTCCGGGTTTACCGGATAATGCCCGTGACACTGCAAATTTCGATAGCCCCGTAAAATCTGCTATGGATTGGATAGTTACTTTACGCCGCATGAAATCATCCTACTTTAGTCAGTTTATTTGGTCTCTTCAGAAGAACTACATTCCAATTTTACATGAAGAAGAGTAGACTAACACTTGTTTTTTTAGTTTCATGAAAATGGTTTTATCTATGAAACTATCTGTTATTAAAATTATAGATATACAACATTATTTTGTTTTTATATATTGTTATTTTGTTATGTTGAAGATAACATTATTATGCAATACAAACAAGACGAGGGCCAGTTTTTAAGGTTAACAAGCTTTTTTATGTTAAAATAAGGATTTTTAATAAAATATTATTGACCATTCTCCTGAGCGGTGGTAACATTTGTTATGCTAAGAAAAACAAATTAATAATAACAAATAGGGGCGGTGTGAAAAACAAACAAAGGTTTTTGAGCTTTTGTTATTTTTTTAACCAGAAGTGTAAGCGCTTTATTAAAGGTGGTACAGCACTGACTTATTTATCATTTATCATGGGAGGTTTGACGGATGAGAAAGATAAAGGGGCTTTCTGTTTTATTATTATGTTTTGCTTTTTTACTTACAGCCTGCAGCGGCGGCAACAATGCAGCCAATAATACCAAGGCCAATGCGACTGCTGAGCCTGCTGCTACTGAAGCAGTGGCTGAGGCAACCGCGGAACCGACGGCAGCACCTGTTGACATGGGCGGACGTGTAATTAAGGTAGCGGCCTGGTGGGATCTGAAGCCTGCGGGCAATTCCGCTTCCGAGAAGGAACGTCTGGCCAAGATTACTGAAGTGGAGCAGAAGTACAACTGCAAGTTCGAATTTGTAAACGTTCCCTTTGAAGAATTCATGCCTAAATTCACAGCAACCGCTCTTACCGGCGAACCCTTTGCCGATATCGTCATTATGGAATACAACTCGGCATGGCCTGCGATCCTTAAGGGACAGCTGATGAAAGTAAGCGAATATACAACAGCAGCTTCCAATATTAACAACGAGGCCAACCTGCTGGTGAAGGCGCCTAAAATTGCTAACGAGGACTATGCCTTCGCTGAACCTGGTGTCGGCGGAGCAGGTATTCACTACAACCGTGACTTGTTCAAGAAGCTGGGGCTTCCTGACCTGCAAGAGCTGTATGCGAGCGGACAATGGAACTGGGATAAGTTCGTTGAAGTCGCCAAGCAGGCAACCAAGGACACGGATAACGACGGCAAAATCGATACTTACGGCTTCTCGGGCTGGGCGATCGATATGCTGCGCAACTTCTCCGCTGCGAACGGCGGCAAGCTGGTGGATGAAGCAACAAGCACTCAGGGTCTGACCGATCCGAAGGTCATTGAGGCCGCTGAATTCATTAACCGTCTGTACAACGTAGAGAACGTTGTCAAAGTCAAAGGCGCAGACAAAGTCGGCTATGACGAATTCAATACCTTCAAAGACGGCGATGTAGCGATGTTCCCGGCTCCGATCTGGAACCTTGGCGATCTGACCTTCGATTTCGGTGTGGTTCCTTTCCCGAACGGACCTTCCGGATCGCCTGAAGTTACCTATGCAGACAATGGCAAGAATGCATTCTTCATTCCAAAGGGTGTGAAAGATCCGCAGGCGGTTTATCAGGCTTTTGAGGATACCTATGATATTACACAAACCGGAGATTTCCCGAGCCAGGAATGGCTGGAAAGTATCTACGCGCATGAAGAAGATGTGGCTATGATGCATGATCACATCAACAACACAGGCCAGATCCTGCTTGAAACCGCTTACCCGGAATATCCGACCTACGGTTATATGAAGGACATCATTGTAGACAATCAATCGGTTACTGCAACTGCCGAGAAGTATAAGCCAGAAGCGGAAGCTTCCATTGCCAAGCTGGGCAAGTAACAGGCATTATTCGTATCGTCATAACAACGGGGGGATGTCTTGGCGACTCCCCCCTGCCTGTATGAATATAAGATTTCCGCTTGTAAGGAGGACTTCTGGTGATAGATAAAAAGCGTCAATCCAAAATAGCCAAGAATATAATGCTTGCTGTGATTGGCTTGTTGATCATGCTTCCGGCAGGCTTGAATGTACAGGCGGAGACAACTACGCAGGCTGTGGCCGCAAATGAGCAGGCTCCCGGCGAACCCATAGAGATTGCCGCTAATCAAGAGAATAAATACGTTGCCTATCTGGCTGAACATAAGGACGCTCCCAGACCTGATCAGGAGATTATTCTGGAGGCGGCTGACTATAGCCGTGTAGAAGGAGGCGGCTTCGAGAAGTGGTCCGATTACGAAGGCATGGCCGGTGAAGCGCTGTTAACCGGGGAAACCGGCAAGGCGGAGTGGACTGTTCATGTCCGGGAATCGGGCTTCTATAACCTGTCGATGCTGTACTATCCCATCGAAGGGAAAAGTTCGGCTATTGAGCGCGCCTTCTATATTGACGGGAAGCTCCCATTCAAGGAGGCGGCGTTCCTGCAGTTTGACCGGATTTGGGATAATCAGTCGGATCAGCTGACCCAGGACAACCAGGGCAATGACTTGCGGCCAAGACAGGTGGAACGGCCGGTCTGGAGCGAGAAGGCTTTTCAGGACTCCGATGGCTATGAGAATGAGCCGTTTTTATTTTATTTCAGCGCCGGCACACATACGTTAACCCTGGAATCTTCACGGGAACCTGTACTGATTAAGCGGCTGAAGCTATTCAAACAGAGTGCGCCGCTGCCGTACGCAGAAGTGAAGAAAGCGTGGGACTCCGAAGGCATTAAGCCTGTAAACGGCCAGCTTCTGACGATTCAGGGAGAAGATGCGACGGCGAAATCCTCCCCGACGTTGTACCCGCTGAATGAGCGTTCGAGCCCGGCAGTGACTCCATACAGTTCTTCCGTAATCAAGATCAACACCATAGGCGGGCTGAATTGGCGTATACCGGGGCAGTGGATCGAATGGGAAGTGGATGTGCCAGAGACCGGATTCTATAAGCTGGCCTTCAAGACACAGCAGAATTATGTACGGGGAATCTATTCTACCCGGAAGCTGACCATCGATGGTGCCGTTCCGTTTGCGGAAATGGCCAAGGTTCCTTTCCGGTATAAAAGCTCCTACCGGATGGATATCATGGGCGGCAACGAGCCCTATCTATACAAGCTCGAACAAGGAAAACATGTCGTAAGGCTTGAGGTTAGCCTTGGCGAGTTCGCCCCGCTCATCCGTGAGGTAGAGAACAGCCTGTACAATCTCAACTCCATGTACCGGAAGATTCTGATGATTACAGGTACGAAGCCTGATGAATACCGGGATTACCAGCTGGACCGGAAAATTCCGGGCCTCCTGGATGTGTTCGTTACTGAGCGTGATCGTCTGAAGGGAATTGCCGGGGAACTGGTCCGCTTATCCGGCCAGTCCAGTGACCAGGAGGCGCTGCTGAAGACGATGGCCGAGCAGCTGGACGAGATGATTGAGGATCCGGACACCATCCCCAAAAGACTTACCGCCTACAAGACGAATACCGGCGGACTCGGCACCTGGGTCCAGACGGCAAGAGAGCAGCCGCTTGAAGTGGACGCACTCTACATAGCTTCACCTGATGAGAAGTTCTCCAAGAAAGGGATGGGCTTCGGCGCGAAGCTGAAGCATGAGACCGCAGCCTTCTTCACTTCGTTCTTCACCGACTACAACCAGATCGGCAATGTGTCGGATGAGGATGACCAGAAGTCGGTAACGGTATGGATCGGCAGCGGACGGGATCAGGCGAATACGATGAAGGCGATGATTGATGAGACGTTCACCGCTGCCACCGGGATTAATGTCAATCTGAAGCTGGTCAACATGACCACGCTGCTTCCGGCGACCCTGGCCGGACAAGGGCCGGATGTGGCGATGCAGATCGGCAATGATCTGCCTGTTAACTTTGCGATGCGCAATGCGGCGGCAGACTTGACGCAGTTTGCGGATTTCGGGGAAGTGAGCACACGTTTCCGCGAGAGTGCGGTGCTGCCTTACCGGTATGACAGCGGGGTCTACGCCCTGCCTGAGACGCAGACCTTCAATATGCTCTTCTACCGCAAGGATATTCTGGAGGAGCTGGAGCTTGCGGTGCCGCAGACATGGGATGAGGTGTCCACACTGCTCGCAGTGCTCAGCAAGAATCATATGCAGTTTGGCCTGCCTGTAGTGGTCCAATCGGCAGTGCAGGGACAGAATATCCCGCCTAACTCGATGTTTGCCGCACTGTTGTTCCAGAATGGCGGGCAATTCTACCGGGATGGCGGCAAAGAGTCAGATCTCGATTCGCGCACCGGAATCGAAACCTTCAAGCAATGGAGCGAGTTCTATACCGATTACAAGCTGGAGAAGGAATATGACTTCGCCAACCGCTTCCGTACAGGTGAAATGCCGATCGGCATTGCAGATTATACGCTATACAATCAGCTGTCTGTCTTTGCACCGGAGATCAGGGGCATGTGGGGCTTCGTGCCGATCCCCGGAACTGTGAAGGAAGACGGCACGCTGGACCGGACGGTCTCCAGCGGAGGCAGTGCAGTCGTGATGCTGGATAAGGCGAAGGACAAGGAAGCTTCCTGGGAGTTCATGAAATGGTGGACGAGCGAACAGACGCAGACGGTGTTCGGGCGTGAAATGGAAGGCTTGATGGGCGCTGCCGCACGTTATCCGACGGCGAATATCAAAGCGCTGGACAGCTTGCCCTGGCCTATCGCCGATTATGAGAATTTGAAAGCCCAGTTCGAATGGGCGGAAGGGGTTCCTGAGGTTCCGGGCGGATATTTCACGGGCAGACATTTGTTTAATGCTTTTTACAAAACAGTAGTCGGCGGTGTGGAAGCCAGGGAATCCATTATGGATTATGTCCAGTATATTCAGGACGAAATCACCACCAAACGCAAAGAGTTTGGTCTATAGCGGTAAGGGGGAGAGTCAAGCGTGCAAACTTGGTGGAGCCTGAAATGGCAGCAGATGAGAGCGAATAAGCATTCGTACATTCTGATGGCGCCGTATATGCTGTTGTTCGCCGTATTTACGGTGCTGCCGGTATTGGTCTCGGTTGTGCTTAGCTTCACATACTTCAATATGCTGGAATTTCCGAAGTTCATTGGGTGGCAGAACTACACGCGTCTTTTTTTGGAGGATGATGTATTCCTGATTGCCCTGAAGAACACACTGCTGTTCGCAGTAATTACAGGTCCGATAAGCTATATCGCCTGTTTCGTGTTTGCCTGGATCATCAATGAGCTGTCTCCGAAGCTGAGAGCGGTAATGACGCTTGTGTTCTATGCACCGTCCATCTCGGGGAACGTGTACTTCATCTGGCTGATGATCTTCTCCGGAGACCGGTACGGGATCATGAACGGGCTGCTGCTGAAGTTCGGCTTCATTCTGGAGCCGATCCTGTGGCTGAAGACAGAAGGCTACATCATGCCGATCATCATCCTGGTCCAGCTATGGCTCAGTCTGGGGACGGGCTTCCTGACCTTTATTGCCGGCCTGCAGACCGTGGATGGAACCTTATACGAAGCGGGAGCCGTGGACGGAATCAAGAACCGCTGGCAGGAGCTGTGGTATATCACTTTGCCGTCTATGCGCCCGCAGCTGATGTTCGGTGCTGTCATTCAGATCACGACCGCGTTCGCCGTAGCTGACGTGTCGATTGCCCTGGCCGGGTTCCCGAGCGTGAACTACGCGGCGGAGACCATCGTAACGCATCTGATCGACTTCGGCACCACCAGATTCGAGATGGGCTACGCTTCAGCGATTGCTACTGTGTTGTTCTTCATTATGGTAGGTACCAACCTTGTGGTGCAGAAGCTTCTCAGAAAGGTGGGTGAATAGAAGTTATGAATACCCCCTTTCAAATAGGTTCCAAACGGTTAAACCGGCCTTTGCGGATGCCCAAGAAGCGGGTGAACCGCTCTGCATGGGGCACCTTCTCCTTATTTGCCCTGCTTACTGTATTCGGGGCCTTTATGATCCTGCCGCTGGTTTACGCGATTAATAATGCGTTCAAGCCGCTGGATGAAATCTTCATCTTCCCGCCGACCCTTTTTGTCCGGCATCCGACGATGAATAATTTTGTCGATCTGTTTAACCTGCTCGGGAATTCATGGGTTCCGTTCTCGCGCTACATTTTCAACACGGTGTTCATTACGGGTGCAGGGATTATCGGACATGTACTGCTGGCTTCGGCGGCAGCATATCCGCTGGCCAAACATCATTTTCCGGGCAAAAAAGCATTGTTCAGTATCGTTGTCCTCTCGCTGATGTTCACACCGGCGGTAACGGCCATGCCAAACTATATGATCATGTCCTGGCTGGGCCTCATCGATACGTACTGGGCTGTTATCATTCCGGCCTTTGCCTATTCACTGGGGCTCTACCTGATGAAGCAATTTATGGAGCAGATTCCCGATGTGCTGCTGGAAGCCGCCAAGATTGACGGGGCCAGCGAATACCGCATTTTCTGGTCGATCGTAATGCCGAATGTCAAGCCGGCCTGGCTGACACTCATCATTCTGTTGTTCCAGATTCTCTGGGGCAGCGACGGCAACGGGTTCATCTACAGCGAGCAGCTGAAATCGCTTCATTTTGCAGCTGGCCAGGTGGTTGCAGGGGGGATTGCCCGTTCCGGTCCGGCGGCAGCGGTGGCCCTCATTCTGATGAGCGTGCCGATCACGCTGTTTGTGTTCTCGCAGAGCCGGATTATAGAGACGATGGCAACTTCGGGAATGAAGGATTAAGGGGGGAACGCAGTTGATCGCAAAAAAATGGCTGCTGTCACTTATGGCGGCATCCCTGCTGATTGTGTACACAGCTCCCGAGCCGGCGTATGCGGAATCTGCGCCTTATGAGAGCTACAACTATAACTATTGGGAAGAAGCGGTGCCTGCTCCTGCTGCGTATATCCCTGAGCGTACCCTGACTGGCAAGGATCTCGGGGTAGGCGATTTCCGGGAACCCGGCGACATGGCCGTGGCGGCAAGCGGACTGATCTATATAGCCGACAGCGGCAACGGGCGGATTATTTGCCTGGACCCGGACTGGGAGGTCATTAAGGTCATTACCGGCTTCGATAATCAGGGCACGGAGGATTCATTCAAGAATCCGTCCGGATTGTACATTACTGAAGACGGCAATTTGTATGTTGCCGATACGGACAACGGGCGTGTGGTGATCCTGTCCCCGGAAGGGGAGTTGCTCGGCATGGTGGAGAAGCCTGCGTCTGATATTTTGCCGGCGGACTTCAAGTTTATTCCCGTGAAAGTGACTGTAGATCAGGCTGAACGCGTCTATGTCATCGCTAAAGGGATCTTCGAAGGAATCATGCAGTTTGATAAGAACGGTGAATTCATCGGCTACGTCGGCACGAACAAGGTGCAGCGTGACTATACCGAATATTTGTGGCGGCTGATCTCGACCAAAGCGCAGAAAGCGCAGATGGCGCTGTTTGTACCTACAGAATTCTCCAATATCGATGTGGATGCCAAGGGTTTCCTCTATGCGACGAATATAGATCCGGGCTCCAAGGAGCCGGTCAAACGGCTGAATCCCTCCGGGGAGGATGTGCTGAAGCGGTTCGGATATTTCGATATTAAGGGGGACATCAGATACCGCACGGCAGTTGGGCCTTCCAAGTTCACGGATATTAAAGTGCTGGCAAACGGGATGTACAGTGCTCTTGATGCCAATCAGGGCAAGGTGTTCACGTATAACGACGAAGGCGATCTTCTCTATGTCTACGGAGGGAAAGGCAACCAGACCGGGACCTTCAAAATACCGGTAGCGGTAGAGTTCTCCCAAGAGAACCAGCTCGTACTGGACCGGGGAAAAGGTAACATTGTCGTCTTCAAGCCGACCCGGTTCGGCACAAGCGTCAATGAGGCAGTGGGGTATCACTACAATGGTGAAGATTCGCTCGCTGTGCCGGTATGGAGGGAAGTCCTGAAGCTGAACTCCAACTACGATATCGCGTATATCGGCATCGGCAAATCCCTGCTGATGGACAAAAATAATAAAGAGGCGCTTAAATATTTCAAGCTCGGAATGGACCGCGACGGGTATTCGGTAGCCTTCAAACGGTACCGGAGGGAAGTCATGCAGGAGCATTTCGGAACCTTCCTGACAGCGGTAATGATCCTGGTGCTGGCTTGGCTGTCTTATAAGCTCTTCAGCTTCTGGAGAAGGAAGAGGCTGATAACCGCGTCCAGGCAGGCTTCGCCAAACCTTAAGGAGGGTAACGCCCATGAGGCAGGATTTCATTAAATTTCCGCTGCACCTCATTGTGCATCCGTTTGACAGCTTTTGGGATATGAAGTACGAAGGCAAAGGGAAGGTCCGGGTCGCGTTGACGATTCTGCTGCTGGTCGTGATTTCGATGATCTTGAAGGATCAGTTTGCGGGTTTCCTGGTGAATTATAACGACCCCCGGCATCTGAACAGCATCACGCAATTATTCACGGTTGTCTTTCCCTTCTTTCTGTGGTGCTTGTCCAACTGGGCGATTACGACACTGATGGACGGGGAAGGCAAATTCAAAGAAATCATGATGGCTACAGCCTATGCGCTAGTTCCGCTTGTAATCATTTATATTCCGATGATTGTGGCAAGCCGCTTCATGGCAGAGGAAGAAACAGCCTTCTATTATCTGATGATGTCAATATCCTCCATATGGTTTGTAGCGCTTCTGTTTGTCGGCATTATGACCGTCCATCAATACACCGTGCTTAAGACCGTAGTGACCATGCTGCTGACGGTTGCAGTAATGGGAATTGTAGTCTTCCTGGGAACGCTTGTGTTAAGCATGCTTCAGCAGATTATTGAATTCTTCATTAACATTTACCGGGAATTAATATTCCGTACGTAAAGGAGGCCGCACCTGTGAAAAATCGTAAAATGCTGGTCGCGGTGCTCGCCTGTGCCGCAGTCCTGCTGATCCTTGCCGGTTCAGCCTTAGTCTTCTCCTCACGCGGAGTGAAGGCCGTTGAAGCCTCGGCCTATATGGAAGTAACAGCTGAGCTGGAGGCCGGAACCGGGTTCGCCGCACTGCCGGATTCGTCCGGGGGCATTCCGGGCATGCAGCTTGCAGCAGATGAATCTGAGCTGTCCTTATACTTCAACCCTGAGACAACGGAAATCGCCGTGAAGGATAAACGTCATGGCCAGATCTGGTACAGCAATCCGGCGGGCCGCGGGCAGGATACCCTGGCTTCAGGATTCGAGAAGGAGCTGTTGTCCTCGCAGCTGAACGTACTGTTCCGCGACTCTATAGGTACACTTGAATCCTATACCAACTTCGCCCAGAGTATCAGCAGCAAACAATTCACTGCTGAGAGCCTTAAGAACGGGCTGCGGATTGTATATACGATTGGAGATACATCCATCGGGATTGATGCGCTGCCTAAGTTCATCAGCAAGACAAGAATGGAAGAGAAGGTCCAGGCCAATCTGGATGCGTCCAGCGCCAAATATGTAGGGCAGCGTTATTACCCGAAAGACGGCGATCCGGATGTTCTGGAGCGCATTGATGCCCAAGTCTCGAAGCCTCTGGTATTGAGCAAAATGACCGCAGCCTTCAATAAATCCGGTTATTCTGCGGAAGATCTGGCCTTCGATAATGCAGAGAACGGAGTGGAGGGCGGCTCGGGAACAAGCAAGCCAAACTTCATCATTCCGCTGGAATACCGGCTGGACGCAGGGTCACTCGTAGTAACCATCCCTGTAAATCAGGTCAAGGAGAGCGGCGAATATCAGATCCGCAGCCTGGAGCTGCTGAATATGTTCGGAGCAGCGGATCAGCAGAGCGACGGCTACATGTTCGTTCCGGACGGTTCCGGCAGCCTGATCTATCTGAATAACGGGAAGGTGAAGGAGGAGCAGTATGTACAGCGTGTATACGGCCCTGATCCGAATGATAACAGCTACAGACGCGGGCAGGTCAGCGAGAATGCCAGAATGCCGGTTTTTGGCCTGAAAACAGCAGATGCTGCATGGTTTGCCGTGATCGAGAAAGGTGATGCCATAGCCAGCATAGCCGCAGATATCAGCGGCAAGAAGAACTCGTATAACTTCATCCACAGCAGCTATACCCTGCGGGGGGAAGACGAGCTTGAGCTGTATACGGGGTCTACCATTCAGGAAATTCAGCTGTTAAATGAAGAGATTTACAAAGGTGATATAGAGGTCCGCTACAGCTTCCTGGGCAAAGATAAAGCCAATTATTCAGGCATGGCTGAGCTGTACCGGAATCAGCTGGCGGCCGAGAAGGTGCTGCAGCCTATGGAGACCGGACAGGATGTACCCTTGTATCTCGATATGCTGGGGGCTGTCGACAAGCAGAAGTCGTTCCTCGGCGTCCCTTACCGGTCCGAGATTGCCATGACCACCTTCGGGCAGGCGGCACAGGTTGCTGAACAATTGAAGCAGGATGGCATTGACCGGCTGCTTATGCGCTATACCGGCTGGTCTGCCAAAGGGGTGAATCACGCTACACCGGATAAGCTGAAGACGGAAAGTGTGCTCGGCAGCAAAGCGCAGCTTCTTGAATTATCAGAGAAGCTGGAACAGGCGGGAGGCATGTTGTTCCCGGATATCGCTTTCCAGAAGATTTATCACGATGACGGCGGCTTCACACCTTCCTCCGACGCCTCCCGGTTCGTGACCCGGGAAGAAGCGGAGCTCTATCCGTATAACCGGGCATTGAGCCGGATGGATATGACGCTTGGAAGCTACTATCTGTTGTCCCCGGCGAAACTGCCTTATTATGTGGACACGTTCATGAGTAAGTATAAAGCTTATGGGTTCAACGGCGTATCCTTGCGGGATCTCGGCAGTGTGCTCAGCTCGGATTTCCGGGTCAGCCGGGTCATTCAGCGGGAGACGGCCAAACAAATCGTAGAGGAGCAGCTGGGCAAGCTGGATCAGAGCATCGGCCAGACGATGATTGCAGGGGGCAATGCCTATGCGTGGCCTTACTCCGATCATCTGATCAATGTGCCAACCGCCTCCAGCGGCTTCGTGCTGACAGATGAAGAAATCCCGTTCTATGAAATGGTTGTCCATGGTTACATCAGCTATGCGGGGACGCCTATGAATCTGAACGATGAGCAGGATCTCAAGGTGCAGCTGCTCCGCTCTATTGAACTTGGGGCTGCGCCGCATTTCTCCTGGTCGTATGAGCCGTCCTCCAAGCTGAAATTCACTCATTTTGACGACATGTATGCCACAGGTTATCAGAATTGGTACGATCAGGCGGTTTCGTTGTACAAGGAAGTTAACAGGGTACTCTCCCCGGTACAGAATGCGCAAATCGTGAACCATATACGCCATCAGGAGGGTGTTGTGGAGGTGCAGTACAGCAACGGTATTTCGATATATGTGAATTACACAGACAAGCAAGTCTCCGTACACGGCTTCACCGTCGGAGCCGGACAATATGGGATAGAAGGTGGGCAGTCATGAGGGGGAGCAGGCTCAGCTTAAACCACAAGCGCTCTTGGCTGGGAGTCGCCTTTATTACGCCGTGGCTGCTTGGATTCGTGTTCATGTTCGCGACTCCGCTCATCCAGTCGGTTAAGTTCAGCTTCAGCAAATTAAATGTGGATCCGTCAGGCTTCACACTGGAATGGGTAGGCTGGTCTAATTTTAATAATGCATTGTTTGTAGATGCAACCTTCAACCGCGTACTCACCGAATCCGTCAGGGATATGGTGCTTAACGTTCCAATGATCCTGTTCTTCAGCCTGTTCTCGGCAACGCTGCTGAATCAGAAATTCCGGGGGAGAGTTCTGGCCCGTGCGATAT
Source organism: Paenibacillus borealis (assembly GCF_000758665.1). Taxonomy (NCBI): domain Bacteria; kingdom Bacillati; phylum Bacillota; class Bacilli; order Caryophanales; family Paenibacillaceae; genus Paenibacillus; species Paenibacillus borealis. The sequence continues at coordinate 1,113,062 of NZ_CP009285.1, forward strand.
TCTTCCTGCCGGTTATTCTGGCTTCGAATGCAATATCGGCGGCAGAAGCATCCGGACTGATCAACCTGGTGGGGGATGCCACGGCTGTGAATGAACTCGGTCAATCCGGCTCGCAGTACAACGTCATGGCGATGGTGATGATTCTGAGTGATATCGGGCTGCCGCTGTCGTTCGTGGATTACATTGTGGATGCTATCCTGCGGATTTATGAGATTATTACGAGCTCGGGTGTACAGATTCTAATCTTCTTGGCCGCGCTGCAGTCTGTGCCGGGGGCGATGTACGAGGTAGCGAAGATTGAAGGGGCGACCGCTTATGAATCCTTTTGGAAAATCACCTTCCCGCTGGTAAGCCCGCTCATCCTGACCAATGTGATTTACACCATTATCGACTCTTTCACGGGCAGCAAAGTGACGCAAATGATCTTCACCACTGCGTTCACCACCCAGAACTTCGGCCTCAGTGCGGCTATGTCTTGGATCTATACGCTGATTATCAGCATCGTGCTGATTGTCGTGGGATACTTCCTGTCCAAAAGAGTGCATTACAATTGATTAATCGCAAGGGAGGGTACGGCTATGCAAGCTCCTCAATCTGTTCATCCTGTTCAAACCGCTCATAGAGAGGCGAATCACCACAGAGTCCAGAAGGTGAAAGGTAAAACGGTTGATATACTGTATGCACTGTTCCGCTATGCGCTGGTCACCGGGATTTCCTTCATCATTATTTACCCGCTGATTATGAAGTTCTCGATCGCCTTCAAAGATAAAACGGACATCTATAATCCGACGATTTATATGATTCCTGTCCACTACACCATGGATAACATCAGAATGGCGATGCAGATTCTGGACTACTTCCCGCTGCTGGGGAATACGCTGCTCTTCGTCGTAGTGACAACGGTACTGACCACGGCTTCCTGCGCTTTGGCCGGTTACGGCTTTGCCCGGTTCAGCTTTCCGGGAAGCAACATCCTGTTTGCGCTCGTCATTCTTACCCTGCTTGTCCCTACCAGCACGCTGATGGTACCGATGTACCTGCATTTCCGAAGCTTTGACATTATGGGGATTATTCATTTGATTACAGGGAAAAGCGGCATTAATCTGCTTAATACGTATTGGCCCTCCATGATTACATCTGCTACAGCTATCGGACTCAAGGCGGGATTGTTCATCTATATTTTCCGCCAGTTCTTCAAGGGGATGCCGAAGGAGATTGAGGAAGCGGCGCTGATCGACGGTGCAGGCGGCGTGAAGACGTTCCTGCGGATCATGCTGCCCAATGCGGTCTCGCCGATGATTACGGTGATCCTGTTCTGCTTCGTCTGGCAGTATAACGATACCTTCTTCACCTCGCTGTTCATGAGCGAAATTGCACTTATGCCTACGAAGGTCAGCTCGCTGGCCGCGCAGGCCAATGCCCTGCTGCCGGGACTGCTGGGGGTAGGCGGGGGATCGGGTGTCAAGGCGGACCCCAATCATGTAGCGATGATTATCGATACCGGCATACTGCTGGCGATTCTCCCGTTGATTACCTTGTATGTGGTAGTGCAGCGGTACTTCGTAGAGAGTGTGGAACGCAGCGGAATTATCGGCTGATCTTATTCAGAGAGGAATGAAGAACATGCTTAAAGAGAAGGCATCCCAATATATAGTGGAGCCTAAGCTGGTGAACCCGCATGCAGATGCGGGTGCGCTTAGGCTAATGACCTATCTGTGCAGCATCTACGGGTCCCGCGTATTAACGGGACAGCAGATCGGAGTTGAATCGGCGCCCGAGCTTGATGTTCTGTACGAAGTGACAGGCAAATACCCGGCGGTCTACGGCTTAGACTTCATGAATTATTCGCCCTCCCGGACGGAGCGGGGGGCGCAGTGCAGCGACACCGATATTGCCATCGACTGGTGGCGGAGCGGCGGGATCGTAACCTTCTGCTGGCACTGGAACGCGCCTAAGGATCTGATTGATCTTCCGCCAGACAAGACCTGGGGCAGCGGCTTCTATACAAAGGCCACGACCTTTGATCTTGCGCAGGCGATGGATCATCCGGAGTCTGAGGAATATCAGCTGCTGCTGCGGGATATGGATGCCATCGCCCTGCAGCTGAAGCGGCTTCAGGCTGCTGGAGTCCCCGTATTGTGGAGACCGCTCCACGAGGCAGCGGGCGGCTGGTTCTGGTGGGGCGCACGCGGCGCCGATCCGTATATCCGGCTGTGGAAGCTGATGTTTGACCGCATGACCAATCTGCATAAGCTGAACAACCTGATCTGGGTATGGAACGGCCAGCACAGCGACTGGTATCCGGGTGATGAATATGTCGATATCATCGGGGAGGATCTGTATCCTTCGGCCAGAGACTATAGCTCGCAGAAGAAACATTTTCAGCGTGCAGGAAGCTATTCCGGCCAGAACAAAATCATTGCCTTATCGGAGAACGGAGTGCTTCCGGACCCGGACTCCATGCTGAAGGATCAGGCCCTGTGGGCTTGGAACTGCACCTGGTACGGTACCTTTGTCTATAAGACTGAAGAGGATGGCCGGCGAACCTACAGCAGTGCTTATACCGGAAGGGAGCACCTGATCAAGTATTATAATCATCCGCTTACGATAACGAAGGATGAGCTGCCAAATCTAAGGGACGAGAACGTATAGAATGATTAAGAAGGGAGCCTGAGATGAAGCTGAAACGCTCATTCTTCATTACCTGTATACTGCTGCTGGCTGTCATGGTGACGGCTGTTCCTGCGCAGGCGGAATCCCAAGAGAAGAAGAGTGCCATGCAGGCTTATGTAGAATCGGTCGGGCCGGGCTGGAACCTGGGGAATACCTTCGAGGCCTCCAGGGATGAAACTTCATGGGGGAACCCGGCCGTGACTCAGGCCTTCATCGGGCAGCTTGCGGAGGAGGGCTATAAGAGCATCCGTATCCCGGTTACCTGGAAGCACCGGATGGGCGATGCCCCTGATTATGTGATCCGGCAGGATTTCATGGCCCGGATTCAGGAGATTGTCGACTGGTCGCTGGCGGCGGATCTTCATGTGATTATTAATCTCCATCATGACAGCAATTGGGTGATGAACATGGCGGCGGAGCATGATGAGGTGCTGGCCAGATTCAATGCCGCCTGGACGCAGATTGCCGGGCATTTCAAGAATTATCCGGACAGCCTGATGTTCGAGAGTCTGAATGAGCCGCGTTTCTCCGACGACTGGAGCAAGGACAGCCCGGAATATTTCACCATGCTGGATGAACTGAATGTGTCCTTTCATACTATTGTCCGGCATTCCGGAGGGAACAACAAGCAGCGGCCGCTGGTACTTTCTACGCTCACTGCTGCCCCTACCCAGGCCAGACTGGATGCATTAGCCGCAACCATCACGAAATTAAAAGACGATCGGCTGATAGCAACGTTCCACTACTATGGTTATTATGCGTTCAGTGTGAACCTTGGCGGTTCGACCACGTTCGATACCACGGCCAGGGAGGATCTGATTCAGGCGTTCGACCGGGCATATGAGACCTTCACAGCCAAAGGCATTCCCGTAATCGTCGGGGAATTCGGCCTGCTCGGGTTCGATAAATCGTTGAGTACGGTCCAGCATGGCGAGATTCTGAAGTTTTTTGAATACGTTACCTACTATGCCCATGAGAAAAAAATGCCGCTGATGTTATGGGACAACGGGCAGCATTTCGACCGGCGCACATTCAAGTGGATAGACGAGGAGCTTCATCAGGTGATGAAGCAGGGCTGGAAAGGCCGTTCCTCCAATGCGGAGACGGATTCGGTCTATATTCTAAAGGATGCGGAAATCAAGGATACCGCCATTCCGCTGAATTTGAACGGAAACACGTTCACGGCGCTGCTTAATCAGGAACAGGTGCTTGTAAAAGGAACGGATTACGAGCTTGACGGAGATCATCTCATCCTCAAAGCTGCGCTGCTGCAGAAGCTTGTTACACAGAAGTACGGAATTAATGCAGTGCTGACTGCCAGATTCAGCGCGGGTGCTGACTGGAGAATGGACATTATTTATTACGATACGCCGAGTATGATCAGTGCGCAGGCTCCGGAGGGGATATACACGATCCCGGTCTGGTTTAACGGGGACAGCCTGGCAACGCTGGAAGCCGTCTATACGGCTGGCGGCAATGCCGGACCTAATGACTGGACGCCCTTCAAGGAGTACTACAAAGCCTTCTATCCGGACTATACCACCGGAGAGATCAAATTCACGGATGAATTCTGGAAGGAAGTCAAGGATGGGGAAGTGCAGCTGAAGCTGCATTTCCGCAGCGGTGCAGTCATCCCGTATACGATCACCAAGACAGGCACTCAAATTGCCGGAGTCTCCGTGGAGGATGCAGAAAAGGCGGCAGCGCTGGCTGCGGAAGAAGCAGATGGGCAAGCAGTCGAGACACTGGCAGCTTCTGCTGAACCATCAGCCACTGCAACAGCAGCTTCAGTAGACACCGCTGCTGAAGCCACCCAGCCGGAGGAGGGCAGCAATACCTTGGTGACCCTTTTGCCGCTATTGGCGCTGATTGTTATGGCGGGAGCGGGGATTTACTGGTGGAGAATGAGAAGAAGGTAGGCTTGGCGGATAACAAGGCAGCAGCAACCGTGGACTGGGAAATGATGTCCTGGTTGCTGCTTTTTTTTGACTGCATAGTTAATTGATCAATGCTCCCGGGTGTTCATTAAAAGCTGTAAACGCGCAGCCGTTTCTGCAGTAGCTGTATAAATCATCAGCTTCAGATCCGGATGGCCCTGCGGCTGTAAGGTCACATGTTCAAACTCCAGCTCTCCGATACCGGGTTCATTCCACTGTTTGTGGCAGTCCGTTACAACCTGGACATCATGCAGCGGCCATTTCTCACGGAACAGTGGGCTGCTCTGCATAAATTCCCCGATAAGCTCCTTAAACCTCGAATCATTGGGGTAGTGTGCGTAATCCGCACGAAAGCGTGCAACAATGACCTCTGCTTTACTCTCCCAGTCCTCCATATTCATTCTCCGTTTCCCGGTCGTCAACAGGAGCCTCATCCAGTTGGGATTCTCCTGCGTAACCTCTGAGAATGAAGGGAAGCCGAACACTAACTCCGCTGCCTGATTCCATAACAGCAAATCCCAGCATCTCCCGATGACGAAGGCCGGATTCGGCTCCAGGGCTTTAATCATCCGTTCCAGGCCTGTGTTCAGCTGCTGATCTTCTACTGTCTGCTGCTGCACCGGTCTGGCAAGAAGATGAAGATGGTGACGTTCATCCTCGGTCAGCCTCAGCGCCTCAGCTATGTTATTCAATACATCCTCTGAGGGATTGATGCTTCTGCCTTGCTCAAGAGAGGTGTACCATGATGTTCCGATATGGGCCAGCTGGGCCACTTCTTCCCGGCGGAGCCCCGGAGTCCGCCGCCTTCCATAAGACACTAGCCCTACCTCTTCAAGAGTCAGACGTTCCCGGCGCGAACGCAGAAATTCACCTAACGGCAGTCTGGAAGAAATCTCTTCCATGCTGAACTCCTCCTTATCCTGACACTGATAGTCCTACGATAAACGCAGGAAGGATGCCAGTTACACATTCTATTATACTGCCAGTATAGCATCTATAAACTTAGGAGGATTTGAACTATGAATATATTTGTAACTGGAGCCACCGGTAAAGTAGGAAGCCGTTTTGTTCCGCGACTGCTGCAGCGCGGTCATCATGTTAAGCTGTTAATTAGGGATGCTGCCAAGGCGGATTGGCTCCGGGAGCAGGGGGCGGAAATTGTAGAAGGCGAGCTTCTGCAGCCGGAGCATTATGTGGAGGCTCTCCGGGGGATTGATGTTGTGTTTCATCTGGCAGCACAGTTCCGCGGCGTAGACGAGAACACCACCTGGATATCCAATTTCGATGGCAGCATCGCTCTGGCCAAGGCAGTGCTGGAGGCGGGTGTGCCAAGGTTTGTTTTTGCCAGTACTAACAATGTCTACGGCTCCGGAAGTCTCACGGGACCCAGTCAGGAGGATGACGAGCTGAAGCCTGCGTTTGCTTATCCGCAGTCCAAAGCTAAGGCTGAGGCAGCGCTGCTGCAGCTTCACCGCGAACAGGGATTAGGCCTGCGCATTGTAAGGCTGCCTTTTGTCTATGGGGAGCGGGATCCGCATATCACAGAATTCCTGCCGCTCGTAGGCAATTGGAATCCGGCGAAAAGAATGCATATGGCGCACCATGCAGATGTGGGTCAGGCCCTGCTGCTCGCAGCTTCCGCAGATGGGATAGACGGCCGGATCTACAACGTCGGCGACGACGCACCGGTCTCCATTGCAGAGCTGCAGAAGCTGCATCATTTTGAAATTTCCCCGGGAGCGCAGCAGCAGGAATTCAATCCATGGGAGGGTATCATCGATACCACTCGGATCAGGGATGAATTACATTACCGGCCGATTTTCCCATCATTCTATACGGCACGGGATGCAGGTGCGCTTTAATTGATTTAGAGTTCCGCGAGTAATTGCTTGGGGAATTTATCTCCTCCCGGCAATCTGGTATATAATAGAACTATATCTTCTTGACCGCAGGCTTCTCTTCAGAAGCTTGCGGTTTGTTGCGTGAACAGTGTGAATAAGATGAACTAAAGAACTACACATACAGGCAAAAGGTGAGATCATGATTCAACCACAGCGAGCAGGGCTATTGTATAGAGATCGTTATTACATAGGGAGGCATGCAAATGCTGAAATCATTGCAGGCTATTGAAGCGTACCGTGAAGGAGGAAGGCTCCCCGGTGAAGGCTGTCTCTGGCTGGAATATATCGTTCAGGCTGAGCAGACTATTGTGAACCTGGAACGGGTGGAGTCGCTGCAGGGACTGGAACAGCAGAACCCGGTGCTGGATTATGTAGAACGGAGTCTGCGTGTGCTGGACAGTCTGCCGTTATCCTATTGGATCAGGGAATTGGCGGAAGAGACCCTGATCTGGTCGGAGACCGCCAAGGGCGGTACGATCCGGCAGCGCCGGGGCTGGCAGGACGAAGGCATTAATATATTTGTGCATAATATCGGTTCGGCGCAGCTGTACCAGAGAAATGCAGATCGTGAGCAGGCTAATGAAGTCTCTGCGGATAAGCGGCTGATCGTGCACCGGCTAATCGAAACGCACGGGCTGATCGGGCAGCAGATCCGCGGCGAGGTTCCTCCCTCGGTCAATCTTCCATTGTCCGGACTGGTGGAGCAGGGACTGCTGACCGCAGATGAGCTGGAGCGGCTGCTGTTCGCGCTGAATCACTGCATTATCTCTGCCGTAGCCCCGGAGCTGTGGCAGGAGGTTCGACCTCAGGTGATGGAGCTGATCGCTGTAATCTCCTCGGGGAATCTGCATGCTGAAGTGCCGATGAAGGAGCGTCTGCGGAGAATGCGCTCCGGCTCTATCGCACAGGGCGAGGATTATGAGACGGAGTGGAGCAGTCTTGTGCAGGAAGGGTTCAATCCCGCGGTGCTTGAGCCGCTGCAGCCTGTCACCTTCTGGTATGTGGAATCCGCGCTGCAGACCTTCTCGCTGGAGCAGTTTCTGAAAGTAGTGAGTCTCTCGGCAAGCAGTGATTTGTCCGCTCTGAACCATATCAGCTTCGAAGCGGTAATGAACAGCATTTATTATGACTACAAGGGCAGCAAGAAGATTAATGTGTACAAGAAACGGATCATTGAGAAGTACTTATCCGAGTTGGACTGGACAGAGATCTATAGCGGGGAGCAGCTTTCCGTCAATCCGCATCTGTCGCACCGGCTGCTGCGGAAGGAGCATTTGCCTGATACGCTGTTCTTCAATTTCGAATTCTCTCCGGCTGCTGAGAAGCTGATTGAATTCTGCATAGAGGCCGAGAAGTCGGCGCTGTATGAGCGGGCGGTGCTGCTGCTGTTCGACCTGTTCGGTCTGCGCCGTGATGCGTTCGACCGCTTCCATAACGAGGATACGTACTTAAGCCAGATGAATGATACGGCAGATTATAAGGCGGTCATCCTGGATTACGTCACCGGCCGCAAGGTGCTGGACATCGGGCCAGGCGGCGGGGTGCTGCTGGATCTGATCGAGGAGCGGATGCCGGATGTGATTCCGGTGGGCATCGATATCTCCAGCAATGTCATTGAAGCGCTGCGGCAGCGCAAGCAGCGGGAGGACCGCGGCTGGGAGGTGCTGCAGGGCGATGCCCTGAACCTGAAGGATTACGTGGAGGCAGGCACGGTCGACACGGTGATATTCTCATCCATTCTGCATGAGCTGTATTCCTATGTGCCGCTGAACGGGAAGAAGTTCAATCACGCGACAGTTGCGGCTGCGCTAACCAGCGCCTTCGGGGTGCTGGCAGACGGCGGAGTCATTATTATCCGCGACGGTATAATGAGTGAGCCGGAGGAGGAGCAGCGGAGAGTGCGGTTTCTGGAGGATGACGGCATGGCGTGGCTGGAGCGGTATGCGAAGGATTTTGCCGGCCGGAGTATCCGGTATGAGCAGCTTGGCGCGCAGGAGGTGCTCATGCCGGTGAATGATGCCATGGAGTTCCTATACACGTATACGTGGGGGGAAGAAGCCTACATCCATGAGGTACAGGAGCAGTTCGGATACTTCACGCCTTCGCAGTATGCTGCGTTTATTGAGCAGACGCTGGGACCGCAGGCGAAGATCGAAGTCTTCCGCCATTACCTGCAGGAGGGCTATACGGAGGCGCTGCAGGAGCGGATCGTGATGATGGATGAGAGCGGGCAGGCGGTCGCACTGCCGGACAGCACCTGCTTTATTGTAATCCGTAAGGCGGGCTGAAGACGGGCCTAAGCCCAATAAAAAGGGGCATTACCACAGCCGTATCCGGCGCTGGTAATGCCCTTTTTTTGATCGATGATTGCCCGAAAATAATGGGAAGTGCTGCGATGCGGACCTTGCTTAGAAGAGAATCATCCTGTCCGGCTACTTAAGCGTGATGTTAAGTAAGCTGATTTTACCGCTGCGCACCTTGAACTCGTGTCTGAACAGCTGCGGAGCGGGAACGCGGTTCTTGTTAAACTCCCCTTCCATCTCTGCTGTCACAGCGATGGACTCCCCGGCTTCTTCTATTTCCATGATCGTGTAGCGGACCTTGGCTGAGAACAGCTCTGATTCTCCCCAGGCCTGTATAGCATCCCTGCCCGCAATCTCTTTGCCGTTATCCTTAACGCTGGCGCCGGGAGTGAACAATTGGGTAAAGGCCTCAGGCTGATATTGGTTAATGGTATTGTAGAACTCCTGTACCTCACTCGGCAAGGTAACATGTTGATTCATGGATATCTGCCTCCTGTAAGTAGAGTAGCGGAAGCGGCATGGCTCCACCCTTACACGTAACTTAAACGTATCCGGGCATCCGTAAGCAGATATTGTAATCTGAACGAACCAGAGCTTAAGGGTATAGCTGCCCTTGCCCGCCTCCCGGCAGAGCCCCCTTGCGGAATTCGGAAGGCGAGCAGTTCATCGCTTTGCGGAACACTTTGATGAAATAGCTGACGTTGTCGAAGCCGGCATCCATGGCGATATCGGAGATTTTGCGGTCACTCTGCTGCAGCAGGGCGGCGGCCTGGCGGATCCGGTAGGAGTTGATGTAATCGACGGGCGTCTTGCGGGTCATGCTTTTGAAAAAACGGCAGAACTGCCCCTCGCTCATCGGAATCAGTTCGGACAGATCACGCGTGCGGATCGGCTCCTGATAGTTGTCCTGGATATAGAGGATGACTTTCTTCAGGCGGTCGATCTTCGTGCTATCAGCGCCTGCCGACTGGCTGTAGTTCACCGAACGTCCCGGCGGCGCAATCTGTGAGAGCATGATCAGCAAAGTTCCTTTCATAAAGGACTCGAATCCGGGCATTTTATTATCATATGCCTCCACCATCCGCTCCAGGTGCAGCAGAAGCTCCCCTTGCCAAGGTACGGAGGAGGTGATGTGACGCGGAAAGCTCTGGCGTTTCTCCTGAAGCGGCAGAATTACAGTCTGCTGGATGGTATCATATTGGGCGCTGGCCAGGAGATCGGGGTGAAAGACAAGTGCGCAGAACCGGCAGGGAGTGTCCTTAACCGCATAGGCGGCATGAATATCACCGGATTCAATAAACACGGCTTCGCCGGGGCGGAGCGTGAAATAATCCGTATCCACCTGAAAGAGAATCTCGCCTTCAAGCAGCAGGAAGAACTCCGCTTCCTCATGCCAGTGGGTATCCAGGACAGGGGCTCCGGCCGGGAGCTCTATCCAATAGGCGGCCAAGGGAAACATAACATCCCCGTGTTCACGGTCTTCTTTGAGCAATCGCTGTGATGTGCGGTCCATTAAGGGCCTCCTTTTGGTGGGAAACATCAAAATAGTGTTATAAATAAGCTATATTATAGTAGTTTTGTTATTTTGTTATCGTTATAATGCAACTATAAACACCAAATTGAAGGGTGGCAAGTGCACACATGAAATTTACAGACGGCCTTTGGCTGGTTCGCGACGGAATCACAATCAATGGTGCAGTTCAGAACTATGTTGTTGAGAAAACTGAAGAAGGCCTGACGGCTATCACGCAGACAACTCCGATTACTGGACGTGCAGCAACACTTAACTCAACGCTGCTTACCGTGAAATTCCATTCCCCGCTTCCGGGTGTAGTAGGGGTTAAGATTATTCATAATGACGGCGTTATCGACCGCGGTCCTTCTTTCGAATTGACCAAGGGAACAGGTGACCACGTTCAAATCGAAGAGACCGAAGCGCAGACTGTGCTGATCAGCGGCGGACTCCGCGTGGTCATCAACAAGGGAACTCACTGGTCGGTAGACTTCTACCGCGGCGATGAGCGCATTACAGGCAGCGGTTACAAATCGATGGCCTATATCACGGATCAGGACGGCAACACGTTCATGCGTGAAGAGCTGGACATCGGCATCGGCGAATTCGTATATGGTCTGGGCGAACGCTTCACTGCTTTTGTGAAGAACGGCCAGGTGGTTGACTTGTGGAACAAAGACGGCGGTACAAGCTCCGAGCAGGCCTACAAGAACGTTCCATTCTATGTGACCAGCAAAGGCTACGGCGTATTCGTGAACCAGCCTGAACTGGTTTCCTATGAAATCGCTTCTGAGAAGGTGAAGAAAGCCCAATTCAGCGTAGCTGGAGAGAGCCTGGAATACTTCGTCATTGAAGGGCCGACCATCAAAGAGGTTATTACCAAATATACTTCCCTGACCGGCAAGCCTGCGCTTCCACCGGCATGGACCTTCGGTCTGTGGCTGACCACTTCGTTCACTACGGACTACGATGAAGCTACGGTTAACTCCTTCGTAGAAGGAATGGCTGAGCGCGATCTGCCGCTGCATGTCTTCCACTTCGACTGCTTCTGGATGCGCGAATACCAATGGACCGATTTCCAGTGGGATTCCCGTGTGTTCCCGGACCCTGTGGGCATGCTGAAGCGCCTGCATGAGAAAGGGCTTAAGATCTGCGTCTGGATCAACTCCTACATCGGACAGCGTTCACCATTGTTTGAAGAAGGCAAGAAGAACGGCTATCTGCTCAAAAAAGCCAACGGAGACGTTTACCAGACGGATCTGTGGCAAGCGGGCATGGGCCTCGTGGACTTCACGAACCCTGCGGCTTGTGAATGGTATGCAGGGTACCTGCGTGATCTGGTTGACATGGGCGTAGACAGCTTCAAGACCGACTTCGGCGAACGTATTCCAACGGATGTTGTTTACTTCGACGGCTCCGATCCAAACAAAATGCATAACTACTACACACAGTTGTATAACAAGGTTGTCTTTGAAGTACTGGAAGAGAAGCTTGGCAAGAATGAAGCAGCCGTCTTCGCACGTTCGGCAACCGCCGGCGGGCAGCAGTTCCCGGTTCACTGGGGCGGTGACTGCTACGCTGACTACGAGTCCATGGCAGAAAGCCTGCGCGGCGGCCTGTCGCTCGGCCTGTCCGGCTTCGGCTTCTGGAGCCATGACATCGGCGGCTTCGAGAATACCGCTCCGGCGCATGTCTTCAAGCGCTGGCTGGCCTTCGGCCTGCTCTCCAGCCACAGCCGTCTGCACGGCAGCACCTCGTACCGTGTGCCTTGGGCTTACGACGACGAAGCCGTGGATGTTACCCGCTTCTTCACCAAGCTTAAGTGCAGCCTGATGCCTTACCTGTATGATGTAGCCGGACAGGCACATGAGCAGGGCTGGGCTTCAATGCGGGCGATGGTGATGGAATTCCCGGAAGATCCGACCTGCGAAGTGCTGGACCGCCAGTACATGCTGGGCGATTCCCTGCTCGTGGCTCCGATCTTCCAGGAGAACGGCGAAGTGAAATACTACCTGCCGGCTGGACGCTGGACGCATCTCCTGAACGGTGAGACCGTAGTGGGCGGATCATGGCGCAAAGAGAAGCATGACTTCTTCAGCCTGCCGCTGTTCGTACGCCAGAACTCCCTGCTTGCAGTGGGCAGCGAAGACAGCCGTCCGGATTATGATTTCGCTGAAGGCGTGAAGCTTAGCCTGTACTCCCTTGAGGACGGCAAGACTACATCGGCAACCGTTCGCGATATCAACGGCGCTCCTGAGCTGAAGGTAGAAGCTGCGCGCAGCGGCAGCAAGGTAACCGTAACCGCAGAAGGCAGCGGCAAAGCATTCACCTTTGCGGTGAAGGATCTCGGCGCTATCGCTTCAGTAGAAGGTGCTGAACAAGCAGATGAAACTACAGTGAAAGTAAACGCCGGAGCCAAATCCGTATCGTTCACGATTACGCTGAAATAAGATTATACCGCCCTATACTCAAGCTCTCTGATGACAGGGGACATTCGTCCCCGGTGAATCAGAGAGTTTTTTGAGGATTGAACAACGGGTACGGTATTTGAGGCTATTGGAACTTCAAGCTGTTCTTGCCGCGCAAATCTTGCAAGGAATACAACATTTTCCACCTATTATCGATCCTAATCCGGAATTGTTGTATAAAAGGCAGCATTTCTCCTTCTCCCGGCTGCTTTGCGGGGGAATTCATGTATTTCGTACAACAATTCTCTCAAACGGCCTGTTTTTCATGCATGGAAGTTGTAGAACGTACAACATTATTGCCTTTTTCTATTTATTACAGGTAAGCTGTGAACTAATAATCTCATTTCTGTCAGCAACGATAGGAGAATAGAATGCTATGAACAATAAAGTTAATACCAGTGTGTACAGCCAGTCTGGATTCACTTCGGCCACAGCGCTGTCCGCAGCTGCTAATTATATTATGAACTCGCCGGAGCCGTTCACCCATACCTACCGGACCTATGTGCGCCTGCGGGAGAACGGCGGCCTGACGCTGAAGTTCTGGCACAGCAATGCTGTGGATTCGACATGGGACTTGGGCGCGGAGTCAGCGGCCAGTGAACCGGGCGGGGAGTGGAGCATTGAAGCGGCATATGTAGCCGATGGCGGAGCCGTGCCGGATGGTACAGTTGTGTCAGGTTCGCAGGTTCCGGTAACCTTCGGTGGCGAAGCCTCGCGGAACGTTGCTCCGGGCGAGCAGTTCTGGAGCGATGAAGCGCTGCTGGAGCTGCCGGAAGGGCATTACCTGGCCTTCACCTGGACGCTGAAGACGGCAGCTGCCGGGAAGTCGATCCCCTTCAACGTGGAGGGGATGCTGGTCTCCGGCTACGATGCGCCGGGCAATCTGGCCGCTCAGGAGACAGCCGAAGCGTTCAGTGAATCGGACAAGCTGCAGGTACTGCCAAGCTTCCTGGGATACAAGAAGGATGTAACGAAGAAGCTGGTATTCCTGGGGGATTCGATTACGCAGGGAGTGCGGACCGCCAAGGATGAGTATTCCTATTGGGCGGCAAGAATTGCCGAAGGATTAGGAACGAAGTACGGGCTGTGGAATATCGGCTCCGGCTGGGGCCGGGCCTATGATGTCGCCACCGATGGAGCCTGGCTGCACAAGGCGCAGCAGGGCGATGAGGTGCTGATGGTGCTCGGAGTAAATGATCTGGATATCGGCAACCGCTCAGCAGAAGAGCTGCTGAACGACCTCACGCATATTATCTCCGCGATCAAGGAAGTGCGGCCTAAGACTGCCGTGATTCTCAGCACCGTGCCGCCGTTCAATTTCGAAGGGGAACGGGAAGCAGCTTGGCGCACTGTAAATGCGGCTATTCTTAACAGTCCCCCGGCCGGTGTAGACCGCGTGTTCGACATTGCCGCAGTGCTGTCTGTACCGGCTCCGGCAGATCATAGAATCAAGCCGGAGTATATGAGCGATGAGTTTGATCCGCATCCGAACGGCACCGCCGGCAAGGCGGTTGCCGAAGCATTTTTGGCCTGGTACGGCAAAAACGTGTGACGAACTTCTTGAAAGCACTAGGCATACTATGTAGTACTTTATCAGAAGGGTAGTGTGCCTGTAGTGAGCATTCAAGCGGGAGTACCAATGCAGCCCAAAGTGCTGTATCAAGCAGATCAAAATTATATTCAGAGTATGAAGTCTCTCCGGCATCACATGCACAGTGTATGCAGACAACATGTGAACCAGATTGTCCGGGTGCAGACGATTGACGGCCAGGTCGTTACTGGGAGAATTCTCGGCTGCGATAGAGGATTGTTATACCTGGGGGTACAGAATCATCATGGAGCAGGACGCGCCTTCTTCGGAAGCAGCGATGAAGCCATCCTGACCCTGGTACTGTTCGAATTGCTGGTTATCGTTTTATTATCCTAGCCGAAGAAAAGAGCCTGCAGCTGCAGGCTTTTTTCTTTTTCGATATTAATGGTTAGAATGTTCTGAGAATGATCACCAGCAGAATGTAAAGGACTAAGATTGTAGTGGTAGAAGTAAAAAGTCCGCCGACATTTCCGCAACCGCTCATCGTCTTACCTCCTTCGCAGTATCATCTTTCAGAACCATGATATGCACTTTTGGTCATTCGGGTATAGACCATCGACCAATTTAAAGCTCAGAGCCGGGTAAGAAATAGAAGCGGAAATGGATAATGTCTTCAATGCATTCAGTGCTCCGCCTGCCCCCGGAAATCCTTCGGCGAGCAGCCGACCTGCTTCTTGAAGACCTTGCTGAAATATTTGACGTCGTGGAAGCCGACCATCTCCGAGATCTGCGCCAGCTTGAGATTGGGATTCTGCATCAGCAGCTTGGCCTTCTCGATGCGGACGCTGCCGATGTAGTCGGAGAAGTTGATGCCGTATTCCTGTTTGAACTTGCGCGAGATATATTCGCGGCTGACGTAGAATTTGCCGGCCACCTCCTGCAGGGAGAGGTCGGACGGGTAATTCTGATCGATATATTTAACGATCTCCGTCATCGGGTTCCGCTCTTTCATGTGTCTGGCCGAGAGCGTCTGGGACAGCTGCTGCATCAGCGCAAAGGACCAGTCACGCCAGGCGAACAGGGAGAAGGAATAACCGCTTGGCAGCGGTGATGGACTCAGCAGATCAGCCTGCTCCAGCTCCGCCAGCACACTGTCCGACTGGTTGCCCAGCGCTTCCCGGACCAGCCGGGAACGGAACAGGAGAGCATCCGCCTTCCACGAATTCAGCATTTGCGGGGTAACGACACCCCGGCGGCTGAGCTCGTGGGTCCAATGCTGTGCTGCGGCGGAGATGGCTTCAGTGGTTCCGCTGATGACAGCCATCCGCCAGTCCTCCTGGACATCCGCGAAATTCAGCGGCGCTTCCGGCCCGGAGCCGCCGGAATTCCGGCTGTCTTCCGCCATGCCGCCTGCGCCCGCCGCCGGGGAGAAATGGCAGTAATCCTCATGCCGTAACAGGTTCCGCCGGAGCAGTGCTTCGGCGGCTTCCGTGCGCTGCGCCGGCAGCTCTCCCGGGAACGCACCTGCGGTGCTGATTCCGAAATGCATGCGGAATTGCAGGGTGCGGTAGATCCCCTGATTAATCCGGCTGATCAGCTCGACAACGGATTCCTCCACATCCCAGAGAATGATGGCAATCTCCGGCGGCCCGCCCCAATACCGGAAGGCAATGCCTTTGCCCTGCAGCTGCAGGAATTCATTGCAGATGTTAACGATGGCGTAGTACATCAGCTCACTGTCGCCTCCGAACCGTTTGAGCAGCGGATTGTTGCCGCTGTCCGTCTGCACAAGGATCAGCCGCGAAGCCTGGACACTCTGCGGAATGATGCTGTCAACGTTAAGCCTGCGCAGCGAGGCCTCGGCATTGACCTTGTCATCAATCAGCGCGGAGAGCAGCTTCTCCCCGTAGATCGGCTTGATCTCATTCAGCCGGAGGCTCTGGCGCTGACGGTGGCGGCGCTCCTCTTCTTCGGAGCGCCAGGCGGCAACCGCCTTGGACACTGCGTTATTAATCATATCCGCTTCGATCGGCTTAAGAATATAGTCAATGCCGCCGTGGCGGACGGTCTGGCGCACGAAGTCGAAATCATCATGCCCGCTGACAACAATGAATTTGGTGTTGCCTGCGAATTCATCTACCCAGGTCATCAGCTCAACACCGCTCCCTGATTCCATCATCATATCCATAATCACCAGCGCGGGCTTCTCCCTGCGGATCAGCCCGATGGCTTCATTGCCGTTCCCTGCTTCCAGAATCTCATCAATCTGATGGGCATCCCAGTTCACCAGCAGCCGGACGGCCTTCCGGACTCTTGCTTCGTCATCCACAATAAGTGCCTTCATATCCGTTCACTCTCCACTAATATCTCAATTTCCAGCCGGATGATAACCCCGCCGGCCTCCAGATTATCTACCGTCAGCAAAGCATCATCCCCGCAGACCAGCCGCAGCCTGGCCAGTACATTCCCCAGGCCGATTCCCGCACCGGGAGCATCACGTCTGCTGTAGCTGTCCTGACCTGAGTTCTTGATCATGTCGAGCTCTTCAACAGCTCTGGGCTGCTGCAGCTCCTTGCGCAGCGTCTCCAGCTTCACGGCCGGAATCGAGAGGCCGTTGTTCCGGATACTGATCTCCATCCGGCTAGGGCTAAGTCTGGCTGCCGTAATCTCAATGAATCCGTCCGTGCGGGCAAGGTTGAACCCGTGCTTGAAGTAATTCTCCACAATCGGCTGCAGGATCATCTTGGGCATCAGCGCATGCAGCAAGGATTCTTCCATATCGTAGCGGAAACTGAACTTATTTTCAAAACGTTCCTTCTGCAGCTCAATATACGCTTTAACATGCTCCAGTTCATTCTGTATCGTCACAATCTTCTCATCATTGTACATGCTGTAGCGCATCATCTTGGCCAGTGCCGAGAGCAGGCCGTAGATTTGCGGCACCTTCAGCTCAAGGGCGAGTGTACCGATAATCTGAAGAGTGTTGTTCAGGAAATGCGGGTTGATCTGCGACTGCAGCGCCCTCAGCTCATTGGTTTTGTTCGACAGCTCCAGCCTGTACTCCCGCAGAATCAGGTTGTTGATCGTGTCCATCATACTGCGGAAATGCTCCGTGACCACACCGATCTCATCTTTTCCGGCCGGTCGGATATCAATCTCTAGGTTACCGGTCTGCACCTGATTCATGTACCGGGTCAGCTGCTTGATGGGGGCGGTGATCCGGAAGGAGATCAGAATCGTCAGGGCGATGATCATACTCATCAGCACGAAGAGCAGCAGCAGATTAATGCCGGCGGCCTCCTTGGCTTCGCGGAACAGATAGGAGACAGGGATTTGCTTGACGAGCGTCCAGCTTAGGCCGATGCTTTCAATTTTTTGATAGATGAACACAGAGTTGTCCTGCTCAAAATGCCCTTGGGTCACCATGCTGTCAGCCATCTGTTTATTGTACCATGCTGCATCCAGCGGTTGGCCGAATGTGCCGGCGTCAGGTCCGTATACGAGCTTTCCGGCGCTGTCCACCAGATAGATGTTTTCCTGATCCTGGTCGTATAGCTGGTCTACTATATCACCAAGAGCTGCGAGCTTGACATCAATCGAGAGATAACCGAGTGCTTCAGAGGAAGGGATACGCTCAATTCTGCGGTGCAGCGTAAAAACAGGCTCCGGTACGAACTGCGTTAATGGCAGACTTAATCCGTAGGCGTCGCTTAGATGGGTGCTTTGCACTTTCACCGGAGAGCTCCCTGTAATGTTGGATTCCTGGTAGGGTGTGTCTCCCAGCCAGCGCTTGGGTGTCGTATTATCGGTAATCAGTGTAGCTTTACCGTCTTTGACGCCATATAAGTACACCTGTGAGATATTAGGCAGCGAGGTGGAAATGTAACTGAGCGAATTGTAAATGGCAATGTCGGAGGACAGATCGTCGTGCCCGGCTTCAAGCAGCCGGTAGAAATCCGAGTCAGAGTACACACTGAGCGACAAACGGTTGATCTCCCCAATCAGACTGTTAATGTTCTTGGAGCCCTGATAGAGCAGATTCTTATTCTCATCGACAGCCCGTGTTCTTAGGGAGTTGGTTGTGTAGGAATAGCTGACGAACATAGTAGCCATAATACAGATTAATGTTGGCAGGAGTAAAAAAACGATCAATTTGGTGCGGATACTGTTCCATTTCATGAGGTACGCTTCACATCCGATCAATATTTTACACCCTAAAGATCACTTGCGTAGGTGTAAGGGACTCTGTAAAAAACAGATAATATGTTTAGATCATAAACAAGTGAGTGAGTAAAAGAAAGGGGGACCATTACATGCGCGGCAATAAGTTGTCCCAATTAGGTCAACAAGTATTTTTCGTTGGCCCGGCATTGTTGTTTTTTACCTTGATCACGATTATTCCTTTTCTGATGGGGATGTACTATTCCTTCACGGACTGGAACGGCGTATCGGGTAATGTTAGCTGGGTCGGCTTTCAGAACTTTAAAATGATATTTACCAATGATCCCGATTTCTGGTCATCCTTCTGGTTCACCGTGAGATTCACGGTCCTTGGAGTTGTATTGACCAATGTAGTGGGCTTCTTCCTGGCCTATCTGCTGACCAAACCTCTAAAAACACGCAATATGCTCCGGACCATTTTCTTCATGCCGAATGTCATCGGGGGCTTGCTGCTTGGGTTTATATGGCAGTTCATCTTCATCAAAGGCTTCGCCACAATGGGCGATATGACAGGCTGGTCCTTCTTCAACCTTCCCTGGCTCGGGGATGCAACAACCGGCTTCTGGGCGATCGTCATGGTGTTTATCTGGCAGTCCTCCGGTTATCTGATGGTTATCTACATCGCTTCGCTCAGCAACGTGTCCAAAGAAGTGCTTGAAGCTGCTGAGATTGACGGCGCATCCCGGATGCAGGTGCTGCGCAACATTATCGTGCCGCTGATTATGCCTGCAGTGACCATCGGTTTGTTCCTGGCGATTTCCTGGTCCTTTAAAATGTTCGACCTGAACCTGTCGCTGACCAAAGGCGGACCGTTCAAATCGACGGAATCCGTAGCTATGAATATCTACAATGAAGCCTTTCTGAACAACCGTTACGGTCTGGGTACGGCAAAAGCGTTGCTATTCTTCGTAATTGTCGCACTGATCACAGTGATTCAGGTCCGTGTAACGAAGAGCAAGGAGGTAGAAGCTTAAATGAATGCTAAATCAAAAAGCAGATGGAATATCGGGATTGAAGTGATTATGATTCTGCTGGCGCTTCTGTTCCTCTCTCCTTTCTATTTCCTGCTGGCGAACTCGGTGAAATCCTTCGGCGAGATCCTGAGCGATGCGGCAAGCTGGCCGCAGACCTTCATGTGGTCGAACTATACTAACGCCTGGAAGCTGGCCCGTTTCTCCGAGGCGTTCCGCAACTCGCTGATTGTTACGATCATCAGTGTGGTTCTGATCTCTCTGTTCAGCGCAATGGCGGCTTACCGCATGGTGCGTGCCAATAACCGGTTCAACCAGGTTCTGCTGCTGCTGTTCGTAGCTGCTATGGTCGTACCGTTCCAGACCATCATGATTCCGATCCTGAAGGTCGTGAACATCCTGCATGTGAACAACTCCTTCACGGGTCTGATTATATCCAACCTCGGTCTTAGCATTCCAATGGCGATCTTCCTGTTCCACGGCTTCATCAAGTCCGTGCCGCTGGAAATCGAAGAGGCCGCGACCGTGGACGGCTGTAACCCGATCTCGGCATTCTTCCGGATTGTGCTTCCTCTGCTGAAGCCGATGCTGATGACCATTATCGTACTGAATGCCCTGGGCATCTGGAATGACTATCTGCTTCCATCGCTGATTCTTCAGGCACCGGGACTGCGGACCATTCCGCTGGCGACCTTCTCCTTCTTCGGCCAATATACGAAGCAATGGGATATGGCGCTTCCGGCACTGACTATCGGGGTTGCTCCAATTGTAATTTTCTATCTGTTCATGCAGCGTTATATTGTTGAGGGAATAGCGGCTGGCTCGGTGAAGGGTTAATTCACCGGGCTCCCGTTCCACATATTAAGCAGTTAAATTATTCAAGGGGGAAATAAAAATGATGAAAAAACGCTCTGCAGTGATGCTGTCCAGCGTCATGCTGATGTCTGTCGTGCTTGCGGCATGCGGCGGTAATAACAATACCGCTTCAAATAATGCTTCCAATGGAAGCGCTGGCAACTCCGGAGAAGTGAAGACGGTTAAGATCTTCCAGTTCAAAACCGAAATCGTAGAAGGCCTTAACGAGCTTAAGGTTGAATTCGAGAAAGAATACCCTAACATCAAGCTGGACATCCAGACTGTCGGCGGCGGTGCAGACTATGCAGCAGCCCTGAAGACTAAATTCGCTTCCGGCGATGCTCCTGATATCTTCAGTAACGGCGGTTACGCTGAAATGGAACTGTGGGGCGACAAGCTCGAAGATTTGTCCGATCAGCCTTGGGTGAAGGATCTGATTCCTTTGGCAGCTGAGCCAATGACGAAAGACGGCAAAACCTACGGTATGCCAATGAACCTTGAAGGTATCGGTTATGTATACAACAAGGATCTGTTCGCTAAAGCCGGTATCACTGAAACTCCAAAAACGATCTCTGAGCTGGAAGAAGCGGCTAAAAAGCTGCAGGCCATTGACGTTATTCCTTTCGGTAACGCATACCAGGAATGGTGGCTGCTGGGGATCCAGGGCATTAGCGTAGCTTTTGCACAGCAGGATAATGTGGATGAATTCATCAGCGGCCTGAACGCCGGAACTTCCACAATCGTAGGCAACGAGAAATTCAAGGATTGGAGCAACCTGCTCAACCTGACTGTGAAATACGGACAGAAGAATCCTTTGACTACAGATGCTAACACTCACCTGGCTATGTTCGCCAATGGCGAAACCGCTATGATGCAGGAAGGAAACTGGGCACAGACGCTGGTTGACAACATTACTCCTGACATGAACATCGGTATGTTCCCTATGCCAATCAACGATGATCCTGCTATGAACGATAAGCTGTCTGTAGGTGTTCCGGCGAACCTGGTCGTTAACAAGGAATCCGGATCCAAGGAAGAAGCTAAGACTTTCCTGAACTGGCTCGTAACTTCTGACATGGGTAAAGAGTATATCGTCAAAAAATGGAAGTTCATCCCTGCACTGTCCACCATTGCAGCAACACCTGAAGATATCGGTCTTCTTGGTGCGGATGTATGGAACTATGTTCAAGAAGGTAAAGTCTACGGACTGCAGGCTTCGAAATTCCCTGATGGTGTAACTCAGGAATTCGCCAGCGTTATTCAAGAGCTGATCGCCGGCAAAGTGGACGAAGCAGGCTGGGAAACTGGCATGCAGGCCGCTTGGGACAAGCTGAAGAAATAATCAGTCCCTGCAAGCAAGTCATTGTAATGTAAGGTTAAATAGAGAGTCCTTATAGGGACCTACAACCGGATAAAGTGGATTTGCCAGGACGCTCCAGTCTATCTCAGCATATGAGGTGAGGCGGGGGCGTCCTTTTGGTTATCCGGCGAACAGGCAGCTGAGATATACTCTATTCATAAAGACTTTGTGCATGAATGAGGAGAGGGAGCTGGTGGAACTTATGAAGCTGAACAGCTACAGCAAGGTGCAGATCGGTGTGGACTATTATCCCGAGCATTGGGACGAGTCGATGTGGGAGACGGATATCAAGTTAATGAAGGAAACCGGAGTCAAGATAGTCCGGGTAGCGGAGTTTGCCTGGAGCCGGCTTGAACCGGAGGAAGGGAGATTTGATTTCGCCTGGCTGGACCGGGCGCTGGATCTGTTTCACAAATACGGGATTCAGATTGTCATCGGGACCCCGACTGCGACACCGCCGCGCTGGCTTACTACCGCATACCCCGATGTATTGCCTGTGTTTGCCGATGGAGGCGTATTCCATCCGGGTGTGCGCGGCCACCGCTGTTATAACAGCGTATCGCTGCGTAAGTATGGCAGCCGGATTATTGAAGCGCTGGCCCGGCATTACAGCAGTCATCCTGCCGTCATCGGCTGGCAGACGGACAATGAATTCAGTATGCTGGACTGCCACTGTGACAGCTGTAATCTGGCTTTCCGCAGCTGGGTCCAGGAGAAGTATGGCACCACTGAACAAGTGAATGAAGAGTGGGGAACTGTAGTCTGGAGCGGGGAGTACAGCAGCTGGGATGAATTGACGGTTCCTTATGGCGGCTCGCCATTCCAGAACCCTTCGATGCTGCTGGATTTCCAGCGGTTCCAGTGGGAGGCGGCGATTGCCTTCCAGAAGACGCAGACGGAGGTGCTGCGCGCGATCTGCCCGCAGCACTTCATCACCCATAACTTCCACAGCTATCCGCAGCGGCTGGATATGCACGGGCTGGCCGAGGACCTTGATGTCGCGTCCTTCGATTATTATCCGAACCCCTCGCCGCAGAAGCAGGCGACCGCGCCTTACAGCGGGGCGTTATCCCTGGATCTGACCCGCGGCATCAAACGCCGCAATTTCTGGATCATGGAGCAGCTCAGCGGTCCGCCGGGCTGCTGGTTCCCGATGTGGAGGACACCTTATCCGGGGCTCATCCGCGCCTATAGCTGGCAGGCGATTGCCAGAGGTGCGGATACCGTGGTGCATTTCCGCTGGAGAAGCGCGGCTGCCGGTGCGGAGCAGTTCTGGCACGGGCTGATTGACCACAGCAATGTGCCCGGGCGGAGATTTGCCGAATTCGCGCAGCTGTGCAGCGAGGTGAACGGTCTGGCTCCGCTGCTGGAGGGGACCGGGGTTATTAGCCAGGCGGCCATTCTGTATTCGCATGAGCAGATGGCAGCACTGCGGATCCAGCCCCAGGCGGACGGACTGGACTATTATGAGAACATCAAGCAGTACCACCGGGCGCTGACCCGGCTTGGCATCGGCTGTGATGTCATCGGCTGGCGGCAGCCGCTGGAGGGATACAAGCTGGTGATTGCCCCAAGCCTGTATCTGCATGATGAAGCAGCCGCGCAATTGCTGGAGGACTTTGCAGCAGGGGGAGGTACTGTAATCCTTACCAGCCGCAGCGGTGTGAAGAATATGAATAACATCTGTGTGATGCAGCCGCTGCCGGGACTCTTCTCCCGGGCGGCAGGCGTAACGGTGGAGGAATATGATCCGGTCGGAGGCGATGTCCACTCGCTTCGGAGCCCTGACGGAATTCTGTATGAATGCAGCCAGTGGTGCGACATTCTGCGGCCGGAGGGAGCCGAGCCGGTCGCCTGGTATGCAGATGATTTCTTTGCCGGTGCTCCTGCGGTTACGGTGAACAGCTTCGGGGCGGGCAGGGTTTATTATATCGGTACCCATGCGGAGGAGAGTTACTGGTTGAAGCTTCTGGGAGATATTGCACCGGATGCGGGACTAACGCTGTTCCCGGAATTGCCGGACGGCGTGCAGGCCTTCACACGCACAGGACCAAAGGGAGAGCTGCTGTTCCTGCTGAATCTCAGCCGGACGTCTCAGACCGTAGGGTTAGACAAGCAGTACCGCAGCGCTCTTACCGGTACCCCGATATCTGGTCCGGTAGAGCTTGCGGCATATGGTGTAGAGATTCTGGAGACTCAAGGCTGAAGCTGGCTGGGAGCTGGCATTCAGGCGGAAGGATGGCGTCTCTTGTCCAGCATGCGCGAGATTAAGGGGATTACCACTGCTCTGGGTTGCGGAGGATTTAATCTTGGCTGCTGTTCCTTCTGCGGAGCCTGAGGCTCTTCTTGCCGGAGCATGTCCAGCAGGTCATAGACGGTTGTGATTTGATTCGTATCTATAATTAATTCTTTACCATCCGGGTTCCCGGGAATCTTGAAATTCCATTGTTTATTTCCCATCATAATCACTCCTTATTAGTGTGTGCCATCCGGCAGAGGCAGAGTGTTTCTTTTATATTTTCATCATAATCTGCGAAGCGGATCATGTATAATGAAGGGAAATGATGGTGGCCATCACTGCGGCTGATGGGTGATCCGGGGGAGAGATGCGATATGGATATTGGTCTTCTTAAAGTATTTCAGGCGGTTGCTGAAGAAGGTAGTATCTCTAAAGCAGCCCAAAGCCTGAACTATGTGCAGTCGAATGTGACGGCCAGAATACAGCAATTGGAGCAGGAACTGAAGACTCCGCTCTTCTACCGGCACAGCCGGGGAATCACATTGACTTCAGCGGGACAGACGTTCATGGAATATACGGTCAGGATTCTTAAATTGCTGGACGAAGCCAAACAGGCGGTTCTGGATTCGCCGGTTCCCAAAGGCTCGATTACGGTCGGCTCGGATACTACGGCGGCTGTACGGTTGCCTGCCATCCTGTCCGCTTACCGTGTCTGTTACCCTGATGTTGAAGTTCATCTTCAAGTCGGACGGGCGGGGGAGCTTATTGATTCTGTCCTGCAGCATACCGTGCACGGGGCCTTTCTCGACGGACCGGTTGAGCATCCGGAGATTGTCCAGGAGCTGCTCATCCACGAGCGGATTGGACTTGTGATTCCGGATACGATGGATTATCAGGGCATCCGCTCTGTACATGACAAGACGCTGCTGATGCTGAATTCAGAGTGCCTGTACCGGAGCAGACTGGAGAAATGGCTCGCGGAAGAGGGCGGCCGGCTGGGCAAGGTGATGGAATTCGGGACGATGGAAGGACTCCTCGGATGCGTGAAAGCGGGAATTGGCTATGCGGTTCTGCCTTTATCCTATTTCACCCGGATGAATGTAACGGAAGGGATCCGCATCTATCCCTTTCCGGAGAAGTATGCTGAGGTCCCGACGGTGTTCATCCGGCGGCGCGACCTCTATATGACGAGTGCCTTCCGGGAGTTCATAGAAGAGCTTAAGGCAGGGCTGCCGGAAGCGGTGAGCGGGACGGATGTGACAGCGGGCAGCGGCGGAACTGTGAAGTAACAGTTATATAATCAAACAGCGGCACCCCGGCTGGCTTAGCTGCGGGTGCCGCTGTTTATGCTGGAGAAGGATTAATGCAGCTTCCTGAACTGCTCCGGCGTAATTGCCGACTGCTTGCGGAACGTAGCCACGAAGTGGCTGACGTCGCGGAAGCCGACGCGCTGTGAGATTGCTTTTACCGTAAGCGCAGGCTGGGTGACAAGCAGTTCCTTGCTCTTGCGGATTCGCAGCCGGACGAAATAGGCATAAGGGGAGAGGCCGAACGTCTGCAGGAACAGGCTGTTCAGATAGCGCCCGGATACATCGAGCTGGGCAGCGAGATCATAGAGACCCACCTCGGGATCGCCGTAGTGGCTGTCCATCCATTTCAGCAGCGGCTGCAGCTTGTCCACATTGCGGGAGATCGCTGTGTTATTGTGCAGCTGCCCGTATTTGTTCAGCGTCAGCAGGAAACGGTAGGCATCGGTAGATTCACCCAGATTGAACATGTCGCTTGAAGCATCATGGCGGTCGAGCATCTCCTTCAGCATATGGCGGAGCGGCGATTCATTCTCCCAGCGGTACAGAAGATTGGAATTCATCGCGAGCGAATCCAGAATATGCCGGGCTGAAGTCCCGCTGAAGGTGAGATAATAGGTGCACCATACCTCGGAAGAGAGGGATTCATAGCCGTGCGGTATACCCGGCATCAGAAGAATGCCGCTGCCTTCAGCGAGTGTTATCTTTTTATTGTCGAAATGAATGATGCCTTCACCGTACGCGGTTTGCAGCCAGTGATAGGTATGATAGCCTTGCGGGCGGGAGACTTTCTCCTGATCGGGGTTATAGCCCATGCTATCCAGGGCAATCGGAAGCTGCTGTCCGCTCTCCTGGGCGAACACGATTCTGCGCACGGTGCTAACTGGCATGAATGTCAACTCCTGTTGTTCCATATTATTATATGTTAGGTTTTTTATTTTATATATAAAGCGCTTAGTTTAATGCTTAAAATAAGAATATACTTATACTATAAAGGATGTGCAAAGTATGATCAACGAGAAATTGCCGAAGGTTTGGTATGGTGGAGATTATAACCCGGAGCAGTGGGATGCCCCAGTATGGGCAGAGGATGAACGGATGTTCAAGCTGGCAGGGATTGATGTCGCTACGATCAATGTGTTCAATTGGGCAACGCTTCAGCCCTCTGAGGATACGTACGATTTCAGCGGTCTGGATGCATTAATCGACCGTCTATATAAGAATGGAACCTATATATGTCTGGCTACCGCAACCGGTGCGCATCCGGCCTGGATGGCTCACCGCTATCCTGAGGTTACACGGGTGGATGTCCAGGGCAGAAAGCGCAAATTCGGCGGACGCCACAACTCCAATCCGAACAGCCCGGTATACCGCGAATATGCTGCACGGCTGGCTGGCAAGCTGGCGGAGCGCTACAAGGATCATCCGGCGCTGCTGATCTGGCATATCTCCAATGAATACGGCGGATATGATTATTCCGAGCAGTCTGAAGCGGCCTTCCGCGTCTGGCTGAAGGAGCGTTACGGATCACTTGATGCGCTGAACAAAGCCTGGAATACCCGTTTCTGGGGCCATACCTTCTATGACTGGGAAGAGATCGTAGTACCGAACGAGCTCAGTGAAGAGTGGAACGGCAACCGGACGAACTTCCAGGGGATTTCGCTGGATTACCGGAGATTCATGTCCCATAGCCTGCTGGATTGCTATAAGCTTGAGCATGCTGCAATCAGGGAGCACAGCAAGAATATTCCCATTACCACTAACCTGATGGGCTTCTATCCGGAGCTGGACTATTTCGAATGGGCTAAATATATGGATGTGATCTCCTGGGACAACTATCCGGCTCTGGACACACCGGTCAGCCATACAGCCATGACGCATGATCTCATGCGCGGGCTGAAGAACGGCCAGCCGTTCATGCTGATGGAGCAGACGCCAAGCCAGCAGAACTGGATGCCGTACAACTCCGTGAAGCGTCCGGGTGTGATGCGCTTGTGGAGCTACCAGGCGGTGGCGCGCGGCGCGGATACAGTGCTGTTCTTCCAGCTGCGCCGGTCTATCGGTGCATGCGAGAAGTATCACGGTGCGGTCATTGAGCATGTCGGACATGAGCATACGCGGGTATTCCGTGAATGTGCCGAGCTTGGCCGGGAGCTGGAGCTGCTGGGCGATGAGCTGCTGGATGCGCGCAGTGCGGCGCAGATCGGGATTATTTATGACTGGGAGAACCGCTGGGCGCTTGACCTCTCCAGCGGCCCGACCGTAGCACTGGATTATGTGAAGGAAATTCACAGCTATTATGATGCGCTGTATCAGCAGAATATTGAAGCGGATATGATCGGTGTTGAAGAGGATCTGTCAAAGTACAAGATTGTAATCGCGCCGGTGATGTATATGGTTAAACCGGGATTTGCGGCGAAGGTTGAAGCCTTCGTTCAAGCGGGCGGAACGTTCATTACAACCTATTTCAGCGGTATCGTTAACGAGAACGATCTGGTTACCGTTGGAGGCTACCCTGGTGAGCTGCGCAAGGTGCTGGGCATCTGGGCTGAAGAGATTGATGCCCTGCTGCCGGATATGCGCAATGAAATCGTGATGAACCGGGAATGGGGGCAGCTTAACCGCTCCTATTCCTGCGGTCTGCTCTGCGATCTGATTCATTCCGAAGGTGCGGAAGTGCTTGCACAGTACGGCACTGATTTCTATAAGGGGATGCCTGCCCTGACCGTGAACCGCTTCGGCGAAGGCAAAGCCTATTATGTAGCCACCAGTCCCGATGCTGCGTTCCTGCGCGCATTCCTTGCCACCGTGAGCGCAGAGAACGGCATTGCCCCGCTGGTGAGCGCACCGGAAGGCATCGAGTCCGTCCAGCGGGTGAAGGAAGGCGTATCCTACCTGTTCCTGCTCAATCATTCTGCCGAGGAGCTTAGTGCAGATATTGGTACCGGCGAGCGGACAGATCTGCTGACAGGCAAGAAATTCAGCGGCTCCACGGTAGTTCCGGGCCGCGGAGTAATGATTCTGTCGGATAAACAGTAAATCGGAATAAGACAAAGCAGCTAAACCGGCAATTCTCCGCACAGAGGAGGTTGCCGGTTTTTTACGCAGTCAAAGCTGTTTCCGCTTGAGTATTTTAATTGGTAAAGGAGCCGAAGTCTGTAATCTTCAGATCAACATTGATATGAATCGGAGTCCGGCTGAACACATCATCCCAGTGATCCTCTACCTTTCTCCATAATGCCGGCTCCTGAATACTGAGCTTCTCGCCGAAACCGGCGACATCGGTCTTGTAATCGGATTGCAGCTTCTGCATCAGCGAGTGCATCATTTGCTCCAGCCTCTTCTTGAACAACTGTTCTGCCTTTTGCGAATTCTTCACTGCTGCGGGATAGTCATCTATATTCCAGGTTTCGCTCAGTCTACCTTCGGTGGCGATTTTTACATCAAAGGCCAAGCTGTCGCCGTTCATTTTGGCAGTGATTTCGCTTTTCATCGCCTTCATTTCATAAGTTATTTCCTGTTTGTTCCCGTCATAGGTTTTGATGATACCGGTCTGTCCTTCATTGGTCAGCCAAGCGAGGCACTCTGTATCCTCCTGGTTCAACGCCCCTACCCAGTGCCCGGTATCTCCTTTAATAATACCTGCACCCGAGAATTCCACTTCGCCATTCGCCGTCACCAGATTTTGTAGCGCAAAGCTTCGTTTGGAATACATCAGGGCATCCATTTTGGATAAAATGACCGGGTCCAGTACCTTGCTTGTCCGTCTCTGATTATGGACCATATCCCTGATATGAAATGCGGGAATTTCATTCTTTTCCTTGGAGATGAGTGTATCCTCTGCCCGGCCCTGGCTCAGGAACACCATAGTACTTGGACGGATATCGTTATCACGAAGTACAAAATCCAATAACTGGTTCATCTCCTGACGCTTAAGCAGCTCGGTCGAGACCACAATAACTTTAAGGTGATGCCCGATAATCGGCCGGTCCAGGCGGAGCGAGTACTGGCGGAATATTTCCAGCACAGAATCTCCTGTCCCCGTTACATTCAGATAGGGAGCATCACTGCTACTGCTACTACTGCTGCTCTGACGACCTGTCCCTCCTACGGAATTTGCCGGAACGAGCTGTATGGTGACTGTAATTGTATTCCGTTTGGGATAAGTCGCCCCCTGATCCTGCAGCGCCTGCTCGGTGAGGGTGGGCTCCCCGACATCCAGAGCCAGGCCGGAGTATAGCGCCAGATCTTCGATCTCCTTGCTGCTCCAGCAGGAGGTCTGTGTAGTCAGAAGGATTAGGCTGCACACCAAGAGGAGAATCCTTCTATACATGCTGCTTCAACCCCTTCACACGGATGAGCCAGATAACCGAGAGCAGCACAGGCAGCAGCAGGAACAGAAGAATCCCCATTTTGCCGATGGCATCCCCGAGTGCGAACAGGTCGGTCATGGATTTGGGCAGCATAGCCGATAGGAACAGAACGGGAACCATAGCATAAATAATCGGATGGAGCTTCATCTTGAAAATCTGTGAGATTCCCAGCGTAGACTGGAAAAAGAAGCTGCTGAAGTTACAGAACATCTGCATCAGCCAGATGACCATAAACGGAAATTCCATACGCTCGAAGATAAAGCCCGGAATCTCGAAGCTGCGCATTAAATCGATCGTAGGCCAGGTGCTGGTAATGGCGGAATTAATAGAAATGCCTCCGATGACCATGACTACGGTCAGTAAATATAGACACAGAAGGACTGCAATACCTCCAAGCATCGCTCTGACTGCCTGCTTGGGCTTCTGCATGTACGCTACGAGTGTCATCGTAACCTCACAGCCAGTGAATATAAGCACAGTAGATTTCAGGCCTCTGAATACAGGGAGCAGTCCATTGCCGAGTACAGGGCGCAGATTATCGATATCAAAATGCCGGAAGCTGAGGGCATAGGAAATGAGCAGGATCATAATGCTGATCGGAAACACAATGGTATAGACACGGGCAATGGAATTGATGCCTCCGTGCACCAGGTAGGTGCTCAGCCAGAGAAAAGGAAGAATGACTGCCCAGATGGGGGTTCCCTCCAGCAAAAAGAACAGGGTGACCTCGGCCAGCGTGCGGATTTCAAAGCCGGCAATAACGATGAAATAGAGAATCAGAAGCAGGCATAGTGCTCCGCCGATCACCCGGCCGGTAATCAGTGCAGCATATTGGAATACGGTTTTGCCCGGGAATTGCTGGCTGATCTTCACCATCAGGGTTACAACCAGCATAACAATGGCTCCGCCGAGCAGGACGGATAGCCAGGAATCCGGGGTCTTGACGGTCTGGCTTACACTCCGCGGCAATGTAAGAATACCAGCACCCAGAATAGTATTGTTCAAAAAAACGGTCGCTTGTAAAGCTGTGATTTTATCGTCGGTGCGTACAAACATTATGCGTTCCTCCTTGCGCGCAGGCGCGGTTATGATTTTCGTTTATCCTGTTTGGTTTTCATCATTACCGGTCTGCGTTTCATCAGAGCCATTGGAGCACGCAGGAACAGATCTTTCCAATCACTCAGCCGGAAAGGGGATACCGGCGTCAGATAAGGCACGCCGAAGCTTTTGAGCTTGGTGAGATGGCAGCAGATCAGCAGGAAGAACAGAATGGTGCCGTACATCCCCAACACTGACGCGAACAGCATGCCGGCGAAGCGCAGCAGCCGCAGTGTGATTCCTGCACTATACATGGGAATTGCGAAAGACGAGATAGCCGTGACAGCAACCACTATGACCAGAAAAGGGCTGACGATACCCGCCTGAACCGCAGCATCACCGATGATCAGACCGCCGACGATACCCATGGCCGGACCGATCGGCTTCGGCAGCCGGATTCCGGCTTCCCGGAGAATCTCGATGGCGACTTCCAGAATCAGCACTTCAATTAATGAAGGAAAAGGAACACCCTGCCGGGTCTTGATGATGCTGATTGCCAGCTCCGTCGGTATCAGTCCCGGATGAAAGGAGATGAACGAGATATACAGGGACGGGGCCATCAGTGCCAGGAAGGCGGAGGCAAAACGCAGCAGCCGCAGCAGTGTGCCGGGAAGCCAGCGCTCGTAATAATCCTCCGGTGATTGCAGCAGCATACTGAAGGTTACCGGTACAATCAGTGCGAAGGGTGTTCCATCCAGCAGAATAGCAATCCGTCCCTCCAAGAGGGCGCTAATGACCCTGTCCGGCCGTTCAGTATTCTGGACCTGCTGGAAGGGGCTGAGATAGTTGTCTTCAATCAGCTGCTCGATATAGCCGGATTCGGCCAGGAAGTCGATATCGATTTTGCGGATACGGTTCGTAACCTCCTCCAGCAGCTCTGGATTGACGATATCCTTCATATAGGACAGGACTATATCCCGCTGAATGGTGTTGCCTGCCCGGTAGGTCTTCATCTCGAGCTGGTCACTGAAGCCCTGGCGCCGGAGCAGGGAGGTGTTCTCGCTTAACACTTCGGAGAAGCCCAGTCTGGGACCGCGGAGCAGGGCTTCGGAGACCGGTTCTCCAATCGTGCGGTTGGCACCTCCGGGAAGCTCAATCAGCAGTCCGCCGGGCAACCCTTCAATCAGCAGGGCAGTATGGCCGAAGAGGACAGATTTATTGAAGCTCTCCACACTGTCCGCTTCATTAAGCTGGCTGAAGGGCAGCAGGTGGTTGGCAATCTCTGTGGAGGACATAGGTCCGGCGGGTATCTCGTACATCAGGAATTGCATGATTCGCATATTAAGAACCCTGTCATTCTGCATGCCGTCTACATAGATAAGCGCCCCCCTGGTCATGCCGCCCGCCAGAGTGAATTCTCTGATATGCAGATCACTGTTGGCGCCGATAGCGTTCTGAACTGCGTGCAGGTCGGTAGTATAGTTGCCGCTGAAGGGAGGGGGGCCCGGGGTGCCGGACTTCGCCGCAGCGGCAGGCGGTGTCTGCGGAGCGGTCTTGGTGCCGTACCCAACCTGCCCCCGTCCGCTGCCTACCAGACGGTACAATGATTTATACAAGTATCCGAGGACCAGCGGAACCAGCAGCGCAACACCTGCCTGACCAAAGATTGCCCAGCCGGGTATGTAGGATACAATGGTAGCAAGCAATCTGATCATCCCCCAGCCGAAGAAATTAATAATCCGTGTTAATGAAGTTTTCCAAAGTTTGCTTAGATTTAGTCATTTCCCGGAAAAATATATAAAAAACCGGATGCGCTCTTGTGGGAGCACACCCGGTTTCTTATATGGTTATCATAACTGTTACAGGCAATTCCGGACTCACCGGGCCACTGGAGGGCACCAGCTACTTGCCGGTAGCCGATCCGCTTGCAGCAGCGTCGCCCGCTGGCGCAGTTCCTTGTCCTTGGCCCTGTCCCCGGCCGCCGCCGCCGAAGCCGCCGGTGCCAAGCGTGATTTTCTCTGCCTCGGCAGTATCCGTCTTCAGTGTATATTGGATGATGTCATCGGCTTTCAGATCGGACAGGGCAAGCGTGGTCTCTTTCTGTTCGCCGCCCTCGAAGGTTACCGATACATATGTGGTATCACTTCCCACCGTAATATCCGTTGTCTCCTCCGAGAAGTTCTGCATCATGCCGCCGCCCTGCATGCCGCCGCCTTGACGTCCGCCGCCCTGCGCAGCATCTTTTCCGCCGCCGTCTGCGGCCTGTCCGCCTTCAGGCGGAGTGCCTTGCCCCTCCGCCGGAGCACCGCCGGTTCCGTCTCCGGGAGGCGTTCCTCCGCCGTCCGGAGGGCTGCCCTCTCCGCTGCCGTTCTGCTGCCGTGCCGGCATATTAGCGGTATAGACCGTAATGGTGTTCCCGCTGATGCTCTTGATTTTGCCGATATTCATCCCGGCCTGGTTCATCCGGTTCTGGCCGGCACCGGCGGCAGTCCCGTCCGGCTGAGCTGCATTGCTGCCGCTCTGGGTCTGGGTTGTCTGAGTATCGCCTGAGGTTGCCGCCGCCGGATCTGTATCCGCACTGCAGCCGGCAAGCAGGATCGCAGCAAGCAGACTGCCGGCCATCATATAGGGCACATGTTTTTTCATATCCATTGTCCTCCTAAAAGTATGTTGTGTATAAACTTCATCGCCTGTTGTCGTATTAAGCTGGCATAAAAAGCCTGGGATTAGGTTTAACACGGTCCTGGAGGACAATATATCAGATGCTCCTGAAAACAAGCTTAAAGTTAGACAGGGCTTTCCCGGAAGTTTCGCTTGGTGAAATGTTATATAATGCATAATAGAGTGGACTTGACGGAGAACAGAAATGAAGTGTCCAGGAAAGAGGCAGCACATGAAAACCTTACTGGTAACAGGCTACCGCGCGCATGAGCTCGGGATTTACGACAGCAAACATCAAGGGATTCCTTATATCAAAAAGGCACTTGCGAACCGGCTTCTTCCGCTGATAGAAGAGGGGGTGGAGTGGGTTATCACTCCCGGCCAATACGGCGTTGATCTATGGGCCTGCGAGGTTGTGCTTGAGCTGAAACGGCAATACCCCGGGCTGAAGCTGGGAATTATTACGGCCCATGCTGCGCCGGAAGAGAAGTGGAAGGAAGAGAAGCAGAATGAATACCGCCGCATCATTGCCGGAGCAGACTACTATGGAGCTGTAAGCAATGCGCCCTATGACGGCAGCTGGCAGTTCAGGGCCAGGGATGATCTGCTGTTCCGCAAAAGCGACGGGATTCTGTTGTTCTATGACGAGGATGCTGCGGAAGGCAGTGCGAAGTTCACGAAGGAACGGGCAATGAAGCTGCATGCTGAAGGCGATTATGAACTCTATCTGATGCATGCGGAGGAGATTCAGAACATTGCCGACGAAGAGAGCCAGCGCGGTTACGAATGAGGAGGAGAGAAGGTTGAGTGAGAAGCAGGCAGAAGAGGATATTTGTTATGTGATATTGCTGAGCCCGACTGCACAGGACCGCAGAGATATGGATATTATCCGGGCGCATGTCAGGCATCTGCAGGAGCTGGAACGCAGCGGACAGCTGGTGCTGTGCGGTCCCTTCAGTGACAGTCCCGGCGGAATGGTCATTATCCGTGCCGCTTCACGTGAAGAAGCCGCGGAGATCGCCGGCCGGGACCCTTATGTAGTATCGGGTATCCGGAGCTATGAACTACGCACCTGGGGCCTGTCCCACGAAGGGAACAGGCACATGGGCATAGCTGCCGATTAGGCGGGTTATAAGATAATTTTAGATGAAGCTCTGCAGCGAAGGCGCCTTGCGGACCTTGTAATTCTGCTCGTATGCATAAGCCAGCCGGATGAGTACCGGTTCCTCATAAGCCCGTGCCGAGAAAGTTACGCCAAAAGGGGCGCCGGCTGACGTGTAGCCGGACGGTACTACGATGGACGGATAACCGGCTCTGGACGTAATCCGTGCGCCGAAGTCAGCCGGGAATAAGAGGGCATCCAGCTGATGCTCCCGCATAGTGGCATCGATACCCAGTTCCTTGCAGAGCCGCAGATCCGTTGCACGGTCGCGCAGATACTGCGGTTCCGTTAGGGTACCGGAGGTGGTGTATTCGGCATCCAGCAGCGTGGCCTGTCCGAACTTCAGCGTTTCTACCGGATGGGCATGATTGAAATCAATAATATCCTTCAGTGTACGCATGGGAGCGCCCGGGCCCAGTTTTGCCAAATAGGCGTTAAGTGAGCTTTTGAATTCATTCAGCACTACAGAGGAATAGCTGATCTCCCGTGCAGTTGTAATCTCTGCCGGATCAATAATGGTCGCCCCGAGCTCGCGCATTCTGTCCACTGAGGCATTGAACAGCGCGAGCTGTTCGTCCGTAAGCTCCTCGAAATAATAATCCCGCGGAATTCCGATACGCGCGCCCTTCAGGCCTTCCGGATCAAGGAAGACCGTATAATCCTCATGCAGTCTGCCTGTATTCGTACCCATTGCGGCATCGCTGTTGTCCTGTCCAAGCAGGGCATTCAGCAGAAGAACCGCGTCGCGGACGGTTCTCGCCATAGGCCCGGCGGTATCCTGCGTATTAGAGAGCGGAAGAATGCCCGAGCGGCTGATCATCCCCACAGTAGGCTTGATGCCGATAATCGATCCAAGGTTGCCTGGATTAAGGATCGAGCCCGAGGTTTCCGTTCCTACGGACACAGTGCAGAAGTTGCAGGCCACCGCCACTGCAGATCCGGCGCTGGAGCCGCCTGTCGGCGTGGAGATATTATAAGGGTTAAGCACCTGACCGCCCCGGGAGCTGAAGCCTGAGGGCATGCCGTTCGTCATGAAATTGGCGAATTCCGTCATGTTGGCCTTGCCCATAATAATCGCCCCGGCTTCGCGCAGCCTGGTAACAATGAAGGCATCCTCCTGCGCAAAGGAATCCGCCAAAGCCAGCGAACCCGCGCTGGTATGCATTTTATCCCCGGTATTAATATTATCCTTCAGCAATACCGGTATGCCGTGCAGCGGTCCGCGGGGACCCTGAAGCTGTCGTTCCACGTCCAGGGATTCAGCGATGAACAGCGCATCCGGATTAATCTCCAGCACGGAATTGATCGTCAGGCCGTTTTTGTCATGATCTGCAATGCGTTCAAGATACATAAGGACTAATTGTCTGGAAGTGATTTCTCCGGAATCCAGAGCGGCCTGAATCTCCGGTAGGGTAGCCTCTACGATTTCAAAACTCATGCGGGTTCACGCTTCTTTCCCTCTAGGTTTTA
The DNA here is from genome assembly GCF_000758665.1 of Paenibacillus borealis. Classification (NCBI taxonomy): domain Bacteria; kingdom Bacillati; phylum Bacillota; class Bacilli; order Caryophanales; family Paenibacillaceae; genus Paenibacillus; species Paenibacillus borealis. The sequence continues at coordinate 1,149,045 of NZ_CP009285.1, forward strand.
GGTTTTCCCCTTCATCTAACCACAGTTTTCTCAGTCTTCATAGTGTTGTTTTTGCCGCCCGGTTAGCTCTTACAGCCCATGTTAGTTCTTAAACAAATGTTAGAGGCGTATTTCCTTTGGTTAATAGTTGACATGCAATCACACATCTGCCAACAATCATTAGGAGGAATTCAACTTGAGAAAATGGACTGCATTATTTATGGGGGTCATTCTGTCTGCTGCCTTAACCGCATGCGGCAATAATGATGCTGCCGAGCCGGCTGCCAATGCCGCCGAAGCCCCGGCTGCGAATGCCGGTACTAACGCAACTACAGCTCCGGAAGCTTCCGCATCTGCAGCTCCAGCCGGACAGTCATCCGCTGGCGTTCCGGCTCTGGAGGAACTGCTGCAGAAGACGGCTGCTGCACAATCGGAATTGAAGAGCTTCGCCATGAACTCGCAAATTCAGCAGAATATGACGGTCAAGCAGGGCGAAACCAATCAGGAACAGGCTATTGAGATGACAGTGAACGCTGAATATACCAAAGATCCGCTGGAAATGCATCAGGAGATCCTTATGAATCTGGCGGGCCAGGGGGAGCAGAAGATTGAGCAGTATGTTACCGGAGACGGTTTCTTCTCGCTTACGAACGGGCAGTGGGTTAAGATGCCGGCGGCGATGACTGATCAATTGACCGCTACCATGCAGCAGTCTGCCAGTCCCGAGAAGCAGCTGGAGCAGTTCAACCAAATTGCTGATCAGACGAAAATCACCGAGGAAGGTGACAATTATTTGATAACAGCAGAAGTTTCCGGCGAAGAAGTGAAGAATCTGGCGAAGAGCTATCTGAACCAGAGCGGGAGCGTAGACAGCCAGATGACTGCGATGATGGAGCAGATGAATATCAAGAGTATGACCATCGCTTACACCGTGGACAAGAAGACATATTTCCCGACTTCCTCAGATGTTAATATGGTGATGGATATGAGCAGCGGAGAACAGACCGTCTCCATGGATATGAAGATGAAATCGGCCATTAGTGATCATAACAAAATCTCGGAGATCAAGGTTCCGCAGGAAGCTCTGGATGCGCAGGAGGCTCAAATGCCGGCAACCCAGTAACAGGCTTTAATTAAAGAACAAGCAGAACAGGAGGACCCGTACATCGGGTCCTCCTGTTTGGTTAAGGGCAATAGCGGTTATAGGCCGAACGGGGAAATGCTGTTGAACAGTCCGTAGGCCGCTCCGGCCAATACCGACATTACCAGCTTGTAAAATATATATCCGGTTGCAACATTTGCGGTGGCAATCAGGTACAGGGTATCGATTCCGCGGTTGGAGGTGTTTAGCGGATATTGGAACGCCACGGAGTTGATGCTCACAAAGACGAACAGAAATGACAGAATAAGCAGGGTAACCGAGAAGGAATACAGGCTGAGGATCAGTGACAGGATAGCCAGAACCAGCAGCGCTACAGCAGGAACAAGCAGGGTGCCAAATCTGGCGATCAGCAGTTTGAGATCGAAGCTGACTTTCTCCAGCCGGAGTGCGGCATAAGTGGTCCCGCAGCCAACGGCAATTCCTGCAGCCGTTAATAGAAGCGGCTTCAGAAATCCGGGGCCTATGATTGGCGAGATATCCCATTTAATGAACCAGGTGAGAAAATAAAGTGCTGACAGTATTGCCGTCAGTCCCATTGTAATCAGACTGTTCAACAATTGGGCGGCCTGGACCTCTTTCATGGTACTGTAAGGACGGGTTAGAGCACTCAAGAAAAATCCCCAGTACTGTTTACTAACCTGCTTAGCCTGCCTGACGCGTTCAGCCTGGAGCAGATTGTCCCATTGTCCGGATGTTCTGCGCTGGGGCTGCGTTTGCCCGTTATCTGAATTCGGCCCTCCAGGATTCGTAAAGGGCGCTCCGCCTTCCGGATTGTTCATTGCTCATCCTCCTTAAGAAAAATATGGAAATCATAGCATTGGCTATAGTATAAGGGGGTTGCCATATAAATACTATGGTAAAGGCTTAATTGTTGTACGCAGTACAACTTAGCTGCCAAGATAATTAGGTGTTCGGACAGATTGTTGTATGAAATACAAGAATTTATCCCGTAACACGGCTTGTTGGAAGTGGAATGCTGCCTTTTGTACAATAATTTCCGATTATAGCCGGGATTATAATGAGAATGTTGTATTATGTGCAGGATTTTAAAAAGCCTGTATTCCGCGGATAGAATGCGGTCTACAGGCTTTGCGTTGATTGCACCTTACAGGAAGCTGGCGGGTAATCAGGAAGTTACTCCTGCTCCCGGACAAATCCCTCTTCCGCCAAGTACTCCTCAGCTTCTTCAACAGTTTCGAAGGCCATCTCCAGCTGGAGACCCGCGTACAGGTACCACAGATCTTCCTCAAATCTGAGACTCAGTGTATGGCCATCCTCATTCTTCCACAGGGATTCAGCGCCGGTCTGCGCTTTTTTCTTTCTTTTGGCCGGGGCAGGGGCGTCGGGGATGAACATGGACAATGACGCAATCGAAGCATCCACCAATTCCCGCAGCTCAGCTTCCGAATAATCTCTGATGTTCACCAGACCTTTGTCATCACTCTCATAGCCCCGCAGCAGGCCGGCATATACGAAGCCGTTGCCGTTCGGGTGGATATGGGAAGCAACGGTCTTCTTGTCGTGCCGGCTCTCCTCGAAGTGGTAGTTCACCCGCCCAAGCGAGACATTCCGCCGTTCCAGCTGGGGATAGGAATCAAGAATAGCTAATTTCTGTTCAAAAGTAAGCATATGCAGCCTCCGGTTCGCATTTTCGTCAGTTGATTATACCATGCCCGCGGGCAGTGGACTATATAGCCAGCCGGAGATGCCCCGGTCCCTGGTCCTTAAGTGCCTCATGCTGCAAGCGGCAGCCGCAGCACGAAGGAGCAGCCCTGCGGCGGCGGGACGCTGGCAAGCTCAAGGCTGCCGCCCATGGCCTCGGCGAGCAGCTTGCTGAAGGTCAGGCCGAGCCCGAGTCCGCGCAGCACGCTCTGCTTGGCGGTGCTGCGGAAGAAGGCTTCGAAGATCAGCTCCCGGCTCTCCGGATGAATACCTGATCCGTTATCCGTAACTGTAATTTCGGCGCTGCCCTGCGGCGTGGCCACAAGCTCCAGCGTTAACTGAAGCTTGCGGCCCTGTGCCTTCGCCTGCACGCTGTTATTGAGCAGATTGACGATAATCTGCTGGATACGCAGCGGATCTCCCCGCAGGAACAGCCGGTTCTCCGGCAGGTGAAGGATGGGTTCGCAGACATCCTCGCCTTGGGTCAGCTTCCATTGATAGAGGATTTCCTCCAGCAGCGGGGCGGCCTCCAGCCTATCATGACGGACGGCGACAATACCGGCGGTCAGTGCGTTATAGTCGAGCAGATCCGCGACCATGCGCTGCAGCCGCTCGGCTTCGAGTAAGGCGATATCAAGAAACTCCCCGGCCTCCTCCCCCTCGACCACACCCTCGCGGACGGCATGAAGCAGTCCTTTAATGGAGGTGACCGGGGTCTTCAGTTCATGGGACACTCCGGCCAGCATGACGGCCCGGGACTGCTCGAACTGCTGCAGCTTGCCCGCCATCTCCTGGAAGGATACCAGCAGTTCATGGATCTCCCGCTCTTTGGCTCCGGTCTCCAGGACGATGTTATACTGGCCGCCGCTGATCGTTGCAGCAGCGGCGGCGACCCGTTGAATCGGCTTGGCAAGCTTGATCGACAAGAGGTAGATCGTCAGCCAGCTTAAGATGATCAGGAAGACAATGATGATCGAGAAGAAGGTGATCTCCTCCTGCGGGATATGGCGCAGAGAACGTTTGGACTGCAGGACGATTACTTGTCCAAGAGTTCCCTGATCTCCCTGGATCTGCGCAGCGGCGGCTTTGAATTCCGGGCTGCGTGAATCGGTCAGCGTATCATTCAGCTTATGCCGCATCTCTTCATCCGTCAGCGGAGGCTGGGAATACAGCAGCTCGCCCGCCGGCCCGGTAATGATGACGCACATTTCCATGGTTACCTTGAAGAACCGCTTGCGGTCCTCGACCAGCTTGTCGAGACTTGGGGTGATAGCGAGCTGTCCGTCTGTGCTGACGCTGCGGTCGGCGATCTCCTGGGCCAGCAGGCCGGTGGTCTGCATCCTGTTGTTCATCGCCTCCTGCTGGATCCACCAGAAGGTTACCAGCGCCGTCAGCAGCAGTCCGATACTGATAATCAGCAGGTAGCGGACGGTCCAGTAGGAGAGGATTGATGTGGGTTTCTTTGTTCTGTTATTCATGTTGTCCATAATTGATAACCTGTTCCTCTCAGGGTACGGATCTCTCCTTCGCTGTCCGGCCAGTGTGAGAGCGCCTGGCGCAGTCTTTTGATGGAGAGATCAACGGCCCGGTCACTTCCTTCATAATCCATTTCCCACACATGCTCCAGCAACTGGTCCCGGGTGCAGATCTGATTCGGGCGCTCCGCCAGGAACAGCAGCACCGACATGTCGCGCGGGCTAAGACTGACCTCGGCCCCGTTCAGAAACACGCTGCGGGCAGAGTAATCAATGAACAGGCTGCCGAAATGGCGCTTGCGGCTGCCGTCGGACCACTGCGAAGGGCGCCGCAGTACCGCATTCACCCGTGCGACGACTTCCTCGGGAATGAAGGGCTTCGACATATAGTCATCAGCTCCGCCATCTAGTCCCGCGAGCCGGTCATTGATGCCGTCCCTGGCCGTGAGCATAATGACAGGACAGCTGCTTTTCTCGCGGATCAGTCCCAGCAGCTCGAAGCCGTCCATATTCGGCAGCATAATATCAAGCAGGATCAGTGAGGGCGGCGCCTCCTCGAAGGCTTCCAGGGCACTCCGGCCGTCGGCGGCACGGGTGACGTGGAAGCCCGCTTTTCGCAGATAAGCACTGAGTACCCGGGCAATCGCCTCTTCATCCTCAACAATCAGAATGGATTTCATCTATTCAGCCTCCTTCTCAGGCCCGGCGGGGAATAATTCTCCAGGGCAACGGCTATATGTTAGTTAAAATTACGACAATTCTACCATATTGCGGGCCGCTGTGCTTTGACTTCTTCCCGACATATTGCTTTGTTAGAATGGGAACCAAGCCTGATAGGGCATACAGAGAATTGGATGGAGGGAATAAGATGAAGAAGAAAACAATCGCCTTAATCGCAGCCGTAGTCGTTATCGCAGGAGCTATCACAGCATTTATGTTACTTAACAATAGCCTGGGCAATAATGTTGAGATCGAATCTGTTATTCCTGCGCAGAATCAAGGGACCGAAACCCAGGAAGCGGGAACCGCTAATGCGGCAGCTGCTACCGGTGCTGCTGTTACGGCTGAGCAGCTGAACGGTGCCTGGAGCATTGCGGATACGTCCAAGGTCTACTGGTCCGTGACAACTTCCAAAGAAACCGTTAACTTCGTAGACCCTTCCGTTACAGGAACCTGGAATGTGAATCTGGAGGATGCCGGCTCGATGACGGGCGAGGGAACTGTGGCGATGAGTGCGCTGGATTCCGGCAACGGCCAGCGGGACGAGCATGTTAAGGGAGCGGATTTCCTGTCTGTAACAGAGTTCCCGGAGTCCACATTTAACGTGACTTCCTTCTCGGAGCTTCCGGCGGAATGGACGGAGGGCACCGCGGTGCCGGTAGAACTGCAAGGTACGCTGACGGTAAAAGGCATAGAGAAGGATGTTACGTTTGACTCGCAGGCTGTATACAGCGGAGGACAGCTTATGCTGTCGGGAACAACCATGGTTACCTTTGAAGATTTCGGCATGAGCAATCCGCATTCGATCGTGCTGGATACCGAGAATAACCTTGAGGTGCGCCTGGAGCTTGTACTGAGTAAGTAATATAGGAATAGATTGTTTATAAGAAACTCTCCCCGTCACTGCGGATTCGCGGCTGGCGGGGGGAGTTTTTGGTTCGAGTATAAATTTATATGCTAAATAGCTTGAGCTTGAAAATATACAATGAGGGTGGAGTGGCGGAAGAGAAGTTTGAACTGTAGGAGCGGTAGCGTCCGCCTTTAGGTTTGTATTTCTACTGCGAACAGCAGTTTAAATCAGGAAATGCAAACCTAACCCCCACAGTGGAATTTTCCCGGTTCAATCTATATCGTGCCTTTATATAGAATGAACCGGACTGAGAAGCCGTTATTTCCTTCAAAAACCTCTTTATGGAGCTTAAGCGGACTGAGAATCACTTATCTTGTTTATTTATCCCCGATAGGGGGTGTGAACCATCCATTAACGGATTCTGAGTCCGTTTGGCCGGCAAATACATCTGATTTGTTAAAATAGAGGATTCTCAGTCCTATTCACCGGCGGATGATTTGATTTGTTGAACATTTGATGGTGTACTAGAGGAGGGGCCTCTACGCCCTGTTGCGGGTTCTGAACAAACTTTTCACCTTCCATTTCGAAGGCGGAACTGTCCGGCTGAATAAAGGAAAATTGGCGTAACTACTGAGATAATAATGCTTCTGATGATGCTTCACTTCTGAAGTATGAGTTAGCTTCAATGGAGTATGGTTGGTGGTTGTATGGTTTGCGGTTGGATTCAGCTGGCTTCTAGTACATAGATAGGTCTATAAATTTAATACATTCCATAGGAGGTAATAAAGTTGGCTGATTATCCGAAACTGGTGCGTGACGGAATACCGGCGCTGATTGCGGCGAGCGGGCAAACCTGCAGGACAAGAATCATGGACGAGGAAGAATACATACGGTCGCTGCGTGCGAAGCTGCATGAGGAGCTGGCGGAATATTTACGGGAGGACAATGACGGACAGGCGCTGGAGGAGCTGGCGGATCTGCTGGAAGTAATCCGGGCCTTGGCGGTAACCCATGGCGGGGACAGCAGTATTCTGGAACAGATCCGTGCTGACAAAGCGGAGCGCCGCGGCGGATTCAAGGACCGGGTTCTGCTGCTGCAGGTGGAGAGCGGAGGGTTACAGTATTGACCCATGGGATGGCGGGAAGCGGGCATCATGTACACACCAGGCACATTTTGATAGAATCATAGGGACTAAGTTTCATTTAAGAGGAGGATTTAATTAATGACAGAAGATAACGCTTACACGATAAAATGGGGCATTCTCAGCACAGGCTGGATCGCCCATCAGTTTGCTACAGATTTGGCCCATGCCAGCAATGGTGTGGCTTATGCGGTTGGATCGCGCACGCAGGAAAGTGCAGATGAGTTTGCCCGAAATCACGGCATCCCCGTGGCATATGCCACCTACGAGGAATTGGTCAGCGATCCTGAAGTGGATGCGATTTATATTGGAACGCCGCATCCGTTCCACAAAGAGAATGCGCTGCTCGCCTTGCGTGCCGGCAAAGCCGTCCTCTGTGAGAAGCCTTTTACCGTGAACAGTGCGGAGCTGGAGGAAATCGTGGCGTATGCCCGCCAGCAGAAGCTATTCCTGATGGAAGCGATGTGGAGCCGTTATATTCCGGCTAACGCCAAGGTTAGAGAATGGCTCGCAGCGGAGCGTATCGGCGAAGTTCGGCTGGTCAAAGCGGATCTTGGTTTCCGCGCGGACTGGAATCCGGAGGGACGTCTGCTGAACCCGGCCCTTGGCGGCGGAGCCCTGCTGGATGTCGGCATCTATCCCATCTCCTTCGCGTCGATGGTGTTCGGACCTCATCCGGAGGCCGTATCCAGCACCGTACATATCGGCGAGACAGGCGTGGACGAGCACTTCTCCTTGCTGCTGTCTTATGGGGATGGCAAGTCGGCTTCCCTGAACGGCGGAATTCGCCTGAAGCTGCATGAAGAAGCCTATGTCTATGGAACTGAAGGCTATATCGTGGTCAAAGGCACGCTGGTAAATCCGAAATCGGCTGAGCTGTATGTCGGCGGTGAGCTGGTGGAGACCTTTGAGGATGACCGTACTTCGATCGGGTATTCTTTTGAAGCTGAGGAAGTGGGACGCTGTCTGCAGGCAGGACTGACGGAAAGTCCCGTGATGACGCTGGATGAGTCCGTTGCAATTCTTAAGCTGCTGGACGGCGTGCGTGAACAATGGGGGCTTAAATATCCCGGTGAATAAACTGAACCTGACGCCATTATCCCGCAAGCTTTTGCTTCACACTGTAATCTATCTTGTGTTGTTTCTGGTGATTCCGTATTTTCAAAGCGGCGGTTCCGGGGTAATGGAGGATTTCGGCACCTGGCTGCTGCTGCTGGTTCTGGTGAATCCCGCTGCCGTGCTGATTCTTGCCGCCGATTCTGGACTTAAGCTGGGTTTTAACCTGCTGGTTTGCCTGCTGCCGTTGCCGCTGTTCGTATTATCCATCTACGTGTTGTTTGACGGAAGCGGTGCATTGTTCTATGGCATCATGTACTCCGTCATCGCTCTGATCAGTAATGGCATAGCTGCAAGCGTAAGAAGGAGGAAAAAGGGGGAAACCAAATGACATTGAATGCTGACCGCTATCAGGGCTGCCTGCAGGGTCTGGCCGCTGGAGATGCGCTGGGAACGACCGCTGAGTTCAAGGCTCCCGGAACCTTTGAGCCGCTTACGGATATTGTCGGCGGCGGGGTATTTGCCCTCCAGCCGGGACAATGGACGGATGACACCTCGATGGCGCTCTGCCTCGCGGAGAGTCTGCTTACGGTGCAGGCATTTGATCCTGTGGATCAGCTGCAGCGTTATGTGAAGTGGTACCGCGAAGGAGATCTCAGCAGTACAGGCGAATGTTTCGATATCGGCAATGCGACACGAGCGGCGCTGCATCAATTCGAAGCCGGCGGCGAAGGGTTCAGCGGCTCCGAAGATCCTCATTCTGCCGGGAACGGCTCCATTATGCGGCTTGCGCCGGTGGTCATGTACTACGCAGAGAATCCTGCAGAAGCTATCCGCTATGCGGCCCTCAGTTCAAGAACGACCCATGGCGCAGCGGAATGTCTGGATGCCTGCCGTCTGCTGGCGGCGTACATCCTTGCCGGGCTGCACGGCTGGAGTAAGCAGGATATGCTGGCCCCGGAAGCTTACCGTGAATGGCTGAATGAAGACAGCCTGACGCCGCATATGCTGAATATTAAGTACGGCTCCTACCGGATCAAGGAGCCTCCTGATATTCAAGGTTCAGGGTATGTGGTGGAGTCGCTGGAAGCGGCACTGTGGGCTTTTCACAAATCCTCCAGCTTTGCAGAAGGCGCGCTGCTCGCCGTTAATCTGGGCAATGATGCTGACACCACAGGGGCAGTCTACGGACAGATCGCCGGAGCTTACTACGGGCTGGGCGGCATCCCGGCAGAATGGCAGAGCAAGCTGGCCATGCGTGAGCTGATCAGTGACTACGCCGGCCGGTTGTTTACAGAACGGGTGAAATAGAATGGTATAGGCTGTAAAAGGCAGGCTGAGCGCATCTATAACGGGCACTCAGCCTTTTTAATTACGGAAAGGGGAGAATGGGTATGAGCAAGGGGTGGCGGAAGCTGCTGATATGGCTGTCGATTAGCATTATCTTTGCAGTATTGACGGACTGGGGCACATTCACCTATGAGGCAGATGGGACGATATCCGGCAACGGCAATCCTGGAATTATCATGCTTGCGGCGGGATGGCTGTTTGGCATTATTCTTTTGGGCAGTGCGGGAGCTGTGTTCTATAGATTATTTCGGATGAAATCAGTATTTAGCGTACAGAGCCTGGTGATTGCTGTCTCCGCGCTCATTGTGCTGCCGCTCTCCGTCTGGCTGGAAATCAGATATGTCGATGCATTGAGAGTACATCTGAGGGGGTTTACCAGAGATGAGGGCTCTGTGGTATTCCGCTTCGGCTGGATCAATCAGTATACCAACAACCTGTTCTATAATGCTTATATTCTGGCTGGCGGGATCGCCCTGGTTATCCTGGTGGCTTGGATTGCAGCACTGCTGCGGCGGAAAGCCCATATACAGTCCCGGATAAATTCCGGTTAGCGTTAACGGAGAACTGCGGCACGCCTACGTACGGCGATTCTTTCGGCGGGGGCTTAAGAGAAAGACAGGTAGAGATGAGCCGAATGTATGCGAAAAACCGAATACATTGTGCCAGCGATAGGGTAAATGAGCGGAATGTATGCGAAAAACCGAATACAATGTGCCGACGACAGGGTAAATGAGCCGAATGTATGCGAAAAACCGAATACAATGTGCCGACGATAGAGTAAATGAGCCGAATGTATGCGAAAAACCGAATACAATGTGCCGACGACAGGGTAAATGAGCCGAATGTATGCGAAAAACCGAATACAATGTGCCGACGACAGGGTAGATGAGCAGTACACTTACGCCAAACCTGACATGGTGTAGATGTGGAAGAAGACAAGTACTCCGTTAATTTTTTCTGAACAAGGCAGTCCACAGAAAAGCTTCACCAAACAGCGCATCCTCCTGATCCATCTGGCGCATGCGTCTGAACTCTATAAGCTGCAAACCGCTGAAGAAGCTCTTAAGCTTATCCTCGGTGAATCCTAATCCGCCCCGGAGGCTCCGCTGCCGGTACACTTCCCAATCCGTGATCTCCGCACCCATGGCGCCAGCCGCGAAGCAGACCAGTCCGAAATACCCGCCAGGCTTAAGCGTCCTGTTCACCAATTCAAGAAAGGTAACTCTGCGGTGGGGGTAGATGTGATGGAAACATCCGCTGTCATAGATGAGGTCGTAGCTGCCTGGCTCCAGGCTCAGGTCAAAAATATTGCTGCGGGCGAAATTCACCTCCACCTGATGTTTGCGGGCGCGTTCCTTTCCCCATTCTACCGCTGCCTCAGAGATGTCAATGGCATCCACTGCGTAGCCCTGCTGAGCCAGATAAACCGCATTTCTGCCGCCCCCGCAGCCTAATTCCAGCACCCTGCCGGGTGTAATGTGCCCGCCACTTACATATTCAACCAGATTCTCGTCCGGACTGTCCTTGAAGAAAGGAATTCCTTTATTCCGGTCCCCGTAGAACTGATCCCACCATTGCCCTTCTTCCCGGAAAAGAGAGTCCAGCATCTTCAGCGTATCCTCATGACTATAGATCGTTTCAAGTGTCATAAAGCATTAGTCTCCTTTCATTTCATTTGCCCGGTTTAGTTGTTAACGAAGATGGAGAGCCCCGGATATGCCTTCATCAGCTCAGCACTGTGTTCATTCAGCCGTGCCTGTTCAAAGCCTGTGCCCAAAAATTCCTGATCCGGCTTAAAAGTCACACTTGTCCCTGTATCCTTCGCGATTCCAACCGTCATCAGTCCGGACTGCGGCACACCATGCCTATATTCCTGGCGGTACATTCTGCCGCCGCGCCGGATATCAACGGTAAGTCTGCCGGAGAGGGCGTTGACCACGGCGATGCTGATTCCCTGCTCTGCACCGGGCACCTTAAAGGCTCCTTCTCCATTAAATCTATGAATATCGGTCAGAATGGATTGAACAGCCGGCATATTGGAATTTGGCAGAGACGCTACCGGAATCCCCCGGCCATTGTCCGTTACGGTGACACTCCCGTCATCGTGCAGGAATATTCCGATTTCGCTGCAATATCCGGCCACATGCTCCATCACCGGGTTCTCGATAACGGCCCACAGCAGGTGATGGACATCGAAATTGTGTGCAGGGCCAAGATAAATCCCCGCGTTATTTCTCGTTCTCATCGTGTCCATATAATCGCTTGTATCCTCCAGAGTACTAACCGAAGCGAGCAGCAGGAGGAAGGGGAGGAGGCGGTGGGAAGGGAAAGCATAACGGCCTCCGTTCTCCTGCACTAATAAATCTGCGCCAGTCAATGCTTTGAGATGATGATACAGCTGGCCGGTAGTGCCCATGCCCAGACGCTCCACCAGCTCCGTGCCCGTAAGCGGCTCCTGAATGACGGATTTCAGAATGTCCAGCCGTTGCCGGTTGCTTAATGCCGCCAGCACTTTGGCTGATTTCTCGTTATTCACTTCGAGCAGGTGTTCCATCGGACGCTCCTGGGGTTCCCAGCGGTAGCTTTGTCCGTTAAGACGGGCATGGCCGGAATAAAATACAGATCCGGGTCCCGCGCCGGGCTGCTCCGCTTCTGCGGCTGAATTCACAGATTCCGGCTGATCAGCACGGCCTGCGAAGCTTCTCCGCTCAGTATTCCAATGCTGGACGGCGGCCTGAAGCTCAGCCACCTGCTGCTTCAGCGTATCCAGTTCGCTGCTTAAGTCACGGGTCATGACAGAAAATCACCTGCTTTCAATGTTATGTTATTACGTAGTTACGTAATGATTGTAATTCATTAACATTGTTTTGTAAATATTTAGGATGATAGTTTTTTATGTGTAAACTAACATAACATTATATCTGATATATTGATTTATATGTTAATTTATATTACGTAAATTCATTGACAACTCTACCTTTTTATCTATAATGATGTATAAGCGGTGGGTGATGATGCAGTTGTTGTTGTACTTGTGACATTATGTAACATTATTAATAGCTATGAAGGTGTGATCACAATGATCGCTTCCGCCGGACAATGGAAACAGGATATTTTACGGATTTACAACGAAATCAACAAGAAGCTGTTTAACGCCGGCGTCAAGCAGCAGAAGGTCGACTTCGTGGGGAACAAGATTATTATTTTATCCATTAACAGCCGGGTGCCTGTACTGAAGGTGCTGGATACCCATGATGCCACGGCAAGCCGCCAGATCAATCTGGTGTTGCATGAAGTTTTCAAGTGTGAAATCAAGCAGGCATTTCTGGATGAATTTCAAGTGAATATCAAGGCCGTTCTTAAAGATTACGATGTGGAGACCGAGTATTCCGGTACGATCATAATTTTGGAGAAGGACCTCGAGCATTACCTGAACGTTACGTTGGAACTCTGATCTTCCGGAGAGCCGACCTGCCGTCAGTTTTCGGACATCAGCCCTCTGGGGCTGTGTCTAAAACTGGCGGCTTTTTGTTTATCCGGGCTTACAAATGCTATTAAACCTTTAAGGAGCTGATTCTATGAAAGCAAAGATTGAGATTGCCGGTGTAAGCAAGTGGTTCCGCCGTGACGGCCAGGAGATTATCGCCATGCAGGAAACGAATCTCTCCATTGAACAAGGCAGATTTGTCAGTATTATCGGCCCCAGCGGCTGCGGCAAATCCACATTGTTCAATATCATAGCTGGACTGATTCCGCCGTCTACCGGCCGCGTGCTTGCTGACGGAGAAGATATTGTCGGTAAGACCGGATATGTCGGATATATGCTGCAGAAAGACATGCTGCTTCCCTGGAGAACGATCCTGGACAATATTATTCTGGGCATGGAGATCCGCGGGGTGCCGCGTAAGGAAGCGGTAGCCCGGGCCCAGCCGCTGATGGACCGCTATGGATTGAAGGGCTTCGGCGGCCATTATCCGGCAGAATTGTCCGGGGGCATGCGCCAGCGGGCAGCGCTGCTCCGCACGCTGCTGTATGACCGGGATATTATTTTGCTGGACGAGCCCTTTGGCGCACTGGATGCCCAGACCCGGCTGACCATGCAGAACTGGCTGCTGGAGATCTGGGAGGACTTCCGCAAGACGGTGTTATTCGTCACCCACGATATTGATGAAGCCATCTACCTGTCTGACGACATCTATGTCTTCTCCGGGCGGCCGGGAAGAATCATCTCCAAGATTTCTGTGGATATGCCGCGCCCGAGACATAAGGAGGATACGGTATCTGCGTCATTTATGGAGCTCAAAGCCCATCTGCTGGACCTGCTGTCAGGCGGAGGCGAGGAGCCGGCAGCCCATATCTCGTAGAGCTTACAAAACTTGTAGAAGGAGAGAACAACCATGGAGAGTGTGCAAAAGAAAGGGTATGTGATTCACAAGCTGGAGCCGGCCCCGATCCATTCGGTCAAATCTGAGAAAATGCAGAAGGAACCCGTCATCGTAGATGAAGAGGGGATGAAGCGCCGGACACGGCGGATTGTCGGAATCGGGCGGCTGACGGTCGCGCTGCTGATCGTACTCTGCTGGGAGCTGTTTACGCGGATCGGCTGGATGGATTCGTACTATTGGAGCAGCCCGGTACGGATTCTCAGCACAACATGGACACAGATGACGCAAGGTACTCTGCTGGAGGATATCGCTTATACCTCCAGCTCGACGATTCTGGGCTTCATCGGCGGAACCCTGATCGGATCGCTGCTCGGTCTATCCTTCTGGTGGTCACGCAGATTCGCCGGCATCAGTGAGCCGTTCCTGATCCTGCTCAATGCCATGCCGAAGCTGGCGCTTGCTCCTGTGCTGGTGATTCTGCTGGGCATCGGCTTCTTCTCCAAGGTGGCGCTCGCTTTTGCCATGACGGTAGTCGTTGCGGCCTTATCGGCGCACAGCGGCGTGCAGAGTGTGGACAAGGATATGGAGAAGCTGATGTATTCGCTGGGCGCGAAACGCCATCAGGTATTTACCAAGGTGGTTATCCCCTGGGCGATGCCCTGGATGATCAGCAGTCTGCGGATTAATATTGCCCTCTCGCTGGCCGGTGCGATTGTCGGGGAATTCATCGCTTCCAGCCACGGGATTGGCCGCATGGTGATTTACGCCGGTACGATTCTTGATATCAATCTCGTCTGGGTGGGTGTTGTGGTCTTATCCGTTCTGTCGATGGTGATGTACGCGGGAGTGGTACTGCTGGAGAAATGGCTGTCCAAGGGATACGGAATGAAGAAGGCTTGAGACCTAAGCAATCCTATATAAGATAAAGGGGAGAACCTGATGATGAATGTAACCAAAGTGAAGCTGTCCGCCGTCCTGCTTGCCTCTGTAATGATTCTGCTGTCCGGCTGCAGCGGCAAAGGGAATACGGAAGTGGAAGCCGCCGCTGCCGGCAACGAAGCGGGGAAACTGAAGAAGCTGGTCATTGCCGAGCCGCTGCATTACACAGGTTATCTGCCGCTGTATGTAGCGCAGCGCGAGGGATATTTTGCCGATGAAGGTCTTGAGGTTGAAATGCTGCAGGCTGCCGGCGGCACACATGTGACCTCGGTGGTCAGCGGGGATGCCTGGGGCGTCATCGGCGGACCGGAATCCAATGCGCTGGCGAACATCGGCAACTCCGACCCGATTGTTTCGGTCAGTAATGTGGTTAACCGCGCGAATGTTTACCTGATGGCGAAGAAAGGGACAGCCCCTGCGGGCAGCTCTGATGAAGAATTGAAAGCCTTCCTGCAGGATAAGAAATTGAATGCCGGACGGCATGGCGGAACGCCGAACCTGCTGACCCAATATCTGCTGCTGGAGCTGGGGCTTGATCCGCAGAAGGATGTGCGGCTGCTCGAGCCGGCGGACGGCTCAACCGTGGTGGCGATGGTTCAGCAGGGCGCGGCGGATATTGCGAACGGCGCCGAGCCGCAGATCAGTGACGGGATCGCCAAGGGGGTATGGGATGAACCCTTTTACAAGTTCCATGATATGGGCGACTATGCCTACTCTGTGCTGAGCGTGAAGAAGTCGACACTGGAGAAGGACCCGGAAACGGTGCAGAAGGCGGTTAACGCCGTTGTTAAGGCACTGAAAGCCATCCAGGAGGATAAAACTCTGGCAATGAGCGTCCTGAAGGCTGAATTCCCTACACTATCCGATGATGCCGCACAAGCTGCGCTTGACCGGGCGTACGCCGACCAGCTCTGGAGTCCGGACGGTGTGATTTCGGAGGAGGCGCTGGATAAGGACATGGACGTGATGATCAAGACCGGAATCTATAAAGGCGAATATACCTACGATGCACTGGTCGATATGCAGTTTGTGAACAACACAGCAGTGAAATAAGCTAAGTTCAACACCGTGCCATAGGCCTTCAAAAACTAAAGAGGTGAAGATGATGGAATTAACTGCCGATCTGATTATGCCTGATAAAACCGCACTTATTATAGTAGATGTACAGAATGATTACTGCCACGGGGAGGGCGCACTTGCCGCTGGCGGAAATGATGTGTCAGCCGTTCGCGAGATGATGCCGCAGCTGCATGGGCTGATCGCGGCGGCGAGAACACAGGGCGTGCCGGTGATCTATATCCAGACCTTCCATGAAAAGGCGACCGATTCGCCCGTCTGGACTTCCCGCTCCGGCCGCGGTTCGCTGGGAGTCTGCCGCAGAGGAAGCTGGGGGGCTGAATTCTACGAGGTGGCCCCGCTTCCTGAGGAGATTATTGTCAATAAACACCGGTATAGCGCTTTTATCAATACCCGGCTCGATTCTGTGCTGCGTTCGCAGCGGATCGAAACCCTGATTATGACAGGAGTGAGCACCAATGTGTGCGTGGAGTCGACGGCAAGGGACGGCTTCATGCTGGATTATCAGATTGTGATGGTTCAGGATGCCTGTGCTTCCTATTCCCGGGCTGCTCATGAGATGACGCTGGAGAACATGAAGGGCTACTTCGGCGTGGTGGCTTCAGCCGCAGACATTGAAGAGAGCTGGAAGATGTGGAATCAGCCCGCCCTGCAGCGGATGATATGAATTCACCGGTACGGTCTTCAGGGCAAGCCGTGAACCATTCGGCGGTCAAGGTGGTTATCTGCCTCGGGGCCTTTCTGTCCAATCTGTCTGCCGGTATGTTCAATATTTCGCTCATCGATATTGCGGCTGATCTGCGGTTTCCGGTGGCCTCTGCCCAGTGGATCGTCAGTATCTATCTGCTGGTTATCTCGGTGCTGCTGCCTGTAATGGGACGGCTGGGAGACAGGTTCGGCCGCCGTAAGGTGCATAATCTGGGACTGTTCGCTTTCGCGGCGGGGGCCCTGGGCTGTGCGCTTGCCCAGAACGAAGCCATGCTGCTTGGCTTCAGAGTCATGCAGGGAGCCGGCGCCTCCATGTATCAGGCGACCAATATGGCCCTCATTGTCTCTGTATTTCCGGCCGGGCAGCGGGGAAGGGCACTGGGGCTGATGAGCACCTTCGTCGCTGCGGGTTCCATGGCAGGCCCCGGTCTGGGCGGCTTCCTGATCCAGTGGTTCACCTGGGAGAGCAACTTCTGGCTGCTGGCCGGAGTGGCGGCGGCCGTGGGCGTGCTTGCGCACAGGCTGATTCCCCGGGATACGAAAACGGCCGGAGGCAGGCTGGATCTCGCCGGAGCTGCCTGGTTTGCGGCCTGTCTCTCCTCGCTGATGATCGCCTTCGATCTCGGCGGCCGTTCCTCTTTCCTGTCTCTGCCTGTGCTGCTGCTGCTCGCGGCTTCAGCGGGAATGGCGGCCGCTTATACGGCACATGCCCGTTTCTTCCGCAACAGGGATAAGAGGAGCCCGCTTGCTGAATTCCCGCCAGCGGACAGCGGTGCCGGCCTGTTCACTGACCGGAGCTTTGCCGCAGGCATCGCCATTACGGTTATCACATATATGGCTGCCTTCGCCGCACAGCTGGCTTTGCCCTCACTGCTGCGTATATCCGGGGCCGAGCCTGCCTGGGTAGGGCTGATTATGATTGGATATCCGCTGGCGCTGGTGGTGACCGCTCCTGTCAGCGGGAGTATCGCGGACCGCAAAGGGCCGCTCGGTATCCTTACGGCCGGACTGCTGCTGATGAGTGTCACGCTGCTGGCGCTGGGCTTCGGCTCACCTGTGCTGAGGACAAGCGCTTTGGTGCTGCCGGTTATGCTGCTCGGCTGCGCAATGGGGATGATTACTTCGCCTAACACAAGTATTGTTATGGGGCTGGCGGCGAAATCGCAGCTTGGCCGGGTCAGCAGCCTGCTCGCCTTGTCACGCAACATTGGCATGATGTTCGGCACGGCGGCAGGCGGACTGATGATTGGCAGCAGAGGCAGTCCGAACGGAAGCTATTTGGCCGTGTTCGTAGTCTGTGCAGCGGCAGTAGGCCTGTCTTCAGTCTGGCAGCTGTATTCCTTCCGTCACAGCAGCAAGCGCAAAGGGGCGGAACAACTGCATATACCGTATGAATAAGAAGGAGCCTCTGCCCGCCGGGCAGAGGCTCTCGTGCTGAAACAAGGAGGAAGCCCAGCTTCTTAAGATGGTTTGTTCCAGCGGGCAAATGACATGGCGGAATATCAGGAGCTTTACGTCCACGGGTGCGGAGAAGCCGGAACCGGTTGAAGTAATTTTCTGCATTGAAAAGAAATACCGATGTTGGTATGGTGGAATTGTCCGTGTAAATATATGGTTATCTTATAAATTTGCTGTATGCATGGGTATGGAGTAGCCTGCTTTACAGAAAAGTTGACAATGAACGGCGTTGGCTTGGAGGATGGGGGCTATTGCATTTGGTATAATTTAGATTATGTTGGAGGCGCCCGCTGATGCTGCTTGAGAGTGAAGAAGGGCGGCTGGAATGGGTAGATTGCGGCGATACCGGTTCAATGCATCCGGTTCTGGGCGAGCCAGGGATGCAGAGGGCAATTCTGCAGGATTGAGAAGGACAGGTGAAATTATGAAGGACAAGGTTTCCATTCTCGGGGTTCCCTTCTCCAAGCTGACGCTTGCGGAGACAACGTCGCTGCTGGACGGGCATATCGCGGGCGGGCAGGGAGGGCTGTTTCACCTGATTACGGCCAACCCGGAGATCACACTGGCCAGTCAATCGGACGGTCGGCTCCGGGAGATTATCTGCTCGGCGGATCTGATCGTGCCAGACGGGATCGGGATTGTAATGGCGGCACGAAGACAGGGTGATCCCATTCCGGAGCGGGTGACCGGCTACGATCTGCTGCTGAGCCTGCTTGCAAAGGGGAATGAGCGGGGCTGGAGTTTCTATTTCCTCGGAACGGATGAAGTGACCAGCGGACAAGCGGTGGAGAGAATCGCCCTGCGCTATCCGCAGGTGAAGATTGCCGGAAGGCATCACGGATTCTTTACGGCAGATGAGGAGCCCGGAATTATCGCCGGAATTCAGCAGGCGGGGCCGGATATTCTCATTCTTGCGATGGGCGCTCCCTACTCGGACAAATGGCTGTATAAGCATAAGGAGGCGCTCAGCGGGGTTAAGGTTGTGTTTGGTGTTGGCGGCAGTCTGGACGTAATCTCGGGCAAAGTGAAGCCGGCACCGGCCATCTGGAAAAAGCTGAATCTGGAGTGGGCCCACAGGCTGTTGTTCGCACCGGTAGCCAAAGGCCAGAAATCACGCTGGCGCAGACAATCCGCCCTGCCCAAATTCGTCTACCTGACGATGATCCGCAAATGAAGGAGACCATTCGATTGAGGATAGTTGAACAGGAAAGGGGCAGAGTTCATGTCTAAGAGCTTTGAAGTGGTGCTCAAAAAGGTAGTCGATAACTCCTACAATATAGAGATTGGCGAGAATCTGTTTGGTTCCCTGATCCGCGATCTGCAGCAGGGGCTTCTGCCGGATGTTAGCAAATTCGCTATCATTACGGACTCTATAGTTGAGCCGTTATATGGCCGTCCCTTACTGGAGCTGCTGCGGCGTAGCGGCTTTCAGGCGGATTTATTTTCTTTTCCGGCCGGAGAGAGCTCCAAAACCCGTGAGACCAAGGCGCTGCTGGAAGACCAGCTCTTAAGCCAGGCCTACGGGCGGGATTGCTGTATTATTGCCGTGGGTGGAGGCGCCGTAACGGATCTGGCCGGATTTCTGGGCGGCACCTTTGGCCGCGGAGTCCCTGTTTTGAATTATGCTACCACCCTGCTGGCAGCGGCAGATGCCTCTGTCGGCGGCAAAACAGGTGTGAATACACCTGTCGCCACGAACCTGATCGGCGTGTTCCACCAGCCCCGCAAAGTGTACATAGACCTGGCAGCGTGGCACACTCTTCCGGCCCGTGAGTTCCGCAGCGGTCTGGCGGAGACGATCAAGCATGCCTGTCTGGCGGATGAGACATTCTTCCGTTACCTGGAAGAGAATATCGGCAGAATCATCTCGGAACATGGCGAGCCTATCCTGGACGCGGACGTGTGCGGGCATATCGCGCTGACGAATTGCCGGATCAAATACGAAGTAGTGGAACAGGATGAGCATGAGAGCAACCTGCGGCAGATTCTGAATCTGGGACATACGGCGGGCCGGGCGCTTGAGGCGGTCAGCGGCTACCAGCTGCTGCATGGTGAAGCCGTTGCAGTAGGACTTGTCATTCAGGCCAGGCTGGGTGTGAAGTATGGATATATGACGGCTGAACAGGCTGATCGTGTAGTCTCATTACTGACGAAGGCAGGCTTGCCGACGGAAATCCCGGATTATATTTCTAACAGGGCACTGATGGACAAGATGTACACGGACAAAAAAGTGCGCGGCGGCCGCATCCGCTTCGTCTTCCAGGACGGCATCGGGGAGATGAAGCGTTTCGCTGACGGTTCTTATTCGGTTCCGGTTGAAGAGGCGGAGGTCATGGAGCTGCTGGAGGAAATGCGCGGCAACTGAAGCATATTAAAGAGTAACGAGCTTTATTTTAACCGATAGGGAAAGCTGCCCCCTCCAATCTGGGTATATGTAGATAAAGGGAACTTAGGAGGAATCGATATGGGCAACCCGCTGAAGGAATTCAAGAACAGCATCCACGGACTGAAGCAGTCACTGGACGGTGTGAAGCAATCGGTGGACGGGCTGAAGGCTCCGGTGGATGAGATCAAAACGAATGTTCAGGAAACGCTGGATGAGGCGAAGTCGAGATCTGAAGGTGTGAAGTCAGAGTTTGGACGGATGAAGCAGGCTGTGAAGGAGACGCAGGCGGTGCTCACTGAGGTGAAGGATACCCTGACGGCATCGGCGGATGTGCTGTATACCCGCAAACGATATTTACGCTTAGTTGGCCGCAAAAGAAAACTGCAAACCGCCAAGGCCGGTCGTGCTTAATTGCACTGACACAAGCTGCCTGCAACAAAGAAGACGCAAGAGACAAACGGTATAATCACCGCTTATCTCTTGCGTCTTCTGGCATGGCCGGCGATGCCACAGGATCAGGGCATCTGAATGCTTAAACTCCCAACCGAATCTACAATAAAGACAGGTACATACTGTTCGCCGGCATCCGTCTCCGCAATGTCATAGCCGTTCTCGAACTGGCCGCTGGCGACAGCTAATCCGGTAACCCCGCCAGTTTCGCCTTGAAGGATCAGATAACGCCCGTTCGAGCTGGCGATCGTTCTTCCGGCAGAGTCGATATAAATATCGCAGGAAAGATTTACTTTCTCATAAGGATGAAGCTCCAGCTGTGTAGCGTCTATAGGGGTATATGTAACCTCCCGGTAGATTTCTGAGAACTCGTAGGTACCGTTCAACTGACGGAAAATAGCCGTCTGCCCGTCTTGACCATCTGCGAGGTCTGTATCCGATACGCGGATGGAGCCGTCCTCCGTCATCAGCTCATAGCTGCCGCCGGCAAAGCTGAACAGCTGCGAGATTCCCTCAGGCCTGATTGTATAGGCGGTGAATGTACGGCGCCCGTCCTCGCGGCTGCCTATAGCTGCAACTACAGGTACTTCTGAATAGACGGAGAGGGACTCATCGAAAGTCAGCTCTGTCAGTGCTGCAGCATCAGGAACGGTGCCGCCGTTGCGGGTGGAGATGATTCCGTCATCACTCATCTCGGCATAAACCAGCCGTCCGCTGGCATCTACTCCGGCCACAGCTGCCTTAGCGCCGTAGCGTCCGGTGACGGAGGCAGTGAGAGTATAGCTGCCCTGCACATCACCGCCTGGCAGCAGGCGTAACGGTTCAGCGGTATTCCAGGCGAGCGTTGCAGCGGCAACCGCCTCGGAGGTGTCCTGCAGCGGATTCAGATCCCCGTAGAGCCGGATGGCTTCGGCATATTGTCCGCCCCGGACCTGGCGCGCTGCCTCCCGTAGCAGCCTGGTGGTGCTGTTGTCAATCAGCTTAAGCACTTTGGAAGATTTCAGGCCGGCTGACTCAGCATATTTGCGGTAGGCCACAGCATGTCCGGCGAAGGCGGCGGTACGACCGCCGTCCAGATCCTTGTTCAGGATGAGCGTGGCGCTCTCCTGAACCTGATCCTCTACCCAATCCGCCGTATAGCTGTGACTCTTATAAGCTTCTTCCATAGATAAGGCACTGTCCAGCATAGGCCCGAAGCTGCCGGCTGCCGCCAGAGCCTTAAGCCTGGCGGTGTCATGGGCCTCGAATTTCGCAGCCAGTAATTTTTCCTTGGCCCCGGCCCCGCCATAATAGGCATCAGGGATTTGCAGCAGGCTCCATTTGAAGCCCTCTGCGCTCGCGGTGCCGGTGGTGTTATTCGCTCCGCTCTTCTGGCTCTCCGTGAGCTCGGCGAGAAACTGCTCCTTGAACTGCCGGAACCCAGCCGTCATCTTCTCCGAAATGCCTGAACCGGCCGATAGCTGGCGATAATAGACTTCATAAGGTCCTCCCGTAACCATATACTTGCTCTTCAGGCTGAGCAGGGAGGCATAACTCTCCATATATCCGGTGAAATCCTTGACTGTCAACTGGTCTTCCAGTGTTAAGACCAGCCCTCTCAGACTGCTGCGTATAGCTGTTATTGGAGCGAGCTCTTTAAGCCGTGCAGCAATCTCTTCTTCCTTGTATCGGATTGCCGTGTTTGCTGCCGCCAGCCGGTATTGGTTCTCGGCAGCAATTAGCTCTCCCGCAGCATACAGCCGCCCGGCTTCCCGCACGGTCTCCATCTTGCCCTTGATCCCCAGAGCCTTCTGTCCCAGCAGAACCAGCATGAAGATACACAGAATGATCATAATATTCTGCAGGGTTAATGCTTGTTTGATCGTCATATAGTATAGCCCCTTTATTCGGATATAAGGATTGCGGGTGCTGCCAGCTTTCATCCTTATACTTCAGGGTCCCACCGGTACTTGAGCTCGCGGATTTCCGCCACCTTGGCATCCAGGCCGTTCCACGGCTCATAGGGGTTCGCGGCAATCAGCCGGGATAGGCGCAGGAAGCGGTCCTTGGGCAGCTCCTGTACATATCTTCCAATCAGCCCGGAATAGAGCAGCGCATAACGCTTCAGGCGCACGGCTGCCCCGGCGACGACAGTCAGAATAGCCAGCCCTTTGTCCATTTCAAGAATCTGTACTTCGTAGTTCTTAACATAACGGAGGGTGCGGTCTTTAATTAAATCGGGCCGGACTTTGGCGATTTCACCGATATATTCAGCGAGCAGCGGCTCGAAGTCCTTCAGCAGCAGCTGTTCAAGCTCCAGAGACATGTCCTTGCGTAGCTGGAAGCCGTGCAGCAGGGCGACGCGCTGGCGGGAGATCCGGTCGCCGCGCAGCAGAATGGAGATCTCGCGGAGCTTCTCATAAGCGAGGACATCATTCTCGCGGAGGACGGATACAGCCTCCTGGCGGTTAAGCTCCAGATCTTCTTTGATTCTGAAGATATTACGGCCCATTAATTCGTTAAGGGCGTACAGATTTTCGTTCTGCCGTACTTTCCGCTGCGTATAGTAGACCAGTCCGGCTATCACGATGCCGCCGGCACCGCTTAGCGCCATCTGCAGCAGGCTTTGGCCGAAATAAACCGAAGCCAGGGTCAGCAGGAGGATGAGCAGCAGCCGGGTATGCATCTTGCGCCCGGCAATGGATACCGCCTGCTTCTCCACGGGAGTCAGTGAGGCACGGCCGCAGCGGGTGCAGCGTTCCTCGCCCAGTGCGGTGTAACGCCCGCAGCGGCGGCAGATGCGGAGCTTCTCATAAGAATAGCGGGGGGCCTTGAACGGCCGGAAGGTAACAGGTTTCTTTTTACTCACGGGCAGTGTCTCCTCCGTTCAGTGCAGCAAGGAGCCGCTCGTCAATGTCCTCACGGCTAAGCGGTTTCCGCTGGCGTGAAGCGTATAAGGAGATCTGAATAACGGCATAGAGGAACGTTATCCCGAGTATGACGTATGTAATCATGGAACTCTTCCTTTCTCTCTGGTTACGGTCTTTTAATCAAATATTCAGGAACACGGCGTATACTTAGAATAATCCATCCGCTTCAAGATGGCGATTCTACCAGACGGGAGTGCCGGTCCAGCGGTCACTATGTTGAAGTTTACAAGGTTTAATTATATCATAATGGCATGCTATTGACAGAATTTAGCTATGCTGCCGGATTTGCCATATCCGCCGAATTTAACACAAGAGGAGCCCTATTTATGCTTCGTACACACCGTAAACCCAGAACGATTAAGAATAGACTGCAGCGCATTGTGCCTGTATTGCTGCTGATCCTGTGCATCGCTGTTCTGCCTTTCGGAGGCGCAGCGGCCAGTGCCGCTTCAGCAGCGCCGTCCCATATTGATGCCGTACTGCTGATTGATGTCAGCAACTCGATGAACAAGAGTGACAAGAACAAGATCGCGAATGAAGCGATGAAGATGTTTATAGACATGCTGTCCACGCAAGGAGACAAGGTAGGGATCGTCGCCTACACTGACAAGGTGCAGCGTGAGAAGGCTCTGCTCGGCATCACCTCTGCCGGTGACAAACAGGATTTGAAGGATTTCATCGACGGGCTGAACCGTGGACCTTACACGGATATAGCGGTCGGAATGGAAGAAGCTGTGAAGGTGCTGGAGAACGGCAGCGATCCCGGCCATGAGCCGATGATCGTGATGCTGGCCGACGGCAACAATGACTTAGATGAAGCCAGCGGCGCTACGCAGGCCCGGTCCGATCAGGAACTGAAGGCCGCTGTAGAAACTGCGAAGCAGAAAGGGTACCCGGTGTATACGATCGGGCTGAATGCTGACGGCAAGCTGAACAAGGAGATTCTGGCCAATCTGTCCGATCAGACAGGCGGCAAGGCGTTCACAACGGATTCTGCAGATGATCTGCCGCAGATTCTCAGCGAGATTTTTGCCAGCCACCTGAAGCTGAAGGTCGTGCCGGTGCCGTCGATCACGGCGAATGGTGATTATCAGGAAGTGACGGTCAATGTGCCGAACGGCAGTGTGCTGGAAGCGAATATTTCAATTATGTCCTCGCAGCCTGTAACGGCGAAGCTGAGTGACCCGTCAGGGAAGGAAGTAGCAATTCCCTCAGATGCCGTACTGCTGTCTAAGTCCTCTACCTACACGCTGATCAAGCTGCTCTCGCCGGAGCAGGGAGACTGGAAACTCCAGGTCAAGGGTGTGGCGAAGGACAAGATTGATATCAATCTGGTATTTAACTATGATCTGGAGCTTAAGATCGATGCGCTGCCTTCCCAGTCCTACCGCAAAGGCGACACCGTCGATATCTCCTCACACCTGTTCAGCAACGGGGCTGAGGTTACGGAGAGCAGCCTGTATCAGGATATGAAGGCAGTGCTGCTGGCTACGGATGTCGATACAGGCACTGTGGAGGAGATTCCGCTCGACAATTCAGGTGCGGAGTTCAAGGGTGCTTTTGAAATAAAAGACAGCCATGCCTATGAACTTAAGGTCCGGGCCGAAGAGAGCAGCTTCTACCGCGAGAGCGATGTGCTGACAATCAACGCCAAGACGGGTACGGTGGCTACAAGCCCTCCGGCCACGGGGGCAGGCACTGGTGAAGAACCGGTAACGGATCCCAAGTCCTCGAACACTCTTTACTATATTATAGGCGGGATTGTACTCCTGCTGGCTGCGGCCGCCGCGTTCTGGCTGCTGCGCCGCAGATCAAACCGCGGGTTTGTCGGGCAACTGGTCGTGGAAGTGCTGGACGGCAATACCGGAGAGAAGACCTATCCGCAATATAAGAAGCTCGCAGGCTTCCGCGGTAAATTCACGTTGCATCAGCTGCTGCAGCTGGCGCCTGAACTGAAGGAGAGCGAGAAGCTGGTCTTCACTCCGGGGAACAATGACCGGCTGATGCTGCGCGGAGGAGAAGGAATCTCTGTGGAACGGTCAGGGCGTGCCGCTGATACCTCGAGGGGCCTTGAGATGAAGAGCGGTGACCGCGTATCGGTCTCGCTGCAGACGGTAGACAAGACGATATTACTCGAATATTTGATATAACAGCAGACTAAGCGTAGGCTTCCGAAGTGAATTTTGAACGAAGCATGTTCAGGATGAAGCGCTACGCATAACTTTTAGGAGGATAACCTATGAAACCGGTAGTAAGAGAACATATTCAGCAGCTCGATGTATCGCTTGGCGGAGGGATCGTCAGCGACAAAATAAGAGTGGACACCATAGACAACCCGATTCTGATTATCGGGCTTGGCGGCACGGGCATCGATGCCCTGCTGCGCTTGAAATACCAGATTAACCGCCGCTTCAAGCTGCCTGAGGATCCATTGTCCAAGAAGAAGCGGGATAAGCCCGACAATGTGGAATTCCTGGCGTTCGAGACCAATGAACAGGACCGCGGCAAAAAATACAAAGGCATCGGCCTCGACCCGCAGAATGAATTCGTGCTGCTGGCCAACGCCGAGATCGGCGGGCTGCTGCAGAACCGCAGCATTCTTGATTCGTACATTACGGACTGGCTGTCGCCGGAGCTGAGCATCACAGACGGGATGAACGGAGCCGCCGGGGTGCGCCAGGCCGGACGCCTGCTGCTGTTCACGAAGATTAATCAGGTGGTCGCGGCGATTGACAAGAAGATTAAGACGCTGTCCGTCGGCACCAGCAAGAAGCTGATGGTCTTCCTGCTCACCGGTCTGTCCGGGGGAACAGGCAGCGGCGCTTTCCTGGATATCGCCTACATCGTCCGCGGAATTATTGAACGTGACTACGGCGCAGCCGGCATCGACCGTGTGAACACGCTGGGTTATCTGTTCACTCCGGATGTGAATCTGGCGAACAAGAGCCTCAGCGAGCACACCCGCGAGTATATCCGCAAGAACGGTTATGCTGCGCTCAAAGAGCTGGATTACTGGATGAATGTGGACAGCCGGGGTGAACGGTTCCGCCAGCAGTACGGCAATATTCTCAGCGTCAATTCACCGCTGCCGCCGTTCAATCTCTGTCATCTGATCTCAGCGACCAATACGGAAGGCAAGCTGCTGGAGAATGCCTATGATTACTGCATGAACGTAACGGCTGAGAATATCACCAACTTCATGGCCAGTGAGGAAAAAGCCTCCGGCGAGGAATTCGCCATCCATGACTATATCAGCAACATCCGTACCAACATTGCGCAGATGAACAAGACTTATCCTGCGAACTATGAATACAACATTATCGGCGCATCCTCTGCGGTGCTGCCGATCGAAGAAATGACAACCTATCTGGCCTTCCGCCTCTTCGACAAGATGGACAAGATGTTCCATCATGCCCCGGGGCAGGAGGATGTGGAGAAGATGGCGCGCAAGCTCGGCATTGATCTCGATACGATGATCAAGACCTTCGAGTCCCGTGTGCCGGAGCCGCTGCCCGGCTATCAGAACAGTGAACGCCTCAGCCATGCGAATGTGGTCAAGAACCAGGTGGTCAGCATGGATACGGAGCTGGAGCAGAACTTCCTGGCCCGTGCGCGGGAAGAGTATATCAAAGCGAAGAAGCAACTGCCGGGCGAAATTACCGGACGCTTCGGCGAGGAGCTGGAGCGGATCTTCCTGCATCCGGAGCAGGGGCCATTCTATGTGTCACGGCTGCTCTATACCGAGAAGGGCTTCTGCATCCTGAAGCTGATCCAGTCGTATATTGAAGCGCTGCGCGAGAGCCTGCTCCGTCTGCCGCGTGATATCGAGACGGCGCAGGACAGTGCAGAGGAGAAGCTGGGCGATGCGCGCAGCGCTTTTGTCTCCAAGGAGAAGAAGAAGAATGCCTATATAGAAGCCAAGATCAATGAATACTGGCTGCATGCCGATGTGGAGCGCACCGAGCAGATGATCCAGTTCTACGAGGATCTGTACGAGCTTCTGAATGAAGAGAACAGCCGGATCTACGGCGTATTCACGGAGATTCTGACAGCGCTCAGCTCAATCTTCGAGAAGAATGGCGACATTCTAATCAATGGCGAAGAGCAGGCTGATCATAAGGGCAACAAAACCTACTATTGGAATATCGTCAACGTGCCGGATATTTCCGCGACGATCTCCAAGGTGATGGACCAGAAGGACGGCGACGATCTGATCCGCGACTTCACGCGCGAAATGCTGAAGCATTCCGGACGCTGGGTCAAGGAGCAGGAAATTGATATCGTCCGTTCGATCTCTGAATTCCTCAGCGACAAGTTCGGCGACCTCATTACCCGTTCGATGGAGGATTTCCTGGTGATGAAATACGGCCGCGAGGAGCCGCTGGATAAGTTCGTGGAGCGGATTATCGCCGGACGTCTGGATGAGGATGCGGTGCCGATTTTCCACCTCAGCAACAGCTCGGGCAGTCTGCACTTCCCGTCCTGGGGCTTCGTATCCGTGCCGGTGAAGGCGCCGGGTATTCTGAAGGGAATCCGCAATTATCAGAACAATGCACTGGGCAAATCGCAGTTCACAATCAAGGAGAGCCAGGTCAAGAACCGGATTTTCTGGCTCAATACACGTAACGGGGTACCGCTGTTTGTCTACACGCCGCTGCGGGTATTCGAGGAGAACTATGAACGGACCATCCTGGATAAGGAAGGCATCGGCCGCCATCTCGTGATGACCGACAAGGACAACTGGACTTATCTGCCTTCACCGATTCCGGAGAAATCATGGGGCGATACCTATGTGAATGCGCGGGTCCGTGATTACAATGCCAGAGTGCGTGCGGATTTCGCCCGGGCCATGGAAGCTGGTGTCATTATCGAGAAGGGCATCGACGAGAATACGAGCAGCCGCTTCTCGGTCATCTTCACGAAGCCGTTTGATCTGGACAAAATGCTCAGCGGTTATGATCTGCAGCTTGGCTCCCCGCGTCCGAATCTGGGCGAAGTAAGGAAAGCCGCTGAAGAGCTTAAAGCGCTGCGTGTGAGCGGCCTGGAACGTGAAGGAGTTAAGGATATCTTCGGCAGCATCAACCGGGAACTGGCCCAGGAGAACCTGATCCGTTCACCGCAGCTGATTGCCCGTGTCCGCGAAGAGCTGGCGAAATACGACGCGCTGTCGGCCAAAGCGGCAGAGCTGGAAGTACTGGTCCATCAGCATCTGGATGAAGACAAGTGGATCGACCAGTTTATCGAGGCGCTGTACACCGATACCATCACCAAAAAAGGCGCGCTCTATGTCTATGACCGTGACGAGGATGAAGACGCATGGGAGCCGTTCGCGAACCTGATGAAGGAACGCAGCTATGTGGAGTATGCCGTCTACCGCCATTTCCGTGCGCTGGATGAGAAAAGCCGCAGTGTCCTGCTGCGCAAGGCGGCACGCCGGGCCGGAGAGATGACGGCTGCGGAAGATGTGACCCCGCTGCTGTATAAGCTGGAAGGGATGTATGTATCGTTCCTGGAGGCGCGCGACAGCCTGGAATATGAGCGGGTAGAGCATGCGAACGGCGATGAAATGTACGGCTTCTACAAGAGCCTGACCGGCAAGCTCGGCAGCATCCGCAGAAAGCTGAAGTAAGCCTATGATCAGAGATCAGGCCATACAATATGCAGAGCAGTACGCTGCGCAGGAGGAAGCACAGCATAGCAAGGGGGATGGGCGCAGCAGCATCCATTACCCCGCTCTGTTTCTGTTCCTCGGCGACAAGGTGACCCCGGCCATCGGTCCGGTGCTGGAGCGCTGCGAGCGGAAGTGGGACAATGCAGGCGGTGTCATGGCGCTGCACGCGGGTTCTCCCAGCGGCAGCGGCAGTACGCAGGAGAAGGATGGAATCAAGGGATGGATCGGCAGCGGTAACAGCAGCGTTCATGAACGCGTGTTGCACATGGCCCTGCCAAACACGGCGGGCCGTGATCCCCGGACGGTCCGGCGGGAGCTGTACCGTGAATTTCATGAGGACAGCCAGTACCTGGCCGGGATGAACCGGACGCTGCGCCAGTTAAGCAACACCATAGCGGATTATGGACGGCTCTATTCGTCTTTTGACGTCATCCATCTGTCCATCGTTACGCGGGTCGATGACCCGCTTAATGTGCTGCTGCCGGAGGTTGCCCTGCTGGCCCGTGCCATCCTCAGCCAGTCGTTCAAGTCGGTGCAGACCGACCTGTATGCGTTGATCAACGAGCGGGAGCAAGGGGATAACTTTGGCTATTCCAGCTCGGTAGGGCTGGCTTTTCTGCGTGAGCTGGACGGGATGCAGGCGGCAGACTACGCCTTAAGCGCTCCGCTCCTGGTCACGGAAGAGGGGCTGTCCATCCCCGTGGCCCACGGTCCTTCCGCGCTGTTCGATCTGGTCTATCTGCTCTCCGACAAGAACGAGCGCGGACTCATGTCCGTCCATGGAATGGACGACAATTATGAGATTATTGCCCACATCAGCCTGCTGAAGAACCGTGTCCGGCCTGCGGCTGACCATGCTTCCGGGCACGGCGGCTACAATAATATGACCTTCAAAAGCGGCATCCGGGGCAGCACGGGCAGACAAGGCTACGCTTCAGCCGGTTTCTCGGCGGTACGCAGGCCGAACCGGCAGATTGCGCTGGCGGTGCTCTATCATGCCCTGCATTATCTGGCCGCCAGAATGCGTGCAGGCAATACCCGGAGCCTTAAGGAGCGGCAGGCGCTGTTTGGCCTCGGAGCCGACTCCCTGCGTGCCCGCGCGGCAGAACTCCTGCCGGATGAAACCGGCCTCGCGGAGATGACCGGGCTGATGAGCCATGGACGCCCGTCCTACTCGGAGCTCAGGGCGCTGTCGCTGCGCGAAGCCGAGGAGCTGCTCTTCGGTGAAGGCGGGCAGGCCTATTTCCGCAGCAATTTTGCAGATGTGTCCGCAAGAAGGACTGCGGCGATCGACCCTGCGCGCGAATGGGCCGGCGTTCTGGCCGCCGAGGAGCAGGCGGCTCCGCCGGTGACCTTCTACCAGCTCGCAGAATGGACCGCTGAACTGGCAGAGGGCGGAGGCAGCGTGCTTCACGCCCTGCGCCAGCATATGGGCGGGCTGCGTTCGGCGCTGCTCTCTGCGCAGGAGGAGCTGGAGCGCCTCTATGCGGAGAGCGTGGAGCGCCAGCCGTTCCAGCGGGTGCCGCTGCTGGATAAACGGACTGTGCGTAATTTCATTCATTATTTATTCGATACCGTATATGGTAAGAAATATGAGATTCTGCGGCTCGAAAGCGAGCTTGCCCTCTGCCTCCGCTATGATGCGGCGCTTGAGCAGCTGCACGCGGACAGCAGAGCCAAGGTCGTAGCGATGGAAGCGCTGGAGGAAGAGCTGCAGAGCCTGGCAGTAGCCAGCATAGGCCGCAGTAAGGAAACTGTGGATCAGAACATCATGGAATATTACCGCAGCGTGACAGAAGAGGTTATGAGGGATATTGAGACGCGGCGCGGCGGCGATATCTTCTTCAGTGAGCGGTTTATGGGCAGCCTCTCGGAGCTGCTGCGCCGTGGCGGCGATGCTGTCGCGGAGCGGCTGATCGAAGTCTGCCGCCGGGAGCTGCTGACGGCAGGGCCGTTCACGCTTCCGTTCGAGGAAGAGCTGCTGCGGCGTGCCAATGTCGCGGCTGCCTACGAGAACCGGGGCATTGTCTCCAAGGAGGAGCTGTTCAAGCAGCTCTACCGCAGTCTCGAAGAAGAGGCGGCGATGAATGTCCGCCTGTTTGAATATACGCAGGAGCACCGGCATGAGGAGAAATACTTCTTCGGCGACAGTGCTTCCGAATTCCTGCGCTACGCCTTCAGTGCTGACGAGACCACCCGCATCTACCGCTTGGGCTTCGTGCATGAGCAGCGCAGGAGCGGAGTGGAGAAGCTGAATCTGATGGGCGGCTTCCATCTGGAGGACCTGCTCTATTACCGCAACGGCAAGGTATATTATGAGACTTATGCGGGTAACGGCTATGCGCTGCACGGACTTGCTGAGGAGCAGTTGCCGGAGATGAGATGAGAATTGTACAGAGGAAGCGGCGGGACAGGGCAAGCATCGGCTTCGCTGCAGCTAATCTACTGCAAACAGTACAATAGATGGGTCCTGATTTGTCCGGAAAATGGGTTCTATTGTATTTAGTGCAACAGAATCGGGCTAACTCAGAGAATTAGGACAATGTTCTCTCATTCTGCTGCAGAAAGTGCAATAGAATGGAATTTTAGCCTCCTTTTCCGGCAATCTGTTGTACAGAATGCATCAGAATAGAATTAGCAGCCTATTCACCCTGCAGTTGAAACTCCAGCACCACAGCGCCGGTTTCAAGCGCATTATTATTAAGTTTTTCCGGAAAGGATGAATATTAATGCAGCGTAAAATCAATCTCCTCCTGCTCCTCTTCAGTCTGCTGGGCGGCGGAGTGGCTTTCGTGCTTGGCGAGCTGCTGCTGGACCGCAGGCCCTATGACCTGCCGTCCATTGTACTGGTTGGGATCTATTTTGCCATTGTCGCGCTGGGTGTCCTGGCGGGCAGCGTGGTTGCAGAGACGATCTCGCCCAAGCTGAACGGGCAATCCTGGAAGCTCCGTTATCTCGGAACCTCCTGGAAGATGCTTCCGCTGGCTGTAGTATTGCTGTTCGGCATGGGTACGCTGACCGAGTTCGTATATGAGCTGAACTTTGGCGGCATCAAGCCGGTCAAGAATGTCATCATGGTCATCGATGATTCCGGCAGCATGCTGGAGAGCGACCCTAATAACAGCCGCTACGAAGCAGCCAGAGCTCTGGTGCAGCAGCTGGATGAGGACAACAAGGTGGCCGTGGTCACCTTCAGCCATGAGGCTTCCGTAGTCCAGCCGCTGATCTCGCTCTCCAAGGCGGAGAACCGCCAGAAGGTGTCGGACGTAATCAGCAGCCTGGAGACTACCGAGGGCGGAACGGATATCAGCGGTGCGCTTACAGAAGCGATGAA
Organism: Paenibacillus borealis; assembly: GCF_000758665.1. Taxonomy (NCBI): domain Bacteria; kingdom Bacillati; phylum Bacillota; class Bacilli; order Caryophanales; family Paenibacillaceae; genus Paenibacillus; species Paenibacillus borealis. Next base: position 1,181,758 of record NZ_CP009285.1, read on the forward strand.
TGTGATCAATGAAGACGGGGCGGACCGTGGGGCGATGGTCATTCTTTTATCCGACGGCTTCAGCCAGTTTGATACTTCTACGGAACTGACAGCATTTGTGGACCGCAGTATTGCGGTTAATACCATCGGGCTTGCCCTGAGTGATCCATCAGGCTCTTATCTGCTGCAGGATATCGCCAGAGTGACAGGCGGCCAGTATTATGACGTTACGGATGCGAACCGTCTTGGGGAGGTATTCCAGCAAATCTATGACCGTCTGGGAGACCGGACCCTGCTCACGGAGCGCAGCGATAGGGCAGCGGACAGTCCTTATTATGCTGTAGTGCGGGTTCTGGCATTGATCCTGATTGGCACCGCACTGGGCCTCGGGCTTGGCATTGTATTCGATAACCGCCACCTCGCCCGCAGCTTCAGCTTCGGAGGCGCATTATCCGGGCTCGCTGCCGGATTAATTCTCGAATTCGGTCTTAACGGGGATACGGTTACAGACCCGATGATCCGCCTGCTGGCATTGCTGGTGCTCGTTGCTATTCTTACATTGTTTACTTATGTAGTACCTGTAGGGGAAGGACGCCTGTCCCGCAGGGGAAGAGCTGCCGGAGCTGCGGCCACGCCTGCGGATGGCTTCCATTCACCGCGCCGCAACCGCGGCAGTAAGGGATTCTGAGTCTGATGGTTACCTAATGAAAGGAGCATGTTGCCATGAAGTACGCCGAGGTTGATTCTGGTGCGCCGGTTATAGCCGAAGTGGTATCCAGAGTGGAGGACCGGTTCTGCACGCTGCGGTGGCGCTGGCCGGATGGCGTGCAGGCGGTATGTATTCATAAAGCCTCTGCGGAGGCACCGGAGGACGGGGAGCAACCGCCTTCCGGCATGAAGCTCTACACACGTGAAGAATACAAAGCGAACAACGGATTCCGCGACCGGCTGGATGAGATCGGGCTGGTGGCGTATACCATTTATGCCCGGCTGGCCGGGAACGGGGAGACGCTGCTGGTGCGCCAGCGTGACGGTGCCAACAAGACAGTGGTCAGCGCGGGCAAAGCGAGAATCTATTATTCCGTCCAGCACAAAAAAAGCCTGTTCAGCAAGCTGAAGACCGTGCACATGACGATCACCGCTGAGGTACCGGTGCCGAAGGAAGTACTCTGCTACGTTAAGAAGCGGGATGGCCATCCGGCCTCCAAAGAGGATGGGGCGCTCTTCCCCTTCGTGCAGGATTTCGCCCCGGGACGAAATCAGCTTCCGCCGATTGAGGTCGGCAAAGACGACTTCATCCGGATCTTTTTCACGGACGGCCGGAAGTACGGTTTATATTATGAGCTGGTGCCGGAATGAACGGGCCGGCAAGGTGTAAGGAATAACAGTTGGAGCGCGGAGCTCAGCCGGATGCTGAATAACTGTATTTCATACAATTAAAGTAGATGATTTCTGCCGCACCGGGTGTTTAATTGTATTTTGTACATCTATATCCCGGGAAAAGCCTCCAATCATACTGTTTGCTCCGGTATAGTTGCACGAAATGCAGCTATTCGGACGCAAGCGGGCGGGATCGGTAATATAGCTGTACAAAGTGCAGTTATATTGGGCAGCAAGATTCGTGTACAGACGGAATGCTAGTGAATTGCAGAGTGAAAGACGAAGCGGGCTGGACGGTTGGGCCAGCCCGCTCACAAATATAGAAGCAATTGCGTGCGATACCAGTTTTGTCAGCAACTCATTCGTTGAGCTGCTGCGACCAAACTTTGAGATTAAGCTTTCGTAGTCAGTTTTGTCAGCCGCTCCTATTCATGAGCTGCTGCAGCAAAACTTTGAGGAGGATGAGAAATGTCTTTTTTTAGCCGTTTCATGAAGAAGAATCAGCCCCCGGCAAGACCGCTGTATTATGATATCGTCTGCCCGTACTGCTTCTCCCGCTTTGAGCCGGAGGAAGTGGTATTCCGGGCCATGCACAGCCGTGAGGATGATGAGAATTATGCGCTGGGCGAAGATGACCTGCTGAATAAGTACCGTGAGCGCTTCGGCCTGGATACGGTAGACGATATGGAAGCGATTCTGAATCCGGCGGATATTCCGGAGGAGTATCATCATTATACGGACCATGTGCTGACCGGAATCACCGACCGCTATGGCGTGCTGACCCGAAGACGGCTATGTCCGTCCTGTCATAACGAGCTGCCCGTAACGGCCGGCAAGGTGCCGAGCAATATTATCTCGATTATCGGTGCTTCCCAGGTAGGGAAGTCTGTGTATATGACCTCGCTGATCCATACGCTGCAGCATACGACAGCGGGGCATTTTGACGCGGCCTGTATGCCGCTGAATGCCGAGATCAGCCGCAAATTCCGCACACTGTACGAAGAGCCGCTGTTCGAGCGGGGAGATCTGCTCGCGTCTACCCAGAAGGAGAAGATGCAGGAGCCGTTCATTTTCCAGTTCGTGTTCAAGGATGAATCCAAGCCCCCGCTGACGCTGGTGTTCTTCGATGTTGCCGGTGAAGGGATGGTCGATCAGGATTATCTGGGCCTGCACGGCCAGCATATCAAGAACTCTGCGGGCATTCTGTTTATGGTCGATCCGCTGCAGATCCGCTCCATCCGCGAGAAGATCCGCATCAACTTCGGCGACCGTCCGGGCGAGTGGGTGTCGCAGTATGATGAGCCGCGTGATGTGGTGCTGACGATGTTCGGCGACTTCATCGCTTATCAGGAGAAGAGCAAAACCAATATTCCAACGGCCATTGTTCTGGCCAAAAGCGACATGCTGCACTCACTCAAGGATGAAGACGGCGATTACATCAAATCTAACAGCAATGTGTTCAACAATTATGTGCACCGCAACACGCTGAATATGGACGAGTTCCACAACATCGACGGAGAGATCCGCCGGTTCATCAGCAAGGTTGACCGTCCGTTCAAGGACACGATGGATGTGTATTTTGCCAACACCGGTTATTTCGCGGTATCCGCGCTGGGCAGCAATCCGGTCAATCAGAAGGTGGAAGGTGTAGTCAGTCCGATCCGTGTGGACGAGCCGTTTATCTGGCTGCTGCACAAGCTGAACTATATTGAGGGGAGCGACGGGCCGTGAACAGATTTTCAGGGTCCATGATCACCCAGCAGATGTATACGCGCGAGCGCCGCGGCGTTTACCGGGCGACAGAGGGATTCGATACGGTAGCGAAATCGGAGAGTCTCGACAATAATTTTGTCAAAAAAATTCTGCACCCCTTCTGCCTCTACGATGCTCCAGCCGAGCTCGCGGCACAAGGTGAGAAGGATGAGGAGCTATATCCTGCCGCGCTGCATCTGTTCCATACGGAGAGCAACGAGACAGTAATTGGGCTGAACCGTTATCTGGCGGCGGATTTCACGGGGCAGCGGAGCGCTTTTTTTGCCCATAATTTCGTGGTGCCGCCTATCCGCTCAGAGGAGATTGTGGAGGGGTACGGGGAATGGCTGCATGCCGGCTTCGCCCGGAGTTATGAGGGAGAGCCGGGAGGGACATTGCCTGAACTGGCAGATATCCCGGTGGAGCCGCGTGAAGGGGCAGCTGACCCGCTGACTGTGCTAGGCAGTCTCGGTTTCACAGAACAGCTGTTCAAAGCCCTGCTGCAGGCGGTTATGCTGTCCGTAGCCGGGAAGAAGAAGATTTATGTGGCGCTGGATGTGCCGGTAAGTGAGTTGTCGCGGCGTGCGGTGGAGCTGACGGAGGTCATCTATGCTTCTTTGCCGCATGACTTCCGCCGCAGGCTGGGAGTGATCACTTATGCCAAAGAGCCGCAGAGCCGCAAATATATTCACCTGACCTTTGTGGAGAAGGGCTCGCTGCGCCCGGGTGACCGGAGTATTGAGAAGGATTATATTTTTGATCTGGCAGGCGCGCGGATTCTGAATGCCGATTTCGGGGAGTCCCGGCAGACATATGCAGACCTGGCCTGGAAGCTACTTGGGCAAAAGGGCGGGACTCTCAGTGATTTCGCCAGATTCGCCGACTCTCTGCTGCTTGGGGAGAGTGTGGACCGCAAGCTGTCGCTGGCACTCTACAATGAGCTGGCTGTCTTTTATGAGATTGAGCAAGGCAATGAAGAATTATATACAGAGAACAAGAATGCTGTGCTCGGCGGGCTGCTGCACTATCTGAAGCCTGAAGGGGCGCTGGAATCCCGGGTGCGGCTGAATGATATGTTCCTGGAGCGGTTCGACCGTGAGTATGATCTGATCCGCAAAAAAGGGATTCCGTCGCCGGAGATTCTGGAATGGTTCAAGGAGTATTTTGCGCTGCCGGGCCATAATTACCGGGTCAAAATTGTGGATTACTTCATCAACGGGATGCTGAACTGCCAGTCGGCAGGACGTGAGGATGCGCTTGCTGCCGCTTACGGTATTATTGAGGGCAACGATGAGCTTAGTGCGGCATTCTTCAAAAGAGTGCTGGCCCAGCCTATCTTCCGCAAAGCGTTGCTGGAGCCTTATATGGAAACCCGGCTGGCTGCCGCGCCGAAATCGGCGGATATTCTGCGGTTCGTCGCGCATTGGGGCCGTTTCCTTCCGGAGGCGCTTCAGCAGGCTTTCGTGCGCGATACCGTCAAGGAATATCTGCTGGAGAAGCTGCAGCGGGACAATGATCCGGTGGCGGCGGTAGCAGCGGTTCATGAGTCGGTGCAGAAAGCAGAGAAGGAACGCCGTAAAGGCAGCGGAGTACATCCAGAAGCATTGTCCCTGCTGCAGGAGCTGGGAACGGCTGCGGACCGGTTCCTGCTGAACCGGATCTCGCTGGATGAGCTGACACAGGAGCAGCTGCTGGAGATTGCGTTCCTGCGCTACCGGGATACGGCGGACTGGCAGCCGCCGCTGGATGCAATTGCTAAGCGTAAAGCGAATGCCCTGCGCGCTGCGTACCGCTGGTTCGGTGAGGAGAAGCCGGACGAGGAGATTTTCGCCGGGCTGTCTCCACGGGAGCTGGATGACGTACAGCTGCTCGGGGGGCGCTGGCTGAAGGAGTCGCGGAGCATCGAGCCGTTCGAACGGCTGCCGCTGGCCTTCTACCACAGCAGTGAACGTGAGGGCGGTCCGCTTGATTACGATGCGCTGCTGGATCTGGTGGCGCGCAAGGCCGGCGGTGATAAGGATACGGTCTACCGTTTCCTGGCCTGGTCGCAGCATAACCGGCTGTTCACCATCTCCAGCAAGAAGCTGTGGCCGAATTACCGGCGGGCGGTGCTGAAGTATTTCCTGAAGAACGACCGTGAGGCGTTCAAGAACCGCGATTTCCGCAAAAGCTATAGTTCGGCCGCGACGCCTGCTATGCAGAATGTCTACAATGAAGCCCGCTCCCAGCTGGCTTCACCGCTGGCGCGGTGGGTCAGCCGCAGCCGATTTCAAATCCTGATCTCCGGCACGGTGCTCGGGGTCGTGCTGATTGTTGCGATCATCGCTATTAGCTTGCTGCGGCCGGATGCGGATACCGCAGCGCCGCAGCCGACTGTGAGCCCGATTCGTGGCGATATCCACAATGCGGACGGACAAGAACAAGCCCCAGTCTCTGTGCGGCTGGCGGGCGGGGTGGCAGGTGCCGGGACGGGCAGCGGGACTGAAGGCGGTGAAACAGATGGCGCCGGGAATGCTGGCGGAACGGAAGGCACCGGGAATGCTGGCGGGGGTGAAAGCGGCGGGACGGAAGGCAACGGAAATGCTGGCGGGGCTGAAGGCGAAGGGGATGCAAGCAGCGCGGAAGCAGGCGTCAAGCTGGTGTTCAGCTTTGCCGCTGCGGCGGAATGCTCCGACTTCAAGCCGGCGGAGATCATCGTGATGTCCGGTAATAACGTTGCAGACACTTACAAGGTTGCGGCAACTGTGAGCAGTTGCCAGGCCGCCGGGGTTGATGGCGGCACTGGTGAGGCAGGAGCCGGGAATGATGGCGGCGCGAGTGGGGATGCAGCCGAAGCCTCCCCGGCAGCGGGTGCATCGGGCGCAGGGACACCTGCGCGCGTATATGAAGTGACAGTGGAGCTGGAGCCGGGCGCGAAGCTGGCCGTAGGTGATGTGATCACCGCCGGAAGCTATACACTGAAGCTCCAGGGTAGTCTGGGGGACACTCTGGGGAGTCCCCCAAGCAGTACTCCAGAGACTACACCCGGCACCGAGCCTGCTCCTTCCGCCAGCCCGGACACGGATGCAGACAAGGCTGCTGAATGAAGGCGGCGGATTAGGATCTGGCCTGAAATAACGATGCCCTGAATTAAGGACGGTAACGAGGAGGTCCTGAATCCGGGAAAGCCGGATGCGAAGATAGCTCTGGCATTCTTCAATTGTGCGGTGGCTAAGGCGGCAGAGAGGTCATTGTACTTTGTACACTCAAATCAGGAATAGAGGGCCCTATTTCGCATTCTATTGTATTTGGTACATTAGATTTCCGGATTTCAGAGCCTATAAGGGTCCCTTCGGAAATCAATTGTATTAAATACAGCAGAATGGATTATCACCCCCCTTTTATTCCCATTCTGTTGTACATAGTACAATCAACCGGCTGCTGACGCTCGCCGGAAGCAGAAGAAGCATTATATGAGGTCCTGAACAGCACGATATGCCGGGAGAATGCGGCGGGTGTTGCTCAGGATTTTTTTGCATGCTGAAGGGGCAGGGCTGCATACAATTGAAACAGCTTGTCTATAGACATACAGGGGAATAGTAGATATGATTGTTTGTGAATATTAAAATTTAATAAGCTTTGGAAAAAGGTGCGGATTTCCGTAGAAACAGGCACTGTCTTGCAATAGACGGGCACGCTGGTTCTTCGTCTGTAATCTGCTTAAAAGGGAAGGCCGGTGTAAGTCCGGCGCGGTCCCGCCACTGTAAATGCGGAGCGACTCCCGGGAAGCCACTGTCTGTTGATTGGACGGGAAGGCGGGGGAAGTGATGAAGCGTAAGCCAGGAGACCTGCCTTTTTCGTTGTTGTTTCTATTCTTCGGGGGTGAGAATGCGGAAGCAGGTGCAAATAAAAGCAGATGGCTGTGCAGAGGAAAGCCTCGCATCAGCCGCATGTATTGTAACCTTCCCCGGCCGCCCTTTACAGGGCGGTCTTTATGTTGCCGCCGCATCCGCGGAGGACGCAGGACTCATCTAATCTATTCCATTCTATTCAAAGAAAGAGGTCAAGCAATGAAGAACAATCTATCATCCAAGTTTATCCGGCTGGGTCTGATCGTAATCATGATGTTCGCGGTGCTGGGAGCGGCTGTAGCTCCGGCGGGACAGGCTTTTGCCCAGAGTGATACGGCAGCTGCCCAGTTGAGCACGAATGCCGCAGCTGTTAGTGTAGCTGATGCAGTCTATGCTACTGCGGAGTTTGTGCTGAAGAACGGGGTACAGTCCGACTGGCAGGCTATCGGCCTTGCCCAGGCGGGCTACAAGGTTCCGGATAGTTATTTAAAGGCGCTTGAGAGTAAAGTAGCCGAAGCCAAGGGGGGGTTCGCCAGAGCTACGGACTATGCGCGGATTACGCTTGCGGTTAGGGCGCTTGGCGGGAATCCGGCTGATGTTGCCGGCTACAACCTGATTGAGAAGCTCTATAATAACGATAAAATCACCGGCCAGACGCTGAACAATGCTGCCTACGTACTACTGGCGCTCGATTCCGGAACTTATACTATGCCTGACAATGCCAAATGGACACCGGCTAAACTGCTGGCTGAGATTCTGGCCAAGCAGAACACGGACGGCGGCTTCACCCTGACTACGGGTGCAAGTGATCCGGACATGACGGCGATGGTGCTTACAGTGCTGGCAGGACATAAGTATGATCCGGCAGCCAATACCGCCGGACAGCGTGCAGCAGCCTGGCTGGCGACCGCACAGGATAAGAACGGCGGCTATGGCGACAGCAGTGAAAGTGTCGCTCAAGCTATTATTGGTCTGTCTTCCTTTGGCATTGACCCGGCGGGAGCAGAGTATACTGTAGGCAATGTGAACCTTGTCAGCAAACTTCTGAGCTTCAGTGCAGCGGGTGGCGGGTTCGCTCATACGGCAGGCGGAAGCTACAATCAGCTCTCCACAGAGCAGGCGCTGGAAGCACTGGCAGCTTACAATCTGTTCAGCGCAGGCGGCAGGCTCTATGATCTCAGCAGTGTGCCTGTGAAGAATCCTCAGGTGAATGTGTCCGTTGCCATTGAAGGCCCTAACGGAACCCTGGCAGAAGGCACTGTGTATGCTGGCAATGTACTTCATGCGCTGGAGAAGACAGCAGCGGCGAAGAAGGTGGCCCTGGTCAATGAAGCGGGCAATTACGTGACGGGAATCGGCGGCGTGACTGCGGGTGCTTTTGGCGGCTATGACGGATGGATGTATGTTGTAGCGCGCGGTGGAGCGTGGATTTATCCAAGTGTGGGCATGGGCGATTTCCTTCTTGCAGAGAATGACCGTGTACTCGTCTATTATGGCGGGGATAACACACAGGTGGTAGAGTCTGTGACGGTCTCCCCTGCACAGCCGCAGCCTGGACAAGATATTACTGTAAAAGTGACGCAAAAGCAGTGGGTGTGGAATGAAGCGACCTTTACTTCCGACCCGGTATCCTCACCGGCTTCAGGGGTGCAAGTAGCTATCGGCGGTAAAACTGCTGTTACGGATGCTGCGGGTTCGGCTGTTATTGCCGGAGGCCTGACAGCGAATAAATATACGATTACAATTACCGGATATCTTAAAGACAGCACACCTGCAGTAGTCCGCTATTCGCAGCCGCTGACCGTGGCTTCTGCTGCGGCTGACCGTGCTGCTTTTACCGATGCGAAGTTAATTTCACCTTGGGCGCTGGAATCCGTATATACGGCCTATGACCGCAAGCTGATGAGCGGCGTCAGTGAGAGCAGCCTCGTGTTTGCACCGAAGCAGAATATTACCCGTGCTGAATTTGCGGCGCTGCTGCTGAGATTGACCGGCAACGAGCCGTCTGCGGCATCGTCAGCCCAGAGTTTCAGTGATGTTAAGGCTAATGCGTGGTATTATGGAGCAGTGAATAAAGCGAAGGAACTGGGTATTGTCAGCGGAGTAACAGGCACAGCCTTCAAACCGGACGGCCTGGTTACCCGCCAGGATATGGCTGTAATGATCTTGAGAGCCCTGAAGCTGGATGAAGCTTCGGCAGCGGCCGGCACCGGGAAATTCACCGACGAAGACCAGATCAGCAGCTACGCATTAACAGCGGTGCGCACAGTAACCGGACTTGGGATTATGAGCGGTACCGGCAGCGAATTCGCTCCTTCCGCAGCTGTAACCAGAGAAATGGCCGCTGCGGTGGCTGTTAGGCTGCCTTAGGCAAAGAGGATGGGCGAAGCGGATTGCTTTTTATAAATCCTGCACATAGTACAACATTTTCACCAGGATATCGGCTATATTTGAAAATTGTTGTACAAAAGGCAGCATTCCTCCTCCAACAAGCGGTGTAGCGGGATAATTCTTGTATTTCATACAACAATCTATCCGAATACCTAAGTATCTAGGAAGCTAAGTTGTATTCTCTGCAAGATTTTGCATCGAGCAGCCTAAGCGAACGTGCGGGAGGCGGCGGGCGGGATATATAAGTGGAAAAATGCCACCTAATTCCCGGTAAATCTCTCGGTATGGCGACGTAGTTGGAAAAACAACACTTAATCTCGCTTGAATTAACGAATGACCCGGGTATGGGCAGAATTAAGTGTCATTAATCCAACTAAGATCGGCAGTGAAGTCTGTATAGGCTAAATAAGTGTTAAAAATCCAATTGCTGTTCCGGTGGAGGGATATTTTGCGGAGTTTCGCCCGGGAAGGCATGCTTTCCCGGATTGAGGCGATGATTTAAAATGCTTATTAAAGCGAATAAGGCAAATGAAGCTATTGTTAGTGGAGCTAGAGCTAATGAAGCTGATGAAGCTATTGCTAGTGGAGTTAGGGCTAATGATGCAAATGAGCTAGTGCTAATGGGGCCAGAGCTAATGCTATTAATAAAGCTAGTGTTAATGAAACTGATAGTGATGCCAGCCAGTGCTTACGCTGCTGGCTGCTGATGGAGAAGCTCCTGCGGGTTGCGGAATTGGATGCTCGGCAGCCAAGAGGGGCTGGGGGCTGTGTTTGGCTCAGGATTAGTTTGTATATGTCATACTAAGAGATCATAAGGTGTATGGATGGAACGGGGAACAGGCTGACTGCCCCCGTTCTTTTCCCTTTTGTGGAGGTGCTTAAGGTAATGTTCAGTCTATTGAAACCAGTAAGGGCAAGGCTGTATCCGCTGCTCCTGCTTCTGAGTGTACTGCTGCTGGCCGGCTGCTCCCAGGCGCAGCCGGATTCCGCAGGCGGCGGGCTTGTGCCGCCCGCCGGTTCCCAGGCCGCGCAGACGCCGCGGCCTGAGGGCACTGCCATACCCTCCGCCACGGCGGACGGCATGGCAGCTTCAGCGCCGGCTGCAACCGCGCCGGCGCCCGGCCACACCGGCGCCGCCGAGCAAGCTCCGGCGGCTACGGGCAGCGCCGCCGAGCAAGCCCCGGCGGCCACGGGCAGCGCCGCCGAGCAAGCCTCGGCGGCTACGGGCAGTCCCGCCGTGAAAGCCCCGGCGGCTACCGGCAAGCCCGCCGAGCAAACCCCGGCGGCCACCGGCAAGCCCGCCGCCGCCACGAAGCAGCCGGCTGCAGCAGCATCATCCGCCGCTCCGCGTCCGGCGGCCACCGCGGCACCGGTGAATACGGTGACTCTCTCCATCACAGGAGATAAGGAGCATGGTGTTATTCTGTCAACGGCCGCCTATGAAATAGAGAAGAATGAGACTGCGCTGGAGCTGCTGAAGCGGATTACCCGCAAGCACAAGATTCAGATGGAGTATCAGGGCAGCAAAACCTTTGCCTATGTGGAAGGTATAGATAATCTGTACGAATATGATCATGGGGCGGAGAGCGGCTGGATGTACAAGGTGAACGGTGAATTTCCGTCCAAGGCTTCCGGCAGCTGGATTGTGAATCCCGGCGATACGATTGAGTGGCTGTATACGCTTGATCTTGGTAAGGATATCGGAGCTGCGGCACCATGAACAGCGGCTTCCGGTCCATGCATCCTGCGGTAGCCCTGCTGTATTATGCCGGACTGCTGCTGTTCGCCCTGCTGGGGCTTCATCCGTTGTTCCTGGTTACGGAGATAGCAGGCCTGCTGGCGTTGCTGCTGCTGCAAGGCCAGGGGAGGCTGCTGCTGCGCGGTCTGCCTTTTATGCTGCTGATGGCGGGCTCTGTCGCGGTGCTGAATCCGCTGTTCTCGCACAGGGGGGCACATATTCTCTTCTATTGGCTGGACCAGCCGATTACACTGGAGGCTGTGCTGTACGGGCTTATAATGATGACTGTACTGCTGACAATCTTCATCTGGTTCATTTCATACAATTACACGGTAACGACGGATAAATTCATGTATCTGTTCGCTGCGGCTGCACCCAGAACGGCACTGCTGACGCTGATGGCTATTAGGTTCGTTCCTTTGTTTCAGCGCCGGCTGCGCCAGATTACCCTGATTCAGCGCCTGCGCGGGGTGGATGTCCGCACGGGAAGCCTGCGCAAGCGGATGAAAGACGGCATGACCCTGCTGAAGGTGCTGCTCACCTGGTCGCTGGAGGAAGCGCTGCAGACCGGAGATTCGATGACGGCCCGCGGCTACGGCGTAGCCAAACGCAGCACATACAGCATATACAAGCCGGATCGGCTGGATAAGCTGATTCTGCTGGTACTTACGGCCAGCGGTATGATTGCCCTGCTGTACTGGCTGCAGGGATACGGCACACTGGAGATTTATCCCCGCATGAAGAGAATGGATTTCGGCTGGCCGGATGCTGTGATGTACGGCAGCTTCAGCCTGTTCGTACTGATCCCTGCGGGTCTGGAAGGAAAGGAGAAATGGTTATGGAGATCCTCCAAGCGGAACAAGTATCCTTCCGCTATCCTGAAGAAGATAGAGACTCGCTCCATGAGCTCTCGTTCACAATAGAAGAAGGCGAATTCGTAGTGCTCTGCGGCCCGTCAGGCGGCGGCAAAACCACACTGCTGCGCCATCTGAAACGGGAGCTTGCTCCGGTAGGTACGTTCAGCGGACACCTGACATATAAAGGGGAGCTGCTGTCAGAGCTTCCCGCAGCCGTTGCGGCCGGCGAGATCGGAATGGTCTTCCAGAATCCGGACGCGCAAATCGTGATGGATACCGTCTGGCATGAGCTTGCGTTCTCCATGGAGAATCTGGGAATACCGCCTGCAGTGATGCGGACCCGGCTGGCTGAGATCTGCGCATTATTCGGACTGGAGCCGCTGCTCTACAAATCCGTGCATGAGCTCTCCGGCGGACAAAAGCAGATGCTCAATCTGGCCTCGGTGCTGCTGCTTCAGCCCAAAGTGCTGCTGCTGGATGAACCGACCTCACAGCTTGATCCTGTAGCTGCCCGTGAATTCATTATGGCACTGCAACGGCTGAACGAGGAAATGTCGGTGACGGTGATCATCAGCGAGCACCGGCTGGAGGAGGTGCTGCCGCTGGCTGACCGTGTGCTGATGCTGGAAGGTGGCAGACTGCTGGCAGACGCAAGCCCGCGTGCTTTCGTTCAGCAAGCCGGCAGCGCATCACTCGCTTCGCGTCAGGCTTATCTTCCGGCAGCTTCGCGGTTATATCTGGCGCTGTCAACGGAAGCGCGAACAGCCGCGCCGGAGAATATTCCGCTGACCGTACGCGAGGGCAAACGCTGGCTGCTGCATTCCAAGGCAGCGGGAGCTTCTGTTGTGACAGAGGCTGGAGTATGCGCTACTGTCATTCGAAATAATCCGGCCGCTAATCCCGGCGCAGGATTACCTGCTACTGTCTCCCGTGAAGAATCTGCTGCAGCTTCGGGTACAGCCGCTCCCGGCAAAGCAGTCGCTGAGCCCGCTGCTTACCCGCCTAATCCCTTCAGCCAGGCGAGGAAAGATGAATCGCCCGTGAAACTGCCTGCGTCTTCCGCAGAGACACTGCTCAGCTGCCGGGAGGTTACCTTCCGCTATGACAAGGAAGGCCAGGAGGTGCTGAGGAAGCTCACGCTTGCGCTGAAGCGGGGAGAGCTTCTGGCGGTTATGGGCGGGAACGGTGCCGGGAAGTCGACACTGCTGCATGTACTGGGCGGCCTGATGAAGCCGCAGCGCGGCAGGGCCGAATTGTCCAAAGGGATTACAACCGGGCTTCTGGCCCAGAATCCGCTGCTCTATTTCAGCTATGATACTGTTATAGAGGAATTGCAGCATATGGCGCAGTATGCCGGGTTATCCACGGAAGAAGCCGGGCGGGAAATAGATGCTCTGCTGGAAGTCTTCCAGCTCCGCGGGGTGCTGAAGAGTCATCCGCATGATCTCAGCGGCGGGCAGCAGCAGCAGACAGCACTTGCCATGATGATGCTGCTGAAGCCGGAGGTTCTGCTGCTGGATGAGCCAACCAAGGGACTCGACCCGGCAGCCAAGGACAGGCTGGCTGCCCTGCTCCAGCAATTGCGCGGGCAAGGGGCAAGTATACTGATCGTAACGCATGATGTGGAGTTTGCCGCTAAGCATGCTTCCCGCTGTGCGCTGCTGTTTGACGGCAGCATAACAGCGGAAGGGACGCCGGCAGAGTTCTTCAGCAGTAATTATTTCTATACTACGGCAGTCAACCGTATGGTCCGTGACATACTGCCGCAGGCACTGACAATGGAGGATGTGATTCGAACATGGTCTGGTTCCGCGCACCGCTCCTGATTGCACTGGGATTATTTGTGGCCGGCATCGCGCTCACCGCGGCGCTGAAAGACCGTCATTATGTACTGCTCAGCCTGGTGCTGCTGCTGGCTGCGCTGCTCCCGCTGTTTCTCCGTCTGGAGCGCCGCCAGCTGGAGTCCCGTGAGCTGGTGCTGCTGGCCGTATTATCGGCCATTGCTGCGGTCAGCCGTATACCTTTTGCCGCATTACCGGGTGTTAAGCCCGTGTCTGCCGTTGTCATTCTGTCAGCTTATGTCTTTGGGGCAGAAGCGGGGTTCGTCATCGGGGCGGTAGCTGCGCTGGTCTCTAATATCTACTTCGGGCAGGGTCCCTGGACGCCATGGCAGATGTTCGCCTGGGGGATGACCGGACTTACGGCAGGCTGGCTGCGGAATACCCGCTGGATGAGGAGCCGGACGGGACTCTTAATTTTCGGCTTTATCTGGGGGTTCCTTTTCGGATGGATTATGAATGTCTGGGTCATTATCAGTCTTCCGGACGCATTCAGCTGGGGGCTTGTGGCAGCCACATACGGGGCCGGTTTTTATTTCGACCTGGCCCATGCCTTGTCCAATGTCTTCTTTCTGGCTATTCTGGCCGGGGGATGGACTAAAGTGCTGGAGAGATTTCGTAAGAAATATGGGTTGCTTCAAGAGTGAAAAACTGGATATAGGTCTTTGTTCACAATAAATCGATTTTATTTTTCATTTTTCGACATAAATTTCAATGTATTATCAACATTTTGGCCTAATTCTCCGATAAATATGGTTACAGCAAGATATCGAGAAGGCGGGATATAGGAAATGAGACATCTAAAGATCAAGCATAAAATGGCTTTGCTGATTGTAGTGATTGTGATTCTGCTGATAGGCATTGGCACAACAGGCATTATGACTACCAGCAGAATGGCTGACAGGTCCCAGGAAACATACAATCAGAATTTACTGCCGATATATCTCATTACGGAGATCCGCGGGAATAACCGGGCGATCGAGTCTTTTCTGCTCGAGGATCTCATTACCAGGGATGATGCCAAGAGTGAGGAGCTTAAGGCGGCTATTGAAACGAATATCAATACGAACAATGAACTTCTAGCACAGCTCAAGACTGTTGAGTTCAGCAATGACAAAATCGCGGCTAATATCAACGAGTATCTGCTGCTTCTGCCGGACTACCGCTCCCAGCGTGATAATATCATCCATCTTGCCGACAATAATCTGAATGATGAAGGGTATCAGGTGTTCTCGGGCGGGGCGTTCAGTGAATCACGCCGGACTATGGTTAACCTGCTTGAGGATACTGCGGCCCTGCTTGTACAGGATGCATCCGCGCATAATAAAGAGACTGTAGCAAGCGCCAAGAACTCCATCACCTTAAGCGGCATTCTGATTACCGTTGCCTGGGTTCTGAGTATTGTGATCAGCCTCCTGATTACCCGGTTAATTACGAAACCGCTCAGAGAATTGCAGCGGCTGATGAAGCGGGCAGAGGATGGTGATCTGACCGCCGCCGCCTCCTACCAGTCGAAGGATGAGATCGGCCAGATTAATACTTCGTTTAATACGATGCTGGAAGGCCTCCAGAATATGATGCGCGGAGTTTCCGAGAGTGCCGAGATTCTGTCGGCTTCCTCAGAGGAGATGAGCGCCAGTGCGGAACAGACGGCGCATGCTTCCCAGATGATCGCCGAGACCTCAAGCGACATCGCTGCCGGATTCGATGTACAGGCTGAGAGCATTGCCCGGACCGCCCGGTCTGTCCGGACGATGACTAATGATATTTCTGAAGCCCGGCACAGCGGTAATGAAATGAATGGCCTGATGGCACAGGCCGCCTCTTCAACAGACAGGGGCGTAGATGCGGTTGAACGGATTCTTGCCCAAATGCGGGAGATTGATACCAGTGTATCGGCGAGCCGGAGTATTGTCAGCAGTCTGGGCAGCCTGTCCGAAGAGATCAACACAATCATCACAACCATCAATGAGATTGCAGAACAGACCAATCTTCTGTCGCTGAACGCCTCGATTGAAGCGGCCAGGGCGGGAGAACATGGACGGGGCTTCGCTGTAGTTGCGGGTGAAATCCGCAAGCTGGCGGAAGCTACCGGAAGAAGCTCACTGCAGATTACGGAGATTATTACCCATATCCGCCAGCAAACTGAAAGCGCAGTGGAATCGATGGAACTGGGCTCCGGTATTGTCTCCCATGGAGTAGCGCAGAGCGAAGTGGTATCAGCTGCATTCGCTGAGATTCAGACTTCTATTCAAGCAGCCAGCGAGCAGATGGAATTGATTACGGAGGTTATCGGACATGTCGCGCAGGAATCGGAGGGCGTAGCCCAGGCGATGGCTCAGGTGGATGAAATCTCGCGTAAAGGCGCCGGTGATGTTCAGGATACAAGCGCAGCGAGTGAGCAGCAGCTTACCGCAATGGGGGAGATGTCCTCATCTGCCCAGTACCTGGCCACCTTGGCCGAGGATCTGCAGAAGCATCTGGCCCGGTTCAAGCTATAGGAAGTAACACAGCCTGGTTTGGCTAAAGATAGCAGGGGAGTTCCCGGTTATCCGCAGCTGAACCAGGCTTTTTTTGCAATATTTAAGTCCTCCGGCCTTGCAGCAGCAGGCAGAATCGTGCAACATACGGCTTCCTGGCCACGTCTTTAATGTTGCCGGGGAACAGTTTACGGGTATTAGTAAGGAAGGATACCTATAACGCGATTCCATAAATTGTTGTTCATTTCCGGTTATGAACCTGAAATCAAGGAGGAGATCCATAGGATGAGAACCCCGACATACAAACTGGCAATAGTTCCGGTATTAATGATGACACTTATTGCCTGCAGTGCAGAGCAGGACGGAAATGCAATTGCTCAAGAGCCCGGTAATAGTACAGCGGGCGTTGTTACACCAACCGAACCTGTCCAGACGGCTGAACCAGCCAAATCTGCTGAACCAACCCGGGAAGCAGCCGGGCCATCGGTAACGGCGGGGGAGATCGGGCATTATGAGGATATAGTTATCTCCGACTGGATGGACGAAGATACGGTTGTGGTGTCCAAAGAAAACGACAAGCTGGGTAAAATGAGTCTGGAGGAGCTGGCGGATTCCTATCCCAAAAGCCTGTATTTCTACCACCTGGATACCAAAGAATTTGAATTGATCAAGGAACAGGAAAATGTGTTCCTGGGCGATGCTGTTTTGTCATCCGATAACAGATTTCTGCTGTATAGCGAATTCTCATTAGGCGATCCGGTCTACTATGTGATGGATTTAGGGTCGAAGAAGACCTTCAGCATCACGGGCGATGATATTGCAGGCGCTATGAGCGCCCGGTGGGCGGATGACGACACCGTTATAGGGCCTGCATACAGCGGCGGTGCTTTTACAGCAAGTACTTCCGGTAAGATTGGGGCTGTGGAGGGATTAAGCGGCGAAGGCCTGGTTGTTGTCCGGCAAATCAAAGATAAGATTTATTACACCTCCAATTCCGGCGAATCGCTGCAAACCTTCGATCTGAATACCAAGGAAAAGGCCGCCTTGAAAATTGATCATGTTGGCAGCGTAATTCCTTCACCGGACGGAGACCGGCTGCTGGTCCTGCAATATAAGGATTCCGCACAAGCGCTGCTCCTCACTGATACAGACGGGGGCAATCAGAAGATTATCGTGGAAGGCACGGAGCTTGGCGGTGTTTCCTGGTCTCCAGACCAGCGGATGATTGCCTACAGCACGTCAGCTGACGGGAACGGTACAGCATCTGCTGCTCTTTATGTCTACGATCTGGAATCAGGTAAGTCTATCAAGGTTGCAGACGCTACAGGGAATCTGACGTCCTCCTGGAGCCCTTCGGGCAAACAGCTGGCGTATACCGAATGGAGTGGAGATCAGAGCAGCAGTAGTGTGGTGCAGTTGAAGGATTAGATTTTATTTAGCTTTCGAACTTGAATAGACAATACAAGATGGAAGTGACGGAGGGGAAGTTCAAACATTCACCGCAGTTACGACCACATCAATATTAATTCATGATTTGCACCAAAAAAGCGGCCCGTCCCGGAACATACCGGAAACGGACCGCTTTTATTATGCTGCGTAGAAGGGGCATTCCTGCCCCTCATAAAGGTTAAGAGTACCAGCCCCACACGAAGATGAACAGGGTGCCGAAGATGGTAACCAGACCCACGAACAGTGCGTAGGCGATGTTGATGTACAGCTCTTTCTTGGAGTCGGCCGATTCCCCGATGTGCATGAATACAAACAGCTGCAGAGAAGCCTGGATAAGCGCTGTAATCAGCAGCACAGCCATATTGGCCCCGGAGGAGAGATCTCCGTAGATGACAATCAGCGCAGCGGCAGAAAGGACCAGAGAGGCCAGATAACCCATCACATGGCGAATTGGGAACAGTTGCTTCATCATGTCACATCAGTCCTTTCAGGTAGACGAAGCTGAAGATAAAGATCCAGACAACGTCCAGGAAATGCCAGAACAGGGAGAAGATAAAAGCCTTGTTGGCGGTGGCTGGTGTAATGCCATGGCGCCACAGCTGAATCATAATTCCCGCTCCCCACAGGAAGCCGAAGCTGACGTGGGCACCATGCGTTCCGAGCAGTACGAACAGACTGGAGAGGAAACCGCTGGTTTGCAGGGTAGCGCCCTCGTGCACGTAAGTGAAGAACTCGTCGATTTCAATACCGATAAAGCCGAGACCCATAAGCAGCGTGATGGCCATGAAGACCATCATCGCTTTCTTGTAGCCATGCCGCATGGCATGGATGGCAAGGCCGATCGTGAAGGAGCTCGACAGCAGCAGGAAGGTCTCGATCAGCACAGGGCCAATTTTGAACAGCTCGCTGGCACTCGGGCCGCTGGCAAAGCGGTTAACCATTACGAAATATACTGTAAACAATGTAGCGAAGAGAGGGATTTCAGCTCCGAGAAAGACCCAGAAGCCGAAGATCTTGTTACTGTTCTCTTCCGTTGAATATTCGAGCGGCTTGGACGCATCTATTTTCATACAGTCTCACCCCGCTTCAATTTCTTTTCTGTAGCGATAACCTCTTCAGCCGAAATATAGTAGCCGTGATCCCGGTCGAAGGACATGAAGGCCAGCATTACAATGACACCGATACCTGAGAGGATGGCCGGAATCCATAAGCTGAATACCAGGGAGAATCCCAGGATGAAGAAGATCACGCCCAGTATGAACGGCTTGCCGGTATTGCTTGGCATATGGATCTTGGTAATTTTTTTGTCGTCATAGAGCGGGATATTGTCCTGCTTCGCGGACCACAAGGCATCACGGGTCTGCACAGTAGGGACAATTGCGAAGTTGTAGACCGGCATCGGGCTATGCGTAGCCCATTCGAGTGTCCGTCCATCCCATGGATCACTTGTTGTGTCTCTAGGCATATAACGTGTGCTCCAGTAAATATTGTAGACCAGCAGCAGGAACCCGATAGCCAGCCCGACTGCCCCTACGAAGGACAGCATGTTCAGCGGGCCAAAGCCTGATTCCTCGGAATAGGTATACGTCCGGCGTGTCATTCCCATCAGACCCAGGAAGAACAGCGGGAAGAAGGTTACGTTGAAGGATATCACGATCCACCAGAAGGAATGCTTACCGAGCCGTTCATTCAGGCGGAAGCCGAACACTTTAGGGAACCAGTAATGGAACCCGGCGATGACGGCGAACACGGCACCCGGAATGAGCACATAGTGGAAATGCGCCACCAGGAACATCGTGTTGTGATACTGGTAATCGGCACTGGCCATTGCGAGCATGACACCCGTTACCCCGCCGATGGTGAAAATCGGAATAAAGGCGAGCGTATACAGCATTGGCGTTGTGAAGGTAATCCTGCCTTTTCGCAGGGTGAACAGCCAGTTAAATATCTTAACTCCTGTAGGAACGGCAATGGCCATCGTGGTAATCGAGAAGAAGCTGTTGACCATGGCGCCTTGACCCATCGTATAGAAATGGTGAGCCCATACGAGGAAGGACAGGAGCGAGATAATCAGCATACTGAATACCATTGAGGTATATCCGTACAGGTTCTTTTTGGAGAAGGTGGCGATAATTTCGCTATAAATACCGAAGGCCGGCAGAATAACGATATAGACCTCAGGATGACCCCATACCCAGAACAGATTGGCCCAGAGCATATCCATCCCGCCGTTGGCCATCGTGAAGAACTGGGAGCCGAACAGGCGGTCGAACATCATCAGCGCAAGCGCAACAGTAAGTACCGGGAAGGCGAAGACGATAATGACATTGGTGATCAGTACGGACCAGGTGAACATCGGCATCTTCATCAGCTTCATGCCCGGTGCGCGCATCTTGAGAATCGTAACGATAAAGTTGACCCCTGTAATCAGAGTACCGATACCGGAAATCTGCAGGGCCAGAGAGTAGTAGTTGTTACCGACCGTCGGGCTGAATTCAAGACTCGCCAGCGGGAAGTAGGCTGACCATCCGGCATCCGGCGATCCGCCGATAACGAAGGAAATGTTCAGCAGCATGGCCCCCATGAAGAAGAGCCAGAAGCTGACGGCGTTAAGCCGCGGGAACGCGACATCACGCGCGCCGATCTGCAGCGGAATGATCACATTCATCAGACCGATGATGAACGGCATGGCCATGAACAGGATCATGATTAGGCCATGCGTGGTAAATACCTCATTGTAATGCTGGGCATCGAGGAATTTCATTTCCGGCGCTGCCGTCTGCAGACGCATCATCATCGCGTCCACACCGCCGCGGAACAGCATGAGCAGCGCCGCGAGGATATACATGACACCGATTTTTTTGTGATCTACAGTAGTAAGCCATTCACGCCAGAGGTATCCCCATTTCTTGAAATAGGTAAGCCCGACGAGAATCCCGATGGTGGCAAGTGCGATGCTGACCATGGCTCCGTATATCAAGGGTTCGCCGTGAACCTTAAATTTGTCTAAATCCATTAGGGTGGCTCCTTTCAGTGTGTTACATTAAGCTCTTGCAGAGCTAGTTGCCATCATGAGTCTCGGCATCTACGGGTGAGCTTGGCAGCGGCTGTTCGACTTCCGGATCAGGTTCGCTGTCAAATTCGGTTCCACTGGACGGCTCAGGAGAAGGGTGGATCTCTTTGTTATCCTGATGCTCTTCACTGCCGTTGTCCATATCCATCTCACTTCCGTCACCACTCATGTGTTCACTGTGGTCTCCAGGGGGAGGACTGAACTCCAAATGGGTCGAGGAATAGGTTTTGCGTCCGAGGAAGTCCGTGGCAAGCAGGCTTTTGAATTCATCCTCTGTAAGCTCTGGCGCGGTTTCCTTAACGTCATTCACCCATTCGTCATAATCCTTGTTGCTCATAACAAGGGCTTCAAATTCCATGTGGGCAAAGCCTTTACCGCTGAAGTTGGCATTCTTTCCGATATAAGAGCCTTCGGTATCAGCAGAAAGGTGAAGCGTGGTGAGCATGTCGCTCATGGCGTACTTTTGTCCGGCAAGCTGTGGAATCCATAAGCTGGTAATGGTGCCGAATGAGTACATTCTGAATTCAACTGCACGATGCACAGGCATATTCACGTAGTTAACCGTTTCAATGCCTTCCTCCGGATAGCTGAAATGCCACTTCCAGTTGGAGGATGATGCGTAAATGACCAGCGGTGTCTGATCTTTGTAATCCGCGGCCACGTTCTCAACCTCGGTAGTTGTCTTGACGGTTACAACTGACAAGAAGGCGACGATAATGATCGGGATAATAATCCAGATCGCTTCAAGTACCTTGTTGCCCTCCTCGTGTTCAGGAATGTAACCCTCGTTACTCTTCTTCGCCCGGTATTTCACCAGTACAAAGATATATAAGATGTAGACAACTGCCAGAACACCAAGCATCACAACAATGGAGAGAATGATGGTGTCCGATAACGTCCTTGCAGACGGCCCCTTAGGATTCAGAACAGTGAGTGAACTGCATCCCGGCAGGAGAAGGATCAGGCTTAGAAACAAAGCGTATAACGGTCCCTTTTTTTTCATATAGAACTCCTTCCTTCAATACTACTTTTCATTCGCCGTTCATTAACGGGCTTACTACTTAACCTGTATCTATAGTAAGAACTACTTACCCATAATGCAAAATACATATTTTGTATATTAAGCTAAAAAAGACCTTAAAAATGGCGAACAAGTTAAATATGTGTGATCAAATTGTTACAACTACTTAAAGGTATGATAAAGATCACTGTAGTGGCGCAGTTTAAGCTAATTTTAAGGTTGTTCAAACTTTGTTCAAGATTGCACAATTGTTATTAATTTTGTCACATTTATTTTGCGTCAAAAACATGTGATTTAACCGCTTATTGCTTGCTGTGACAGCATTCGACGCAAATTGTCGTATTTCAGAAAAAAAGCTGAATATTCATTTTCTCATTGCAAAAAGAGTAACAATATTTTAGCTTGCGGTTACAATCTCTCAAATTACGTTATATCTATGTGTGATAAAGTTATAGACAAATATACATAGATTGGAGATTACTGCTGTGCCCATCAAAAAAATAATGCTCTTATTCTTCTCTTTGTTCCTGATTACGGGTCTTGTGCAGATCCCGGCTAACGCTGAAGGTAAAACTAATGTACTGAAGCTCGGGGTCAACGATAAATTGAGCAGTATAGAAGCTGTGTCTGTAAAAGGCACTTACTATGTCCCTCTGCGCGCTCTGGCCGATGAATTGAAATGGACGCTTACCGGCCTGACGGACGGAATTCTGGTGTCGGGCGGCTCCGGGTCGCTGACCTTGCAGGGCGATGCCGGTGCTGTGCTCAAAGATGGCACAGTGGTGCCTGTGAGCACTTTTTTGCAGGACGGTAAACTTATGGTTCCGCTGAAAGTGAGCGGGTATCTTGGGTATATCATATCCTTTGCGGGGGATAAATATTTACTTCGGGTGAAGGACGGTTCGGCGGGGCTTACGGATGACGCCTTTGTAACCAAGTATGCAGCTGAACTGAAGCCTGCGGATACAGCCCCGGTGGAGCCTGAGCCATCCGTTGAACCCGGCAAGCCCGGACAAACCGTGTATCTTACTTTTGATGACGGCCCGTCGGCGACGACAGCGCAGCTGCTGGATATCTTAAGCAAGTATGAGGTGCAGGCAACCTTCTTCATGCTGGGAAATAACATGAACAAATATCCTTCGCAGGTGAAGCGGATTGTGGAGGAAAACTATGGCCTGGGGCTTCATGGCATGACACACCGCAAGGAGAAATTCTATGCTTCCCCGGCTGCGGCGCTGGCGGAGATGTCAGGCGATAATGCTGTCCTCAAGAAGCTGACAGGTGCAAGCACGACGCTGATTCGGCCGCCTTACGGAAGCAAACCGTATTTCACCAAGTCTTTCCGGGACAAGGTGCTGGGTCAGGGCTATCATCTCTGGGACTGGAATGTGGATTCAAATGACTGGAAGTACAAAGAGGACAGTGACAAGATCTATACGACAGTTATGGATCAGGTCCATAAGCTGAAGCAGTCCAAGACCAATCCGGTCATTCTGATGCATGACCAGAAGGCCACCCTCAAGGTGCTGCCGCGTCTGCTGGAGGCGCTTAAGAAGGAAGGCTATACCTTCCAGGTGATTACGAAGGATCTGGAGCCGGTGAACTTCTGGAAGGATAAACGCTGATAAGAAGGTTTTGTATGCAAAAGAGCAAGCTGCGGGGGAGTCCACGCCGGCTTGCTCTTTTTTTGCAGCTTGTAGTACAGGGGGATGTGGAACAAGCCTTCATAAAAAGTAAGACGGTGAATGGAGGCAGGCTGCCAGCGAGCCAAACTGCAAACGCAACAGCGAAAATCCTGCACAAAATACAACAATCAGTCCCGCTGAAGCGTCGATCTGGTGGGAATCTTGCACAAAATACAACAATCGGTGCCGCTGAAGTTTCGATCTGGTGGAAATCCTGCAGAAAGTACAACAATTCTGGTTATAGCCCGCCGAATCGCCGGAAATCCTGCATAATGTACAACAATGCAGGTTCGCGCCGGCTGAATCAGCGGCCAAGGATGTGTTAGCACGAGAGTAACGATGCTACTTGTACAGATATTGGACAAGCATATTGACCAGCTCAGACTTCAGCCGGTCCACAGCGCTCCACTGCGGGGAGAAGGAGATGAAATCGACGATGGCGTAGCAATTTGCCCCGGCCCCGCATAAATTGGAACAGGACGAGATGCCGGGCAGCGTTCTCTGCGGTCCCCCATCCTGTTCAAGTGCCGGGAGGGATGCTTATGCCACGCAGAATTACCAGTACACCAAGACAAGACGGCTACCGTATGCCTGGGGAATTCGAGCCGCATCAGGGGACATGGATGCTCTGGCCGACCCGGCCGGACACATGGCGGCTGGGGGCGAAGCCGGCGCAGGCTGCTTTTGCCAGAGTGGCGGCAGCGGTTGCGGAATTTGAACCTGTAACGATTGGCACGATCAGTGCCCAATATGAGCATGTCCGGGCACTTGTGCCACCGCAGGTACGAGTGGTGGAGATCTCCTCGAACGATGCGTGGATGCGGGACATCGGCCCGACCTTTGTAGTGAACGGCAGCGGCGGGGTACGGGGGATTGATTGGGGGTTCAACGCCTGGGGCGGACTCGATGGAGGGTTGTATTTCCCCTGGGACCAGGATCTGCTGGTGAAGCGGAAGGTGCTGGAGATAGAAAAGCTGGACTATTATGACCTGCGGCATTTCATCCTTGAGGGCGGAGCTGTTCATGTGGATGGAGAAGGTACGCTGATAACGACTGAGCAGTGTCTGCTGCATAAGAACCGCAACCCTCATCTGTCCAAAAGGCAGATCGGGGGTTATTTGCGCGACACGCTGAACGTAGACAAGATTATCTGGCTGCCCAGAGGAATGAGTGATGATGAGACGGACGGCCATATTGATGAGGTGGCGGCTTTTGTGAAGCCGGGTGTAGTGGTGATGAGCTGGACCGATGACCGGGAAGACCCGCAATATGAGGTGCTGCACGAAGCTTATTCACGGCTCATCCGGCAGAGGGACGCGCGCGGGCGCAAGCTGGAGGTTCACCGGCTGCATATTCCGGAACGGCTGACAATTACAGATGAAGAGGCGGGATGGATCGATCCGGCCAGCGGCAGCTACAGCCGTGCCCCCGGCACAACGTTTGCAGCAACTTATGTGAATTTCTATATCTGCAACGGCGGAGTGGTGATGCCGGCATTCGGTGACAGGCAGGATGCGGAGGCGCTGGAGACAGTGCAGCGGTTATTCACAGACCGCAGGGTGGTGCAGGTCAATACCCGCGAGATCGCCTTGGGCGGAGGGAATATTCACTGTATTACCCAGCAGCAGCCCCGGAGCGGGTAGCGTAGTTTGACACCCGGCTCGCCGGAGCCGGTATGTACAGAAACCCGGGCTGTTCTACAGCCCGGGTTCCTTTTGTATGCGGCTGTAACCGCGTTTATCCGTGGGCTTCATGAGGTGGCGCTGCCCGGGAGTTCGCAAATATGATTATGTTAATGATTGACATACACTTCTGACTGTATTAATAATAGTAGTACAGTTAGTACACCTAGACGACCTTTGTGAAGCATCCTATGAAAGGAGGACTGTCATGTTCGAACTCGATGTACGCAGCCGCAAGCCGATCTATGAACAACTGACCGATAAGGTCAAAGAGATGATTATGCATGGTATTCTGCAGGCGGATGAACAACTGCCTTCGGTGAGGACTTTATCCTCGCAGCTTACGGTGAACCCCAATACGATCCAGAAAGCCTACAGGGAGCTGGAGCGGGAAGGTTACATCTATTCACAGCAGGGCAAGGGCAATTTCGTAGCCCCGCTGCAGCACGGACAGAATGAGAGCAAACGGGCAGAGCTGAAGGAAGAGCTGCTGCGGCTGATGGCAGAGGCAGTCTATCTCGGATTCACGGAGAGTGAGATGAGTGCGCTGTACCGCCAGGCACTGGATAAGAGAAGAGAGGAGAACAGCCATGATTGAGATACGCGGAGTGAGCAAGATTTTCCAGGAGGAAAAGGCTGTTGACGACATTTCGCTGACTGTAAATAAAGGCGCCATTTACGGCTTGCTGGGCTCCAACGGGGCAGGCAAAACAACGCTGCTGAAGACGCTCGCCGGCATCTACCGTCCCGAAGCGGGGACCGTCAAGATAGACGGCCAGCCGGTGTTTGAAGCTCCTGAGGTGAAGCGCAGGCTGATCTTCATGCCGGACAGTCCTTATTTCTTCCCGCAGGCAACTATTAGAAGTATGGCGGCATTCTACCGCTCCGTATATCCGGAATGGAGCCAGAAAAGATACGAGGAGCTCGGGACAGTGTTCCGGCTGGATACCCGGCGCAAGCTCAGCCGCTTCTCCAAAGGAATGCAGCGCCAAGCCGCCTTCTGGCTGGCCCTCAGCTGCAAGCCGGATGTGCTGATTATGGACGAGCCGATTGACGGGCTTGACCCTGTCATGCGCCGGCAGATCAAGAATCTGCTGTTCCAGGAAGTAGCCGAGCGGGAGCTGACCGTACTGATCTCCTCGCATAACCTGCGGGAAATCGAAGATCTGTGCGACCATGTCGGCATTATGCATGAAGGCCGGATGCTGGTTGAGAAGGATCTGGATGATTTGAAGGCAGACACGCATAAGATCCAGGTGGCCTTTCGCGATGAACGCCATGCGGCGGCGCTGGAGGCCAAGCTGCAGATTCTCCATCAGGAGCAGCGGGGAAGTGTCAGCCTGTATATTGTAAAAGGTGACCGGGAGCGGATCGCCCAGGCTTTTCATGTCTACGAGCCTTATGTGTTTGATCTGCTGCCGCTGACGCTGGAGGAAATCTTTATTTATGAAATGGGGGATGCCGGTTATGACGCGCAGCCGATTATTCTATAACAGCAGTATTATCCGCCAGAACCTGCGCCAGCACGGCTGGATCGGAATTTTATATACACTGGCACTGTTGTTCATATTCCCGTTGCAGATACTCATGAACGGCTACCGGTTTACGGAACCTATGGAGATCCCGCAGCTTTTTAACATTGGTATCGAAATTGCACCTTTCCTCATTGCTTTTCCTATTGGAGCCGGTTTATTCCTGTTCCGTTATCTGCAGTCCAAAATGCCTTCCGATCTGTGGCACAGCCTGCCGCTGCGGCGCTCGCATCTGCTCGCTTCCCATACGCTGAGCGGTTTGCTCCTGCTGCTTCCGCCAGTCTGGATTACAGCTGCGGTTGCGGCGATCATCCGCCCGCTGGACGGCATCATGTATATCTACAACGCAGCCGATGTCTGGGAATGGTGTCTGACCGTCAGCCTGCTGACGCTGTTTCTATTTGTGTTCACTGTATTTGTAGGCATTTGCACGGGACAGACCATTCTCCAGGGAATACTGATCTTCATCCTGCTGATTCTTCCCGCTGCACTTCTGCAATTCATCGATATGCATCTGAACAGATATCTCTACGGGTATCCGGAATGGTCCGGCTTGCAGAATATCCTGAATAACTGGGCACCGCTTCTGCGTATTATGGACCTGTCCATTGAGCCTTTAACTAGTGCAGAAGCGTGGATTTATGCCGTTTTATCTGTTGTGTTCATCGCGCTGTCCTTCTTGCTGTACCGTAAACGCCACAGTGAAAAATCCGGGCAGGCTATGGCTTTCACCTACTTCAATCCGCTGTTCAAAGGCGGTGTAATGCTCTGCAGCATGCTGCTGGCCAGCCTGTACTTCGGCACCGGGCGGAATCAGCTTGGCTGGATCATCGGCAGTACCCTTGTGGGTGGACTTATCGGGTTCATTGCAGTCGAAATGATTCTCCGCAAAACCTGGCATATTATGACCCGCAAGCTACCGCTTGAATTCGCGGTTTACGGCGTACTTCTGGGTCTGCTGCTCTATGTTCCCGTGTCCGGATTAACCGGGTATGAGGACAGGGTACCACAGGCTGATAAAGTGACTGCGGTATATGCCGGGGGCAATTACCGTGAATTAACGCAGAATCCGCAAGGTCATAATACCTGGATGGAACCGGAGGAGAATATTTACTCAACGGACCGGGAGTACATCAAAGCTGTTACCGCGATGCATCATGCAGTTGTTGCTTCTAGGCCGGATCCCCGGAATACCCCGCAGTACGATTATACCGGGAACCGGCAGTTTACTCTGGCTTACAAGCTGGAGAGCGGGCGGAAGCTCGTACGGACCTATATTGTTCCGGCAAAGGGCTTTGAGCCGGAGCTAAAGTCGGTCATGGAGAAAGAGGATTTCAAGCGTGAGAAGTATTATCTGGCCCAGCTGGATCAGGAGATGGAGAGCTTCAGGCTGAGCTATCTGGATAAAGTGTACAGCATCTCGGAACCGCAGGATGTAAAGGAATTCAATGAAATTCTGAAGCGTGAGCTGCTGAACAGGTCTTATGAAGATCAGGTTAGCGACCTGCGTGCGCTGGCTTCAATCCAATACGTTGTTAAGCAGAATTCAAACAGTAATCAGATCTTTTATTCGTATGAATGGTATCCATCCTACCGTGAGATGACGGCCTGGCTGAAACAGAAGGGCTATGCCGATAAAATCAAGTACACAGCGCAGGAGGTACTGTCCGCTGAAATGTTCAAGGATGAACACCAGAGCGAAATTCCTGCTTCCCAGATCTATGATCCCGAGAAGCGGCTGCAATTAGCCCGCAGTGAGAAGCGGTCCGCTGTGATTACAGATCAGACGCAGATCAACAGTATATTGGAGCACCAGCGCGCCTTCACCCGGCTGGGGGAAAAATATATAGTGAAGATAGAGTACAAAGGCGGGACGATTAATTATGTATCGCTGGATGAACGGGATATGTCACCAGCGCTTAGGGCTCTTCTTCCGTAGGATCATTATAGTAATTAGTCTGCAGTTATAGTGATGCCCCCGCTCCCGGTGTATCTGCCCTCCGGTCCGGGGGCATTTCGTGTCTTAAGCCTCTGCTTGGGTTATGCTTATATAAAGCTAATATAGAGCAGGGCTTAAGCGCTCGCATGGAATCAACAGGGTAAGGAGGGAAGTTTAATGGAAGAGGTACCGGATCATCTGGATCACGGACTGCAGATTGTGTTCATAGGCTTTAACCCCAGCATCCGTTCAGGAGAGCTGGGCCACCACTATGCTAATCCGCGCAATAATTTCTGGCGGATTCTGCATAATTCCGGCCTGACCCCGCGGCTGTATGATGCCTCGGAGGATGGGGAGCTGCTGAAGCTGGGCTACGGGTTCACGAATATAGTCGCCCGCCCCACGGTAGGCGCCGAGGATATTACCCGTGAAGAGTACACGCAGGGCCGGGAGCTGCTACGCGCCAAGCTGGAGCAGTACCGCCCGGATATCGCCTGCTTTGTCGGCAAAGGCGTATACACGGAATTCAGCCGCAGAACCAAAGCGGACTGGGGATTTCAGGAGGGTGTGACTCCGGTGGTCGATGGAGTGCGGGAGTTTGTCGCGCCTTCGTCCAGCGGACTTGTCCGGATGCCGATGCCGGAGATCGTGGATATTTACCGGCGGCTGCATGATTTTACGGAAGAGAAGGAGACTTGAGGCGCAGGTCGCCCGCCGCCACAAGTAATGTAGCTGTTTGCGGATGCTGCAATTGATGTGAATGCTGCGAACGCTGCTAATGTGGTGCGCTATAAGGCAGGATTCTAGTTCCAATGTTACTGGCAGTTCCAGCCTGACCGGCAGTTGCTCGCTGCTTGCGGACTCAGTGGACCTTATGTTTGGGAAAACCCGCTGAAAAAGGCTATACGCAAGGCTGATAAATCTGGAGCTTGCATTGAACTGCGCTTAAAACAAAAGCCCCCTTGGCCCAAAGGCTCAAGGGGGCTTAACTTAGCTAGATCTGAATCAACAGCAGAATGATCGATGATAACGAGAGGCAGACACTGACCAGATACAGCACAGCGACCACCTGTTTCTGATTCAGGCCGGCCTTGAGCAGGCGGTAATGGACCTGGGTGGCGTCGGCCTGATAGATGGCCTGCCCTTTGAGGAATCTTTTGACAACAACAAAAATATTATCGAAGATCGGTACGCCGAGCGCAAGAATCGGAATGCACAGCGACAGCACCGTTGCCTGCTTGAAGGCACCGTCAAGCGCAATCACGGCCAGAATGAAGCCGAGGAAGGTGGCACCGGCGTCGCCCATGAAGATTTTGGCGGGAGCTTTGTTGTAGCGCAGATACGCGACTGTGACTCCGATAAGCGACATCGCCATGATGGCTGATGAGGATTGTCCCATGGTAATGGCGACTACGAACAGGGTTACTGCCGAGATCGCTGTAAGTCCTCCGGCCAGACCATCCATGCCGTCAGAGAAATTAATCACCGTGGTGACGCCGAAGATCCAGATAATCGTCAGCAGGAACTGCAGAATGAACGGCAGTGAGATATAATCTCCTGAGAAGGGATTGATGAATCCCGTGAAGGCATTGCCTGAGAAAAAGACGAGAATCGCTGCGGCAATCTGAACAATGAATTTCGGAAGCGCCGGGAAGTCCTTGCCTTTGGTTTTGTACCAGTCGTCAATGGTTCCTATAGTCAGCAGCAGTACACCGCCGATGAAGAGGGCCAGTGTCTCCAGTGAGAAATCCCGGGCGAACAGCAGATATGTAATAAAGAAGCCTACGAATATGGCATAGCTGGCCGTGAGCGGAATCGGCTCCCTATGTATTTTGCGTTCTACATCTTCTCTGGGCCTGTCCACAAAATCCAGCCGGAAAGCGAGCTTGCCAAGAGGAGGAATCAGCAGATAAACGATAAAAAATGACACGAGAAACGCTAAAACGTATAAAATGACAATCACCCCGTTGATTTATTTAGGCTGGTCTGTGTAAATTATATCGCAGAAGGTTATACGTTGTCGAACCGGCAAACGAGATGGAGGGAAATATTGAAAGATGAAGTACAAAGTGATTTTATTTGATGCCGATGATACGCTGTTTGATTACGGGATGGCGGAGAGCCATGCCTTGTACCACGCCTTTGCCCATTTCGGACTGCCGACAGGGGCGGAGGATTACGCGTCCAGCTACAAAGAAATTAACCATTCACTGTGGAAGGACTTCGAACAGGGACGGATTACCTCTGCTGCGCTGCGTGTGGAACGGTTCAACCGGCTGTTTGCCGCGCATAGTCTTGAGCTTAAGCCGGATGAATTCAGCGAAGCTTATCTGCGGTTCCTCGGGGAGGGCACGTTCCTGATTCAAGGGGCGGTAGAGCTATGCGGAGAGCTTGCCGGCTGCAGGCTGGCTATTATAACAAACGGAATTAAGGATGTGCAGCAATCGAGAATCAAGGGTTCCCCGCTGAGCGAAGTATTCGAAGCAATTATTATCTCTGAGGAGACAGGGTACCAGAAGCCGGAGACGGGGATTTTTGATTATGCTTTTGAACGGCTTGGTATTTCTGATAAAAGTAAGGTGCTGATTGTCGGTGACTCGCTGACCTCGGATATTCAGGGCGGGATCAATTATGGCATCGATACCTGCTGGTTCAATCCGCTGGAGAAACCGGGAGATCCGGATGTGCTGCCTACATATGAAATCCGCAGTTTAGAGGAGCTTCTGAAGATTGTACGCTAGGGCAATGTTTGTGGCAGGCGGGTGACGTTGAGTGCCAATCCCTCTTGAACTTGGCTTCCGGCAGGTTGAAAGATTCTCCCCTGTGTTAAATATATAAGGACGCTATATATATCCAATATTGATAACAACACACGGGAGAGGATTACTATGAATAAAAAATGGCTGATTGCCGCCGTGGTTACCGGACTTACAGTAACCGGTTCGGCAGGTGTCTATGCAGGCGCCAAGCTGCAGCAAATCAAGGCCTATCTGAACCACAGCCTCGGGATTGTGGTGGATGGTACTCCGTATTGGCTGAAAGACGGCAACGGTAAAACGCTAACACCAATCACCTACGAAGGCACCACCTACCTGCCGATCCGGTCGATCGCAGATGCGCTGGATGTGCCGATAACTTATGATGCTGCGAATTATAAAGTGAGAATCGGTACCGGCAGCGAGGTTGCCCCTTCACCGGGAGCCTCCGCCGGCGGCGGGACTACAGCTCCGGTGGAGGGTACTGCCCGGCCGGTTAACCTGCCGAAGGATTTCCCGATTCCGGCAGATGCCCTGATTGCGACCACCCTTGATACGGATGCAAACGGTGTGAAAAAGGTGGCCTTCAGCTATTCCACGCAGGAAACGCTGGACATGATGGGATTCGTGTACAGTGAATATGTGCGCATCAAGCGGCTTGATAATGCTTCAGAGACCGTAACAGCCAGCACGGTCAAAATCACAGGCAGACTCGGCGGCACGAGTCCGGTATCGATCACGGGCAAAGCTTCCACTGCCCGTCCAGGCTACAATATCTTCACGGTTACCTGGTCAGAGAGCTGATAGGCATAAGTATGCAGTTATGCTCTCATGAATAGAACAAATACTCCGGGCCGCGAAGCGGTCCGGAGTATTTAGTGCGGAAAGGATTAGATGGTTTGTTCCGGCACCTTCTTAAGCTTAAGCCTGCTGCCGGGTATCGAGCGGCTTCAAATGCGCTTCAATCTGCGCGCGCTTTGATTCCAGGAACGGCGGAAGGGCCAGGGCCTCGCCCAAATGCTCTACCTCTTCATCGGTGGCAAATCCCGGTCCATCCGTAGCCAGCTCGAACAAAATGCCATTCGGCTCGCGGAAATAGAGCGAGCGGAAGTAGAAGCGGTCGACGAATCCGGAATTGGGCAGCTGCACGGTGCGGATACGTTCGATCCACAGCTTGAGCTCTTCTTCGTTATCTACGCGGAAGGCGACGTGATGTACACCGCCGCGTCCGAGGCGCTCCTGCGGCAGATCCTTGCGTTCCTCCAGATGGATCTCTGTGCCGGAGCCGCCTTCTCCGGTCTCGAATACGATGACATCCGGCTGTCCGTTTACCAGCGAAGGGTAAGTGTCCTTGCGGCGGAAGCCGAGCAGATCCTCCAGGATCAGCGCCGTATGTTCGGCTGTCTCTACGGTGAGGTGTGCCGGGCCAAGTCCAACAATGGCATATTCCGCCGGTACGGGGCTCTTGTCCCAGGGCTTGCCGCCAGCCATACCCTGATTATGCTCATCCGAGACGAGGATAAGGCGCTGTCCCTCGTGATCGGTGAAGGCCAGTGTCTTGCGGCCGCCGCGTTCGGCAATCTCATCGTGCTCCACGCCAAACACTGTGAACCGCTGGGTCCAGTAGAGCAGCGCATCATCACTTGGTACACGGAGTGAAAGCGCAGAGATGCTGTTGTTGCCGTCACGGTTGCGGCCGGCGTTCGGCAGCTCGAAGAAGGTAAGCTCGGTGCCCGGGTTCCCGGTCTCATCACCATAGAACAGATGATAGACAGAAACGTCATCCTGGTTTACAGTTTTTTTGATCAGGCGTAGTCCGAGCACTTCCGTGTAGAATTTGTAGTTCTCCGGTGCTTTGGCTGTAATGGCGGATACATGATGCAGCCCTTTTAATGTTAAACTCATGTGAAGGCCTCCTATATAGTTTTGTCGCTTCGAGATCAGAAACTCAAGCTTTGTGAGTCTAAGCGTATATGTCTAACCGTGCCGGATACTTAATGAGTATTTTTAAGTTACTATAATTTTAATAGTAAATTAGGAGAAATGCAAGGTGTATTTTGTATTCATATTTAGTGTCCGATTTAGTATCCAAGAAAGCGGGGTTAAACATGCACACCAAATCAAGTCTGATGAAGCAGCTGGAGAGCCTGGGGATAGATCCGCAAGGAACGCTGCTGGTTCATTCCTCCTATAAGAGCATCGGTGAAGTAGAGGGAGGGGCGGAGACCGTACTGGATGCGCTCTCCGAGTATATGAAGGAAGGGCTGCTTGTCCTGCCGGCGCATACCTGGTCGTATATTAACGCGCTGAATCCGCGGTTCTCCGTTCTGGAGTCACCAGTCTGCGTCGGCATTCTGCCGGAGCTGTTCCGTAAGCGGCCGGGCGTGATCCGTTCCTGGCATCCGACACACTCTGTAGCTGCGCTTGGTGCGGACGCGGCAGACTTTACTGCCGGAGACCAGCGCTGGGATACACCCTGCGCGCGCGGCTCGGTCTATGGCAGGCTGCTGGACCGCAAGGCGGAGATTATGCTGCTGGGTGTTGATTTGCGGAGAAACACGTTCATCCACGGAATTGAAGAATGGGTGGATATCCCCGGCAGAATGACGGACGGGCATGAACAGTTATACACCGTGACACCTGAGGGGGAGGAAATTGCTGTTCCCTCACGCAGGCACTCCGGACTGTCCTGGTCACAGCATTTCTGGAAGGTGGAGCCTGTGCTGGAGGAAGGCGGTGCCCTGCGCCGGGGCAGGTTCGGCGATGCTGCGGTCATGATCTGCGGCACTGTGGAGACAACGGATATCCTGAGCCGCATGCTTGGGGAGAATCCGGATTTGTTCTCGGACAATGAGCCGCTGCACGGGGAAGCTGTGCCCGAGTCGCTGCCCAAGACGAAGCCGGGAGTCCCGCAGCGGACCGTCAGGGAACGTACGTAACTTTAAATTGAATCTAAGTTACCTGCCCATTCTGGCAAGGCTCTATCAATGTATGGTATATTATTCTCACAAAAAACAAAGTAAGGAGATTGGAAATGACAAAAACTTTGATCTTTGGACACAAAAACCCGGATACAGATACAATCTGTTCAGCAATTGCGTATGCAGCACTTAAGAAGGAATTAGGCTGGGATGCCGAGCCGGTCCGTCTGGGAGAGGTCAGCGGCGAAACTCAATATGCACTTGATCACTTCGGGGTACCGGCACCGCGTCTGGTGGAGAATGTTGCAGCTGAAGCGAACCAGGTTATTCTCGTTGACCATAATGAACGCCAGCAAAGTGCGAATGATATCGATCAGGTCCGTGTGGTTGAGGTTATCGACCATCACCGGATTGCGAACTTTGAAACCGCTCATCCGCTGTACTATCGTGCAGAGCCTGTAGGCTGTACTGCAACAATCCTGAACAAGCTGTACAAAGAGAATGGTGTAGCTATTCCGAAGAACATCGCCGGTCTGATGCTCTCCGCTATCATTTCCGACTCCCTGCTGTTCAAATCGCCAACCTGCACTGAAGAGGATGTTGCCGCTGCACGTGAACTGGCTGACATCGCTGGTGTAGATGCTGAGAGCTATGGCCTTGCCTTGCTCAAGGCAGGTGCTGACCTCAGTGACAAGAGTATCGCCCAGCTGATCTCCCTGGATGCCAAGGAATTCAAAATGGGTGAATACAAAGTGGAGATCGCCCAGGTCAATGCTGTGGATGTGAATGATGTGCTGTCCAAGCAGGCTGAGCTGGAAACGGCCCTTACAGCTATTATCGATGACAAGGGACTTGATCTGTTCCTGTTCGTAGTTACCGATATCCTGAATAACGATTCTGTAGGATTGGCTCTGGGCCGTGTAGCCGGCGCTGTGGAGCAGGCTTACAATGTGAAGCTGGACGACAACAAAGCTGTGCTGAAGGGTGTAGTTTCCCGCAAATCACAGATCGTACCGGTTCTGACTGAAACGATTGCCAAGCTGTAAAGACTCGCCCGGAATCGTTTTATATTTATAATTTTTACGCATAATAACCGGTTGCAGCATTCTTAACAGGATGAGGCAACCGGTTTTATTTTACAATTGAGAGCAACTCCTTCCGGTTTGACGGGTATAATCAGCATAGGGATATTTGAGGGGGACGGAAATGATGGGGAAAATGCGTAAGCTGGTGGTGTCCACACTCGGGCTGATGATTATCTCAGGAGGAACTCTGCTGTATGCTGCTGCGGGCAAAACGGATCTCTCAGTGTACATAAATAACGTGCTTCAAAAGCAGCCGGGGATATCATCGGAAGGCCAGGCCTATCTGCCGCTGGACCAGCTTCCTGACAATATGCATGCGATCCTGTCACTGGACGAGTCGGCGGGGACGATCCGTATCTATAAGCCTAATGTGAACACGGTGCTGCTTGATGATAAGGGGACCATTTTTGGCAAAGTAAGAACCGCATCCAGCAGTACGTTCTACACCCTGGTGCAGGTGGATCAGCTGAAAACAGATGTCTCGGACCTGAAAATAACGATTACTGATCCGGCCGGCAAAACGGATACCGTGGATAATCAGCAGATTACGGAGAAGAAGGACAGCTTCTGGTTCAAGTCGGCGGCGTATAATTACACCTTCACGGAGAAGGGCAGCTATACGATCCAAGTCTATTTGAAAGATACTGCATCCAAGAAATGGTTCATCGTTTCCGAACTGCAGATATCGACCACTTAATCACTTAATCATGAAGGAGGAGCGGGAACTATGGCGAAAACACGAAACAGCGGAGCTCCCCAATATAAGTCGTTTGGTCTCGTGCTGCAGGCGTTAGTGATCCTCGCGAAAAAAGGAAATACCTGTTCGAGCTGCGAGATCGCCGAATTGCTGTCGTCCGAAGCCACGCTGTTGAGGCGCCTTATGGCTAATCTGACCCGTGAGCGGATTCTGGTGACCCGCGAGGGGCGTGACGGAGGATATCTGCTTAACCGGGCGCCGGAGGAGTTGACGCTTGCTGAGATTTATCGGGCTATGGAGGCAGGAGAAGGACGCGATAATGGTCACAGTGATACAATGTGTGTAAATGCACTGGGGACACAAATGAAGGCAGCCTATGGTGAACTGCTGGACGAGCTGGACCGGAGTGCGCTAAGTGTTCTGGAACGCTACACGCTGGCCGATATGGTGCGCAAAACGGAAGGTTGACAGTGTGCTTTTTTTTGAATTATACTGTGCGTAATATTATACAGTTAAACGCCAGCGCTGGGATGCGGTGGTTGATGAAGTGTTTTTGTGGATCAGGAAAAGGAAGAGGAAGAGGAAGAGGAGGATGAGCGTATGTCAGCAGAACTGAAGGCAGAACAGGAATTCAGCAAGGTGATTCGCGATAGGCATTCTGTGCGGAAATACGATCCGTCCTGGACGATATCCGATGCGGAGATTAAGGAGATCCTCGAAGAGGCGATTCTGGCCCCGTCTTCTTCCAACCTGCAGCCGTGGCGGTTCATTGTCATTACCGATCCGGATGTGAAGGCACAGCTGCTGCCGATTGCCCATAACCAGGCACAGATTACCGATTCCTCAGCGACGATAGCCGTGCTTGGCGATCTTGAGGCGTACCGCAATGCGGAGACCATCTATCAGTACGCAGAGGCAGCCGGATATGTCACAGCAGAAATAGGCGCGGCTATGGCCAAAAGAAGCTATGACGGTTATTCCGGCATGCCTGCTGAGAGGCTGAAGGATATTGCGCTGATAGACGGCGGGCTGATCTCCATGCAGCTTATGCTGGCAGCCAAAGCGAGAGGTTATGATACCGTGCCTATGGGCGGATTCGTTCACGACAGCTTCAAGGAGCTGTTCGGGATTACGGAGCGTTATGTGCCGGTGATGCTCATTGCGCTGGGCAAGGCAGCAGTAGAAGGACGGCCGACAGCCAGACTTCCGCTGGAAGCAGTTACGCACTGGAACGCTTTTCAGGCCTAATTCTGAAGGATTGAGCTTTACGCTATATTACTGTACCTGTTATCTACTGAAGAAACGGATGCCGCCCCTGAGGACGGTGCCCGTTTCTTCTTGTTTGCGGAGCTTTCTGCTACACTGAAGATATTGAACGCATGAACTTAAGTTAAGACAGACAATAACAGCCTTTAGGAGGAGATCACATTGATTAAAGTATATCCTGCAGAGTCTGCACACCGGTTCGATCACGGCTGGCTGAAGGGCAGTCATGTCTTCTCGTTTGGCGATTTCTATGATCCTGACAATACAGCTTTCGGCCCGATGCGGGTCTGTAACGACGATACCATCTCTCCGGGAAGAGGCTTCGGTGCCCATCCGCACAGTGACATGGAGATTGTCTCCATTGTGCTGTCCGGCGTGCTGCGCCATGAGGATAACCTGGGCAATGTGGCGGAGACTTCCTTTGGCGGTATTCAGCGGATGTCAGCCGGAACAGGTGCCATTCATACGGAACATAACCCTTCAGACAGCGAGCCGGTGCGGCTGCTGCAGCTGTGGTTCATGCCGCGTACACGGGGCACGGCTCCTTCCTACGCGACAGGGCGTTTCGACCCGGCGAAGCTTGAAGGAAGACTCCTTCCGGTAGTGGCGGCTGAAGCCTCAGCGGAGGTTGTCGGTATCGCCCAGGATATGACCATCTATCTGGGCAGAACGCTGGCAGGCGGACGGCTGGATTTCCGGCAGGAGCTGGGACGGCGGATCTTCATCTATTTGATCGAGGGACAAATTACACTGAACGGGGACGCTGTGCTCAGGCCGGGAGATTCTGCCCGGATTGAGGCGGTCAGCCAGCTCGCGCTGCAGGCAGACAAGGATACGGATACGCTTGTCATGCTGATTGATCTGCCTTGAATAAGGCTTGAACCCATATTTGGAGGAGGAATCCCTAATGGCAGAACAGGAAAGAGTGCTGGTGAAGCATTCCGTAACGGGGCGCATGCTGATCAGCAGTACAGACGGCATAGGCTATACCTTCGATAAGCAGGGCGGACTGACCCTGATTACCCTGACCGGAGTTACAGCTGCACAAGGCGCGGCGGTTACCGGACTGAAGGCTGAATTGAATGTATTCCGTTTCGAGGAACCCGCTGACGGGCCGGTGATCAAGCACTGGTATTATGTAGGTGATAATCCTGTAGTGTATGATGCCGCCTCCGGCCGCCTGACGATAGCTGTACAATCAGAGATCAAATACCGGCCTGATCAATACTGGGAATAAAGCGGCATAGACATCAACCTTGACTCTCTAACGTTTCACGTAAGGTTGATGTCTGCTGCTTGCCTGAATTTGCTGAAAAAAGCTGAAAATGGGACAAAATATATTGACAACATGTCCTGAAAGGACTAGCTTTGTTATGAAACGTAACATGTACATAAAGTGGAGACAGGAGAAATGAATCTAATGGAATTGTTTGCGGCAATGGAGCGGGACGACTACGAGGAAGTGCTGTTTTGTCAGGATAAGGCATCAGGCTTAAAGGCGATCATTGCCATTCATGACACAACACTGGGTCCCGCACTGGGTGGAACGAGAATGTGGACATATGCTACAGAGGAAGAGGCGGTTGTGGACGCGCTTCGGCTGGCCAAGGGCATGACTTATAAGAATGCGGTTGCCGGGCTGAATCTGGGCGGCGGCAAGACGGTGATTATAGGTGATCCCCAAAAAGATAAAAATGAGGCGATGTTCCGCGCCTTCGGCAGATACATACAGGGCTTGAACGGCCGTTATATTACAGCCGAGGATGTAGGCACAACGGAAGAAGATATGGACATCATCCATCAGGAGACGGATTTCGTCACCGGGATCTCGGCTACCTATGGTTCCTCCGGCAACCCTTCACCGGCTACAGCCTTCGGGGTATATCAGGGAATGAAGGCAGCGGCGAAGGCAGCATTCGGCAGTGATTCACTGACAGGCAGAACCGTTGCTGTGCAGGGTGTCGGCAATGTATCCTTCACGCTGTGCAAATATCTTCATGAAGAGGGCGCACGCCTGATCGTCACAGATATTAATAAAGAAGCTGTCAGCCGGGCAGTAGAGGCTTACGGTGCTACAGCGGTGGACCCGGGCGAGATTATCGGGGCGGATTGCGATATCTATGCGCCGTGCGCACTCGGTGCCACCATCAATGATGAATCCCTGCCGCTGCTGAGAGCCAAGGTTGTGGCAGGAGCCGCTAACAATCAGCTCAAAGAGCCGCGCCACGGGGATGCCCTGCATGAGATGGGGATTGTCTACGCCCCGGATTATGTCATTAATGCCGGCGGTGTAATCAATATCGCAGACGAGCTGAACGGCTATAACAAGGAACGGGCGTTCAAGCAAATCGCCAAAATCTACGACAGCATTACCCGCGTGCTGGAAATCTCCCAGCTGAGCGGGATTCCAGCTTACGCTGCAGCGGACCAGCTCGCAGAGGAGCGGATCTCGCTGCTGCGGAACAGCCGCAGTACCTTCCTGCGCAACGGGCAGCATGCCCTCAGCAGAAGATAAGTTAGGCGGCCGGAGCAGGAGCGGTGATCCCGCTGTATCATCCGGGCAGCTAATGAAATTGTACATCGTCCGGCCCTGTTCCGCGCTATTTGGCGCTGAACAGGGCCGGTTCTTTTTATATAGCAGATCATTCGACAATTAGTTGGCTATTTCATACAGGATAGTGAGAAATGTAGCAGTAGCCGGCATGGATAATAAGGAAAATAGAACCAGGTAAGATCTTACAGGATTGAAAGGTGGAGACACATGGCAGTGAATATGAATGCGGCAATGAATTACGGAAGCAGGGAGTCCTACTTTGACGGGACGCTTATCGAGTACATTGGCTGGTGCCTGGCAGGCTGGCTCGTTACGGTGTGTACCCTCGGGATTTGCTATCCTTGGTCCGTGGTGATGATCTACCGCTGGAAGGTGGAGCATACCGTAGTAAACGGACAGCGTCTGCGGTTTGACGGCAGTGCAGTAAGCTTGTTCGGACAATGGATCAAGTGGTTCGTACTGTCGGTAATAACCCTCGGCATCTACAGCTTCTGGGTAAGGATTAAGCTGGAGCAGTGGAGAACGAAGAACACCCATTTCCAATAATCCGCCGCATGATTTAAGAATACGGTTTATAAAGCAAGAGCCATCCTCCGTAACCGGAGGATGGCTCTTGCTTTGCTGTACTTTGCGCTGCCGCTGCTGGAAGGGCGGCAGCGGATTACGCAGGTAATAGCGGTTATTGCACCTTTTGCGGCTCCGGGTAAGTTACGCCGAGGGTATCGACCGTAACCTTCTTCATCACCGGCGGCTGTTCGGGCCGGTCATCAGCATCACGCGGCAGATTGACGATATCCTGCACGGCTTCCAGTCCTTCGGTAACCTTGCCGAAAGCGGCATAGCTGCCGTCAAGACTCGGATAAGCGGCGGCCATAATGAAGAACTGCGAGCCTCCGGAATTCATGTCCTGGCTTCTGGCCATGGATAGAACACCTTCTGTATGCAGCAGATTATTGGTGAATCCATTGGCGGAGAACTCTCCGGCGATACTGTAGTCCGGACCGCCCATACCTGTACCGTCAGGGTCGCCGCCCTGAATCATGAAGCCGGGAATGACCCGGTGGAAGATGGTTCCGTCATAGAAGCCCTTCTGGATCAGCGAAATGAAGTTGTTGACCGTGTTAGGGGCAACCTCGGGATACAGCTCAGCCTTGATGACCGCTCCGTTATCCATTTCAATTGTAACCACCGGATGGCTGGCCGTAGCTGAAGGCACGCCTTCCGTAGCTGCAGCAGCATTATCCTGCGGCGCCGCAGTGGCCTCGCTGCCGGCAGCAGCATTATTGTTAGTTGGTTTGTTGCCGCAGCCCGCCAGAATTACGAGCATCAGGCACATCGCCGCAAGCAGGATGACGGGTTTTCTTGTAGTAAGCATTAGTCACAATCTCTCCTTTTATCTTTGAATAATGGGGTACAGCCACTCTTGTATCATACCTTCTTTGTCCCGCTTCATGCAAAGCCTGCCGCTCCGGCCGGGATTGGCACATTCTCCAAAGAGGGGTAGAATGGGGGAAGTGCTTCCACAAAAACACAGAAGGGATGTGTACAGCATGAGTTTTTCATGGAAGCGGAACCTGATCGTGCTTTGGGTAGGGGTATTCTTTTGCAGTACGGCATATTCGATCTCGATTCCGTTCCTCTCCATTTTTCTCAGTGACCAGTTAGGTGTTACAAGCCATTTGGAGATCTGGTCGGGGGTCAGCTTCGGCATTACGTTTCTGGCCAGCGCGCTAATCTCGCCATATTGGGGTTCGCTTGCTGACAAATACGGCCGCAAGCCGATGCTGATCCGCTCGGGCTTCAGCCTGGCCGCGCTATATTTAATCAATTTCTTTGTGCATGATCCTTATGTATTCATAGTCGTGCGGATTCTGCAGGGACTGCTGGCGGGATTCGTTCCGGCGGCCATCGCCATGGTAGCAACCAACACGCCGGAAGAGAAGACGGGCTATGCGCTTAGCATCATGTCCACGGCCGGAGCTACCGGCAGCATCATCGGACCGCTGATCGGCGGCGTAGTCAGCTACTATTCCAGCAACCGCAGTGCATTCCTGTTCTCGGCTGTGATCGTGCTCGTCTCTGCACTGATCGCTACCTTCTTCGCGAAGGAAGAGAATTTCGACCGCTCCGCAGCGCGGTCCCGGGTCAGGGATGATATCCGGGAAGCCGGCAAGAACCGGGCGTTCATCACCCTGCTGGTGCTTGCCGGCATCAGTACCTTCTCCGTCATGATCCTGGAGCCGCTGCTGCCGATCTATCTGCTGGACATGGGGATCGCGAAGAATACCGCCTCGCTCAGCTCGGGCATTGTTTTCTCTGCGGTCGGCATTGCTACCGTGATTATGGCACCGCAGTGGGGCAGGCTCGGCAGCCGCAAGGGCTATGGATTTATTCTCTTCATCGGGCTGATCGGCGGAGGCATTGGTAATATTCTGCAGTATTTTGTATCAGGTTATGTCGAGTTTGCCATTCTGCGGTTTGCCTACGGCCTGTTCTATGCCGGCGTGCTCCCGTCAGTCAATGCGATGATTGTCCAGGTCATCGAACCGGGCTTCCGCGGACGGGCCTTCGGCCTGAATCAGGCGGCCAGCCAGCTGGCAACGATGGCAGGCCCGATTATCGGCGGACTGCTCGGAGCCTTCCTGCCGATCCGCTGGGTATTTGTCATTAACGGCATCATGCTGCTTACGGCAGCTGTGCTGGTGAAGGCCAACAAGCTGGAATCGAAGGTAGACTCAGCCCGTTCAGGAGCCAAGGCGGCAGCTCAGGGTTAACTGCCGCCGGCAGTTTTGCCCCCCGGACCTTTGACGGTTTTGACGTTAGCCAGCGTCGTTCCTTCAGGAACCGGGAGCAGTGCGCTTTTGGAGATGCCGATGAGCTGGGAACTGTAGATGCCGCTGTGTCCGGAGAACAGATAGCTGATTACGCAGGCGATGAACATGTATACCGCTCCGCCTGAGCCAAACAGCTCTATGCCCATAATGAAGCATGCGATAGGTGTATTAGTGGCTCCGCAGAAGACGGCGATGAAGCCGAGCGAAGCCAGAAAAGGCCCATATAGATGAAGCACGCCGGCCAGACTGTTCCCCAAGGTAGCTCCGATGGCAAAGAGCGGCGTCACTTCGCCCCCCTGAAATCCCGTCCCCAAGGTGAAGGCTGTGAAGATGAGCTTCCACAGAAAGGCGAAAGGATGTACATCCATCGTAAACGAATCACTGATTAGCGGAATTCCGAGGCCAAGATAGTCATGCGTACCGGCGATGTACACCAGGGCGATAATGATGAGGCCGCCGACGGCGCTTTTGAGCATAGGATTATGGATCATGGCTGTGAAGGTCCGCTTCAGATAATGGGTGAGCTCACTGAACAGCAGACTGATCAGACCGAACATGATGGAGGCGGCAATGACTTTGACCAGCACCAGCGCATCCATACCGGGGAATACATCCACCTGATAATGGATATGGTGCACGCCCCACAAGCGGGAAGCCACAAGATCACCGGTGAAGCTGGCGGCAAAACAGGGCAGCAGTGCCTTATGGCTAATCAGGCCGATGGCGATGACCTCCAGACCGAATACCGTTCCGGCCAGAGGGGTCCCGAAGATGGAGCCGAAACCGCCGCTGATTCCGCACATCAGTAGTATTTTCCGGTCAAGCGGGTTGATTCTAATCCATCTTCCGAGTGCATCGGCCAGACTGCCACCCATTTGCACAGCTGTCCCCTCACGTCCGGCAGAACCTCCGAAGAGATGGGTGATGAGCGTCCCGATAAGGACCAGAGGCGCCATCCGCAGCGGAACCGCTTCATTTCCCTGCTGAATTTGCTCCAGAATCAGATTGTTCCCCTTTGCGCTAGTCTTGCCGTAACGCATGTACATACCGCTAACCAGAGCCCCCCCCACAGGAAGCAGGAAGAGCAGCCAGGCATGCTCCAGCCGGACCTTGGTCACGGCATCCAGGCTTTTCAGGAAAATAGCCGAGGCACTCCCCGACAATAGCCCGACCAATCCCCCCAGCACCACCCACTTCACAAATGTACTCCAAAGAGCGAGCTGGCTCTGCCGCGCTGCAAGCTCCACCCACCGTGCATACTTCCTCTTCATCCCGCAATGCCCCCATATTACAGTATACTCCCTGAAAATAAAC
Organism: Paenibacillus borealis; assembly: GCF_000758665.1. Taxonomy (NCBI): domain Bacteria; kingdom Bacillati; phylum Bacillota; class Bacilli; order Caryophanales; family Paenibacillaceae; genus Paenibacillus; species Paenibacillus borealis. The sequence continues at coordinate 1,225,811 of NZ_CP009285.1, forward strand.
AGACTCCTACCAGCGAGTGACCACTGGTAGGAGTCATTAGCCCCGAAGGACGGTTATGGCGAACTCCATCGCCGTATTGAATGAAATTATAGTAAGTTTATTTCGGTCAAAAGTCAATACGGATCTGCCGCTTAGTCCTCTTCACCGCTGGAGCCGTTCAGCACATCGGTTCCGGGCATTGCGTCAGGGTCCGGGGAGACCGGGTCAATTGCGCTGCCGGGATCAAGCTCGTCGGCATCCGGGATATCCTCCAGCGGAAGCTCCTCATCCTCCTCCAGCAGCTCCTCATCCTCCGCATAATCAATAACATCGCCGGTCAGGCCTGCCGCGCCGGCGGCGTACAGTGCATCCGATTCCAGCAGCTCGTCCCGTTCCGGTGCAGGGGTCCCTGCCGAAGGGAGGCTCCGGTCCGCCCGCGGGCCAAGCCCGGAATCCGGCACATTCAGCCCGATGTCGGCAGCCAGAATATTATCGCCAACCAGTGCCGGATCGGAACCGTCATCCACTACACCGTCGAAGTCTATAGGTGTGAAGTTAGCGGGATCATGACTGGCCAGAGCGGATTCCAGCGGCCGGTTCCCGGCAGTGTCCACTTCATCGCCCGGACTTTGTTCGGTAATCGTGCCAAGCGGACGTAATTCTTCCAGCGGAATATCCTGTTCCGGGGAAATGCCGCCCATTTTGGTATAACGCTCATACACAAAGTCGGCTTCCGTTTTATTGAATTCATTGCCCATTGCTGTTCAGCTCCCTTTATTTTAAGTCTGCCCCTCTTTGGGGACAGCATGGTTAATAGCAGCTTTCTGATCCTTGTCCGGAAGTGCGCCGGGATAGGTACCTTCCTGGAACAGTCCGGACTCTTCATCAATATCCCGCTCGGTAATCAGATCCTCACGGTCCTGTTCTTCACCGTCAGCGGCTTTCTTATGAATGTCCATCGCGAGCCTCCTTTACCTATAGTAATTGTATACCCTTTAAACCGGCGGCGAATCTGTTCACCAGCCAGGCGGTCATTCTGTTAATATATTCATTCCTTCCGTGGAATAACCAAAATAACCGAGCAAATATAAGAATTTATATGTTTCACTCGATAAGTTATCCTTCTATTTTTCGCTGAACCGGCAAAGCCGCCCTTGGAGGATGGATTTGTCGTTTCTACTTATAATTCGAGGTATTTTGCCAGATAAGGCAGGTATAGTGCGAACGTTGTCGAAAATAAGAATCATATGAACTACGAAAATATAACTATGGATTCACTGGGGTGCCACAATGAAGTTGCCTTCAACAAAAACAGCAGCCGCACTGATTATGCTGCTGCTCGTGATTGCTATAATCCCGGTTGGCATTGCCATGGAATGGGGCGGGCATAAAGAAGTTGCCCTGCCGGTATGGCAGCTTAAATGGGAACACACAGCTATACATGATATTCAGGAGGCCATGACTGCTCCTTCCGGGGAGTGGAGAACGGTAGAGGCGCGGGAGGACAGGCCGCAACCGCCTTCAGGTGCAGATTCAGCCTGGCTGCGGTTTTCTCTGCCGCGTACAGAGGCGAACTCGGCACTCCTGATCGACAAAGTATACGGCGACAGCCTGCAGGCATATATAGACAACCGGCTTATCTATGATTCCAATGACCTTATCCACTACAGCGGCAACAAGGTGCTAATCCCGCTATCCCGGGAGGACAGTGCCAAGCAGCTATATCTGTGGAGTACTGGCGGCGGCAGAGAGTTCGGCATAGAGGGAGAAGTCAGGGTCGGCAGCTATGATAAGCTGCTGTCCTTCTATGTGAAGCAGGATCTCGTGGATCTTGTCATTGGAGCGGCGCTGATATTTATGGGCGGAGCGCTGATGATCTGCCTGCTGTTTCTCAAACCGGAGTTTTTCTCGGGCGGTTTTTCCCTGATTCTGGTCATTATATCCTTTGGCGTGCTGCTTATTACTTATTCCCCGTTTCTGCGGCTGATTGTAAACAGCCAGGAACGTTTGACGGGAATCTGCTTCGATCTGGCGCTTTTCACACTTCTGCCGGCGTTTACGATCTATTTCGAACAGTTATTCGGACCCGGCAAGCGTGGACTTACCACCCGGCTGCGCAATTTTCAGCTGGCGTACTCCTTGTTCTGCCTGGGTGCGCTTGTGCTGAATGCAGTGCTCGCTTTCCGGCTCGACTACCTGTACTCCTTCCTGACCGTTGATGTGACAGGTGTGCTGATTATGGCGCAGTTTGTTTATTTGCTGTATTTATCGCTGTCTTATGCCCGCAGGGGCAATAAAGATGCTGTGATTTTCTCCATGGGGTTCTCTATATTTGCCTTCCTGTCCTTAAGTGAGCTGCTGATCTATTATTTCTCTTCAGAGAGGTATCATCTGTATTGGTGGAAATGGGGAATGGTTCTGTTCGTCATTTCCCTGATCGTTATTCTGGGAAGGCGGTTTGCGGGGAATCATGAGCAGGCTGTGGAATACTCCAGGGAACTGGAGAAATTCAATAATGAACTGCAGCGTTCGGAGAAAATGGAGATTATCAGTGAACTCGCTGCCTCGGTTGCCCATGAGGTACGGAATCCTCTGCAGGTAACCCGCGGTTTCCTGCAGATTCTGGGGGAGCGCTCGGGCAAGAAGGAGAAGGAATATCTGCAGATGGCCATGGAAGAGCTGGACAGGGCCTCGGTTATCATTACCGATTTTTTAACTTTCGCCAAACCTGGTATGGACACGGTAGATGTATTTGAAGTCTCCGGAGAGCTGAAGCATGTGTCAGGCATTCTGGTGCCCCTCGCCAATCTGCAGGGTGGAGCCATTGAACTGCATCTGCAGGAGGATCTCCAAGTATCGGGCAGCCCGGCCAAATTCAAGCAGGCGTTCATTAACCTGATCAAGAACAGCATTGAATCATTACAGGAGGACGGCCTGATCGTAGTGACCGCCTGGAAGACAGGCAGACATGTGGTCATCAGTGTGCAGGATAACGGCGAAGGCATGAAGGTCAGTGAGCTGGCCCGGCTGGGGGAGCCGTATTATTCCAATAAGACGAAGGGCACGGGGCTTGGACTCATGGTTACCTTCCGGATTATTGAAGCGATGAACGGTTCTATAGAGTTTCAGAGCAGGAAGGGTGAGGGGACAGAGGTTATTGTTAAATTACCAGTCTCCGGTAATAATTAGGAATTATTTTTGTTTATTCCGTTTTTTTGAAGGGATGGGCGGAGGGCGGAGCGAAATACTAACACTAACAGAACTTTGTTTCTGAAACTTTCTTCTGAGGTGCTTGCATGTCTTTGATGTTCAAAAGTTTACATATAACCTTGGTACTCTTTCTGCTCACAGTAATCTGCGGATCGTTTCTGGTATCAGCGCAAAGCTACTATCCTGCCAGCGAGATCAGCCATTGGCAGATGAAGTGGCAGGAGGGTCCGGGAGACAGCGGGCGTAAGATTCCTCTGACGGAAACGGAAGGATGGATGGAGGTCGGAGCGAAGACTGAGATGCCTCAGATGCCGCCGGGGGTATCCTCCGCCTGGACGAAGATAACACTGCCTTCATACAGCTACGCAGCCCCTTCCGTCTATATTGATGCGATCTATGCCCTGCATGTCAAAGTGTACGTGGATGAGCGGCTGATTTTCGAGAACGACCGCAGCTTTATTAAGGATAATTATTCGCTGCTTGTGCCTCTGGAAATGATGGACAACGGCAAGACGATGTATATTTGGACAGAAACCATGAAGGACCGGATTGGAATCAAGGATAAGATCGTGGTCGGTGAGCATAGTGTGCTGATCAAGGATTATATTAAAAACGGACTTATCGATGTGATCCTGGGCGGCGCCTTTGTGTTCGTGGCGGTAGTCCTGTTTGTCTGCGCATTTTATCTGAATAAAGAGTACTTTCCGGTTGCCGCTTCTTTAGCTATAGTAATAGCCTCCACCGGAGTGCTGTCCATTACCTACTCTCCGTTTACGTATACCTTCTACAGTTATCTGGGGCCGGTCAGCGTAGTGTTCTTTGACGTGGCGCTATTGTCCCTTTTGCCTTCCCTGACCTTTCTGTTTGAGAAAATATTCGGCGGCGGCAAATTTGGCATCATCCGCTCGTTCCGTAAATTTGAGTCCGTCTACTCCCTTTTTTGTATCCTCTGTCTGATTGTTAATACGCTCTCCGGCGACCGGATTTTGGAATTCTACTATTTTGTCTCGACTAAGATTCTTGGGATCATCATGATCCTGCAATTCATTCTGCTAATCGCCTGCGTGATCATATTCTCCCTGAAGCGCAATAAGGATGCTATCATTTTTGCCATAGGTTTTGGTACTGCCGCGTTAACTGGGGTCACGGAGCTAGTCTGGTATTATGTTAAGGGCGGAAACTATGACCTGTTCTACTGGAAATGGGCGCTGGTGGTATTCATTCTGTCGCTGATTGTCATCCTGGGCCGGCGGCTGGCGCAGAATCATCAGCAGGTGGTGAAATATTCGCGTGAGCTGGAGCTGTTCAACAATGAACTGCAGCGTTCAGAGAAGATGGAAATTATCAGCGAGCTGGCAGCGTCTGTAGCCCATGAGGTGCGCAACCCGCTTCAGGTCACCCGGGGGTTCCTTCAGCTGCTCAGCGAGAAGTCGAACGGCGATGAGCGGAGATATCTGTTCATGGCACTCAGTGAACTGGACCGTGCAGCGAGTATCATCACGGATTTCCTGACCTTTGCCAAACCGGAGTTTGAGCAGATTTCATTGCTTAACGTGGATGAGGAGTTCAAGCATATTCAGAGTATTCTGCTGCCTTTGTGTCACCTGAACGGGGGCAAAATGATTTTGGATGTAGAGGATGGCCTGTGGGTCAAAGGGAATTCTTCCAAGTTTAAGCAGGCGCTGATTAATATTATCAAGAACAGCATCGAATCGCTGGGCGATGAAGGCACCATTCAGCTGCTGGCATATGGCAGAGGGGATAAAGTACATATTCATATTAAGGATAATGGGGTAGGCATGGAGCCTGCGGTCCTCAGCCGGCTGGGGGAACCGTATTTCTCTTCCAACAAAACAAAAGGTACGGGGCTTGGACTGATGGTTACTTTCCGTATTATCGAGGCGATGGAGGGGGAAATCCGCTTCATGAGCAAAAAAGGAGCCGGAACCGAATCCATCACCATTCTGCCGCGTGCAGAGGGTCCGGATGATTCCAACTCCTTATTAGCTTGATTTGTTAGTGAAAGTTACCAGATGCCGAGCGCAGAGACGTTAGTCTTCATCATTCCGGAAGCCGGACTTGGAGGAATAACGAGATAGAACTCATTGGAGCCTTCCTCTACTGTCTTCAATGTAATGTTATCAGGAAGGGTAATGCCGAGCACTTCTTTGAGGGCTTCTTTCGGATCTGTGAGTAGTCTCTGTTTGAAACTTGGATCTTCCCAGGCCTTCTGAATCACTTGATTCTTAAGAATTGCGTCTGACAATACAATCACCCTTTCGAATTGGTTATATTTTCCTGATAAGCATAACATAGGCCAATCTATAATTCTATTGCTTTTTTATATATTTTATAAAATATTCATATTTTTGGTTAACCAATAATTGAGCCCTCCGCTTTGCAATAATTGCTTCTCCGCTTCGATTGCTGCGGCCATATGCTGCAGGTTCTTCACCAGTACCTGATGGAAGGATAACAAATGGGGAAGCTCCAGCGTGAAGGCTTCAAGTGTTCTGTGATTGGTCAGAGCTGTCCCTGCATACGAAGCTAGTCCGCCTGTTGTGAAAATAAAGTCCTTTACCGATGATTTACTGAGCGGTTCCCCATCATCACCCCCGTGGCAGCGTGCCAGAGACAGCAGGCAATTGTAATTCCCCTCCTCCAAATCCTGTTCCCAATCCTCATAGTCATCAAGCATTTGCAAAGTCAGCAGTACGTTATGTATCATCTCCTCTGCTTCGGTGATCAGGGAGGCTTGGTCTGACAGCAACAGTGCCGCAGTGCTGGTAAGCTTAAGCGGACTGGCTTTATGGGAGATGCGGAGGCGGTCCCTAAGGAAGTAATCTCCGCTGGCTTCACCGCTTACACTGTCTGCCCACTCCGAGATGTAACGGCCAAAGTATGACCAGAACGGGGAATCCGCCGGAAACAGCGGACGGTAAATATTCAGAAACTCGACATAGAGCAGATTGGCCAGCGGAAGTGCATGTGCAGCGGTGAGCTCATTACTGTCCATCAGATCATCCTGGAGGAAAAAGTAGAGCATAAAGAAGACGTTGCCGACCGACATATGACGGGTCAGGGGAATAGTCAGCCCGCATTTGTCCTGCAGCCAGAAGGGGAGGAGATAACATATGTAATTTTTGTGGCTACCTGCCTTAAATACGTTAAACTGATCAAGATAGGACAGGCCTTGAGCATTAAGCGGTTCGGGAAACGCTGAGATAATCGTACGGCTCTCCTGAAAAACCAGGCGGAGTTCGTCCTCGTAATCATGAAGCCAATCCATAGGCTTGTCTCCTGTCAACAATGTATTGTTCTTCTACTATTAGGAAAAAAGTGGGTATTTGTCATGATTATAGTCCTAGATTCATCCTATTTCAATCCAATTTTGGAAATGAGGTCCTGGAGGGGCTAACGGACTATTTAACCGCAGAGATTACAGGCCGGGAGAAGGGCTGAACAACGGAATAACACTATGTGAGCAGTGCAGAAAGGAAGGATGTTATACATGAAGATTATCAGGTTCGGACTGGTGGGCGGAGGCTGGCGGGCAGAATTCTATCTGCGGATCGCCAGAGCATTTCCGGAGCGCTTTGCCGTAGCGGCATTGTACGTCCGCAATAAGGATAAAGCGGAAGAATTGAAGAGAAGCTGGGGCGTAGAAGTATATACTTCAATCGATACGTTTATTGAAGCAGGCGGCTTTTCCTTTGCCGTCATTTGCCTGAAGAGGGAGGCCAGTAAAGACTACATCATTAGACTGGCGGCTGAAGGAATTCCGCTCCTGGCTGAAACCCCTCCGGCGCCGGATCTGGAGCAGCTCACTCAGCTGTGGAATGCGTTGGACCGATCAGCCGTCATCCAGATCGCTGAGCAGTATATGTTCCAGCCGATGCATGCAGCCAGAATCAGGCTGGCCCGCTCCGGACGCCTCGGGACGATCAGCCAGGCTCAGGTATCCACAGCCCATGGATATCACGGCATCAGCCTGATCCGGCAGCTGCTGGATCTCCGCTTCGAGAATGTGACTATCCGTGCCCAGCGTTTCGGTTCTTCTATTATTAACGGCCCGCAGCGCAGCGGTCCTCCAACTGCCGAGGAGCTGGTTCAGACCGAGCAAACGCTGGCGACCCTGGATTTCGGCGGCAAGCTGGGAGTCTATGATTTCACCCGTGACCAGTATTTCTCCTGGATTCGCGCTGGCCGGCTGCTCGTCCGGGGAGACCGCGGAGAGATGATAAACGATGAAGTATCCTGGCTGCAGAGCTATGACACTCCAGTCTACAGCAAGCTGCGCCGGATCGATGCCGGTCATGGCGGTAATCTGGAGGGCTTATATCTTAGAGGTATTATGGGGGACGGGGAGTGGCTGTACCGCAATCCCTTTATCCCTGCCCGGCTTACGGAAGAGGAGATCGCTATCGCCGAGAGTCTGGACAGAATGCAGCGGCATGTAGATGGAGGCCCTTCCTTCTACAGTCTGGCCGAGGGCAGCCAGGATCAATATCTGGCGCTGCTCATGGAGCAGGCTGCGTTAAGGGGTGAGACCGTCCGTTCTACTACTCAGCCTTGGGCGGCGGAGTGACCAACTGGCGGGTGGCGGATGGAAGAGCGGAGCAGGTAGTATCAGGGAAGTGCCGGATATAGTAAAACGAGTCCCAATTCCACTATTGTGGATAGGGACTCGTTTGTTTAGAGATAATGAATGGCTGGTACCGCAATACAGTACAACTTCGATCAGAATTCCTGCACGAAATACAACATTCTTCGAGATATATAACCCGTAATCGGAAATTGTTGTAGGAAATGCAGCATTTCTTCTCCTCCAGGCAGCTTAGCAGGATAATTCCTGTATTTCATACAACATTCCTTGTAAAAGCCCACCTATCAGGAGGTTAAAGCTGTAATTCATACAACATTTTCTTGTGCTCACCTTTTCTGATCATACTAAGCGCTTCTATAGTCCTGGAACTAACTCTATCCTTGTACGTCAGCCTCGCCCAGCTTGGCTGCAAGCGCAACATACTCCCCGCGCAGGCGGACCAGCTTCGATACACTCTGCTCCAGGCCCCCGAGCCGGTTGCGCCGGGTCCATAGCTGCCGGTAATGATGAAGCAGGAGGTCCAGATCGTGAATCTGTGCCTGCACGAGCGCCGCATCAATCTGCGGAGTTGCCCCGGCCATTTGTTGCTTCAGCCGGGTAAGCTGCACGGCATGCTTCACGAAGTGAATTCCGTTGCTTAGTTCTTCTGCGACAAGACCGGCATCCCCGCATTCCAGGGCTAGCCCTTCAAGTCTTGCTTCTATGCCGGTGATATAATGCTCAAGCTGCTGAAGCTGCTCTCCGGCCAGCTTCTCTGCCAGATGCACATGATCCAGACTGCTGCGCAGCAGCATGGACATTTCTGTATCATTCGGGCGGAGGGTACCGGATTCGAATTGATAGTAATTTCCGAGGTCGAGCAGCAACTGTCCGATGGTTCCTGAGCGGTCATGGAAGATGGAGGTGTTCAGGTATCCCGCTACATCCGCATCCAGATTGCCCTCCACATTCCAGGCCAGTGCTGCCCCGTAGACGAATCCGGCATAGCTGACCGGCAGATGCTGCCAGTGGCCGAAATCGCCCCAGTCTGTAATCAGGTAGCCGATCGCGCCATTACGTTTGCCGTGCACTGCCGCACTGCGCAGATTAGCCAGCATATTGTCGGTCCGTCCGGTAAGTGAATTCCAGGAGCTGGTTCCCGGACAGACATAGAACGGAATCTCCGCTTCACGGAATTTCAGGGTATCCGCTTCGAAGGGATGAGCGGCGCTGTAGCCCCATTCCATGGCGATAATATCCTTCGGCAGGCGGGGAATCAGCTCAGGATGCTGAATGATGATATCGCCCCAGAACTGCATGGTTTTACCGCGCTCTGTAACGAGTCCGTGAATTTTCTGCAGGAACGACAGATAGAGCTCGCCTTTGCCTGCGGAATCGGCCTTAGCTTTGCTTTTGCCAAGTCCAAGCTCATAGGTCTCATCACATCCGACATTGAATAACTGTGAACGGAAGTAAGGAAGAAGGTCATCATACATTGTGCCCAGAAGCTTCAGCACTTCCGGATCTTCCGTATCGAAGGTTCCGGGGTGCATGAATAGCCCCTCGGGATACAGATCGCTGTCATACATATTATCGGGAAGCATGAAGCCCTCCGGAATTTCGGCCAGGCTGTTGAATTCGGGACGGGTCAGCCAACCCTCCATATGGCCGAAGCTGTTCTGGTTGGGTACCAGCTCGATATAACGCTCGCGGCAGTAGGCATCCAGCAGCAGAATTTCCTCACCTGTTATAGGGGTTTCCAGCTCCCAAACCTGCGGAAAAGACTCATAGGCAAATGGAACTCCTTCTATATATAGCTGTAACTGATTCAGCTTCAAATCGGACATCAGATCAATGATCGCGTACAGGGTTTCGAGCTTGGGGATTTTATTACGGCTGATATCGATCATTAGTCCTCTGGCGGCAAAGTCAGGCGTATCGCTGATTACCAGCAGGGGGATACTTCTGCCGTACTGCTCCATCAGCTGCTTCAGGGTTCCGGCCGCATAATAAGCGCCTTCCGGCGAGCCGTAGGCAACAGTGACACCGTGTTCATCAATGTCAATCTCGTAGGCTCCGGCTGTCAGCAGGGCATTATAGCTGAATGTAAAGGCGGAAACGGTGGAAGGGCGTATCCCTACAGAGATAGGCAGCGTGAGCTGAACCGCCTGTGAAGTTATCTGTTGAAGCTTACGGGCCGCCGGAAGTGCGGTTTGATGGGTCTCACCGGCCAGAACAATACTCCCCTTGGCGGGAATGAGAAACTGGCCTTGGGATACGGTGACCTTCTGCGGGTAAGGAAGCAACTGTACATTACGAATTTCGGGCATAGCGTGGACACCTCTTATTCATGTAGAATATGATCATCTTCATTACAACCATATCACTCCTAAACAGTTGGAGGAATGCAATCTATGCCCAAGCTCATGGATTATATGATCAGTCCCTATCCAATCCGGATTATCGATCCCAAGGTGGAATCTTCCAGGCTCAGACTGAAGTCAATACGCATAGGACAAGCGGGTCATCTTCCGGGAAGAACACTTTATCGTTCCGGTGTGGTGTTCGAGCACTGGGCACTCGTATACATAGTTTCGGGAGGCGGTTCTTATAGCGAGAACGGGGGCAAGGAGCAGCAGGTTCGTGAAGGGAGCCTGTTCTTTTTCCGTCCCGGCTGCAGCTACAGTTTCGGACCGCCTCCAGGAGGGTATTGGGATGAATACTATATTAATTTTGGCGGAAGCCGTGTAACGGAATGGATAGAGACAGGGATGATAGCCGGGGGGACTGTCTGTCAGGCGAATACGGTGCAGGGACTTACGTCCTTATTTGAAGAAGTTCTGGGACTCATGGATGGCGGAGCTCCCGGGGATGCGGACCGGGCAGCCCTGAAGCTCGAAGAGATGCTGCTGGAATGTTCACTGAATATCCAGGGCAATAACCGTATCCTGCAGGGGGATAACATGCCTCATATCCGTGACGCGCTGCGGGCGTGCATCTATGAAGAGCCGGAACTGCCTGGAATCGCCGCGGATCTGCACATCTCCATGTCTACACTCCGGCGAACTGTACGCAGAAGCAGCGGTTATCCCCTGCATGAATATATTCACCGTCTCAAAATGGCGGAAGCCAAACATCTCCTGCTCAACACTCCCCTGCAGGTTCAGGAAATTGCGGGGATGCTTCATTATAGGGATCCGTTCTATTTCTCAAGGCTGTTTAAGAGATGTATGGGCATTTCTCCGCAGAAATGCCGTAACAACGTATAAAAACCGACATTATTCTACTTTATTTCTGGATTAATGTCGTAATTTGCAGATTATTGTTGACATGCAGAAAAAGACAGTGATATGATTTAGATAATATTAGCAGTTTTTGAATAGTTCTTCTAGACTATGCCGGAGATGAAGCCATGAGAGAATATTACTGCATCAGTTGCCGCAGTCTCCATAAGGTGGACACAAGAAACCATACCTTACGTATTATGTCCACCGGGTATCATATCGTTGGCGAACAACGTTATCAGATTTGCATATGTAATAGGCCCAAGCAGCAAATAGCTTTGCCGGCGGTGACTGAATAGACTGCAGACGACAGAATTGATCATGACGGTAGTGAATATTATATAAGCAACAGCCTGTCCACGAGGGGGACAGGCTGTTTGTCTTGGGCAGAAAATTATAGTTCGTTCATGAATACGCTATTATTTGGAATTATGGATATAACTGAGTGCGTATTTGTAAAAAAAGGTTAATGACATGCTTTTTATTTTAAAAGTAAACGCTGTCATTAAAAAGCGAAACTTGTTATTGTGATTTTTCTCATGTATGATGCTTTTAAACATAGCTTAGAATAAGCTCGAATTTTCCACAAACTGGAGAATAGGGTGGTGGGATGAAAATTAAAGCAACAGCCGAAGACAGAATGATCGCTATTTACAGAACCTTTTCTTTGTCCCTCACATCGTTTATGTTCCTCATGGTTCCTGCGGGGCCTTCCGTAATATACAAATCCCTACTAATCATTGTGCTATTCTTATTTGCTCAAGCATTTACTTTCTATTACCGGAGGCTTCGTGCAAGACCGCGTGTTCTTATGACCGTAATCGGCATAGAGCTGGCGGGAATCATTGTATTGACGCTATGTACAGGCGGATACGACAGCCCGTTTAAGCTGTATGTGCTCAGTCCTGTCCTGATTGCTGCAGGATCGCTATCATTCTATTTTGCGTGGAGCCTGCTTCTCGGGTATTTCAGTATTGTCGCCGCGTTGTGTTATTTGCTCCCCGGATCTACGGGGAAATCTATTTCCGAAATCGTGCTTGCTAATGGCAACATGTTTCTAGCCCTGGCTCTTGCGGTTATAGTTATGCAAATGGTTAACGGGATAAAGCGGCAACGGGAGGAAGCAAACGCGCGGACCAACGATACCATGGAACATATCAAGTCGCTTTATCACATCGTGGAAACATCGAGCCAGCATGATTTCATGAATATCGGCCAAGTCATTACCGATTACGTTGTAAAGCTTACCAAGCTGGAGAAAGCCTTGTTCTGGTTCGCGAAGAAGAGCGGGGAGCCTGCTCCGGAGAGCCGCCAGACGGGCTGGCAGCATGAGGAAGAACGGTTTCTGTTCATGGAACTTGAGAAGCATGAGCATGAATGGAGGCTGCAGCGGGAACCGGTATTCAAGAGTCTGCCGGGTCTTGGGGATTTTCTGCTGATGCCGGTAAGGATGAGCACACGTTTCGTCGGGATGATCGGGGTGAGGCTGGAATCCTCGGAAGGGCTGGAAGGCCGCAGATGGTACATCCAGCAGCTGATGTTCCTGTCGGAGCTTAGTGCGATTATTCTTGAGCGCCATGAGCTGGGCGTGATCGAGAACCGGCTGATCATCACGAATGAGCAGAACCGGATAGCCGATGAAATGCATGACAGTGTATCGCAGAGTCTTTTTGGCATCGTCTATGCCACGCATTCTCTGAAGCAGTCCTGGCGCAAAATGTCCGAAGGTGAGCTCGAGGAGCAAATTGAGCTTATCCATGATTCAGCCACCAAGGTTGCCAAGGAACTCAGGATTACCATCTACAGCCTCAGCTCCAAGAAGAGCGGCGGCCCCAGCTGGCTTGGCATGGTCCGTTCACATCTTAAGAGCCTGTCGAGGCTCAACGATGTGGAAATTGAACTGAAAATAACGGGGGATGATTTCAGTCTCCCTTATCCTTACCACAAGGCGCTCTTCCGGATTATCTCCGAAGCGACAGGCAATGCCATACGTCATGGTGCGGCCAGCCGGGTGGATGTTGAATTGTCCCTGAAGCCCAAATGGATCAGACTATCGATTATCGACGATGGCGTCGGATTCGATACGGACTTGATCTGGACCGAGTCCGAGGATAACACCGGCGGACTGGGAATGAAGAATATGCAATATTTGGCACAGTCCCTTGGCGGTGACTTCCAGTTGTCCAGCAGTGAGAATGCAGGTACCAGAATTTTGATCTCAATCCCTGTCGGTGTGGCTGAACTAAAAAATGCATAAACTTTAGGCAGGAGGTCGTTCAAGTGAAAATCGTCATTGTTGATGATCACCCTTTGGTGAGAAGAGGATTGGCTGCTGTGATTTCAATGCAGTCCAATCTGGAGTTTGCCGGTGAGGCTACGAATGGCCAGGAAGCTCTTCTCGTTATAGAAGAGATACAGCCTGATCTTGTGCTGATTGACCTGAAGCTTGCCGATGAATCCGGTCTGGACATTATCAAAGCAGCGCGTATACGCGGAATTGTCAGCAAGTTCATTCTGCTTACGTCCTCCGCCAGCCGGGAAGATTTCCTGAAGGCGGAAGAAGTGCTGGTAGACGGTTACGTGCTGAAGGAAGCTTTGCCGGAGGAATTGCTGTTTGCGATTCAGCTGGTGCACAAAGGCAGAAAGTATTACGATCCCGGCCTGATGGAAGACAAGATGCGGATGAGCGGCAACAGTCCAACGGATGAATTGACACCGAAAGAGAAGGAAGTGTTGATTGAGCTTGGACAGGGCGCCTGCAACCGGGAGATCGCTTCCCGCTTGTTCATCAGTGAATTCACAGTCAAGAAGCATGTCAGCCAGATTCTGGCGAAGCTTCAGGTAGCGGACCGGACGCAGGCGGCATTATATGCCAATGCGGTGGGGCTTACCAAATACGAGATGTCATACGACTAAAGTTAGCGGATAACGGATGATTAATGAACACGGACAATGATGTCCGTGTTTTTTTGTGCCCTTTGTGGTCCCTACCTTACCATGAGCAACTGAACATTTTCTGAACGGTTTCTTTATATTTCAAGCATGAAGTGACACGTGAAGTAGCCAAAGTGATCAGATTATGTTAGTTATTACCAGCTATATACTACTAAAGTATACCATCCGTACCCTCTTGAGGACCAAACGGACTCACACGAAAGTGAAGTGTAAAGTGATGCTATGAGGCATGTGACAAATGTTGCGCGTTGATAGAATAAAAGCAAGAGTTCTGAAATTTTCATGATTGCTTTCAAAATGAACACAAGCGGAAGGAGGGTTACTGTGGAAAAGACGATTCTGGATTACATTAACCTGATTAAAAAAAGATTATGGTTAATCACGGTGTTTGTGCTCATCTCCTGCGCCACCACCTTCTATGTCAGCAAAAACTTCGTCGTACCCGTCTACTCCGCCTCTGGACAGCTACTGGTCAACAACGTCGTAAATGTCCCCGAGAGCAACAATCTCAACGCACTGAACTTCAGTCTTAACCTCATCGAGAGCTATAAGGAAATCATGAAGTCACCAACGATTATGAAGAGTGTGATCGCGGAGCATCCCGAATTCGGTCTGACGGAAAGCCAGCTGGCTGCCAAGCTTCAGATCAAATCCTCGGAGAAAAGCCAAGTGATTAATCTGAGTGTGCAGGATGAGGATTACGGCACCGCTGCTACGATCGTAAACGCGGTCTCACAGACATTCATCCGCAGCCTGCCGGCACTGATGAATCTGGACAATGTAACGTTCCTGACCCCGGCGGACCCTGCAAATCAGCCTGGACCGGTCAACAGCGGTTCAACCATGAACATTATCATCAGCTTTGTAGTCTCGCTGATGGCAGCAATCGGAATTATCCTGCTGATGGAAACGCTGAACGGTACGTTAAGATCTGAGAAGGAAGCAGAATTCGATCTCGGCCTTCCGGTCATTGCCAGCATTCCTGCTATCCGTAAACGTGATTTGGGCAAAGCGGCAAATGCCAAGGCAAGAGTAGGGGAGGGCGCTTATGTTACGGCTGAATAGAAGTTTGATTACGGACATGAACCCGTCCTCGCATATCTCTGAATCCTTCCGTTCGCTGCGTACTTACATCCGCCAGCTCGGTCTGCTGAAGGGCGAGGGTGGACAGGTGCTTCTCTTCACTTCTGCGGAAGGCGGGGAGGGCAAGACAACGATTCTCTCCAATCTCGCTGTCTCCTTTGTCCAGGACGGCAAGAAGGTAGCCGTTGTAGACTGCAATCTCAGGAAGCCCGGACTGCACAGCGTGTTCGATGTAGAAGGAAGCCAAGGGCTGGCCGCTTATCTGGCCGGTTACGAGGAAGCCAAGGATATTGCCGTATATGGCAGCCTGGCTAATCTGGCGGTTATTCCTGCCGGAATTACCAGCGTCAGTCCGCCGGATCTGCTCGGCAGCGACAAGCTGGCAGCCCTGCTGGAAGAACTGAAGGCAAGCTTTGATCTGATTCTGCTGGATTCTCCGCAAGCGGTAGAGTACAGTGATGCCCGTATTCTGGCTCCTCTCTCAGACGGGGTAATCATCGTGGCTAGACACGGACGGACGAAGCGTGAATCACTCCGCAAGCTGAAGGCTCTCATGGAGCAGACAGGTGTAAGAATTCTCGGAATTGCGATGAACCAGACCAGATAATGTACTGAAGCGGCAAGTGAATGAAACTTTTGGGAGGTATGTGTGATGAAAAAGGTCAAAAAGGTAATAATCCCGGCAGCCGGGTTAGGCACACGTTTCCTTCCGGCAACCAAAGCGATGCCTAAGGAAATGCTGCCCATTATCAACAAGCCAACGATTCAATACATCGTGGAGGAAGCTATTGCTTCCGGGATCGAAGACATCATCATCGTTACCGGTAAAGGCAAGCGGGCGATTGAAGATCATTTCGATAATGCCTTTGAACTCGAATCCAGACTGCTGGAAGACGGTAAGCTGGAGCTGCTCAAAGAAGTACAGCGTTCCTCAAAAGTGGAAATTCACTATATCCGGCAAAAGGAACCTAAGGGTCTGGGCCATGCCGTATGGTGTGCCAGACGGTTTATCGGTGATGAGCCCTTCGGCGTCATGCTCGGTGATGATATTGTAACCGGACAGGTCCCCTGCCTGAAGCAGCTGATTGACCAGTATGAAGAAACGCAGAACTCGGTAATCGGTGTTCAGGTTATCCCTGATGAATTCACCAACCGCTACGGGATTATCGAACCGGATCTGCAGGACGGACGGCTCTACCGGGTCAACAATTTCGTGGAGAAGCCGGCGCTGGGAACAGCTCCTTCCAATCTGGCGATCATGGGCCGGTACGTGTTCACACCGAAGATCTTCAAGTATCTGGACCTTCAGGAAAAAGGCGCGGGCGGCGAAATTCAGCTCACGGATGCCATCCAGAAGCTGAACCAGAGCGAGCGGGTATATGCTTATAACTTTGATGGTACGCGATATGATGTCGGTGAACGCCTCGGTTATATTTTGACCACACTGGAATTTGCTCTCCAGAGCGAAGATTTACGTTATCAGGTTATGGATGCAATGGCGGAATGGCTGAAACAGGCCGGACAAACCACACTGAGCAGCTGAACCTACAATATCTAGGAGGAATGAGGAGAGATGAGCATGCAAAAACTGCCGGAAGACTATGAGGCCGTCCTGCCGAAACTTTACATGCTGCATGCCAATGAAGGAAGTAAGGAAATGGATTCCTATCTGGTATTGAAGCGGATTATCGACATTTTTTTCTCCGCTCTTGGCCTTCTCGTACTGCTGCCGCTGTTCGCGGTAGTGGCTGTCCTGATCAAGCTGGAAGATCCTAAAGGCAAGGTGTTCTTCCGCCAGAACCGGGTCGGCAAAGATGAAAAGCTGTTCCCCATGTACAAATTCAGATCCATGGTCTCCAATGCCGAGGAGCTGAAGGCCAATCTGATGGCTTACAACGAGGTCAGCGGCGCAATGTTCAAGATCAAGAATGATCCCCGCATCACGCGGACGGGAAGATTCCTGCGTAAGACAAGTATTGATGAACTGCCTCAGCTCTGGAACGTGCTTCTGGGCCATATGAGTCTGGTAGGCCCCCGTCCCCCGCTCGTTGAAGAGGTGGCGCAGTATACGGAGTATGACAAACAACGGCTGATGGTTACACCGGGCTGCACCGGGTACTGGCAGGTTAATGCCAGAAACAGCGTTGGCTTTGACGAAATGGTCCAGCTGGACCTGACCTATATCCACATGCGGAGTACTATGCTGGATCTTAAGATCATTGTCAAAACCGGCCTGATGCTGCTTGGCTCCAAAAATGCTTATTAAAACTATGGGAATTGGGTGAATGCCGATGCTTGTACACGGAGATGTACCTAAGATTTCCATTATCATCTGCACCTATAACCGGTCGGCTCTGCTGGTCAAGACTCTTCATTCGCTGCTTCCGCTGGAGAATCTGGACCAGGCCGAAATCATCGTTGTGGATAACAGTTCCAAGGATGATACGGCAGCCGCCATCCGGAGGTTTATTGATACCTATGGTGCTGATATGGATATCCGTTATCTTCTGGAGCCGGTGCAAGGACTGTCGGCGGCCCGGAATACGGGGATTCTGGCTTCCAAATCGCCGCTCATCGCCTTCCTGGATGATGATGCGATACCTTGCCGGACCTGGATTAGTACGATCGTCAGTACGTTTGAGCAGAAGCCGGAAGTGATGGCGATGGGCGGTAAAATTGCTCCGATCTTCGAGAGCAAACGGCCGGAATGGCTGATTAAGCCATTCGAGCTTCCATATACCATAGTTGATCTGGGCAACCGGATCAGGGAATATCCGAAGCGTCTGCACCCCTGCGGAGCCAATATGGCGATGCGCAAGATCGTGTTCGACATCAGCCTGTTTCCGCTGGAGCTGGGGAGAAAAGGTGATTCGCTGCTCTCCGGTGAAGAGACCTGGCTGTTCGGCCAAATCCAGCAGGAGGGGCATTCCATTCTCTATCATCCGGAGATGGCGGTGGATCATTTCGTACCGGCTAACCGTCTGACTGAAGACTGGATCATGAAACGGTATTACAGCCAAGGCATCTCCAATGCGATGAAAAGCGAAGGGATGAAGGGTAACCTGCTGCTGCTGGGCAAAACAGGGGCCAAGGTGATATACATTCTGGCAGATTCCATTCTCTCCCGCAGTCAGGGAAGAAGGCTGCTGAACAAATGCCGGCTGGAGAGTATTCGCGGAACTCTCCATATGATTTGGAACCGGAAGAGGGAATCCGCAGCGGGGTGAGGGGAGTGCGTGACATGACTAATTTTGAATGGGGCTCCAAAATAAACGCTTTGCCATACGGAATGCTCTATCTCATGTCCGCATTATTCCTGGGGGCAGCGGTCATCTACCAGCCGGTCATAGCCGTAGCTGCTGTACTCCTGATTATGCTGCTGTTCGTCTCCATCTCCCGTCCGGAACTGATCAGCTACTTCGTTCTGCTGACCACTGCAGTCTCGATTAACTTCCTGTTCAGCGGCAGTATGTTCGGTGTTGAGATTCTCTCACTCTACAAACTGGTTATCCTGATGCTGCTGGTGCCGTGCATTCTGGTCAACGGCCTGAAGTTCCGGCTCAGCCAGCCCCTGTGGGCGATGCTGGTGCTGGTCTTCATTACCTTCACCTTCTCCATCTGGCTGCCGGAGATGAGCTCATCGATTGCAGTCAAAGCTTTTATCGGATTATCGCTGCCCTTCGTATTCCTGCTTATCAATTGGAAGAAGGAGGTGGCTGAGAAGCAAATCCGCATCATCACCCTGCTGCCGCTGGTCAGTGTATTAGCCGGAGTGGTGCTGCAGGCGGCTCATCTGCATTCCTTACTCGACATCGAATTCACCGGCGCAGTACGGATTCAGGGGGCGAATATTCCGGCGCATCTGGCTATGCTGGCTTTCATGGGAGTCGCGATCGCGTTCATTGAAATTAAGCGAAGCCCGCAGCATATCCGCTTTTACTACACAATGCTGGGTCTGAATTTCCTGATTCTCATTGGAACCGGGACACGGGGGCCGATCCTGGCACTGGTCCTGATGGTGCTCTATTATTTCTACGACATCTCCCGGCAGTATTTAAAAGGCAAAACGAAATTCCTGATCCCGCTGCTGTGTTCGCTGCTGGTAATCACCTCGGCAGTCTACCTGCAGCTCGATAACATCAAGAAACGTTCCTTCGAACGTACGACGGAAACGGGGGTCGACCTGTCAGGGCGTGCGGAAGCCTGGGAGTACTTCCTGAACAAAGCGGAGGATTCCCCCTATGCGGGACGGGGTCTTGGAGCGGTGACGGTGGCGAATGACGGATCGCTCTACAAAGGGTTCGTTGTTCCGCACAATGAGTATATCCGCTTCTACTTCGATGGAGGGTATTTCGGCGCAATCCTGCTGCTGCTTTCCTTGTTGGCTGTGTTCCTTCTGGTGTACAGGGCTTTGGCACCGCCGGTCAAACCTTATTATCTGCTCTTTATAGCAGCGTTTCTGATCTACTCTTTCACAGATAACACGCTGTCGACGGTCCAATTCATCATTCCGTTCTGTTGGTACCTGAACTGCCTGTATCGATCTTCACAGCTGGCCGATTCCCCACAAAAAGAAGTGATACGATGAACCAAGTGAATATGTTCGATGTCAATTTCGATAACTATGATTTCATGGACCTGCTCGATTACATTGACAAAACGATTCAGGAAAGGAACCAGTCCTACATCCTGACATGCAATGTCGATCATGTGATCAAGCTCCGTAAGGACAAAGAGTTCCAGGAAGTCTATTCCGAAGCCGGAGCTGTTGTGGCAGACGGAATGCCGCTCATCTGGGCTTCCAAAATGCTCGGTAAGCCGCTGAAGCAAAAGGTATCGGGAGCGGACCTGTTCAGCAGGCTGGGCAATGCTTTTGAACAAAGGAAATACCGGCTGTTCTTCCTGGGCTCAGCGGAAGGCGTGCCGGAGCAGGCGACGAAGAACCTGAAAGCAGCTTATCCGGGTATCAATGTTGTCGGCTGCTATTCTCCTTCCTACGGCTTTGAGCACAACGAAGAAGAGAACCAGCGGATTATCCAAATGCTGACCGAGAGTCAGCCGGATATTGTGTTCGTAGGCGTGGGAGCGCCGAAGCAGGAGAAATGGATATACCGTCACTATACCTCTTATCAGGCGCCGATCTCGATCGGTGTGGGCGCAACCTTCGACTTCCTGTCAGGCTCGGTCAAACGGGCTCCGGATTTCATGCAGAGAACCGGGATGGAATGGCTGTGGAGGCTCAGTCAGGAGCCGGGCCGTCTATGGAAAAGATACCTGGTCGATGATGCCCAGTTCCTGGTGCTGCTCCTCAAGGAGCTGCGCAAGCGGGATAAAGTGAAGAACAGCAAATCGCAATAAACGAGAAGCGGCGGAGACGGGAGGCGGGGGAATGAAGATGCTAAGCAGGGATGAGAACAGTCTGAGTCTCCCCTCTAGATCAGCTGTGAAGTCAGCGGCAGTGATGACCATGATCTGCGGCGCAGCAGTGATTCTGCCGCTGCTGATCGGCTTCGCCAGTGCGAAGCTCAGCTCATCGAACAGTCTGCAGGGAGTGATACTGGCAGGAATCCTCTTCCCGGCCTTCCTGCTGGCGCTGCTGAATACACGGCTGCTAATTCCTTACACGCTGCTGATCTGGGCGGTTGCTCCGGAGCTGCGGCGGATCGCAGACTGGTATGAAGGGGTGTATCACTCCGTATCACTGCTGAGTCTGGCTCCTCTGCTCACCGGAGCTACCTTAGCCATTCCGGTGCTGAAGGAGATTCACAAGATCCGCAAATCCTCTACCCGGATCCTTCTGCTGTTCTCCATTGCGCTGGCCTACGGCGCGATGATTGGCCTCGCGAAGAACGGCATTGGCTCGGTATACGATCTGGCGAATTATATCGTACCGCTGCTGCTGATTCCGTTCTTCGCGGTAACCCAGTACAAACCGAAGGATATCGACCGGCTGCTGTACGCTTTTGCCAATATCGCCGTGCTGGTTGCAGCATATGGAATTGTACAGTATCTGACGGTTCCCCCGTGGGACGCCTTCTGGATGCGGAACGCGGATATGATGTCCATCGGCACACCGTATCCCCTGGAGATCCGGGTGTTCTCCACTCTGAATTCTCCGGGCCCGGCGGCAACCTTCCTGGTCTTCGCACTGGTCCCGATGATTCTGGAGAAAAGATGGCAGGGGACACTGCGCTGGATCGGTGTTCTGCTCGTAGTAGTCTGCCTGCTGACTACGCTGGTGCGTTCCGCATGGCTGGTCCTGCTGGTGATGCTGCTGGTGTACATTGCCTCCTCTCCATCCAAAGGCAAATGGAAAACCCTGCTGCAGCTTGTATTCGTGGCAGCCGCGCTGTTCACGATTGTTCCCAAGCTGCCGGGGGCAGAGGGGCTGGTCGCCCGGATGGAGACCCTCACCTCGGTGCAGGAGGATCATTCCTACAATGAACGTCTCAGCCTATGGACGAACATGCTGCCGATGGTGGCAGGCAATCCGGTCGGGCAGGGAATCGGCAGTGTAGGACAGGGGACGAAGATTGGCAACGGCGGGGAGCTTGGTGAATACGGGAACATGGATAACGGTGTGATCGCACTGCTGCTCACCTTCGGAGTACTCGGCGCATTGTTCTTTTTCGGAGCCCTGGGGGCTGTCATTAAAGAGATTGCCGTCAGAGTAACCAGCAAGGATCATCTTCAGCCTTACGCCCGCCTGTCGCTGGCGGCATGGATGGGGGCTGTGGTAAGTCTGGTATCGGATAACGGATTTCCGGGTCTCAAGGGTTATCTGATCTGGATGCTGATCGGACTTGGGCTCAGTGCCAAAGAGATTACTCAGAGCAGAAAGAAGGGTATACCACATGCAGCAGTTGAACGCGAAATCACTTCCCGCTAGTACAGTCTGGTCCTCCCTCCGGCGCTTCACGAAGAGTAAGGACAACAGCTCGGCTGCCGTCAAAACGATGTTCGTCAGCGTACTGATTCTGCTGGTCAATATGCTGACCGGTGTGCTGACCGCCCGGTATCTAGGCCCGACAGGGCGGGGGGAACAGACCGCTATGGTGAACTGGTCACAATTCCTGGCGTTCAGCATGAGCTTCGGCATCCCCTCGGCGCTGATCTACAACGCCAAGAAGAACCCGGATGAAGCCGGGGTGCTGTACAGGGTGGCGCTGCTGATCGGACTTGTGTTCGGGACCATGGCCATGATCATCGGGATTATTGTTCTCCCGTATTGGCTAAAGTCCTTCAGCCATGATGTTGTGGTCTTCGCCCAGTGGTCGATGATCCTGTGTCCGCTGATTGTGGTCTCGCAGGTCAACAATGCGGCGTTCCAGTTCAGAGGCGATTACAAAACCTTCAACTGGCTGCGTTATCTGATTCCCCTGCTGACCCTGGCCGCGATTGGGATACTCATCCTGACCGGACACATGAATCCTTATACAACAGCGCTGGCCTATCTGGTCCCGTCGGTTCCGCTGTTCATCGGAATGACGGTCTCGCTGCTCCGCACCTACAAAGTAAAGCTGCGGGATGCCTATCTTAACTTCAAAAGATTGTTTACTTACGGTATGGGCTCCTACGGTAATGATCTGCTTGGACAGTTCTCTTATTACATAGACCAGATCATTATTGCCGGGCTGCTCCGGCCGGCCGATCTGGGGCTCTATGCGGTTGCGGTAAGCTTGTCGCGAATGGTCAACTTCTTCTCCAATTCGATAACGGTGGTCCTGTTCCCCAAAGCCTCCGAGATGTCAAAGGATGAAGCGGTAGCCCTTACCTTCAAGGCTTTCCGGATCAGTACTACCTGTACTCTGCTAGGCGCAGTGTTCCTGATGCTGGTTGCCCCGTTTGTCATCCCGCTGCTCTACGGCAAGGATTTCAACACGGCGCTTACCGTGTTCCGCCTGCTGCTGCTGGAAGTGACCATCAGCGGAGGGACCCTGATTCTGGCCCAGGTGTTCATGGCGCTGGGCAAGCCGAAGTTCGTATCCATTCTTCAGGGAGTCGGCCTCATCCTCGTGATTCCGCTGCTCTTCCTGCTGGTGCCGAAGTTCGGATTGTTCGGAGCCGGAGTGGCGATGCTCTCATCGGCAGTGCTGCGGTTCCTGTTCATTATTCTTAATATCAGATACAACCTGAAGGTTAAGCTTCCGCGGCTGCTTATTAACAGCCAGGATCTTCAGTGGCTGAAGACGACGATGAATTCGTATATTCGCAAGAAACCTATGGATGTGTAGCAGGTAAGTAATTGATTCAGCGAGCCGAGAATATGAGGCGAGCAGCTTATCTGCTAAAAAACCAAGGGACGGTGCTTGGAGGAGCGCAGAGAAAATTTGGAGCTGCAGGAGCGTCAGCGTCCGCCTTTGTCTTCTGATTTCAACCGCAAACAGCGGTCCAATCAATGAAATCAGAAGACAACAGCGGCCGGAAGCCCAAACTTTTCTCGCAGCGACGACACACACCGGACCTACCAAGGCAAAGGAGGATACCTTCATGGATTCAATGACAAGCGTGCTTGGCGGCCGGGGGAGTTACCCGATATCGGCGGTCATCATTGCTCAGGATGACGAAGTTCGAATCTCCGCAGCAATTCAGTCCTGCCGGTTGTTCGCCGACGAGGTGGTTGTAATCGACGGAGGGAGCAAAGACGGGACGGTACAGCTGTCCGAAAGCCTGGGATGCCGGGTGTACGTTAACCCATGGCCCGGATACGCGAAGCAAAGGGAATTCGGAGTGGAACGCGCCGTCCATGATT
Source organism: Paenibacillus borealis (assembly GCF_000758665.1). Lineage (NCBI taxonomy): Bacteria > Bacillati > Bacillota > Bacilli > Caryophanales > Paenibacillaceae > Paenibacillus > Paenibacillus borealis. The sequence continues at coordinate 1,249,659 of NZ_CP009285.1, forward strand.
GGGTCTTCCTGATTGATACCGACGAAGTGGTCAGTGAAGAGCTGGCGCAGGATATTCTGGAGCGCAAGCCGGGACTTACGGATGCAACCGTAGCGTTCTCGCTATACCGGATTGGTGATTTTCTCGGCAAATGGCTGGATAAGGGGGAGTACCTCGTGCGGCTGTATAACCGCAAGGAGTATGGGATCCGCAACAGCCTGGTGCATGAGATGCCCGAGGTATCCGAGGAACGGACGGTGAAGCTGAACGGAACGCTGTGGCATCAAGGCTTCCGCAGCATCAACGACCACGTGGCCCGGTTCAACAAATACACGGATCTGGAAGCGCAAAGCGCCTTTGCCAGCGGCAAGCCGTTCAAGCTGAGCCACCTGCTGCTGCGGCCGCCGGCACGCTTCCTCCAGAAGTATTTCGTGCACGGCTTATTCAAAAAAGGCATTTCAGGCTTCGCGGTATCGATATTCTGGGTGATGTATGAATTCATGGTCGGCTTCAAGCATTACGAATTGCACAGCTCCGGCAAGCTGACCCGGCATAATGCCATGGGCCAGGCCGAGAAGGAGAACAAAGGGGAGAGAAGCTATGTCGTACAATGACGGATTGAACATTATGACGACCGGCCTCAGCTGGCCCTCGTTACAGCCCGGAGGACTTAACACTTATTTCAAATCCGTATGTGAGCAGCTCTCCTCAAGGAACCTGGTGCATGCCCTGATCTGTAGTCAGGAGACACCCGCTACCCCGAAGGAACTGATCATCCACAACGCCGGCGATCCCAAGGAGACGATCTGGAAACGCAAGGATGCCTTCCAGCGCAAGGCGGCGGACCTGATGGGAGACGGCAGCGGGCGGATTGATATCCTCTATACCCACTTCGCACCTTACGGCATCGGGCCGGCGATTGAAGCGAAGAAGCGGGGCATTCCGGTGGTGATGACCTTCCACGGCCCCTGGAATGAAGAGATGAAGATCGAAGGTCAAGGCATTAAGCACAAGGTCAAAACAACGATTGCCAAATCGATTGAACATAAGGCTTACAAGCTGGCGGACAAATTCATCGTCCTCAGCGAATACTTCCGCAATATGCTGCATGATCTGCATGGGGTGCCGCTGCACAAGATCATCGTCATTCCGGGTGCTGCCAATGTGGAACGCTTCGTGCCTTCCACCAACCGGCTGGCGATCCGGCGGACGCTGAATTTGCCGGAAGGTGCAACTACCGTGCTGACCGTCCGGCGGCTGATGAACCGGATGGGGCTGCTGCAGCTGCTCGAAGCCTGGAAGCAGGTGGCCGAGCGGTTCCCGAACGCGATTCTGCTGATCGGGGGCAAAGGCCCGCTGCGCGGAGAGCTCGAAGAGAAAATAGCCGATTATGGACTGGGCAACAAAGTCCGGCTCCTGGGCTATATTCCCGATCATGAGCTGGCCTCCTATTATCAGGCGGCGGACATGTTCGTAGTTCCTTCGCAGGCACTGGAAGGCTTCGGCCTGATCACCGTGGAGGCGCTGGCCTCCGGACTTCCGGTGATGGCGACTCCGGTCGGCGGCAACAAGGAGATTCTGCAGGGCTTCCGGCCGGAGCTGTTGTTCAAGAGTGCAGCCAGCGACGATATGGCGGAAGGCATGATTCATATGCTAAGCAACCGCAAGCTGCTGCCGGGCCGTGACGAATGCCGGAATCATGTGCTGGAGAAGTATACCTGGCAGCATGTAGGCGACAAGATAGAGTCCGTATTCCTCGAAACTTTGGGAAAGGGTGTGAGCGTAGGATGATCAAAGTCGCTTATATTGATCACACCGCCAAATGGAGCGGCGGAGAGGTTGCCTTGTTCAACATTCTCACCAATATCGGTGAACAGATTAGCCCGCTGGTGATTCTGGCGGAAGAAGGCACTTTGGCGGAACGCCTGCGGGAGAAGGGCATCGATGTCCGCATTATCCCGCTGGATGAGAGCATCCGCAGCCGCGGACGCAACGCTGTGAATCTCGGGGCCCCGGCTGCTGCAATGAAGCTGCTGGCCTACGGCCGCAAGCTCGCCCCGCTGCTCAAAGAGGAGAAGGTCGATTGCGTGCATACCAATTCGCTGAAATCGGCATTTTACGGAGCGGTGGCTGCCAAAAAAGCCGGAGTGCCCCTGATCTGGCATATCCGGGACCATATCGGAGCCCCGTACCTGAAGCCGGTTGTCGCCAAGGCGATCCGGCTGCTGTCACGCCTGCTGCCGAACGGCGTCATCGCCAATTCCCATTCCACGCTGAATGCACTGGAGCTGCCGCGGTCGAAGAAGACGCTGGTCGTCTACTCCGCTTTTGCCAAAGCCATCGGTGAAGGAATCGGCAAGCGGGACCAGAAGGACTTCAACGTCCTGCTGGTGGGACGCCTGGCTCACTGGAAAGGCCAGCATATTGTACTGGAAGCTGCCAAGGCCTTCAAGAATGACCGCCGGGTGAAATTCTGGCTTGCCGGGGACGCGCTGTTCGGGGAAGAGGAGTACAAACAGGAATTAATTCAGCAGATGCAGCAAGGCAACATTACCAATGTCAGCCTGCTGGGTCATGTAGATGACATACAAGGACTTATGAACAAAGCCGATTTGCTGATTCACACGTCGATCACCCCCGAGCCGTTTGGCCAGGTCATCGTCGAAGGTATGGCGGCCGGACTGCCGGTGATTGCCTCCAATGAAGGCGGACCGGTGGAGATTGTAGTTCCTGGCGTAACAGGACTGCTGATCCAGCCGGGAGATGCTACTGTACTTGCAGACTCCATCACCTGGATGCTGAACCATCCCGAAGAGCGTAGACGGATGGCGGATAATGGAATGAAACGGGTGAAAGAGCATTTTGTCATCGAGAACACGGTCAAGGATATCGTCGCTTACTACAAAGGTTTGCTGGCGGTTACCTGACCCTCTGCCTTGAACAATGCTTAAGACTTGCTTCACCATCCGTTCCTACCATGCGTTCACTGCTTGATGATGCTGCTCCATAAAACTTTGAGGATGATTCACATGAAAATTGCGATAGCGCACGATTACTTAATCCAAATGGGCGGAGCGGAAAGAGTGGTGGAGGTTTTTCATCACATGTATCCGGATGCTCCGATCTTCACAACGGTTTTTAACGGAAGCCGCCTGACCGATAACCTCAAAGATGCGGATATCCGGGCCTCCTGGCTGCAGAAAATCCCGGGTGTGAAGAAGAATTTCAAAGGGGTGCTGCCGCTCTATCCGATGGCCGTCCGCGATTTGGACTTCAGCGGGTATGATATCGTCCTTAGCTCCAGCAGTGCTTTTATGAAAAGCATCCAGGTTCCCGAGTCTACATTTCATCTGTGTTACTGCCATACCCCCATGCGGTTCGCCTGGGATTATGACACCTACATGGAGCGCCAGTCGAATTCCGGTATATTCAAAAGACTGCTCAAGGTATACATGCAGCGCCTGAAGAACTGGGACCAGCGTACCTCCAAAAATGTAAATCAGTTCGTAGCCAACTCCTCCGTCGTGAAGACGCGGATTCAGAATTATTATCACCGGGATTCCGATGTGATCTTCCCGCCGATTAATACAGCGCGCTTCACCAGCTCTCCTACCATTGGAGATTACTATCTGATCGTATCCCGGCTGGTTTCCTACAAGCGGATCGATCTGGCAGTGGAGGCGTTCAACCGTAACGGGGTGAAGCTGTATATCGTGGGAGACGGGCCGGACCGCAAACGTCTGGAAGGCATGGCCAAGGATAATGTATCCTTCCTGGGCCGGCTGGAGGATGAGGAAGTGACAGGGCTGATGTCGCAGTGCCGGGCGCTTGTTTTTCCCGGAGAAGAGGATTTCGGCATTACGCCGCTGGAGGCGAATGCAGCTGGAAGACCGGTCATCGCCTATCAGGCCGGAGGAGCGCTGGACACGATTATTCCTTACGTCAACGGCGTGTTCTTCCAGCACCAGGAAGTTGATGATCTGCTCCAGGCCATTGATGAGGCTGAGTCCTATGCGTGGGATATCGAGCAGATTATGGGCCATGCACGCAAATTCGATGAGCAGGCGTTTATGGTCCAGTTCAAGCAGTATGTGGAACAGGCCTACGTCAATTTCCTAAAAGGAGGATGATTGTATGAAACTCGCAGTAATCGGTACCGGCTATGTAGGTCTTGTCTCAGGTGTATGCTTCACCCTTAACGGTAATCATGTCATCTGTGTCGATAAGGATGAGGCGAAGATTGAGAAGCTGAACCGGATGGAATCACCCATCTATGAGCCGGGCATTGAGGCGCTGATTGAAATGAATCTCCGCGAGGGCAGGCTGAGCTTCTCGGCCGATCTTAAGGATTCGGTCCGCCGCTCCGACATCGTCATTCTTGCAGTAGGTACTCCCTCACTGCCGGGCGGTGAAGCAGATTTAAGGTATATCGAAGGGGCAGCCATTGAGATAGCCCAGGCGATGGAAGGCTACAAGATCATCATGACCAAGTCGACCGTTCCGGTAGGCACCAATGAGAAAATCCGCAATATTATTGCGATGCATACGAATCATCCCTTCGATATTGTCTCCGCCCCTGAGTTCCTCCGTGAAGGCTCCGCGATCCGCGACACACTTCACCCCGACCGGATCGTAATCGGACTCGACAATCCTCAGCTTGAGCCGACGATGCGCCAGCTGCATCAGGGCTTCACGGATAATGTATTCGTCACGGATATCCGCAGCGCCGAGATGATCAAATATGCTTCAAATGCGTTCCTGGCCACGAAGATATCGTTCATTAACGAGATTGCTAACATTTGCGAAAAAGTGGGAGCTGATGTAACCGAAGTGGCAGAAGGCATGGGGATGGACCGGAGAATCGGATCTACCTTCCTGCAGGCCGGCATCGGTTATGGAGGCTCCTGTTTCCCGAAAGACACCAATGCGCTGATCCAGATCGCCGGCAACGTGGACTACGAGTTCAAACTGCTGAAATCGGTTGTTGAGGTCAACAAAGGCCAGCGCTTCATGATTATCTCCAAGCTGCATGAGTCGCTGGGCAGCCTGCGCGGTGCGGTCATCGGCATCTGGGGCTTAGCCTTTAAGCCGAACACCGATGATGTGCGCGAAGCCCCAGCCCGTGAGATTGTTGAAGCGCTGGTTGCCGAAGGCGCAACCGTGAAGCTCTATGATCCGATTGCCGCTGAGAACTTCAGAGCGCAATACGATCATCCGCAGCTCCGCTGGTGCGGGCTGGCGGAAGAAGCTGCCGAAGGCAGCGATGCGGTATGCCTCCTCACCGACTGGAGCCAGTTCAAGGATATCGATCTGCATCTGCTGGCGAAGAGCATGCGCCGCCAAGTGTTGATCGACGGCCGCAACGTCTATACCAAAGAGCAGATCGAGGGCACCGGCCTGGAGTATCATTCCGTCGGCCGCCCGCAGATGGGCGGCCTTAGCGGATTCTCCGCCAGCGTTGCCGGCGCGATTTAATCCCTTGGTCTATCAGGGTTCCTGCAGCCTCCTGCTGAAAGTGTGCTGCATGGGAAAATTAGAGGGAAAAATCCCTCTGTTTTCGCCGAAAGTCGGCTACATGAGGGGATTAAAGGAAAAAATCCCTCTGATTCCGCTGAAAGTGCGCTGCATGGTGAAATGAGGGGCATTAGCGCTCTTGATTTCGCCGGATTTGATCTAAACGAGGAAATGAGGGGCAAAAGTGCTCTTGATTTCGCTGAATGCAGGCTAAAGGAGGAAATGAGGAGCAAAAGTGCTCTTGATTTCGCTGAATGCAGGCTAAAGGAGGAAATGAGGAGCAAAAGTGCTCTTGATTTCACCAGATGCGGGCTAAACGAGGAAATGAGGAGCAAAGGTGCACTTGATTTCACCGCCGCGTAAGTGAGCGTCAAAAACTTGGAACAAGAATCTTGTGTTCCTTCACCCGCTGCTATAGCCAACGGGAATAACTTGGAACAAGAGTTTTGGGGTATCCCGCCGCTTGATTGAGCGGCGACGCCTTGGAACAAGCGTGAGCTGGCCTTGCCGCCGCTAAAGCAGGCGGCAGCAATTAATTCAATTGCCGCAACAACAAGCGGCAATAGCCGGATCTTTAGCCGGGAGCTTCGCCCAGGAGGCGGTGAGCGAAGGATGAGAATTCACTGCTTGGGCGAATAGCCCAGCAGCTGGAATTCTCATAGGAAGCCTGTTATGTAATGGAACGGAGAGGGATTTTGGAACTGTAGGAGCGATAGCGTCCGCCTGAAAGCTTTCCGTAGGAAAGCTAGCTTCGGAAGCATATGCTGTCTCCGGATTTCTACCGCGAAGAGCGGTCTAATCAGGAAATCCGGAGATGGGCAGCGGCCGAAAGTCCAAACATTCCTTGCAGTGACTCTCATAACAGCCAGCGCATTAAGCTTTTCCGCAATCTGCAGCTCCCAATAACAATCCGATATTTTCGCGACAACACATAAACTTAGGAGGGTTCACTTATGAAACTAGTACTTCTATCAGGCGGTTCTGGTAAACGGCTCTGGCCTTTGTCCAATGATTCACGTTCGAAGCAATTTCTGAAAGTACTGGAAAGCCCGGCAGGTGAACCGGAATCCATGGTACAGCGGGTATGGAGACAGCTGCAGGAGACAGGGATGGCAGAATCTTCATATCTGGCTACCGGCCGCAGCCAGGTAGAGATGATTCAGAGTCAACTGGGCGGCGAGGTGCCGATTATCGTTGAGCCGGAGCGGCGCGATACCTTTCCCGCCATTGCACTGACAGCAGCTTACCTGTATTCGGTCGCTGGTGTGTCACCAAGCGAGACCGTAGCCATCCTGCCTGTCGATCCTTATGTGGAGTCATCCTTCTTCGATACCGTACTGCAGCTGGAGAGCACGATGCTGGAGAGCGGCGCCAATCTGGCGCTGATGGGCGTAGTGCCTGAGCATGCTTCCGAGAAATACGGCTATATCATTCCCACCAGCGCCGAAGCTGGAGCGAGCGGTTATTTGCAGGTCAGCCACTTCCAGGAGAAGCCGGACCGCAAGCAGGCCGAGGAGCTGATCAGCCGGAACGCACTCTGGAACTGCGGCGTGTTCGCTTTCCGTCTGGGGTATCTGCTGGATATTCTGCAGCGCAAAGGGCTGCCGCTGAATTATGAGGAACTGCAGAAGCAGTACAAACTGCTGGCTTCCATCAGCTTCGACTACGAAGTGGTGGAGAAGGAAGAGAATATCGTGGTTCAGCCGTACGCCGGATTCTGGAAGGACCTGGGTACCTGGAACACTCTGACCGAGGAAATGACCAGCAATCATGTCGGTAAAGGCTTCGTGACTGCAGATTCCGAAGGTACTTGCCTGATCAACGAACTGGACATTCCGATCACCGTGATCGGAGCGAAGGATCTGATTATCGCCGCCAGCCCGGACGGAATTCTGGTTACGCATAAGGCAGAGAGCCCGCGCATTAAGGAAGTGCTGAAGTCTTTTGAACAAAGACCGATGTACGAAGAACGCCGCTGGGGCCACTACAAGGTTATTGACTACGTGAAATATGCGGAAGGCAATGAGGTGCTGACGAAGCGTATCTTCATCTCCGAAGGCAAGAACATCAGCTATCAGCTGCATCACAAACGCAGTGAAATCTGGACTATTGTCAGCGGTGAAGCCAGCATTGTGCTGAATGAGAAAATGCATAATGTGAAGGCAGGGGATGTCGTACGGATACCGGAAGGCACCAAGCATGCGATCCTGGCGTTGACAGATATGGAATTTATCGAAGTGCAGACCGGCTCTGAGCTGGTGGAGGAAGATAACATCCGAATCACCTTGGATTGGGAAGATATCGCCTTACAGCAATTCATTTCTTAGGTCTAAACTATCTATTTAACCAATTGTTACAAATCCAAAACAGGTATTAAGAACCATTTATTAAGAAATTTTTATTTTTGCTCTAAACTATAACTAAATAGCGACGATACTTACGGTAAGAGGGATTGATCCTTCCAAAACGACAAAGGCAAACCTAATCGAAAGATAGGGACGCAAAGCTATAGGGCCTTCGAAAGAGTGGCAGCCTGGCTACCGAAAGGAAGATGGATTTTGAAAACTTACCGTAAGTCTCGTTTGCTGTGCACCGTGCTGTCTCTGGCCCTTTTGTTGACTGCAGTCCCTCTGGGACTCGGCGGCATGCCTTCAACCGTAGAAGCGGCATCTAGTTCCAAAGCACCCGTTAATCCGGAGGCTTCAACCGAAGCTGTCAGATTGCTGAACGATCTGTATTCCATCACAGGAAAAGGCATTATCACAGGACAACATGACTATCTGGAAAGTCCGGACGAATTCAGCAACAAGCTGAAGGGAACCAGCGGACAATATGCTGCTCTTCACGGCTATGAGCTGGGTGTAATCAGCGGCCAATCGGAGAGCACAGCAGCGGCGCAGCGCAGAAATGTTGTGAACAGCGCAATCAACTGGTATAAGGGCGGCGGCATTGTAGCCATGACTTTTCATGAGAATCTGCCCGGCACCGCATACCTCTGGTCCAATGTTCAGAAACCGCTGAGCCAGGCGGAATTCAATAAATATATCACTCCCGGTACAACACAGTACACTGCATTAATTGCAGATCTGGACAAAGTGGCAGTTTCACTTAAAAGTCTGCGGGATGCTGGTGTTCCCGTACTCTGGAGACCTTACCATGAAATGAACGGTGACTGGTTCTGGTGGGGGAAGAAAAATAACTTTGCTCAGCTTTGGAATATTATGTATGACCGTTTCGTGAACGTTCATAAATTAAACAACCTGCTGTGGGTATGGAATCCTAATGCACCGAATGCCTGGTCCGATCCTTATGAGCTGACCTATCCGGGAGCCGACAAGGTGGATGTACTGGCAGCAGATATATATGAGAATGATTATATGAATAAATACCACGACAGCCTGCTCAGCCTTGCGAATGGCAAACCGATTGCCATTGGCGAGAATGGACAAATGCCGAGTACGGCAAAGTTGCAGCTCTCCCAGAAAAATTGGGTATATATGATGAGCTGGGGAAAAATGCTGTACGAAACCAACACAGATGCTACCATCAAAAGCTTCATGAGCGACAGCTACACTTTGACCCGCGATGATTATAAAGCAGGCGCATTTGCGGCTGCAACACCGACACCAACGCCGAAACCAACGGCAACGCCGACGCCGGTACCAACGGCAACGCCAACGCCGGTACCAACGGCAACGCCAACACCGGTACCAACGGCAACGTCAACGCCGGTACCAACGGCAACGCCGACACCGGTACCAACAGCAACGCCAACGCCGGTACCAACAGCAACGCCAACGCCGGTACCAATAGCTACGCCGATTCCGGTACCTGACTCCAATGACTCTGTGTCGGCCCCCTTACAGAATGGTCTTCAAGGGGAGTACTACAAGAACATGACGCTGTCAGGGACTCCGGTTCTGGTCCGGAATGATGCGCTGCTGAATTTTAACTGGCGGCAGGCAGCACCGGATGCCACGCTTGGCGTGGATAACTTCTCCATCCGCTGGACCGGACAGATCAAACCGTCTTTCAGTGAAACCTATCAAATTATCACTACTTCTGATGATGGTATCCGTGTCTATATTAACGGCACTGCTGTAATTGACAGCTGGACCAAACAGAGCGGTACCGAGCGTACAGGAAGCATAACCCTGCAAGCAGGTCAGCTGTATGATATCAAAGTTGAGTATTACGAGAATGCCGGCGATGCCAATATCCGTCTGATGTGGCAGAGCCCAAGCCAGGCCAAAGCAACTGTTCCTACAAGCGCGTTATTCGTGAACACGGCTGCTTCGTCAGCCAGCAAGGCAGCTTTGGCTGCTCCGGCTGTGACTGCAACACCAGCACCAACAGCAACGCCATTACCAGTATCAACACCAACAGCAACACCGGTGCCAACAGCAACACCGGTGCCAACAGCACCGACACCGGCACCAACGCCGGTGCCAACACCGGCGCCAACACCGACACCAACGCCAGTGCCAACAGCAACACCAACGCCGGTGCCAACAGCAACTCCAACTGCTGCACCGACAGCAGCTCCAGCGCCGGCTGCCGCACCGGAGAATCTTACGGCTCCGGCGGCGAACGGGCTGGTTGGGGAATATTTCAATAATATGACGTTGTCCGGTGCTCCGGCAGTGGTACGTACCGATGCCGTGCTTGACTTCAACTGGCGTCAGGGCACGCCGGATGCCGCAATCGGCATTGACTTCTTCTCTGTCCGCTGGAGCGGTAAGATCAAGCCGTTATACACTGAGACTTATCAGATTTATACAACTTCAGATGACGGCATCCGCGTACGCATTAATGGTGAGCTTGTAATTGACAGCTGGATGAAGCAGAGCGGGACCGAACGTACAGGAAGCATAAGCCTGGAAGCAGGTCAGCTATATGATATTCAAGTCGAATATTACGAGAATCAGGGAGATGCCAGAGCGCGCCTGATGTGGGAGAGCCCAAGCCAGGTCAAGGCAACAGTTCCCTCGAGCGCATTGTTTCTTCCTTCCGCTTCCTAAGGTCATACCCCCGCAGCTGCATTCATTATTGGCGCTGATACTGGTTAAGACGTTACAATTCTAATCTTATAAAGTCCAATCTTAATGGCCCTGCTTATCAGCAGGGCTACTAAGCTATAGACCATCCGGGTATATTCATTGCAGCCGCTTAATAGAGGGCTGCATGCCTGCACGCCTAAGGCGGCAGTGAAACCCGGGGAAAGGAGATTATATTGAACACTTACCGAAAGTACAGGCTATATACAACAATTATTCCGATCATCCTTATCCTTTCACTTCTGCCATGGGGGGAGGCGCGCAGTCTTCCTGTAGCGCGTACCGTCAACACTCCTGCCGCTCCCGTCAAACCCGTGAATCCCTCCGCTTCCAAGGAAGCTGCCGCACTGTTAAGTTATCTTGCCGATCTCAGCGGCAAAGGTATGATCTCCGGCCAGCATGATTATCTGGAGAGTCCTGATGAATTCAATAATAAGCTCAAAAATGCAAGCGGACAGTATGCCGTTCTGCACGGCTACGAACTGGGAGCTATCAATAACCAGTCCAAGGAGACCATTGCCAAGCAGCGCCAGGCTGTCGTAAACAGTGCTATTAAGTGGCACAAGGGCGGAGGCATTGTAGCAATGACCTTCCACCAGAATCTGCCGGGGACCTCGCCGGAATGGAATAATGTGAAAATGAACCTGAGCCAGGCCAAATTCGACGCCTACGTCACTCCCGGAACACCCCAGTACAAAGCCCTGATTGCAGAGCTGGATGAGGTTGCCGGATATTTGGGTGAGCTGCGGGATGCAGGGGTGCCGGTCCTATGGCGGCCGTATCATGAAATGAACGGCAACTGGTTCTGGTGGGGACAGAAGGATAACTTCGCCAAGCTGTGGGACATTGTGTACGAGCGTATGGTCAATACGCATAAACTCAATAATCTGCTGTGGGTATGGAATCCGAATGCACCGAATGAATGGGCAGAGGCTTACAGCAATTATTATCCGGGTGCCGCTAAGGTAGATATCCTGGCAGCCGATATTTATAACAATGATTTTAAGCAATCGTATTACGAGAACCTGCTGAAGCTGGCCGACGGCAAACCTATCGGCATCGGCGAGAGCGGAGAGCTTCCAGACCCTGTCATATTGTCTCAAACCCAGAGTAAATGGGTATATACGATGACATGGGGGAAAATGCTGCTCGAAAATAATAATCTCCAGAAAATTCAAAGTTTCATGAGCAATAAGTACACCGTATCAAGGGATGATTACAAGCTGGCTCTGGGCGCTCAGATGAATGCACTCGCTGCGGCGTCGCGTAACGGCCTCCAGGGACAGTATTTCGGCAATGCGGAGCTGTCCGGCAAACCGCTGCTTACGCGCAATGATAACAAGATTGACTTCAACTGGCATGGAGACTCACCGGCACCGGGAATCGGCAAGGACTCTTTTTCCGTACGATGGACCGGTAAGATTAAGCCAGTCTACAGCGAAAAGTATACTTTTACAGCCTCTTCGGATGACGGTATCCGTGTGTGGATTGGCGGCAAGCTGGTCATTGACAGCTGGAAGAAGCAAAGCGGTGTCAGCCGGGAAGGAAGTATAACTCTCACAGCCGCAACAGCCTACGATATTAAAGTGGAGTATTATGAGAATCACGGTGATGCAAGCGTCCGTTTGATGTGGAAGAGCCCACGCCAGAAACAGACGGTGATTCCCCAGAACGCGCTGACTCTTCCTTGAGGAATGAAGCTGGTCAATACGAATGAAGCTCTACGCAAACCGGTACATTACAGCGACCCCGGAAGAAAGCGAGGACAAGGGAATGAGGACTAGACTCAAGAAAAAAAGAAAACAACCCATTTATCTACTACTAAAATTTGCAGCATTGATCATCTTGTTTCTGTTGTCCGTCTCTGTCTTCGGAGATAATGGGACAAATAGCGGCGAGGTGGAAGTCGATATGTCGGAATTATCTGCGGCTAAGGATGCGGGCCCCGCAGTTCCGGAGGGGACTGTGCTATGGAAGCTTGGCCAGCATGACGGTTCAGCTGCAGAGTTCGCAGCAGCCGGATCAAACGGGGCCAAAGGGGTATTCAGCATTGCTTCATCCACAGTGAAGGCAGCTGAGCTTCAGACTATCCCATCCGGGCTGCACGGCGAGACCAATCCTGAACTGCGGATTACGTACAAGCTGGATAAGATCCCGGTTAACGGGGTCTTATTTCGCGTCAGCATCCTTGATGCCTACAAATCCGTCCCGCAGATGAGTGTGTTCTCCAACCGGCAGCTGTCCGGGATTATTCAGATTGCCGGTGTGGATGGTACGGACAGTAAATACGATTTCCGCAAAACCTATGAGCTATACATTCCCAAAGAACAGCTCATCAGCGGAACCAACGAGCTGACGCTGCGGGCAGCGCGCGGGATCTACTCTTCTGCTGCGGAGGATAAGTACAACTGGTGGACATGGGATGACCTTAGTCTGGAAGCACTGAAGACTCCGGTCAAGGAGCCGATTCACGGCAGCTATACGCTGACCGGAACCATGGTCAACAACAAACAGTTTTATTTCGACAAAGGTGCAGTTACGCATCTGCCTTATATTATGAAGTGGCTCGGCATAGCCTACAGCGGCAACATCATGCGGACCAGCTGTGCCAGTGATGTGGGCAGATCCTGCGAGAATATGGGCGATTACTATGAGGTCCTGAAGGATTATAATATGCAGGCTGTTGCGCTCTACCTGTACACGGGCGATATCAAGCTCAAGGAAGACGGTTCACTGCCGGATGATGCGGAGAAGAAGCTGACTGATTATTTCGAGCAGTATAGCCCGTATTTCCAGTACTATGAGGTGGATAATGAGCCCGGATTGTTCAACCGTTCCAAAGCGGTCAATCTGGCAATAGCCGACTGGCTGAACAAGAAGGGTAAGACGATCGCACCGCATCTGCAGACGGTTGCCCCGGGCTGGGCATACTGGCCGGGCTACAGCGAAGACTCCTGCGGCAACCAGAAGGGGACGGTCAAGCAATGCGGCGATCCGGACGGCTGGGAACGTGACCCGGAGCAGCGCAATGAGCTGGAGGAAGTAACGGATTTGACCAATGGGCATTCCTATGGGGAATCCTACATTTTCAGCAACGGAGGCAGCTTTACAGAGAACCTGAAGACCTTCGGTGGAGCGGTTGACGGCCTCAGCAAAAAAATGCTCACCACAGAATTCGGCACCTCGGATACCCATGTGGATGCTTATCAATACGGCGCATCCGAGCGGACTGCGGCTGTGTTCGACCGGATTATGCGGGGGCATATCGGATATGCCGATATGTTTGTGCAGCATGCCGCTTTCTTCAAAAACTTCAGTCTGTTCAAGTACGGCTTCAACCTGGAGGAGCATGATCCGGGAGCTACGGAGATTTATTATACCAAAGAAGGTGAAGACTCACGCGTCAGTATTATGCGCCGGCTGGATCTGGCTTATGCCACGCACGGGACACCGCTGAGCTACCAGATTACTAACAAAGACGATTTGGCTGATAAGCTGGTGTACGTGCGGGCGGTAGATACTTCAACCCTTGAGCCGCTGGCAGGCAGCGGAGCCACCTCCAACAAGCTGCTGGTGAACTTCGTCAATTTCGAAGAAACCGAGCAGACGGTTAAAGTGAAGGTGACCATGCCGGAGAAGACAGTATACGAAGGTGAACGGTTTGGCAGCGGGGATACTTATGATGAGGCGCGCAGCTATATATCGGGCAGAAATGCCTTACCTGTGCTGGAATTCACCGAAACGCTGGCTCCGGGTGAGGCGGTGCAGTATATTCTGCAGCCTTCTTCCGAAGTGGCGGATGTGGCGCCGCAAGGCTTCAAGGCTGCGGCAGTCAAAGGACTGTCGATGCATCTCAGCTGGCTGGAGGCTCCCGGGGCAAGCTATGAAGTGCTCCGGGCCGACGGCCCCAGCGGAGATTTGAAGGTTATTGCTACCGGTGTGCAGAGTACAGAGTACACCGACAGGAAACTGCAGGAGGGCACGCTCTATACTTATGCTGTAAGAGTGTCAGGCTCTGGCGTTATGTCAGAGAAGACGCAGATTACGGCCACCGAACTCGTCCCGCTGGACCGGACCGGCTGGAAGGTCACGTCCAACGTGAATACGGCAGCCTCGAAACCGGAGAGTGCCATTGATGGAGACCGGCGCACACGCTGGGATACCGGCAAGCACCAGGCATCAGGGGAATACTTCCAGATTGATCTGGGTGCAGTACATGCAGTAGAAGCCATTGATCTTGATTATACGTTATCGTCATATGACTATCCGCGGGGATATACCGTCCAGGTATCGGATGATGCCAAGAGCTGGAGACAGGTAGCATCCGGCAAAGGGAAGCTGGAGATGACCAAGATTGCCTTTTCACCGGTCAAAACCCGCTATATCCGCATTCTGCAGACAGGCTCCGGAGGCAACTATTGGTCGATTCAGGAGCTGCAGGTGTATTCAAGAGAATAAAGGACGGCATAATAACCTCCGTGGATTTCAGAACCCACCGGGGTTTTTTGCTGCGGAGTAAATATGGGAAAGGAGTGAACCGGACCGATGACTCATCTTGCCGATCAAATTATTCTGCTGCTGGCGGCGTTATTGCTGGTAGGCGTGCTGTCCACCAAATTCTCCACCCGTTTTGGAATGCCTGCACTGGTTCTGTTTATCGCTGCCGGGATGGTGCTCAGCCATTTTATTTATTTCAACAATGCTTCCTTAACACAGATCGCCGGAATTTTTGCGCTGGTGGTCATTCTGTTTGAGGGCGGAATGCAGACGAGCATGAAGGATATCCGTCCGATTATGAAGCCGGCGCTGTCGCTGGCTACGGCAGGTGTACTGCTGACTACAGTAATTGTCGGTGTTTTTGCCAGATTTGTCCTAGGCGTGCCGTGGGCGGAGAGCTTCCTGTTCGGGGCGATTGTCGGTTCAACGGACGCGGCAGCAGTGTTCTCCGTACTCGGAGGCAAAAATATTGATAAACGCCTGACCTCCACACTCGAAGCAGAGTCCGGCAGCAACGATCCGATGGCGGTATTTCTCACCGTTTCCCTGATCGAATGGATACAGCATCCCGATACCGCAATCTGGAGCCTGGTACTGTCCTTTTTCTGGGAGATGGGGATCGGTCTCCTGCTGGGGATTCTTATCGGGAAGCTGGCTACATATCTGATCAACCGGATTAATCTGGACTCTACCGGGCTGTATCCGGTGATGGCAATCGGCTTTGCTGTTCTGACCTACGGGCTCTCAGCGATGGTGCACAGCAGCGGTCTGCTTGCCGTCTATGTTATGGGGCTGGTGCTGGGGAACTCTGAGCTGATGTATCACCGTACGATTATGAATTTCAATCACGGCTTTGCCTGGATGATGCAGATCGCCATGTTCATTCTGCTCGGGCTGCTGGTCTTTCCCCAGGAGCTGGCGGACATTGCCTGGCAGGGCATATTGCTCTCTGTCATTCTGATGGTCGTGGCCAGACCTGCGGGGGTATTCATCAGTCTTCTGTTTGCCAAGTTCTCCTTCCGTGAAAAGACACTGATCTCCTGGGCCGGACTCAGGGGGGCTGTGCCCATTGTACTTGCGACCTATCCGCTGCTCGCGGGACTTCCCCAGGGCCGGCTGTTCTTCAATGTAGTATTCTTCGTAGTCCTGACCTCTGCGGTTATTCAGGGAACGACCATTTCACCGCTGGCCTCGCGGCTGAAGCTGGTCGGCCGGGAGGATGCGGGCCAGCCGTCACTGATGGAGCTCGTCGCCCTTGGCAAGACGGATTCCGAGTTCAATCATATCGGAATTGACCGGCATATGCCGATTGCCGGGATGCAGATTGCGCAGATCGGCCTGCCGGATGATATCCTGTTCACGGCAATAATCCGCAACAAGAGCATTGTGACGCCCCATGGCAGCACGGTTATTGAACCGGGCGACACGGTGTACGTGCTCAGCCCCAAGAGCAAACGTGACGAGATGCGCGCGATCTTCCGGAGCGGGAAGGGGAAGGCAGCAGAGACGGATACCACAATGGTTTAGTGAAGATGTGAGCTTCTCTGCCGGGTGAAGTGAATTGTGTCAATATAGCAGATTTTTACAGCATTGTGACCGAAATAATAGGAGGTTCAGAAAGGGGAATGCTAGAATTTGCAGTAACCGAATCATAAAACAGATTGCATTAAGCCTTAATTTGTGTTAAATTGTATATAGATTTAGAATGAGTCTAAATACAATAACAAATAAATACACATCCCAGGAGGTTATTAGAATGAGTACACACGTTAAAAGCCAAACTGAATTGCATGCTGCCCTGAACCGTCAGACAGCAAACTGGACTCTGCTAGGAGTGAAGCTGCATCACTACCACTGGTATGTCAGCGGTGCCCAATTCTTCGCACTGCATGAGAAATTTGAAGAGCTGTACAATGAAGCTGCCGGTTATGTCGATGAGCTGGCTGAACGCCTGCTCGCCATTGGCGGACAACCTGCTTCCACAATGACACAGTACCTGGCCCTCTCCGAATTGAAGGAAGCAACCGGCGGAGAAAGCGCGAAGGAAATGGTAGCGCAGCTGGTGAAGGACTTCGCTGCTGTAGCAGAAGAACTGAAGCAGGCTATCTCAGCTGCAGAGGAGCTTAGCGACCAGCCTACAGCTGATCTGCTGATCGGTATCAGAACAAGTGTAGAGAAATCGGCCTGGATGCTGAACGCTTACCTGGCTTAATTGTAACCATAGTATACAAGAAGAGCGCCTGTGGGTTATCCGCACAGGCGCTCTTTGCAGTTGGATGGAAGGTTATCCCTGCATTGATTACTTGATGAATACTCCGCCAAACGGCAGGGCCTCGCGCAGGAAGCGTTTGACAATGCCGTCTTCATTATTATCGCGCTGGAAGCGCCTGCTCTGACGTCCGGCCTGGAACAGCACAGGCCCGTGGCCGGTCATCTTCCAGTGATAGCTCATATGCTGGCTGGCGAGATGATTGCCGTAGACCGTAAGCTCAAGCCGGGCATTCTCGGGATAGGCAATGATACTGCCGGCGTCAACGTACAGCGGATCAAACGGGTCCAGCTCGGCTTCACAGACTGTGCCTTCCGTCAGAATGCCGATACTGCCATGACCGGAGAATTTCACCTTGACGATATCCCGGGTAATCAGCATATTCTTCATATTCAGCACTCTTGTCTGCATGGTGACTCCCTTGCTGTAGAAGAACAGATGCCTGAAATCGTAGAGCAGATCGCTCTTGCCGTCGAGCTGCAGCGTCTTGACCCGGTAACCGGGCGGTAAGGCAGCCACGAACCGGCAGGGGCCGGTGATATCCGAGCGGATCAGCTTCCGTTTGCGGTACATGCCCTTAACATCCATGAGCCGGTCCGCCCGGCCTGATGAAGGGCCTTGATAAGCGATAATCTGCTGCGGATGGAGCACATGGACCTCTTCATTCTCTGCGACGGTAAATGCAACGGCCTGTCCGCTGCCGCTGTCGCCTTCATCCTGGACATCAACGTTCATTTCTTCATGCTCCCCTCGTGCAGTGCCGTATACATGTCATTCCTGCCCCGGTCTTAACGCAGCCGGTCGCTTCTTCTGGAACGGTGGCGCATGGTGAAGCGCAGCAGCCGGATCAGCAGGAAATAACCCAGGATAAGAGCAAGTCCGGTAATCACAGTCACCTTGATCCGGTTATAGTAATTTTCACGTGCCGTACGGTCATTTTTGAGCTCATCTACGACCTGGCTGAGCTGGCGGTTCTGTTCCTGCAGGGCAGCGTTCTGGGCCTGGTAAGTCGCCATTTGCTGCAGCGTCTGGTCCAGCTGGTCTTTGGTCTGCCCCAGCTCGTCCACAGCCGTTCCCAGGTTCTCTTTGGTCTTCTGAAGCTCCTCTGCCGTCTGCTGATAGCTCTCCTGCAATTTGTTGACTTCACCGGGCAGCTCCGAGAAACTCTGTAGTCCATTATATAAATCAGTGAAATAGTTGGCTTGTGCCGCAGGGATATCATAACTGAAAGAAATCCCGAATATCAGCAAGGCCGACCCCAGCAGCTTAATCATATTTCTTGTTGCACGTTTGTACATTACGGGTCACCACCTGTTATAGGCTTGTTGTATTCTTATTTTATCATAGCCAGTCCTGATTTGGGCAGCACGGGCAGCTTTAGGCATAATTACCCTTCCTGTCTATGCAGGTAACCATATGTGTAATACAGTACAAATCATATGAAGGTTTCTAATATATTGAGTGTGCATTTAAATTAACGTATACTTTGAACGGAAAGGAGCTGCTTCCAAGTGAATAAATGGCTCAAAACGTTGTTGTTTCTGGCGGGTTCTGCGCTGTTGACCCGGTTTATTCCGTTCTCATCCCTATTTCGTAATCTGGATACGATGTTTCACGAATTCGGCCATGCGCTGGCAACCCTACTGCTCTCCGGGAGTGTGCTGCGGATAGAGCTGCACCCTGATCATAGCGGTGTAACCTACTCGGCGATTGCCGCAGGGGGAAGGGCAATCCTTGTATCGCTGGCCGGTTATCCTCTGGCCTCACTATTCTCATTCCTGCTGTTCTACTTATATAGTAGAGACAAGCGGCAGTGGGGGCTGATTATGGCCAGTGGTGTAGCGCTGGTGATGCTGGTGCTCTATGTACGGGGCGGCTTCGGGATGATTTGGCTGAGCGGTTTTATTCTGCTGAATGCCGCTATGCTGTTCCTTTGGCCGAAGGTCAGCAAATATTATTATTTATTTCTTGCGTTTCTGACTCTGGAAGAGTCCGTTATGGGGACATTATTTCTGGTAACTGCTTCAGTATTGACGCCTTCCCGGGCCGGGGATGCAGCAAATTTGGCCAGACTAACACCGCTGCCGGCTATTCTGTGGGCGCTGCTGTTTTTCCTCTTCTCGCTGCTGTGCGCCAAGTGGGCGCTGGGCTTTTTTTTCCGGGAAGAGAAATCAGCTAACCGGACTAGAAGCCTATAATGCGCAAAACTGTGTTCGTCATTTTTTGACAAAATAATAGACTTTCGCAAAGAGGCAATTACCTTTAGTGGTAGGTTGGCTCTTTTTTTGTCGATATTATAGGACCGAACATATATTCCATGACAAGGAGTTGTCCGCCATTATTGGTACATTAATAGAAGACCCAAAAAAAGAAAGAGGTGGAAATATGCAAGCAAGTATTCAGCCCATATTTACTTGGAGCCAGGATCGGATTTTAGCAGGAGGTGCGAAGAATATTATCCTGCTCGTGGAGTGGAAGGGAGTGTCGCAAGGAGAGGAATTCCGCAAGAAAAGCCGGAAAGTTGTAGCCCGGGAGATTGAGCTGCGCGTATGGCTGGAAAGCCACGTTACGGTGACCGGATGCTACGGATGTACAGCAGAAGAAGGGGAAGGCCGCTCGCTGCTGCTGAAGCTGGGCAAAATTCATTCCGGACAACGCAGGTTTGTCGCTTTGGAATTTACGATGTCCGCCATGCCTGCGGGCATACATGAGGCGCTTTGGCTGCAGTGGCAATACAGACAGCCCACGGTAGAACGTATACGGGAGCTGCCGCTCAAGAAGCTGGGAATGGAATATTCGCATCATACGGATGTACTTGGCGCTCAGTGTTGTTTTCAAGTAGAGAAGCATGTAGAACTGCTCAAAATGGAGGAAATATTAGCAGAAAGAGAGGCGTCCAGAGCCCATAATCATCAGCAGGACTTCACGGACAGGCTGCGGCGCCAGGCGGATAAATTGCTGCTGCTCGCTGCACGTTCCGGCGATATGCATCTTGTAAAGGAAGCGGAAGCGCTCTATAAGCAGCTTGAGGCGGAGAATAATCCTTTGGGAAAGGTTGTAACGAGATAAATCTAAGGAATGCAGCAGGGATATAATAGGCAGTGACCATACATATAGATTAAATTTTGAATCCAATTCGCAGAAATAGATAACGAATCGTGTAATATATAATTGTGGTAATATAGTAAAATAGTTCTATTATATTTTCTTATCTCGGTTATTACATCCTTGGTTATAGATATATATAACTAGTTTATTTAAAAATAATGGGTCTATTTTACCATGAATCAAGGAGAACTGAAAATGACAGACCGATTAATCCGGCTGATGCGCATTATTACGCTAGTTCAAGCCAAACCGGGAATTCTGGCCCGTGAGCTGGCGGAACGATGCGGCAACAGTGAGAGAACGATTTACCGGGATATGGATGCGCTCAGTGCCATGCATATCCCCATAACCCATATGGGACACGGTAAGGGATATGCTTTTATCGGTAATTTTGCACTGTACCCTTTGGATTGGTCAGACGAAGAAGCAGCCGCATTTTCACAGTTGCGCAGTATTATGACGGATATCAAAGCTTTACTGCCCCCGGAATTCGAAGACGCCTATGAGAAAGTAATGGCCGCAGAATATAAGCAAAAGGCAGAAAGGGAAGAAACGATGGAGAGCGCGAAGAAGGAAGCGGGTCAGCATTGGATGGAGCGAAACGGGTCTCATGGAGATCGGCCATTCTTTCTGACCGGCATTCTGGATGCCGTAATGAAGCAGCGCAGTATACAGGCGGACTACAGTGAGAATGCATATGAAGAAAAAGGTATCAAAATTGATCCCTACTGCCTGGTTCCGTTGGAAAATCGTTTTCATTTGATTGGTTTTTGTCATCGCTTCGGGATCATCCGCACTTTTCATATTAACGGGTTTTCCAGTGTAAAGCCGCTGGACAGCTGGTTCTCCAAGGATAAATTCGATTTACAGGCTTTTATGGAGCAGAAGTGGTCACTGGACCAGGATAGTCTGCAGGTTGAATTCAGAGTAAAGTTCTCGGAACGGATGATGGAGAGGCTTAAGCATGAGGAGATGTTTGTGAAGCCCAGCAGGGTAGACCGCCAGAACCGCTGTCTGCATTTTAAGGTTGCTGTGGAGCAGGATATTGGTTTTGTTCACTGGATTATGAGATACGAGGAAGAAGCTGAGATTATGGAGCCGGTCTACTACCGGGAGGTTCTCAGAAATCAGCTCGAGAAATGGCTGTCGCTATACAAATAGCGCAGTTTTTCTTTTTATATAGAGTATTTCCAGTTGTTGGGGATGTTGTTATTCACACAAAAACACTCGTGTTAGTTATATGTGCAAATTTTCCTTGTCTAGTCGGGTTTTATATAGTAAGTTATACATTAAATAACAACAATGTGTATTTAAAACTTGATTTATCTCTTGTCATGTCAGGTGTTGGTCAATATAGCTAACTTTTAAAATAATTTGGCAGCCTGTAATTTGACCTTTGTTCAATTTTTATTTGTTCAATTTTTAGCAGAAGAGAGGTAGAGATTTGATCCAGCCAATTCTGAAAATTGAAAATTTGCATACCCACTTTTTTACCGACCGCGGTGAAGTTCCTGCAGTTGACGGCGTCGATCTGTACATTAATCCGGGTGAGGTTCTTGGTGTGGTTGGCGAATCCGGCTGTGGTAAAAGCGTAACCTCACTATCCATTCTGAAGCTGGTTCCGAATCCCCCGGGAAAAATAGTGGGCGGACGCATCCTGCTGAAGGGCCGTGATCTTGTCCCGCTCAAAGAGAAAGAGATGCGCAAGATCCGCGGTGACTCAGTCTCGATGATTTTTCAGGAACCGATGACTTCGCTTAATCCGCTGTTCACTGTCGGACAGCAAATAATAGAAACCGTCCGCCTGCACCGCGGCCTCTCTAAGAAGGAGGCCCGGGAGCACGCCGTAGAGATGCTGCGCAAGGTTGGCATTCCCCGGCCGGAGGCCATTATTGATGAGTACCCGCATCAGCTGTCGGGAGGCATGCGCCAGCGTGTAATGATCGCCATGTCCATCTCCTGCAGTCCGGAGCTGCTGATTGCCGATGAGCCGACGACGGCTCTTGATGTAACGATTCAGGCGCAGATTCTGGATCTGATCCGCCGGCTTAACGAGGAACAGGGTACCGCAGTTATGCTGATTACCCATGATCTTGGTGTTGTAGCGGAGATGTGCCACCGTGTTGCGGTTATGTATGCCGGCAAGGTAGTGGAGGAAGGCAGCGTACGTGATATTTTCAAGAATCCGCTCCATCCGTATACCAGAGGGCTGATCGAATCTGTACCGCGGATGGATGAAACCAGGGAACGCCTGTATTCTATTCCGGGCAATGTGCCTATTCTCAGCAAAGAAATGCAGGGTTGTCGGTTCGCGCCGCGCTGCCTTGATGTGATGGATATCTGCCGTCAAAGTCTTCCGAAGCTTACACTGCAGGAGGAACAGCACAGCTGCAGATGCTGGCTGCATGAAAGTCAACAGGAGGATGCTGTATGAGTGAGAGCCTGCTAGAGGTCAAGGGCCTCAAGAAGTATTATCCGATCAACAAAGGATTCTTGGGCCGGGCACAGGGTTATGTCAAGGCTGTCGACGATATCTCCTTCTCTGTAAGCAAAGGTGAGACCTTTGGTCTTGTAGGAGAGAGCGGCTGCGGTAAATCCACAACCGGCCGTGCCTTGCTTCGGCTGATAGAGCCTACGGCGGGAGAGGTTTGGTTCGAAGGTCAGGATATCACGAAGCTATCTATAGAAGAAATGCGCAAGCGCCGCCGGGAGATGCAGATTGTTTTCCAGGACCCCTTCTCTTCCCTGGACCCCCGCAATACCGTACAGCGTATCCTCGAAGAGCCGATGATTGTGCATGGTGTAGGCAATGCGGGGCAGCGCCGGGCTGAAGTTGAACGGCTTGCTGATGTAGTCGGGCTGGCTAAGGCGCATTTGCAGCGTTACCCGCATCAATTCTCCGGCGGACAACGCCAGCGGATCGGAATTGCCAGAGCACTTGCACTCCAGCCGAAGCTGATTATCGCCGATGAGCCTGTATCAGCACTGGATGTATCGATCCAGTCACAGGTTATTAACCTGATGCAGGATTTACAGAAGGAATTCGGATTGACCTATATCTTTATCGCCCATGATCTCAGTGTGGTGAAGCATATCTGCGACCGTGTAGCCGTGATGTATCTGGGCCGGATTGTTGAAGTCACCGACAAGCATAAGCTATACGCCGAGCCGCAGCATCCCTATACCCAGGCTCTGCTGTCCGCAGTTCCTGAGCCCGATCCCGATATCCGCAAGGAACGGATCATTCTGCAGGGTGAGGTGCCGAGTCCGGCGAATGCGCCGGTCGGATGTGCTTTTAATACACGTTGTCCCAGGGTGATGGATGTATGCCGTAATGTCAGACCGCCGCTGCAGGAGACAGGTTCCGGACATTTGACCGCCTGCCATCTGTATGATGAGGAAGTCCGTTCCCGGCTGGCCTAATGAAATCAGGAAAAAATCAATACAGCTCTCTATGCATTAGCCCTGATATATGGCAGCGCTTTGGCGCAGCTCCATATAAACGCTTTAATACTTTTAATGAGAGAAGGGAGTTTTCTAGAGATGAAGAAGTGGAGTAGTCTTGCACTGGCAGTAACGCTGGGGGCGGTATTAACATTAAGCGGCTGCGGGGGGAACAATAACAACGCAAGCACAGAAGCGACTGCAGGCACGAACGCAGCGGCGACCACCGCACCGGAGAGCTCACCTGAAACATCGGCTAACACGCAGGATACACTGATCCTCGGACGAGGCGGCGATTCCGCATCACTGGATCCGGCCATTGTAACAGACGGCGAATCCCTGAAGATTGCCCATCAGGTCTTTGATTCCCTGCTGGAATACAAACCGGGTACCTCTGAAGTACAGGCTTCACTTGCTGACAGCTGGGAAGTTTCAGCTGACGGTCTGACTTATACCTTCAAGCTGCACCCTGGCGTGAAGTTCCATGACGGAACAGATTTCAACGCTGAAGCTGTAGTGTTCAACTTCACACGCTGGAGTGACCCGGCAAGTGAGTTCAAGTTCGAAGGCGATTCCTTTGATTACTATGATTCGATGTTCGGTCCGGACGGCAGCCGTGTAATCAAAGAAGTTAAGGCTGTGGACGCAACTACTGTTGAGTTTACACTCAATCAGCCGCAGGCACCGTTCCTGCAGAATATCGCTATGACCTCCTTCGGGATTGCCAGCCCTGCTGCCATCCAGGAGAAGAAAGAAAACTTCAAGAACGAGCCGGTAGGCACAGGGCCTTTCGTGTTCACGGAGTGGAAGCATAATGATTCCATTACACTGGACAAGAACCCTAACTACTGGAAAGAAGGCCTTCCGAAGCTGAACAAAGTCATCGTCCGCTCGATTCCGGACAACTCGGCACGCTTTAATGCCCTGCAGAACGGCGAGATCGATCTGATGGAGGATTTGAGCCCGGATGACCTGTCTACACTTGAAGGCAACACTGAGCTGCAGAAGATTGAACGTCCGCCGTTCAATGTCGCATACCTCGGCTTCAACTTTAAGAAGAAACCTTTTGATAATGTGAAAGTAAGACAGGCCCTTAACTATGCGGTGAATAAACAAGCTATTATTGATGCATTCTTCTCGGGCCAGGCTACTGCCGCTGTTAACCCGATGCCGCCATCACTGTGGGGCTATAACGATGCTGTGCAGGATTATGCATACGATCTGGACAAAGCGAAGGCGCTGCTTGCGGAAGCTGGCTACCCTGACGGTCTGCCGGACACAGTAACTCTGTACGCTATGCCGGTATCCCGTCCTTACATGCCTGACGGCAAAAAGGTTGCTGAAGCGATTCAGGCAGACTGGGAGAAAATCGGCGTGAAGACGGTTATTGAATCCCCGGAATGGGCGACTTATCTGGATGATACCAAAGCCGGTGAAAAAGATGATATCTACATGCTCGGCTGGACCGGCGACAATGGTGACCCGGACAACTTCCTCTATACCCTGCTCGATAAGGATGCTATCCCTGGTAACAACCGTTCCTTCTATGTGAATGAAGATCTGCACACGATCCTGATCAATGCACAGAAGGAAACGGATCAGACGAAACGTTCTGACCTGTACAAACAGGCTCAGGAAATCATCAAAGCGGATGCACCGTGGATTCCGCTGGTGCACACTACACCACTGCTGGCAGCGAAAGCCAATCTGAAAGGATTCGTTCCAGGCCCTACAGGTACGGAATATTACAGCGAAATTTACTTCGAATAGTATGCTCCATAAGCATTTGCTTGCCGCCGCATGCCGGGCGGCAAGTTATGCTTAAGGACCACTGGAAGGTGAGCCAACTTGAACTCCTACCTATTAAAACGTGTCATGGTTTTATTTCCTGTGCTGATCGGGATGACGATTATCGTCTTCTCCATTATTCACGCCATTCCGGGTGATCCGGCAGAAACCATTCTGGGCCAAAAAGCAACCGAGCAGTCCAAACAGGCGCTGCGCGAGCAGCTGGGTCTCGACAAACCATGGCTGCAGCAGTACTTCAACTATATGGGGGATTTGGTGCAGGGCGATCTGGGGACCTCAATCCGGACCAAAACACCGATTGCCAAAGAAATTATGCCTTATCTGGCGGCAACGCTGGAGCTTACGGCAGCGAGTATGCTGTTTGCTACCATTGTAGGAGTGAACGCCGGTATTCTAAGTGCCTGGCGGCAGAATTCCTGGTTTGATTATACCGCGATGATTATAGCGCTTATTGGCGTGTCCATGCCGATCTTCTGGCTGGGGCTGATGGAGCAGATGTTATTCGCGCTGAAGCTGCACTGGCTGCCCTCTATAGGCAGGATGGATCAGCGGAATCCCGTGGAGAGTATAACCAATCTATACGTGATCGACACGATACTGGCAGGAGACTGGCGCCAGCTGTGGACGGTCATTAAGCATTTGATCCTGCCAAGCATAGCGCTGGGTACCATTCCGATGGCAATTATTGCCCGGATGACCCGTTCGAGCATGCTGGAGGTCATGAACTCCGACTATATCCGTACGGCAAAGGCCAAAGGGTTGTCGCAATTCCTTGTCGTATATAAGCATGCACTTAAGAATGCGCTGATTCCAGTGCTGACCGTAGTTGGTCTGCAGACAGGTGCGCTTCTCGGCGGTGCAGTACTGACAGAGACAATCTTTGCCTGGCCGGGCGTGGGAAGATATATATTTGAGGCGATCAGCTCACGCGACTATCCGGTCATCCAGACCGGCATTCTGATCATTGCTTTTATCTTCGTATTCATTAATCTGCTGGTGGATCTGCTCTATGCCGTCATTGATCCGCGAATCAACTACAAGTGAGGGGTGAACCTATGGGACAGGCATCAATTCAGGTAACACCCCCGGCTGTACCTGCCGAGAAGGTAACCGGACCTTGGCGCGATGCGTGGAAGGCTTTCCGC
Organism: Paenibacillus borealis; assembly: GCF_000758665.1. Classification (NCBI taxonomy): domain Bacteria; kingdom Bacillati; phylum Bacillota; class Bacilli; order Caryophanales; family Paenibacillaceae; genus Paenibacillus; species Paenibacillus borealis. The sequence continues at coordinate 1,276,481 of NZ_CP009285.1, forward strand.
AAGAACAAGACGGCGATGCTCGGCCTCGGCATTATTGTATTTTTTGTGCTGATAGCACTGCTGGCGCCATTCATTGCACCTTACGGCTTCAAGGAGCAGGAGCTGGTCAACCGGCTCAAGGCGCCGTCCGCTGACCACTGGTTCGGCACGGATGATCTGGGAAGAGATATGTTCACCCGTATTCTATACGGTGCCCGAATCTCCCTGTGGGTCGGTTTCTTCTCCGTTATCGGCTCCATTGTTGTCGGTACGTTTCTGGGGATTCTGGCAGGATTCTACGGCAAATGGATCGATATGCTGATTTCCCGCATGTTCGATATTCTGCTGGCCTTTCCGAGCATTCTGCTCGCTATTGCTATCGTAGCTATTCTCGGGCCTTCGCTGCAGAATGCGCTGTATGCTATCGCCATTGTTAATATTCCTACCTATGGCCGGCTGGTGCGGGCCAAGGTGCTCTCCCTGAAATCGGAGGAGTACATTACAGCCGCCCGGGCAATCGGAATGAAGAATAACCGCATCCTGCTGACCCATATTCTGCCGAACAGCTTAACGCCGATAATCGTACAAGGTACACTTGGCATCGCCACCGCGATTATTGAGGCAGCTGCTCTTGGCTTCCTGGGACTAGGCGCACAGCCGCCCGATCCGGAATGGGGCAAGATGCTCTCGGATTCACGGCAGTTCATCCAGAAAGCTCCCTGGACGGTTATTTTTCCGGGACTGTCCATTATGCTGACCGTACTTGGCTTTAACCTGGTAGGGGACGGCCTGCGTGATGTGCTTGATCCGAGGATGAAGAATTAACTCCTGTTCACTGATAGCCCTGCAGGCCTTTGGCTTGTATGGGCTATTTTTTCTGTTTTTTATACATTAGGCTGTATTTATAATATGTTCACATCAATAATAACTAAATATAATCAAACATATTCAAACGTATAGTAAAAGAAAAAAAGATGTGCTAGAATAGCACCTAAATATATAAGATACATACATGGGAGGAATGGAAATGTTCAAGAAATTCGGATTAGTGTTAGTGGCGGGATTGGTAGCGGTGGGATTGTCTGCTGTACCTGGTGAACAGGCACAGGCAGCCAAGAAGACGGAGATTATTGTCTCGGCGGCAGCCAGTCTGCAGGACAGTCTTGACAAGATCGCCGTTACTTATGAGAAGCAGCATCCCGGTATTGATCTTGTTTTTAATTACGGTGCTTCCGGTACGCTGCAGAAGCAGATTGAGCAAGGCGCTCCGGCTGATCTGTTCTTCTCTGCCGGAGACAAGCAAATGACTGCCCTGATAGACGGCGGACTCATCAGTGACAATACGGAACTGCTGAAGAATCAGCTGGTCCTCGTTGTTCCATCCGATTCCAAAACTTCCATTACTACCATTACACAGCTTACCGATAAAGCGTTCAAGAAGGTGGCTGTCGGCCAGCCGGAATCTGTACCTGCCGGACAATATGCCCAGCAGTCATTGACAGCCAAGAATGTATGGGATACGCTGCAAAGCAAGCTGGTCTTTGCCAAGGATGTCCGTCAGGTGCTGTCCTATGTGGAAACAGGGAACGCAGACGCCGGCTTCGTCTATAAGACAGACGCGCTTACCTCGAAGAAAGTGAAGATTGCCCTGACAGTAGGCGGACATGTGCACAAGGCCATTAATTATCCGGTCGGCATTGTTAAGGATTCCTCGCATCAGGCGGAAGCGAAAGCTTTCTATGATTATGTGCAGACAACAGCGGCAAGCGCGGTGTTTACAAGCTACGGCTTTCAATTAGCGAAATAAGTGAAATAAGTGAAATAAGCGAAATAAGCGAAATAAGCGAAATGAGTAACTACTACTGCAGATGGGGTGGGAAGAGATGGAGATCAATTGGACCGATTTTTTCGCCCCGGTCTGGCTTTCGGTCAAGATATCGGTAATTACCAGCATCATCGTGTTCCTGCTGGCTACGCTGGCGGCCAGGAAGATGGCCGGGCGGAAGTTCTTCGGACACAGCCTGGTTGAGACGGTGCTGCTGCTTCCGCTGGTTCTGCCGCCGACCGTGGTCGGCTTCGTCCTGCTGGTGATCCTCGGCCGGCGGAGCTGGATCGGCAAGCTGTATGAACAGTTCACGGAGCATACGATCCTGTTCACCTGGGGAGCGGCGGTCATTGCCGCAGTCGTTGTCGCTTTTCCGCTGGTGTACAGGACAGTCAAGGCGGGCTTCGAAGGTGTGGAGAAGGATCTTGAGGATGCAGCACGCGCGCAGGGAGCCAGCGAGCTTCAGGTGCTGCGCTATGTAACGCTCCCGCTCGCCAGCCGTTCACTGGCCGCAGGTTATGTGCTCGGGTTTGCCCGCGGGCTGGGCGAATTCGGCGCTACGATCATGGTAGCGGGGAATATCCCCGGGCGCACCCAGACGGTGCCGACTGCGATCTATGTAGCGGTCGACGGCGGTAACATGACACTGGCCTGGATGTGGGTATGCTCAATCATTGTCATCTCGGCTCTTATGCTGATGTTTGTGAACCGCCGTTCCTGACGGAATGTAAGCTAAAAAACCCCCGGTATCACCTGAACTTCTGGTGATACCGGGGGTTTTTCATTGGGACATTCCCATCCCCATTCTGCGGTAATCGGAAGGGGAAACGCCAGTCTCTTTCTTGAAGATCCGGTTGAAGGAGCGGTAATTCTCAAAACCGATGGCTTCGGAAATTTCAAAGGTCTTATGATCTGTGGTAAGCAGCAGCAGCTTTGCCTTTTCAATCCGCAGACGGGACAGGTATTGAATAAAGCTTTCGCCTACTGCTTTTTTGAACATGGAGCTGAAATAAGGCACACTGTAATTAATCGAAGCGGCCAGCTCCTCCAGCTTATAGGGATAGCTGAGATCTTCGCGCATGTGCTGAATGATTCTTGTAATCGAAGCATCAATCTTCCGGCCGCCCTCCTGGAGCTGCTGCAGCTTGCGGAAATAATCGCAGGTCGCCTCGTGTACAGAGTTGAAGGTCTGGCAAAGCTCCATCCTTTTACGCAGGTCCGCTTCCAGATCTGCACCGCCTTCGGCTCCAATGACGTTATGGCTCATATCGAGGAAGACTCTCAGGTACAGGGATTTGATCTGCTCCGGGTCCCAGGATTGCTCCATAGCCTGCCGGTATAGAGCATTGCGCTCCTGCTCAAGTGCGGCCGTACTCAGATGCGGCTCCAGGAGCGCTTTCTTGAGTACCTTGCTCCAGAACCGGCTGAGCGGCTCCGGAATCCGCTGAAAGCGGGCGGTGGGCTCCCATTCCTCAATTGCGATGCTCTCGCCAAAGCGGTAGAAGAAAGGATAGGGGGCAGAAGCCAGCCGTTTCAGCGCTTCAGGCCGGGCCTCCAGTCCCTGCCCGAAGCTGCATTGCAGGGCGATACATCTCATCTTGAGATTCGCGGCAAAGGACTGCAGCACCTGCTCCGGGAAATTGGGACGTTCGATCCCTGACGCTTCGGTATATAGAGCGAGAAAGCGCCCTTTGTCGAGTGCGATGACTTTGTGCGCGCCAATGCCGGCCAACAGCTCCTTCAGCACGTTGACCCCGGCGAACTGCCACAGCTTCAGCTCTTCAAGCTGATCGAGCGGGAAGCGCAGGGAGCTGCGGTCCAGCTCCAGCAGCAGCACCTTGAAGCCTTGCCCGTGCAGGGGAAGCTGCGCTTCCTCCAGACTGCGCAGCCATTTGGCTTCGGCTGCCGGATTCAGCAGCATGTCCAGGAACAGACTCTGCTCAATCTCCACTTCGCTTAAGCGGACCTGCTGCTCCAGCTGAAGCTGCTTTTCCCGTGACTCATCCAGTGAGCCTGCCTGAGAGGCCAGCTCTTCCATCGTCCGGGTCAAGAGGCCGGGATCCGAGAGACAATCATCCTTAATCAGATAGGAGGCGGCCTTCAGATGAATCGCCTGCTGGGCGTAGTGGAAATCCTGATGGCAGGTAAGGATGATGATCTGCGGCGGACGTTCCCCGCTTTGCTCAATCTCTCTGAGCATCTCCAGCCCGTTCATGACCGGCATGGTGATATCGGTTACAACCAGCTCCGGCTTGTGCTTCAGGAACAAGGCCAGCCCATCCTGTCCGTCTTCGGCTTCGCCGACCAGCGTGAACAAATCGGCGCGCTCTTCAATGAAATGGCGGAATACCGTTCTTGCCGGAATCTCGTCCTCTACAAGCACGACTCTATAGTGATTCATGATGCTCCTCCTTCATAAGAACGGCCTCAGACGGCAGCATAATGCGGATCGTCAAGCCTTCGCCGGGAGCGCTGAAGAGCAGGATTTGCGCATCCCCTCCGAACAGCAGCTTCATCCTCAGCCATACATTCTGCAGCCCGATATTCTCTGTGGACTCTTCCCGGAGCAGATGAAGCTGCAGCTTCTTCAGCTCAGCCTCCGCAAGCCCAATTCCGTCGTCATTAATTTCAAGGACAATATAGTTCTGCACGGTATCGGTGAAGACCCGGACACCTATATGCCCTTCCGGCGTTTTGTTTGGAAGAACGCCATGGAACACGGAGTTTTCAATCAGTGGCTGGAGACTCAGCTTCGGGATCTGCATGCTCCGCAGCGGCTCCTCGATGTCTGATTCCAGCCGGATTTGACACTTATAGCGCATATTGAGCAGCCCCACATAATCCGCCAAATAATCTAGCTCCTGCTGCAGCTGCACGGTCTGCTCGAAATTCTCCATGGAGTACCGCAGCAGTGCGACCAGCCGGCCCATCAGCGAGTTAATCTTCTCATAATCCTTCATCATGGCGAACATGCGGATGGTATTTAAGGTATTGTACATGAAATGGGGATTGATCTGTGATTGCAGGGCCCGGATCTCCAGCTTGCGCTTCAAATCCTCTGAATCATGCAAATCAGCCAGCAGATCCTGGATACGGACAGCCATTGTGTTCAGCATCCGACCCAGATCCCCGATTTCATTATTGGCAAAATGAGTAACCCGGGCCTCGAAATGGCCTTTCTTAAGCGCATCGACCTGCCGCTTCACCGCCTGTAGAGGCCGGTATAGCTGATACCCGAATCCGACAACGCACAGCGCCCCTAGCACCGCAAGAATGACCAGGAAATAAGTAACGGTCCGGCGGATGATATCTGCACTTGAAGTAAGCTCCTTGGATGGGATTTCCGAGACCACGATCCACTTGTCGTAGGTGGAGGTCTGTTTGACTGAGACAATAGAAGACCCGGCGGCAAACTGGTTCGGACGGTTCAACTCCTTCCAGTGCCGGAGAATCCCCTGTACCCGCTCGGTGTCTTCCTGCTCCGCAAGCTTGCTGGTTGTAGCAATGCTCATGCCGTCTTCAGTCAGAAGTGAAATGGAGCCTTCGCTCCCGAGCTGAATATTCTCAATCTGCTGCTGGTATTGATTATTGCTCATTGAGATCAGCAGTACTCCCTTGAGATCCTCATATAAATCGAAGGGGACCCGTGAGATATAGTAGGTTGAAGAATCCAGCACCGCAAGCTCCGGCATAGAATGTTTGTCCAGGAAGAGATTGGGCTTGCCCGAGGCTAAGTACGCTTCAATCAGCGGCCGGTAAGGCGAATCCTCAAGTGCTGCCGGGGCATCCGCAGAAGAGAGAATCTCCCCTGTAATGGTTGAGTACACCTGCAGCCCCTCTACGTTCCCGATAATCGCCGAGGCATTGCTGAGGACGGAGATCAGATCCTTTTTGCGGACAACCTCTTCGAAATATTGTGCCGACGGCGAGACCAGTGCGCCCTGAATGGACGAAATGCGTGAATATTGCTCACTTAATTCCCGCAGCCGGTTCATGGTTAATTCAATCCGGTCTACCACCTGATTGACAAGCTGGGCGTTCAGCCGGTTCACCTGTTTCTCTACGGTTGTAGTGGACACGCTTACAGAGATGGCGGACAACAGAATCAGCGGAATCACAGAGATGGCGAACATGACGAGAATCATCTTGATGTAGAAGCTCCGCCGCAAAAAACTGATGAATGGTGAACTCATGTGAACCCCTTCCGTTAGCTGAATGCTGGATAGGCTATCCTATAAAGATTATAGTACATTGGGGAATAGGGAGAAACAGCGATCAGGGCGAATCTTAAAAATGGTGACACATTGGCTCGAATCCGGCATGTTCACTAAGGGCGGCGTCTTCTATAATCCAAAGTGTAAGAACGATGTAAACGCAATCAATACAAGCGAATGGGGGATAACAATGAATTTTACAAGAAAGCTTGTACCGCTTATGGCATCAGCAGCATTAATGGCAACAGCCCTGGCAGGCTGCTCCGGTAACAACAATTCTGCAGCAGGCAGCACGGCATCACCGGAAGGAAGCGCGCAGACAGAGACTGGCGGCAAGCCGGCCAGCATCAAAGCGATGACGATCCTCTTCGGCAATCCGCCGGAGACGGGCAGCAATAAAGCGCTGGAGGATCTGGAGAAACGCGGCAACGTGGATCTGGATGTGACCTTCGTACCTTCCGAGGCCTATACCGATAAGCTCTCCGTAGCTGTGTCGGCAGGTGATTCCTATGATCTGCTGCTCATGGACGGCGGAAAGGATGATAAATTCAACAACCTGGTGAAGATGGGCGCGTTCCATGATCTGACGCCTTATCTGGAGAAGACGGAGAATATCAGCCAGATCGATGATGTTGTCTGGGATGGAATCAGAATCGACGGCAAGGTGTACGGAGTTCCCCGACCGCGCGGGCTGTACGGCGGAGGGGAAGCCAATGTCCTGATCCGTAAGGACTGGCTGGACAAATACAATCTGGCTGTGCCGAAGACGGTGGATGAGCTGACGAATGCGCTTGCTGTATTCAAGGAGAATGATCCGGCGGGCGGAGGCAAAACCATTCCGTTTACGATCTATGGTTCAGACGGGGTCAACAGTCCCGGACCATTCTCAGGTGTACTTCCGATTCAGTTCGCCTTCGGCATTCCTAATGTGTGGAAGCTGGATGGCGGCAATGCTGTGCGGGATTTCCAGACCTCTGAATACAAGGCCTTCCTGGAGTGGCTGAGAGATTCCTGGAGCAAAGGCCTAATTGACAAGGATGCGCCGGTGCTCAAGAATCAGGGCCAGGCACGGAGCAAATTCCTAGCAGGCACAGCGGGTGCTTTTGTCGGGAATGTCAGCGATCTGGGAGAGGCCAATGTGGAGAAGCTAAAGCAGACGGACCCGAATGCTGAAATTGCCATTGTCGACGTTCTTGAAGGGGCAGGCGGACAAAAGGGGGCTGCTGTACTCGGCGGATACTACGGGCTGTGGGCAATTCCGAGCTCTGTGCCGGAAAACAAGGTTCAGCAGATTGTTGATTTCCTTGATTTCACCGCCTCCGAGGAGAATATAGCGTTCTCCAAAGCGGGAGTTACCGGCATTCATTCCAGTGACTTCAAAGATGGTGTTGCTGTGCAGACTGAGGAGCAGCAGAAGCAGTACGACCTGGATAAGCCGAGTCAATTCATTCTGGAGAACCGGGTAGATCCATATGTATACGCCAGCTCCAAGGTGCCTGAAATTCTGACGCAGCAAAAGGCTACGCTGGATATCATCAGCAAGATCGGCATTGAGAATCCGTTCCTCAGCTACAACTCACAGTTCGCCAGCAAGAATCCAGACAGCTACAAAAAAATGAGTGCCGTGATGACGAAATATGTACTGGGTGAAGGCACCTGGGACGATGTACAGAAAGAGATTGATACCTGGACTACTGGTGCAGGTGTGCAGATTACCAAGGAACTGCTGGATCAGTATAATGCAGCGCACTAAATAAGACACCAATAAATATAAACAGAGGCATAGGAGGGGGCTTTTCCCCTTTCTTTTGCCCATGGATAAGGAGGTTTAGCCTGTGCAGAGAACTTTGCGCCCTAAACGGTTTAATCAATTATGGCCCTTCTATTTACTGGCGGCACCGGGTATTCTCTATTTTCTGGTTTTTCATTACATCCCGATGTCGGGACTCATTCTGGCCTTCAAGGAATACAGCCCGTTCAAAGGCATTATGGACAGCCCGTGGGTAGGGCTGGATAATTTCAGACAGTTTTTCGGAACCTCCGATTTCTATATTTTGCTGAAAAATACACTGCTGATCAGTCTGCTGAACCTGATCATTTATTTTCCGTTTACGATAATCCTGTCGTTACTCCTGAATGAAGTGCGGCTCAAAGTGTTCAAAAGGGTGTCGCAGACGATCGTCTATCTGCCCCATTTCCTGTCCTGGGTCGTCATTTACGGGATTACGATTTCGTTCTTCGGGCCTTCGGGCGTCATTAATCATTATCTCAGCCAGTGGTTTGACGGCAATGCCAATTTCCTGGTGAGCAATGAATGGTTCCGGCCGCTGGTCATCTTCCAGTCTATCTGGAAGGATGCAGGCTGGGGGACAATTATATTCCTGGCTGCACTCGCAGGGATCAACCCGGAGCAGTACGAAGCGGCCAAAGTGGATGGAGCGAGCCGGTTGCAGAGCATCTGGCATATTACCCTCCCCGGCATCAAGAGCACCATTGTTATCCTGCTGCTGCTCCGTCTAGGCTCATCTATGGATTCCAACTTCATGCAGATCTTCCTGATGACCAACAGCCTCAACCTGGATGTCTCCAATGTGTTCGATCTGTTCGTCTACCACATCGGTCTGGAGCAATTCAACTACAGCTTCGCGATTACCGTAGGCATGTTCAAATCCGTTGCCAGTCTGATCCTTGTACTCGGGGCCAATTATGCGGCAAAGCTGCTTGGCGAGGAAGGCATATTCTAGAACAAGAACAGGAGTGGAGACGTTATGAAGCTCAAGGCAACATGGTTTGACACCATTATTGTAGTTATTATCTGCTTAATCAGTCTGCTGGTTATTCTGCCTTTTCTATACATTATCGCGGTATCCTTCAGTCCGCCCGGAGATTCAATGGCTGGGAATTTCTTCATCTGGCCCAAGCACTGGACGCTGGATGCTTACAGCTATCTGCTGAATGCGAACACGTTCCTGACCTCGGTCAAGAACTCCGTGATTATCACGGTGATGGGTACACTGCTCAGCCTGTTTGTATCGATTACCCTGGCTTATGCTTTATCCAAGAAGTTTCTGCCCGGCCGCCGCATCATGCTGCTGATTATTTTCTTCACCATGATCTTTCACGGCGGGATGATTCCCAGCTATCTGGTGGTCAAGAATCTGGGTCTGATTGACTCTTACTGGGCTGTGGTGCTTCCGGCGGCCTCCAGTGCCTTTAATATCATGGTCATCCGCTCGTTCTTCCAGAGTCTGCCGGAAAGTCTGGATGAAGCGGCAAGAATTGACGGGGCGGGGGAGTTCAGAATTCTGTATTCGGTCGTGCTCCCGCTGTCCAAGCCGATCATCGCCACGTTTACGCTGTTCTTCATGGTGCAGTTCTGGAACGAGTTCTTCTCTGCGGTCATCTACCTGAATGATACATCGCGCTGGCCGATTCAACCGCTCCTGCGGCAGATGGTGGCGATCAGTGCCTCCAATATTTCGGCAGAAGCTGCTGTAGACGCACAGCTGGCGGCTAACCTCGGGCCCAATGTCCAGAATGCGGCAATCCTGCTCGCCATGCTGCCTATTGTGATCGTGTATCCGTTCCTGCAGAAGTATTTTGCCAAGGGTGCCATGCTGGGGTCGATTAAGGAATAGACGCGGATCAGATCCGTTAAACCAATAAAGGTGAGGGTTCAAATGACGATTGGATATAAAGACTTGCGCCATAATCCTGTATATACGAAGCCGCAGCTATCGGATGAAGAATTCCTCGGAACCATGCTGGACTTGAGCAGGCCTGAGCTTGGCGGTGTGGCTGCATACTTGAAGTCAGGTGATGTGCCGGCTGCGCGGAATGCCTATCTGGAACTCATTGCAGCTGGTAACAACGGGAGATATTACTTTGAAGTGAAGGATGTTCCCAAGCTTCAGGCGTATGCCGCAAGCCGCTACAGCCATGAGGAGGAAGCGGTGCAGTCCATCGCTGAGGCGGACCGGATTGTGGAAGGGGATATCCCGTTATTTAAGGGTAAAAGAGTGGTCTTCCCGCGCGGAACCTATGACTGGAACAGCTGGCTGTATGACAGCTCGCAGTATCAGCTGCATCTGACCCGGTTCGTGTATGTGAAGCATTTGTCCAGAGCCTACGCGCTGACCGGTGATGAGAAATACGCTAAATGCTTCAATGACATGATGGAGGATTTCATTGATGACAATAGGGTGCCGGTGGATGATACGTTCCGTTCCGAGCATTCGACCTGGGACCCGCTGTCTGTTGGGGTACGGCTGTTCATGCTGCCGGAAGCTTTCATTACCTTCTTCAGTTCACCCGCGTTTGAGCCTGAAGTGAAGCTGAAGCTGATCAAGTCCTTCCATGAGCACGGGCAGTATGTGCGCAAATACCATGCCAGCGGCGGCAACCATGTCTGCATGCAGCTGCGGGGGCTGATCCAGACGGCGCTGCTCCTGCCGGAGCTGAAGGAGTCTGCGGAATGGCTGGAGTATGGAATGCGTGAGCTGCCGGGATATATCCGCCAGAACGTATATGCGGACGGGGTACAGTTTGAAGGAAGCCCGAATTATCATCTGGTCGTAATGCGCGATCTGTATGAACTGGTGGCACTGTTCCACAAGCTTGGAATCGCCGCGGAAGAATACCGCGAAACGCTGGAAAAGATGTTCACCGTTACAATGCATCTGCTGGCACCCGACGGGCAGCTGGTCAAATTCGGCGATACCGATGTGCAGGTGGTCAGCGAGCTGCGCAATGTCATGAGTCTGGGCGCTTACCTGTATCAGCGGGGCGATTTCAAAACGCTGGGGCATGAGCGGCTGCCGTTCTCCCTGCTCTGGAGAGTTGGGCCGGAAGCGGTGCAGCAATATGAGCAGCTGAAGGCTAAGCAGCCTGCCGAAACGGCAGCCTGTTTCCCCATTGGAGGTTACATTTCCTCCAGGCAGGGCTGGAACCGGGAAGACATGTATATGGCGATGCGTGCAGGTGTTGGAGTCGGCGGACATGCCCATTCAGATGCGCTGAGCCTGGTGCTCTACGCCGGAGGGCGTGAGCTGCTGACGGACTCCGGTATGGGATTGTTCGAGTGGAACAAGGAGCGTAAATATACGGTATCCACCCGGGCCCATAATACTGTAGTGGTGGATGGCCAGGACCAGCATGTCCGCAGCTTTCACTGGAATACGCCAACTACGGCAGCCTGCAGAATCTGGGACGTCCAGTCCAGTGCGGCTTATGACTACAGCTTCGCGAGCCATTACGGCTATACCTGTTATGTTGATCCGGTAATCCATTCCCGCAAGGTGCTGTTCATCAAGAACAGCTACTGGCTGATCGTGGACCTGTTTGAAGCGGAGGAGCAACACCGTTATGAGCAGTACTTCCATCTGCCGACCGGCGGAGCGGGATATGACTGCCGCAGCGGGGAAATATCCACGCAGCTGGAGGAAGCTAATCTGCTGCTGAAGCATCTGCCTGCCGGCTGCGCTGACGATCAACTGGTGCTTGAGCCGGGCCTGATCTTCAAGCAGGGGGAGTATGCTGAGAGTCCGGTGGTGAAGCGCTCGCTAACTATGGCGGGGAGAGCAGCAATCGTAACGCTTGCCGTTCCGTTTGGAACGGAGAAACCCAAGGTGACCGTTGAACAACTGCCTGCACGGATGAACGGGAAAGAGCTATCTGCCGAAGAGGCAACAGCTCTGCGTATTATAATGGAAGACCGAGTGGATGAAATCTGCTTATACCATGGCAGTGTAGAGGTAGCGGGCTACCTCGATCACACCGGCAATATCATTGCTGAAGCGCTGCTGCCCCGCAAGGAAGAACCGGAAGGCTTGGAGTTTGCCGGGAGGAGCTACAGCCGGGATGTTATTGTGATCACTGCTTCCAAAGAGCATAGTGGCTGAAATGAACAACGTCCATCCTGAACCGGGGTGGGCATTGTTTTAGTTGTAAATATAAGAATTGATAGGTTCCACATGATAACTTATCCTCCTAGATTAACCGCACTTAAGGCTACATCACAGGAGGCCGGTCCGACGTTGGCGGGTAAGGCAACCATTCACTCCCGTACAGGTTTCGTTTGCGATTGGAATGCTGGCAGGACCGACTAAGTCCATGGGGTTAGATTTCTGCCTGCTTGCTTGATAACGGACCGGGTGCGACTAAGGCAGCTCTTATTCCTGGCCAAAATCAACTTTGGCCGGATAAACGGACTCCATGCATGCTTACCTGCGACTATTTGTCCCCCAGCCGCAGTAGCATTGCAAGAAAGCTTGCTTTCAAGATTTAGACGAATCTGAGAAATGGATAAAAATGAGACTGTATTAAAGAGTGCCCCTGAATCCGCCGAAAGTGGGCGGCAGGTGGAAATGAGGGGCAAAAGTGCCCCTGAATCCGCCAAAAGTGGGCAGCAGGCGGGAATGAGGGGCAGAAGTGCCCCTGAATCCGCCGAAAGCAGGCGGCAGGCGGGAATAAGGGGCAAAAGTGCCCCTGAATCCGCCAAAAGAGGGCAGCAGGTGGAAATGAGGAGCAGAAGTGCCCCTGAATTCGCCGAAAGTGGGCAGCAGGCGGGAATAAGGGGCAAAAGTGCCCCTGAATCCGCCAACTTGAAAATGTTTGCGCCGGATCTCCTTGTTGTAACCGTAATCATGTTATAATTTTAGATATAATTTGAATGAAAATGGAGGGACTCATGAGGAACTCTTTGGAACTGCTTGAGCATGTCGTGGATACACAGGCGCTGCAGGTCATTCAGGACGATCTTGCTGCGGTTACGGATATGGCGGTGCTTACGGTGGATGCTGCCGGCAAGCCGGTTACCCGGCACAGCAAATGCACGGACTTTTGCAGAGCGATGAGATCAGCTACCCAGTCCTCCAGGTTATGTGAGAGCTGTGATTACCGCGGGGGACATGCTGCGCAGAGCATGCAGCGTCCCTATGTCTATAAATGCCATATGGGCATTGTGGATATGGCGGTACCGCTGGTAGTCGGCAGCAAGTACCTTGGCTCCATTATGCTGGGGCAGATCTCCATCCCCGGACAGGATACCGGCAAGGAACTTGATGTGCTAAGTGCATCCGGCGGTTCAGACCAGGGGGAGCATGGCGCAATGCTGGAGGAATATTACCGGAGCCTTCCGGTGATGTCCTATGAGCGGATCGAATCCGTAGCCAGTCTGGTTACCCATATGAGTCATTATATAACGGGCAGGATAGGCGCTAAGAATCGGACTTATGCATTTGGCAAGACTGCTGCTGTGAAGCATACAGAGGAAAAAGCTGCGCAAGAGCAGGCTACTCCCGTTCCCCTTCTGCAGGAGCAGGAAACTGGCCATCCGGCAGGCGGGCAGCAAGCTACGGGCACAACAGGCGGAAGCATCCGGCTGAAGCCGGCGCTGGAGTACATTCATGGGCATTACCGGGAGCCGCTGAGACTGGCGGAGATGGCCAAGTTATGCTGGATCAGTGCAGATTATTTCAGCAGACTGTTCCGGCAGGAGACGGGCAGCACTTTTTCTTCCTATATAAATAGCCTTAGACTTGAGGAAGCGAAACGTTGTCTGGTGGAAGAGGCGGATTCTGTCGTGAGCATTGCGTATTCACTGGGATATGAGGACAGCGGGTATTTCATCCGGACCTTCAAGAAGTTTGCAGGAGACACCCCGGCGGCCTACCGCCTGAAGCACCGCTGAGAATTACGCTGGAATTTCATCTGGAATTATATAGGGTAGAATAACGGATTAATCCTATACAGGATCGTGCAATGCCAAACAGCAGCAAAGGGTTTATACTGAATGGGAAGCGTTTACAAATCCTATTGAGGAGTGCTGTGAAATGAGAAAAATACTAACCTCTCCCTCTAAATATGTCCAGGGCAAAGATGAACTGTACAACATCGGGGACTATGTAACGATCTATGGACGGAAAGCGCTACTGGTAGCGCATAAGGATGATCAGGCCCGGGTTCAGGATTACCTGGACAAGGCGGTTGCCAAAGGCGGCTTCGAATTCGTAACCGGCGGCTTCGGCGGGGAATGTACGCTTAAGGAGATCGACCGGCTGGAGCAGTTCGCGGCAGCGGAAGGCTGTGACGTCATTGTTGGCCTCGGCGGCGGCAAAGCGCTGGATACAGCCAAGGCGATCGCCAACCGCGCAAGAATTGCGATTATTGTCGTACCGACCATTGCGGCCACAGATGCACCATGCAGCGGCTCTTCGGTGATCTATTCGGAGCACGGCGAGTTCGAATCCTATCTGTACGCACGGCAGAATCCCAATGTGGTGCTGGTGGATACCGGAATCATTGCCAATGCGCCGACGCGTTTTCTGGTGGCCGGGATGGGGGATGCGCTGTCGACCTTTTTTGAAGCGAGGTCCTGTGTCAGAGGGTTCACCTATAACAATTCCGGGGCGGTAAGCACCAAGGCGGCGATGGAGCTGGCGCGGCTCTGCTACGAAACACTGCTGGAGGACGGACTGAAGGCCAAAGCGGCCAATGACAGCAAGGTAGTTACGCAGGCACTGGAGAATATTATCGAGACGAATATCCTGCTTAGCGGACTTGGATTTGAGAGCGGGGGACTGGCCGCAGCGCATGCGGTGCATAACGGGCTGACCATTCTGGAGGAGACCCATCATTATTATCACGGGGAAAAGGTGGCTTTCGGCACACTGGTGCACATGGTGCTGGAGAACGCGCCGCAGGCGGAGCTCGATACGGTGCTGGCCTTCTGCAAGTCGATTGGACTTCCTACCTGTCTGAAGGACCTCGGGGTTACGGATATAAGCAAAGAGCGGCTGATGCCGGTGGCTGAAAGAGCCTGCGCCGAAGGGGAATCGATTCATAATATGCCGTTCCCGGTCACTCCTTATGATGTGTATGCGGCCATTCTGGCTGCGGACCGGCTGGGCGGAAGCGGAGGCGGAGCCAGATGAAGAAGATTATCAACGCCCCTGAAGACGTTGTAGTGCAGATGATCGAGGGCATGGTGCTGGCCCACCCGGAGCTGCTGGAGTGGAACCGGAAATACAAAATCATTACGCGTAAGGAGCTGAATCCGGACAAAGTCACCCTGATCAGCGGCGGAGGCAGCGGACATGAGCCGGCCCATGGCGGATACGTGGGCAAGGGAATGCTGGATGCAGCGGTATGCGGCGATGTGTTTGCCTCTCCGTCGACCATTCAGGTCTACAACGCGATTACGAAGACGGCTTCCTCCAAGGGAACGCTGCTGATCATTAAGAACTATTCCGGTGACTGCATGAATTTCGATGCGGCGGCTGAGATGGCGTTCGAAGACGATGATATACCGGTGGAAAAAGTGTATGTGAACGATGATGTGTCCGTAGCGGACGATGCATCGACGGCAGGCAGAAGAGGCGTAGCCGGTACGGTGTTTGTGCATAAAATCGCCGGAGCGGCTGCTGAACGCGGAGACGCATTGGCGGAAGTTAAGGCCATCGCCGAGAAAACGGTGCGCAATGTCCGCTCGATCGGCTTCGCGCTGACTTCCTGTACTGTGCCGGCCAAAGGCTCGCCGACGTTCGCGCTGGGTGAGGATGAGATCGAATTCGGTGTAGGCATTCACGGCGAACCGGGTATTGCCCGGGAAAAGCTCGTTCCAGCCGATGAACTGGCTGCCAAGGCGGTGCAGGCATTGCTTGCCGATATGCCGGTGAATCCGCAGGAGGAAGTTGCGCTGATGATTAACGGCTTCGGGGCAACGCCGCTGCAGGAGCTGTATATCCTGAACCGTTCGGTCAGCCTGCTGCTGGAGGAAGCCAAGATCAGGGTATACCGGACCTTTGTCGGCAATTATATGAGTGCGATCGATATGGCGGGTGCGTCGGTCACCCTGCTGAAGCTGGATGATGAGCTGAAGCAGGCGCTGGACTATAGCGCGGAGACTGTAGCTTATAAATGTTAGGAGGCGAAAGCAATGGAGAAGCTGCTTACAGCGGATATCGTAGTGATGGTAGATGAGATGGCGAAGCTCATCATCGACAAGGAAGTCGAGTTCTGTGAGCTGGATTCGTTCGCCGGCGACGGTGACTTCGGCATGTCGCTGGCCAAAGGCTTCCGGCAGCTGAAGCTGGAATGGGAAGAGCTGCCGCAAGAGGAGATCGGCGAATTCCTCAAAGCCTGCGGAATGGTCATCATCGAGCATTGCGGGGGAGCTTCGGGACCAATCTGGGGCTCGGCCTTCCGCAGCGCTGCTAAATATGCCAAGGGCCGAACAGAGTTAAGCGGGCTTGAACTGGCGGAGCTGCTGGAGAGTGCGGCAGAAGGGATTCAGAAGCGGGGCGGGGCCAAGCTTGGCGATAAGACGCTGCTTGATGCGCTGATTCCTGCTGCTGAAGCCCAGCGGAAGAGTGCGGAGAATGGCGACGCCCTGCTGATCAGCATGCGCAAGGGCGCAGAAGCGGCGGTGCAGGGAGCCGAGCACACCAAAGACATTATCGCTTCCAAAGGCAGGGCAAGCTATGTGGGCGAGCGGAGCCTCAGCCACCCGGATGCCGGAGCTACAGCGATAGGTATTCTGTTCACCGGGATTGTAGACCGGATGCAGCAGTAAGGATAGAAGGAGCAATGAATGATTGCTGTAAACCAAAAGGGACGCCCGGCGGCAAGATCGCAACCGGACGTCCCTTTGGTTTGTCCCAAACTCAAGTCTCGTAAATAATATTTCCGGTTTCGGTAAGGTTATAGCTGTGGATGGACTTCAGCTCGTTCTGGAAAGCGGGTGAGCGCAGAATATCAATGACCGTGCTGATCCATTGTTCATTCTCCGGCTTCTTGACCATGACCAGGTCATAGCGTTCCTCAGTGAGCGGAATGAAGTCGATGCCTTCAATAATCTTAGCGGCTTTCTCGGTGCCGATGCCCACATCGGCGCTCCCCCGCGCTACCATGCCGGCTACAGCCAGATGACTGTTCTCTTCGGTTCCGTAGCCCTGAAGCGAGGCGGAGGGAATTCCGAGCAGGCGGAGCTGCTCATCCAGCAGAACCCGGGCCCCGGAGCCGCGTTCGCGGTTAATCAGGGTCAGCCCGCTCTGCCGGAGATCACTCCAGCTGCGGATGCCTTTCGGATTGCCCTTCTGCACATAGAACCCGGCACTCCGTGACAGCAGATGCACCACGACATAAGAGAAGCCCACGAGCAGCTTGCGGATATAAGGGAGATTATATTCGCCGGTATCACCGTCCAGCAGATGGGTGCTGACAATATCCGATTCCCCGTGATACATGGCAATCAGGCTGTCCAGGCTGCCGGCATACGAACGGAGCGGGCGGGTAGACGGCAATGTACGCTCCAGATGGGTCGCCAGAATATCAAGCGACATATCCTGGCCGGTAATGACCACATTCACGCTGGTGCCTTTGCCGCTGTGGGGCGGCGCGAAGCTCTGGAACGGAGGCGCGAAGGAAGCGGCTGCCTGCGGCTGCTGTATTTCCTGCAATCCGCTGCCGCCGGGGAGCGGATGACCATAAGCCCCGCTGCTGCGGGAATTCTGCTTGTACCTCTCCAGATCAGAGAGGTCAACGCGCATTTGCTTGCCGACACGGTAGGAGGGAAGCTCTCCTTTTTTGATCAGGTCATAGACTTTAAGCTTGGATATTTTGAGTAACCGGGCGATTTCCTCGGTAGTATAGGAAGTATTCTCGGACATGAATTTAAACCCTCCCAGGGGATGAACTGCGGCAGAAGTCACATAGCCTTATAATGCTCAAGACTACCTTATTTTGTGGGCCTGCGCAATCTAAGATAACACCCGGGGAGCAGGCGGAGCGCAGAACACGGGCTTAATAAGCCCCATGCCGGTCAGTCTTCGCCTGCTGTGCATCGGAACACTGAATCAGCTCCGAGACGGTGACGAACCGGAATCCCTGCTTCTCAAGCTCAGGCAGGATGATCTTCAGCGCTTCCTTCGTTTGCGATTGTCCATGGACATGGTCGTGGAACAGGACGATATCGCCACTCTTGGCATTGCGGATCACCCGGCTGGAGATGCTCCATACTCCGGGGCGGTTCCAGTCGCGGGTATCCTGATGCCAGGACCAGAGCACCGGCTTCAGGCCCATGTTGTTGGACACATCAATCATCGTCTCGTCATACATTCCGCCCGGAGGCCTGAACAGGCTGCTGTGCTTGCCGGATACTTTGACAATCTCCTTCTCCGCCAGCTCCAGCTCTTCCTGAATCTGCTGCCCGGAGACCGGAGTTTTGAAGTAGACGTGGTTATAGGTATGGTTAGCAAGCTCATGGCCTTCATTAATGACGCGTCTGGCTACTTCGGGATAAGCGGCGATCCGTTTGCCAATTGCAAAAAATGTGCATTTCGCATTGTATTGATGCAGCACCTCCAGAATACCATCCGTCTCGATGGGGTCCGGGCCGTCGTCGAAGGTGAGTGCTATAAGCTTTTGGCTGGTCTGCACCTCCCAGATCATGTCGCCCCGTTCCTCATAATAATAGCGGTTCTTGACCCTGTTCGGGCTGCCGAGCGCAAGGTCTGACGAGCCGTGCATAAGCGCGAGCGCTGTAAGGGCCGCGGCAGTGATTCGGATTCCTCTATTCATGCGTCTCAAGTTTCACTCCACACCCTGTGTTTTTATAAGCCAGTCTTGCACTGCTTGAGCCTTAGAATGCTCCATCTGTCCTATGAAATATGCATTTGAGCCCGGATGCCCGGCGATTTGTATTTTAGAGTGAAAGTTCTGCCGGAAATGACTTATAATGAAGTACTAAATACAGATCAAGGAATAGGGGCAGCGGAGATGACACTAATTGAGAAAAGAGAGCATAGGCAATATCCGGAAATTACCCGGCTGGAAACATCCAGAGCCGCATATGAACGCGATTATTCGCGTCTGATCCATTCGCCGACCTTCCGCCGGCTGCAGGGCAAATCACAGGTATTCGGTGCAGGCACCGGCGATTATTACCGCACGCGGCTGACCCACTCGCTGGAGGTGGCGCAGATTGCCCGCGAGGCTGCCAAAAGTCTGCTGCGTTCTTACCCTGAAGTAGAGACGGGGGCGGCTGGAAATCCGGGATTGGTCATCGATCCGGAGGTCGTGGAATGTGCGGCCATTGCGCATGATTTCGGCCATCCGCCGTTTGGACATAAAGGGGAAGAAGTGCTGGACAGTCTGCTGGAGGGACTGATTGCTAAGAAGACAGCGGAAGCCGCTGCGAAATCCGGGGCCGGTCCGGTACAGAAACAGACGATTCACGAGAGCATGAAGCGTAAATATGAACATTTTGAAGGCAATGCCCATAACTTCCGCCTGATCATGTTTCTGGAGAAACGGGAGAATATCGATGGATTGAACCTCTCCGATGCGGTGCTGCTGGGCATTAACAAATATCCGTTCCCGGGTACTGTGCTGAAGAAGGGCATGTACCTGCATGAATGGGAGTATATCAACGAGATCCGCACCCAGTGGGGAGTTCCGGCAGGCAAAAAGACACTGGAAGCACAGCTTATGGACCTATGCGATGACATTGCCTATTCGGCCCATGATCTCGAAGACGGCATTAAGGCCGGCAAGATAGAGGTGCACGAGCATTTCATGCATGACGAATACATCCAGCGGCTGATTGTAGAGAAGATCACTACGCTGGAGGATGCCTTCTGGTCAGGCTGGCAAGCGGAGGCGATCGGCGCCAAGGTTGAGGAAGTGCTTAGCTCGTTCCTTCGGGTATGGATGGAGAAAATGCCAACCTGTGAGAATGACTATTCCCGCACGCGCCGTGAAGTTAAAGCTTATTGGGTCAGTACTTTTGTCGCCAGTCTCGGCGTTATTGAGGACGGGGACTGGAAGAAGGTCACCTTCATCAAGGAAGGCCAGGAAGACGAGGACATGCTCCGGACGGTCAGTGTGCTCAAAAGCTTTGCCTGGGTGACGATGATCCGCGATTTGCGTGTGCAGCGCCTGCAGAAACGGAGCGAATGGATATTGCGCCGGTTGTGGGAGGCCTTCCTGGATCCCGAGACCTCACGGAGTATTATTCCGACCGATTGGCTGCAGCGGTATGAGAAGGATCAGAAGTCGGCCAGGCCCATCTGGACCTGGGAGCATATGGTGACAGATTATATCGCCGGAATGACCGATGCTTTTGCCGAGAAAATCTACAATGAGCTGTACGGGCTGAAGGTTGGCTCGATTTACGATTTGGACTAGGACATACTGCTGCGTTTATAGTACCTGTCAGCCGGTTTGGCTGGCGGGTATTTCTTTATATTATCTGGATATACATATAAAATTTTTTAGACATTTTGCCGAAATAGTACTAGCAACCTATTTTTTTTTGGTTTTTTATGAAAATGAAATGTAATAGTATGGAATTCCGGTTATGTTTTCGGAAAAAGTTGGAGGAGGCGCACGTATATGGGCAAGGGTCAACAACTGAGAAATGCAGTTAAAAAATGGGTGAGTGGAGCAAGGAAGGTGCGCCAAACCGCTCTAGCTAAAGGAAGTAAAAGTATTGGGTTCAAGATTGCGTCCGGTTATGCGGCTTTGGCTGTACTGGTTCTGGTTACCGGCGGGGTCTCGCTCTATCAAATGAACGGTATGCAGAAGAACACAGGCAATATTATTAATCAGAGCATTCCCGCACTGGATAAAATCCACAATGTAAATTACCTGACAGAGCATGTTATGGCGATTAGCATGCAGCATATTCTGAGCACGGATAGCGCGGAGAAAAGCACACTTGCGGAAGAGCGGGCCAAATTCATCCGCAAAGTGTCAGATACATTGAAGGAATATAAGCTCACCCTGCGCGGAGAGCAGGAGCTGGGGCAATTACAGTCGCTCGTCGGGAAGTGGGGTGAGTTCCTGACCGTCAACAATCAGGCGATCCTGCTCAGCAGCTCGAATGACGAGGAATTAGCACTGGAGGTATCCCACAAGGGGATCGCGGCGTTTAATTCCATGCAGGTTGATCTGGACGCGCTTGTTGCGCACACTCAGGATGAAGCAGCGAGTGAGGGCAAGGTTTCCCAGAAAATTTTTCACACTTCCCTGACATTAAGTATTGTAACTGTACTGATTGTCCTGGTAGTCATCGGTATGATTAACATGGTGATCCGTAAGACCATGATCAATCCGCTCAAAAAGGTAACGGCGCACCTGCAGCGGATTTCCGGCGGTGATCTGACCGCTGAAGATACCCTGATCGGCAACAGGGATGAAATCGGCCAGCTTGCCAAAACCGTAAACGAAACCAACCGCACCCTGCTGGAAATGGTGAACCGGATCAGAAATGTCTCCGAGGTGATTTCGGAACAGGGCGATGAGCTGATGCATACGATTTCCGATACCAAGGAAGGCAGCAGCCAGATTGCCTTGACGATGGAAGAGCTGGCCAAAGCCTCCGGAAGCCAGGCTGAAGCAGCGGTAGATGCTTCCAAGGCGGTGGAGGAGTTAAACGCTTTAATTGAGAATTTTGCCGGCAGGGGAACGGATCTCTCGCTTCATTCGGAGCAGGTGCGGCAGAAGGGTGAGAAGGGCAGAGCACTCATGGAGAGCTCGGTAGCTCAAATGAACCAGATTGCGGATGCTGTATCGCAGTCCATGGAGACGGTGGAGGAGCTGAACCGCAAGAATGAGGGCATCTTCCGGCTTGTGGGCTCTATCCGCAGCATCTCCGAGCAGACACATCTGCTGGCGATTAATGCGGCCATCGAAGCGGCAAGAGCCGGTGACAGCGGCCGGGGCTTTGCGGTAGTGGCACAGGAGGTGCGCAAGCTGTCGGAGGATGTGCAGCGGACGGTAGCAGAGATTACGGGAATTACACAAGGAATACAGCATGACTCCAAAGCTATGGTTGAGCAGTTGCGCGGCGGAGTGGCGAAGACGGAAGAGGGCAGCCGGCAGATTGTCGAGACGGGCGAAGCCCTGGCCGAAATCAACGGCTCAGTGGGGGTAATGGCGCTCACAGTTGAAGACATGGGCAAGGATCTGGAGCAGATGACCGGAGCCAGTGAAACCATGAATGAGTTCAGTCAGCATATCTCGGCACTTGCCCAGCAATCTGCGGCCGGTGTAGAAGAGACTTCCGCTTCCGCTCATGAGCAGCTCAGCGCCACCACCGAAGTGGCCAACGGCATTGAGCATCTGAAGCTGCTGCTGACTGAGCTTAAGGAGTCTGTTACTCGCTTTCAAGTGTGAGGGGGCTATATAAGCTGAATTAAAGATATTCACTCAAAGCACAGGCGTCACTACGGTGTATATTTGGACTTCCGGCCGCTGTTAGGTTTGGATTTCCTGATTTAAACTGCTGTTCGCAGTAGAAATCCAAACCTAAAGGCGGACGCTACCGCTCCTACAGTTCCAAAATCCCCCTCCAATCCTTCGCTTTTTTTGTTGCTTTCCTTAATTCTTCTTATATAGTGAGATGGGAATATACAAACAGCCTCTGCTTAGGTTAGCAGAGGCTGTTTCTGTCTGGGCATACAACTGTAGTGAAGCGGGGGAGGTAAAGCTATATTACTTTATAGCTTGAACTGGTGATTTTTCGGATTAGACCGAGGCTCCTAGCTCGAACTACATGCTGTTGATGACGAGTTCCGCGTTGCCTTAGTACTAACTAACTGTATTTTGTGCAACTAAAGCGATCGGTTATTGCGCTGTGAAGGTTTTAATTGCATTCTCTACAGTTAAAATCCCCATACTCCGGGAAAAAAGACGTACCGCTAATTTTAGTTGTACAGAATACAGTTAACCGGGCAAATCCGTTTTTTCGCCGTTTTTTAACTGCAGGAAATACAATTAAAGTAACTGCAATGCACTCCGTATAGCTAGTTATTCTCAATAGACTTGTCCGCGCAGAAGTCTTGCCGGTACAGGGTTCTACGGAATAGGTTATTTTCAAGTTCAACTATAGTTGAACTTCCTGATAGTTGAAATCCTGCAGAAAATACAACATTTTGCTCAAGATATCGACGTTAACCGAAAATTGTTGTATAAAAGGCATCATTTCGCCTCCATCCGGCAGATTATCGAGAGAATTATTGTATTTCCTACAACAATTCTCCAGATAACCCTGTTATCTAACATCCAATGTTGTAATACGTACAACATTTAGCGGAAGGAGGTACCTTTAAACCGCAAGTCCGCAAGTCCGCAAGTCCGCAAGTCCGCAAGTCCGCAAGCCCGCAAGTCCGCAAGTCCGCAAGTCCGCAAGTCCGCAAGTCCGCAAGTCCGCAAGTCCCCCCAGACCGCCAGCCCAAGTAGCAGCCCGCTAAGCCCGCCAGCCTAAGCGGCAGAGGTTAATATTGGCGGCTGTAATCGACCAGATTGAGTGAAGGCGATCCGGACTCCAGGTAAGCCTTCATATTCCGGGTGAATATATCAACGATCCGGTCGGCGTAACGGTCGGTAGCGCCGGCGCAGTGAGGGGTCATGATGACCTGTTCCATTCCCCATAGAGGGTGATCCTCCGGCAGCGGCTCAGTCTCGAACACATCAAGTCCGGCGCCGGCAAGCTGTCCGCTGTTCAGCGCAGAGATCAGATCGTCCGTATTAGTGGTCGCGCCGCGGCCAATATTAATATAATAGGCCCCTTGCTTGGCAGCGGAGAAGATGTCTGCATCGAAGAGTCCCTGCGTTTCGTCGGTAATCGGCAAAGTGTTGATAATAAAGTCGGCTTCACTTACGGAATCCTTCAGCTGGCCGGTCGTGAAGACCTTATCGAAGCCTTGGGCCGCCCGGCCGGAACGGCTTACGCCGATAGTCTTCATGCGGAAAGCCTTGGCAATTCTGGCAGTTTCGCTGCCGATGGAGCCGGTTCCGGCAATCACTGCCGTCTTGCCGGTCAGTTCACTCTCTTGTCCATCCGAATGCCAGCGGCGGTTCTGCTGGTTGCGGATAGCGGTATGCATGTTCCGGGTGAACATCAGCATGAAGCTGAAGATCACGGCCGTAATCGGTTCGGCATGAACGCCGCTGGCATTCGTCAGCAGAATTCCGCGTTCTTTCATGGCTTCCAGCGGAAGTTTCTCCACACCGGCAGACCAGGCCTGGACCCAGCGCAGCGGTGAATCCTGCCGCAGAAGTGTATCACTGACGCCTTTTCCCCAGCCGATGATGATTTCCGCACCGGAGAGCAGCTCAAGATCCGGATTCCTGGAGTCTCCAAGGGTAAGGGTATAACCTGGTGCAGCGGCGCGGATCAGTTCCTGCTGCCCGGATGATAAGTGCTGCATACAAACGATGGATTTAGTCATGTTGGTTCCCTCCTATTCTACATTTCAGTAGAGAAATAGACGATAAGTATAGAATAAGCATAACAAATCTGCCTGGAAAGGTGAAATTAGAATGGAACATAAGGAGCCAGAGCAAGAATTCGAGCGCTTATTTATCGCGATACCCTTGCCGGAAGCACTGCGCAATTATCTCAAAAATGAGTCTGCCCAAGTGTCCTCCGGAGTGAAATTTGCCAGATGGACACATTTTCAAGATTTCCATATTACGCTGCAATTTCTTGGCGACACTCCGAAGGAGGATATCCCGGCCCTGTACGAGGCGCTCCGGAAAGTATCCTCATCCAGCAAAGGCTTTCAATTGAGGCTCGGAGAATGGGGCACATTCGGCCTCCCGGACTCGCCAAGGGTGCTCTGGGCCGGGGTTTCCGGAGAGCTCGAGCCGCTCAGGGAGCTGCAGAAAAAGGTGGTTTCAGCGACAGCTCCGTTAGGGTTCACGGCGGAAACGCGAACGTATAATCCCCATTTGACAGTGGCCCGCAAATACCGCGAGGAGCAGCCGTTTACGCTGGAGCGGCTGGAAAATTTACGGGTAAAGGGACGCCCTGCAAGCAATTTACTTCCAGACTTAGGCTGGACGGTGGATGCTTTTGTGGTGTATGCTACCAGGATGCATGCCATTCCTATGTATGAAATGACCGAAAAATTTACATTTTTCTCAACATAAATCGACAAGAAAGTTTTCAAAGCTTCCATTTTCGGTTACATACAATAGGAGTGTGCCGTAAAATAGGAGGTCAATAATGTTAATTTTTAAACAGAGCCGCTGTATTGCGCTGTTGGTTAGTGTAATCCTAGTGTCTTTCTCAGCGATAAGTTTGATGAACCCCGAAGGATCTGCTGCAACCGGGGAGAATGTAATAGAAATGGGTAAACTGAAGTCTGTCAGTCATACAGCCGCGGAAGCCATTGTTCCGGGTACGAAATCAGCAATCCACAGGACAAGCGCTTCATCCAGCACAATTATACCCATGCTTTACACCACAGCTGCCGAACCGGTCCACACCTGGGCCCGCATGGTAAGCGCCGGATGGTTAAGCCCCGAGAAGCTGCAGCGTCAAAATGCTGTGAAGAAGGGCACCGCCGAGCCTAAGGCTAAGGTAACTGTGGTGAAAGCAACGCCGTCAGCGGCGCAAGCGCTGAAGAAAGCGGCCAAGGGGACAACGAGCGTAAATAAAGTCAAAGCGGCAACTCAGCAACATCCCCCCGCAACATTGTTCTTCTCTCGGACCAAGCTACTAAGCCAGGAGCAGCAAGCTGAAGCAACCTGGAGCTACGCCGTATCCGAAGAAGACCTGCTACTGCTGCAGAAGATCGTTATGGCAGAAGCAGAAGGCGAACCGTACCAGGGCAAAGTGGCAGTTGCCAACGTTGTTCTGAACCGGCTGCGGTCAGCCAATTTTCCCGACACCATTCATGATGTAATCTATCAGAAAAGCCAGTTCAGTCCTGTCGCCAACGGCCGCCTAAAGCGTGTGAAGCCCAACGCAGACAGCATTAAGGCTGTTAATGCTGCACTCATGGGAGTTAAGGAAGTTACGGATGATACGTACTTCTTCTTATCGCTGACGCTCGCGCAGGATCTTACTGTGCATCATTCACGGACACTCCTCAAGACGATCGGCAATCATACCTTCTACAAATAACGAATCATCCGGGTTCCCTGTGAGCCTGATGCGTATTCGGCGCTGCCCGTGGAGACGGACACGGCGAATGTTATTACCGTCCCGTTTTTGCCTTGTGATCCGAATTCACGCTGGTTGAGCCGGAGAAGGTTATTCCGCTGTATTCTCATATATCCAACGCAAAAGAACCTCCACATCCACGCTTACCAGTGGCTGGAGGTTCTTTTGCGTTGTTGTTCACTGAGGGCCGTTTATGGGGTGACATAGACGGCCTCTTCATTACGTACCTGTGAAGGGGCGCTCCACGGCTCTGATCCTGCAACAGCTTCGCTGGCGGGCTTGCCAAGCAGCTGGAGCACGGTAGCCGCACAATGCTGTGGCTGCTGGCGTTCCGGTGCAGTCCGGCGTTTACGCTGCAGTTCAAGTCCGGCATATTCATGGAGGAGCATGGAGAACCATTTGTTCACGACTTCGGGGTCCAGCACTTCGGCCAGACCCAGCTCTACGAAATACTGGCTGTTCTTCTCTTCCTGCCCCGGGATGGCGCTGTAGAACAGCATCGGGATACCTTTGGCCTGACCTTCTGTACAGGTCATTCCGCCCGGCTTCGTAATCAGCAGGTCGGAAGCATCCATTAATTTGTTGATCTCGCTGCTGTAGCCGAGAATCTTTACATTGGGATGGTCCAGCAGCGGATTGGCTTTCATTTTGGCCACCAGCTTATCATTGCTGCCCATACAGAATATAAGCTGAATCTCATCCATCCGGGCCGTGAGCGAATTCATAATGTCCTTGCCGAACATCAGCCCCCAGCCGCCGCCCATAATGAGCACGGTAGGAATGTCGGCGAGTCCCAGCTCTTTGCGGAGCTGAGTCTTGCTAAGGCGCTCCCAGAACTTCGGATGCACCGGAATGCCGGTAACCGTCACCAGCTCAGGAGATACTCCCCGTCCGGTAAGAATCGATTTGACGCGTGAAGTCGATACAAGATAACGGTTGGCTTCGGCGTTCACCCAGCTGCCGTGCGCATCATAATCTGTAATCAGCGTGTAGAGCGGGACATCCAGCCCCTGCTGCTTCAATCTGGAGATGACGGCAGCCGGAATCGGATGAGTGCAGATAATCAGATCGGGTTTAAGCTGCTCAATGACCTGTGAGGCATGTGTATAAAAAATCCGGTGAAGAGCCAGCTTGGTCAACCGGTTCAGTGATTTATGATATTGGGTCTTATACATCATGCCGACCAGCTTCGGCTGGCTGCTGACTGTTTTGCGGTAAGCGGAAAGAATCCATGGTGCGACCGTAGGATTAAGGAATTTCCCTAGCTCAATGACCCGGCACTGCACATCCGGACTCAGCAGTCTTATTCCTTCGGCCAGAGCATAGGCTGCCCCTGTATGGCCCGTGCCGAAGCCTTCCGAAAACAGCAGTACTCTTTTCTTTCGCATAAGTTCACCTGCTACTTTCCATCATGGGTAGAATTACGAGTTCTCTTCATCGGTTCATTCGAGACCCCATGTACATGTTCTATTATATTATACTAGGGATTTTGCTTCTTTTCTCACATTATACAAATAAGACGTAAATAGAAAGTTAAAACACTGCAATAAAATAAAAAAAGTTGGGCAAAAGTATTGCATTGGCGGAGGCATCGTGATAAAGTTGGTCTTGACCGAGTGACCGGATTAGTAAATTGGTCAGAATGCGGACGCAATGATATTTCCTGACGAAAGGGAGTGCACGGGTGGCTGTGGTAGATCGAAGGCAGCAGGTGCTTCAGGCGGCGACGAAATCTTTTTCATTATTCGGCTATAAGGCAACTACAATGGATCAGGTCGCCAAGATTGCCAATGTCGGCAAAGGGACGATTTACACCTTTTTTACGAACAAGGAACAATTATTTGACGAGATTCTGCGAGATGTCATTATTGAGATGAAAAGAATCGCCGAGCGGGAGATCAAACGCGACAAGCCGTTCTTCGATAATCTGCACCGCGTGCTCGATGCCCTACTGGAATTTCGGAGCGAACATGAGCTATTCATCAAGCTGTCCCAGGAAAGCCGTGATTTCGGAACGCCGCAGGCCGGTGATGGACTCGACAAGATCGAGAGTGTGGTACTTGAATATTTGGAACGGGAGGTGGAACAGGCAATTCGTCAGGGGGAAATCAAACCCTGCGATCCCCAGATTGTGTCGGTGGTAATGTTCAGGCTTTATATCGTACTTACTGCTGAATTGAGCAAGGTGCATGTGCCTTTGACCAAAGAGCAGATTAAATGCTACTTTCACTTGTTTTTGGCAGAAGGCCTGTCACAGTAGAATTTAAGTCCGGTATAGGGACGGCGTCTATCGAACCTGCGCTTTCCCTGATTGGGATTGATTGTGAGAGAGCTGGCCGTTACGTTAGGAGTGAACAAATTTTTTTTGCTCTCGACTGACTGAATGGGGAAAATGGTCAACCAGTGTTACTGTAACATTCACGAAAATATCATTTCAGAAGAATTTATAGCATTTTAAAGAGAGCATATGATTATAAGGAGAGAACCAGAATGAAATCTTTATCCGTGTTTATCAAGGACCTTGGCGCGGTTTTTAAGAATCCCAAGATGCGTATTTCCATGTTTGCCATTCTGTTCATTCCTGTGCTGTACAGCGGGTTGTTCCTGAAGGCCTTCTGGGATCCTTACGGTAAAATGAACGAGCTTCCGGTCGCTGTTGTAAATGAAGATAAAGGTGCTGATTATGAGGGCTCTAAGCTTAGCGCCGGGTCAGACCTGGTAGCAGAGCTGAAGAAGACCGACGGGTTCAAATGGAATTTCGTCAGCCGCGAAGCTGCGGAAGCGGGACTTGCGGACAATACCTATTATATGGCGATTATTGTTCCGGAAGACTTCTCAGCCAAAGCAACCACACTGCTGGATGCAGATCCGCAGCCGGCCAAAATCATCTACGAGCCGAATGAAGGCTACAACTTCCTGGCGGGCCAGATCGGCGGCACGGCAGTGAAGGATATCAAGACTAAAGTATCAGCCAAGATCACAGAAGCTTATACCGAATCTGTATTTGATAAAATCACCGAGATTTCAAGCGGCCTTGGCGAAGCCGGGGACGGCGCCAGCAAGATTGCCGACGGTGCGACCAAGCTGGATGACGGCGCGCTTAAGCTGAAGGACAATCTGCTTGTCCTGACTGAAGGCACCGGCAAGCTGCTCGATGGCGTAGCGCCGCTTACGCAGGGTGTGACGGATCTGAATACCGGAGCAGCCGCTCTGGAAGCCGGCAGCAGCACATTGGCCGGAGGACTCCAGCAGCTGTCCGCAGCCCATAAGCAGCTGCAGGATGGTGTGACCCAGTCAGCTTCAGGCAGCAAGCAGCTTAATGCAGGGCTGCAGAAGACAGCAGCCGGAGCGGCTTCGCTTAAGGACGGCACACAGTCGGCCGTAGACGGAACCGCCAAGCTGCAGGCTGGCACGAAGTCGGTGGTGGACGGCAGCGCGAAGCTGGAAGCCGGATTAACCTCATCGGCTGAAGGCAGTGCGAAGCTCGAAGCCGGTCTTACGGCTTCGAAGGAAGGCAGCGCGAAAGCGGCAGCCGGAGCCAAGGCGGTAGCAGACGGCCTGCAGGCACTGGCGAAATCGAATCCGCAGCTTGCGGCAAGCCCGGATGTACAGAAGCTGCTGGCGGCAAGTACAGCAGTGGCCACCGGCACTGCACAGCTGGACCAGAGCCAGGAGCAGCTGCTGGCAGGAGCAACGGCACTGCACAGCGGCCAGGAGCAGCTGGTGCAGGGTGCGAATCAGCTGCACACCGGATCTGAGCAGCTGGATGCAGGTGTAACCCAGCTGCATGACGGAGCGAAGCAGCTGAACGCCGGCAGCGCACAGCTGCTGGAAGGCCAGCAGCAGCTGGCGGCTGGCGCTGGCACACTTGCAGCAGGCGGCGCTAAGTTGTCGGCAGGCATGCAGCAGTTCGGCGCGAAGCTGGACGAAGCGGCAGCAGGCGGCGCGAAGCTGGCAGACGGCGGTAAAGCGCTCGAAGCCGGTACAGCGAAGCTGCTTAGCGGTGCAGGACAGCTTGGCAGCGGACTCAGCTCCGTAGCCGATGGCTCGAAGAAGCTCAGTGACGGTGCGGGCCAGCTCAAGGACGGCCTGGATGAACTGAAAGCAGGCTCCGGTGAGCTGGCCAGCAAGCTGGGCGATGCTGCAACGCAGACGAATTCAGTGAACAAGTCCGATGCGCTGGTATCCATGTTCGCCCAGCCGGTGCAGATTGAAGAAGTGAAAGTCAGCAAAGTACCGAACTACGGAACAGGGTTCGCTCCTTACTTCCTGTCGCTTGGGTTGTTCGTTGGCGCACTGATCTGCACCATTGTAATCCCGATGCGTGAATCTGAAGTGATCGGAGCCAGCCGGTTTAACCGGTTCATGAGCCGTACGCTTACGTTCTCCATGATGAGCTTGCTTCAGGCTCTGCTTGCTATCCTGATTGTCCTGTACGGTCTGGGCCTTGAAGTGCAGAGTGTAGGCTTATTCTACGCCTTCTCCTTCATCACCAGCCTTGCCTTCATGTGGATGATTCAGGCGATCGTAACCTGGCTCGACCAGCCGGGCCGTTTCGTAGTCATTCTGATTCTGATCTTCCAATTGACTACGAGTGCGGGTACGTTCCCGCTGGAGCTGATTCCTAACTGGATGAAGATCTTCAATCCGCTGCTGCCGATGACTTACAGTGTCAAAGGCTTCAAGGCAGTGATCTCCACAGGCGACTTCAGCTCCATGTGGAATGATGCCGGACTGCTGGCCGCTTACGGCATAGTATTCCTGGCTCTTACCTTCACCTACTTCATGACCCGTGACCGCGGTAATGAAGCTGTGCTGAAAAGTGAACAAGTTTTGACTGTATAATGGAACACATTTCCTTGTAAATTTGAGGACACGAAAACGCCCCTGAGGGGGCGTTTTTGGTTTATACAGAAAACTAAAGATATTAAAAAAGTGCCATATCCATGGCAGGAAAATAAATGAAACGCTTTCAGTGCATAAGAACTTATTCGTCTTTTATGCATAATTATGCACTCGGAAGATTTTTTACGCTTTTATCCGCTAAAGCTGTGTCGCAAAAGCATTTGTTAATCAAGCTCATAAAAAAGTTTAAATTGCGCTCATGTCAGGTCGATGATAAAATAATATAACCAATCTGGCTTGAATAATTATTAAGATTTTCCTCTGAAAAATTTTCCTGGAATTCCGTCTACTTTATAATAGAAAGGTTGCGTATGATGAGACACACAGAACTGCCCGGCAAACAGGGCCTTTATGATCCTCAGTTCGAAAAAGACGCTTGCGGCATGGGATTTGTTGCCCATATTAAAGGCAAACCGTCCCATGATATTGTTAGCAATGCTCTGACTATGCTCTTTAATATGGAGCATCGGGGAGGCCAGGGAAGCGAGCCGAACTCTGGTGACGGAGCCGGCATTATGCTGCAGATTCCGCACCGTTTCTTTGCCGGCGAAGCAGCGAAGCTTGGCTTCGAGCTGCCGGAACAGGGCCATTACGGCGTGGGCATGATCTTTCTGTCTCATAACGAGGAGATCCGGGCCCGCCATGAGGCTCTCCTGAGCGAGATTATCGCTGAAGAGGGCCAGCAGGTGCTCGGCTACCGCGATGTGCCTACCTTTGACGAAATGCTCGGCAAGACGGCCAAGGCTGCCAAGCCTTATGTGCGGCAGGTATTTATCGGCAGGTCTGAAGGAATTAAGGATGATCTTTCTTTTGAACGTAAGCTGTACGTGATCCGCAAACGTGCGGAGCTGTCGATCCGCTACGGCGGGGCAGAAGAGGGTGAATCCTTCTACGTACCGAGTTTATCCTGCAAGAAGATCGTATACAAGGGCATGCTGACTACTGTACAGGTAGGACAGTTCTACCTGGATCTGCAGGATGAGAAGCTGGAGTCGGCGATTGCGCTTGTCCACTCCCGGTTCAGTACCAATACCTTCCCAAGCTGGGAACGTGCCCACCCTTACCGCTTCATGATTCACAATGGCGAAATCAACACCCTTCGCGGCAATGTGAACTGGATGCATGCCCGCCAGTCGCTGTTCAAGAGCGAAGTGTTCGGAGAGGATCTCGGCAAGATCAAGCCGGTGGTTAACCCGGACGGCTCTGATACTGCGATGTTCGATAATACGTTCGAATTCCTGTACCTGAGCGGCCGCTCCCTGCCGCATGTGGCGATGATGATGGTACCTGAGCCTTGGAGCAATCATGACAGCATGGACGAGAAGAAGAAAGCCTTCTATGAATTCCACAGCACCCTGATGGAGCCATGGGACGGGCCTGCCGCTATGGGCTTCACCGACGGCGTACAAATCGGGGCGATTCTCGACCGTAACGGATTGCGTCCTGCGCGTTATTACGTAACCAAAGATGATCTGATCATTCTGTCCTCTGAAGCGGGAGTTCTTGATATCCCGGCAGAGGATGTACTATACAAAGACCGGCTGAGACCGGGCCGCATGCTGCTGGTAGATACGAAGCAGGGCCGGATTATCTCAGACGAAGAGGTCAAAGCTGAAATCGCTGCAGAGCAGCCTTATCAGGATTGGCTGGATGAGCACCTGATCAGCCTCGATGAGCTTCCGGAAGCACCGGAGCTACCGAATCCGAAGCATGATAACGTGCAGCAGCTGCAGCAGTCGTTCGGTTATACCTTTGAAGATCTGCGCAAAGTGCTGGAGCCTATGGCTTCCACAGGTGCTGAAGCTGTCGGATCCATGGGTTATGATTCACCGCTGGCGGTACTGTCTGACCGTCCGCAGCGGCTCTACAACTACTTCAAACAAATGTTTGCCCAGGTTACCAACCCGCCGATTGACGCGATCCGTGAAGAACTGGTAACGTCCACGGCGACAACGATCGGGCCTGAACGCAACCTGCTCAAAGCAGAACCGGAGAGCTGCCGCCAGATCTCGCTGGATTCTCCGATTCTCTCGAACGAGGATTTCGCCAAGCTGCGTCATGTACGCCGCGCCGGCTTCAAATCGATGTCGATTCCGATTCTCTTCCCGGCAGAGCTGGGGGCAGAAGGTCTGCGTATCGCTCTGGAGCGTATGAATGAGGCGGCAGACCGCGTTATGGCCAAAGGACATAATATTCTTATTCTGTCCGACCGCGGTGTAGACCGCGACAATGCTGCAATCCCGGCGCTGCTGGCTGTCTCCAGCCTGCATCACCATCTGATCCGCTCGGGAACTCGGACCAAGGTCAGCATCCTGCTGGAATCCGGTGAACCGCGTGAGGTTCATCATTATGCGCTTCTGCTTGGTTATGGTGTAAGTGCGGTCAATCCTTATCTGGCTTTCGAGAGCCTGGATGATATGATTGGCCAGGGCCTGCTCCGCGGAATCTCGCATGAGAAGGCAGTGAAGAATTACATCAAGGCAGCCACGAAGAGTGTAGTCAAGATTCTATCCAAAATGGGGATCTCCACGATTCAATCCTACCGCGGCGCACAGATCTTTGAAGCTGTAGGCCTGAACTCGGAGTTCGTAGACCGTTACTTCACCTGGACACCATCCCGTATCGGGGGAATTGGCCTCGAGGAAGTGGCTCTAGAAGCACTTGCCAGCCATAACCGTGCCTTCACCGACAAAGACGGCAACGACAAGGTGCTGGATTCCGGCGGTGAATACCAGTGGCGGAGTGACGGGGAAGAGCATCTGTTCAACCCGCAGACGATTCATCTGCTGCAGCATTCCGTACGCAGCGGAGATTACGAGATGTACAAGAAATATGCGGCACTTGTTCAGGGTGAAAGCGAGAAGCATCAGACGCTGCGCTCGATGCTGCAGTTCAAACCGGCTAATGCACCCGTTTCCCTGGACGAGGTAGAACCGGCGGAATCGATCATGAAACGCTTCAAGACCGGCGCCATGTCCTTCGGCTCAATCAGTAAGGAAGCCCATGAGACACTGGCCATTGCCATGAACCGTATCGGCGGCAAGAGTAATACCGGCGAAGGCGGGGAAGATCCGGCGCGCTTCATTCCTGACGCTAACGGCGATTCCCGCCGCAGTGCGATCAAGCAGGTGGCATCGGGACGGTTCGGCGTGACCTCGAACTATCTGGTGAATGCCGACGAAATCCAGATCAAGATGGCACAAGGCGCTAAACCGGGTGAAGGCGGACAGCTTCCGGGCCGCAAGGTGTATCCTTGGGTTGCCGAAGTCCGCGGCTCTACAGCAGGTGTAGGTCTGATCTCACCGCCGCCGCATCATGATATTTACTCGATCGAGGATTTGGCTGAGCTGATCTATGATCTGAAGAATGCCAATCCGCGTGCCAATATTAACGTTAAGCTCGTATCTGAAGTCGGCGTAGGCACCATTGCCGCCGGTGTGGCCAAGGGCCGCGCCGATATTATCCTGATCAGCGGCTATGACGGCGGCACCGGTGCTTCACCGATGAACTCCATCCGTCATGCCGGACTGCCTTGGGAGCTTGGTCTGGCCGAGACGCATCAGACGCTGATGCTGAACAATCTGCGCGACCGTGTCGTGCTGGAGACAGACGGCAAAATGCTCAGCGGACGCGATCTGGCAGTAGCTGTTCTGCTTGGCGCCGAAGAATATGGATTCGCTACTGCACCTCTAGTAGCTGTAGGCTGTATCATGATGCGCGTATGTCAGATGGATACCTGTCCGGTCGGCGTAGCTACGCAGAATCCGGAGCTCCGCAAGAACTTCATGGGCGATCCGCAGCATGTCGTTAACTTCATGACCTTTGTAGCACAGGATCTGCGGGAGATTATGGCAGAGCTTGGCTTCCGCACCATTGAAGAAATGGTCGGCCGCACGGATTGCCTGGATGCGGTGAAGGCTTCAAGCCACTGGAAGAAGCAGGGCGTTGATCTGAGCAGCCTGCTGCACACTCCGGCTATGCCGGAAGGAAGCACACGCTTCCGCAGCAAGCATCAGAATCATGGCCTGGAAGAAACCTTGGATATGACTCACCTGCTGGATATTGCTGCACCTGCACTGGAATCCGGCACGGCAGTTGAAGCATCCCTGCCGATCACGAACGTCAACCGTGCGGTGGGTACGATTCTGGGCAGCGAGCTGACGCGCAAATATGGCGCAGCAGGCCTCCCGGATGACACCATCAAGCTGTATTTCACCGGATCGGCCGGACAAAGTCTGGGCGCATTCGTACCGAAGGGCATCACGATTACGGTCGAAGGCGACTCCAATGACTATGTCGGCAAAGGGCTGTCCGGGGGCAAGCTGATTATCAGACCTTCCCGCAAGGCAACCTTTGCGGCTGAAGATAATATCATCATCGGGAATACGGCGCTGTATGGAGCGACTGGCGGCGAAGCTTATGTCAGCGGGATCGCCGGTGAACGCTTCGCGGTCCGTAACTCCGGGGCGAATGTAGTCGTTGAAGGCGTGGGTGACCACGGCTGCGAATACATGACTGGCGGCCGTGTGGTTGTTCTGGGTGAAACCGGCCGTAACTTTGCGGCAGGGATGTCAGGCGGTATCGCCTACGTATATGATCCGGACAGCACGTTCATCAGACGCTGTAACCTGGAAATGGTATTGCTGGAGCGTGTGGAAGAGGCGGATGAAATCGCTGAGCTGCATAGCCTGATTACCCGCCATACAGAGCTTACAGACAGCAATGCGGGCAGAGCGATTCTCAATTCATGGGATCAGGCCCTGCCGAAGTTTGCCCGTGTTATTCCGAAGGATTACAAGCGGATGATGGAACAGATCCGCAAGGTTGAGCAGAATGGCCTGACCGGCGAAGCTGCCCTGATGGCTGCTTTTGAAGCGAATATGCGTGAGCTTGCCCGTGTTGGCGGCTAAGGTTTAAGCTTTCAACTTTAAATGGCTCTGGTATTGCCGGTGCGCACTATACGAACAAGGGACAGTATTCTTACCCGTACCACACGGGGAAGATACTGTCCCTTTTACTATTACTGCATTTCTTTCCTAATTTCAGGAAAAAGGAAAGCTATGGTAGAATATAAAAATGTATGAAACGGGTTGCTGATACAGCGATAAGGTTAATATAGCTTGAACTGAAAGGGACAATATTAAGATGGGAGTAGCGGAGGGGAAGTTTGGAACTGTAGGAGCGGTAGCGTCCGCCTTTGTCTGCGGATTTCCACCGCAAAAGCGGTATGAATCAAGAAATCTGCAGACAACAGCGGCCGGAAGTCCAAACATTCACCGCAGTTACGGCTAACATCTGCATTGGAGCCTCTTCAGTTCTTCTATTAGTCACCTTATCCGAAAGCGCAAGTCCGTTTCATCCAAACCGACGAAAGGAAGTGAAGTTATGCCGAATACGGCAGAAGTTGTGAAACCTGTGGCCAGCCTGATGGGGGTCACCAAAAAGATCGGCTCCAAAACGCTGATCAGCGACTTGACACTCGATATTCCACCCGGGCAAATCTTCGGATTCCTGGGCCCGAATGGCGCCGGTAAAACAACTACCATCCGCATGATGGTAGGGCTTATTTCCATTAGCCGGGGGGATATTCTCATCTGCGGACGCAGTATTAAAGACCATTTTGAAGAGGCGATAGCCAATGTAGGGGCGATTGTGGAGAATCCGGAAATGTACAAGTTCCTTACCGGATACCAGAACCTGCGCCAGTATGCCCGTATGGTCCCAGGTGTGACCAAGGAGCGGATTAATGAAGTGGTGGAGCTGGTAGGTCTCAGCCAGAGAATCAATGACAAGGTCAAGACCTACTCTCTGGGGATGCGCCAGCGGCTGGGCGTGGCCCAGGCACTGCTGCACCGGCCGAAGCTGCTGATTCTCGATGAGCCGACCAACGGGCTGGACCCGCAGGGTATCCGCGAGCTGCGTGATTATCTGCGCCAGCTGTGCCAGAAGGAAGGCACAACTGTTTTTGTCTCCAGCCATTTGTTAGCGGAAATGGAACTGATGTGTGATAGTGTGGCGATTATCCAGAATGGACGCCTGATTGAAGTGAAGCAGCTCAAAGCTGTCGGCAATGTGCTGGTGCCGGTGGGTGAGACCCTGTTCGAAGTGGACCAGCCTGAAGCTGCGCTGGAACTGATCGGCCGCGGCGTCGTGAAAAACGGGGGCATTGCTGTAGAGGCGGTGCGTGAGGAAATTGCCGAGTTCAACGCGAAGCTGGTGGCCGGCGGAATTAAAGTGTACAGCATCAAGCCGCTGTTCCGGTCACTGGAAGATCAATTCTTGGAGATTACAGGAGGTGAAGGCATTGGGTGAGTTCGCTGCTCTCATACATAATGAGAATATCAAAATTTACAGACGTCTGCGGACATGGATTATGCTGTTCATTCTGGCGGTTATGAGTGCGCTGTTTCCTGCGCTAATCCATTTCACCAGTGGAGACAGTGAGGTATCGATCGGGTTATGGGACAGCTTCCAGACAACAGTAGCCATCGCTTTTTTCCTGAACACCATTTTCACAGCCCTGGTGGCTGCTGACTCCGTTGCGGGCGAATTCACCTGGGGAACGATTAAGCTGCTGCTGATCCGCCCTTGGAGCCGCTCCAAAATCCTGCTCTCGAAATATATATCAATGGTGCTCTTCAGCTTGTTCAGTACGGCATTGCTAATCGTGTTTGGTTATGGCTCAGCCCTGATTTTCTCGTCCTCTGCCGCAGATTCGTTATCCGGCCAGACGATGGCCTGGAGCCAGGGGGAATACGTGTTTCTGACGATTATGTGCGCTTACATTGAGCTGTTTCTCACAGCAGCCATTGCCTTTATGATCTCCAGCGTGTTCCGTTCCAGCGGACTTGCGATTGTACTGTCGCTGTCCATCATGTTCACTAAGGATATCTTTATTGCCATCTTCAGCCCGGAACGCTATGAGTGGGCCAACTATCTGATTTTTGCCCATATGAATCTGAGCGGTTATCTGCTGACGGACACCGGTCCCGGTGGAGCTACGTTAGGGTTCGCGATTGCTGTCCTCGCAGTGTATTACGTTATTTTCATGCTCGTTTCATGGATTGTATTCCGTAAAAGAGATGTCGCTGCTTAATAAGGAACAATGCTGCACAAGAACTGGAAGCAGGCATAGGCGGGCTATACCCGCTCAGCCTGCTTCCAGTTTGCTTTGTTTATGAGAATCCCGTTTACCTGCCTTGTCCGCAGAATCTCCTGTCTGAAGCCCGCCAGCTTGCTCTGTGGCGGGTTGTTCGGCCATGGCCACAGACCCGTTAAGGACACTGCCCTCCATAATGTTCAGTGAACCGGCCGCAATATTGCCGTGCAGCTGTCCGGTTCCGGTCATGATCAGCTTCTGATCGGCAGTCACGTTACCGAAGACCTTGCCCGCGATAATAATCTCCTGCGCCTTAATGCTAGAGTGGACCGTTCCCTGTTCACCTACCGTAACCGTCCCCTGACAGAGGATTTCCCCGCTGAAATTTCCTTCAATCCGCAGATTGGTATCGCAATGGACTTTACCTTCAAGTGTGCCTCCATGTCCGATAAGTGAATCGGTCGATTTATAGGGTGCACTTGTTTTGCGTCTGTTCCACATGCCTGCATTCCTCCTTGTAGTCTCTAAGGTTTAATATAATTCAGCGGATTCACTGCCTTGTTCTGCTTCACAACCTGAAAATGGAGATGGGGGCCTGTGCTGCGTCCGGTGTTGCCGAGCATACCAATCTGCTCACCTTTGCTGACCTTGTCTCCGGGCGAGACAATCATGCCGTTCAGATGCATATACCAGGTTTCCAGCCCGTTAGCATGCTTGATAATAATATATTTGCCTCTTGCGCCCATCTGGTCTGCGGAAGTGACTACACCTTCCATCGCTGCGTATACAGGGTCTCCGATGCTGCCGGCAATATCGATCCCGGAATGGTAGGCAGAGACACCTTTGAAGGGATCGGAACGATAACCGAAGCTGGAGGTGATTACCTTAGAACCTGTGGGCCAGATGACAGCCGGGGCCAGTCTGGCTTTTTCTTCCCGAGCTTTTTGGGCTTGCAGATTAGCTTCCAGGGTGTTGGCTTTTTCGGCTGCTGTGATTGTAGTGGAGATGCTGCTGACCATCTCCTCCAGCATGCTGTTGATTTCTTCGTAGTCGTCTCTCGTTTCCTGAACCAGCTCTAGCGGGTCATTGGCATAAACGGCGATATACTCTCCGCCAACCTGCGGGGGCACTGAACTCCCAAGTGTAGCTGTAACTACCCCGAAACGGAAATCAACTGCAGACAAGGTGCCGGAAGGGGAGTCTGATGGACTATCTGCAAGGAGCGGAGCTGTACTTGATCGGCTTATAGTTCCTTTGACGGATCCTTGCGTTCCGCTTGCCGCTATACTGGCTGAAGCGGCAAGGAACGGCTTACTGCCGGCGGCAGGGGCTGCATCGGCAGTAGTATCAGTGTCGGCATCCTCTGTCCCGGAAGAGGAGGTAGTCTCTTTCTCAATCAGCGACTGCAGCTGCTGCTCCAGTTCAGTGACACTCTTCAGCTTGTCTTTAATACTCTGGGCTTCCTCCGAGAGCTCGGTGACCTGGCTGCGAAGCTGCAGCAGCGCCTGATCTTTGTCCGCAACTTTGAGCTCCATCCGGATATTGGTCAGCGATAGCGCCGCTGCTTCAGCCTCCAGCTCGGAAATAGACCGGGAGGCATGAATATGCATGGAGGTGACCAGACTGGAGAGGGACAGGGCAGCTGCGGCAGGCAGGGCGAAGGCAAGCGGTTTGGACAGCTGCAGCTGTCTGACCGGCCGCCCGGCTTCACGGACGACGAGCAGCGTAATCCGGTTATGATCTGGCTGACTCTTCATAACGTCTCCTTCCTGCGGCCTTCAGCAGCCGCGTGGTATGAACTGAATGAATACAGCATTTTCGGTGGAACGGGGCTCATCCGATTCGTCCTACTACTCTATGTATTCCATTCCTCTGGCGAACATGACAACGGTTTGCTTGAATAAAGAAGGAGAGTTACGGCAAGACCTGTAGTAGGCAAAGGCTTCTGTAGACAATTTCACCTATGCTGACAAAACTTTAGGAGGCCCGAAATGAAGATATTTGCAGTTATTTTATGTCTTTTTATCATACAGATCGCCATTATTGTTATATCGGAGTTCCGCCGTCCCCAGAGGGCGCTGGCCTGGATATGCATTACCTTCTGCTGTCCGCCGCTGGGGCTGCTGTTCTATTATTTCCTCGGGCGTGATTATTGGCAGGGCCGGAAGCTTGGCAAACGGTGCGTTTCATTGCTGCGGGAGATCCGCGCCCACGTCTCCGGCAGAATCCATATCGTCAAAAATGCGGCAGATACCGGCAATCCGGGATTCGAGAACCGTAAAGAACTGCTGCATATCCTCTCAGGCCTGTCAGAAATGCACATTACGAGCCGTAATACTTGTCAGGTCCTTACTAATGCCGGGGACGCCTATAAGGCGATGCTTGATGTTATGGAGAATGCTCAGGAGCATATCCACATGGAATTTTATATTTTCCGGGATGATGATATCGGCAGGCAGTTTCAGGAGGTCATGATCCGCAAGGCGCGTCAGGGGGTAAGGGTGCGTCTGCTTTGTGACGGTCTTGGGAGTCATCAGCTGAGCCGGAAATTCGTGAATACTTTGAAGAATGCAGGGGCGCAGGTTCACTTTTTCCTGCCACCGCTTACTTCGCTGCTGGACCGCCGCTTCAATTACCGCAATCACCGCAAGATTCTCGTGGTTGACGGGCTGACCGGCTTCACCGGAGGGATGAATGTAGGCGATGATTATCTGGGCAAAAACCCCAAGATGGGCTATTGGAGAGATACGCATCTTCGTCTGGAAGGGGATTCTGTGTATCACTTGCAGTATGTGTTTCTCAAAGACTGGAGACTGGCGGCCGGTGACAGTATGAGCCATCCGCGTTTTTTCCCTGTTCATGCCTGCAGCGGGCAGGATGCTGTTCAGATTGTAGCCAGCGGGCCGGATAGAGCGATTGATGCCACACAGGAGATGTTCTTCGGGGCACTCTGTGCGGCGAAGGAACGCATCTGGATGACCTCGCCGTACTTCATTCCGGACCCTGCCATTTGCCGGGCGCTCAAGAGTGCGGTGCTCAGCGGAGTGGACGTGAGGATCATTATTCCGGCTAAGCCGGACAATAAGCTGGTATATAATGCAACCCTGTCGTATCTTGAGGATCTGCAGGATGCCGGAGTGAATTTCTACCGCTATACAAGAGGCTTCATGCACGCCAAAGTTATGATCATTGATGACGTATTGGCAACGGTCGGCAGTGCTAATCTGGACATGCGCAGCTTCTATTCTAATTTTGAACTGACGGCTATCCTGTTCCGTCCGGAGATAATTGCAGGACTGGCTGAGGACTTCGGCAAAGACCTGAAGCACAGCGAATTCATTGATCCCAGAAAGTTTAGGGAGAGAGCGCATAATGTCAAACTGATTGAGGGGCTCTGTCAGCTCTTATCGCCGCTTTTATGACATAAAAGGTGAAGTTAGCATCGTTTATCGAAGGTTATATCATGTTCCATGCGTTATTTGAGCTTCCTTTATGATATAATAGGAATATAAGAAGCAAAGGGGAGAAAGCGCACCTGTTAATTCTGCTTTCGTATACTTCTTAGATACATTATTTATAGGGGGAGTTCTATGACTGTAAGCCAACAAATCTTTACGAATGAGGAACAGAAGAAGCCTCAGAAATCAGGAGCCTTCAAGACAGCAAGATTAGCCCAGCGGATTGTGATGATTATCATCGGAGCGGCCATGATGTCTGTTGCGCTTGAGATTTTTCTTGTTCCCAATGAGTTGATTGACGGCGGAATAACCGGTATTTCCATTATGTTGTCCCATATTTTCAATATACCGCTCGGTATTTTGTTAACCCTGCTTAACCTGCCGTTTCTGGTGATTGGTTATAAGCAGATTGGCAAGACCTTTGCCTTATCTACTTTATTTGCAGTTGTTGTGATGTCCATCGGTACCCAATTGCTCCACCCGGTAAATCCGATTACGGTTGAACCGCTGCTGGCCGCAGTATTCGGAGGGGTTATCCTCGGAGTAGGGGTCGGACTTGTTGTACGTTATGGCGGATCGCTTGATGGTACTGAAATTGTGGCCATCCTCGTGTCCAAGCGGCTTCCGTTCTCCGTAGGGGAAGTTGTAATGTTCTTCAACCTGTTTATTCTTTCCGGCGCGGGTTTTGTCTTCGGCTGGAATAATGCGATGTTCTCGCTGATTGCCTATTACATTGCTTTTAAACTGATAGATATTACGCTTGAAGGTCTGGATCAGTCGAAATCGGTCTGGATTATCAGTGATAAATTCCGTGATATCGGCGAAGCTCTGACCGAGCGTCTGGGACGCGGAGTGACGTATCTGGATGGTGAAGGCGGATTCTCCGGCGATAACAAGAAAGTAATCTTTGTGGTCATTACCCGTCTGGAAGAAGCTAAGCTTAAGTCCATTGTAGAAGATTGGGATTCTGACGCATTCATCGCGATCGGCAATATCCATGATGTCAAAGGCGGCCGCTTTAAGAAAAAAGCAATCCATTAGCGGGTACGGTATAACCGGAGCGCTTCCGAAGGAAGGTATATTTACGAACGTCAGAGTAATCAATGCGGCGGCCTGTGCTTGCTGCGCCGTATTCTCATATATAATACCTTCCGTCCATATGCTGGACGCCAAATAAGCCCGCAGCCTAGATTATAGGTAATTGCGGGCTTATTGCTGTCTTCAGGGCAGCTTAGCAATAATATCACCCACTGGCTGCGGAGGGACCTGCGCGATAAGATCACCCATCCGGGACAGACGCTCCTCAATGTTCAGCAGATGGTAGTCCGTAGGCTTGACGTTACGCTGCACTTCCTCCCACAGGAGGGGAGTTGAGACTGTTGCCAGCGGACGGGCCCGCGGGGTGTATGGGGCAGCGAGTGTTTTGCCGCCGTAATGCTGGAGGTAATCGAAATAGATTTTGTCCCCGCGGTTTTTCTTCAGGCGCTCCAGAGTGAACAGATCGGGACGTTTCTCCGTGACATAACGTCCGACGAAATGGCCTATCCGGCGCAGGCCGTCGAAGGTGACTCCCGGCTCCACCGGAACAATGATCTGCACACCGGTGGCGCCGGAGGTCTTGGGCACGGAGGCCAGCCCCAATGACTTCAGCACTTCGCCCACCGTAGCGGCCGCTTCCATAATACGCGGCTCAACCTCAAGCGAGGGGTCCAGATCAATCATCCATTCGCAGGGCAGCTCACTGCCCGCATAATGCAGTGAGGGATGGAATTCGAGCGCGGCCAGATTGCCCAGCCAGAGCAGCTCCGGGAGGCCCTGCAGCACAATATAGGTAATATTCTCATGGGTAGCTGTATGCACGAATTCCGGCAGCGGCTCCGGGGCATTCTTCTGATAAAAGGACATCCCTGGTACACCATGGGGGTAGCGGATTACCGTAAGCAGGCGGCCTTGGCAATAGCGCAGCAGATAAGGGGAGAGCGCAGCCAGCTTCTGCAGATACACCTGCTTGGTGATGCCGCATTCAGGCCATAGCAGCTTATCCGGGTTCGTAATGCTGATCTCATGTCCCTCTGCGGTAATGGAGCCTCTGATCGTCGTCTTCGGCATACGGCATCCTCCTTTGTAGAAATATTGGCGTTGGAGATAAGGTGATTCCCGGGCCTGGTGAACACAGGTCAGGGCAGACTCAGGCCAGACGCATTCCAGATGATTTCGTAACTACGTCTGTGTCCTCTGGTCCATGCGGCAGGACAGCGGAGGGAGCTCTACCTGTGACTGTATAACCGGCTGGCGGAAGGTTCCGGAAGTATTCCATTCCAGATAGTGCAGCTTGAACACCAGCTCAGGCTTAATCCAGACCGAGCCTTTACTGCGCTGCGGCAGCTCGGCAAAAGGCATCTGCTCTGTAATCATGCCGCTGATCTGCGCAGTCAAATTCCGCCAGTCCTGGACGGTCATTTTGCCTGCTCCGGCATGTCCGATATAGTGCAGCTTGCCCGCGTCATCATACAGTCCGAAGAGCAGGGCATTGACCAGTCCGTCACGGAAGGTGACCCCGCCGGCTACAGCAGTGACATCGGAGATGATTTTGCATTTCTGCCAGCGCTTGTCCTTGCCGCCCGGGGCATAGGTACTGGAGAGCTCCTTGCATACTATTCCCTCCAAACCGCCCTTCTGAGCGGCGGCGTACAGCTGTGCGGGCTCATGGTAGCTCGGCACATTCTGTACATGGGGATGGGGCAGCAGCATTTCACTTAAAGTCTGCTGCCGCCGGGACAACGGCTGATCCAGCAGCCAAATGCCATTGCAGTACAAGATATCGAAGACCATGTAGAGCACCGGAACCTGCGGGCTTACCGCCCGGATCG
Organism: Paenibacillus borealis; assembly: GCF_000758665.1. Taxonomy (NCBI): domain Bacteria; kingdom Bacillati; phylum Bacillota; class Bacilli; order Caryophanales; family Paenibacillaceae; genus Paenibacillus; species Paenibacillus borealis. The sequence goes on from NZ_CP009285.1 coordinate 1,320,788, forward strand.
CAGCCTCGTTCTTCAGGCTGTCCCGCCGCATGACCTCATGGAAGGAGGGCTTGCCGCCGCTGAGTGCGATGATCTCACCGTCAAGAATGACGGAATCCGCCCGGCAATACGCCTCTGGTCTGGCAAGCTCTGGATACTGCAGCGTGCGCCGGTTGCCCCGCCGGTTGATCAGCTCAGCATGGCTTCCATCATAATAGGAGAGCATCCGCACGCCGTCCCATTTGATCTGGGCGATCCACTCATCGCCCTCCGGGAGCCGGGCGGCCAGCACAGGCTCGAATGGAATAACCGGCTGCAGCGTGAGCGGGCCGCCTATAACGGGAGGTGCGGACGGCCTGCTCCTAGGCACCGGTTACCTTGCTCTTCGCCGTGCGGCGTTTCGGCTTCGGAGCGATGACCGGAATCGGCCCTGTGGCTTCGCTGACTACCGGCACTGCCGGTTCAGCGGCAGGGGTCTTCTCTGAGGCTTTGGCCTGTGCCGGTTTTTTCTTGCCGGCCGCAGCCGCCCGCGGTTTCTTGCCTGTGCCAGTGCCGGTACCGGTGCCGGACAGGGAAGGTCCCGGGTCAGACGGAATATGCTGCACAGCTTCGATACTGGCCTGCAGGGCAGCCATCAGATCGATGACATTGTTCTCCTGGCGTGCCGGAGCAATATGGAATTCCTCACCGGCGATCTTGTGCGTGATCAGATCCAGCATCCGCTGGCGGTAATCATCAGTATATTTAGCCGGTTCAAAAGGTGTGGACAGCTGGGAGATCAGCAGCTTGGCCATGTCCAGCTCTTTGTCATTGACCATTCCCGGCTCCGGCAGTCCGGGGACCTGCGATACCGGACGGACCTCGTCCGGGTAATAAATGGTTTCAATCGCCAGGCAGTCGGCGAGGACACGTATAGCAGCCAGACTGCTTTTGGAGCGGATGGAGATTTTGGCGATCCCGATTTTACCGGTCTGGCGCATCGCCTCCATGAGCAGACGGTAGGCGTTGGCGCCGGCCTGATCGGGGGACAGGTAGTATGTTTTCTGGAAATAAATCGGGTCAATCTCCGTCAAATCCACGAAATCGAGAATCGTGATGCTCTTGCTGCTCTCCTCGGTTAACTGATCCAGCTCTTCCTTGTCGAACAGGACAAACTTGCCCTTCTCGTATTCGTAACCCTTGCCGATCTCTTCCCAGGCCACCTCCTTCTCGCACACGGGGCATTTACGCACGTAGGATAGCGGACTTCCGCATTCTTTATGGATGTAACGCAGCGAGATGTCCTTATCCTCCGTAGCGGAGAACATTTTGACCGGAACATGCACAAGCCCGAAACTGATGGCTCCTTTCCAAACGGTATGCATGAGAATCGCCTCCTGAGTATTAGTGCTGTTTATAAGTGCTGTATTAAGATGAGTTCACGATCAATATGGCTTAGTATGACGCGAGGGGGCTTTTTCTAGCCGGGATGCATTATTTGCGATTCATGGGAAAAAATAAAGCTGCTCAGCATAGCAGGCACAATGAGTGAAGAAGTCATTGCTGGACAGTCATACAAGGGAGGCCGGTATGGAAAAAGATCGGAACAACTGGAGCGACGCCCTGTCCGAGCAGGATATCCCGGCGGAGGCTGTCGATTGGGAGAGCATTATTGCGGACCCGGAGGAAGAGGAGCTGTACGGTGAGGCCGGACTGCTTGATGCCGATGCAACCATCGGCGAACTTCCTGCGGAAGATGAGGATGAATAGGGAGGCGAGACAATGGATGTGAAACGTGCGGAGGATATTTACGCCTCCAAGGATAGGATTGCTGTCCATCTCGATGGAGAGCCGGTATGGATTGAGCATGTGGATACGGATAACGGCATGGCCACTGTACAAGTAGGCTCCCGGCCGGATAATACACGGACAGTTGGCGTAGACCGGCTGGAGGAGCAGGGAAGCTAGACAGGTTGATGTATACCTGGGCAGCGGCCGGATGAGATGAGTAAGTACGGATAGGAACGGATGAGCACGGCTAAGGCAGCTCAGGAAAGAATATATAGAAAACCGGTTGAGGAGGTATCCGATCAGCCGGTTTTTTGTGTAGTTTAGGAAATTATGCGATGTATTGGTGAGTCCCCCGAAGGGAGTTAGGTGTAAAAACAAGTGTGACCGGCGAAGGGGAAACGAGCCAAATGTATATGAAAAACCGAATACAATGTGTTGCTGTGAGGGTATACGAGCCAAATGTATGCGAAAAACCGAATACAATGTGTGACTGCGAGGGTATACGGGCCAAATGTATGTGAAAAACCGAATACAATGTGCTGGAAGGGGGCTGGGTGGTCAACATGAGGAGTTAGATCTCTTAGAAATATGCCAGAAGTTGAGTAGCCTCGTCCGGAAAAAAGATCATATTAGAGCTGACACAAAGGTTGACGGAATGCGCCGGAACCCCCTATATTTGGGGGGAGAATTTTGACGAAAAGAGATGGTAGCGTGCGTCCCATTTTGCTTGGCGTCTGTTCGGCGCTGTTTTTTGCGGTAACGTTTGTGCTTAACCGGAGGATGGAGCTTGCAGGAGGAAGCTGGGCCTGGAGCGCGTCGCTGCGGTATTTCTTTACCCTGCCGTTTCTGCTGGTTATTGTGGCTGGAAGAGGTCGGCTGAGGCCGCTGCTGGCTGCGATGAGAGAACGTCCGGGGGCCTGGCTGTTATGGGGGACGGTTGGCTTCGGCCTGTTCTATGCGCCTATTTGCTTCGCGGCTGCGTATGCACCGGGCTGGCTGACGGCAGGGACCTGGCAGATCACGATTATATCAGGTTCGCTGCTTGCCCCCTTCTTCGGACAATGGATCAGCGGCCCCTCCGGTTCTGTATACATAAGAGGTAAAATCCCGCTCCGCGGGCTGCTCCTGTCCCTGATCATTCTGGCCGGAGTAGCGCTGCTGCAGGCTGAGCATGCGCGTGAGCTGGCTCCATCCCAGGTACTCCTGGGCATCCTTCCGGTACTGCTCGCCTCCTTCGCTTATCCGCTCGGCAACCGCAAGACGATGGAACTGTGCGGCGACCGGCTGGATGTATTCCAGCGGGTTCTGGGCATGACGCTGGCCAGCCTGCCTTTCTGGCTGCTGGTAAGCCTGTATGGCCTGACAGATGCAGGTCTGCCGTCTTCCTCACAAGTCGGGCAGTCGGTAATCGTTGCATTATCTTCCGGCATAATCGCTACCGTACTCTTTTTCCAGGCTACAGATATGGTCCGTAACAGTATGAGCGGTCTGGCAGGCGTTGAAGCAACCCAGTCGCTGGAGGTATTATTTGCCTTGCTCGGTGAAATGCTGATCCTTGCTTCGCCGCTGCCCTCACTTCTGTCATGGGTCGGGATTGCAGTCATTATTGCCGGAATGGCGCTGCACAGCCTGTTCTCCAGGCATCCGGGAGACGCTGCTCCGGAAGCGGTGAAGCAGTAAGCGTGATCTGCCCAGAGTTGACCGCGGCCTGTTGCGGTGCAAGTATCATACCGATATAATTAAAAGTATTGTTAACCGTTAAGGTATATTCTAAAAGGTGGTAGTTGCAGTTTTGGACAATTATATTGAGACGGTGTTTACTTACCGTTCCTCCAGCCTTCAGGACACTGAGGCGCTTGCATCCGCCATCGCAGCCGTGTCAGAGCCGGGTATGGTGATCGGCCTCGACGGTGATCTGGGTGCAGGCAAAACAGCGTTCTCCCAGTGCTACGCCCGCCACTTAGGAGTGGAGGGAATTGTGAACAGTCCTACTTTTACAATTATCAAAGAGTATGAGGGACGTCTGCCGCTGTATCATATGGATGTATACCGGATTTCACTCCAGGAAGCGGATGAGCTGGGGCTGGAAGAGTATTTCTACGGCCAGGGAGTAAGCCTGGTGGAATGGAGCAGTATCATTACGGACCTGATGCCCCCGCGGCATCTGCATATAGAGCTGAAGACAGCCGGCCCGGACGAACGTGATATTACGGTGACCGGAATCGGGGAGCCTTACGGCGAAGTCTGCCGGGCGCTGATCCAGAAGTGGGGTAAAGAAACATGACGAATCTGAATAATGAGCCGCGCAAGCGGTTTTTGGCGCTGGATACATCAACGGCAGTACTGGGGGTGGCGGTTACCTGGAACGGGGAGCTGCTGCATGAGATCAATGCTTCCGGCGAACGGAATCATTCGGTACATCTGCTGCCGATCATTGAGCAGGCGCTGCAGGCCTCGGCTACTGCCGCAGACATGATCGGCGGGATTGCAGTGGGTGTCGGTCCCGGATCGTACACCGGGACACGGATTGCCGTAACCGCGGCCAAAACACTGGCCTGGGCCTGGAACGTACCGGTCACCGGCGTGTCCAGCCTGCATGCGCTGGCGTGGGGCGGATATCATGCCGCGACTGTTCAGCAGGAGGCCGGACAGGCTGATGTGCCGACCTCGGACGGGGCTGCAGGCCCGGACTGGATCATCCCGCTGATTGACGCGCGCCGCGGACAAGCTTATACTGCGCTATTCGCTGCGGACGGGGACAACCCTCCACAGCGGCTTGCGCCTGATGCCATCCGCCTGATGGCAGACTGGGTGCAGGAGCTCGGAGAGCGGCTGAAGGCCGCTGCAGCCGAAGGTATGATACCGGGTAAGCTATGGTTCACCGGAGACACGGCACTGCACGGAAGTGCAGCATCGCTGGCTCCGCTTGCCGGAGCGGGCAGTGTTCAGGCGCTGCCTTACGAACTCGAAGGCCGCTGGACCGGATTCTTGGCCGAAGCGGGCATCTATGAGCAAAGCGCAGATGTTCACGTATTGATTCCCAATTATACGCAGCTTACCGAAGCGGAGGCTAATCTTCGCCGGAGCAGTGAAGGGAGCCTGAATAAAGGATGACGGTATCGGAACCAGGAAGAGATCAGGGGACTGAGCTTGTTTTTCGCCTGATGCGGCTTGAGGATATCCCGGAGATTCTTGTGATTGAACGTGAAGCCTTCACCATGCCCTGGACGGAGGAAGCCTTCCGCAACGAGCTGGGCCATAATCATTTTGCTAAATATATGGTAATGGAGTTGGAGGGTCATATTATCGGCTATGCCGGGATGTGGGCGATAGTGGATGAGGCGCATGTGACGAATATCGCGCTGCTGGAGGCCTACCGGGGACGCAAATGGGGGGACCGGCTGCTGGACGAGCTGATGAAGACGGCGGCTTACCTCGGCATGAAATCCATAACACTTGAAGTGCGGGTCTCGAATGAGGTGGCCCAGAATTTATACCGCAAAAAAGGCTTCCGTCCTGCCGGCACCCGCAAGGGCTACTATTCAGACAACCGTGAGGATGCGCTCATCATGTGGGCGGATCTGCCGGAGTACGGGGAGCAAGGATTGACGGAAGGAAGCGTGGACTTGAAATGAAGACAGAAACGGGCGCGCTTAAGCCTGTATATATACTTGCCATTGAAACGAGCTGTGACGAAACTTCAGTAGCTGTAGTCAAAGACGGCTGTGAAGTGTTATCCAATATTATCTCCAGCCAGATTGAGACCCACCGGGCATTCGGCGGCGTGGTGCCAGAAGTGGCCTCCCGCAAGCATGTAGAGGTGATTACGCTGGTCATTGAGGAAGCTTTGAGCGTGGCGGCAATCTCGCCGCAGGACCTGACGGCAGTCGCGGTCACCCAGGGGCCGGGGCTTGTCGGGGCGCTGCTGGTCGGTGTCGTGGCGGCCAAAAGCCTGGCGCTGGCCTGGGGCAAGCCGCTCATCGGCACCCATCATATTGCCGGTCATATCTATGCCAACCGGCTGGTCAAGGAACTGCAGTATCCCAATATGACGCTGGTGGTATCCGGCGGTCATACAGAGCTGGTTCTGATGGAGCGGGAAGGTGAATTCCAGATCATCGGCCGTACCCGGGACGATGCTGTAGGGGAAGCCTATGACAAAGTGGCACGGGCGCTGGGCTTTCCTTATCCCGGCGGTCCCCATGTAGACCGGCTGGCGCGTGAAGCGGAGGAAGCCTTTCCCCTGCCGCGTGTGTGGCTGGAGCCGGGCTCGTATGATTTCAGCCTCAGCGGCCTGAAGTCCGCTGTACTCAATGCGGTTAACCAGAGCAAGATGAAGGGGCTGGAGCCGGATGTGGCCGGAATCGCCCGCGGCTTCCAGGAATCCGTCGTTGAGGTGCTGGTTGAGAAGGCTGTGCGTGCCGTCCGTGAGTTCAGCGCGGGGCAGCTTTTGCTCTGCGGAGGAGTGGCTGCGAACAAGGGCCTCCGTGAAGCTTTGACCTTGAGATGCGCCGCAGAAGGGATCGAGCTAATCATCCCGCCGCCGGTCTATTGCACCGATAACGCAGCGATGATCGGGGCCGCTGCTTATGTCAAATGGAAGCATGAAGGTGGGATTCCGCTGGATATGGTCGCCGATCCCGGCTTCTCGCTGGAGAAATGGTCTGTATCTGCCTATTGACTTCTTTTGGAGAAGCCGGGTATAATCATTTCAATTCATAAATCTTATATTTGAACAAACGCGATGATTGGAAGCAGTAAGGTGACTCCGGGATAAGAGAGCTGCGGGTGGGTGCGACGCAGTCGAAGGAGACCTGAACTCGTCCGGGAGCGGAGCGGTGGAAGCAGGGTACTCCTGGAACAGGGAGTGCTGGCCGGTGCAGAACTTAGACCGGACCCTTTCGTACACCGTTACGGCTGACCTCCGTAAGAAGGTTGTTGAGTGGATACCGCAGGCGCAGCAGCACAACCGCTGATCCGGGTATCAACAAGAGTGGTACCGCGAGGGTGAACAACCTGTCGTCTCTTGAATGAGATGGCAGGTTTTTTTGTGCGCTTGTATAGGCACCCATAGAATTACACGCAATGAACGGGAGCAGTAGACGGCCAAGGTGAACAGAGAGCTGCGGGTGGTGCGACGCAGTCACCGGAGGCCGGCGAATCTCGCCCGTGAGCGGAGCGGCGGAAGGAGCTTCAGGTACGCCGTTACGGATGTCCCCGTTACCGGACTGTTTGTATCCCCCGGGCTTACCCTTAAGGTAGCAGGGAGATATGAAGCGGAGCTGGACGCAGCTTGGGCTTACCTGGATTGGATTAGGATCAGGAGCCTATGCGTCAAAAAGAGTGGTACCGCGGAGGGGTGACCCGCCGTCTCTTTAATTAGAGACGGCGGTTTTTTGTGTTATTTGGAGTTGATCTGGAAGACAATGCAGGCTGAATGAAACCAATTTGAGGAGGATGAACAATGATTATTCCGGTAAAGAAACGAATTCAGATTTTTGACACGACGCTGCGTGACGGAGAGCAGGCCCCCGGGGCGAGCCTTACCCCGGAACAGAAAATCATTCTGGCCGGCAAGCTGGCGGAGCTGGGCGTGGATGTCATGGAGCCGGGCTTCCCCGTATCCAGTCCGGGTGACTTTGCAGCGGTGGAGACCATTTCCCGCAAGATTCAGGGCGTGGAGATCTGCGGCTTCGCCCGCGCAGTCAAAGGGGATATCGATGCTGCTGTACGGGCGACCCGGGATGCGGAGCGGCGGCGGATTCATCTGTTCATCTCCTCCTCGGACATTCACCTGCGCCATCAGCTGCGCAAGAGCCGGCCTGAGGTGGTTGCGGCCGCACGCGAAATGACGGCGTATGCCCGCCAGTTCAGCGATGTGGTGGAATTCACCGCGATGGATGCTGCGCGGACGGGAATCGACGATCTGATCGAGATGGTTGAGGCGGTGATTGAAGAAGGCGCAACAATTATCAACCTGCCCGATACGGTAGGGTATGCGCTGCCGCAGGAATACGGGGAGATGTTCCGGCGTGTGCGGCTCGGTGCGCGGGGCGGCGACAAGGTCATCTACAGTGCCCACTGTCATAACGACCTGGGGCTGGCTGTAGCGAACAGCCTGGCGGCGATTGCCGGCGGCGCCACTCAAATCGAGGTCACCGTCAATGGTGTTGGCGAGCGTACCGGCAATTGTGCGCTGGAGGAGCTGGTTATGGCGCTGGAAACACGGGGGGATTCTATCGGTGCAGAGACAGGCATCCGGCTTGAGAAGCTGTACGATACCTCGCGTATGATCAGCGGGGCGATGCATTTCCCGATCGCCTTCAACAAGCCGGTCGTCGGCCGGAACGCCTTCCAGCATGAATCCGGCATCCATCAGGACGGCTTGCTCAAGGACCGCAGCACGTACGAGATTATGGACCCGGAGCGGCTGGGCATCCCGCGCAGCATGATTATCCTCGGCAAGCATTCCGGCAGGCATGCGCTGAAGGACCGCGCGGCGAAGTATGGCATTGCCCTGGATCCGGCGGAGCTGGACGCGCTCTACGAATCCTTCAAGGAAACCGCTGACCGCCAGAAGGCTGTCAGCGATGATGAGCTGCTGCGGATGGTCAGCAGCACCACCGGGCAGCAGGCGCAGGTCTATGCGCTCGGCGAGGTGCAGGTCCTGGCAGGCAGCGCTCCGCGCCGCGTAGCCGCCGTAACGGTGCGCCATCTGCAGAGCGGCGCAGAAACCACGCACACCAGCACCGGAGACGGGCCGCTGGAAGCGATCATTGCCGCGATCGGGCAAGGGATTGCTGAGGATATTCGCTTTGACGGGCTGGAGCTGCACTCTCTCGGCAGCGGCGGAGATGCCCAGGCTGAAGCTGCCGTCATGGTGGAATGGAAGGACGCCAAATTCCGCGGCACGGCCATCCATCACGATATCGTGATGGCAGCGGGAATCGCTTATATAGCCGCCTGTAATGCAGCGCTGCTGTCGGAATCGGCTGCGGATTCTCCGGACACAGCGGTGAACGGCTAAGGCTTACCCAGCATGCAGCATTAGACACTTCACGGACGCGTCTTGCCGATGTCACTCAGACACGGCGGGGCGCGTTTTTTAGCGATAACTCCGAAGAAGCCGCACGGGGGTGGCTGGTGCCGGCGGCCGGAAACAGGTGGATTTTCTCCACTTGCTCATGAGCGGAGGAACCCTTTCCAGGAAACAGTTGGATAATCAGCACTTAATAGGGTGCAAATGTCCAGGCTAGAGGAAATTCATGAATTTAAATGACATTTATCCACTTAATGATCTCAAACGCTCCAAAACAGCCCAATTAAGCTACGTTTATCCAACTAAATTATTATGCAGAGTGGAGGCGAGTGGAGGCCTATCGACGCCATTTCATCTACCTGCTTACTTACACTGTGGAATTATGCCGGGAACGGCGATTATGGTCTAATCCAACCTTAGTGAGGTGCTGATTCACCCTCTGGTAATTGTTATATCCACCGGCTAAGAGGCTAACAGTATCCCGCAGTGTGACAGCCGGAATTCGGCTGCGGTGGCAGCCTTCAGCAGAAGCATCACAATGCTGTACAATTTTACAGCTAGAAATTGGGATGAAAACGTGTACATTATTTCAGGTTACGATGATAAGATATTTTTGGGAGAACAACCAGGCACTGAACCCGCAGCCGCGTTCCCGTGAACGGGTTCTATCATTCTGGCGGACTTCCACTACCTCCGTTGCCGGAACATGGCCAGCTGTGCAGCGGATTTGTAAGCGTACTCATTATATCGTGCGAACTTTAGCCTAGCCTTTGAAGGAAGGGGAAGACATGGAACTTGATGCTAGAAGCAGCTCGCTGCTGCAGGAACTGCTCACCAATTCCGGAATCAGGAACAAAGACCTGGAGCTTAAGTACGGATTAAGCCGCAGACAGATTGAATATAGCTTCGGCAAGATTAACGATTGGCTGGAAGCCCGCTACCTGCCGCAGATTAAGCGGACCAAAACCGGTCACTTCCTGATTCATAAGGCGCTTCTGACCGCTTTGTCCAGTGAGCAGAACCAGCAGGCGGGCAGTACCTATGTACTCTCCGAGGAAGAGCGGACGAATCTGATTATCCTGATGCTGCTGAGCAAGAATAGTGATCTGTCTCTACTGCATTTCACCGATGCGCTCGGGGTCAGCAAGAACACGATACTCAGCGATTTGAAGAACGCCCAAGCGATTGCCGGTGCGTTTGAGCTTGCAGTTACTTATTCGAGAGTGCTGGGATATTCGCTGGAAGGGAAGGAATTCAACAAACGCCAGGCGCTGATCAATATTGTGTACAGAACGATAGATATGTACGGCGGCGAGACTTGGATTAAAGAGCTTTCGGGGGCAGACAGCAGTGAGATCGCAGCGCTAAGCCGCAAGATGGAAGCGGTCGAAGCCAAGCTGAACCTTAAATTCACCGATGAAAAGATGGAATCCATGCCCTACATTCTGCTGTTATCCTTGCGCCGCATCCGGCAGGGACAGATTGTAGAAGGATTTCATATCCACTGTGATGAGCTTTCGGATACGAAGGAATACCAGGCCGTAGAGGAGATTCTGCATGACCTGCAAGGCATCCCGACGGAAGAAAGATTGTTCTTCACCCTGCATCTGCTGACAACGAACGTCTCCTCGATGGCCTATCTGTCGGAGGATACGCTGCCGGAGCTGACCCGGGCGCTGGATGAGATGCTCTCCTTATTCGAACGCAGCGCATGTGTGACGCTTCAGGACCGTGGACAGCTGCTGGACAAAATTCTGCTGCATCTGAAGCCTGCCTATTACCGCATCAAATACCAGCTGACGATCGCCAATCCCCTGCAGGAAACGATCGGCAAGGAATTCAAGGAGCTGCATCATCTGGTCAAACAGTCAAGTGTGCCCCTGCGCAGATTGATCGGCGTAGACATCCCGGAGAGCGAAACGACGTATCTGACGATGCTCATCGGCGGCTGGTTATCCCGGCAGGGAGACAGTCTGCAGCAGAAGATCAAGGCACTTGTGGTCTGCCCTAAGGGAGTATGTGTATCCAGGCTGCTGCAGAGCACGCTGCGCGAGCTGTTCCGGGAATTTATCTTCTTCGATTCCCTCTCGGTACGGGAGTTCCACAGCTATGCGCTGGAATATGACGTAGTGTTCTCCACGGTATATCTGCCGACAGACAAGAAGCTGTTTGTCATTAAATCTTATTTGGATAAAGAAGATAAATACCGGCTGCGCCAGCAGGTGATGCAGGAGATGAGCGGCTACAGCCCTTCTGAATTCAATATGGAGCTGATTATGGAGATTGTCGGCAAACATGCGGTGATCGGGAACAGCCACAGCCTGCGCGTGGAGCTTGAGGAGCATTTCCGGCCGGGAGAGCGGGCGTCCGGCAAGCGGGACTATGATACCCGCATGCCTGATCTAAACGGGCTGCTGACTCCGGATATGATCCGGCTGGAGCGGCGCGCGGACTCCTGGCAGGAGGCGGTCCGTCTCGGAGCGGAGCCGCTGCTCCGGCGCGGGGCTATCACGCCGGGCTACGTGGAAGCGATGATTGATTCCTATGACCGGGAGGATCCTTATATCGTGATCGGCCCGGGTCTGGCCATTCCGCATGCCGACCCGGCCAGCGGTGTCAATGAGGTCTCGATGAGTCTCCTGCGCCTGGAGGAGCCCGTAAGTTATTCGGAGGCCTATCCGGTACAGGTGATCGTCATTATTGCCGCCAAGGATAAACATCAGCATCTGCGTTCTCTGATGCAGCTGATGCAGCTTGCCGGCAGCCAGGAGGCGGTGAGGGCGGTAATTGAAGCCGGTTCCGCGCTGGAGATTCATAAGGTAGCCGTTAAATTTTCCAAAGATTAAGAGAGAAGGTACAACAATGACCATGGATATGATGGATGAAGCTTTCATTCTGATTGGTGTGGAAGGTGAATCCAAGGAGGATATTCTCGCCCGGATGGCTGAAAATCTGGTCAAGCTGGGCGTGGTGAAGGAGAGCTATATTGCTGCTGTGATCGAACGTGAGCAAGCCTATCCGACAGGTCTGCCGACAGGGGGCTGCTCCGTGGCCATTCCCCATACGGATATTGAGCATGTGAACCGCAAAGCGATCAGTATCGGTGTACTGAAGCAGCCGGTCCGCTTCGGCATCATGGGTGAGGAGGAGGAGACTACTCCTGTGGAGCTGGTGTTCATGCTGGCTATGGACCAGAAGCATTCCCAGCTGAAGCTGCTGACCCGGCTGATGCAGGTCATTCAGGATCAGAGCATGCTGATAGCCCTCAGCCATGAAACCAGTCCCGCGAGTATCAAGGAATTAATGAACGCCGTACTTCAATTCGAAACCCAGGGAGGCCCATTAGCATGACCAAAAAAACAATTCTCGTAGCCTGCGGAGCAGGAATCGCCACCTCAACCGTTGTGAATGAAGCACTGAAGAATCTGTGCAAGGAACATAAAATTGACGTCAATCTCATCCAGTGCAAAATTACCGAGGTCTCTTCACTCGCCGACGGAGCTGATCTGCTGGTCAGCACCACCATTGCCAATAAGGAATATCCTTTTCCGGTCATCAATGCCAGAGCGTTCCTGACAGGGATCGGGATAGAGGAAGTGAAACAGAGAATCCTGGCTGAACTGGTCAAATAACAGTCTTCAGGGAGTGTTTGTTTCTTAGCAGCTGGTATCATAATTGTCTAATTCATAGGGGGAATTTCAATGCAAGGTATGGTTGACGCATTACGTTCATTTCTGGATCTCGGTCCAACGGTTATTCTTCCGGTCGCGATCTTCATTCTCGGCCTGGTCTTCGGGCAGAAGCCGGGCAAGGCCTTCCGTTCCGGTCTTACCATCGGCGTGGGCTTCATCGGGATCTCGCTGGTGGTTGATCTGCTGGTCAACAACCTCGGGCCTGCCGCGAACGGCATGGTGGAGCGCTTCGGTGTCCAGCTTAACGTCATCGACGTAGGCTGGCCGGGTTCGGCTTCGATCTCCTGGGCCTCGCCCATTGCGGCCTTCATTATCCCGCTGGGCCTTCTGGTCAACGTAATCATGCTGGTGACCAAAACCACCAAGACAATGAACGTAGACATCTGGAACTTCTGGCATTTTACCTTTACCGGAGCTTGTGTTTACGCGCTGACCCAGAGCATCGTGCTTGGCCTGATTGCTGCCGTGATCTTCCAGATTGTTGTCCTTAAGATTGCCGACTGGACGGCTCCTATGCTGGAGGATTACTTCGATCTCCCCGGGATTTCCGTCCCTACAGGTAGCACCGTGTCCTATGCCATTCTGGGGATTCCGCTGGTGAAGCTGGTGCAGAAGATTCCGGGAATTAACAGGCTGCACGCCGACCCGGACAGTATTCAGAAACGTTTCGGGGTCTTCGGTGAGCCGATTTTTATGGGACTTGTTCTGGGGATCGGGCTGGGGGCGCTCGCCGGTTACAATGTTGGTGAGGTCATCAAAGTCGGGATGTCGATGGGTGGGGTCATGTTCCTGATGCCGCGTATGGTCAAAATCCTGATGGAAGGCCTGATGCCGGTATCTGAATCGGCCAGAGAATTCCTGAGACGCAAGTTCGGCGCTGAGAATGTCTACATCGGTCTGGATGCTGCGGTAGCGATCGGCCATCCGTCTGTTATTGCCACAGCGCTGATTCTCGTTCCGATTACCGTCGCACTTGCCGTATTCCTGCCGGGCAACAAAGTCCTGCCGTTCGTCGATCTGGCGACCATTCCGTTCATTGTGGCGTTTATCGTCGGTGCGGCAAAAGGAAACATCATTCATTCGGTTATCGTCGGAACCATCGTCATCGGCCTGTCCCTGTATATGGCGACTGACCTTGCACCGCTGCACACACAGATGGCTGTGGATGCCCACTTCAATATGCCGGAAGGAACCGCGCAGATCTCCAGTATCGACCAGGGCGGGAACCTGATCAACTATGTGATCTATAAAGCCTTTGCCTTATTCAATTAACGGATTATATTCTGCCTTCCGGGGCAGAGGGACAATGCCGGATGATCTTCCGGCAGCAGCGCTACTTCAGCAATTCTAGACAAGAAACAGAACAAATAAGCCTATCTTTATAGCATTTAAAATAGGCCGTTCGCGCAGATATGCTTTTTAAAAATTCACATAACAACCTGTTAAAGACGGTCTATTGTATTTGTTATACCTGATTTATGCGGTGCGGCACCAGTCTAACCAATAGATAAAATGGAGGGGAAGCTGTAATGAAAGCCTTAGTGAAGAAAGAAGCCGGATATGGACACCTGGAGGTTATGGATGTCGAGGAACCGCATATGGGGCCCGACCAGGTGAAAATTGAAGTTAAATATGCCGGAGTGTGCGGGACGGACCTGCATACTTTTGAGGGCAGATACAAGGTGAAGGCGCCTGTCACACTGGGCCACGAATTCTCTGGCGAAGTGGTGGCTGTAGGTGACAATGTAACTCATATACAGGTCGGGGACCGGGTAACGTCGGAGACGACTTTTTATATCTGCGGCACCTGCGAGTACTGCAAATCCGGACACTACAACTTATGCGGTTCACGCAAAGGACTGGGTACCCAGCAGAATGGCGGATTCGCCAAATATGTCATTGCCCGCAAGGAAAGTGTGCATCAGCTGCCGCCCAATGTGGATTACCTGTCTGCCGCATTGACGGAGCCGCTGGCCTGTGCGCATCATGCTGTATCCAAGGCGGCAGTTAAAAGGGGGGAAGTGGTGGTTGTGCTCGGTCCGGGTCCAATCGGTCTGCTGACGGCCCAGATTGCCAAGAGCTGCGGGGCGACAGTAATCATCACAGGACTGGATAAGGATAGCATCCGGCTGGATAAAGCACTGGAGCTGGGGATCGATCATGTGGTTAATATTCAGACGGAGAATGTGAAGGAACTGGTGAACAGCCTTACCGAGGGCTATGGGGCAGACGTGGTACTGGAATGTACAGGTGCAGTTCCGGCGGTGGCGATGGGGCTGGATTTATTGACTAAGAAGGGCCGCTATGTTCAGGTCGGCATCTTCGGTACACCGGAAATCCCTGTGGATTTCGAGAAGATTATTCAAAAAGAAATTAAGGTGATCGGCTGCCGCAGCCAGAATCCGTTCGACTGGGGGCCTTCCCTGCAGCTGATGAATGATCACCGGGTGAATACCGAGGCGCTGGTTACCCACCAGCTCGATCTCTCCGAGTGGGAGCAGGCCTTCAAGCTGATGAAGAACGGGGAAGCGATCAAGGTCGTACTGACTCCGCTGCAATAATCATACGCCTGGGGATTTACACTTTTGCAGAAATTAGGTGAGGTTATGGTTGAGAGCTTCCTGGATTATTCGCTGGGACCTTATGGGAGAGCACTTAGTGCGCTGTTATTTAAATACCAGTTTCCCGTGAATTGCGCCATTTTTGCCTTTGTTGTCTTCAGTATTATCCGCAAGCTGTATATCCGTAAGAAAGAGCAGGTGAACAAGCATGATTAAGCTGGCTCCCTCCATTCTGGCCGCTGATTTCTCCGCGCTTGGAAGTGAGATTCAGGCGATTGACAGCTCCGGCGCGGATCTGGTTCATATTGATGTCATGGATGGGCAATTTGTACCGAATCTAACATTGGGTCCCGATATTATCAGGGCGATCCGCCCCTATACCAGACTGTGTTTCGATGTACATCTGATGATTGCCGAGCCGCAGCGCTATATCAGTAACTTCGCTGCGGCTGGCGCGGATATTCTCACAGTGCAGGCAGAAGCCTGTACCCATCTGCACCGCACCGTGCAGGAGATTAAGGCGGCAGGCCTGAAGGCCGGAGTGGCGCTTAATCCGGCGACGCCGCTAAGTGTGCTTGACCATATTCTGGAGGATATCGACCTGGTGCTGCTGATGAGCGTTAATCCCGGTTTCGGCGGACAGAGCTTCATTCCTTCAGTGATGGGCAAAATCAAAGCTCTGCGCCGGACACTGGATACCCTTGACCGCCGGATTGATCTTGAGGTGGACGGCGGCATCAAACTGTCCAATGCCAGGGAGGTTGTTGAAGCCGGTGCCGATGTAATCGTGGCCGGTTCCGCACTGTTTAAGACCGGCGGGCTGCGGGATAACGTGGAACGCTTCCGCAGCGAGACGGGGAGCTATGCTGCCCCTGTCCAGGAGTAAGCGGATGAAGGAGCTATCCCGGTTAATTGATAAGCCGCTGAGCTGCACCTGCGGGCGGGTCCATGAAGTGCCGATCCGCAGCCTGTCGCTGCATGCGGATATGGAGGCTGTGGCAGAGGCATGCTGACGTACATTCAAGGCAGGAATCTGCTGGTCGTCCAGACCTGATCACCTATGAACTGCAAGCCCGTGAGCTAATCGGACTGCTGGAGAAGAAAGGCTGCAAGGCCGGCAGCTGCCTATACACTGAAGCCAAAGTACTGCCGGATGAACGCTCACTTGGCCGGCTGCTGATGTCTTCTGCCGGGAAACCGGATGGGATGCTTGCCGTCGGTTCAGGCACCCTTACCGATCTGACACGGATGGCGGCTGCGCGGCAGGGTATTCCGTTCCTGTCCGTTCCTACAGCCCCGTCGATGGACGGTTATGCCTCAGGAGTCTCCTCCTTACTGGCAGGCGGCAGGAAGACTACTTATCCCGGTGTTACCGCTACAGCCATCCTTGGGAGCCTTGAGCTTATTGCAGCTGCCCCGCTGAAGATGCTGCAGGCCGGCTTCGGCGATATCATCGGCAAGAAAATCTCCGTCTGTGACTGGCTGCTCGGGCATACGCTGAACGGCGAATACCTCTGCCCGTATACCCTCGGTCTAGTGGAGCAGGCGGCGGATAGTGTAATTGTCCAAGCTGAAGGCATCCGCCGCCGGGAGCCTGAGGCCGTGCAGGAACTGATGGAAGCCTTGCTGCTGTCGGGCATGGCGATTGCCATGGCCGGCGATTCGCGGCCTGCATCCGGGTCCGAGCATCTGCTGGCGCATTATCTGGAGGGCGCATTCCTCCGTGAAGGCCGGGAGCCGCTCTCCCATGGTCTTGCGGTTGCTGCCGGCACCTTATGCGCGGGAATGTTCTATAACACTGTGCTGAACAGCGCAGAGTGGGTGGATAAGGAGCAGATTGCAGCTGTCCGTGAGGCGCTGGGGGCCAGGCAGCCTGTGCCTTGGCTGATCCGCAGCTGGCTGGAGGATATCGGGCTGTCTGCTTCCCCGGCTGATTACGGCATCAGCCGTGAGCTGCTGCGTGAGGCTCTGCTGCTATCCCATTTGACCAGACCCCGCTATACAATCTTCTCCTTCGCGGCCAAGCTAGGTATCCTGGAGCAGGCTGCGGAGAGGGTGCTTGATAAGCTGTATCCCTTGTGAGAATAGGGCCTGTGCATCACAATGATGCACATTTCAATGGTAATAAATTGGGATGAAAACGTGTACATTTATGAATATCAAAATGATACTATGAAAATGAAAAGAGAGGAGGAAGGCAGGCAAATGAAGATCGTAATCGGCAATGACCACGGCGGAATCTTTTTGAAGGAGGAGCTCTTGCTGGTGCTTGCGGAGCTTGATCAAGAGGTGGAAATTGAGGATATAGGCTGCCACACTTGTGAATCGGTAGATTATCCCGACTATGCAGTTACGGTTGCCCGTAAAGTGGCAGGCGGGGAAGCCGACCGTGGCATTCTGATCTGCGGTACAGGGATCGGCATGTCGATTGCCGCCAACAAGGTACCCGGCATCCGCTGCGCCCTGGTCCACGATGTATTCAGTGCAAAGGCCACACGGGAGCATAATGACAGCAATATTCTCGCTATGGGTGAACGGGTGATCGGCCCGGGGCTGGCCGGAGAGATTGTAAGGGTCTGGCTGGAGACGGAATTCACCGGCGGCCGGCATAAGCAGCGGATTGATAAAATAGCGGAGTTTGAACACTCTGCATCTGCACTACAGGAGTAAAGAAAGAGAGGGAGAAGGCATATGAACACAACTCCGGTTACAAGCAGTGTGACCGAGAAATTGGCTGTAAACACGCTGCGCACCTTATCCATCGACGCCGTGGAGAAGGCAGGCTCGGGGCATCCGGGCATGCCAATGGGGGCAGCTCCGATGGCTTACGCTTTGTGGGCAGGAGATATGAAGCACAATCCGCGCAACCCCGGCTGGTTCAACCGTGACCGCTTCGTCCTGTCTGCGGGGCATGGCTCGTCCCTGCTCTACAGCCTGCTGCACCTGTTCGGCTATGGGCTTACAATAGAGGACCTGCAAAGCTTCCGGCAATGGGGCAGCCGGACTCCCGGACATCCCGAATTCGGGCATACACCCGGTGTGGAGGCCACTACCGGTCCACTGGGTCAGGGGATGGCCATGGCTGTCGGAATGGCAATGGCTGAGCGTCATCTGGCCGCTGTCTACAATAAGGAACAGTTTCCGCTGGTGGATCATTATACGTACTGTATCTGCGGCGATGGCGATCTGATGGAAGGCGTATCGGCGGAGGCGGCTTCACTGGCCGGCCACCTTGGTCTGGGGCGTCTGATTGTCCTGTATGATTCCAACGACATCTCGCTGGATGGAGCGCTTGCGATGTCCTTCTCTGAATCTGTGGAGGAACGCTTCACCGCATATGGATGGCAGGTGCTGCGGGTTACGGACGGCAACAGTGTGGAAGATATTCAGGCGGCTATTGCTGAAGGCCGGGCCGATGAAGAGCGGCCGACGCTGATTGAAGTGAAGACCGTGATCGGCTACGGCTCGCCGAACAAAGGCGGGACCTCAGCCTGTCATGGCGCTCCGCTGGGAGCTGAAGAGGTCCGGGCAGCGAAGGCTGCTTACGAATGGGTGCATGAACCCTTTGGGGTGCCGGCAGCAGTGAAGGCACACTTCGCGGAGCTGGCTATGCATGGGGAACAGGCGGAGATGGAATGGAATGAGCTGCGGCGTGAATACGAGCTGCAATTTCCGCAGCTGGCCGTCCGGTTTAATGCGGCTGTCTCAGGAGAACTGCCCCCGGACTGGCAGGAGGATCTGCCGCAGTTCACCCCGGGTCAGAGTCTGGCAACGCGGGAATCTTCCGGCCGTGTCCTGAATGCGGCTGCACAGGTCATTCCGAAGCTGATTGGCGGATCGGCCGATCTGGCCAGCTCGAACAAGACGCTGCTGAAGGGCAGCGGCAATTACAGCCGCGGGGCTTATGCCGGCCGTAATCTCTGGTTCGGTGTACGTGAATTTGCGATGGGCGCGGCGATGAACGGCATGGCTCTGCATGGCGGGGTCAAGGTGTTCGGTGCTACCTTCTTTGTTTTCTCGGATTATCTGCGTCCGGCAATCCGCCTTGCCGCCCTGATGAAGCTGCCGGTAACCTATGTGTTCACCCACGACAGCGTGGCCGTAGGCGAGGATGGGCCGACCCATGAACCCGTTGAGCAGCTGGCTTCGCTGCGGGCGATGCCCGGATTGTCCGTCATCCGCCCGGCTGATGCCAAGGAGACCGCAGCCGCCTGGCGCCTGGCACTGGAGAGCAAGGACGCGCCGACTGCGCTGATTCTCTCCAGGCAGAATCTGCCCACGCTTGCCATTGAAGATCATGCCGCTTATGAAGGGGTGAAGAGAGGCGCATACATTGTCTCCCCGGCAGCGGAAGATGCTGAGGGCCTCCTCCTGGCAACAGGCTCGGAGGTCAGCCTGGCGATTACTGCGCAGGCGCTGCTTGCTGCAGAAGGTGTGTATGTCTCCGTCGTGAGCATGCCTAGCTGGGACCGCTTCGAACAGCAGACTCCGGAATATAGGGAAAGTGTGCTGCCCGCAGCGCTTAAGGTAAGGCTTGCCGTGGAACTGGGCTCCCCGTTCGGCTGGAGGGAATACACGGGTGATACGGGCCGGACGCTTACGCTCAGCGGCTTCGGGGCATCCGCCCCGGCAGAGGTGCTGTTCAGGGAATACGGCTTCACGCCGGAGAACCTGGCGCTGCAATTCAAGCGGCTGGCTGCGGAGAACGGAAAGGTGGGGGTATAGCGATGGTTATGGAAACATTCGTAGTCACTGAAGAATCAGGCCTGCATGCCCGTCCGGCTTCGGTGCTGGTCCAGACCGCCAGTAAGTTCAAGGCGGAGCTGCGCATTGAATACGACGGCAGAAGCGTCAATCTGAAATCTATAGTCGGTGTGATGTCGCTGGGGGTTCCCCAGGGTCATTCCTTCACAATCTCCAGCTTCGGGGAAGATGAGGAAGAGGCGATTGCCAAACTGAGCAGCATTATCATCGGCCAGGGGCTGGGACAATGATGCTGCAGATGCTGAAGGGAATTGGCGCTTCATCCGGCATCGCGATTGCCAAGGCACACTGCCTGCATACGGCAGCGCCGGTGATTGAGAAGGACAGCAGGCTGGGTACACAGGCAGAGCTGGAACGGTTCGGAGCAGCCGTCAGTCTGGCGGTTACACAAGTCAGAGAGCTTAAGGCGCTTACGGCACAGAAGCTGGGGGAAGCCGAGGCCGGAATTTTTGAAGCGCATCTGCTGGTGCTGGATGACCCGGAGCTGCTTGGGGCAGTCAGGGAGCAGATCATTGCTCAGGAAGCTACAGCGGAATACGCACTGCAAGAGGTTACGAGGCAAATTGTAGTGTCTTTTGAATCACTTAACACAGAGTATCTGCGGGAGCGGGCCGGGGATATCCGCGATGTATCCCGGCGGGTTATGAACGCGCTGTCCGGGAGAGCAACCGGTGTGCAGGACATTAAGCAGCCGGTAATTATCGTTGCCCAAGACCTTACACCTTCGGATACGGTGCAACTGAACCGGGATTATGTGAAAGGTTTCACTACTGTGGCGGGTGGAACGACCTCCCACTCGGCCATTATGGCCCGGGCGATGGAGATTCCGGCCGTTGTCGGTGCAGCGGATGCGCTGCAGGAGATCCGTCAGGACGATTTGCTTATTCTTGACGGGGAGGAAGGCGTGCTGCTGGTGAATCCGCCCTCCGGAGTGATCGCTGAATATGAAGGGAAGCGGCTGGAATTGGAGCGCCGTAAGGAGCAGCAGGCGAAGCTTGCGGCACTGCCTACAGTATCCTCTGACGGGCATCAGGTGGAGCTGGCCGGCAATATCGGCAGTCCGGGAGACGTGGCCGCCGTGCTGCAGCATGGGGGAGAAGGCGTCGGCCTGTTCCGTACCGAGTTTCTGTACATGGGCCGGAAGGAGCTTCCGTCCGAAGAAGAACAGTTTCAGGCCTACCGGAGCGTGCTGGAGCAGATGGGAGGGCGGCCCGTGGTTGTCCGCACGATTGATATCGGCGGCGATAAGGAGCTGCCTTGCCTGAAGCTGCCGAAGGAGGAGAATCCCTTCCTCGGCTTCCGGGCCATCCGGCTCTGTCTGGAGACAGCGGAGCAGGAGCTGTTCCGGACGCAATTGCGCGCGCTGCTGCGTGCAGGGGTCTACGGGAACCTGAAGATCATGTTCCCGATGATCGCCACGCTGGATGAGCTTCGCCAGGCCAAACAGGTGCTGGCGCAGGAGAAGCGCAAGCTGGAGCAGGCAGGCATCCCGGCAGGCGCCGGTATCGCTGTCGGGATGATGGTGGAAATTCCTGCAGCGGCGGTGATGGCCGATCTGTTCGCACCGGAGGTGGACTTCTTCAGCATCGGCACTAATGATCTGATTCAGTATACGATGGCCGCCGACCGCATGAACAGCAGGGTATCCTATCTATACCAGCCTTACAACCCAGCGGTGCTGCGCCTGATTAAGGGCGTCATTGACGCCGCACACAGCCATGGCAAATGGGTGGGGATGTGCGGGGAAATGGCCGGGAACAGGGCAGCCATTCCGCTGCTGCTAGGCCTGGGCTTGGATGAGTTCAGTATGGGCGCCCCGTCCATTCTGGCGGCGAGAGAATGCATTATGCAGCTGTCCCGAGCCGGGATGGAGGAGCTCGCCCGGAAGGCTCTGTCTATGGGCACTGCGGAAGAGGTCATAGCTCTGCTGCGGCAGGAAGCGGACAGGAGGACGTAATTCCGAAGAATGGTAATTCTTCTGCAAGCCCGCAGAGGACGTAAGTCCGCAGAGCGGTAATTCTGCGAGCCCGCAGGAGGACGTAAGTCCGCAGAGCGGTAATTCTGCGAGCCCGCAGGAGGAGGTAAGTCCGCAGACTCGCAATTCTGCAAGGTCGCAGGAGGAGGTAAATCCGAAGACCGGCAATTCTGCAAGCCCGCAGGAGGAGGTAATTCCGTAGACCGGCAATTCTGCAAGCCCGCAGGCTGTGCGGTGTTTATGTGCGGTGTGTAGAGAAGTCATGAGGTTAACCGGCAAGTCTTCAGGTGATTTAGTATTCATAGTTCCGTTAACTCTGCAACCCAGTAATCCCTTTTAGGAGAATCCGCCCTGACCTGCCCTTCCGCCTGCAAGAGTGGAGAGCAGGTCTTTTTTATGCTTTAGGAGATTATGATATTAGTCTGTCTGTTACTGAATCCCCAAGAAGTCGATGGCATGGTCAAATGAAGAGCACTAGTGCCCCTGATTTGATTGGATGCAGGCCAAGGGATGAAATGAAGAGCACTAGTGCCCCTGATTTGACTGGATGCAGGCCAAGGGATGAAATGAAGAGCACTAGTGCCCCTGATTTGACTGGATGCAGGCCAAGGGATGAAATGAAGAGCACTAGTGCCCCTGATTTGACTGGATGTAGGCCAAGGGATGAAATGAAGAGCACTAGTGCCCCTGATTTGACTGGATGTAGGCTAATGGAGGAAATGAGGAGCACTAGTGCCCCTGATTTGACTGGATGTAGGCTAATGGAGGAAATGAGGAGCACTAGTGCCCCTGATTTCACCGGATGTGGGCTAATTGGATGAAATGAAGAGCACTAGTGCCCCTGATTTGACTGGATGTAGGCTAATGGAGGAAATGAGGAGCACTAGTGGACCTCTGTCAAGAAAGTAGACGTGAACCTAAGCGGTTTTCCGCTTAAATGTTGCTGCAAACTGAACCGGAGATACGTAACCCAGTGCCCCATGGATTCGTTTACAGTTGTAGAAAAATTCAATGTATTGGTAGATGGAATCATAGGCCTGCTTCTTTGTTTTAAATCGAGTCCAGTACACAAACTCTTTTTTCAAGAGGCTGTGAAAAGATTCGATACAGGCGTTATCATAACAGTTCCCTTTGCGGCTCATACTTGCAGTCATCTGGTACTTCTCCAGGCGTCCCCGGTAGTCTGCAGAGGCATACTGCGAGCCTCGATCCGAATGGTGAATCAAGCCCTTCCCGGGGCGTTTCGCTTGGTAGGCATCGTCTAGAGCGCCCTGTACGAGGTCTGTGGTCATCCGGTCGCCCAGCCGCCAGCCTACGATCTCCCGGGTGCATAGGTCCAGCACGCTCGCCAAGTACATCCGCCCTTCCCGACAGGGAATGTAAGTAATATCTGCGACCCACGCCTGGTTTGGCTTTTCGGTTTGGAATTGCTGGTTCAGCAAGTTAGGGGCAATGGGCAAAGGATGGTTAGAGTCGGTCGTGTGTACGCGAAACCTCTTCGCGACACAGGAGCGCAGGCCCAGTTCTCTCATGTACTTTCCTACTGTGCGTTCGCTTACCTTGTACCCCTCACGCTTCAAGAGAACCGTAATTTTGGGGCTACCGTAACGACCATGCGAGTCGTGAAAATGATAGGTAATCCGCTTAAGCAGTAACGCTTTGCGGGTGGCTTGGGGGCTGGGCTTCGCTGTTCTCCATTTGTAATAACCGCTCCGTGATACCTGAAAGACGTTGCACATCTTCTCCACTGGGAACTCGGAGCGATGATCTTCTATAAACTGGAATCTCAGTTCTTTGGGTTGCTGAAGATGTGCACTGCTTTTTTTAGGATGGCCATTTCCTCCGTCAGGTCTGCCACCTGTTGGTCGCGTTCCTTCAGTTGACGTTCCAACTCTCTGACTTTGTCTGGGGTGGCTATGGGCTCACTCTGAAACGACCGGTACTTCCCCAGCCATTGGTGCAGGGTTTTGGCGGGGATGTCCAGTTCCAGGGCGAGTTCTGCCACCGTCTTGGTTTGCTCCTGGATATACTTTACGGTCTGTTTTTTATATTCTTCATTGTAGCTTCTCCGTGTTCCACTCATGTGGGCACCTCCTCGTTAATCTCATTATCCCTATTCTCTTAACGGGTGTCCACGATTAATACTAACAGCATAGTGCCCCTGATTTCACCGGATGTGGGCTAATTGGAGGAAATGAAGAGCACTAGTGCCCCTGATTTGATTGGATGTAGGCTAATGGTGGAAATGAAGAGCACTAATGCCCCTGATTTCACGGGATGTGGGGTTTGATTTTGATCAGGAATCCCAAAGAAGTTGACAGGATGGTGATCTGATTCCGCCGAAAGTGGGTGATATGTGAAAACCAAAGGGATAAATCCCTCTGATTCCGCCGAAAGTGGGTGATATGTGAAAATCAAAGGGATAAATCCCTCTGATTCCGCCGAAAGTGGGTGATATGTGAAAACCAAAGGGATAAATCCCTCTGATTCCACCGAAAGTGAGCGGAATGTGAAAATCAAAGGGATAAATCCCTCTAATTCCTAAATACGGCCGGCCAAGGGAGGAAATGAGGAGCATTAGTGCGCTTAATTTCACCAGTGGCTGCCCCGGAAGTATTCTGAATCGGGTAATGTGAGGTGGCCTTAAAATCTGCATAAGCTGCTCAGGCACAGGCCGCACAGGCCGCATAAGCTCAGCTCGATTCAACAGTTAGGGGGGATCTATTTCGTTTGAGATTTGGAGATGCTTTGCCCACTTAAACAGCGGAGTGGATGAAACGATTGTGTACAAGCGGCAGCGGCTGCCTGAAAGCTTTCCGCAGGAAAACTTACCTCGGAAGCATCGTGCCCAGCTAAGTACGCAATCTCTAGCCGGTGAAAGTCCGGCACGCGGGAGGGGCCAAGCCCCCGCGTAGCTAGGATGCCTGCACATGGCGAAATCTGTGTGTAGAGGCGCATCGGCAAAAGTACTGTTGTAAGACCGTGCGAGCAACTGACTAGGCCGAAACATCCAGTGGATTTTGCCGCTTCGTCAAGTGGTTGCGCAAGAGGGCAAAAGGAAGCCGACCCATGCTTTAGGACGAAGGCCAAGGAAGTTGCAGAGAAATTGGAGCAGCGTCCTCACAAAAAGCATTCGTAAATCCCGCACAAAACCAAAAGGCACAGCCCAAACAATCCGCTTAGGCCGTGAACCAAGTGTTGCACTCATGATTCCGGCACCAATTAAAATCACGTCTGTTTTGGTTTGTTGGTTGCTCATTTTCTACCGTCCTTTACCCAGCGATTTGCAGGCCTTGATTTATGTTAACCCATGCAAATGTCCGCTACGTTAACCGGTATCTGTTCCTCGCGTGCTCCGTGCTTCCGCAATCCCTTAACATCAATTTTTTGCCCAATGCGGGTTTTGTCAAGCTGTGGACAACGTTATCCACATATTCCGCACGAGTTGTGTAAAAACCGTGTAAAATCAGCAATAACGCCTTTTTTTTGGAGGCCATAAACAGGAGGTTATGCATTGAATCAGTTTTGTGAAAACTGTGGATAATGTGGATAATTCGGTGGATAAAAAGTCCTTGACAAGGAAAATAGCGATTTTACGCATAAAAAAAGCCCCGGAGGGCTATTTTTCAACAGTAGTTATGCACGAAAACTGTGGATGGCGCTGTGGATAACTATTTATGAACAAATCGGAAACAGTTGAATTTTATTTTTTTACTGCCTTTACATTATTCGTCAGCCAATTGCTCCCATTCGCTAAATAAATTTCCAAGCTGCTGTTTTTTGTCTTTAAGATCACTTTCATGCTCCTGAAGCGCCATGTAATCCTGATATACCTCAGGTTTGGTCATTTCATGCTCAATTCCGGAGATGGCTTCCTCCAGCTTGGCGATATTCTCCTCAAGGTCAGAGATCCGCCGCTGGCGGTTACGCTCCTCACGTTTGGCCTGTTTGTCTGCTTCATAGGAGAGGGAAGTGCCTTTCTCGGCAACGGCAGCTTCGTTGTCAGCATTCCGGGATGACTTGGCGGCGGCAAGCTCCGCTTCCTCCTCGGCAATGGCCTCAAGTTCGCGTTTCTTATCGACATAGTCGTCATAGTTACCGAGATACTGATCGATACCGCCCGGATGCAGCTCCAGAACCCGTTCAGCCATTTTGTTCAGGAAATAACGGTCATGGGAAATGAACAGCAGTGTGCCTTCAAAATCAATCAGTGCCGCTTCCAGCACCTCGCGGCTGACCAGATCCAAATGGTTGGTAGGCTCATCGAGAATCAGCATGTTGGCCCCGCGCAGCATCAGCTTGGACAGGGCGACACGTGCTTTCTCACCGCCGCTGAGCGCGGCTACCCTCTTCAGGACATCCTCGCCGCTGAACAGGAAATTGCCGAGAATGGTGCGGATCCTCGCTTCCTCCAGCATCGGGTACTCGCTCCACAGCTCTTCCAGAACGGTGTTGCGCGGATTCAGCCTCGTCTGCTCCTGATCGTAGTAGGCGATCTTCACCTTGGTTCCCCAGTTGACCGTCCCTGCGGATGGCTCACGGGTGCCGGTCATGCACTGCAGGAGCGTGGATTTGCCGATACCGTTCGGCCCGATCAGCGCTGCGGTCTCACCGCGTCTAAGCTCGAAGGAAGCATTGCGGAACAGCGGGGCAGCCCCTTCATTAAAAGCTACAGCAACCTCGCGCACCTGCAGCACCTCCTTGCCGGACATGAAGTCAGGCTCGAAGGAGAAGCTGGCTTTCTTCAGATCGCCCATGGGTTTGTCGATGCGGTCCATCTTGTCGAGTGCCTTGCGCCGGCTCTGAGCACGCTTGGTGGTGGAGGCCCGGACAATATTGCGCTGTACGAAATCCTCCATCCGCGAAATCTCATCCTGCTGCTTCTCATATTGCTTCATGCGGATCTCATATTCCGCAGCCTTCAGTTCCATATAGCGGCTGTAATTGCCTGTGTATCTGCGGGACTGGTGCCGCTCAATTTCCACTATGGTTGTGACCAGCCGGTCGAGGAAATACCGGTCATGGGAGACGACCAGAATGCCTCCGGCGTACCCGCGCAGATAATCCTCCAGCCAGGTGAGCGTCTCGATGTCCAGATGGTTGGTCGGCTCATCAAGCATAAGCAGATCTGGGGCCTGCAGCAGAATACGCGCCAGTGCCAAGCGGGTCTTCTGACCGCCGCTTAGCGTAGCAATCGGCGTCTCGGGTGCAAATTCCCCGAAGCCCATGCCGTGCAGTACGCTGCGTATACGCGTATTCATCTCATAACCGCCATGATCCTTGAACCAGTCTGAACGTCTGGCATAGCGCTCCAGCAGATCCTCATAACGCTTCGGGTCCTCTGCAAGCGCCGGATCGGCGATATCTGTTTCGAGCTGCCGCAGTTCAGCTTCTGCCTCCAGCAGCGGAGCGAATACGGCGAGCATCTCTTCCTGAATGGTTTTATCGGATTGCAAGCCGCTGTTCTGGGCCAGATACCCTATTGTAGTCTCTTTGGATTTATGAATTTGCCCGCTGTCATACGACATCTCGCCTGCGAGAATCTGCAGGAAGGTCGACTTGCCGGCACCATTGACGCCAACGAGACCGACTCTTTCCTTCTCGTTCACCATCAGGCTGATGCCGTCCAGCACACTTTGTATCCCATATGATTTCGAAATTCCTGTCGCTTGAAGAAGCATTCTGATGAAACCTCCGCCCTTGCATATTCGCCTGGGCTGATTAGGCCCGGCTTGTAATAATCTTATTCTTTAGTTTACATGAAAAAAGTTTGCCGCGCGAGGGGGCTGCTTCATTCCTGCGGCTTCCACCGGCAGCGGACAAGCCGGCTGTGCGGCTGAAATTTCAAGACAAGGCTGGCAAAGACAGTGCGCAGAACATTCTTCTAACAATGTAAATGCTGCAACCTTGGCGAACCGGGGAGAAGAGTGGTAAACTGAGCTTACAAACTATGATAAGCTAGGAACATGTTGAAGAGGAGGCGGCTGCCTATGCAGGACAGCAGCATGGGGCTTGCTCTCCGGAAGCGCGAGCTGCGGGCCGGTAAGGCCGCGCTCCGGGACGGACTGTCCGTGGAACAGAGAGGCCGGTTGTCTGCTCTGGTATGCAGTCATGCCCTGACCTGGTTCTCGCAGGAACAGGCGGACTCACTGCTGGCCTATGCCCCGTTCCGCTCCGAGCTGGATTGCCGTCCGCTGCTTGCAGAAGCTTGGGCCAGAGGACATCAAGTGCTGCTTCCCAGGGTCATCCGGGAGAGCGGTGCACTGAGCATCCATCCGGTCCGGTCCTGGGATGAGCTTGCTCCGGGTGCTTACGGCATACCGGAGCCTGTAACCGGAATAGCCGGTCCGGGCGCCAACGCTGGCACGGCTGCGATATCCGCACTGCCGGATGCCGTATTCGTACCCGGCCTGGCCTTCGACCGGCGCGGCGGACGGCTCGGTTATGGCCGGGGCTACTATGACCGGTTGCGGGCAGCATGGGAAGCAGAGCTTCCTGAATCTGCTGCCAGACCTCTATGGGTGGGCCTGGCCTATAGCCTGCAGCTGGTGCCTGAAGTGCCGCTGGAAGAGCATGATGCCTTAATGGATGTGCTGATTACAGAGAACGGCATTTGGGATTGCCGGAAGGAGAGGGTGCTATGGAGTTAAGTCATTTCAATGAACAGGGCAGAGCCCGCATGGTGGATGTAAGTGAGAAGGAAGTCACCAAGCGGACGGCAGCTGCGCGCAGCCGGGTGAAGATGGACCCGGGGACGCTCGCTGCCATCAAGATGGGCACAATCAGCAAGGGGGATGTACTAGCCGTAGCACAGGTTGCCGGAATTATGGCTGCCAAGCAGACCTCAGCGTGGATTCCGATGTGCCATCCGCTGCCGCTTACCGGAGTGGATATCATCTTCTCGGATAACAGCAAAGATGAACTATATATAGAAGCAACCGTCAAGACTACCGGCAAAACCGGGGTGGAGATGGAGGCACTAACCGCTGTTTCAGCGGCGGCGTTGACCGTATACGACATGTGCAAGGCACTCCAGAAGGATATGATTATCGGACCTACTCTGCTCGTATCCAAGAGCGGCGGCAAGAATGGGGATTACGCGCTGGAAGAAGAATAGTTAACAGCATGAGACTCACGCGGAAGGCGCAGATTGCGGCTGCTTAAGCAGCCGGACATACATAGTATATAGAGAGGGAGGGACAACCTATGGCGTGGAAAACAGCAATCCTGACGGCCAGCGATAAAGGGGCCAGAGGCGAACGGGAAGACACGAGCGCCCAGGTTATTCGGGAACTGGTGGAAGAGGAGCTTGGAGGCGAGATCGTGGAATACCGGATCGTACCCGACGAGCAGGATGAAATTATTGCAGCATTGATTGAACTGACTGATTATTTCCAGGCGGATCTGGTGCTGACTACCGGAGGAACCGATCTGGCGATCCGTGATGTTACGCCGGAGGCTACACGGCGTGTCATTGAACGTGAAGTCCCTGGACTCTCTGAGGCGATGCGCAGTACAGTGATGCAGAAGAACCGCGCGGTGATGCTCTTCCGGGGAATCTGCGGTATCCGCGGCCGGACATTAATCGTCAATCTGCCGGGCACACCTAAGGGTGTGCATGAGAACCTGGCGGCAATTATGGATCAGTTGCCTGAGGCATTGCTGATGGTTACCGGGCAATACCGCCAATAACAGCTCATGCTCTGGTCACTTTACGCATGATTCGTCACTCTAGACGATGGATGTGTGATATAAGTTATGGTATTATTAATTTATCGTTAACGATATCATGAACGGATAGAGTGATGGGAGGAAACAATAATGCTAAATGGTATTGGTGCACCCGGAATTATTCTGTTGGTTATCTTGGCGCTCCTGCTCTTTGGTCCGAATAAGCTTCCTGAGCTTGGGCGGGCAGTCGGACGTACCTTCCGTGAATTCAAGGACGGGGCGCGGGAGATTATCAATGAACCGGAACCGGCCAGAAAGAGCGAGGTGCCTGCTTCTCCGGCTCCGCAGACTGTAGCAGCAGAGCTTCCGCAGGACCGCCGTCTGCCGGAATAATTTCCATTCACTTACGCAGGGGCGTCTTTCCCAGGTCTGCTTCAGACTGGGGCGGCGCTCCTTTTTTTCTAATTTTATAGAATCTTGCACAAAGTACAACATTTTGCTCGAAATTAAGGCGCTAACTAATCCGAAATTGTTGTAAAAAAGGCAGCATTTCTCCTCGTTCAAGCGGCTCAGCAGAATAATTCTTGTATTTTATACAACAATCCGGTTGAACCCCGGGGTATTGCCCAATTAAAATTGTATTATGTGCAGCATTATGCTGATACGGCAAGTCACTGTAATTATATAGACATTTCATATGTCATTTCGGGTGGTGTGAGTCATGTCTCTGGAAGCGGAAGAAATGTCCCTGGTCGATCATCTGACCGAGCTGCGCAGACGGCTTATCTACGTGCTGATTGTATTTGTAGCCGGACTTGTAATCGGGTTGTTCGTTGCCAAGCCAATCTATTTATATCTGATCAGCGCTGACCCGGCCCAGGGGTTCGTGCTGCATGCCTTCTCTTTCTGGGATGGGATCGGGATGTACATGAAGATTGCCATGGCCGTGTCGCTGGCGTTCTCCGTGCCGTTTATTGTCTTTCAGCTGTGGGCGTTCATCAGCCCGGGCCTGCGTCCTGTGGAGCGCAGCGCAGCGCTGCGTTATGTGCCGTATGTGTTCATTCTGTTTATTCTGGGCATAGCCTTCGCCTATTACATCGTATTTCCTATGGCCTTGTCATTTACGATCTCCATTACGCGCAGCATGGGGCTTGAGGAGACTTACGGCATAGCCGAATATTTCAGCTTCCTGTTCAGTCTGGTGATTCCGCTGGCCCTGCTCTTTGAGCTGCCGCTGATTGTGATGTTCCTGACCAAGCTTAGAGTGCTGAATCCGCTGCGCCTGCGCCGGATGCGGCGGTATGCTTACTTTGCACTCGTATTTATTGCTGTAGTGATTACACCGCCTGATTTCATCTCGGATTTTCTGGTGACGATTCCGCTGCTGGTGCTGTATGAATTCAGTGTATTTCTGTCTGCGTTCGTCTACCGGAGGCAGTTGGCGGAGGATGCGCAGCGGGAAGCGCGTTATATTAAGGCGCAGGAGTCGTAGACGGCAGACATTCTCTGCAGTTCTGATATGCACTGCGTATCTTCAGGAGTTTGAACTGCAAGCCTCCGATGACCAGAAATGAACCCGCCAATAATATGAATAGGACGGCTCCTCCCCACCGGCCCAGCAGAATTCCGCCAATCAGCGGTCCCAGCGTTCTGGATATTTGCGGCCCGAGCCCAAAGATTGCAAAGGCATACCCTAGCCGTTCCGCCGGAGCGGTCTCAGAGATTGCTTTGCGGATCTGTGGTCCGTGCAGCATCTCGCCAAGGGAGAACATCAGCTCTGCAGCCAGAAGAAACAGGAGTGAAGGGGCAATCCCATAGCCAAGTGCAGCCCCCGCCAACAGCACATAAGCAAGGCCAAGCATCTTGTGGGCGCTAAAGCGGGCAGTGGCTTTGGCTATCCACAGCTGTAGCAGTATGACTGTAATCCCGTTGAAGGTTAAAAGCAGGGTGAGGAC
This sequence comes from Paenibacillus borealis, assembly GCF_000758665.1. Taxonomy (NCBI): domain Bacteria; kingdom Bacillati; phylum Bacillota; class Bacilli; order Caryophanales; family Paenibacillaceae; genus Paenibacillus; species Paenibacillus borealis. The sequence continues at coordinate 1,352,194 of NZ_CP009285.1, forward strand.
AGCCTTGTAATTGCCGAAATGGGTTTGGAGATGGAAAGGCAATGTCGAATTCACCTGGGCATACAGAAATCCCAGCGGCAGATAACACAGTGTCAGCAGCAGAATCAACCGCATTTCCCGGCTTTTGAAGGTGGAAAGGCTGTTTGAGGACTTTCTGCCTCTGACCATGTGAGAAGCTGGAGGCGGCGCTGCCGGCAAACGTGTCCAGAGCAGCAGCGAGTACATACCCAGCAGCAGCGCGGCAAGCCAGAATACAACATGTGCATTCCAGGTGAACAGCATGAGTCCCAGTGCGGGACCGAAGGCTGCTCCGATATTTAGGGCCATGTGGAGCAGGGCATATACTTCTCCCTGCTGCTCCTGCCTCACAATGTCCGAAACCTGGGCGTTTGCGGCGGGCTCGAACAAGGCAGAGCCGATGCCGTTTACCACTGAGGTCAAGGCAAATAAGACAACGCTGTCTGCGACGGCATATCCCGCCATGGAGAGGGTTTGCAGCAGCAGTGAAATCAACATCACCGGCTTGCGCCCGAACCGGTCGCTCAAGGTGCCGCCGCCAATTCCTGCGGCCATTCCGCAGAGAGGCTGAAGCGTTACGATAAGAATTGGCAACAGCACGGCACCATCCATGAGGTCATGCAAGTAGAGCACCAGAAAAGGGCGGATCATGAACTGGGTCAGCGCGCTGAGGACCGTGCCGGTAAATTGTATCCAAACTGCAGAATTATAACTTCGCAGGAAGCTTTGGAGTGTGCGTATTTTCATCAATATAGAACTCCTTTCCCGTGTTGTGAACACATCTGAAGTATAGCTGCCGCTTCAGGCGTCCGGGAAATTAAGGTTTGTAATACCATGATAAGTATTTGCTAATAGACTCATCAGGGCATAAGCCTGCCGGAAGGAGATAACCAGTGACCATAGTCCAATTGCAGGTGTTTGCAGCAGCAGCGAAGTATAACAGTTTCACCAAAGCTGCCGAGGGTCTTGCGTTTACACAATCAGCGGTCTCCCAGATGATTCAAAGCCTGGAAAAGGAGCTGGGAGTCTTATTGTTCCACCGCAGTCATCAAGGCATTGTTCTGACCCGGGACGGGGAAAACATGCTGAAGCATGCTGAGCTGATTGTCCGCACAGAGCAGATTATGAAAGAGGAGGCGCTGCTGTCCGCAGAACTGCAGACCGGGAATTTACGGATCGGCGCTGCGCCGGATATCGCCTGCCGGTTTATCCCGGAGCTGACAGCGTCTTTTAAGCAGTCGTTTCCAAAGGTGGAGCTTGTGCTGTTCGAAGGAGATTCGCAAGAAATCAATCACTGGATCTCCAGTGGTATCATTGATGTCGGCGTTACAATGTTTCCGGAGCCCCAGTTGTGCACGGTGCCTTTGATTACAGGCGAAATGGTTGTGATTCTGCCCGAGAATCATCCGCTGGGGCAAGAAGGAAGCCTAAGCCTGGAACAGCTCAGAGAGCGCCGCTTCATTATGCCGGGAGACAGGGATCTGCAGAAGCTGATCCTGTCCGGATATTCTTGTATCCATACAACGATAGAGGTTAAAGATATCCATACGATACAGGCCATGGTTCAGGAGGGACTGGGGGTTTCTATTCTGCCGGATTTTTATATTTCCAGACGAATCCCCAAGCTTTCGGTAATCCCGCTTAAGCCTTCTATACAGCAGGGGATTATGTTTGCAGTGAATAATCATGACTGTGTTTCAGCACTGGCCAGGGAGTTTATTAGGAACAGTCTTGAGGATATCCGCACCATGGGGCTTCGTAACACGGCAATATAACAAACCAGATAACCGGGGCATAAATTGCCCCTTGGTGGATAGAATGTAAGAGAGTGTGTGCCGGACAACCCCTGAAACCATAATTTTCCCCAAAACAAATACGATTTTACGTAAAAGGACTTGAAATCCGTCTTCAAGTTGAGTATCATAAAAATTGTTGTTAGCACTACAGAGGGTTGAGTGCTAACGCTGCGGAAAATAGGGAATGGGCCGGCGAAACTGCATTTAAGTATGCTGATTCTCGGTAGTGCCGCAAGGACCGCTAAGATTCCCGGCAGTTCAATCTATGTTTTCAAGGTAAACAACATAATTTCAAAGGAGGCTATTTTTTCATGATTAAACCACTAGGTGAACGCGTATTGGTAGAACCAAGCGAGCAAGAGCAAACCACTTCTTTCGGGATCGTGCTTCCGGACTCTTCCAAGGAGAAACCGCAAGAAGGCACAATTATCGCTGTAGGCAGCGGAGCTTTGAAAGACGGAGTACGTGTAGCGCTGGAAGTTAAAGAAGGCGACCGTGTGCTTTTCTCGAAATATGCCGGAACTGAAATCAAATACGAAGGCAAAGAATATCTGATTATGAAAGAAAGCGACATTCACGCAATTCTTGACTAGTCTGTTAGAGCCTTTTATAAGTTCGATCCAGATTACTTAACGATGACCCACAACTTAAATGTATGCTTCCGGTGCGAGCTTTGCTTGAGACGGTTGCAGGAAGATAAGGCTATACCAAAACTTTTAGGAGGTTAACAACACAATGGCAAAAGAAATTAAATTCAGTGAAGATGCACGCCGTGCAATGCTGCGCGGGGTTGATGCTTTGGCAAATGCGGTTAAAGTTACACTCGGACCTAAAGGCCGCAACGTGGTGCTTGAGAAGAAATTCGGCAGCCCGCTAATCACTAATGATGGTGTTACCATCGCCAAAGAAATCGAGCTTGAAGATGCATTTGAGAACATGGGCGCGCAGCTTGTTAAAGAAGTTGCTACCAAAACTAACGATGTAGCCGGTGACGGTACTACAACTGCAACAGTTCTGGCTCAAGCCATGATCCGCGAAGGTCTGAAGAACGTTACTGCAGGCGCTAACCCTATGGTTATGCGTAAAGGTATCGACAAAGCGGTTAAAGCTGCTGTTCTTGAACTGCAGAGAATTTCCAAGCCTATCGAAGATTCCCAGTCTATCGCACAAGTAGCTGCTATCTCTGCTGCTGACGAAGAAGTAGGCCAACTGATTGCTGAAGCTATGGAAAAAGTCGGCAAAGACGGCGTTATCACCGTTGAAGAATCCCGCGGATTCCTGACTGAGCTTGAAGTGGTAGAAGGTATGCAGTTCGACCGCGGTTACATTTCCCCGTACATGATTACAGATACGGACAAAATGGAAGCTGTTCTGGAGAACCCGTACATCCTGATCACTGACAAGAAGATCAGCAGCACTCAGGAAATTCTTCCTTTGCTTGAGAAGATCGTTCAACAGGCGCGTCCGCTGGTGATCATCGCTGAAGATATCGAAGGCGAAGCTCAGGCGATGCTGATCGTGAACAAACTGCGCGGAACGTTCAATGCTGTAGCGGTTAAAGCTCCTGGATTCGGCGACCGCCGTGAAGCTATGCTGCAGGATATCGCTGCTCTGACAGGCGGCCAAGTGATCACTGAGAAGCTTGGACTGGATCTGAAAAGCACTTCCATCGAGCAACTGGGTAACGCACGTCAAGTGCGCGTAACCAAAGAGAACACTACAATCGTAGACGGAAGCGGCGACAAGGCTGACATCAACGCACGCGTAAGCCAAATCCGTTCCCAGCTGGAAGAAACAACTTCCGAATTCGACAAAGAAAAACTGCAGGAGCGTCTGGCTAAACTGGCTGGCGGCGTAGCCGTTGTCAAAGTCGGTGCTGCTACTGAAACTGAACTTAAAGAGCGCAAGCTCCGCATCGAAGATGCCCTGAACGCAACCCGCGCTGCGGTTGAAGAAGGTATCGTATCCGGTGGGGGTACAGCTCTTGTGAACGTATATGCTGCTGTAGCTGCTGTTGTAGCTGAAGGCGACGAAAGAACAGGGGTTAACCTCGTGCTGCGCGCACTGGAAGAACCTGTCCGCACCATCGCTGCTAACGCAGGCCAGGAAGGTTCCGTTATCGTGGACCGTCTGAAAAAAGAAGCTGTAGGTATCGGCTATAACGCTGCTACCGATGAGTGGGTAAATATGTTCGAAGCGGGTATCGTTGACCCTGCCAAGGTAACACGTTATGCTCTGCAGAACGCTGCTTCTGTAGCTGCAATGTTCCTGACCACTGAAGCTGTTATCGCTGACAAGCCAGAACCGGAAAAGGGCGGAATGCCTGATATGGGCGGAATGGGCGGAATGGGCGGCATGATGTAAGAAATAGAAAAAGCCTTGTTGCACAAGGCTTTTTCTTTAAATATTATTTGGTTTTTAACTATTTGTTAACATCAGATTCGTTTTTAAGGCCTCTCATTAGTTCTGTGAACTTTTGTGAGGCCTCTTTCTTTCTCAGTTTAGTTGTAATTAAATGGTTATTGTCCTGCTTCAGCACAGAGAGAGGTGTGAGTGTGCCTTAAGGAATGGGCGTTAACTCTAGGTTCAAATTAGAAATTCTAAGTAGTCTCGCCATCTGTAATTGAACTTGTTTAATCACTTCAGGGTATCCAGCACACTGACCTCGCTTGTAAAAAATGAATCCGCGGATCATGATAAGCCTCCTTTTTAGTAGCCTTTTCCATCTGATTATATACCTGTAGATTTTCAATGTTATTGAGAACTTCTTCATCAACAACTATTCCCCGGATTGAACTTTTTGTTTTGGGAGTGTTGAGTACATACTCAGTAGCATATAATTCACCAACCCTTATGCCAGTATAAGCTAGGGTATGAAAAATCTCATAATCCCTATCCAAGCCGTATATACGAGCTGTTACTAAAAACAAGTGGAGTTCTTCCTTTTCGAGATATTTCGGTATTTGGTCATGTTTTCTAGATCCTCAACAGAAACCTCATCTTTAGGTACATATGCTCCTATAGTAATATCAAGCCGCAGGCATCGGTAAAAGATCAGAACCTTGTCGCACGGCCAGCCAGTCCGGTAGAAGCGGACCGTTATATTATCCCTTCCGGGGCAACCGGGCGTATGGGCAGGGAAGACCGGGCAAATTGCAGAGTTTGCATCCGGAGCATGGGTGTATTATGAGGCCTTGGGGACAACAGTGACATATGGTGCTGCCACGAAGACGGTGGATATCATCTCATAGTAACCCCCAAATACTTGGCGTATAGGGACGGTGCTATATGCCAAAGGTTGATTTGACGGTATAAGAATCAAAATTGTAAAAAGGTTAGTAGCTTAACCTAAATATAGGTTTACTCTATATCAAAAAAATCAAGTGTCATTTTAGCCATTTCTTCTTTAGATTCCTTACAATCGCGTATAATCCATTTTTTCAATATACTCCATAACCCTGCAGCCATCATCGTTCTCATATAATCTTTTTCTAATTCGCTATGATACTCTCGCTTAGTACCTATGATATGTTCCATCGCTTCTAAGTAAATAACGTATTGGTCGTTAAGAAGTCCATATAATTGATTTTGGATTAAAATATGCAGAAAAACTTTATGTTTTTCCCAAAATGTGAAATAGGCAAGGGGCATGTCATGAGGTCCTAAGTTTTGATCACTAATATATTTAAAAAAATCTTGAAACATCAAATCAATGATTTCGATGAGGACAGCTTCCTTGGATGTGAAGTTGCGGTAAAAGGTTTTCCTAACAAGTTCAGCTTTATCACAAATCTCTGTAATCGTGATATTGCTATAGGGTTTCTCTTGTAAAAGATCAATTAAAGCATCGCTTAACCATTTCTTTGATCGTTGCGCAATAGGATTAACGCGAGTAGACATGTCACAAATCACCTCTAATGTGTAACCTCTGTCACACTTATTGACTGCTTCATAGACATCCAATTATAATCTAATCCAACAAGTTATACAAGTGTGACACTTGTTAGATGCGGAGGAATTTAGAATGAATAAGCTAGTGACTTTAGCGCATACAAATGAAGATTACAAAAGATTAGGAATCACGAAAGAACCTGCTAAATGGGAAGATGGTATGAGGACGGATGGTCAAGCGGGAAGTTACGAATGGTGGTATTTTGACTCCGAATTTACAGATGGAACTAAAATTGTAGTCGTGTTTTTCACCAAGTATGAGTTCGACCTCAAAGGTGAGGCATGCCCAACGATACGGTTTGATCTGACGTTGCCTGATGGGAGAAGTATTTCGAAAAAAATATCGGAAGAGAAAGGTAGCACTATCCGCGCTTCCAAAGAAACATGCGATGTGAAAATTGATAGAAGTAGTATCCAATATTCCAATGGAAATTATTTGATCCATTTCGTTGACGATGATATTGAATATCGCTGTACCATGAATTCTATCGTGCCCATGTGGAGACCTAAAACAGGACATATATTTTTTGGAGAGAAGCAAAAGGATTTCTTCGCATGGTTCGTAGCCCAGCCTTCTGCCGATCTGGAGGCCGTACTTACTGTGAATGGTCAACGTCGTGAATTAGTCGGTAACGGATATCACGATCATAATTGGGGCAACGCAGAAATGAATAGGCTCATAAATCATTGGTACTGGTGCCGTGCTAATATTGGACCTTATACCATAATATCGTGCGATATCATTGCTGAGAAAAAGTATGGTTATACACGTATGCCTCTCATCATGATCGCTAAGGACGGTAAGGTTCTGGAAGATCGAGAGGAGAACACAAGAATAGAACGAAAGGATACGATTAATCACCCCATTACAAAGAAATTCATGGATAACCAATTGAAGTTTATTCAGTCCTCTGGCAATAACACTTCTTATCAAATTGAGTATCATCGGGAATCTGATATCGTTGCGAGTTCTTTATTGGACGGCATGAAGCTTTCTTTACCTATGCGTGTCGTTGTAAAAGTTTTGAAAATGAATCCAACGTATGTTCGTAGTGTTGGGAAAGTTAAGTTGACAGTCAACGAAAATGGGAAGCAAAAGGTGTATCAGCAGGAAGGTCTGTGGGAGCAGATGTTCTTTAGCAATATCAAAGACGCCATTATTTGTGAATAATAGGAGGAGAACGAGTTCATATGAAAGTACTCATTATATTTGACCATCCTTACACAGCGAAGGCTTCTGAGAATATTCCTCATCAGAGAAGCTATTCAGCAGCATTATTGGCTTCAATTACTAGAGGTCTTCATTCCGGTGGGCACGAAGTAGATCTCATTGACTTGCACGCAGATGGATTTAATCCTGTGATGTCAGCGGAAGAACTATCGGCGTGGAGACAAAAGAAAACCCTCGACCCTCTTGTAAAAGATTATCAAAAAAGATTGTCTGCAGCGGAACATATCATTTTTCTTTTCCCAATTTGGTGGGAATCGATGCCTGCATCAACAAAAGGGT